>CAWFFK010000012.1:0-554721 GCA_963815075.1 uncultured Bacteroidales bacterium
GGCATTGACCAGGCCTGAAGTGGTAAACTCTGTTCCTGCAAAGGTTACAACATCACCGTAGTTCTTCGTCATGCTGTTCGCAGTGATCGTCAGAGCTACTGGGTTAACAGTCAATGAGCCGTCAATATAACCAATGGTATAGTTACTCAGTCCTGTTCCGACGGCAGCTGATGCTACTATCGGATACGGGCTGCCTGCTACTGTTGCTGCTGCTGCTGCTCCTGTACTGGCAAGGGTTACGCTTGTTACTGCGTCGGCATTGACCAGGCCTGAAGTGGTGAACTCTGTTCCTGCAAAGGTTACAACATCACCGTAGTTCTTCGTCATGCTGTTCGCTGTGATCGTGAGAGCTAACGGGTTAACAGTAAGTGAGCCGTCAACATAACCGATGGTATAGTTACTCAGTCCTATACCGACGGCAGCGGAAGCTACTATCGGATACGGGCTACCTGCTACTGTTGCAGTTGCTGCTGCTCCTGCACTGGTAAGTGTAACACTTGTTACGACATCGCCATTGACAAGACCAGTGGTCGTGAACTCGGTGCCTGCGCTGTTCAGAACATCACCATAGGTTTTTGTTCTGTCCGCTGCAGTTATGGTAAGCAGAGCAGGATCAACTGTTAATGTTCCATCAACATATGTAATGGTATAGTTTCCGAGTCCTGTTCCGACGGCAGCTGATGCTACTATCGGATACGGGCTGCCTGCTACTGTTGCTGCTGCTGCTGCTCCTGTACTGGTAAGGGTAACACTTGTTACTGCGTCGCCATTTACCAGACCTGCGGTAGTGAACTCGGTGCCTGCGCTGTTCAGAACATCACCATAGGTTTTTGTTCTGTCCGCTGCAGTTATGGTAAGCAGAGCAGGATCAACTGTTAATGTTCCATCAACATATGTAATGGTATAGTTTCGGAGTCCTGTTCCAACAGCTGCTGATGCTACTATCGGATACGGGCTACCTGCTACTGTTGCTGCTGCTGCAGCACCTGCACTGGTAAGGGTAACACTTGTTACTGCGTCACCACTGATTAGCCCGGAGCTTGTGAACTCAGTACCTGCAAAGGTTGCAGAGGTACCATAAACCTTGGATCTGGAATCAGCTGTAATAGTAAGTGAACTGGCCGTAATAACACCTGTTATATTATCAACGTATGTAATGGTATAGTTATTTCCACCATTCCCATCATTGATTACCAAACCAGCAGGTGTCAGGATCTTATCTGTACCAATGTCTTTGGTGTCAAAAGTCTGGGTCGGAGCTGTACCAATTACGTCTCCTGTTTGCAGTGGATCAACAGCAGGTACTCCAACGGAACTGGTTGTTCCATCGTATACCTTGGTGTCCGTTACTGCTGTTACATTGATTCCCAGAGCTGTTATTACACCTGTGTTATCATCAACATATGTAACGGAATAGTTATTTCCACCATTCCCATCATTGACAACTAAACCACTGGCAATTAATGCTTTTCCAGTTCCTACATTCTTATTGTCAAATACCTGCGTCGGTGCCGTACCAATTACGTCTCCTGTTTGCAGTGGATCAACAGCAGGTACTCCAACGGAACTCGTTGTTCCATCGTATACTTTGGTGTCAGTTACTGCGGTTACATTAATACCCAGGGCTGTGATTACACCTGTGATATCATCAACATATGTAACAGAATAGTTATTTCCACCATTCCCATCATTGACAACTAAACCACTGGCAATTAATGCTTTTCCAGTTCCTACATTCTTATTGTCAAATACCTGGGTCGGTGCCGTACCAATTACGTCTCCTGTTTGCAGTGGATCAACAACAGGTACTCCAACGGAACTCGTTGTTCCATCGTATACTTTGGTGTCAGTTACTGCGGTTACATTAATACCCAGGGCTGTGATTACACCTGTGATATTATCTACATATGTGACGGTATAGTTATTACCACCATTCCCATCATTGATTACCAAACCAGCAGGTGTCAGGATCTTATCTGTACCAACGTCTTTGGTGTCAAAAGTCTGGGTCGGAGCTGTACCAATTACGTCTCCTGTTTGCAGTGGATCAACAACAGGTACTCCAACGGAACTGGTTGTTCCATCGTATACTTTGGTGTCAGTTACTGCGGTTACATTGATTCCCAGAGCTGTGATTACACCTGTGTTATCATCAACATATGTAACGGAATAGTTATTTCCACCATTCCCATCATTGACAACTAAACCACTGGCAATTAATGCTTTTCCAGTTCCTACATTCTTATTGTCAAATACCTGGGTCGGTGCCGTACCAATTACGTCTCCTGTTTGCAGTGGATCAACAACAGGTACTCCAACGGAACTCGTTGTTCCATCGTATACTTTGGTGTCAGTTACTGCGGTTACATTAATACCCAGGGCTGTGATTACACCTGTGATATCATCAACATATGTAACAGAATAGTTATTTCCACCATTCCCATCATTGACAACTAAACCACTGGCAATTAATGCTTTTCCAGTTCCTACATTCTTATTGTCAAATACCTGGGTTGGTGCCGTACCAATTACGTCTCCTGTTTGCAGTGGATCAACAACAGGTACTCCAACGGAACTCGTTGTTCCATCGTATACCTTGCTGTCTGTAACTGCTGTTACATTAATTGGCCTGGCCGTAATTACACCTGTTATATTATCCACATATGTAATGGTATAGTTATTTCCACCGTTCCCATCATTGATTACCAAACCAGCAGGTGTCAGGGTCTTATCTGTACCAACGTCTTTGGTGTCGAAAGTCTGGGTCGGAGCTATACCAATTACGTCTCCTGTTTGCAGTGGATCAACAACAGGTACTCCAACGGAACTCGTTGTTCCATCGTATACTTTGGTGTCAGTTACTGCGGTTACATTGATTGGTCTGACTGTAATTACTCCTGTGGTATTATCAATGTATGTGACGGTATAGTTATTTCCACCATTCCCATCATTGATTACCAAACCAGCAGGTGTCAGGATCTTATCTGTACCAATGTCTTTGGTGTCAAAAGTCTGGGTCGGAGCTGTACCAATTACGTCTCCTGTTTGCAGTGGATCAACAGCAGGTACTCCAACGGAACTGGTTGTTCCATCGTATACCTTGGTGTCCGTTACTGCTGTTACATTGATTCCCAGAGCTGTTATTACACCTGTGTTATCATCAACATATGTAACGGAATAGTTATTTCCACCATTCCCATCATTGACAACTAAACCACTGGCAATTAATGCTTTTCCAGTTCCTACATTCTTATTGTCAAATACCTGCGTCGGTGCCGTACCAATTACGTCTCCTGTTTGCAGTGGATCAACAGCAGGTACTCCAACGGAACTCGTTGTTCCATCGTATACTTTGGTGTCAGTTACTGCGGTTACATTAATACCCAGGGCTGTGATTACACCTGTGATATCATCAACATATGTAACAGAATAGTTATTTCCACCATTCCCATCATTGACAACTAAACCACTGGCAATTAATGCTTTTCCAGTTCCTACATTCTTATTGTCAAATACCTGGGTCGGTGCCGTACCAATTACGTCTCCTGTTTGCAGTGGATCAACAACAGGTACTCCAACGGAACTCGTTGTTCCATCGTATACTTTGGTGTCAGTTACTGCGGTTACATTAATACCCAGGGCTGTGATTACACCTGTGATATTATCTACATATGTGACGGTATAGTTATTTCCACCGTTCCCATCATTGATTACCAAACCAGCAGGTGTCAGGATCTTATCTGTACCAACGTCTTTGGTGTCAAAAGTCTGGGTCGGAGCTGTACCAATTACGTCTCCTGTTTGCAGTGGATCAACAACAGGTACTCCAACGGAACTGGTTGTTCCATCGTATACTTTGGTGTCAGTTACTGCGGTTACATTGATTCCCAGAGCTGTTATTACACCTGTGTTATCATCAACATATGTAACGGAATAGTTATTTCCACCATTCCCATCATTGACAACTAAACCACTGGCAATTAATGCTTTTCCAGTTCCTACATTCTTATTGTCAAATACCTGGGTCGGTGCCGTACCAATTACGTCTCCTGTTTGCAGTGGATCAACAACAGGTACTCCAACGGAACTCGTTGTTCCATCGTATACTTTGGTGTCAGTTACTGCGGTTACATTAATACCCAGGGCTGTGATTACACCTGTGATATCATCAACATATGTAACAGAATAGTTATTTCCACCATTCCCATCATTGACAACTAAACCACTGGCAATTAATGCTTTTCCAGTTCCTACATTCTTATTGTCAAATACCTGGGTTGGTGCCGTACCAATTACGTCTCCTGTTTGCAGTGGATCAACAACAGGTACTCCAACGGAACTCGTTGTTCCATCGTATACCTTGCTGTCTGTAACTGCTGTTACATTAATTGGCCTGGCCGTAATTACACCTGTTATATTATCCACATATGTAATGGTATAGTTATTTCCACCGTTCCCATCATTGATTACCAAACCAGCAGGTGTCAGGGTCTTATCTGTACCAACGTCTTTGGTGTCGAAAGTCTGGGTCGGAGCTATACCAATTACGTCTCCTGTTTGCAGTGGATCAACAACAGGTACTCCAACGGAACTCGTTGTTCCATCGTATACTTTGGTGTCAGTTACTGCGGTTACATTGATTGGTCTGACTGTAATTACTCCTGTGGTATTATCAATGTATGTGACGGTATAGTTATTTCCACCGTTCCCATCATTGATTACCAAACCAGCAGGTGTCAGGATCTTATCTGTACCAATGTCTTTGGTGTCAAAAGTCTGGGTCGGAGCTGTACCAATTACGTCTCCTGTTTGCAGTGGATCAACAGCAGGTACTCCAACGGAACTGGTTGTTCCATCGTATACCTTGGTGTCAGTTACTGCGGTTACATTGATTCCCAGGGCTGTGATTACACCTGTGTTATCATCAACATATGTAACGGAATAGTTATTTCCACCATTCCCATCATTGACAACTAAACCACTGGCAATTAATGCTTTTCCAGTTCCTACATTCTTATTGTCAAATACCTGGGTCGGTGCCGTACCAATTACGTCTCCTGTTTGCAATGGATCAACAACAGGTACTCCAACGGAACTCGTTGTTCCATCGTATACTTTGGTGTCAGTTACTGCGGTTACATTAATACCCAGGGCGGTGATTACACCTGTGATATCATCAACATATGTAACAGAATAGTTATTTCCACCATTCCCATCATTGACAACTAAACCACTGGCAATTAATGCTTTTCCAGTTCCTACATTCTTATTGTCAAATACCTGGGTCGGTGCCGTACCAATTACGTCTCCTGTTTGCAGTGGATCAACAACAGGTACTCCAACGGAACTCGTTGTTCCATCGTATACTTTGGTGTCAGTTACTGCGGTTACATTGATTGGTCTGACTGTAATTACTCCTGTGGTATTATCAATGTATGTGACAGTATAGTTATTTCCACCGTTCCCATCAGTGATTACCAAACCAGCAGGTGTCAGGATCTTATCTGTACCAACGTCTTTGGTGTCAAAAGTCTGGGTCGGAGCTGTACCAATTACGTCTCCTGTTTGCAGTGGATCAACAGCAGGTACTCCAACGGAACTGGTTGTTCCATCGTATACCTTGGTGTCCGTTACTGCTGTTACATTGATTCCCAGGGCTGTGATTACACCTGTGTTATCATCAACATATGTAACGGAATAGTTATTTCCACCATTCCCATCATTGACAACTAAACCACTGGCAATTAATGCTTTTCCAGTTCCTACATTCTTATTGTCAAATACCTGGGTCGGTGCCGTACCAATTACGTCTCCTGTTTGCAGTGGATCAACAACAGGTACTCCAACGGAACTCGTTGTTCCATCGTATACCTTGGTGTCCGTTACTGCGGTTACATTAATACCCAGGGCTGTGATTACACCTGTGATATCATCAACATATGTAACAGAATAGTTATTTCCACCATTCCCATCATTGACAACTAAACCACTGGCAATTAATGCTTTTCCAGTTCCTACATTCTTATTGTCAAATACCTGGGTCGGTGCCGTACCAATTACGTCTCCTGTTTGCAGTGGATCAACAACAGGTACTCCAACGGAACTCGTTGTTCCATCGTATACTTTGGTGTCAGTTACTGCGGTTACATTGATTGGTCTGACTGTAATTACTCCTGTGGTATTATCAATGTATGTGACGGTATAGTTATTACCACCGTTCCCATCATTGATTACCAAACCAGCAGGTGTCAGGATCTTATCTGTACCAACGTCTTTGGTGTCAAAAGTCTGGGTCGGAGCTGTACCAATTACGTCTCCTGTTTGCAGTGGATCAACAGCAGGTACTCCAACGGAACTGGTTGTTCCATCGTATACCTTGGTGTCGGTTACTGCGGTTACATTGATTGGTCTAACCGTAATTACTCCAGTGGTATTATCAATGTATGTGACGGTATAGTTATTACCACCATTCCCATCATTGATAACCAAACCACCGGCCGATAATGTCTTGTCAGTCCCAACATTTCTATTGTCAAATACCTGGGTTGGTGCTGTACCAATTACGTCTCCTGTTTGCAGTGGATCAACAACTGGTACTCCAACGGAACTCGTTGTTCCATCATAAATCTTGCTATCTGATACTGCAAGCACAGCAATAGGTCTGGGTGTAATATTTGCAGTTGTTGTACCAACACTTGTTATTGTATAGTTTCCTGCATCAGATCCGGTTAACGTATAACCTGTCAGGGTAACCGTTTTATTATTGCCAACATCCTTAGTATCAAAATCTGCATTACCACCAGATAATTCCACATCATCGTCCGGAAGAATTCCATTCAAAGAACGATTAGTAACAGTAGCAGTAGTTGTTCCGTCATAAACTTTGTCGCTGACAGTAAAGCTGCCTGTGATAGGTAATGGATCAACGACAACATCGGCTTCAGTCCTGCAACCGGGTACATTTGAACATTCGGAATAGAATGCATAGGTACCTACGGGGCTTGTGCTTGTTAATCCTGAATTGATTTTATCGACCGGATCAAAAGTTGATCCACTGCCTATAATTGTTCCGTCTGAGGTAGTCCAGTTGATAACTCCGTTTGCTGTTGTATAGTATACTGTTATTTGCATATAGTTTACATATGCAGTTCTTCCAGCAGAAGTATAATGAAGGTTAACAGACAAAGCTGCGCCGAAACCATTATTATTTATCTCATCAGCACTCCACGAAGATCCCCAAAGATCAGTCTGACCTCCATATGTAGCTGTATAAAAACCAGTCCCCCATGATGGAGCCGTGGTTGTTTCCCAAACATTAAATGGTTCAACTCCACTGCCGGATTTTACAAGGCTTACAATATTATCGAAAATATAATTAGAGCTGGATTGGTTATTTGCCCGACGGTTTATTTTTAATTCTATACCATTGATCGTGGCATCGGATGGAATCGAAAAGCCATAATTATACCCCTGAAGAAAATGAGTTGTTCTGTCAGTATTTGTCAAACCAGCAGTTGTATATAAAGCATCATTGGCAGTTATATAGCTTGGGTCCGACCACGTAACAGTAGTCCCTGATAAATCAGTATCAGTACCGTTTCGGGCATTATTTGGCTCGGTAACTTTCTGACCAGCATCAGGAGGACAGCTTGTTGATGATTCGAGTGTCGCACTGGTTGAACCATACGTGATAGTTGATCCGGTTGCAACCGGAAGAGCATTTACGCTAACTGAGGTTGATGCAGTTGCCTTGCAATGATTTGCACTTGCACCTGTCACCTCTACTATGTAAATACCACTTCCTGCTACTGTAATATCATTTATTACAGGATTCTGATCTGGAGAACTAAATCCATTGGGTCCTGTCCATGCGTATTCAACACCTCCATCGCTCAGTAGCTGCAGCACAGAATGTTCGCATAATACCGGGTTATCACTGCCTGCCACTGCATCGGGCAGGGCATCAACAGTTACAGCTATTAGAGAAGGGGAACTATATGTTACACTTAACTTAGGTGCATTTGCTCCACCGTTATAACTTATAAAACCATAGGCAGTAGTTGCAGCCGGGTCTCTTATTAACCCCATTGCAAGATAACCGGGTGAAGCAAACCTGTTCTGGATATCACTAATTGCCGATGAATTAAGAGGCAGCAAAATTGTACCTGTGCTGGCCCAGACAGATGAATTATAGGTCGTTCCGGAACCAATATTTGGGTAAAGGATTGTTCCCGAAGTGGTTGTAGGATCAAAATCTCCTAATGCAGTAACTCTGTTATTCGGTAAGGAACTATTTACACTTAAGGAATTAGTCAGACTAAGTGCAGCCCTGCTAATAACAGCATTTGAAGGTATCGACGATAGCGGGAACTTTAAATAACCCCTTTGTGTAGGGCTGACATAAATAAAACCTGTTGATTTGCCAAAAGCATCATTAACATAACCGGTATTATTTGTAGCATTCAAAGGATTAATATTCACAGTTGTCCTGCTTGATCCGCATGCATTATTTGCAACAACGGAAATGTTACCGTCCTGTCCAAAACCACCTGCAGTTGCTGTTATACTGGTTGTACCATCACCGGTAAATGACCATCCTGCCGGTACTGTCCAGGTATAATCAGTAGCATTAGTCACATCTGCAATACTGTACACTCCAGTTGAACCAGAACATACACTTGCCGGTCCGGTTATGATTCCGGGAGAAGCCGGTTCGGTATTTGGTACTGTAACACTCAATGATGAAGGATCGCCCTGTCCACATGAATTATTCGGTGTAACAGTAATAACACCCCCCGAACTCATAGAACCAGTTGTGACTGTTAAAGAATTGGTCCCTTGTCCTCCCGTGATGATCCATCCTCCTGGGACAGTCCAAACATACGAAAGCGGATCGGCATTAAGCACATCTGAAATGCTGTAAACCTGTCCGTCACGGTATTCACATTGTTCTGTAACTCCGCTAATAGCCCCTGCCGGTTCTGGTAATGGTGTTACAGCAATAGCCATTGTCTGTTGAGTACCGTTCTCAAGGCATACATTTGAAGGTGTAACCATAAGAGTGCCATCACCGGCATTCAGTTCAAAAGTAACTATTACAGTACCGGTTCCCTGACCTTCGGATATTGAGGCGTTTGCCCCGGTATAAGTCCAGTTATAAGTAACTCCCGGTTCCTCCGTAACACTGTATTCCTGGTCCGAACCAGCGCAAACAACAGGTGATCCGTTGATAGAACTGGGTTGAGAAGGTATCGGTATATTGTTCACAGGCAGTTTAGTACTGAGAGGCCCTGTATATGTTACCTCTAAGTTAGGTGCATTTGTCCCACCAGAGTAACCACTAAAGTAGAATATTCCTGTTCCTCCCCTGTATAATCCCATTGCAACATAAGTCCCTGCCCTTGTCTGAATGGCGCTATTTGCAGCTGAATTTAGTGTGAGAACAGTGGTTCCAGTGTTATTCCATGTTCCAGAGCTGTAATTTCCTGTCGTAGTACCTATTGCAGTATAAAGAGGATTAGCAGAAGTTGTTGTAGGATCATTATTATTCAGGGCTGTAACAAAATTGGTTTGTCCACTGGAACCGGTAGTAGCGTTTATTGTAAGAGTCAGTCTCGATTCTGTTACAGTTACACCGGAAGGAATAGAAGATAATGGGAATTTTATATACCCTCTCCTTTCATTATTACTAGCATATGAATTACACTGAATTGCGTCACTGCTTTTATTATAACCATTATAATAGCTATTATAATAATAATAATCTGCAAATCCAGTATTATCAGTACCGTTATCTGGTTTAATATTAACTATAACATCTCCCTGTGCTACACCGCAAATGCTGCTTGTGACAACAGAAATATCTCCTATCTGGCCTCTTGCTCCGGCCGTTGCTGTTATGCTTGAAGTTCCCTGACCTCCGTCAATACTCCAATCTGCAGGTACGCTCCATGTGTAAGATGAAGCATATTGTACCGGATCTACACTATAAGTCAGAGACTCCCCAGGACAAACAAGCGTGGTTCCAGTAATAGCTCCAGCAGCTGCAGGAGTACCAGTTACAGTAACCGAAAGTGAAGAAGGAATACCGTCCCCGCAAATATTCTTTGGCAAAACAGTAATATTCCCATCTGAACCAGTAGTTCCAGAAGTCACCGTAATTGACGTGGTACCCTGGCCATTAGTAATGCTCCATCCTGTTGGAACTGTCCACAAATAAAGTGAAGGATCAGCATCAGCTACCGGGCTAATACTATAAGTCAGACCACTTACTGTGGGACAAACAATTGCCGGCGAGCCTGAAATAGTCCCAGCAGCGCCCGGGAACTGATGAATTATAATATCAAGTGTGCTTGATGTACCTGTCCCGCATATATTAGATGGAGTAACTGTCCAGGTTCCGGATGTAGCGATCATTGAATAACTTACTGAAATACTGTTTGTATTATCAGCACCATTGATATTAGCACCTGTTCCACTATAATTCCATGAATATGTAACTTCCGGAATGTCTTCAACACTATATGTTTCAGTAGAACCAGGACAAGGATTATTTAATCCTGTTATTGCACTCGGCTGAGCAGGAATAGTATTAACAGTTACATCTGTATTGGCGGGAGTTGTACAACCATTTGCACCGGTCACAGTTACAACATAATTTCCCTCACCTGCCGTTGATATATTTGGAATTGAAGGATTCTGAGCTGATGAAGAAAACGAATTTGGCCCTGTCCAGCTGTAAGATGTACCGTCTGTTGTGAGTGTGAAATTTAAAGTAGAACCTGCACACAGAGGTGCGTTGGTTACTATTGAAGCTGAAGGCCTGGGTTTAATTACTACAGAAGATGTTGTTCTTGGTGTTGTACCACAGGCATCAGTGATATAACAAGTATAAACTCCTGCCTCACTCATTGTTACATCCGGAATCGTAGGATTCTGCAAATCTGAAACAAAACTGTTTGGTCCGGTCCAATGATATGAAGTACCACCATTGGCGAAAAGATTTAAGGTAGTACCTTCACAGACAGGAGA
The DNA here is from genome assembly GCA_963815075.1 of uncultured Bacteroidales bacterium. Classification (GTDB taxonomy): domain Bacteria; phylum Bacteroidota; class Bacteroidia; order Bacteroidales; family VadinHA17; genus LD21. Next base: position 11,032 of record CAWFFK010000012.1, read on the forward strand.
ATTGCTTGTTGGAGCGGGAGGTACTACAAACTGAATTACCGTAATTGCTGGGGTGGTATTACTGCACCCTGTTGAAGCTGAAGTAAATGTAAATGTGACCGTGCCTGCTCCGGAACCTGTTGCTGTAACAGTCCCATCATTCTCGACAGTTGCTAAACCGGGATTGTTACTGATCCATGTTCCTCCACTAGTCGGGGAAAGAGTTGTTTGTCCGAATTCAGAGCAAATTGAAGCATCTCCAGTAATATTAACGTCGGGTAGAGCATTAACTATAACTGTTACCGTTTGAGTTGCAGTGCATCCGTTCGCACTAGTTATTGTCATTGTACCGGCATAAGTATTTGGTTCAGTACCTGCCGGAATAACAATACCAGTTATCTCTCCTGCGCCTGATGAAAAAGTAAAAGGTGTTGTACTTTGATCTGTTAATTCATCCCAATTTATACTATACGAAGTCGGGCTGCCTGTAGTGGCTGTATAAGACATTGTGGTATTCTGGCTACCTGCACTTTGACAAACCGCCTTAACCACTGCCGGTGTGAAATCTGTTGTAATAGTCGGTGATTCATTCACAGTTAAGGTAGCTACGCCGTTTGAAGTTTCAGATGGAGGACAGGTGCCGCTAACAACGCAACGATAGGTATAGCCGTTCATTCCACCAGGTGCATTTGCCACAGTTAATGTTGCGGTGGTATAATTGGAATAAGTAGCTCCGTCATTAGGAGTTGTTGCTCCTGAAATAGCAGTATAAGTACCTGAAATACCGCGCTCCCACAGATAAGTTAATCCTGCTCCTGAAGTAACTACGGTAAAAGTACTGCTGTTTGTGCCAGCACAAACAGACGCGGGGCTGGCCGGCTGACCTGTAATTGTGGGTGGAGTATTTACTGTAATGGTAAATGTCTGAGTTGCCCCGGTGCAGGTACCATTTGAAGCTGCGACTATGATTGTAGCCACCTGTGATGTGCTGCCTGCGTTAATAGTAGTAAACGAAGGAATATCCCCGATACCACTTTCACCCAGACCAATACTGGTATTGTTATTGGTCCAGAAATAAGCCGTTCCTGTACCTGTGAAACTAACCGCTGAAGTTGACGATCCGGCACATAAAACCTGATCGGCTGGATCATTTACGATTGGTAATGAAGGAGGAGTCCCTGTTACTGAAATATTATCCGCATAATAAGATTCCCCACTATTTGAGAATATTATTTGCAGTCGCAAAGTGCTTCCGGAAAGTCCGGTTTGAGATGCGGTCCTAGTACCAAAGTCATCATATATTAGACCATTTGTTGTAAAATTAGTCCAGGTTCCCCCGTCGACACTGTATTGAACTTGAATATAATCATCAGGATCTAAATTAGTGGTTTCACCAATATTCATTGATATTGATACATTTGTGTATCCTGCAATTTCAATTGGGTCACTTGATGAAATAGACCATGTTGTACGAGCAGGATTAGCATCTCTGGTTGAATTACCAACTAGTTGATTACTATTGACATAAACGCCTCGACCAGAACCATCGTTACCGTCTGAAGTCCAAGAAGTTACACCACTGGGACTTCCGGCTCCAGTTGTAGTATTATTACTATAATTAAAACCCTCAGTCCATATAGTCCCGGAAGTTCCACATGGTGGAGGCGTCGTTACGGTAATATAATCTGTCATATTTTTAGAATAATTACTACCACAGGAGTTTACCGTTAATGAAACACTATAAGTTCCCAGCGAATTATAGGTAATAACCGGATTTTGGTCAGTACTAGTAGAAGGAGTACCTCCAGGGAATTCCCATAATCGTGAAGTAACATTACCCGATGATAAATCGCTGAAAGTTACGGTATTGTATATTGGAACTGATGTTGAGGATGCAGAAAAATCAGCTGTCGGCGCACTGTAATGAAACGTCAGGGCTCCTAAGGAATTCTGGCTACCATCACTAACCTGGAATTCAACTGTAGAGCTTGCATCCAGTACTCCTGTCCATACATTGGTATGTGCATCACAGCATCCTATATGCTCCCAAACATTGTCTCCGTTTATAAATAACCGGGCATTGTCATCATGAGCAGCTACATCAATCTGATAGGTTCCGCACTGAAAGCCCTGGCGTTTATAAACAAAAGTGAAATTATCTACTTGAACCGGGCAGCCCTGGTAAGAAGGTGCAGAAGAAGGTGATAAAAGGTCTCCCCATTGAGTAGTTGAGTTAAAGGAAAGGTCACTTTCTGTGTAATATCCCCGGTAGTTTGTAATATCTATATTATTATAGTTTCCTTCGTTATAGGCATATACATTCCATTGATTTGAACCAAAAACAGCAGGATCGCCTACAGGCTGGCATCCCTGCACCTGAAAATTGTCAACATCAACAATACTTGAACGATCACCATTGCCGCTTCCTTGAGTCCAACGAATCCTGAAAATAAGCGAATTTGTTAGCCCGGTAATTCCAGAAAAGTCAAAATTTAATGCAGCCCAATTATTTTGATTACCGTAAGTAATATTTTGCCCACCAGTATAACTTGTACCCCCATTTGTTGAGTATTCAATTTGAGCGTCTATTGGTGCATAGAAACTACTTCTTCTTATCTGAAAATATATACTGAACCCAGAAAAATTAGCAAGCTCGTTTCCAGAAAGTGTAAAATACCAATATTCTGTTCCACCTTCCGCTATAGAATTACGTATTGCATTTCCAGCAGTTGTAACAGTTACAAATGGGCTTCCTGATGTAGTTATTCCGGTAGTTGTTGAGCTGCAACCATCTGTTAATGAATAGCTACCAGTGATATTAGGATTCGATGGGGATGTTAACATCGCATTTGTAGTACAACTATTTGTACTTTGGTTAAATGTCCAGTACAAATTTTGTTGTCCCCAAGCAACACTCGGTATAATGCAGAGTAAAAATATCAGAATTACAGAATGCCATCTTATCTTTTTATTATGAGTGGCAAAAGGGTTCTGATTCATAGCAATATTGTTTGCAAGCTTTCTTCCAATCGGACATGTGTCTGATGAAGATTTTCTATTTTGCCTGGCACCTGATGGGAGAATTGTTCTCATATTCTTGATTTTTTATATTTCGTATTTAAGGGGGATCTTATATTTGAAGTTTAATAGTTGATAGTCCGCCTTCGCCAAGGCTATGGCGGATGAAAGTTGAAAAGTTGAAGGGGTGAAAGAGTTGAAGGAGTTGAAAGGGTTGAAAGGGTTGAAAAAGTTGAAAGTCCACCTCCGCCGAAGCTTCGGTGGATAAAAGTTAAAAGGGTTTTTGGCCCGGGTACAAAACAAAATATTGTTAATCCCGGAAAAGTCAGGACTAACAAAAAGGAAGCTGAAAATTGATTCTTTGATCAGTTTCGCAAAGAGGAGTAGAATTTTATCCATACACCTTTGGTTTGGTTCAGCTAAAGTCTTAAAAAAATATAATAAGAAAATCAGATTCACATTGCTACTTTCATCCGGATTATCAAATCAGAAATCTGATGATCAATGATTTGAAAGTAAATTTCCGTTGTGAAAGAGCTCTCCGGTTAAATATAATTACACCGATATTAAGACATTTTTTTAAATGAAGGATAACTAAATTGAGTGTTTTTGATCACATTCAATTTATCGGTGATGAATGTGTTAATTTCAATGACTAAATTAAATACGATTATAATGCTTTGATTATCTGAATTTTATATCATGTGTTTTTTTGCATGAAAATTACTTGCCTGACTTTAGATGGTCCGAAAGCTAAAAATTCTCTAAATCTAAAATTAAGTTCATACCTATTTAATATATATGCTGAATTTTGTCAAATTTGGGATAAACGAGGCGGGGAGTTGAAAAGTTGAAAGGTTGAAGGAGTTGAAAGTCCGCCTCCGCCACCACCTTCACTTCGTTTCGGCGGCCAAAGAAGGCTACGGCGGATAATAGTTGAAAGGGTTGAATTTCGGTTTGCGGAGTGCCGCGGGTGGCTTACGACTCAGGACACACGACTCACGGAATCTGTTTCACCCCTGTGTCGTGCGTCTTGCGTCATTCATTGCGAGCCTCCTTCTCCGCCAGTCGGCGGATTCGGCGGATAAAAGTTGAAATTGTTGAAGGAGTTGAACGGGTTGAAAAAAGTAGACTTTAAAATCAACTGATCACACATTTCTATACTCTATGATCAAGGATCTTGTCCTCCGGATCTCTGCGACAGTCCCATATCATGATAATTAAGATGACATTGTCGAAGATCTCATAAATAATTTGATAGTCTCCTGTAATCAAAGCTCTTACAGTATCAATTTGAGAATGTAATCCAATCAAAGGATTTTTTGAAATGAGCTTAATGCTTTTATTGATCTTAGAATTTAACTTTTTGCTATAAAGAGAAGATTTGTTCCTGATTCTGTAGAATTCCAGAATATCTATTAGGTCCAATCTTGCTTCAAATGACCATTCTACTTTGTATTTAGCCATTGGTCAATCTCCTTTTGCAAAACATCATCAGAAATTGATTCTCCTTTTCTTAATTGCTCTCTGCCTGAATCGATTCGCTTCTTTTGAAAATCAGAAAGTTTATAGACTCCTTCGTTAACTTTAGACTCAACAATTGTCTTGATTGCTTCTAAGAATGAGTCGTCATCAATAAGTGAAAGCTTTTTAACTATATAATGCCTTAGTTCAATGGTACTCATGATAATTATTTTTTGTAAAGGTAATTATTTTCTGAAAAAGTTATCTCATTAATTAGTTATGTCCCTATAACGTGTCATCAGGTCAATTTGGTCACAAATACTTTGGTCAGAAAAATCATTGCGAGACAAATAAACAGCAGCGCTGCGAAATATTTGCAGGGATGCATTGGAAAAATAATTCACAGGTGCAGAGCACCGTGATATTAAATCAGATTAATATAGAGAAGTTGAAAGGGTTGAATTCTGGCGTGCGGCGCTTGCCCTGTAATCCGAAGGATTATCAGGATGTGGCTTACGACTCACGACTCAGGACACACGACTCACGGAAATCTGTTTCACCCCTGTGTTGTGCGTCGTGCGTCTTGCGTCATACGTAATGCAATGAGAGCCTCCTTCTCCTAAACTGGCTGATTCGGTGGATAAAAGTTGAAAAGGTTGAATTTTGGCTTTCGGCATGCGGCTTTGCCAACCGAAGCCTTGGCGAAGGTTTGGTTTGCGGTGAGTCTGACAGGTGGATAAAGAATAAACCTTACAATTTTGGAATTTGAATCCAATATTGTAAATTTGATGCATGATTAAACGTGAAGCAGAATCAGAATTAATAACCCTGGCAAAGCAGTTTAAAGCTGTTGCCGTGGTCGGTCCCAGACAATCTGGTAAAACCACTTTAACACGATATGTGTTTAGTGATAAACCTTATGTCAGTCTTGAAAATCCGGATATCAGACGATTTGCACAGGATGATCCACGTGGATTTCTTTCCAATTATAATACAGGTGCAGTGATTGATGAAGCACAACGGGTTCCGGAATTATTTTCGTATTTGCAGCAAATTCTCGATGAAGATGATACAAGAGGGAAATTCATTCTTACCGGTTCAAATAACTTCCTCCTTCAGGAAAGTATTTCTCAAAGTCTTGCCGGACGTATCGCTTTTCTGTATCTTCTTCCATTCACTGTTTCAGAATTGGCAGCAGAAGAGACAAATAATCTGAACGAGCTCATATTCAGAGGTTTCTATCCGCCATTATATGATCAGCCTATAAATGCCGATAAATGGTATCCGAATTACATAAGGACATATATTGAAAGAGATGTCAGACAGATAAAAAACATAACCGATCTGAATGCTTTTGAGAGATTTCTGAGATTATGTGCAGGAAGGACTGGTCAGCTGTTGAACATGAATAGTCTGGCTATTGAATCGGGGGTTGATAATAAGACTATAGCTTCCTGGATAGGGGTGCTTGAAAGTTGTTTTATTATTTATCGTCTGTACCCCCATCATAGTAACTTCAATAAAAGAATTGTTAAGATGCCAAAGATATTTTTTTATGATACCGGCGTGGCATGTGCTCTTCTTGGTATTCAGAAGGCAGAACAGCTGAATTATCATCCCCTGTTCGGCAACCTGTTCGAGAATTTTGCCATCAGTGAACTGTTGAAGCATCGTTATAACCGGGCAAAAAGCAATAATCTCTATTTCTGGAGAGATAATTCAGGTCATGAGGTAGATATCATAATCGATACAATGGGAAAACTCTATCCTGTTGAAATTAAATCGGGTAAAACAATAACTGATAAATTCTTTCAGGGTATACTCTACTGGTTCAAAATCAGCGGTGAAAAAAGCGGAGCCATAATATATACAGGAGAATCAGCTCAGAGACGGAGCAATAATATAGATATCGTGCCGTGGAATAAACTGGATTCTATAGTTGGGTGAAGGCGGAAGGCAAAATGAAAAGACAAAAGACAAAAGTCACAAGATAAGTTGAAAGAGTTGAATGGGTTGAAAGGGTTGAAAGGGTTGAAAAAGTTGAAAGAGTTGAAAGAGTTGAAAGATTGAAAAATTACAGCCCCCCATGTGGGGGGTTGGGGGGTAAATAAGGTTGAAAGGGTTGAAAGGTTGAAAAGTTACAGCCCCCCATGTGGGGGGTTGGGGGGTAAAAAAGGTTGAAAGGGTTGAAAGGGTTGAAAGGTTGAAAAATTAAAGCCCCCCATGTGGGTGGTTGGGGGCATAGCCGTAACTTAAGCTTTGGGGATGAATGAGATACTGCATAAAAAAGTTTCCCCTCCTTTTGAAGGAGGGGTGGTCGGGACGATTGATTATCTTATATATACAGTATTTTATTTCCCGACCGGGGTGGTTGATTCATTGATTTTTTCTTACCTTTATTAGTATGAAAAACAAAAACCTCTTTAACAGGAAAAGCCTTAAATTCTTCAGATCATCACTTAGGAACAAGTCCACTTCTGCTGAGGTTGCGTTATGGAACATTTTAAAATCAAAAAAACTTAATGCAAGAAAATTCAGAAGACAACACAGTATAGGTAACTACATAGTTGATTTTTTTTGTGCTTCAGAAAAACTTGTAATTGAGCTTGATGGAAATCCACATGGTGAATATCATAAAATAGAAAAAGATAAAAAAAGAGATCAATATCTTGAAGGCCTTGGATTCTCAATACTGAGGTTTGAAAACAGATTAGTATTCCAAGAACCTGAATTTGTAAAAAAAGAGATAAGAAAAACCTTTAAAAGAAAAGATCCGGGATTTGAATAAACAATCAACCACCCCGGCCGGTATCAGAATTTGTACCATAATTATAAAGTGTTCCGGCCACCCCTCCTTCAAAAGGAGGGGAAATGTATCAGGCGAGAATTCAATACTTTACATTATGTTTTGTACTAAACTCTCTCCATATTTTACTTTATTCAACGCCTTAGGTTGACGGTTATAGGTGGTTGGGGGGTAAATAAGGTTGAAAAGTTGAAAGGGTTGAAAGGGTTGAAAGAGTTGAAAGGGTTGAAAGATTGAAAAGTTACAGCCCCCCATGTGGGGGGTTGGGGGCATAGCCGTAACTTAAGCTTTGGGGATGAATGAGATACTGCATAAAAAAGTTTCCCCTCCTTTTGAAGGAGGGGTGGTCGGGACGATTGATTATCTTATATATACAGTATTTTATTTCCCGGCCGGGGTGGTTGATTCATTGATTTCTTCTTACCTTTATTAGTATGAAAAACAAAAACCTCTTTAACAGGAAAAGCCTTAAATTCTTCAGATCATCACTTAGGAACAAGTCCACTTCTGCTGAGGTTGCGTTATGGAACATTTTAAAATCAAAAAAACTTGATGCAAGAAAATTCAGAAGACAACACAGTATAGGTAACAACATAGTTGATTTTTTTTGTGCTTCAGAAAAACTTGTAATTGAGCTTGATGGAAATCCACATGGTGAATATCATAAAATAGAAAAAGATAAAAAAAGAGATCAATATCTTGAAGGCCTTGGATTCTCAATACTGAGGTTTGAAAACAGATTAGTATTCCAAGAACCTGAATTTGTAAAAAAAGAGATAAGAAAAACCTTTAAAAGAAAAGATCCGGGATTTGAATAAACAATCAACCACCCCGGCCGGTATCAGAATTTGTACCATAATTATAAAGTGTTCCGGCCACCCCTCCTTCAAAAGGAGGGGAAATGTATCAGGCGAGAATTCAATACTTTACATTATGTTTTGTACTAAACTCTCTCCATATTTTACTATATTCAACGCCTTAGGTTGACGGCTATAGGTGGTTGGGGGGTAAAAAAGGTTGAAAAGTTGAAAGGGTTGAAAGGGTTGAAAGAGTTGAAAGAGTTGAAAGATTGAAAAGTTACAGCCCCCCATATGGGGGGTTGGGGGGTAAATAAGGTTGAAAGGGTTGAAAGGTTGAAAAATTACAGCCCCCCATATGGGGGGTTGGGGGGTAAAAAAGGTTGAAAGGGTTGAACAAAGTATTTCTAAACTACTTAAACTCTTTAAACCCCTTAAACCTCTTTATTTGTTTCAACCGTTGTCCGACGAAAAATAAGTGAAGAAATTAACCCTTTACCAGTCCATATTCCTTAGTGATTATCTCGCGTATATAAGCCTCAATCTCTGCGGAGGTTACATTATACCTGGGTTCGAGAAGTGAAAATTTTTCTTCTTTTCTAAAGAGTGACCCATTTGAGATAATCCCGAGCACACCTTTTGTTTTCATCCGATAAAAAGAATAACGACTACTCTTAGAAACTATTTCTTTCAGAGAAATTCCCTCTTTTAAAATAGAGTAAACATCGTAGTAATCCCGGAACAGAGTCCGTCGAGACATTACTTCAAGTTTCATTGCCCCTAATGAATTAACAGAAGCCAATGTTATATTATCAAATTTATATCCAGGTTCTATTTCATTGAACGTTGTTATGGCGTTGGAATAAAATGTAATTTTAATTTCATCAAGAAAAAAGTTAACCTGATAAAGATCAATAATATCAGTTCTCACATTTCCGATGGATTTAAGGAATTTCTCCAATTGGGGCCAATTAACTTCTTTATCGTGAATTGCCGGATCGTCTTGCCATTTACAAAAATCAAGATCTTCGCTAAGCCGGTTAAAAATTTGTAACGAAAGAGCTGTTCCTCCTATCAATACATATTCCTGAAGTAAATCTGACTTTTTTATTGCCTCAAAAACTTTCTGACTTTGCGAAGTAAGTCCCTTAATATTCATTGCAACGATAATAGGTGACTGTGACTAATTTTCTGAATATACTTTTCCGGGCTTTTTACATGAAAATACAGAAATGACAGCAGAAGGTTAAGGGAATGGTACAATGGATCCTGAATTACAATTTCTTTGCGCCAGATATCTCTGATAATCTTATACGGATAAATAAGAAAGAGTGAATTTATATCCTCAATATCAAGGTATATTAATACCTTTTCAATAAGTATCTCATCAGAAATATCATCTGCTTTTACATTAGCATACGACCAGAAAACCTTATCCCTGATAAGTTTATCTGCTAATTGATTTTTTAATATATTCTTTTCAACATCCATCGTTCCGATATCATGTCTTACAAAAATAAAGCATTCTGCAGAGATACATACTTGTTTTTATAATTTTCTTTTGATCGCCCACAATCGTTGAAAAAGTTGAAAGGGTTGAAAAGGTTGAATGGTTGAAAAGTTAAAGCCCCCCATGTGGGGGGTTGGGGGGTAAAAAAGGTTGAAAGAGTTTAAAGGTTGAAAAATTACAGCCCCCCATGTGGGGGGTTGGGGGCATAGCCGTAACTTAAGCTTTGGGGATGAATGAGATACTGCATAAAAAAGTTTCCCCTCCTTTTGAAGGAGGGGTGGTCGGGACGATTGATTATCTTATATATACAGTATTTTATTTCCCGGCCGGGGTGGTTGATTCATTGATTTCTCTTACCTTTATTAGTATGAAAAACAAAAACCTCTTTAACAGGAAAAGCCTTAAATTCTTCAGATCATCACTTAGGAACAAGTCCACTTCTGCTGAGGTTGCGTTATGGAACATTTTAAAATCAAAAAAACTTGATGCAAGAAAATTCAGAAGACAACACAGTATAGGTAACTACATAGTTGATTTTTTTTGTGCTTCAGAAAAACTTGTAATTGAGCTTGATGGAAATCCACATGGTGAATATCATAAAATAGAAAAAGATAAAAAAAGAGATCAATATCTTGAAGGCCTTGGATTCTCAATACTGAGGTTTGAAAACAGATTAGTATTCCAAGAACCTGAATTTGTAAAAAAAGAGATAAGAAAAACCTTTAAAAGAAAAGATCCGGGATTTGAATAAACAATCAACCACCCCGGCCGGTATCAGAATTTGTACCATAATTATAAAGTGGTCCGGCCACCCCTCCTTCAAAAGGAGGGGAAATGTATCAGGCGAGAATTCAATACTTTACATTATGTTTTGTACTAAACTCTCTCCATATTTTACTTTATTCAACGCCTTAGGTTGACGGTTATAGGTGGTTGGGGGGTAAAAAAAATTGAAAAGTTGAAAGGGTTGAAAAGGTTGAATGGTTGAAAAGTTAAAGCCCCCCATGTGGGGGGTTGGGGGGTAAAAAAGGTTGAAAAGTTGAAAAAGATTAACAAGAAATCTAAAGCTCCTTCAACTCCTTAAACCCCTTAAACCCCTTCAACTCCTTAAACCCCTTCAACTCCTTTAACCCCTCCAACTCTGCAAAACCCATAGGTGTTTAAAATGAAAATTAGCAAATTTTGACTAATGCTATTGCAACATTAAATTCTTTTACTGAATTTTGAACCCTGGAAAATTCAATAATACTGATGTCAACTTGTAAATTATTGAGATTCCAAAAGATGAAACCTGATTTTTAGTATTTAGTAAACCTGACAAGAGACCTATGAAAAAATTAGTGTTTGCATTATCAGTTTTTAGCGTACTAACCCTGAATGCACAAAACTACCTGATCTCTTTTTCAGGTACAGGAGCTTCAACAACTGTTAATACTGTCAAAGTTGAAAACTTAAATGCCGGAACTTCCCTCACATTAAATGGCAGTGATATTTTGCGTTTGACAATAGCTACATCAGTTAATTCTCCCAAGGATTATCAATCTTCTGATTTAAGGATTTACCCGAATCCTATGACAGAATATTCATTGTTAGAGATTTTCCCTCCTGCAGCAGGTAATGCAGTCATTTTAGTTAGTGAGATGACCGGTAAGTCAGTCTTTAAAATGCAAAATTATCTTGGAAACCTTAATAATTGCTACAAACTAACAGGTTTAAAAACAGGTATTTATTTTGTTATTGTAACCGGCAATGGCTATCAACTTACCGGAAAATTAGTTAGTAGTGGAAATACAAATGGAGCTATTAACATTGAAAAAATTAATAGCGTAACACCGTCATCGGATATAAAGAAATCAGAAACGGGAAGTAAAGGTACTCTCACTACAGTTGATATGTTATATACTGATGGTGACAGGCTGAAATTTACAGGTGCTTCAGGTAATTACAGGACAATAGTAACTGACATTCCATCAACAAACAAAAATATTAATTTCAATTTTGTAGCCTGTACTGATGGAGATTACAATATTTATCCTGTTGTAACAATCGGTACTCAGACCTGGATGGCTGAGAATCTGAAAACCACGAGGTACAATGACGGTACTGTAATCCCTAATGTTACAGATAATGCAACCTGGAGTACAACCACCTCAGGGTCATATTGCGATTATTTAAATACCCCTGCTTATTCCACCACATATGGCAAGTTGTACAACTGGTATGCTGTCGGCTCCACAAACACAAAAAATGTCTGCCCTACAGGATGGCATGTACCTATAGATGCTGAACTCACAACGCTTCAGTCTTTTTTAGGGGGAGAAATCGTAGCCGGAGGCAAGCTGAAGGAAAAAGGCACAACTCATTGGTTAACTCCAAATACAAGTGCTACGAATGAAACAGGTTTTACAGCACTGCCGGGAGGCTACCGCAGCGCCAGCGGAACCTTCGGCTTCATGGGGAACACTGGTTATCTGGTGGTCATCTGCAGAGGAAAACACTACCTACGGATGGTATTTTTACATTTACTTCGGCAACGGTAGCTTAATCGTGCTGGACCAGGAAAATCACAATGGTGCATCGGTTCGCTGTGTTAAGGATTAGTAACCTTATTATTATTAGTTGAAAAGGTTGAAAAGTTGAAAGATTGAAAGTTTGAAGAGAGAGAATAACCTGGCTTTCCCTTTAAACCATTCAATTTATCCATATCGTTCATACTCTGAGTCTTACGGTCATCATCTTATAGATTTCTTTCTATTCTCCGTCCTTTCCCAAAAACGCCGACCACCGCCTCATGACCGTCCATAATATAAAAAGACAGGTTAATGGAATTATTAAATGCGTTAATCAAAATGAATATCGCCTCCTGTATTAAGTTATCAAAAGAGGTCTAACTTTAGCTTAGTTATTTCAGATATGGTGAATGCTTTAGTGAAGGTCGTAGAATTCGTTGATAATAAGATAGATAACCTCAAATCTGTAATAAGCAAAGGCGAAAATAAAGACAATAAATCGGATCAGGTTTTAATGAAAAAGTTAATGCCTGATGGAATTATTTCTCACTTAACCGGGATCGTATTTTGAAAAATTTATCAGGAAATATTGCGGGTTATTTTTTATCAACTTTTCATACCATGAAGAGAAAAACATACCTCAGGAAGCTGTTACTAGTTACCGGATTCTGGTGGCTTATTGGTTTTGCAGCGTTAGGACAAACTATCACTACAAACTCTTTTTCGGTAAATCCGGTTTGCCAGGGAGCCATAATAGATGTTACATTTACCAGCACTGTTACATTTAACCCGGGGAATATTTATCAGGCTCAGCTTTCCGACGCATCAGGGAACTTTACTTCTCCTACTCCTCTTACTTTAACATTAGTTAGCAGTGCTGCAGGTACTCAAGTTATCACTGGTGTTATTATCCCAATACTAACACCTGCCGGAACTGGCTATAAAATTAGGGTAGTAAGTAGTGATCCTGTAGACGAATCTGATTTAGGGCGACCTATTACTGTAAATGCCCTTCCTGTACCTGGTATTACTGGACCAGCTTCTGTCTGTCAGGGATCAACAAGTAACGTATATACCACGGAGAGTGGAATGACCGATTATATCTGGACCGCGTTTGGAGGTGGGGGGTCTATCACTGGAGGATCCGCCACAAATTCTATAAGTGTAACCTGGGCAGCTTTTGGAAATAAGTCTGTCAGAGTATTATACACCGATCCAGTAACAGGATGTACAGCCACAACTCAGACAATTTTCTCAGTATTTGTAAATGTTAATCCAACTGCACTTATTACTGGTACGGCTTCCTTCTGTACAGGAGGAAGTACTGTATTATCGGCAGCTACTTCGACCGCAGGAGGTACCAGCTCTATCACAGACTACCAATGGAATTTAAATGGTTCTCAGATCTCAGGTGCTACATTAGTTACATATGCAGCAAATACTTCTGGAAATTATACCGTGACAATTACAAACAGCAATGGCTGTACTAATACTTCAGGCATTACTGTAGTTACTGAAAACCCAACAAGTGTTGGTGGAACAGCAACTGCAACATCACCAACTATTTGTTCGGGAACTAACACCACAATAACATTAACAGGGTATACCGGAACAATTCAGTGGCAACAGTCGCCAGACGGCACTTCCGGATGGGCTGATGTTACCGGTGGAAGCGGTGGTACAACGTCTACGTACACAACACCTAACCTAGCTGCAACTACCTATTACAGAGCAGTAGTTACAAGCGGTGTGTGTCCCCCCTCAAATTCATTAGTTGCTTCGGTAACTGTTAATCCAGCCAGTATTGGTGGTACAGCTACTGCAACATCACCTTCTATTTGTACAGGAACAAACACAACAATAACGTTAACCGGCTATACCGGAACAATTCAGTGGCAACAGTCACCTAACGGCACTTCCGGATGGGCTGATGTTACCGGTGGAAGTGGTGGTACAACGGCCACTTACACAACACCTAACCTAGCTGCAACAACCTATTACAGAGCAGTGGTTACAAGCGGTGTGTGTTCCTCAGTAAACTCATCAATTGCTACCGTAACTATTAATCCAACAAGTGTTGGAGGTACAGCTACTGCAACATCAACAACTATTTGTTCTGGAACAAACACTACAATAACGTTAACCGGTTATACCGGAACAATCCAGTGGCAGCAATCGCCTAACGGCACTTCCGGATGGGCTAATGTGACCGGTGGAAGTGGTGGTACAACGGCCACTTACACAACACCTAACCTAGCTGCAACTACCTATTACAGAACAGTGGTTACAAGCGGTGTGTGTCCCTCTGTAAACTCATCAACTGCTACGGTAACTATTAATCCAACAAGTGTTGGAGGTACAGCTACTGCAACATCACCCTCTATTTGTACAGGAACAAACACTACAATAACATTAACCGGTTATACCGGAACAATTCAGTGGCAACAGTCACCTAACGGCACTTCCGGATGGGCTAATGTAACCGGTGGAAGTGGTGGTACAACGGCCACTTACACAACACCTAACCTAGCTGCAACAACCTATTACAGAGCAGTGGTTACAAGCGGTGTATGTCCTCCCTCAAATTCATTAGTTGCTTCGGTAACTGTTAATCCAGTCAGTATTGGTGGAACAGCTACTGCAACATCACCTTCTATTTGTACAGGAACAAACACAACTATAACGTTAACCGGCTATACCGGAACGATCCAGTGGCAACAGTCACCTAACGGCACTTCAGGATGGGCTAATGTTACCGGTGGAAGTGGTGGTACAACGGCCACGTACATAACACCTAACCTAGCTGCAACTACCTATTACAGAGCAGTGGTTACAAGTGGTGTGTGTCTCTCCGTAAACTCATCAATTGCTACGATAACTATTAATCCAACAAGTGTTGGTGGAACAGCAACTGCAACATCACCAACTATTTGTTCGGGAACTAACACCACAATAACATTAACAGGGTATACCGGAACAATTCAGTGGCAACAGTCGCCAGACGGCACTTCCGGATGGGCTGATGTTACCGGTGGAAGCGGTGGTACAACGTCTACGTACACAACACCTAACCTAGCTGCAACTACCTATTACAGAGCAGTAGTTACAAGCGGTGTGTGTCCCCCCTCAAATTCATTAGTTGCTTCGGTAACTGTTAATCCAGCCAGTATTGGTGGTACAGCTACTGCAACATCACCTTCTATTTGTACAGGAACAAACACAACAATAACGTTAATCGGCTATACCGGAACAATTCAGTGGCAACAGTCACCTAACGGCACTTCCGGATGGGCTAATGTTACCGGTGGAAGTGGTGGTACAACGGCCACTTACACAACACCTAACCTAGCTGCAACAACCTATTACAGAGCAGTGGTTACAAGCGGTGTGTGTTCCTCAGTAAACTCATCAATTGCTACCGTAACTATTAATCCAACAAGTGTTGGAGGTACAGCTACTGCAACATCAACAACTATTTGTTCTGGAACAAACACTACAATAACGTTAACCGGTTATACCGGAACAATTCAGTGGCAGCAATCGCCTAACGGCACTTCCGGATGGGCTAATGTGACCGGTGGAAGTGGTGGTACAACGGCCACTTACACAACACCTAACCTAGCTGCAACAACCTATTACAGAGCAGTGGTTACAAGCGGTGTATGTCCCCCCTCAAATTCCTTGGTTGCTTCGGTAACTGTTAATCCAGCCAGTATTGGTGGAACAGCTACTGCAACATCACCCTCTATTTGTACAGGAACAAACACAACAATAACATTAACCGGCTATACCGGAACAATCCAGTGGCAACAGTCGCCTGACGGCACTTCTGGATGGGCTAATGTTACAGGTGGAAGTGGTAGTACAACAGCCACTTACACAACACCTAACCTCGTTGCAACAATATTTTACAGAGCAGTAGTTACAAACGGGTTATGTGCTCCTGCCAATTCAACAACAGTGACGGTTACTGTTATTCCTGTACCTGTTCCTACAATCGATGGTTCAGGTACTGTGTGCCAGGGTGGTTCAACCGGTGAGGTATATACAACTGAATCCGGTATGTCAGGTTATATCTGGGTTGTCACTGCCGGAGGAACTATTTCTGCCGGAGGAACATCAACAGATAATACCGCTACAGTTATATGGAATAATCTAGGTCCACAAACCGTAAGTGTCAATTATAACAATAACGGATGTCTGTCTGCAGCACCTGCGGTTCTTAACGTTACTGTTAATCCCAGACCTGTTCCAACTATTTCAGGTCCTTTAAATGTCTGTAACGCAACATCTGATAATATCTATACCACGGAAGCTGGTATGGCCAATTATGTTTGGAGCATTTCCGGTGGTACAATAACAGACGGTATCGGTACAAATGAAGTAATTGTTTCATGGACATCAGCAGGTGCCAGAACAATAAGAGTATCTTATGATAACTCATTCGGATGCAGTTCGGCAACTTCAACTATTTATAATGTTACTGTTAATCCGTTGCCGGTTCCTACTGTCACAGGTCCTGATTTAATGTGTAAGGGAACATCGGGTGTTGTCTATTCGACTGAGTCAGGAATGTCCAATTATTTGTGGACAGTATCTCCCGGAGGAGCTATTACTGCAGGAGGAGGTACTAACGACAATACTGTTACAGTTACCTGGAACACAGCAGGAGCTCAATCGGTTGCAGTTGATTATAGCAATTCATTCGGATGTACCAGACCGATTCCTATTATGGAGTCAGTAACCATAAATCCGGTTACATCTGTATCTGTCTCCGGTCCAAATTCGGTATGTGACGGAACTGGAGGTAATGTATATACGACTCAGCCCGGCATGTCGAATTATTCATGGGTAATATCTGCCGGAGGTATAATCACTGCTGGAGGTGGCCCGAATGATAACACTGTCACTGTTTCCTGGGTTACATCAGGAGCCATGACAGTATCAGTGGACTTTGACGATTTATATGGTTGTGTAATCAATAATCCGGCAGTATATGATGTTACTGTTCATGCGCTGACTTCTGCTACTCTCAGCGGACCCTCAGCTGTGTGCACAGGATCTACTGGTAATGTTTACATTACAACAACCGGTATGACAGGGTATGTCTGGACTGTGTCTCCTGGTGGCTCTGTAACTTCAGGTGGAGGTTCAACAGACAATAGCGTTACCGTTACCTGGAATGCTGCAGGTGTTCAGGATGTAAGCGTAAGATATACCGATGTAAACGGCTGCGCTGCATCTCTGTTTGCATTCCCTGTTACTGTTACTGAATTTCCTTCCGCAACCATTGATTATGCCGGATCACCATATTGTCATACCGAAACAAATCCACAGGCGGTCACGCTGACCGGTTCAGCGAACTACCTTGGAGGAGCCTTTAGTGCTTTGCCTGCAGGTTTAAGTATTGATGCCGCCACTGGTGCTGTAACTCCTTCTGCGAGCACACCTGGTACTTATACCGTAACATATACCAAGCCTCCCGCAGACGGATGCAGTACCATAACAGCAACAACTACTATTACAATAACGGATCCACCATCTGCATCTATTTATTATGCCGGCAATCCTTACTGCTCTGATCCGGGATCAATAAGTATAACGCGAACTGGAGCAGCAGGAGGAGCTTATACCGCATTGCCTGCAGGATTATCTCTTAATGCAACTACAGGTTCCGTAAATTATGCTGCAAGTACTCCTGGTAATTATGTCGTCACATATCTAATTGCCGCAGGTGGAGGTTGTGGCACATTTGAGGCCACTGCCAATATTTCAATTAATAAACTACCTACAGCTACATTCAGTTATACAGGAACTCCTTATTGTCAGAGTGGAGCCGATCCACTATCAACGTTCAGTGGTGGAGGAATTGCAGGTACTTTTTCTTCAATACCCGCTGGTCTTGTCATAAACTCTTCAACAGGGCAGGTGGATGTTTCAGCCAGTACTCCAGGTACCTATACAGTAGTCAATACTATCACTGTTCCCGGTCCTTGTCCTCAGGTTGTGGCAACAAGTCAGATAGATATCTCAGCAATCTCCAGCGCAACAATATCTTATTATCCTAATGTTAATTGTTCCGATGCAGGCGTAGTAAATGTAAACAGGACCGGAAGTACAGGAGGAACTTTTTCGGCCTCTCCAGCAGGATTATCCATTGATGGCTCAACCGGGGCTATTAATACTGCAACAAGCACACAGGGCACATATACAGTTACTTATTCTATTACCGGTGGATGTGGAAATTTTGCAACAACAACACCTTTTACAGTCAATACGGCTCCTCTCGCAATAACCGGAAATAACGGAGGCGCCTGTGCCGGGGCCAGCACTCAGCTTGGAGCTGCATCTATAGCCGGACATACCTATAGCTGGACTTCGAATCCGGCAGGATTTACATCCTCATTGTCAAATCCTGTTGTTATGCCATTGGTAACTACAACTTATTATCTTACTGAGTTAAATACTATTAACGGTTGCTCTAAGACCAACAGTGTTACAATTACTCCCAATCAGATACTTTCAGTTTCTGCAGATCCTGCAGCTCAGACAATCTGCTCAGGAAATGCAACCTCGATCCAGATCAATAGTAACATTACAGGCGCAACCTTCACCTGGACTGCTGCTTTGTTTATTGGATCTGCTACATCCGGCTTCAGTGCAGGCTCAGGTTCTGTAATTTCCCAAACCATTAATAATACCTCAGGAAGTCCCTCTGTGGTAAGGTACTCAATTACAGCAGCAGCGTCCGGCTGTACAGGTACAGGGACAACTGTTGATGTTACTGTGAATCCTTCTCCGGTAGTGCCTACTATCTCAGGTGGTCCGACAACTTTTTGTTCAGGAGGAAGTGTGACATTAACTTCTTCAGCTGCAAGCGGAAACCAGTGGTTCCGTGATGGAATTTCTATTGGTGGTGCTACAGGCAATACCTATTCAGCTTCAACAAGTGGTGCTTATTCTGTAAAGGTTACGAATGTCAATGGATGTTCCGCCACCTCTTCAATTACAAATGTAACAGTCAATGCTACGCCGGTCGTGAACATAACCGGTCCTTCTGCTATATGTATAGGAGGTACAACAAATTTATCTCCAACAACAGGTGGCACATGGGTAAGCAGTAATCCTTCAGTGGCTACTGTGACCAGTGGCGGATTAGTAACAGGTATTTCAAATGGATTTGCAACTTTTACTTTTACATCTTCTTCAGGATGTAGCAACACCACTGCAATTGTAACTGTATCTATTTTACCTACCGTATCAGGCGCTGCTTCAATCTGCGTTAATAGCACAACCCTTTTATCGCCTACAACCGGGGGCACCTGGGTCAGCAGCAATCCTGTGGTGGCTTCTGTAACCAACTCAGGATTAGTAACCGGCGTTTCAGCCGGAACTGTAACATTTACCTATACCCTGACATCCACAGGGTGCAGCCAAACCACTGCACCTATGACGGTAAATGACTTCCCCGCAGTCAGCATTACCGGACTTACTTCAATCTGCGCTAACAGTACAACTACCTTGTCCCCGTCATCCGGCGGAACATGGGTCAGCAATAATAGTGCGGTGGCGACAGTTACAATTGGTGGATTGGTAACCGGCGTTTCATCTGGTACAGTAACTTTTACATTTACATCATCCTTAGGATGCAGCAATACCACGGATCCAGTCACAGTACTTGCATCTCCTTCAGTGGGTATTACAGGACCTACTTCGCTCTGCGGAAATGGGACGACCACTCTGTCTCCCACAACCGGGGGTACATGGATCAGCAGCAATCCTGCTGTTGCATCAGTGACCAATGGCGGTGTAGTGACGGGTGTTTCAGCCGGTACAGCAACTTTTACATTTACCCTGTCTTCGTCAGGATGCAGCAATACTACAGGGCCGGTTACAGTAAATATGCTTCCTACAGTAAGTATTTCGGGACTGACAACTATATGTGGAAGCGGAACTACCACTCTATCTCCGACCACAAACGGCACATGGGTCAGTAACAATCCTTCAGTAGCCAGTGTTACCAATGCCGGGTTGGTTACCGGCGTTTCACCAGGAACTGCCACATTTACTTACACACTGACTTCAACAGGTTGCAGTGCAACCACTGCAGCAGTGACTGTAAATCCTGGACCTGCAATTACCAATATGATTGGGGCTGTTTGTACCGGAAGTCCTTTTTCAATTACACCTGTTAACGGAACAAATGGAACGGTACCTACCGGAACAACCTATAGCTGGTCTCTACCGACGGTACAGGCCGGAATTACAGGTGGGGCAACTGGCAGCAATGCATCCGCCATAACCGGAACCCTGACTAATTCAACAAACAATCCTCTTAATGCTACATATACAGTCACTCCGCTCAGTTTAGATGGGTGTATTGGAAGCCCGTTTACACTGGTTGTAACAGTTCATCCCCTTCCTGCTACTAACAATGTGAGTTTCACCCAGGGAGAACTTGATGTCCTTGAGCAATTTTGCGGAGGACAGGAAGTTGGTGGCGGAGGCCAGAATGACCTTGATGTTGTTCTGGGTACCCGCTATACTCAACCCCCGCAGAATTATTTCAGCGGGTATACTGTTCAGTGGCAGATGGCTACAAACCCTGCCGGACCATGGACACCAGCCATTGGTTCTCTTACAATTTATTACCAGTTTATACTGCCTAACCCTCCATCAATTTACAGTTCAGTAGGCGACCATTACTTCAGGTTTGCAGTGACAAATAGCGCCGGTTGTACTAGTTACAGCAATACCCTTGATTATAGAATTACTTCCGCTGTAACTGTTGAAGCTGGTGGTCCGGATAATACTATTTGTCAATCAGCGACTCCAGTTGCGAAATTATTAAATGGAGCAAATGTGTCGGCCGGGAACACAGCAGCCTGGTCTATATTAAGTCCTAATGGAACGGGAAATTTAAGCAGTACAGCCCAGACTTCAAATCCTGCAGGGGTAACCTATACTCCTCAGACTAATTATGCTGGAACTGTAACTTTATTGCTTACTACAAATGATCCCTCCGGCATTTGCACACCTGTAACTGATACCAGAATAATAAACATTGGTCCGACAACATCTGTTAATGCTGGTGGTCCGACCCCAATTACTACTTGTTCATCAACAAGTCCCGCTCCAATATTTTTGACAGGGGCAAGCGTTGCCAATGGCACTACATCTGCATGGTCAATAACGAATCCTATCGGTACAGGAACTTTAAGCAGTACCGCTCAGACTTCAACTCCGGCAACAGTAACCTATACACCACCTTCTGGTTATTCCGGTACAGTTACTCTTACCTTAACCGGTTTAAACGGTTGTGCAACTTCCACAAGGAACATTGTTATTAATGCTGCTCCTTCCTGCCTTATTACAGGTACCACTATTGTGTGCCCGGGTTCAACCTCATCATACAGCGGACCTGCAGGAATGACCAGTTACAGCTGGGTTGTGACAGCCGGTGCAGCAACTATTAATGGATCGGCAACCGGACAAACTGTAAGCATAACAGTACCAACAACCTGTAACAGCTATACGCTAAGTCTCACTACAACGCTTAATGGTTGTAGCAGCAACTGCAGCCAGTTAGTTAGTTTTAACGATACTCAGGGACCATCAATAACCTGCCCCGGGAATGTTATTGTTGATTCCAATAATGGTACTACCTATATTAAATCCGGTTCTTCATGGGATCCAACAGTCAGTGATAATTGCACTATTGGTTCACCGGTATATACTTTATCAGGGGTCACAAGCGGAAGCGGTACAACCTTAGACGCTGTTGTTTTTAGTGCAGGACTTACCACGGTCACATGGAGAGCTACAGATTTCTGCGGAAACTCAGCCCAGTGTTCCTTTACAGTACAGGTAAATGCACAAAGTGATGTTAGTGTTACCAAACTTGCTTCACCCAGCCCGGTAACTGCTGGCGCGTTGCTTACTTATACTATAACCGCAACTAATACAGGCTCAGCGTCAGCGCAAGGTGTAGTTATAACCGATGCTGTATCAGCCTTCACATCAACACCACAATACTCTACATCCCTTTCTGGCCCATGGTCAAACTGGCCGGGTTCATATAACGTTCCTGGAACAATAGCTCATAATGGGACTAGTACAATTTATATAAGGGGTAATGCCGCTTGTTCGGCTTCGAATCTGACCAATACTGTTACAGTAAGCAGCACAAATGAGGTCAATACAAGTAATAATTCAGCGACAGCAAATACACAAGTAATTGATCTGACATTACCTACTTATACCTACTGCCCAAGTCTGCAAGTAGTTTGCAAGAATAACGGGAACCAGTATACCCACTCCGGTACTGCATGGGATGCAACCGTAACCGATAATTGCGGAATTGCTAGTTTTATTTATCTGCTATCTGGAGCCACTACAACTGCAACGGGTACAACCTCTCTGAATGGCCAGATTTTTAATGCTGGAATTACTTTTGTTACCTGGAGGGCAACTGATAATTCAGGGAATACTGCAGAATGCGGGTTTACTGTAACTGTCATTACTGATGATTTATGCGAAATAACGGGACCTGTCAATGTTTGTCCCAATTCTTTAAACACTTATACAGGACCTAGCAGTACTTATGATTATAATCCCTATACATACTCCTGGACTGTGACGTCAGGAACTGCATATATTGTAGGTTCCAGCACTTCTATGAATGTACAGGTTATGTCTCCGCCTAATTGCAGCTCTTACACTCTGAGTCTGGATATTCCCCAGTTATGTGTTTCCACTGCATGTACTTTGCCAGTGCAGGCAACTGATGTCCAAAATCCAACTGCTTCAAATCCTGCCCCAATAATTTTGAATGGTAGTACAGGTACATTCCCACCGGCTGATCCATCAGTCGTTATTGATGTAGCAGATAATTGCGGGATCCCCACTGTTGACTTTGTGAGTGAAGGAATTCCTTCTCTGGTGGGTTGTAATGAAACTACTATCAGAACATATAGCGTGACTGATGCCTGTGGCAACACTATTAATGTAACACAGGATTTGATCAGAATTCTAGATCCTATTACTCCGACTTTTACACAGATTGGACCAATATGTTATGGTGATGCACTTTCTCCTTTGCCCACAACTTCTCTCGAAGGCATAACAGGAACATGGTCACCCGCCCTGGACAATACCGCAACAACAACATATACATTTACTCCTACAGTAGGCCAGTGTGCTACAACCACAACATTAACAATTATTGTTAATGCTATACCTGCTACACCAACTGCTTCAAATAATGGCCCATTATGTGTCGGTGCTGCTTTGAACCTGTCTACTCCTGCTGTTGTGGGAGCTACTTACAGCTGGACCGGACCTAATGGCTTTATATCTGCTCTGCAGAATCCAACTATCGCAGCTGTGGTATTAGCTGATGCCGGTGTTTATAATGTAACCGTTACAGTCAGTGGCTGCCCGAGTCTGCCAGGTTCAACAACAGTTGTTGTCAATGCTATACCTGCTACACCAACTGCTTCAAATAATGGCCCATTATGTGTCGGTGCTGCTTTGAACTTATCTACTCCTGCTGTTGTGGGAGCTACTTACAGCTGGACCGGACCTAACGGCTTTATATCTGCTCTGCAGAATCCAACTATTGCAGCTGTGGCATTAGCTGATGCCGGTGTTTATAATGTAACCGTTACAGTCAGCGGCTGCCCGAGTCTGCCAGGGTCAACAACAGTTGTTGTCAATGCTATACCTGCCACACCAACTGCTTCAAATAATGGCCCGTTATGTGTCGGTGCTGCTTTGAACTTATCTACTCCTGCTGTTGTGGGAGCTACTTACAGCTGGACCGGACCTAATGGCTTTATATCTGCTCTGCAGAATCCAACTATTGCAGCTGTGGCATTAGCTGATGCCGGTGTTTATAATGTAACCGTTACAGTCAGTGGCTGCCCGAGTCTGCCAGGGTCAACAACAGTTGTTGTCAATGCTATACCTGCCACACCAACTGCTTCAAATAATGGCCCGTTATGTGTCGGTGCTGCTTTGAACCTGTCTACTCCTGCTGTTGTGGGAGCTACTTACAGCTGGACTGGACCTAATGGCTTTATATCTGCTCTGCAGAATCCAACTATTGCAGCTGTGGCATTAGCTGATGCCGGTGTTTATAATGTAACCGTTACAGTCAGTGGCTGCCCGAGTCTGCCAGGGTCAACAACAGTTGTTGTCAATGCTATACCTGCCACACCAACTGCTTCAAATAATGGCCCGTTATGTGTCGGTGCTGCTTTGAACTTATCTACTCCTGCTGTTGTGGGAGCTACTTACAGCTGGACCGGACCTAATGGCTTTATATCTGCTCTGCAGAATCCAACTATTGCAGCTGTGACATTAGCTGATGCCGGTGTTTATAATGTAACCGTTACAGTCAGTGGCTGCCCGAGTCTGCCAGGGTCAACAACAGTTGTTGTCAATGCTATACCTGCCACACCAACTGCTTCAAATAATGGCCCATTATGTGTCGGTGCTGCTTTGAACCTGTCTACTCCTGCTGTTGTAGGATCTACTTACAGTTGGACTGGGCCTAATGGCTTTATATCTGCTCTGCAGAATCCAACTATCGCAGCTGTTACATTAGCTGATGCCGGTGATTACAATGTAACCGTTACAGTCAGCGGCTGCCCGAGTCTGCAAGGGTCTACTACAGTTGTCGTTAATCCTATACCTGCTACACCAGCTGCTTTAAATAATGGCCCGTTATGTGTCGGTGCTGCTTTGAACTTATCTACTCCTGCTGTTGTGGGAGCTACTTACAGCTGGACCGGACCTAATGGCTTTATATCTGCTCTGCAGAATCCAACTATTGCAGCTGTGGCATTAGCTGATGCCGGTGTTTATAATGTAACCGTTACAGTCAGTGGCTGCCCGAGTCTGCCAGGGTCAACAACAGTTGTTGTCAATGCTATACCTGCCACACCAACTGCTTCAAATAATGGCCCGTTATGTGTCGGTGCTGCTTTGAACTTATCTACTCCTGCTGTTGTGGGAGCTACTTACAGCTGGACCGGACCTAATGGCTTTATATCTGCTCTGCAGAATCCAACTATTGCAGCTGTGGCATTAGCTGATGCCGGTGTTTATAATGTAACCGTTACAGTCAGTGGCTGCCCGAGTCTGCCAGGGTCAACAACAGTTGTTGTCAATGCTATACCTGCCACACCAACTGCTTCAAATAATGGCCCGTTATGTGTCGGTGCTGCTTTGAACTTATCTACTCCTGCTGTTGTGGGAGCTACTTACAGCTGGACCGGACCTAATGGCTTTATATCTGCTCTGCAGAATCCAACTATTGCAGCTGTGACATTAGCTGATGCCGGTGTTTATAATGTAACCGTTACAGTCAGTGGCTGCCCGAGTCTGCCAGGGTCAACAACAGTTGTTGTCAATGCTATACCTGCCACACCAACTGCTTCAAATAATGGCCCATTATGTGTCGGTGCTGCTTTGAACCTGTCTACTCCTGCTGTTGTAGGATCTACTTACAGTTGGACTGGGCCTAATGGCTTTATATCTGCTCTGCAGAATCCAACTATCGCAGCTGTTACATTAGCTGATGCCGGTGATTACAATGTAACCGTTACAGTCAGCGGCTGCCCGAGTCTGCAAGGGTCTACTACAGTTGTTGTCAATCCTATACCTGCCACACCAACTGCTTCAAATAATGGCCCGTTATGTGTCGGTGCTGCTTTGAACCTGTCTACTCCTGCTGTTGTGGGAGCTACTTACAGCTGGACCGGACCTAACGGCTTTATATCTGCTCTGCAGAATCCAACTATTGCAGCTGTGGCATTAGCTGATGCCGGTGTTTATAATGTAACCGTTACAGTCAGCGGCTGCCCAAGTCTGCCAGGTTCAACAACAGTTGTTGTCAATGCTATACCTGCCACACCAACTGCTTCAAATAATGGCCCGTTATGTGTCGGTGCTGCTTTGAACTTATCTACTCCTGCTGTTGTGGGAGCTACTTACAGCTGGACCGGACCTAATGGCTTTATATCTGCTCTGCAGAATCCAACTATTGCAGCTGTGACATTAGCTGATGCCGGTGTTTATAATGTAACCGTTACAGTCAGTGGCTGCCCGAGTCTGCCAGGGTCAACAACAGTTGTTGTCAATGCTATACCTGCCACACCAACTGCTTCAAATAATGGCCCATTATGTGTCGGTGCTGCTTTGAACCTGTCTACTCCTGCTGTTGTAGGATCTACTTACAGTTGGACTGGGCCTAATGGCTTTATATCTGCTCTGCAGAATCCAACTATCGCAGCTGTTACATTAGCTGATGCCGGTGATTACAATGTAACCGTTACAGTCAGCGGCTGCCCGAGTCTGCAAGGGTCTACTACAGTTGTCGTTAATCCTATACCTGCTACACCAGCTGCTTTAAATAATGGCCCGTTATGTGTCGGTGCTGCTTTGAACTTATCTACTCCTGCTGTTGTGGGAGCTACTTACAGCTGGACCGGACCTAATGGCTTTATATCTGCTCTGCAGAATCCAACTATTGCAGCTGTGGCATTAGCTGATGCCGGTGTTTATAATGTAACCGTTACAGTCAGTGGCTGCCCGAGTCTGCCAGGGTCAACAACAGTTGTTGTCAATGCTATACCTGCCACACCAACTGCTTCAAATAATGGCCCGTTATGTGTCGGTGCTGCTTTGAACTTATCTACTCCTGCTGTTGTGGGAGCTACTTACAGCTGGACCGGACCTAATGGCTTTATATCTGCTCTGCAGAATCCAACTATTGCAGCTGTGGCATTAGCTGATGCCGGTGTTTATAATGTAACCGTTACAGTCAGTGGCTGCCCGAGTCTGCCAGGGTCTACTACAGTTGTCGTTAATCTAAATGTAACTCCAACATTTGATCCCGTTGCCTCAATATGTCCGGGAGGCACACTCAATCCACTGCCAACATCTTCTCTTGAAGGCATTACCGGAACATGGTCTCCTGCTCTGGACAATACCACCACAACAACCTATACGTTTACACCTGATGCAGGTCAGTGTGCTACAACAACCGCGTTAACTATTACAGTTAATCAGAAAGAGACTCCAACATTTGCACCTGTTGCTGCGATTTGCTCTGGTGATGCTCTTGTTCCATTACCAACAACTTCAATAGAAGGCATAACTGGTACATGGTCGCCAGCTCTGGATAATACCACTACAACAACATATACCTTTACACCAACTACAGGTCTGTGTGCTACTACAACCACTTTAACTATAACTATAAATGACAATGTAATTCCTACATTTGCACCGGTAGCCGACATTTGCTCAGGTGATCCTCTTGCTGCATTGCCAACAACATCTTTAGAAAGCATTGCGGGTACATGGTCACCTGCTCTGGACAATACCACTACAACTACTTATACGTTTACTCCTGATGTTGGTCAGTGTGCTACAACAACCACGTTAACTATTACAGTTAATCAGAAAATGACCCCAACATTTGCACCTGTTGCTGCGATTTGCTCTGGTGATGCTCTTGCTCCATTGCCAACAACATCTATTGAAGGCATAATCGGAACATGGTCTCCTGTTCTGGACAATACCACTACAACTACTTATACATTTACTCCTGATGCCGGTCAGTGTGCTACTATAGCCACTTTAACTATAACCGTAAATGACAATGTAATTCCAACATTTGCTCCTGTAACCTCTATCTGTTCAGGTGGAACACTTGCTCCATTGCCAACAACATCTATTGAAGGCATAACTGGTACATGGTCGCCTGCTCTGGATAATACCACTACAACAACATATACCTTTACACCAACTACAGGTCTGTGTGCTACTACAACCACTTTAACTATAACCATAAATGACAATGTAATTCCTACATTTGCACCGGTAGCCGACATTTGCTCAGGTGATCCTATTGCAGCATTGCCAACTACATCTATAGAAAGTATTACAGGTACATGGTCGCCTGTTCTGGATAATACCACTACAACTACTTATACGTTTACTCCTGATGCTGGTCAGTGTGCTACAACAACCACGTTAACTATTACAGTTAATCAGAAAGTGACTCCAACATTTGCACCTGTTGCTGCGATTTGCTCTGGTGATGCTCTTGCTCCATTGCCAACAACTTCTATTGAAAGCATTACAGGAACATGGTCACCTGTTCTGGACAATACCATTACCACTACCTATACCTTTACGCCTGATCCAGGCCAGTGTGCTACAACAGCCACGTTAACTATTACAGTTAATCAGAAAGTGACTCCAACATTTGCACCTGTTGCTGCGATTTGCTCTGGTGATGCTCTTGCGCCATTGCCAACAACATCTATTGAAAGCATAACCGGAACATGGTCACCTGCTCTGGACAATACCACTACAACTACTTATACGTTTACACCTGATGCAGGTCAGTGTGCTACAACAACCACGTTAACTATTACAGTTAATCAGAAAGTGACTCCAACATTTGCACCTGTTGCTGCGATTTGCTCTGGTGATGCTCTTGCTCCATTGCCAACAACTTCTATTGAAGGCATAACTGGTACATGGTCGCCTGCTCTGGATAATACCACTACAACAACATATACCTTTACACCAACTACAGGTCTGTGTGCTACTACAACCACTTTAACTATAACCATAAATGACAATGTAATTCCTACATTTGCACCGGTAGCCGACATTTGCTCAGGTGATCCTATTGCAGCATTGCCAACAACATCTTTAGAAAGCATTGTGGGTACATGGTCACCTGCTCTGGACAATACCACTACAACTACTTATACGTTTACTCCTGATGCTGGTCAGTGTGCTACTACAACCACGTTAACTATTACAGTTAATCAGAAAGTGACTCCAACATTTGCACCTATTGCTGCGATTTGCTCTGGTGATGCTCTTGCTCCATTGCCAACAACTTCTATTGAAGGTATTACAGGTACATGGTCGCCTGCTCTGGACAATACCACTACCACTACCTATACCTTTACGCCTGATGCAAGCCAGTGTGCTACAACGAACACATTAACTATAACTGTTGATCAGAAGGAAACTCCAACATTTGATCCCGTTGCCTCAATATGTCCGGGAGGTACACTCAATCCACTGCCAACATCTTCTCTTGAAGGCATT
Organism: uncultured Bacteroidales bacterium; assembly: GCA_963815075.1. Taxonomy (GTDB): domain Bacteria; phylum Bacteroidota; class Bacteroidia; order Bacteroidales; family VadinHA17; genus LD21. The sequence continues at coordinate 40,261 of CAWFFK010000012.1, forward strand.
ACCGGAACATGGTCTCCTGCTCTGGACAATACCACTACAACTACATATACATTTACACCTGATGCCGGCCAGTGTGCTGTTACAACTACATTAACTATAACCGTTGATGTCAGTGTAATTCCAACATTTGCTCCTGTAACCTCTATCTGTTCAGGTGGAACACTTGCTCCATTGCCAACAACATCTATTGAAGGCATAACTGGTACATGGTCGCCTGCTCTGGATAATACCACTACAACAACATATACCTTTACACCAACTACAGGTCTGTGTGCTACTACAACCACTTTAACTATAACCATAAATGACAATGTAATTCCAACATTTGCACCGGTAGCCGACATATGCTCAGGTGATCCTATTGCTGCATTGCCAACAACATCTTTAGAAAGCATTGCGGGTACGTGGTCGCCAGCTTTGGACAATACCACTACAACTACTTATACGTTTACTCCTGATGCTGGTCAGTGTGCTACTACAACCACGTTAACTATTACAGTTAATCAGAAAGTGACTCCAACATTTGCACCTGTTGCTGCGATTTGCTCTGGTGATGCTCTTGCTCCATTGCCAACAACTTCTATTGAAGGTATTACAGGTACATGGTCGCCTGCTCTGGATAATACCACCACAACAACCTATACGTTTACACCTGATGCAGGCCAGTGTTCCACTACTGCAACATTGGTTATCACAGTAAATCAACCTTCTATTGTTCCTGCATTTACACAGATCGGACCACTTTGCCTGAATTCAACACCTCCATCTTTACCTGATATATCAGATGATGCTATAACTGGTACCTGGAATCCGGCTGTTATCGTTACAGACGTTGCTGGCTTTGTGACTTATACATTCACACCGGACGCTGGTCAATGTGCCTTTACAACCACAATGGATATTGAGGTTACAGATGCTATCATCCCTGAATTTTCGCAGATTGGACCATTATGCCTCAATTCAACTGCACCTTCATTACCAGATATTTCAGACAATGCAATAACCGGAACCTGGAGTCCTGCAGTTATAAGCACAAATACAGTAGGTATCTCAACATATACCTTCACACCCGATGCAGGTCAGTGTGCTGCTTCAACAACTATGGATATTGAGATTTCCACTAATATTGTTCCAATATTTACACAGATCGGACCGCTTTGCCTGAACTCTGTTGCTCCCTCTCTGCCGGACAATTCAACCAATATCCCGGCTATTACGGGAACATGGAGTCCTGCTGTAATAGATACCAATACACCCGGAAGCACTACCTATACATTCACCCCGGATGCAGGACAGTGTGCAACTACTGCAACAATGGATATTGTGGTTAATCTTCCTGTCACACCGACCTTTACGCAGATAGGACCATTATGTCTGAATTCTACTGCACCCTCATTGCCAGCCACTTCAGACAATGCTGTAACAGGCACATGGAACCCGGCAGTGATCAATACTTCTGCCGAAGGTTCAACGACCTATACCTTTACTCCATCGGCAGGTATGTGTGCTACAACTGCTACTATGGATATCGTAATTGATCCGCAGATCACACCAACGTTTACCCAGATAGGACCATTATGTCTGAATTCAACTGCGCCTTCATTGCCAGCCACCTCAGACAATGCCATCACAGGTACCTGGAGCCCGGCTGCAATCAATATTGCTTCAGCCGGTATTGCTACATATACATTTACCCCTGATGCCGGCCAGTGTGCTTCAACCACCACAATGAATATACTGGTGACTGATAATATTATACCAACATTTGTCCAGATAGGACCACTTTGCCAGAATTCAGTTGCTCCATTATTACCAGCAGCCTCAACCAATATCCCGGCCATAACCGGTACGTGGAACCCTGCTGTAATTAACACTGCTGTAGCAGGTACAGTGACATATACCTTCACTCCCGACGCAGGCCAGTGTGCAACAACTGCTACTATGGATATTGTGGTATCTGCTAATATTACCCCGACATTCACACAGATAGGACCACTTTGCCAGAACTCTGCAGCCCCATCACTGCCAAATGTCTCTAACAATGCTATCAATGGCACCTGGAATCCAGCTGTAATTAACACATCCACAGCAGGAAGCACGACTTACACATTTACCCCTGACGCTGGTCAATGTGCAACTACTGCAACTATGGATATTGTTATTGATCCGCTGGTTACTCCGACATTTACTCAGATCGGACCTCTCTGCCTGAACTCAATTGTGCCTGCACTTCCAGTAACTTCAGACAATGCTATTACAGGAACATGGAGTCCTGCTGTAATTAACACTTCTGTAGCCGGGACTATAACATATACTTTTACTCCGACTGGAGGCCAGTGTGCGACTACAGCAACTATGGATATTGTAATTGATCCGCAGATCACACCAACATTCACCCAGATAGGACCATTATGTCTGAATTCAATTGCACCTTTATTGCCAGCCACTTCAGACAATGGCGTCACAGGTACATGGAGCCCGGCTACAATCAGTACTTCCTCAGCCGGTATTGCAACATATACATTTACCCCTGATGCCGGTCAGTGTGCTTCAATCACCACCGTGAATATCCTGGTGACTGATAATATTATACCAACATTTGTCCAGATAGGACCACTTTGCCAGAATTCAGTTGCTCCTGCGCTACCAGTCATTTCAGACAATTCCATTACAGGATCCTGGAGCCCGGCTGTTATTAATACATCTGCTTCAGGTACTGTGACCTATATCTTCACTCCTGACGCAGGGCAGTGTGCTGCCAATGCTACTATGGATATTGTGGTTGATCCTCAGGTAACACCTGTATTCACTCAGATAACACCATTATGCCAGAATTCAATAGCACCTTCACTACCAAACAACTCTGATAATGCAATTAACGGTACCTGGAGTCCGGCTGTAATCAATACTACCGTTGCCGGAACAACTACTTATACCTTTACTCCTGCAGCAGGTCAGTGTGCGACTACTGCTACAATGGATATTGTAGTTGATCCTCAGGTCACTCCAACATTTACCCAGATAGGTCCGCTTTGCCTTAACTCTGTAGCGCCCGCTCTGCCAGCCGTTTCAGATAATTCAGTAACAGGTACCTGGAATCCTGCTGTTATTAACACAACTGTTGTTGGGACAACGACATATACTTTCACCCCGGATGCAGGTCAGTGTGCAACTGCCATAACTATGAATATTGCAATAGATCCGCAGATCACACCAACTTTTATTCAGATAGGACCATTATGTCTGAGTTCAACTGCACCTTCGTTGCCAGCCACTTCCGACAATGCCATAACAGGTACCTGGAGCCCTGCGACTATCAGCACTGCTTCAGCCGGTATTACTTCTTATACCTTCACTTCTGATGCAGGACAGTGTGCGACAACGGCAACAATGGATATTGAAGTAACTACTGCAATTATTCCGACATTTACACAAATTGGACCTCTCTGCCTGAATTCTGCTGCTCCATCCTTACCGGCAAGCTCAATAAATATCCCGTCGATTACCGGTACATGGAGTCCTGCTGTTATAAGCACCAGCACCGTAGGTATTGCGACATATACCTTCACTCCTGACGCAGGTCAGTGTGCCGCAATAACCACTATGGATATTGAGATCTCCACTAATATTATTCCTGTATTTACACAGATCGGACCATTGTGCCAGAACTCCACAGCACCATTATTACCTGGAAATTCGACGAATATTCCATCCATCACCGGTACCTGGAGTCCTGCTTTAATTAATACTTCTGTGGCAGGTACTACTACATATACATTTACTCCGGATGCAGGACAGTGTGCAACTACAGCAACAATGGATATCGTGGTTGATCCTCAGGTCACTCCTGCATTTACACAGATTGGCCCACTTTGTCTCAACGCTGTTGCTCCATCTCTGCCAAACAACTCTGACAATGGTGTAAATGGTACCTGGAACCCTTCAGTAATTAACACCTCTGCAGCTGGAACAGCGACATATACCTTTACTCCGACTATTGGCCTGTGTGCAACGACTGCGAGTATGGATATTGTTGTCGATCTACAGATCACTCCGACATTTACACAGATTGGACCGCTCTGTCTGAATTCAACTGCGCCTTCATTGCCAGCCACCTCAGACAATGGCGTCACAGGTACATGGAGCCCGGCGACTATCAGCACTGCTTCAGCCGGTATTGCAACATATACCTTTACCCCTGATGCCGGTCAGTGTGCTTCAACCACCACAATGAATATCCTGGTGACTGATAGCGTGATTCCGTCATTTACACAGATCGGACCACTCTGCCAGAATTCGGCGGCTCCTTCTCTGCCGGCTATTTCGGACAATTCCATTACAGGAACATGGAGCCCGGCTGTTATTAATACAGCTGCTTCAGGTACTGTGACCTATACCTTCACTCCTGACGCAGGGCAGTGTGCTGTCAATGCTACTATGGACATCGTTGTTGATCCTCAGGTAACACCTGTATTCACTCAGATAACACCATTATGCCAGAATTCAATTGCACCTTCACTACCAAACAACTCTGACAATGCAATTAACGGTACCTGGAGTCCGGCTGTAATCAATACTACCGTTGCCGGAACAACTACTTATACCTTTACTCCTGCAGCAGGTCAGTGTGCGACTACTGCTACAATGGATATTGTAGTTGATCCTCAGGTCACTCCAACATTTACCCAGATGGGTCCGCTTTGCCTTAACTCTGTAGCGCCCGCTCTGCCAGCCGTTTCAGATAATTCAGTAACAGGGACATGGGATCCTGCTGTCATTAACACAACTGTTGTTGGGACAACGACATATACTTTCACCCCGGATGCAGGGCAGTGTGCAACTGCCATAACTATGGATATTGAAGTAACTACTTCTATCCTTCCAACGTTCGTACAGATTGGACCGCTTTGCCTGAATTCGACTGCGCCTTCATTGCCAGCTACCTCAGACAATGCCATCGCAGGTACATGGAACCCTGCAACTGTAAGTACTGCTTCAGCAGGTATTACTACTTATACCTTCACTCCTGATGCAGGACAGTGTGCTGCCAGTACAACAATGGATATCGAAGTAACTACTTCTATTATTCCTGCATTTACCCAGATCGGACCGCTCTGCCAGAATTCGGCGGCTCCTTCTCTGCCGGCTATTTCGGACAATTCCATTACAGGAACATGGAGCCCGGCTGTTATTAATACAGCTGCTTCAGGTACTGTGACCTATACCTTCACTCCTGACGCAGGGCAGTGTGCTGTCAATGCTACTATGGACATCGTTGTTGATCCTCAGGTAACACCTGTATTCACTCAGATAACACCATTATGCCAGAATTCAATTGCACCTTCACTACCAAACAACTCTGACAATGCAATTAACGGTACCTGGAGTCCGGCTGTAATCAATACTACCGTTGCCGGAACAACTACTTATACCTTTACTCCTGCAGCAGGTCAGTGTGCGACTACTGCTACAATGGATATTGTAGTTGATCCTCAGGTCACTCCAACATTTACCCAGATGGGTCCGCTTTGCCTTAACTCTGTAGCGCCCGCTCTGCCAGCCGTTTCAGATAATTCAGTAACAGGGACATGGGATCCTGCTGTCATTAACACAACTGTTGTTGGGACAACAACATATACTTTCACCCCGGATGCAGGGCAGTGTGCAACTGCCATAACTATGGATATTGAAGTAACTACTTCTATCCTTCCAACGTTCGTACAGATTGGACCGCTTTGCCTGAATTCGACTGCGCCTTCATTGCCAGCTACCTCAGACAATGCCATCGCAGGTACATGGAACCCTGCAACTGTAAGTACTGCTTCAGCAGGTATTACTACTTATACCTTCACTCCTGATGCAGGACAGTGTGCTGCCAGTACAACAATGGATATCGAAGTAACTACTTCTATTATTCCTGCATTTACCCAGATCGGACCGCTCTGCCAGAATTCGGCTGCTCCCGCGCTGCCGGATATTTCGGACAATTCCATTACAGGAACATGGAGCCCGGCTGTTATTAATACAGCTGCTTCAGGTACTGTGACCTATACCTTCACTCCTGACGCAGGACAGTGTGCTGTCAATGCTACTATGGACATCGTTGTTGATCCTCTGGTAACACCTGTATTCACTCAGATAACACCATTATGCCAGAATTCAATTGCACCTTCACTACCAAACAACTCTGACAATGCAATTAACGGTACCTGGAGTCCGGCTGTAATCAATACTACCGTTGCCGGAACAACTACTTATACCTTTACTCCTGCAGCAGGTCAGTGTGCGACTACTGCTACAATGGATATTGTAGTTGATCCTCAGGTCACTCCAACATTTACCCAGATAGGTCCGCTTTGCCTTAACTCTGTAGCGCCCGCTCTGCCAGCCGTTTCAGATAATTCAGTAACAGGGACATGGGATCCTGCTGTCATTAACACAACTGTTGTTGGGACAACAACATATACTTTCACCCCGGATGCAGGGCAGTGTGCAACTGCCATAACTATGGATATTGAAGTAACTACTTCTATCCTTCCAACGTTCGTACAGATTGGACCGCTTTGCCTGAATTCGACTGCGCCTTCATTGCCAGCTACCTCAGACAATGCCATCGCAGGTACATGGAACCCTGCAACTGTAAGTACTGCTTCAGCAGGTATTACTACTTATACCTTCACTCCTGATGCAGGACAGTGTGCTGCCAGTACAACAATGGATATCGAAGTAACTACTTCTATTATTCCTGCATTTGCCCAGATCGGACCACTCTGCCAGAATTCGGCTGCTCCCGCGCTGCCGGATATTTCAGATAATTCCATTACAGGAACATGGAGCCCGGCTGTTATAAATACAGCTGCTTCAGGTACTGTGACCTATACCTTCACTCCTGACGCAGGGCAGTGTGCTGTCAATGCTACAATGGATATTGTTATTGATCCTCTGGTAACACCTGTATTCACTCAGATAACACCATTATGCCAGAATTCAATTGCACCATCTCTGCCAAACAACTCTGACAATGCAATTAACGGTACCTGGAGTCCGGCTGTAATCAATACTGCCGTTGCCGGAACAACTACTTATACCTTTACTCCTGCAGCAGGTCAGTGTGCGACTACTGCTACAATGGATATTGTAGTTGATCCTCAGGTCACTCCAACATTTACCCAGATAGGTCCGCTTTGCCTTAACTCTGTAGCGCCCGCTCTGCCAGCTGTTTCAGATAATTCAGTAACAGGGACATGGGATCCTGCTGTTATTAACACAACTGTTGTTGGGACAACGACATATACTTTCACCCCGGATGCAGGTCAGTGTGCAACTGCTATAACTATGGATATTGAAGTAACTACTTCTATCCTTCCAACGTTCGTACAGATTGGACCGCTTTGTCTGAACTCTGTTGCTCCAGCTTTACCATCAGTTTCCTCAAATATACCTGCCATTACTGGTACATGGAGCCCGGCTGTCATTAATACAGCTGCCACAGGTATTGTTACATACACATTCACTCCTGATGCAGGACAGTGTGCTGCCAGTACAACAATGGATATCGAAGTAACTACTTCTATTATCCCTGCATTTACCCAGATCGGACCGCTCTGCCAGAATTCGGCTGCTCCCGCGCTGCCGGATATTTCAGATATTTCCATTACAGGAACATGGAGCCCGGCTGTTATAAATACAGCTGCTTCAGGTACTGTGACCTATACCTTCACTCCTGACGCAGGACAGTGTGCTGTCAATGCTACAATGGATATTGTTATTGATCCTCTGGTAACACCTGTATTCACTCAGATAACACCATTATGCCAGAATTCAATTGCACCTTCACTACCAAACAACTCTGACAATGCAATTAACGGTATCTGGAGTCCGGCTGTAATCAATACTGCCGTTGCCGGAACAACTACTTATACCTTTACTCCTGCAGCAGGTCAGTGTGCGACTACTGCTACAATGGATATTGTAGTTGATCCTCAGGTCACTCCAGCATTTACCCAGATAGGTCCGCTTTGCCTTAACTCTGTAGCGCCCGCTCTGCCAGCCGTTTCAGATAATTCAGTAACAGGGACATGGGATCCTGCTGTTATTAACACAACTGTTGTTGGGACAACGACATATACTTTCACCCCGGATGCAGGTCAGTGTGCAACTGCCATAACTATGGATATTGAAGTAACTACTTCTATCCTTCCAACGTTCGTACAGATTGGACCGCTCTGTCTGAACTCTGTTGCTCCAGCTTTACCATCAGTTTCCTCAAATATACCTGCCATTACTGGTACATGGAGCCCGGCTGTCATTAATACTGCTGCCACAGGTATTGTTACTTACACATTCACTCCTGATGCAGGACAGTGTGCTGCCAGTACAACAATGGATATCGAAGTAACTACTTCTATTATTCCTGCATTTGCCCAGATCGGACCACTCTGCCAGAATTCAGCAGCTCCTGCCCTGCCGGATATTTCAGATAATTCCATTACAGGAACATGGAGCCCGGCTGTTATTAATACAACTGCTTCAGGTACTGTGACCTATACCTTCACTCCTGACGCAGGGCAGTGTGCTGTCAATGCTACTATGGATATTGTGGTACTTGACCTGGTCGCAGTTCCAACAGCGGGTACTATTACTCAACCTACTTGCATTGTTGCAACCGGAGATGTAGTATTAAATGATTTACCTGCAACTGGTAACTGGACTATTAATCCAGTATCAATATCCGGTTCTGGAACAACTGCAACAATATCAGGACTTTCAGAAGGAACTTATAACTTCACTGTCATTAACGATGCAGGTTGTATTTCACAACCATCGGCAGACGTTGTTATCATCCCGGCTATTGGAGCACCTGATATTCCCACCGTTTCTCCAACTCAGCCAACCTGTGCCGTAGCAACCGGAACAATAACAATTACTTCGCCTACCGGTGCAGGTATGACATATAGCATTGACGGTTCAACCTATACAAATACAACAGGTATATTTAATTCTGTAGCTCCCGGCACCTATACTGTTACAGCCAGAAATGCCGACGGTTGTACTTCTGCAGGTGCTATTGTTTCTATCGATGCCCAACCTGAAACACCTGCTGTGACTGATCAGGCAACATCAATTATTACAGGTGGCACATTTACTGTAACTCCTGCCGGTGTTCCTGTCGGAACTACCTATACCTGGACTGCACCGACCTATACCGGTGGCGTAACAGGCGGAACGGCACAGGCTGTTCCTCAGACCGGGATATCAGGCGTATTAAATATACCTGCCGGAACAGGTACTGCAACTTATATTGTAACTCCTGTTTCAGGAGCATGTACAGGAGCTACCTTCACCCTTACCGTAACCGTTTCTGCTACCTGTGCTCCTGTTACTATTGCTACAGATGCTGCTGATAAAGATATGTGTGAAACTTCAGGCACCGCCTCATTCACTGTTGTTGCCGGAGGGACAGCTCCATTTACATATCAATGGGTTTACAACAATGGAGGCACATGGACAGCAGTGGCTGATGGCACTCCCGCAGGTGCATCATATTCCAATGCAAATACTGCAACTCTGGATGTCACTGGAATTACTTCAGCCGGAAGTTATCAGTATAGATGTTATATTACAAATTGCAGTGGCGGTAACAACGCAACATCAGATGTTGTAACTCTTACAGTACTTGAAACACCAATGGCTCCAACATCAGGTTTGATTACTCAACCTACCTGTGTAGCACCAACAGGAAGTGTAATATTAAACGGTCTGCCTTCCGGTAGCTGGACTATCAATCCGGGAGCAATTACAGGAACAGGTGCAAATACAACGATCTCAGGGCTTGCAGCCGGTACCTATAATTATACTGTTACTAATACGGCAGGCTGTATTTCACCGGCATCTGCAAATATTATCATCAATTCAGCTTCGGGAGAATCAGGCTCAATACCGGCAGTACTGTCAGACTATAATGGATTTAATATAAGCTGTCATGGCAAATCCGATGGATCTATCAGCATAAATCCTTCAGCTGATTTAGCACCATACGTATTCAGCTGGAGTGGTCCGGGTGGTTTTGTATCAACAGAAAAAGATATTTCAGGACTTATAGCCGGACAATATATTTTATCAAGCACTGATGCCAATAATTGTACTACGATTGAAACATATATACTTTCAGAACCAAAACGACTCAGCATGAAAATTGACATGTCAATAAGTAATGACGGTAACTATAATATCAATTGCGCCGGAGAAAATACAGGATTTGCCAGTGTTTCGGCTATCAATAACATCGGATCAGTTAATTACCTTTGGAGCGATGGTTTTACTGGCAATAACAAAACAAATCTCACCTCTGGTACTTACGAAATATTAATATCAGATTCGAATAATTGCATTGCCGATTCAACTGTAACTCTGACTGCTCCGGATTCATTAAAACTTTCATACAATATAATTCAACCGTTCTGTTCCAATAATTCAGACGGAGAGATAATACTGAATGTAACAGGAGGAGTACCCGGAAGCGATTATTTATATAAGTGGTCCGATAACTCTACCGGTAAAAATCTTTCAAATATTCCTGAAGGATTATACATAGTGACCATTACTGACTTTAACGGATGTTCTGTTAATGATTCAATACAGGTAAGTTCACAGGTTGAAACCTGCCTGATAATTCCAAATGCAATCTCACCAAATGGTGATCTCATTAATGACGTCTGGAACATAGGCCATATTGATCAGTATCCCAAAGCTGTGGTAAAAATATTTAATAACTGGGGTGTTATAGTCTGGAAATCTGAAGCAGGCTATCCTAATCCATGGGATGGCAGAAGCAATGGCATAATGTTGCCAATTGACTCATACTTTTATGTTATTGATCTGCATGATGGTTCAAAACTAATTGCAGGAAGTGTGACAATAATCAAATAGCGTTAAATATTAAGTGTTATGAAAAAGCTGGTTTATTTTATATTTCTGGTAACAATCGGACAGGCGTCATTTGGTCAGCAACTTCCTTTATATAGTCAGTATATTTATAACAAATTTCTGTTAAATCCTGCAGTTGCTGGCAGTGATGGATATACAAGCCTCAACCTGACAGCACGAAAACAATGGGTGGGACTTTCCGGTTCTCCTCAGACATTTTCTTTCAGCGGCCAGACACGATTTCTGAAACGAGGCCATATTATCAAGTTAAAAAAGAATAATAAAACAATATTCAGGCCTCAGAACGATGCGAGGGTAGGACTGGGAGCATCGGTTTTCAATTATCAGAGCGGGTTAATCCAGAGATCCGGGTTCCAGTTTGCATATGCTTACCACCTCTGGTTACAAAGAATGACTCAACTTTCATTTGGTCTTTCCTTTTCAGGCACATATTTTAAGATAAATGAAAATGCATTAGCCCTGGAAGATCAAAATGATCCATTGCTGAATGATAATCTCAGGCGTGGAATATTCATCCCTGATGCTACTTTTGGGGTCTACGTGCTGAATCACCAGTACAATGTTGGTGTTTCAGTTAATCAGATGCTGGGTGCATCTGTAAAAATCGGGAATAAAGCCTACTCGAATTATACACTTTACAGACATTACTACATATTTGGTTCTTACAGCTTCGAAAAAGGGAAAGACGTCGAACTCAGACCTGCAGTACTGATAATGATGTCTGAAGCGCAAAATCCTGTCGTAAGTCCTCTGGTAGAATTCGGATTAAATTTTGTTTATAAACAAGCATTCTGGACCGGGCTAACCTACAGAACGAGTGGTGCAATAATTGCAAATGTTGGATTTAAATACAATAGAATGTATATGGGTTACTCTATTGACTTTACTTTGCAGGAGATACAGAGAATTACCTATGGAACCCATGAAATAAACCTGGCCTGGAAATTCGGCGACAGTGCCAAGAGATACCGCTGGCTCGACAGATATTAGCTTTTCATTTTCCTGAATTTATATTATACACATATAACACTTCCTGCCTGAAAATTTGTCATATTTCATCCAAGTTTTCCAACCTCATTTTCAACTTCTGCAAGTATTTCAGCAGATTTAACAAGCTCCTTCATTGTTGTATGATCGTGATAAAGGGGCCTGTCAATATCAAGAAAATCGACGTATTTCCTGATAACTTCCCATGCTTTCTGCACACCTTTTCCAAATTTATACTCATCTTTCCTGAAGTTAAGGGCCTGCGCAGCAGCCATAAATTCTATGCCAAGTATGCCATATGCATTATCGAGTATCTGGAAATTCTTAATAGCAGTATTCATTCCCATCGAAACAAAATCTTCCTGATCAGCAGCCGCCGGTATGGACTGTATGGATGCAGGAGCAGAAAGCATCCTCTGTTCAACGATCATCATGTCAGCAGTATACTGACTGAGCATAAGTCCTGAAAACATCCCCGCTCCTTTTGTCAGAAAAGCAGGGAGGCCGACACTCAATGCCGGATTATTCAATCTGTTCATCCTTCTTTCGGACAATACACTTACCATTGTGACGCATGCACCAGCCATATCCATCGGGACCGAGACCGGGGAACCCTGGAAATTGGCACCGGAAAGCTGAATGTTTTTATCGGGGAAAAAGATGGGATTATCACCAACACCGTTAAGTTCGATCTCTACCTGTGAACGTGCATACGCCAATGCATCGTGTGCAGCACCTATTACCTGGGGTGTTGAACGCATGGAGTAGGCATCCTGCACCTTGCTTTTGACATTCCCTTCTTTCAGGTCGCCTCCGTTAATACACAGATTGATTGCATTTGCACTCCTGACAGCTCCTTTGAAGCCTCTTACCTCATGAAGCAATGGGGTGTAAGGCTTCATGTTTGCCTTGAGGGCTTCGAGCGACATTGAGGCTGCTATCTCAGCCTGCTTGAGCCAGTTATTGGCATCATATAGAAATATGGCGCTCATGGCTGTCAGCACGTTTGAACCGTTAATGGTTGCCAGACCGTCGCGAGCCATAAGCCCGGGTATTGTGATCCCTGCCCTATCCATAGCTTCTTTCCCACCCATTAATTCTCCCTGATAATATGCTTCTCCTTCTCCCATCATAAGCAGTGCGATCTGCGACATAGGTGCCAGGTCGCCGCTCGCTCCGACAGAACCTTTCTGACATACATAAGGAGTGACACACTTGTTCAGCATTTCTACAAGAGTCTCAGTAATTACCAGCCTGTTTCCGGAATTGCCGTGGGCATGTACATTAATTCGTCCGAGCATAGCACCTCTGACATACTCGATCGGGGCAGGATCGCCTATGCCTGCAGCATGGTTATAAACAAGGTATTTCTGGAAATCCTTTATCTGGTCATCGTTAAGGACTACTTCTGAAAATTCTCCAATACCGGTATTTACACCATACATTATCTCGTGTGCTTCAAGTTTCTTTTCTAGCATTGCCCGGCAGCGGTTAATTCTCTCTTTGGCGCCGGTATGAAGTTCCACCTTCTGTCCAAAACGCACTACATTAACAACATCTTCAATTGTGAGATCTGAACCTGTAATTATTAACTTATCCATATTATATTTTTTTTATTTAAATCATTTATAAAATATCAGACGCAGCTTACACTACTGCCAGATATTATCACATCTTTTAACTGATTTTTGGGTAAAAAGGGTCCTGTCAGGACCTAACAGAGACCGGCGCGATTCACTTTTATCTTGTATTCCAGAGCTACATTCCGCATAATGGGAAATGATTTTTTTATAAAAGTATATAATTTAATCCATTTACCATTTACCGGACAAGTTATTTCTGTACATTTTAAATCCATTATGCATGAGATTCCTGGCTGATCACCTCCGCAACCACCTTTACATCGTTACGGTAGTCAGATAAAACTACAGTACCCAAAATGCTGCCTATGAAACCTTTTTACGACTCATAGATTATTATAAAATAGTCTTTTCTGAAAAAGTTTGTCTTCTGTTTATGTTTGAAGATCTATATAGGTGTTTTTTGGAAATCATTAATTTAAGAAGGAGATCCCTCATCCCGCATGAAGCGGGATTCGGAATGACAGGACAATTTAAGAACATTTGGGGGTGAAGAAGTGGCGATTCGCGTCGCAAATCCTAATATCAGAGACATTTATCTGCGAATCGCCACTTCTTCACCCCACTCGTTACTACCAAATTTCCATGTCATTCCGAATGGAGCAAAGCGGAATGAGGAACCGAGGACCTGTTTACAGGGCCGAGCTCACCGAAGGTAATCCCCTTCGAATATGACCGATGAACGAAAGAAAACTCTTAATGATATTATTTTATTTGGGTCCCATTTATAAATACTTACAAGGTTGTCAAAAAACCTGATGGTCAAAAATGTACAGAGGACCAATAGGAAACGACAATTTAAAAGATGAACCGGATAGAGATGAAAAGTAGTCAGTAATTTATTCAAAAAAATATTCACTTAGCTAAAAATTTCCTATCTTAGTTACTGGAATAAATGCTTGGATCATCTTGCTGGATTGTCCTTTGTGCGAAGTTGCTAAAAATATCGTTAACAGCGTATTAGAAGCTATTAGAGGAATGGCAGGGAAACCTCATGTCCTTATGCTGCTGATAGGAGCTAATATTCTGGCAACCGGACCTGCAGAATCGATGATAATTAACAGTCAGCCACAACCCCAGACTGACTGTTATGGAAACCACGTTGAATTTTCGGTATCCGTAAGCGAATCTGTGGGTATAGTATATTACCAGTGGCAGGAAAAGCCTCCGGGCGGAAGCTTTTCAGATATTATCGGGGCCAATAATACCTTGCTCCCCATAGATAATATCGGTGTTAACAAGCAGAATGTTAATGGTACTGAATACCGGGTAGTGATAACAGATGATAACGGCACAATAACTTCAGACCCGGCCCTGTTAATGGTAAACGCCATCACCGATCTTTTACCTGCAGTTGTAAATTCGACTATCTGTACCGGAGAGAGTATAACTTATAATGTATTTACTGAAGGGGATGTAATCAATAACAGGTACTTATGGTCATTGAACAATGGTTCCGGCTGGATCTATTTATCAGATGGAGGAGCATATTCCGGAACGACTACATCACAACTGTCTATTTCAAATTCAACAACAGCTCAAAACGGTTCCTACAGGGTGTCTGTAATTTTTTCCACCCTGAACCAGCCTTCCGGAGATCCGACATGCATAGAAACAAGCTTCACAAGAGAAAGAAATCTTGTGGTAAAAGAGCCGCCAGACACATCACCGATTTATCATAGATAGATATAAACCAAATATTAACCAAAAAACAAAAAAACCATGAACACAAAAAATCAACTTAAAAGCAGAACCGGATTGCCTGACAAGAGCGCCGGGCAGAAGTTCAAATTAATGATCGGATTGACCCTCCTGTTACTAATTCTGACCGGAACTACAAAGGTATGCGCTCAGAGTGATCCAAGCCCCACACAAACCGTAGGTACAGGAAACGAACCATACCTGGTAACAGCTACTTCCGGCTCCACATATACCTGGACTATTTCCCCGGGCACTTCCGGCACGGAATGGAGCATCAATGGTACCGGTAACAGTATTTCAGTAGACTGGAGCACTACAGGAGTCTATACTCTGTCGGTTGTTGAAAGAAATGCCCAGGGATGCATCGGCGATCCTGTACAAGTTGTAGTTACGGTAAATGAGATGCCTGTAGTAACGGCAACACCTTCTTCAGAAGCTATCTGCAGTGGCTCTGCTACCAGTATCTCCTTATCCGGTAATTTAGAAAATACAACATTCACCTGGACAGCTGCTCTGACAAACGGATCAGCATCAGGCTTCTCTGACGGAACAGGACCGGCAATTTCCCAGACACTTACCAACACTTCCGGAGTTCCGGCAACTGTTACCTATACAGTTACTCCTACTGCAAATTCACTTACCGGAAATCCTGTCACAGTTGTGGTTACAGTTAATCCATTGCCCTCAACATCACCCATCTATCACAATTAGATGGAAAGTTTATTATCAGATGCTTAAAAGGCACCCCCACATAGTATTATTCGGCATAATCCTGCTCAGCATGTCTGACATGTCGGGGCAGGCAACTATGCCGGATAATGTATGTATCGGTCAGGTGAGGCATTATTATGTCGAATCAAATCCGGGCTCAACTTATACCTGGCGGATTGACGGCATTGTTCAGAATGGCTTCAGCTCCAGTGATTTTGTTCATTCCTGGGAAGTATCAAAAACTTATTTACTTGAGGTACAGGAGCGTTCGGCATATGGTTGCCCGGGACCTGTCAGATCAGTAAATGTGATAGTTGGCATGCCCGAACAAACCGACCTGACAATTCCTGAAGCTTTTTCTCCTAACGGGGACCTTATTAATGATGTCTGGAATATTGGAAATATTGAGGCATACCCGAATGTCGTGATCACAATTTATAACAGATGGGGTCAGTCAGTCTGGAGATCGGAAAATGGCTATGCTCATCCATGGGATGGAAAAAGCAAAGGCACTGATTTGCCAATTGACTCATATCATTATGTAATTGATCTGCATAACGGATCAAAACCAATTGTCGGAGAAATAACAATTGTAAGATGAAAAAGAGCATTTTAGTATCTGTGAAAAAGCTGGTTTACATATTGTTATTTGTTGTTGGGCGACAGACATCTTTTGCCCAGCAACTACCGTTGTATGACCAGTATCTTTATAACAAGTTTCTGATCGACCCAGCGCATGCAGGCAGTGACGGGTATTCCAGCTTTAATATGACCGTACGGGAACAATGGACAGGCTATTCGGGTGCACCCCGGACTTATTCAATAAGCTGGCAGACAAGGATACTTAAAAGAGGCTATAAAATCACGAGGACTATCTTTAACCGGACAGCTTTCTCCCCCAAAAATGACGGAAGGACAGGTTTGGGAGCCTACATCTTCAGCGACAGGAACGGACTTGTTCAAAGAACAGGGTTTCAGGCAGCTTATTCATATCATATCTGGCTTCATAATTCCACTCAACTATCTCTTGGTCTTGCTTTTACCGGATATCATTTTATTATAAATGCTAATGAACATAGTTTTGAAGAGGCGCACGAACCCTGGCTGAATGATAATTTACGAAAAGGCATATTTGTACCGGATGCCGATTTCGGAATATATTTTTTAAATCCCAGATTCGATTTTGGCTTTTCCGCTCTGCAATTATTTGGGGCGGCTATCAAAACTGGCGATTATGCATACAGAAATTTCAGAATGGACAGGCACTTCTATGCTTTTGGATCCTATAATATTTCTGCCGGAAGCAGAACTGATATCGAGCCTTCGGTACTTTTTAAAATATCTGAACAGCTTAAGCCACAAGTTGATATTGGCATCACATACATTTATGATGATAGATTCCGGACAGGATTAACCTACAGGACAGGCGGAGGATTGATAGCCAACTTAAGATTAAGATATATACCTGACTATTCCAGATGGGCTGCTTTGTATATTGGATATGCTATCGATTTTACTCTCAATGAGATTCAAAGTGTGACTTACGGGACCCATGAATTGACAGTTGCACTGAAATTCGGCGACAGTACAAGAAGATACAGATGGCTGGATCGATATTAGCCCGGAGCCATTATCCGGACAGCTAATTGTTCCAGCTGAAATGGCTCTGCAATTTCTCATGGGCAGGCAATGAAAATGCCACGAGAAATCC
Source organism: uncultured Bacteroidales bacterium (assembly GCA_963815075.1). Taxonomy (GTDB): domain Bacteria; phylum Bacteroidota; class Bacteroidia; order Bacteroidales; family VadinHA17; genus LD21. The sequence continues at coordinate 57,958 of CAWFFK010000012.1, forward strand.
GGGCGCAGTCAGGGTTAAAAGCACTTCCGACAGCGGATAAAACTGTATAGAAGATGATACTTTGAAATCCGGAGCTGATAATCATTTTTAAATTCCAGCGAAAAGTTTTGTTACTTTGCTGTCAGGAGGTGATCCGATGTAAAAAACACTCGAACAACAAAAATGCATGCTTAATAATAATTAATAATAAATAAAAAGAACTTGTGAAATGAAAAAACTAAAAAAGATAATTATCACTTTACAACCGTGGTTTTTGAAAATAATATGCGCTGCTTCCGTACTGTTGTTTGTAACAGAGATAAATGCCCTGGCACAGAATATGATCACTGTTGCAGGTGAAGTCACTGCATTTAAAACTTATCCTCTCAATAAAGCCTTTGTAAAGTCTTTAAAAACAGGAGAAAATATGCTTACTGATTCACTCGGCAGATTCTCCATTAATAGCCCGGTAAACGATGTACTTCTGATATCTGCATCAGGCTTTAATGATAAAAAGGTCCGTGTAAAAAAATCCGCGGATATGGTTATTAACCTTCAGTACGGATACAAAGAAACCAGTTTCGACGATGCCGTCAATAATGACCATATTAAAAGATGGGTGCTTGAACAGGCATTAAAAGATCATCCGATAAAGGGACAAAAAGATTACTCCAGATACAATAACATATTTGAGCTTATAAAAAGTGAAATAATGAATGTAAAGGTGGCTGGTACAAATGTATATTCTATAAAGGCTCAGTCGTTTTCAGCGTCCCCCCAGGTCTTGTATGTTGTCGATGATATGGTCGTTTCAGATATTTCATTCATCTACCCTTCGGAAGTCCGGAATATTGAGTACCTGGAAGGCAGCGATGCGACGGCATATGGTATGAGAGGAGCAAATGGTGTTTTAAAGATCACTTTAAAACATAAGTAAAATGGGAAAAACTGACCTTCTGAAATAAGTTTTGTTGCTCTTTTGAAATATCTTTACATAACAAAATCTTCTGTTATATTCTTTTTTTAGAGAGGTTGGCTCACGAAGTCTTTTATTCAAAATAATAACTGACTCTATTTGCTTAATAAAATTTAATCTGTTTAAAGCTCTGATATCAAATTTCAAATATTTATTGAAAATGAACGGAAAAAATATTTCTCTTTACTGTGTTGCTCTTCTTTTACTGATTCCTGTGCCTTTTATATATTGTCAGACGAACAATTTAAAAGATCCTTCGTATGAATCAGTTTACGTGCAAACCGATCGTTCAATTTATTTTGCTGACGAACCCATTCTTTTTATTGCCTTCATCTTAAATGATTTATCAAGCCACTACAAGGCATTGAGCGACACTCTTCTTATTGCCGTGACAGACCAGGATGGATTGGAAGTGGCTTCAGGAGAATTCCCTGTTTCGAATTATATAACTACGGGACATATAATGCTTTCAAAATACCTCACCGATGGAGATTATGTGCTTATTGCGGGTTCAAAAAAAAGCGAAAACAGTTCGCCGGATAAGATTTTTTCAAAAATCATTGAAGTGAGAACTTCTAAGAACCAGACATCAGGAATAGGCCTTAAGCTCAGGGACACCATTTATGCACCAGGCAGTACTCTAACAGCAAATATAAGGTTCTCAGGAAAGAATGACGAACCCATTTCTACATTATTTACTTACCAGCTGAGCGACTCCAGGCGAGGCATTACAAACGGGAAAGGCAGGTCAAAAGAAGACGGAAATGCGACTATTAATATCTTATTGCCTGAATTTCAAAGCAATGATACAATGAAATTAAGTGTATCCGCCTCTGTTAAAGGCAATAATATCACCAGTGAAATAGTCATCCCTACTCCTTTCAATAATATCAAACCGATGACCTATTCCGGTAAAAATGAAACAGCAGGTAAAAACAAGCAATTGAATATTCAAATAAATACTGACAGACAACAATATACAAGAGAGGAAAATGTCAGGGCCGAAATATATGTAGTTAATGACCAGGGAAATCCCGTCGTGGCAAGTCTGTCAGTATCAGCTTCAAATCCCGCTCCATCCTCTTCTTCGATTAATGAAAATCAAATAGTAACCTGTTCAAATTTTAAAAATTCCACATCAGGACCTGGCCTGCTGTGGTGTCATATTTTATCTGAAATGAATAAGAATGTATTTCCCGAAATAAAGAATGTTGCTGCAGATGAAAAAGGGGAAACATCTCTGTTTGATGCTGTTTTAAGAAAATCATTTGCCAGGAGTCTTACTCTTTTTAATCAGTCTCCCGGCCATGCATATATTGTGCAGGAGAAAAATGATATTAAGAAGATACAGAAGAAACAGGCATCAGCAGAAAAGGTGAAACAAACTGGTTATACAGCTGATCGTAATATATTGGATATTATAAACCGTATCAAACCTTTTCAGATTGTCGGGGGAGAAATAATATTTTCAAATGCTGGCAACTTCTCTATAAATTTTCAGAAAGGAGCGCTAATTGTCATAGATGGAATAAAAATGGGTACTGATGTCAGTATCCTGAACAGTATCCCTGTAACAGATATTGCAAGGATCAATGCCACAACCAATCCATCAGATATTCAGAAATATTCAGCAATGAACAGCTCAGGAGTTATTGAAATATTTATGAAAAAAGGAGTCAGTAGCAATGAAAATGATGAAGATCGGGTCATGAAAAAAAGCAGCACCTTTTTCTGGAAAACGGATATCAGTACCGATACTTCCGGAAAGGCTTCAGTTAACTTTTCTAATAATGATAAACCCTCAGAGGTTATCCTGACTGTAGAAGGCATAACAACGGATGGATTGACTGGAAGCTGTTCAATTCACTATACGGTTAAATAAGATATTAATTGATCAATGCCGCAAGGGCAGCGCCAACAAGACTCGATTGCTTTACTTCAGTAATTTCATAGTATCGTTGTTTATCACCACTTAAGTATTCACCGAGATACTTCTCAAAATTAGCCTTCAGGTTATACATCTTGTAAAAAGTAGTTCCTTCAACGGTTATAAGAATGGGTCTTTCAGGAAATTTCCCCTTGTTCGTCTTCAAAATGATTGCGGCCATATTTGCAGCAACTAGTTTTGCTGCCCTGTCTGTGATGCCTTCAAGAATAACACTACAATTTTCCCTGTCGACATTATTGGAAATACAATTGTGCAAGGGTGTGCTTCCCGATGAAGGATCGTTCATATAGTTGTTTGCTTCTTCTGATGTAAGTGAGTTAATGGATGACAGGCAGACATTTGTAGTATCAGAAAAAACACATTTCCCTGCAGCTGTTTTCAAAGCAGTCAGGCATAATCCGCCAAGATATCCGCCGGCAATCATTTTTTCAAGAGTATAATCTCCCGGGTTAATGGTGGTCTTATCAAATGTGATATCAATATCGGTCTGAGCGAGCTTTCTGAAATTACCTGATTCAATATTGATTATCTGTGTCTTTAAGGGATCAAGATCCGGCTTTTTAATAATATTCCTGTTGCTTTCAATATAACATCCGTTGCTGCCTGTACCAAGAATATAACCGATGAATGAATCATAAACCCTGTTCACAGAGGCTGATTTGCCGGCCAGCAGAGTTGCAACGGTATCGTTAAGCAATACAATCTTCTTTTCAGGCATACCCATTGTTTCCAGCAGATTTTTACCAATTAACTGTCCAATTACACCGGGAGCCTGAACCTCTTTACAAAACTGAAGAAGTATACCATCCTTGTTTGGAAGAATCTCAGTCGGATAGGAGAAACAGAAGCCAATCCTGTCAGTGTCGGCTGCAAGTGGTTTAATATACCCGGCCATAGTTTTGAAAAATTCCTCTTTCGATATTTCCCCTTCAAGTCCTGGCATTTTGCCGGTAACTACCCTGGTTATCTCCAGATTATTTTCTTTATCGAACATTATCCTGGCAGCTCTGAAGTTAGTTCCGCCGGCATCGATTGCAACAACAGGCGTCTCTTTTAGAAACTCATTTTCAGCCTCAATATAAGTTGGTATCATACGCAGGGTACTGTCCCCGTCCATCCAGACCTTTTATCATATCCGATGTAAATACATCCACTAATTCCTGCATGTTAATATCGATGGCTCTCAGCTTGTGTTCTCTTAAGAATATTTCACTCTTTTTCATAGAAAAACCTTATAATATAATGAACTGATTTAAAAATTTTGGAAGAATAAATATAGAGAAAGATTCTTGTTTTACAAGTCCAAAAAGAAATTTCATCCTGAATAATTTGCTTGCCACAAAGGCACTAAGGCACAAAGGTACACAAAGAATCCCGGGCGCCAGCCTCCAACTCCTGTTTCTAAAATTCTATTTAATGTCATTCGCAATACCACCTGAGTATCTCAACAACAGGTACGACAAAAGAACCTATTCTAAAAATACGTTTACCTTTTTCCCTATATGCTTTATCGTCAACACCCCTCCTTCCGACAGATTGTTCCAGACAAAACCTTCTGAATTTTCATCGTCTGTTTGTTTCAATTCTGCACCGTCACATGTTATTTTAACCGGTTTATTTTTCAGCCTGAGAATATCCGTTGCAGAATCATACGTGGTATAATCTATACTTTCAGGTCCGTATTTTATAAATGTTACAACTGATGATGATTTCAGAAACCTGTTTTTACCGGCAGGAGCCAGTTCAGGCATAGCTGCCATGGCACGAAGATAATGACGTACATAGTCACCATAGCCATCTGTAAGCCATATATCATCGCGTATGTAACGGTTACGACCATCGCTGGCAACAGTGTAAGTTGCCCAGTTTAATGTACGGATTGCATTGGTTTTGTAAGTTGTATCTCCCGACAATTCAGTATACATCAGTTCAACTGAAGCCTGACGTGATGAATGACTGTTCCCGGGAACACGGTAAGCAGTCTGCTCATTCATCACTTCAACTTTATACTTTGAATAATCTTTGTTCCCAAGCTCCTTATAAGTCCATTCTATTATGCCTTTGACATCATTCTTCCAACCGGGAAACAGTGAAGGATTTTGTAATATGTACATTGCAAAAGTAATTGCATTGATCTGGGTGTCGGACCACCCTGGTACATCCTCAAAAAACGGACCCCATTTATTATTTTTCAGTGGATATTCTTTCAGCCAGTTCAGGGTAATATCAAATGCCGTTTTATATTGATCGGGATTCCCTTTGTTCATTTCAATCAATTCAGAAAAGAGGTTTAATGCACCCGTCCAGTTTGTTGTGTAAGTTGATTTCTGAGTTTTAGGTTGTGGATCTTTTTCATTTTCGGGTTTACCTGTATAATTAAAATCGAATGGTCTTAGTTCTCCTGGTTCACCTGTTTTTGCATTTACCTTAAATGGCCAGGGGGAATTATTTATATCCCCCGGGTGAATATTTCCGGCCAGGGTATTTGCTATCTTTTCAGCAACTTCCAGGTATTTTTCATCTCCTGTCTTCATGTAAAGTTTTACCAGTTCCAATCCTAAAGAACCTGCTTTGTCAGGTTGCAGGTAACCCTTACCAATAACCATATCCCCATCATATTTACCCGAATACAGAACTGTATTATAGGGATAAGGGAGATTTGCCCACTTACATTCCGGTGATGATAATGAATTCTTAATATAGTAATTGGCAATATATTTCATGTTTTCAATTATCGATTCATCACCTGTGTAATCATAGAGCAGATCCCACGAAGAAAGAGCCATCATGAGCTGATCTCCACCCAGGCCCCGTCTGTCGCCCGGTTGATATACCTGGTGATGGAGATAATATTTATCGCCAGTGGAGTCAGCAGGCAGGTTTTTCCAAAAATTCCAGACTAGCAATAGTACGGTATCATAGGAATTCCCCAAATCCGATGAGTACCAGGGAAGTATTGAGCCATCCACTTTGTTTATACGGACAGGATGATATTGTATTGTATCACTTACCAATATAGTATCCTGCAATTTTGCAGATGCCGGCTTATTTCCATGGCATGCGTAAATAAAAAAAGCAGAAAATGCAGTCAGAAAAAAAGTAAATATTTTTGTCATGGCGCAAAGAAGAATTAATCAGGTTAATTACCATATCTAAGATAATATGTATTTAAGAAATTAAACAGGTATATTTGATAATAATAAACTACCTGCATTATGCGCTCAAAAATCACTATTCTTTCGGTTCTGCTGGTTTATGCAAATCTGACTGCTCAAACTTTACAACAGCTTCCTGTTGAAAAGATCAATCCTTTGCTCATGACCAGTCGCTGGAAGCACAGTGGATAACACATCCAACTGAATCTTTACTTGATTACGGGGTCTTTCATTTCAGGAAAAGTTTTGAACTTAAAGAAAAGCCTGATGAATTTATTATCCATATTTCTGCAGATAACCGCTACAGGTTATTCGTCAATGGGAAAGCCGTATGTTTTGGTCCTGCACGTGCCGACCTTGAGCACTGGTCTTATGAAAGTATTGACATTGCTCCTCTTCTTAAATCAGGGAAAAATGTCCTTGCAGCTGCAGTGTGGAACTTCGGTGATTTGAAGCCCTGGGCCCAGTTCTCTGTTAAAACGGCTTTTGTCCTCGAGGGAAATTCAAAGGCAGAAGAAATTGTAAATACAGATGCAACTTGGAAAGTAATTAAGAACAAGGCATATTCTCCGGCTTCTGCCGGCAGTAAGGAAACTTCCGGACAGTTCGTGGTTGTAGGTCCGTGCGACAGGGTTGATGCTGCTCTTTATCCTTGGGGATGGGAAGCACCGGATTATGATGATCATACCTGGCTGACACCGCTGGCACTTTTTACAGCCCATCCAAGAGGTTTCGGAACAGACATAAACTGGGAGATGACGCCGCGAAGAATTCCAATGATGGATCAAATGCAACAGAAGTTCGCAACTGTTCGACGTACCTCAGGTGCACAGTTACCGGAAGGTTTTCTTGAAGGTAAAACTACCTGGACTATACCAGCCAATAAAAAAATAACGGTATTGTTTGACCAGAAAAATCTTACAACAGGTTATCCGGAATTGCATGTTTCAAAAGGTAAAGGAAGCATTATAAAACTAACTTATGCCGAATCGCTTTTTGATTCAACAGGATCAAAAGGCAACAGGAATGAGATTAAAGGAAAAAGAATAATCGGTTATTCCGATTATTTTTTGCCTGATGGTAATCCCAACAGACTATTTCGTCCACTCTGGTTTCGAACCTGGCGATACATCCGGATGGAGATAGAAACAAATGATGAACCATTACTTGTGAATAACTTCTCAAGTACTTTTACGGCTTATCCGCTAGAAGAAAATGCTGTATTTGAATCTGACTTACCGGTACTCAAACAGATCTGGAATGTTGGCTGGAGGACTGCGCGTCTCTGCGCCAACGAAACATATTTTGACTGCCCCTATTATGAACAGCTTCAATATGTGGGTGATACACGGATCCAGGCGTTGATTTCGCTGTATGTTTCGGGAGATGACCGCCTGGTAAGGAACGCAATTATGGACTTAAATGAATCTCAGACCTATGAAGGTTTAACAAGGAGCAGGTATCCATCAGCGAATCCACAGATAATCCCTCCATTTTCTCTTTACTGGGTCGATATGGTCAATGACTACTGGACTCTGCGTGATGATCCGGAATTTATAAAAAGCTTTTTACCAGGAATTGAAAATGTGCTTGGCTGGTTTACAGAACGTATTGATCCCAAAACCGGCTTGCTTGGCAGGGTTGAGTACTGGAACTTCGTAGACTGGGCCGTTGAGTGGCCCTGGAGTAATGAAAAGGGTTATGGAGGTGTTCCAAAAGGAGGAGGCATGGACGGTGAGTCATCCATCTTATCAATGCAATTCGCGTATGCTTTGCAGAAAGCATCAGAACTGTTCAAATTCTACGGGCAACCTGAACAAGCGGAAAAATACGGCAAGCTTGCCGATCAGATAACCAAAACCGTTTATGAAACATGCTGGGACGGCTCACGCGGTTACCTGGCAGATACTCCTGAAAAAAACGAATTCAGCATGCACGCACAGATCTTTGGAGTGCTTACCAATACTATTCCTCAAGATAAGCAAACAGACTTTGTAAAAAGGTTCCTTGACGATAAATCATTGATCCAACCTACCATGTATTTCCGTTTCTATCTGACACAGGCACTGAATAAAACCGGTCTCGCCGATCTGTATACTGAAACACTTGGCCTTTGGTATGATATGCTTGACAAGGGGCTTACCACTTTCGCTGAGAATCCCGATCCTGCCCGATCCGACTGTCATGCATGGAGTGCAAGTCCCGATTATGATTTTCTGGCAACGGTAGCTGGAATTCGTCCCGGTTCACCCGGTTTTAAGACAGTTGATATAGCTCCTGCCCCAGGTAAACTTAACTTCATAAAAGGACAGATGCCTCATCCGGCAGGGATCATCAGCTTCGATCTTAAGAGAAACGGAACAAATGGTATAACAGGGGAGATTGTTTTGCCCGAAGGTCTTACCGGTAAATTTATATGGAAAGGAAAATCAATATTCCTGAGTGGGAAGACAAATATTGATTTGTAACTTAAAGCTTGCTTTGAAAGTGAGATAAACAAGGAAATATTAAAAGGGCAAAAATTAAAATATTTTCATTTTATTAATATGTCATGATAAAAAGGAAGCAGAATCCTTATCAAGATATAGCCAGACCGCCTCATGCTTTCTCAGTATTGAGGCAGGAATTTCCGGTGAAATTATACCTTTAACGGTGTTTTTAACAGCCTCAGCTTTCCTCAAATCAGGCACACTGCAGATAATGTTTTTCGACTTCATTATCTGTTGTATCGACATACTGATAGCTTTTTCAGGAACATCTTCAACTGTTGCAAACCACCCTTCACCTAACTGTTGTCGTCTGCATGCTTCATTAAGTGTAACTACAAGATATTCTTTCTCCGTTTCAAAATCTGCCGGAGGGTCATTAAAAGCCAGATGACTGTTTTCACCAATGCCAACAAATGCAACATCAATAGGATGCATTCTGATTAGCATTCCTAACCGGACACACTCTTCATAAGGGTCTGTGTTCCCGTTAATATAACTGAACTCCATTGGCGATACAATATCCGCAAACCTTTCTTTGAGATATTTACGAAACGAGGCAGGGTTTCTTTCAGATATTCCGATATATTCGTCCAGATGAAAGGCCCTTACAAGAGACCAGTCAATTTCTTCTTTTACCAGTTCCTTTAACATTTCGAACTGTGAGGCTCCGGTAGCAAGTATGATATTAGCCCTTCCGGTATTGCTGATTGCCTTACGAATTAATTCTCCGCCCATACGGGCAGCCTTTATCCCAAGAATCTGTTTGTTTTCAGAGATAATAATTTCCATGGTCTTACCAAAACATATGAGTGGACTTTTTTTGCAAATGCGTGATCTTAAAATTAATTTATCATATATTCATAAACCCTGACTGATGTTGAAACATCTTTATATTCTGAAGTGACTTGTGACTTTAAAAGTTATAAGAAATCTGATAATATTATCTATAAAAATAGTTGAGATAAATATACTTTATTAACAGATAAAAAAAGAATAAAGGCCGACTGGGAATTAAAACCAATAGATTTCCCCGAGCCTCAGGTTTTCTTTGAAAATTATTATTAAATTGCAATACCAACATTTTATTACAACGAAAAGAACAAATTTAAATACTGCGGCTCTTTTATTCATCCTGTTTTTGACTTTTATTGCTTCAGGAAACAAATTGCAGGCTCAGGATGATTCTACACATTATGTATTGCCACAATTTGAATTAGGGCAAGTTAAACTGAAAGATGGCCATACGGAAATTGCTCTTATGGATTACAACACTCTTACCCAGGAGATGATCTTTTATAAAAACGGGATAATGCTGGCTCTCGACAGCATTGAAAAGATTGATACAATATATCTCGAATCGCGTATATTCATACCACACGATAAGGTATTTTATGAGTTACTGGTAAAAGGTCCGGTTTCCCTTTTCGTTCAACATAAAACAAACCCTGTTTCTGCCGGAAATCCATCCGGTTACGGGGGATCAACCGAAACCGGAGCTGCGACAAACCTTTCATCCCTCTCAAATTCAGTACATACCTATAAATTTAAGCTTCCGGAGGGATATCATGTTGTAGACGCAACATTATTCTGGATCAAAAAAAACAATACCTTTTATAAGGCGAACAACAGCTCTCAGATAAGAAAGATCTTTCCGGAGAAATCAAAAGAGATAAATAAATTTATTAAGGCAAACAAGCTTGATCTTAAGAAAACCGCGGATTTAATCAGGCTGGTTGTTAAGTGCAATGAGTTTGTTCACTGATTAAACCTGGAATAATTAAAAATACCCTGATCACCTGTTAATGAAAAAGTTATTGAATATAGTGCATTCCTCCTACGATTCAAAAGATTCACTCTTTCCATTCGGATTTGGACTGCATTATTCAAATTAGCTTTACTTACAGGAATAAAGCTGTGTTTTCATGTCTTATTTGTTCGCGGAATATTTTGGGTGAATTATTGCAATATAATCTGAACTGACGATTGAAATAAGATGTGTTTTCATAACCACATTCAAAAGCTACCTCAATGATAGTCTTGTCTGTTTCTGCCAGGAGTTTGCAGGAATGCATTATCCTTATTTCGTTCACAAATTGAGTGAACTTCTTTTTTGTTTTTCGTTTAAAATATCTGCAAAATGCTGCTTTTTGCATGTTTGCAATGGATGCTGCCTTTTCGAAGCTTAACTTTTTCTGGAAATTTTCAGCAACATACCTGTATACATTATTGATAATTTTTGAGTCGTTTAAACCTGAGAATCTTATAGAATTTTCTGTGCTTAATAACTTAATATCACTCGTAGTGGCAAGCTCATTAAATAATATCAGAAAGTCAGCGAGCCTTTCAAGTCCTCTTTTCGAATTAAGTGTCAGGATCCTGTTTTGAAACGATTTATCGGGATGTATAAACTGAACTCCGGATTCTGACATTTTTATTAATCTTTTCAGAATTGAAACTTCTGTTTTTTCAAAAAATGTGTTTCCGAGAAAATCCTTTCTGAACTGAATTACTATTGCGTGGGCTGACTCCCCGCCTCCGGCATCTCTTTCAGAATTGAAAAAACAATGTGCTAATCCCGGAGCAAACAGATATATGTCGCCATCGCTGAAGTTGGTGATGCTGTTCCCTATAAATAACTTACCATAACTTCGTACAATCAAAATAAGCTCAAACTCATCGTGGAGATGAAACGGTGAGGTGAAATGCGGCTGAATAAACTCCTGGTAATGAAACAGGCTGTTTTCATCGACATACAGTTTCTCATAAGAAATCTCCATAATGTTACACGTTTATGCTGATAAGGTTCAATTCCATGTAAATATAGTTCATTATTCAGCAAATCTATTTCTACACAATATGCTTTTTTATGATCTATCTTCGTAATCGTCATGGATATGGCAGGCTATTTCACTTATTCAAAAAACAATTCTGCAATGATCTCAAAAAAAACCGGTACAGGGACAATCATGATGGAAGCTTTCAGGAAGGGTATGGTAATTCCTGGTTTCAATATCCCTTATCTGCCAATGATGGAACCTGTTATAAGGGCACTACATGATACAGGCACCTTTGGCCTTATTATGGTAGCGAGGTTGGAATGGATGAAATTTAAATCGGGAAGCATGAAATCCGTCCGTGATGAATATGAGAAATTGAAGGATTTGCGCTTTACCAGACTTCATCTCGATCATGTGCCGGTAATTGACGAGGATAATCTGCTAACTGATTTCGAAAATATTATATCTGAAGCCATTGATCTGGGTTATGATTCGGTAATGATTGACGGATCGAGGCTCTCACTAAAAGAGAATATTGAAAAAACCCACAGGATCGTTAATATAGCTCACAGATCAGGTATACCGGTAGAAGCTGAACTCGGAGCCGTTATGGGACATGAATCGGGTCCTTTGCCTCCTTATGAAGAGCTCTTCTCGACTGGAAAAGGCTTTACATCGCCCGATGATGCTAAAAGGTTTATTGATGAAACTCAAACCGACTGGTTATCAGTTGCTATAGGTAATATTCATGGGGCAATATCAGCTGCAACACGTAATGAGAAAAAAATTGAGGCCCGTCTTGCCATTCCCCATCTTCAGAATATCAATAAAGCTATAAATATCCCGCTTGTATTGCATGGGGGTACAGGTATTGCCAAAGAGTACCTGATGCAGTCATTCAGACATGGCATCACTAAAATCAATATTGCAACAGCCATCAGGCAACCCTATGAAAAATTAATGAATAATTCAGTGAGCTCAGCACAGGAAGCAGTATATAATGAAATGCTGGATATTATAACCTCCCAGCTCGAAATCGGTGGATCGGCAGAACTAATAAACGGAATTTTATAAATATAAATATGAGAAAAGATAAATCAACCTTCGCACTCTATTTTGGTAACCGTGGATTTTTCCCGGAATCATTGATTGCCGAAGCACGTAAAGAATTGGGTAATGCCCTTAAAAAAACTGGGCATGACTTTCTGATGATGGACAGCGACCTGACACGTTTCGGAGCTGTGGAAAGTCCTGAAGAAGGCCGGAAATATGCTAATTTTCTGAATGATAACAAGGGTAAATTTGATGGGGTCATCCTTTGTCTTCCTAATTTTGGTGATGAGACCGGTGCCGTTTCTGCACTCCGGGATGCCGGAGTACCTATTTATATACTTGCTTACCCTGATGAGCTGGATAAAATGGGTTTCCATCAAAGACGTGATTCTTTCTGTGGAAAATTTTCAATAATGGATGTTTTTTACCAGTATCAGCTGCCTTATACGGTTTTTCCTCCCCACACTGTTCATCCTTTCTCTGATGAGTTCAGCCGTCAGATTGATATATTTGACAAGGTCTGCAAAATTGTCAAAGGAATGAGGCGGATGACTGTTGGGGCAATAGGTGCCAGGACCACAGCATTCAAAACTGTACGATATGATGAGCTGGCATTGCAGAAATACGGGATCACCACTGAAGTTCTTGATTTATCTGAAGTCTTCAGCCGCGTTCGCAAACTTGATATCAGTTCCCCGGCTGCCAGGGAAAAATCTGAAAAACTCAGACAATACACGAACTTCAAAAAAGTTCCCGGGAAATCATTCGAGAGCCTTGTGCGTTTTGGAGTCATTATCGATGAAATTATTGTTGAATATGGGCTGGATGCGCTTGCACTGAGATGCTGGCTGGAAATGGAAAAGGAATTTGGAGTGGCCCCCTGTGTATTATTAAGTGAAATTAACGACAGGGGATTTCCGGCTGCCTGTGAGTTGGACGTCTGCAACGCCATTACCATGCATGCGCTGAATCTGGCATCAGGAAAGCCTTCTACCTGTCTTGACTGGAATAACAATTACGGTGTGGATCCCGACAAGTGCATACTGTTTCATTGTGGCCCGGTGCCCCAGAGTCTTATGACTGAAAAGGGGGAAGTAATCGATCATCCCATGTTTGCCAAGGCACTGGGAGAAGGATGCGGGTTCGGGTGTAACGTTGGCCGCATTGCTCCTGATAAAATCACTTTTGCAAGCTCCAAAACTCAGGATGGCAAACTTCATATCTATTTAGGTGAAGGAGAATTCACAAACGATCCCATTCAGGAAGGTTTTTTCGGATGCGGCGGTGTGGCAAAAATCGAAAATCTACAGGAAAAACTCTACAAAATAGGATACAATGGTTACCGTCATCATGTGAGTGTTACGCCTGGTTTGGTCGAAACCGCTTTGCGTGAAGCATGTACCCGATATCTTGGCTATGAAATTACGGAAATATAATAATTAAGGATGTGAGTTACCTGGGTTTGGATATAGGTACCGGAGGATGCAAGGCAGTTGTATTTGATGAAAAAGGGAAGGAACTTGCCTCTTCATTCAGGGAATATCCTGTTTTACATCCCCATCCTGATTGGGCCGAGATAAATCCGGATGAAGTCATACACAAATGCTTTGAAGTGATTAAAGAGGTTAACTCCGGCATCACCGATCAGGTTGTTTCAATGAGTATATCAAGCCAGGGTGAAGCTTTTGCACCCGTCGGAGAAAACGGTCAGATCCTGGGAAATGCCATGGTTTCTTCCGATGCCAGGGCCAGAGATATTGCATTGAACTGGAGCGAAGATTTCGGGATAAAAAAGTTGTATTACATTACAGGCCATACCCCTCACCCTCTTTTCACACTCTTCAAAATTCTCTGGATAAAGGAGCATCAGCCTGATGTATGGAAAAATACAAGGTACTTCCTGTGTTTTGAAGATTTGTTTCATTATAAGTTAGGGTTTGTACCGAAAATAAGCTGGTCAATGGCGGGACGAACAATGATGTTCGATGTGATCAGTCACCAATGGAGCAAAGACATACTTGAAGCTGCCGGTCTGAGTGCCGATAAACTGGCAATTCCGGCAGCATCAGCTGAAATAAGCGGAATCATCACATTGGATAAAGGCAGCAGAATGGGATTTAAAAATCCTGTTTCACTTGTAACGGGAGGTCATGATCAGACGTGTGCAGCTCTTGGTGCTGGGGTAACAGAACAAGGTATGTGCATGTATGCCACGGGCACTGTAGAATGTTTCTGTCCTTTGCTGGAAAAACCAAGCTTTTCTGATGAGTTGCAAAAAAACAACCTTTGCTGTTATGATTATACCATTAAAGGCAAGTATACCAGTGTTGCTTACAGTTTGACAGGCGGTAACATACTTCGCTGGATGAGGGATGAACTTGGTCAGCCCGAAGTTGCGCTGGCAAAAAAAACGGGACAAAATCCCTATACATTGCTTCTTGAAGCTATGCCAGAAGAGCCTACAGATCTTCTTGTCCTTCCATATTTCTCAGCTACAGGCACGCCTTATTTTGATACACGGGCCAAAGGTGCCATCATAGGACTTCAGCTTACAACAAAAAAAAGCGAAATTACCAGGGCTTTGCTAGAAGGAGTTGCCATGGAAATGAAACTCAATCTTCAGATCATGGAAAAATCCGGAATGAAGATAAATACCTTTATTGCTACCGGTGGTGGAACCAGGAATAAATCGTGGACCCAGTTAAAAGCTGATGTCCTCAACAAAAAGATCATTGTGCACGATATAATGGAAGCCGGCTGCTATGGAGCAGCAATGCTTGCATATAGCGGTGTTGAAAAAATACCGGTTGTACAATTAATTAAACGCAGCAAAACTGAAAATAAAATTTTTACCCCGGTGCCTGAAAATGCGGAATTTTATGACAAAAAATTTGAATCATATAAACAGATGTACCCTGTTTTAAAACAGTTCTGGAAAACATAATAGTCTCAATCCGGCGAATTGCTGAAAATAAGGAGGATAAATAAAATTATAATGAACAGATCAGAATTACTTAAATACATAGGAAACCTTTCTCAAACCGGATATTGCCGGCATTACACTCTGAGTGAAGGTTGGGGTCGTGGACTGAGGGCCATAGATATTAACACCGGAGGTGGCCTGCAATATACTTTACTACCGGACCGGGGGCTTGATATATCCCTTGCAAATTTTAAGGGTATCAATCTTGTCTACCAGACATGCAACGGGGAGACCCACCCGGCCTATTATGAACCTGAGGGACCGGGCTGGCTGCATACTTTCGCCGGCGGCCTTCTTACTACATGCGGAATAACCCATCTTGGTCCTCCCTGCACTGATGAAGGTGAACATCTGGGCCTTCATGGAAGATTTTCCACTATTCCTTCCAGACTGGTTAATGATCTGTCGGACTGGGAAGACAATGAATACTGCTATAAAATAAGGGCTGTGATTGAAGAAGGATCACTTTTCGGCTATAAGATGAGGGTGGAAAGGGAAATATCTTCATTTCGCGGACAAAATATGATCAGGTTGAAGGATAAAATCACCAATTTCGGAAATAAGCCAGGTCCTTACACTATTCTGTATCATATGAACTTTGGATATCCTTTTTTATCCGAAAATACGGAACTGATAATTGATCCGTTAAAGACATTGCCGCGTGATGAAGATGCAGCTCAGGGCATTAATGATTTCGCAAGGTTTATTAAACCTCAGCAATACTTCAGGGAACAGGTATTCTTTCATACAATGAAGGGTGACCGGGATGGGACAACCACCGTTAGCATGAGAAACGCTAAGGTTGGAATTGATGTCAGCATAAGTATTAACATTAATCAGCTACCGTATATCGCCCAGTGGAAAATGATGGGCTGGGGTGAATACGTCCTGGGCATAGAGCCCTCAAATGTCCTGTGTAAATCGCGTAAAACGCTCAGGGAAGAAAATTCCTTACCAATTTTGGAACCTGGCGAAGACACTGTAAATGAAATAAAAGTCGCAGTCAATACTATTCAGCAAACTTAAATGAATAATGAAGAAGCTTGTTTTGTTTGGTGCGGGGAAGATAGGCAGATCGTTTATAGGGCAGTTATTTGCTAATTCAGGCTTTGAGGTAGTATTTGTTGATGTATCTGAACCTGTGATTAAGGCACTGAACAAGTCAAACGGATATAATGTGATAATTAAAAGTTCAAAACCCGATGAGATAATAAGGGTTGAGAATGTCAGAGGCATCCCCGGAGGGGAAGTGGAGAAAATAGCAAAAGAGATCTCAGAATGCGACATTGCAGCTATTTCGGTGGGACAGAAGAATTTGGGCGAGATAATGCCGGTTATTGCCAGGGGATTGATTCTGCGACGAAAGATATCCGGATATAATCCACTTGATATCATTCTTGCAGAAAACATGCATGATGCTGACCTGTATGTTAAAAATATTCTTGCAGATATTGTCGGAATTGATTATCCCCTGAACGATCTGGTCGGACTTATTGAAACAAGTATTGGCAAGATGGTACCAATTATGCCAATGGAAGAAATTGAAAAAGACCCGCTACAAATTTATGCCGAACCGTACAATACCCTTATCGTAGATAAAAAGGGGTTCAGGAATGCTGTTCCTGATGTAAAAGGATTAGCTCCAAAAGAGAACATTAAAGCCTGGGTGGATCGCAAATCGCATATTCACAATTTCGGACATGCTGCAGCAGCCTACTTTGGATTTCTTTGCGACTCCTCGGCAAAATATATGGCTGACGTGCTGCAGGTTCCTTCAGTGAAAGATTTCACCCGAAGGGCAATGCTGCAAAGTGCACATATCCTGATGAGAAAATACCCTGGTGAGTTTACATTATCCGAACTTAAATGCCATATTGACGACTTGCTGATTCGATTTGAGAACAGAGCTCTGGGTGATACGGTTTTCAGGGTAGGATGCGATCTGAAGAGAAAACTTCACAGAAATGACAGGATTCTTAGTCCACTTATTGACGGTATAAATACAGAATCTCCGGTCGATAAAATTCTTCTGACCTTTACATACGGCCTGAAATTCAGGGGTAAAGATGAATACGGTAAAATGCTAAGCGATGATCTGGACTTTTCGCTGATCCTGAAAAATAAGGGATTGCATTATGTACTAAATAATATATGTGGTCTGGATCAGAGTAAGGATCGTAATATTATTTTCCGGATACTCCAGGCAACCGTCACTGACTTCCCTTTGTTCTAACTATGTTAAGAAATAATCTACCTCACCCGGTAGATAAAAGTGATCAGCTTATATTTCTAAATTAATTTTTAGGATGAGGGGCCACATAAATAATATCCTCTTTCATCTTCACTGCATTCTTATGATGATTTGAGATAACAATTCCCAATATTATAAAAACAGCAAGAATAAGAAGTAAGAGAAATGGTCCGCTCTTCATAAATTCAAAAATAAAGTAGTCCTTTTTCATTTCAGACTAAATTTATTGTGAAGATTGAAATATTAAATATATTAATGTTAAATGGTTAATATTTAAATCATATCAACCAAAGTTAATAAATTATTTGTAGAACAAATCAAAATTTTATTCTCAAATGTGAAGGTGAATAAAATAACATCTTGAATATCTGCAGTTAATCGGATGCATTATTCAAAGACATTTCATCAGGTATAAGATAACCGGAAATTTGAATGTTGTGTTGTTGTAAGATTTTGCGATAAGGGATTCTTCCAAATCAGCTGATCCTTATAGTTATCACTCAGCCTGTAATGTTTCCTGTGGTCGGCTATTGACTCTCCGATAATCTGTATATTGTCAAGATCGGCCGTTCCAGGGCCTGTCTGATTGCAAAAATTCAGGTAGCCTATATTGGCAAAATCAATGCCCATCAGTTCAATTCCCACACGATCGGCTGACAGCCAGTCTGTTCCGACTACACAAACACGATGGTCAACAGGGGTTCCGTCATTTGGGCCATTACCTTCCATCCCTTCAAAGCCATCGATTACAGAAAGGTGTGGATGCAACTGACGCGACATTGAATAAAGATTATAATTAATGCCACGGAAACCACTTCCATGCAAAATTGCCTTATCGCTTTTTGTTCCTGCTTTTCTTGAAGCACTGAAGGAATAACCTAAATCTTTTATTGGTGAACCAAAAACAACATTTTTAAGAGATAAGGTTGCGAATACCCTGTCGTGTGTTTTCATTCGGGCCACCGAAACTATATAGGAATCCGGATCAAGCATAATATGTGACATTCTCACTGCATGAGGCCTGAAATCCTTTTCATCAAAAACCCAGATGGTATCAAAAGGTTCCTGGTCGAGATCGATCAGCTTTATATTATATTTTGAAGCAAGCCTGAAATATCCGAAGTTCTTAAATCCATCAAGAGTCGGACCATTGGCAGCCGATTCAGCTATAATAACATTGTTAAGTTTACCGATTGATTTAAAAAATTCAAGAATACCCTCAAGAGTATCGACATGAGTTGAAGCCAATTGCACGTCGATGTTTACATTATTGGGTTTAAGAATTATACGATGCGAACCCGTTGCCTTTGCTATTTCTCCCGAAAATGGTTGAAGAGCACGGAAAACCATATCGGCCCTGTTGCTACCAGTTGTAAGTGCTACACGCGATTTATATTGCTCCTGATTTCCAACAGATGCAAAGGTATCAAAAGGGCTGATGCAGGTAGCCGCTACTCCCCCTATTATGGATGTCTTAAGAAAATTGCGTCGGGTAAATGATGTCATTTCTGTAAGTTTTAAGTACTGGCAAACCTACAAAACTTTTCAAAATTAATGAATAAAACCTGATTAATATCTCGCAAAAAAGCCAGGACGCAGAGAAATAAGCTATGCAACTTTGCGATTTAACGAGAAATAGAATTGTAACACTTTCATACAGCTTATTGTCTATTTTTTTTACACCTAAAATCATATGTGCTTTAGTATGTGCCTGAATTCATGATTATTACATATTTGGCATACTCTTTGGCATATAAGATTGAAAATTACGAATTACGAATTTGAAATTAAGAATTAAGAATTTGAAATAAAGAACAGGAAATGGGAAAAATCAAATGGATATTATCACTTATATTAATTGTGTGCTTCGGGGAGATATCCGCCCAGGTAAAAAAATGGACACTTGAAGACTGCATTAATTATGCTGTGGCAAACAATATAGGACTGAAGCGACAGCAGCTTCAGACCAGGACTGCTGAAGTAAATCTTCTCAAATCAAAAATGGATATTCTGCCTTCGCTCAATGCAGGATCAGACGCGAGTATCCAATATGGACGATCTATAGACCCTATTTCGAATGGTGTTACTTTTCTTCAAAACTTCAGGAACGGTTACCAGTTGACTTCAGGCCTCACTTTATTTAATGGTTTTACCACTATTAATACAATTTCCGCCAATAAATTTATGCTCAGGGCCGGTCTGGAAAGTGAGAAAATAGCAAGAAACACCCTTATTGTTGACATTATGGGGCAGTACTACCAGATCTTATATGCCAAAGGACTTGAAGACGCATCAAAAATGCAACTCGGGCTTTCAGAGAAACAGCTCTTCAGAATACAGAAAATGGTTGAAACAGGAAAAGAAGCCTTATCAAAGGAATACGAAATGGAGAGCCAGGTTTCAGCTGACAGACTTTCCTATACGATTGCACAGAACAACTCCAGCCAGGCCCTTACCACATTAAAGCAGATGCTTCAGCTTGAACCCGGCACCGAATTTGATCTGGCCATGCCTGATCTGGATAACATGCTTATTATTGATAGCAATTTCAGCACCGACAGTATCTATAACCTTGCTGCGCAAAACCTGCCGCGACTGAAAGAAATAGAGTTCGAACTTAAGGCTTCAAAAAAACAGGTTGCAGCTGCTAAAGGGAACCTTTCTCCCAACGTGGGTATTGGTGGTCAGCTTTTTACGGGTTACTATACCCTGCTCAATGATACCTCATCTCATAGCACTTTCTCAACCCAGATGAAGAACAACTTCGGCCAGGCAATAGGCATTTCCGTAAGTATTCCGATATTTAATAATTATTCCACAGCAAGAAATATTAAACTTGCCAGGATCAGGAAAAAGGATACTGAGCTCAAACTTGAACAGGAGAAAAACAATCTTTATACCGATGTCGAAAATGCGTGCCTTAATTACAACAGAGGCAAAGATGAGTTTGCAGCTGCCAGTTCAAATTATGACTACAATACAAAATCCTTTGAGGCAGTACAGAAGAAGTTTGAAACAGGACTTATTGACGTTACAGACTATTCTCTAGCAAAAACGACTTTATTTAAAGCAGAAACCGAAGCACTCAGGACCAAGCTTCAGATTATGATAAGGAAACTCACTATTCAGTTTTACTCTACAGGGGAATATGAAAATATCCTGAAATGAAATAAATAAATCAATGTGCTCATGTCACATTTACTTCCAATCAGTTAAAAATTTAAAACAATATTAATCACTAACAAATAATAAAAAGTTAAAATGGATACTCCTCGTGAAACAATGGATAAAGCGATTCCAAAGAAAAAGGGCCTTCAGAAAAAACATATTGGTTATGCTGCTATTGGCCTGGCAATAATTGTCCTCATATATATGGCATTCTTTGCGGACCGTACATCAACATACAAGGTTGATAAGGACAAACTCATCATTGAAACAGTTACCGAAGGTCAGTTCAATGATTATATAACTGTTCCCGGAACTGTTGAGCCTATAAGCACCGTTTTCCTCGATGCTCAGGAAGGAGGAAGGGTTGAAGAAAAACTCGTTGAAGAAGGAGCAATGGTTAAAAAGGGAGAGGTTATTTTAAAACTATCTAATCCTGACCTTTATCTTAATATTCTTAACAGTGAAGGACAGCTCTCCGAAAAGGAGAACTTCCTCAGGAATACGCAGATTACCATGGAGCAGGAAAAACTTTCTATCAAGAGAGAACTTGTGAACCTTAAGTATGATATTGAAAGGAAGGAACGCAATTTCCATCAGAATGAAATTCTGATCAAGGATAACCTTATCTCAAAGGAGGAATATTTAAGGTCGAAAGAGGATCTGGATATGGCTCTTCAATCAAGAGAACTTTTTATTGAAAGACAGAAACAGGATTCACTATTCAGGACTGTGAATGTGGAAACTTTAAAGACCGACCTGATAAATATGAGAAAGAATCTTGATATGGTAAAGGAGAGAGTTAAAAACCTGGATGTCGCTGCGCCTGTTGATGGTGAGCTGGGACTTTTAACCCCCGAAATCGGACAATCAATTGCCCGGGGAGAAAATATGGGACAGATAAATGTATTGACAGCCTATAAAGTTACTGCCCAGATTGATGAGCATTATATCGACAGGGTGAGGACACAGCTTACAGCTACACTTGACAGGCAGGGTAAAAACTATAACCTTACAGTGAGGAGAGTCTATCCTGAAGTCAGAAACGGTACTTTTAAAATTGATATGATATTCCGCGACACGATGCCTGACAATATAAGAACAGGCCAGACCTATTATATTAGTCTGCAACTGGGTCAGCCAAAAGTGTCAGTACTTGTACCTATAGGTGGATTTTTCCAGGAAACAGGCGGACAATGGATCTTTGTTCTTGATCCTACTGAATCATATGCTACCAAGCGCGACATTTCAATAGGCAGAAAAAATCCAAAATACTATGAAGTTCTTTCCGGCCTGCAACCCGGTGAAAAAGTAATCATATCAGGCTATGAGACTTTCGGTAAAAATGAAAAATTAATCCTAAGAAAATCTAAATAACAAATAACAACAAATAAGTAAAATCATGATTAAAACTAATGCTTTAACTAAGGTCTTCAGAACTGAAGAAGTTGAGACAACTGCACTCAACAAAGTAACTCTCGAAGTAAAAGAGGGTGAATATGTTGCAGTTATGGGCCCTTCAGGATGCGGAAAATCAACCCTTCTTAATATCCTGGGACTGCTTGATAACCCTACAGCCGGCAGCTATGTATTCAACGGAACAGAAGTGGCAAACCTCAAAGAACGTGACAGGACCATCTTTCGCAAAGGCAACATAGGTTTTGTTTTCCAGAGTTTTAACTTAATTGATGAACTCAATGTTTATGAGAATGTTGAATTACCACTTATCTACCTGAAGATGAAAGCCGGAGAAAGAAAGAAAATGGTGGAAGATGTTCTTGAGAGGATGAAAATAGGTCATCGTGCAAAACATTTTCCCCAGCAGCTTTCCGGGGGACAGCAGCAGAGAGTAGCTATAGCCCGCGCTGTTGTGGCTAATCCCAAACTGATACTTGCTGATGAACCTACAGGGAACCTCGATTCAAAGAATGGTATTGAGGTTATTAATCTTCTTACAGAACTTAATAAAGAAGGAACAACCATTATAATGGTTACACACTCCGACAGAGATGCAGGTTATGCTCACAGGGTTGTCAACCTGTTCGACGGTCAGGTTGTTACTGAAAAAATGGCGTAAGCTGAATTAATCAATCAAATCAATGGTTGTAAGGACGTTGCATGCAACGTCCTTACAATTTTTATATACCGAATTTTCGCATTTTATTGTAAAGAGTCTGCCTGGTAATTCCGAGCTTTTCCGAAACAGCACTCAGGTTGTTACTGCATCGTCTCAGATTGTCAATTATCAGTTTCTTCTCCATCTCCTCAAGTGTCATCTCTCCCTGAAGAACATTCCTTGAAGCAGGGCTGAAAACAAAATCAGAAGGTTTCAGTACCTGTGAGTCACTCATGATCACGGCCTTTTCGATTGCATGCTGAAGTTCTCTCACATTACCCGGCCAGTCATGGTTGGCAAGTTTCTCAAGAGCGTGTGTGCTCATCTTCAATCCATTCTTACCATACCTTTCACTGTGTACCCTGAGAAAATAATTCGCAAGTATTGCAATATCATCAACCCTGTCGCGCAAAGGTGGCACCTCAATCAAAATTGTATTTATCCTGTAAAGCAGATCCTCCCGGAACCTGCCTTCATTTACCATCTGCATAAGATCGCAGTTTGTGGCACAGACAAGTCTGATATCAATTGGTGTCTGCCTGTTTGAACCAACCCTCACAACATACCTGTTCTGGAGAACGCTAAGTAACTTAGACTGCGACTGAAGTGAAAGATTACCAATCTCGTCCAGAAAAAGAGTCCCTTTGTGAGCCTGTTCAAATTTTCCTATACGTTCATCCTTTGCATCGGTAAATGCCCCCCTGACATGACCAAAAAGCTCGCTTTCAAAGAGCGTCTCTGTTATGGAACCCATATCCACGCTTACCATAAGTTCCCCTGCCCTCTTTGAAAGATTATGTATCTCCCTGGCAACCAACTCCTTTCCAGTACCATTCTCACCGGTTATCAGTACGTTGGCATCCGTTCCGGCCACCTTTCTTACAATGTTCATTACATTGATCATTGTTGGAGATGCCCCCAGTACTATTTTTTCGCCGCCTTTGTTAATCTCTTTCTTCAAAAGAATGTTGTCCTTTTTCAAAGTGGATGCTTCCAATCTTGACACTCTTAATTTCCATGCCGCATTTATTGTTGCAAGAAGCTTTTTGTTATCCCAGGGTTTAAGAATAAAATCCACAGCTCCCTCCTTAATAGCCCTGACGGCCAGTTCAACATCTCCATAGGCAGTAACTATAACAATACTTATATTGCTATCGAATTTGGAAATCTCACGCATCCAGAAAAGCCCTTCATTCCCATTATGAATTCCTGCTTTAAAGTTCATATCGAGCATTACAATATCGACATCATTTTTTCTTAAAATCTCATTGATCCGGTTTGGATCAGTCAGTGTGATGACCTTTTCAAACTCATTTTGCATTATAAGTTCAAGAGCATTTAAAAGTCCTTTATTGTCATCAACTATAAGTAATGTACCTTTTGTCATTTTGCCTTTTTTATCAAAAGACTGAATTAAAAAGAAAATGTGTCAAAAAAATAGACAATTTTTTTGACACTGTCAGTGTTTTTAAGAAATTATTAAACAGAAAGTCAGATCAACAAGTCAAAACAGAAGATATCATTTTGTTAATTGCCGGTCTTCCAGAAGATTATCAGGAATTTTATCTATAGAACAGATTTTTATATCCCGGAAAAATATTTCAGCACCCTCCGATTCAAACTGAATTTTCCCTTTGGTCAAAGGAATTTCTTTGTCACCTTCCAGTTGACGGGAATTTTGAAGTACCATATTAACAACCCCAAAAGCCGCCGTCTGCACCCTGGGGACCTACAGCATAATACATTAACCCACTGTCCTTTTTCCCTTTTTTATTAGGGGGCCATTGCAATTGTCCCCATTTGAATTGCAACTGCAGGTGAAAATTTTCAAATTCCCTTGTAGTCGAAATTCCACCATATTCCTCACCTGATATCCTCAGAACATTTTCACCGCCCACTTCAGCTACATCAAAGACCTTCAGGGGATCAGTATTTAAACCTACAGGAATCGTATCCCATTTATTCAGAACCGTATCATATCTGGGTCCCAGGTATGTATCCCATCCGGTTAAGTCTTTTCCATTAAAAAGGAACTGCCACTTGTTGTTATCTGATGAGCGGTTAATGCAACTACCTGAAAAAAGCAGTAACAAAACTAATTTTGACAGATTTTTATAATTCATAGCTTTAAGGTTATTGTTAATATCTTTTCTTACATGGGCAATAGCTAATATAGGCTAATTTTTAGTCTTGTCAAAACTTTGAAAGCTGCACTTTCAGATAAAATTGACCTGTATATAACCACATAAATTATAGTAAAAAAGAATTAACAACTTTTTTTTAAAATTTTGCAACATTTGGATTTCTATTACGTCTTTATATCAAAAGTTCTAGTGGTGAACAAAAAAACAAAGCCATGACCGTAAAATTAAACGCAAACGAGGTTGTCCTTAAGGCCGGTGATACTAACCAGGTAATTGACAACAATACTATTGAAGGGAAGCTGATAGTAACAAATCAGAGAATTTATTTCAAAACTATTAATGAGGAAACTGCAAAATTCAATCTCGAAATATTGTTTGATAATATTCTTGAAGTGATCTATTACAGCAAAGGAGTGTTATTTGGTGTCAAAGGGCTGAATGTTGTAACCAGGGATGGCAAATCACATACTTTTCCGCTGAAGAAAAGAGATGAGATGGGGCAATTAATAAATAAAATGTACTAGCACGTTATTATTCAATATATATTCCAAGCTCATAATAATAAGAATATCTGCCGGACAGGCGGATATTCTTATTTTATGTGGCCCAGTCTCCCCAAGTGCTTTTTACCCCCTATCCCTTATTCGTCCTGAAGAATCCTGCTTATCGATACAACCCCCTCGCCCTTCGGGGGGCTAATGCTTTTGGTTCTCTCCTGGGAGGGGCCAGGGGTGGGTTTAGGTTCTTTTACTTGCCCACGGTTTCTTTGTTCATTTGGCTTCGCCCAAAGAATATGTTACTTTCTTTGTCTTGAAACAAAGAAAGTAACCAAAGAAAATTCAAGGCTGCAGATAATTTTGGGGCTTCCGTTTTTCAGCTTGCCCACGCAATACAACTCGCTCATTTCATTCGCTCAAACAGTATTGCTTACTAAAGGCCCTCCGCAGCAAGCCTCAAAACATTCGCTTTATCCCAAAATTCTCTGAGGCCGGTCAAAATCATTTGTATAATAATACCATTTTTTGATTTTTTTGTGAGTTATTAATTCTTTAGGAGCGCTGGCAACCCGGAAATGGTGTGAAATTTTGGCCAGGCGGTAGCGCGTAGGATTTGTGTAGCGGGAGTACGAATGGCCAAAATTTGTCATTTCCGGACTCCTTTTCTTTGGTTCATTTCTTTTGGAGGAGCAAAAGAAATGAACCAAAAGCTTATCGCAACCTCAAAAATGTTAATCATTTTCCAAAAAAGATTTGAAGGCGTTGCTCGCCTTACGGCGATTAGGGTTCTCATCGAACCTAAAGAAGTAACTTTTACTAATTGAATTTGCTCCAAAATTCTCTGAGGCCGGATGAAATCCAGAAAAATATTAATATATCTTGTGGATTAGCCTCCCCCCTGAAGGGGGAGAAATGCTCTGCAACCGAGTGAAATTACACTTATATACAGAGAATTATTCCCCCTTTAGGGGGGATGTCGCGTAGCGACAGGGGGGTCATTCATACCTCAGTGAATCAGCCGGATTTCTCAAAGCAGCATGCAGAATCTTAAATACAATCGTAAATATGGTGGCTGAGAACATAATAAACACCGCTGACAGTAACATTCCGGCTACTATAGTTACAAAATAATCCCATATACTGTCCAGGAGCATCAACGATAAATAATAACCCCCAAGACAACCCAGAACTGATGATATCGTAAGAACGATGAGGAATTTTTTGCTGACCAGGAACATTATCAGTGGAACAGAGGCCCCCTGAATCTTCCTTATACCAACCTCTTTTGTTCTTCTGATTATATCGAGGGAGACTAGGTTGTACATTCCAATAAGGGATAACAGCGTAGCTATTACTGCAAGGAACAAATTAACTTTAAGAATGCTTCCATTTATGTCCTTTTCTTCCTGCATAGTGTCCTCCTGCAGCCTTCCTCCGAAAACTTCATTTATAGCCAGCCTCTTCCAGCTCATCCTTATGAATTCCAGTATCCCGGCTAAATCTGCCGATTTGCCTCTGACAGCTAAAATGCCATACTGATCTGATGCGGAAATCCTGAGCATTGTGGGTTCAATTTTATTCCAGAGGCCACTGGTATAAAAATCTTTTACTACCCCTATTACGGTCAGTTTGGTCGTATCATAAAGAGATATTATCTTACCTATGGGATCCTTCCATCCAAAATCGTCCACAAGTTTTTGATTTACAATAATTGAACCATTGGCTCTGTCGGCTTCAAGTCTCTCAGCATTAAAAAGGCGTCCTTCAACAAGATGCAATCCCATGGTACGGGCATAACCGGGCCCAATATCAAGCACATCAACCTCAAGTGGTTTGTCTTCATCTTTAATTGGTCTCCTGTAAGCTCCAAATCCAATATGTTGTTGCGTGCCCTCAGCCGATATCACATTGGGATTTGTCAGAACTTCATTACGCAAAGAAGTAAAATTTTCCAGAGGGACAGGAACAACGATCAATTGATCTCTGTCATATCCAAGATCCAGGGTCTTCTGAAAATTTGCATTTTTTGCAAATACGATGCCCATTACAAGGGCCATAACAGATATAGAAAATTGTAAAGTAAGCAGGATAATTGACAACCTTCCGGAACCTTTTATGTTTGGATCGCCTTTTAGAACATTAACAGGATTGAAACGGCTTACGTACAACGCCGGGAAAACCCCGGCAATAAACCCGGTAATTGCAAGCAGCAGAATAATAAAGATCCAGAAGAATGGATACCTGGTAAATGTAAGTTTGATAGTCATATATGCCCACAAATCACTGTAAGCCGGTACGAGAAATTCAGCAATAATGATCCCTGTTAAAAGAGCCAGGAAACAAATAATAAATGTCTCCAGCATAAACTGCGAAACAAGTTGTTTTCTCTGACCACCAAATGTCTTCCTTAAACCAATCTCTTTGAGCCTTTTGCTAAATGTTGCCCTTGAAGTATTTGCAAAATTAAAGCACGCTATCAGGAGGATGAAAAGAGCCATAACAGGTGGAGAAACAACAGCTGCAGGATGAAGAGACGGAAAAAGTCCTGAAGCCCAGATATTCCTGCTGGATTTACCAACATCCTTCAAGGGAACAAGGTTAAACCTGTTGATCTTAAAATCTTCCCTCGCTTTGTTCTGAACCGGAAGGTAACCCTTCATCGATTGTACTATTGACGAAAGTGCTGACTTATCAGGAACCATAATAAAGAGAGCCGTCGCCCACATCTTCCAGTCAGTATCATTAAACCCGCGTATTAAGGTCAGATTATCGAAATTAGACAGAATATCAATACGGAAACTTGAATTGTCAGGCAGATCGGCAAAAACAGCACCTACCGTATATGTAAATTCCTTTCCCCGGTCGTCGAGTAATGAGACGGTTTTGCCAACAGGGTATTCCGTACCAAAAAGAGTATTGGCAGTTTTTTGACTAATCAATACATTTCCCTGTCCTTCAATTGATTTTTTATCACCATTAATTATCGGGAAGGAAAATATATCCAGAAAATCAGGATCAACAAAAGAGATTTCCATTGGAAACAGGTCATCGCCCATCTTTACCGGCAATCCAGCCCTTACAAGCCTTGCTGATTTCGCTATTCCGGGAATATCTTTTTCTATAGAAAGTCTCAGTGTAGCCGGCACTATCCCATACTCCTGTTCCCGGTTTTCCATATCCCTGAAACTGGTAACCCGGTAAATTTTGTCGAAATTCTCATTATTCCTGTCAAATTCATAATTGAACATGTGATTGAAAAAAGCGACAATACACACCGCCAGCGCAATTCCAAGTCCTATTATATTTATTATTGTGAAGATCTTGTTCTTAAAAAGATGTCTGAAAATGACAATAAGGTAATTTTTAAACATATTCTTTATTCATATTTTAGCGATTGCGCCGGATTGACATGTGCTGCCCTGAGAACACGATAACTGATTGTAATCACTGCAATTCCCATTGCAATCAACAGGCCGGCAAAAAAACTGAATATTCCAAGATTTATCCTGTAATAAAAATTTTCCAGCCACTTCGTTGAAACATAATAGATTATTGGCCATGCAATAAGAGCAGAGAGAGAAACCAGTATTACTATTTCTTTTGATATTTCAATGTAAATACCTGTTACGGAAGAACCCATAGCTTTCCTTACTCCAATCTCTTTCGTTCGTTGTTCAACTGTAAAGGAGGTAAGTCCGAAGAGTCCGAGAGATGCTATCAGGATTGCCAGTACTGAAAAGATTACTGCCATCTGTGCATTCTGTTTTTCCTGGATATACATCTTCTCAAAATCCTGATCAAGGAAATAGTACTGCAATGGATTATTCTGTACAAACTCTTTCCATGTTGTTTCTATATCACTTATAGTCTTAGTATAATTGCGGGCAGCTAACCTGACTGTGATATAACCCCACAACATACCATCATTCTGGAATTTGAATATATAAGGCTGTACAGGATTCCGAAGTGATTCAAAATTAAAATTTTTCACCACACCCAGAATTGGCATATAACTCATTTTACCGGAATCACCAGGTTCCATGAATCGTGTTTTTTGCATATCAGTAATTCCAAAATTCTTCATGGTGCTTTCGTTGACAAGACATGCATCTTTATCAGTTGAATATGATTCATTGAAGAATCTTCCCGAATCAAGCTTTATACCATAAGTATCGAGAAAATTATAATCGCACCAGTTTGTAACCATAAGAAAGCTTTCATCTTTTCTTCCTTCTATTCTGTAACCGTTAGTATTGTTAACGCGACCCGGAACCATAGTTGAACTTGTAACGTTTATAACACCCGGAATATTTTTTACTGCATCCTTGAAGGCTTTCATCTTTGGATTCAGTGATCCTGCCCTGTTTATGACAATCAGCTGTTCTTTATTGAAACCGACATCTTTATTCAGCATATAGTTTATCTGCCTGTACATTACCAGTGTACCAACTATAAGCAGAATAGACACTGCGAACTGAAAAATAACCAGTACCCTTCTGAGACGGCCATTCTTCATATTGTTCTTAACACTGCCCTTGAGTACTTCATAGGGGCTGAAGGAGGAGAGAAAAAGAGCCGGATAACTTCCCGCCAGAAATCCTACTGCAAGTGTAAAAAGCAAAAGCAGCGGTACAGTAAACCATTTGACAAAAAGCCTCAGTTCAAGGTGTGTGCCAAGGAGATTATTAAAATACGGGAGCGTAAGTTTAATTAGTACTAAGGCCAGGATAAGAGAGACAAATGAAAGAATGAACGATTCAGAAAGAAACTGAGTTATCAGTATCCCTCTGGATGAACCTCCGATCTTCTTTATACCAACCTCTTTGGCCCTTTTTGAGGCCTGAGCTGTAGAAAGATTCATGAAATTTATTGCAGCTATAAGTACTATAAGGATGGCTATACTGCCGAATATGATCAGAAATTTCGGATCGCTGGCTGCTTTAAACTCCTGTTGAATCGAATTATCAAGGTGGACATCTTTCAGGTTCTGAAAATAGAATCTGTATTTATTTCCCTGTTTCTCCATATCTTCCATAGATACTCCCAAATACTGCTGAAGTTCCGGTCCCACATACTTTTTCAGTAATTCCGGCATCTTGTCATCTATGGTTTTGGAACTGGTATTAGGTTTGAGCAGCAGGTATGTGCTGAAACTATTGCTTAACCATACCGGATTTTTTGAACGGGGATTTGTTATAAATGAAGTAAGAATATTAGCCTCAAAATGAGTGTTTTCAGGAATATCAGCCATTACTCCTGATACAACATACCTCACAGTATCGCTCCCTATTTTAATGGTTTTATCAATAGGATTTTCACTTCCAAAAATTTTTTTTGCCGTAGATTCTGACAAAACAGCTTTATGTGGTGCATTCAATGCATTTTGGGGATCGCCTTTCAGAACCGGAACAGAGAAGAAATTAAAGAATGACGAATCTGCTTCAATCAGGTGTTCCTCGGTAAATGCCTGATTATTGTATTCAATAATGGTGGGACCATGTCCTGACATCCTGAGGAAATCCTCAACTTCGGGGAACTCTCTTAATAATGTAGGCCCCATAACTGCAGGTGAGGTGGCAATAGTAACCTCCTGTCCACCTACCTTTCCATTCAAGATAGCCCTGAATATCCTGTCTTTCTTAACATTATAATTATCATAACTGGCCTCATTTATTACAAATAAAGCAATTATAAGGCTGCATGCTATTCCAATCGAAAGACCCAGAATATTTATAACCACATACCCTCGCTGTCTTTTGAAAGATCTTATGCTGTGTTTTATCAGATTACGGAACATAGTAATGATGTATAATAAGGTTTTAAACTTTATTTAATTTCAGGTCTGCGATATCTGCCCTCTATTCATATTTCAGCGATTGGGCTGGGTTGATCCTGGCAGCTCTCAGAATACGATAGCTGATTGTCATGATAGCTATTCCGAGTGCAATAGATAACCCGGCAACAAAGCTGAATGCTCCAAGACTTATCCTGTAGTAAAAATTCTCCAGCCATTGTCCCGCAATATAATAAATTATGGGCCAGGCAAGAATGGCCGATACGGAAACCAGGATCACAATCTCTTTGGAAATGGCAATGTAAATACCTGAAACTGTTGAACCCATGGCTTTTCTTACTCCTATCTCCTTTGTGCGCTGTTCCACAGTGAATGATGTAAGTCCGAATAATCCTAACGATGCTATAAATATTGCCAGGATTGAAAAGATCACTGCCATTTGAGCATTCTGTTTTTCCTGGTTATACATCTGCTCAAAATCAGCATCAACAAAATAATATTGCAGCGGAGTGTTGGCGGTAAACTCTTTCCATTTATTTTCTATTTCAGAGATTGTCTTCTGGTAATTCTGCGCTAATAACTTCACTGACAGGTATCCATATTGCATATTATCATTTTTGAAGCAGAAAATATAGGGACCAATAGGGTTTCGCAACGATTCGAAGTTGAAATTCTTTACAACGCCGATAACCTGCAAATAATTTAGGTTATCTTTTGCACCAGGTCGGGGCTGTACAAATCTTGTCTTTTCAGCATCCTTAATTGAAAAATCTTTAACGACAGATTCATTAACGATGCATGCATCCTGGTCCGTTGAATATGTTTCATTGAAGTTCCTTCCCGATACAAGTGTCATCCCGTATGTTGCCAGATAATCATAATCGATCCAGTTGGTCTGCATCAGGAAAGACTCATCTTTTCTTCCTTCCATACCATAACCGTTATTATTGTTATTACGGGCCGGAACAGCTGTGGAACTTGCAATATTGATTACTCCGGGAATCCCCTTTACAGCGTCTTTAAATGACTTGACTTTTGGTCCGAGAGCTTCTGCCCTGTTAATTACTATTAATTGTTCTTTATTAAATCCAACATCTTTATTAAGCATAAACCTTATCTGCCTGTACATTATCAGTGTGCCAACTATAAGGAGTATCGAAACAGTAAACTGGAATACGACAAGTACTTTTCTCAGACGGCCATTCTTCATACTGTTTTTCATGCTGCCCTTGAGAACTTCATAGGGATTGAAAGAAGACAGGAAGAGTGCAGGGTAACTGCCGGCAAGAAAACCGACCACTATAGCAAAAGCCAGTAATACAGGTATCATATACCAAGCTGCAAAAACGTTTAATACAAGCTTTGTTCCAAGCAGATTATTGAAATAAGGAAGAGTCAGTACTATAATAACCAGGGCCACAATGAGCGAGACGAATGCCAGGATAAAAGATTCCGAAAGGAATTGTGTAACGAGCATGCCTCTGGTAGAGCCTCCTATCTTCTTTATACCTACCTCTTTAGCCCTTCTGGCAGCCTGGGCAGTCGAAAGGTTCATAAAATTTATGGCTGCAATTAAAACTATAAGTATAGCTATGCTGCCAAAGATTAAGAGGTACTTTGGATCACTCGGTTGCCTGAACATCTGCTGGATAAGCGGTTGAAGGTGAATGTCGGTAAGCGGTTGACAGAAAAACCTGTATTTATTCCCCTGTTTGAGAAACTCATCCATTGATATCCCCATAAATCGCTGTATGTCGGGCCCGACATACTTAATTAAAAGATCAGGGATCTTTTCATCGACAGTTTTCACTGTTGAATTTGGTCTCAATAGAAGATAGGTACTGTAACTGTTACTAAGCCATACAGGATTCCTCGAACCCGGATCTGTCATAAATGAAGAGATGATATTGGCCTCAAAATGCGAATTGCCGGGAACATCGCCCATAACACCGGAGACAATATACCGTACTGAATCTGTCCCTAACTTGAGAGCTTTGTCTATAGGATTTTCATCACCGAAGATCTTCTTTGCCGTCGATTCCGACAACACAACTCTGTGAGGTGCATTCAGAAGATTTTTTGGATCACCCTTCAGTACAGGTATCGAAAAGAAATTAAAGAAGGTCGAGTCAGCTTCAACAAGATGGTCTTCCGTAAAAGTCTGATTATCGTAGTCAATTACAGTTGGGCCTGTACCGGTCATCCTGAGATAATCCTCAACTTCAGGAAATTCCTTTGCCATTGTGGGACCCATCTGAGCTGAAGTGTAAGCTGCTGTCAGTTCCTGACCACCGATTTTACCATTGAGGATAAGCCTTACTATTCGGTCTTTTTTGACATTAAACCTGTCATAACTTGCTTCATTTATCACAAAAAGTGCAATAAGAAGACTGCAGGCAATACCGATCGAAAGTCCGAGAATATTAATTATTATATAAGCACGCTGTCTTTTAAAAGATCTTAAGCTATGCTTGAGAAGGTTGGTGAACATTTTTTCTAAGGATTAATTTAACATCTCATAGACGAAATAAAAACGTCTTTGCTGCATAAAAAATTATTATTCTACTTTCAGAGCCTCTGCAGGATTTATGCCGGTTGCTTTATATGCCTGAAAACTAACTGTTAACAATGCTATAATAATTGAACCCAGAGCAATGGCTGCGAAAACCAGTATATTCAGATCTATCCTGTATGCAAACTGTTTAAGCAGGTTCCCAACAACGATCCAGCCTAAAGGAACAGCAATAATTATCGATATCAGGACCAGAGCAAGAAACTCTTTGGACAGGGTATACATTACAGTGAAGGCACCTGCTCCCATTACTTTCCTGATGCCGACTTCATTTGTGCGCCTCTCAGCTGAATATGAAGACAGACCATACAGTCCCAGACATGCTATAATAACTGCAAGAATTGTAAAATATTTTAACAGGCTTGTAAGTCGCATCTGGGATCTGAAAAGATTGTCATAATCCTGATCAATGAATGTATACTCAAGCGGATATTCTGGTATTACCTCTTTCCAGATTTTTTCAACTGATTTAAGTGAGGCAGGAATATCACCCGATAAGCGTATTAAAATATTTCTGAGATAATTAGTACCTGTAAGTGCAAATGCAATCGGTTCAATTGCCTGATCTGCTCCTTTGAAATGGAAGTTCTTCATTACTCCGATTATTTTCCCGTTCAAACCCATGAACCTGAAATTTTTCCCTACCGGATCACCAATATTCATGAGTTTGACCACTTCCTCATTTACAAGGAAGTTACCCGTTGTATCCCTGACCATGTCTGAAGGAAATTCCTTTGAGAAATCACGTCCGGAAACGAGCTCCATCTTCATGGTCTTTAAATAATCATAATCGACACCATTGGTTCCTATAAGGACCTGCTTTTCCGGATCCTTGCCATCCCAGCTGGCACCTCCTGAATTACTTCCAATCATCACCGGGTTCCATAAAGATGCTGTCACTCCGCTTACAAGAGGGTCTTTCTGCAGTTCAGTTTTAAGAGAATAATATTTGGCTTTCATGTTATCCGGCATTGGAATGCAGATCAGTTTTTCCTTATCAAATCCGAGCTCCTTTCTCTGAAGATACTTTAATTCCATATATAAAAAGATGGCACAAATAGCTATTAATATTGAAAGGGTAAATTGTACAACGACCAATATCTGCCTTAACCGGCCATTCCTGTTTCCTGAAATATGATCTCCTTTTAATACGGCAACCGGCTTAAATGAAGAAAGGTAGAATGCCGGGTAGACACCTGAAAAAAGCGCAGCCAGAAATCCTACTATCAGGAAGCTGATTATGAATCTTTCCTGGAACAGATCCGACAATGAAAAACTCTTGCCCGAAACATTATTAAATAAATTCAATGATAATCCCACCAGTATAATAGCTAATATCATAGCTACCGCCACAAGCAAAAGTGATTCAAACATGAATTGTATTATCATACTCATCTGATCAGCTCCTGCAACTTTCTTAATACCTATTTCCTTACCTCTTGAAGATGCTTTTGCCGTGGAGAGGTTAATAAAATTGATACAGGCTATGATGAGGACAAAGATTGCTATAAGGGTAAATATAGTAATAGCAATAACAGGGCCTCTGGTTTCAGTAAAACCAAACTGCCCGTGCAGATGGATATCAGTAAGAGGGAAGAGTGAAAATTTTGTAGTTGTTTGAGGATTATGCTCCAGAACAATATCAGTAAGTTTCTTATTGACATCATCAATTTTCGCACTCTTTTCAAGCTGCACAAAGGTATAAATTGAGTTATTACCCCAGTTATCATCAATTAATCCCATTTTTTTCAGAAATGAATAGGGTATTATGGCTTCAAACCTGAACATGGAGTTTCTTGGGGGGTTTTTCAATACACCTGATACCATGAATTGAATATTATTCTCAAGTGTAAGAGCTTTCCCTATGGGGTTTTCATTGCCAAAATATTTCCTTGCAAGTTTTTCGGTAAGCACAATGGAATTGGGAGAGTTCAATGCTGTCAGCGGGTCACCGGAAATCATAGGCAAAGTGAACATCCTCAAAAGTCCGGAATCAGCTGCTATAACTGAAGATTCAAAAAATACATTATCGTTATACCTGAAAAGAGTCCGCGGGAGGCCAAAGTAACGTGTCTGCTCTTTTATCTCAGGTACCTTCTGTTTCCATTCCGGTCCGCTCGGATGTGGCGTAACTGTTACATGATAACGCCTGCCTGAATAAAACTGATCCTCTTCAACACGATATATGCTTTTGGCATTCCTGTTAAATTTTTCGTAGCTCATTTCATCCTGTACCCACAGGAGAATAAGCAGTGATGCAGCTAACCCGACAGCAAGTCCGGCAATATTAATAAAAGTAAAACCTTTATGTCTCGATATATTCCTTATAGTTAACAGGAAGAAATTTTTAATCATAGAGTAGTTTTTTTCTACAAAAGACTGTTTAAATAATTCTATGTTGCACAGGATAATCTTTATAATGATTGAAATCTGTACAAAAGCTAATTCATTTTAAATTTAGAAAAAAAATTATCTATAGCCTTTAGGGTTAAATCATTTTTTTGTTTTATTTATATGTGCAACTTTTGCAATTTATTTGCGTCTTTGGGTTTTGATGCTATTTAAAGCTAATTATTGACACCATGCTTAAAAACTTCTTTATCAATACTTTTCGCAACTTAAGGAGACAAAGCGGATACATCATTTTGAATGTTGTGGGTCTGACTGTCGGTCTGACAAGCTTCCTTTTTATTTCATTATATGTGGTAGATGAATTAAGCTATGACAGATTCCATAAGAACTTTGAAAATATTTATAGTATTAAGGTAACGGGCAGGCTTGCCGGAGGCGAATTGAACCAGGCAGTTACAGCAGCACCAATGGCAAGTGCGATACTGAAGGACTATCCGGAAGTTCTTGCTGCAACCAGGGTTACACAACTGGGGTCATGGCTTATACGATTCGGAGAAAACAAATTCAATGAAGATGGAGTTCTTTTTGCCGATTCAACATTTTTCAATGTACTCGATTTCAAGTTGCTGAAAGGAGATCCAAAAACTGCATTGGTAAGACCACGTTCTATGGTTCTGACTGAGGAATATGCCAAAAAGTACTTTGGGAACCAGGATCCCATGGGGCAGAAAATGATTGTTGAGGCCGACAGTGTTCTGTATACTGTAACAGGAATCGTTCAGGATGTTCCCGATAACTCACATTTGAAATTTGATATGCTTGCTTCCATGAGTACCTATCCTAATCAGGCTAACAATCAGTTCTGGGTAAGCCATAGCTACTACACCTATATTGTAGTAAAAGATGGAACTGACATAAACGCCCTTCAGGAGAAATTTCAGGAAATGGTTACAAAATACGTAGGGCCTCAGATTCAGCAAATTCTTGGGTACTCAATTGATGATTTCAGAAAAGCTGGCAACGATTTCAGATATGTTTTAGAACCGTTAAAAGATTTGCATCTCAAAGGCGCAACTCAGTATAACCTCGAACCTAATGGCTCTCTTACAACCGTTTACATTTTTGCTGTCATAGCAATTCTGATACTTATTATAGCTATTATAAATTATGTCAATCTGGCTACCGCAAAATCCGCCGGCCGGGCAAAAGAGGTAGGTGTAAAAAAAGTCGCCGGAGCATATAAATCAGGTCTGATATTTCAGTTCCTTGGAGAGTCATTGATTATTGTGACATTTGCCACACTTTTCTCAGTTCTGCTTGTTTACCTGTTTACACCCTCATTTAATCAACTGATTGGTAAAGAGATATCAGTTAGTCTGTTTGACAATAATTTATCGCTTTTTCTCCTTATTGCCCTGGTTATAATTGTAGGTTTTTCCGCTGGCTTCTATCCTTCCTTTGTGCTTGCTTCCTTTAATCCCGTCGAGGTATTGAAAGGAACATTAAATCCGGGTTCCATGTCAAAAAATCTCAGGGGAATACTTGTCGTCTTCCAGTTCACAGTTTCTATCATTATAATTATTGGCTCTACAATTGTATATAGTCAGTTAAATTTCATGACAAAGAAAGATCTTGGATTTGAAAAAGAGAATCTTATAATTATTCGTCGGCCGGATGCTTTCCGGAGACAACTTGAATCGTTCCGAAATCAGATACTGGAGATCCCGGGGATTGATAAGGTTGGCTTTTCAAGACAGGTGCCCGGGCATAATTTTAATAATAATGCTTTTCTAAATGATGAAGATCCTGAGAAAAAAACATATCTCCTGCAGCAAGCGAGTGTAAGTCTTGACTTTCCACAGGCACTGGGCGTTCATCTGACTGAGGGTCGTTTCTTTTCACGTGAATACAGTACTGACTCAACAGCGGTGCTTATTAATGAAGCAGCTGTTAAATCGTTAGGATTAAAAGATCCTGTAGGGAAATACATCCTGCAACCCAGTGGTCCCGGTCAATTCCAAAAGCTTAAAATCATTGGTATTATGAAGGATTTTAATATAACATCCATGCATAAAACTATTGATCCTGTCTGTTTTACTGTAATGGGTAAGGGAGGTGGTGATCAGTTTGCCACAGTGAGACTAACAGGGAAAAACGTTCAGACAACTATAAGAGCCATTGAAGAAAAGTGGAAGAACTTCACCACTCAACAGCCATTTCAATATGATTTTTTCACAGATACCTGGAACAATCTGTACAAAACAGAAATGAAAACCGGGAAAATATTCATACTCTTTTCGATACTGGCAATATTTATTGCATGTCTGGGACTGATAGGTCTGGTGACTTACATAACAAATAAAAGAACGCGCGAAATAGGCATAAGGAAAACATATGGCGCGTCCATCCGGATTGTTCTGATGCTATTATCAAAAGAGGTATTAAATCTTATCCTGATCTCTTCGGTTATAGCTTATCCCATAGCATATTTCGGATCAAAATACTGGCTTGATGGATTTGCAAATAAAGTAAAAGTAAGTCCCTTAATATATATTATGGCAACACTTATTGTGCTTATAATAGGCTGGCTATCAACAAGCTATCAGACTATTAAAGCTGCAAACCGTAATCCTGCAAATGCCCTTAGAATAGAATAAAAGAGGCTGTCTCAAAAGTCAAAATCCATAAACCACAAAGGGCACAAAGTCTTTCACAAAGGTCGCAAAGGATTAAATATCATGTTTTTACCTTTGAGAACTTCGTGAATCCTTAGTGTTCTTTGTGTTTAAAAATAACATTTGAGGCAGCCTCTATGATTTTTTCAAATAAATACAA
This sequence comes from uncultured Bacteroidales bacterium, assembly GCA_963815075.1. Lineage (GTDB taxonomy): Bacteria > Bacteroidota > Bacteroidia > Bacteroidales > VadinHA17 > LD21. The sequence continues at coordinate 97,044 of CAWFFK010000012.1, forward strand.
ACTAATTAGCCGGTGGTTTAATCTCGTCAATCTCCACTTTTGGAACAAGCGAAACTGTATCTTTCTTCACTTTAAGGTCTTTGTCCAGGGTGAAAGAAGCACTTTGCCTAATATCTTCCGATGAAGCTCCAATTTTGACATCATATTTGCCTGCTTCGGCAACCCATGTTGATGATGGAGTGTCAAACGAAGCCAGGCTGCGGCTGTTGAGTGTAAAGGTCATTGTCTGTGATTCTCCTGGCTGAAGCAGCCTGGTTTTTGCAAAGCCTTTAAGTTCAATAACCGGTTTATCAAGTTTTTTTGCAGGGGCTGAAAGATAAAGTTCCGCTACCTGCTTCCCGGCTACCGTTCCGATATTTTTTATTTCAACTGTCACTGTCATTTTTTCGCGGAATCTTGGTGAACTTAGTTTAATATTGCTATACTCAAAATTAGTATAGGAAAGGCCAAATCCAAATTCATATGCAGGTTGAACATTAAATGTCTCATAGTAGCGATAACCAACATAAATACCTTCCTTGTATGTGACTTCTGCAGGTCTTATTCTCATAAATGAACTCACAGGACCCTGATCGGCCGACTGATCTGAAGGAAGTTCTTTTCCGGGAAATGTTTTTGAAGATGGAACATCGTCGTAAGTCACAGGAAACGTAGTTGCTAATTTTCCTGAAGGATCTACCTTACCACTGATAATGTCAGCTATTGAATTGCCGGTTTCCTGGCCACCCTGCCATGCAAGAAGTATTGCATCAGGCACATCTCTCCAGCTGGCTGTTTCAATCACACCACCTATATTTAAGATAATAACAACTTTTTTACCTTTTGTATGAAAAGCATCCGAGACATCCTTAATTAGCAGTTGCTCCTGATCGCTCAGCTGAAAATCACCTTTTTCGTTTTTACGGTCCCTGCCTTCGCCGGAATTCCTTCCGATTGTTATTATTGCAGCATCCGATACATTTGCCATACCATTAATTATATCCGTGTTCAGGGTCATTTCCTCAATAGAATTAGATCCCATCATAGCCATAAAGCCTCTTCTCTTGGGGCGACCTTCTTTTGTAAGTTCCAGGTAATTGGTATACAATGATTTAAGGCCATCATTTACCTTATAACCAGCATTTTCAAGCCCTTCAATAAGGGATACACTATAGGCTTCATTTACATCTCCGCTTCCTGTGCCTCCTGTAATTATATCATACGAAGTATTGCCGAAAGCAGCAATATTTTTTATTTCCTTATTAAACGGTAGTGTTCCCGTAGTGTTTTTAAGCAGTATCATTCCCTCAGATGCCGCCTGACGGGTAATTTCCGCATGAGCATTAAGATCAGGCTTATTGGAATATTTATATCCTTTGAACCTGGGGCTCTGAAGCATAATATTCAGGATTCTTGTAACATTCCTGTCCAGTATTTTTATATCAAGTTTTCCTTCCTGTACTGCCTCTACTATCGTCTTTACCTGACCCGGTGTTCCAGGCATAAGCAAATCATTTCCGGCAATCATCTGGGCAACAGGATCCTTACCGCCAAACCAATCGGTCATTACAAAACCTTTAAACCCCCAGTCTTTCCGCAGGATGTTAGTAAGCAGATCGCTGCTTTCTGAAGCATATGTTCCGTTAATAAGATTATATGATGACATTACGGTCCATGGCTGACTTTCCTGAACAGCAATTCTGAATCCTTCAAGATATATCTCGCGAAGGGCCCTCTCGCTGATTATAGTATTCAGAGAATTTCTGTTTGTCTCTGCATTATTTGCATCAAAATGTTTGATTGAAGTTCCTGCACCTTCAGATTCAACACCGTTAACCATCGCAGCACCCATTTTACCTGTAATGTAAGGGTCTTCGGAATAATATTCGAAGTTCCTTCCGCACAACGGATTACGATGGATATTCATCCCCGGACCGAGAAGAATATCTGCGCCATATTCAAGTACCTCATTTCCCATTGCCTGACCAACTTTATTTACCAGCTCTGTATCCCAGGTTGAAGCAAGTAACGTACCAACAGGAAAGGCAGTGCAATAGTAGGTATTGTTATCATTTTCCCGTGTCGGACTTATTCTTACCCCGGCTGGACCGTCAGTAAGGACCATAGGTGTTATTCCAAGCCGTGGCAATGAAAATGACGTGCCTGCAGCACCGGGTACAAGAGCCTGCGTTTGTCCGATCACCGGACTGGAGGGAGGATTTGCAGGACTCTCGGCAGGACTATTACCGGAATTGGCAGAAGGAGGAGGTCCACCTGGCATTCTCATTCCTGTTCCAACTACAAGACTTGCTTTTTCTTCAAGAGTCATGGCTGCAACAACCTTTGAAACAGGATCTTTTCCAAGTTTCGGCGTATTAGCGTTTTGTGAGAACCCTGCGACGCACAGTGAAACTGACAATACTAAAGCTATAAGAACTTTTTTCATAAGTAAATAATATTATAAATTAAAAACTAATAGTGTTTATATTTCATTTAGTCTTGATTATTCAGATTATAAAGGTACTACAATACAGTGTTAAGAGTTGTTAAATTTTCTTTAAAGTTGTTGAAAGGCTTTTATTCCAAGATAGAACATGAGGTAATACCACAGGAAGAATAAATCAAATTTAAATTGAAGAAACGGAGAATTTTACTGATGGAAACCTGTATTTCAACAGTGTTTAACCAACGGGTAGAAGGAGGGCTAAAGTCCGGAAGGCTAAACTATTCTGTGTTTTTCCTGTAATAAACCGTATTGCTCTGCCAATCCTTCCCTATCAGAACACCATTATGATCAATAAAGAGGTCTCTGAGATTAGTATTATGATAGTACTCTGTATAGGAAGAAGAGTTATTCAGGTCGGTGGATTTATATATCCCCAAACCGGGCAGAAAAACATAATAATAACTGCCCCGGTTATAAAATGTATTTTCCATCGATGTTCTCCATTCCGGGTACAGTTCAATAACTCTCTCAAAAGTCGTTCCGTAATCGGTTGATTTGTAAATACCAGACCCGGACTCATCTGAAACAATGAATATCTCATCATTTTCGTCTACAAACAATTTTTGGGAGAAGCCCGGAGTCGGAATTTTTGTCCATGTCAGGCCATCATCGAACGATCTGTTTAAATTGCAGCAATTTCCTCCGTGATAAAGAAGGGAACCATCTTTAAGCCTGAAAATATCACCAAAGCCCTCTGCTGTTATACCACTTTCAGGATTTATATCAATCCATGTTGCTCCGGCATCCTTTGAATACTTCGTTGGATGATCCCAGGCAAAAGCCCATACATAGTTGTCGTTGGCAACATAGATATAGAAATAATAAGGCCGGTCGGGAAATGGTTTTGTACATGTTTTCCATGATTGTCCGTGATCTGTGCTTTTTACCAGTTCTCCGTTCCACGTACTTACGTATATAATACCATTACTGTCCATATTGATGGTCCGTGGTTCAACAAGAGCCGGATCATTTACAGGCTCCCAGTCATAATATGTATCCCCCTGCCTGTATATCTGATTGGCCACCATAAGGGTAAATTTGTTGATGGTATCGGCGATCATACCGGTTATAGAACCGTCAGGAAATAAAGAACAGGCATCCCATGCATTTGTCCTGAATCCGTATTCAACAAGATCCGTCGAGGTAAGATAATTACCTGATAAATCATAAGTTTTAGCCCTGAGTTTCTGTTCAAACGATTCTGATCCAAGTTTCCAGCCAGTGTACGCCAAACCGTTCTTATTTGTGTAAGTGGATGAAACTGTTATTTCTCCTCCCCCGCTTACAACTGCAAAAATTACCCTCACAGAATCCTGTACCGTTGCAGTACTATTATTAACCCAGAATGGAATACTTTCGCTGACCCATTGCCCTGCAAGAAGCTTTTGTCCGGATTCAATCTGAAATCCAAAAGAATACTGCGTCACTGTTTCATATGCAGGATCGGGATATCTGTCGCATGACACTCCAATAACAAAAGCTATTAATAACAATATCTTTTTTTCCATGGTTTCTGCTCTTAATGCTTTTCTGAAGGAATGGTTAACCCTATCAGAAAAGAGATTGTTTTATTCCGGATGACAGGAATTTCAGAATCTTGATTTTGCTGTTCAGCTGTTGCTTTATTAATTACATTATTGAAGTTAGTGGTGTATTGCAGAGCCAGCTGAATCTTGTATTTACCAGGCAACGGAATATTAACTCCGCCTCCGAATAGCCAGCCTGATTCACTCCCCTTTATTAACCTGTTCAGATCATCGTAAACATCAGTTTTATTAACTGAATAACCTGATTCACTGCGGTATTCAGTATAAGCAACTCCAAAATTACGGGCATTAAGCCTGAGCCCCAGCCAGGGGCCTGTATTAAAAAAGATCTTTTGAGATCTTCCGATAGGAAAGCTGATCAGAAAAGGGATGACTGCATAATCCATCTGAACTTTTGTATCAACATAATACATCTGGTAAATATCATTTTTCATATAACTATAGAATGAAGTACTTGAATCCTTCATTGCATAACCCACCCTCTCAAAAGAAGCTCCTGTAATAAAAAATAATCCGTAGCCCAGCGGAATATTAACTGCGAATCCCACGTCCGGACCAAAAGTCGGTGAATATTTCTTCCCATCCACGGAATGCGCGTTCCAGGAAACATTAAATCCGCCCCGGTAAGTGACCGTAACTTTATTGGTTGATGAATCTTTGACCTGTTCTGATTCAACATCTGTTCTTTTCTTATTAAGAAACTTATAATCAATACCTAAAACAAACTCTGAAGAGCCGTGCCGGTAATTATAATTTTCAAGAAATTGTTTTCTCCCTTCATTATAATTTACGTTTAATGAAGCTTCCAGATTTTTAGAAAAAGGATAAGATATACCGGCAGAAAAGATATATCCGAAATCAATTTTTTTGGGTTTGAGAGCGGGAGGATAATAATAATTATAGAAATCCACCGAGTAATTTTGCCGGAAAGAGTAATAAATTCCTGCCCGCATATTGAATTTTATAACAGAAGGAATGGTAACAGAAAAAAGAAGCGGCAGACGCAGAAAGCTGATGTTCATCGTTTGAACAGGATTGGATAAATATGGTGCAATATTTTGAAGTCTATAAGGTGGCATATACTGATCAACATAATAGATCGGATAATATGGATATGAATAGGATTTATATTCATAATAAACCGATGAATATTCAAGCCCGGTCTGAAATCCAAAGGATTTATTAAATGAATATTTCAGGGAAAAACCTTCAGAAGGTCCGGGTTCAGGACTCCATTTTCCACCGAAATCCTGTCCGTGGATATCTGAAAAATTCATTCCGCTATAGATACCGGCTGTGAAATACTGAGAATATACATCTTCATTACAGCAGGATATAAGCAGTAAAAAAGCAATTGCATATATGATTTTCATTAAGGTTAAGGTATAAGGTTAAGGTTAAGGTTAAGCTGAATAACAAGTCATTAAATATCAAGAATCATGCCGGATTGATTAATTAAACAGGATAAAAGAATGGATTTTTTTCTTCTTCAACCCCATATGCTCCTCAACAGCCCTGTCATCCCGAATCCCGCTTCATGCGGGATGAGGGATCTCCATATAGCATTATGAACGCTGCTTTGGTAGTGTCTTGTTGGCCTCATAAAGTGACATCACTCTATTTCAGACACTTTAACAGCTGTGCACGTGATCAGCCAGGGATCTCCAGATTAAATTGAAGGCCTCTTTTATAGACAAGAAACAATGCCAGGAATAAAACTGACACCCCTAATCCGACTGAAGATGAAACTGTCATTGGCAGTGAAAAGCCTTCGGGAGCGAAAAAGAGATAGGTTACGGTAACTGCAGTCATAAAAACTGCAGGAACAAGAGTAACCAAATATACTTTTCTTTCCTTAGCGAGGTAGACTGTAATTGCCCATAGAACAACCATAGCAAGTGTCTGGTTTGACCAGGCGAAATATCGCCATATAATGCTGAAATCTATCCTTGTAAGCAGGAAGCCTATTGTAAAAAGAGGGATGCTTATTGCCAGCCGGTTTTTTATCGGACCCTGCCTGAAGTTAAGAAAATCAGCAACTATCAGCCTACCGCTTCTGAAAGCTGTATCACCTGATGTTATTGGAGCAGCCACAACTCCCAGTAATGCCAGTGCTCCTCCAAACCTGCCAAGCAGGGAATTTGAGATTTCATTTACAATAAAAGCAGCATTTCCCTGGTTGGCCGTCATTACTTCATTTAGGCCTTTGATACTGCCATAGAAGCTCATACCGATTGCGGCCCATATAAGCGCTACAATGCCTTCTGTAATCATGGCACCATAAAATACCCTTCTTCCCAGCTTTTCGTTTGTGATGCAGCGCGCCATAAGAGGCGATTGTGTGGAATGAAATCCTGAGATTGCTCCACAGGCAATTGTTATAAACAGCATCGGGAATACAGGAAACTTATCGCCTTCGATGTGAAAATTATGAAAGTTGGCCAGTGTAAGTTCAGGGATATGATATCCCCTGACAAACAGGGCAATTATTAAACCGATTGCCATAAAGAAAAGGGCAAATCCAAAAACTGGATAAAGCTTGCCTATAATTTTATCAATGGGAAGCATAGTAGCAAGGACATAATATCCAAAAACCACCCAGACCCAGAAAGTCATCGAAGCATAATCCGGTGTGAGACCAGCAAGAATTTTTGCAGGACCCATAATAAATACGGCTCCAACTATTACCATAAGGATAACGGTAAAAGCCCTCATAAACTGTTTTACTCCCTTGCCAAGATAAATTCCAACAATCTCTGTTATACTTAGACCATTATGTTTTATTGACAGCATACCTGAGAAATAATCGTGCACAGCACCGGCAAAAACAGAACCAAGCACAATCCAGATAAAAGCAACAGGGCCCCACATTGCTCCTGCCACTGCACCAAAAATAGGCCCCAGGCCTGCTATATTTAAAAACTGAATAAGAAAAACCTTCCACCATGGCATGGGAACATAATCGACGCCATCGTTGAGCTTATACGCAGGAGTCTGTCGCTGAGGGTCAATTCCCTCAATCCTTTCAATAAACCTTGAGTAAATAAAGTAACCGGAAAGTAAAACTATAATTGAAATAAAAAATGTTATCATTTATGTCAGAACTATTTATACTTTAGAGATATTAAACCATAATCTTTTTACCCTCTTTTCCGTTTCCATCAAGGGGGAAAGGCTTTCAATCATTCCTATTTATACTTTTTTCCGAATTTATCTGATAATATGTTAATCTCCGAGCCTGAGAGAAAGCTTCCTGAGTTGATTACAATCCTGTACCTGAATTTTGCGGATTTTTTTGCAGGAATGGTAAAATCAAATCTTTCTTCTCCTTTTGTGAAGTCATTCCATCCCAGAGGGTTTGCGGCAAATAACCCATAGCCTCTTGCATGCCAGAAAGTCGGATAACCTGGATTTTTGGGATGATCGCAAATAGCGATGGAGATGTGTTCTTTTCCAATCATCCCTGTCAGGTTCATCCACCGGGCACGTGTGCCCCATACTCTCTCTCCGGTAATACCTTCACTGCTAATGTAATTGCCGGTGACACCAGAGTTAAAGGTATCTCTTGCAGCTGCAGGTCTGCCATCTGCACCAAGCAAAATAACTCCCTCACCTGACGGCAGTTCCAGTTGTCGTGCAACCCGTATTGCAAAAAAGCCTTCTTTGGTGTCTTTGAATAACACTGCAGTGTCACCTGCTTTCAGGGTGGTAATACGATCGATTATTCTCATTGAACCCCTTGCAATGAAATGATATTCTGTTTTTTCATCAAGGATTCGCTTTCCTGAGGGATCAAGCCATTTTTCGTATGAGACTAAAGAACCTTCACCATTTTTACTTGAGAGCCGCTCAATTCTTATATGTTTTATAACGCCTCCCATGGGTTCTTTTATTCCCCGGTAGCCATTTCCCCAGAAATCGATCCCGTTCACATTGCCATAGTTTAACCAAATACCTACCTGGTGTAAATGATCAAAGCGCTCACCTTCATGAGGATTTATGGGAAACCCGCGGGTTATCTCAGCACCGGCTGATGTAAAAACAGGGTCAAGTACAGGCTTATAAATGCTGTCAGGCCATATAAACGATGTAAAAAGTTTGCCATCAACCATAATATCAAGTTTCTTATCACCCTCATGGCTTATGAACTCAATATTTGAAACGAATTGCTTATCTGTATTGTTTTTACACGAAACAGATATGAAGAAGCTGATAAGCAGTAGGAAAAGAATCCGGACTTTCATTGATTTTGTTTTATTCTATATGTAAAGATACTGGGTGCTGGGTGCTGGGTGCTGGGTGCTGGGTGCTGGGTGCTGGGTGCTGGGTGCTGGGTGCTGGGTACTGGGTACTGGACACTGGACACTGGACACTGGGTGCTGGGTGCTGGGTACTGGACACTGGACACTGGACACTGGACACTGGGCGCTGATTACTGATTACTGATTACCGATTACTGATTACCGATTACTGATTACTGATTACACTATATTATTAACAACATAAGGTTCCCGATAAACTCTTGTCAGCATATTATCTGCTTCCGGATCGTTAATAAATTTTTCTTTTTCACCATCGAACATAAGCTCTCGTCCGAGACGATAAGAAATATTTGCAAGCAGAGGAAGAGCGGAAGAACGGAAACCTTCACTTATGTCGCAGTGCAGGCTGTCGCTATTTCCGGTCCTTATTGCATCTATAAAATTAGCATAATGCTCAGTGCCTCCCGGAGAAGCCAGGTAAGTTGAACTGGCTTGTTTATTCCCACTTGTGGCTGATCCGGCAAACGGTTCTTTTTCACGTTCCCTGAACGCTTTCCATGTCTCGCCATCCAGTTCGAGGTAACCACCTGTTCCATAAAATATGTTACCAATTCTGATTCCAAGACTGGCTTCATCGTTTGTATAACGGCCTCTTGTCTCAAACTCGAGAATTTTCCCGTCATTATACTTAAAGAGAGATGATTGAGTATTTGGAGTCTCCTGTTCGCATTCTTTCGGATCAATTCCGAAAATTCCCCCGGTGGAATAGACAGATACAGGATGTTCATTTTTATTTAGCCCCCAGCGAGCTATATCAAACTGGTGAGGCCCCTGGTTACCTGTATCACCATTACCTGTAGCCCAGAACCAGTGCCAGTTATAATGTACATGTTTCTCATTATATGGTCTGTATGGTGCCGGACCCAGCCAGCGATCGTAATGAAGCGTTGCAGGCGGTGTACTGTCAGGTGCAATCCCGAAAGAATCACGAGGTTTATAGCAAAGACCCTTTGCCATATAAACCTCACCTATGCCACCATCATGCAAAAATTTCATGGCTTCCATTACACTGCTAATAGAACGGTTCTGGAAACCTGTCTGAACGCGAACATTATACCTGCGTGAAGCCTCAACCATCTTTCGTCCTTCAAATATTTCATGACTCGCTGGTTTTTCAACATAAACATGTTTCCCTGCCTGGCATGCCCAAATTGTTCCCAGAGCGTGCCAGTGGTTTGGAACAGCAAATGAAACTGCATCAATATCCTTGTCATCAAAAATTTTGCGCATATCCCACTCTGCCACCGGATTTACTCCGGTTTTGTCAACGATGGTTTTCGATCGTGGGGCGAAATACTGCTCATCAACATCACAAATTGTTTTTAACCTGATATTACGGTTTTCAGTAAGAGCACACCAACTGTCGATATGATCTCCCCCACGTCCCCTGATTCCAATAACTGCCAGTGTTATACGTTCATTAGATCCGATGATTGAACCATATGAACTTGCATTAAAGCCCATCCCGCCAATGGCAATTCCGGCAGTTCCTAAAATGCTTTTCTTGATAAATTCTCTTCTCTTTGTCATCTTGAGTTGATATTAATTTTTATTAAAGTTCTGAATTCATTCTATTTTTATGAAGGATAATTCAGGATATTTATAGCATAAATTTACTGTTTTTTGGAATATAATTTTAATACTATTAATCCGTTTATTAAATTAAGGCCCGATTCAATTTTCATCTAATCCTATGAAAGCCATGAATAAGTCAATTTTCAAATTAACATTCACAGTTGTGATCCTTCTGATAGCATTCATGAGAGTTAACAGCCAGGCAACTCTTCCTGATGATTTAATAAAGAACCCCCTTAAAGATCAGCTGAAATACCTGGAAGAGCGCACAAGGATTTACGAAAACTACAGGGCTATAAGGGAAGATATGTTCCAGAAAATTAAGGAAAATGTTACAGATACTGTGACATCTGCCAAAAAGAAGATCTCAGAATTAAATCGAGTGACTATATCTTTAAATCAAAGAATAGATACACTTAACAGCCATCTCAAGATAACAAAATCCATGCTGGATGATATGACTGCAACAAAAAACAGCATAAAAGTGCTTGGCATTGAGGTCAATAAGAATTCATACAATGGCATTATGTGGACCATCATTATTGGACTTATAGGTGTCCTTGTATTTGGTTTTCTTGCTTTCAGGCGAAATATGTTAGTTACTCACAATACAAAGAAAGAACTGATCGAATTGAAAGATGAGTTCGAAACATACCGTAAGACTTCCAGGGAGGCAAGGGAAAAAATGTCGATGGATCACTTCAATGAGATAAGAAGGCTGAAAGGGGGATGAATAAGACGCTGGACGCTGGACCCTGGACCCTTGACCCTGGACCCTGGGCATGGGGCTCAGGGCTCAGGGCTCAGGGTACATACCAAATGCGAAATTACCTTAAAGTATGAGTTTATTATTCTTATTTTCTGAAGTCGATTTTGAATCCTATAACCTGCCACGAAGGCATTTTCGATGGTTTCTTGATTACAAGAGCTTCTCCCGTCTGTTTCCAGCTGATCCTCTCATTGCTTCCCACCATTGTCACCGATGCAACCGGTCTGTCAGTCAGCTTTGAAGCTTTTGCCAGCGACCTGATCATAATATCTGTTTCAGGTTTCCCCAGACAATAGGCGTATAGCGTGTTCCCCTGAGCTGTAAATCTGATATCTCTTGAAGTATATCCGAAGTTCTCGTCAAATCTGCCAAGTTTCTTTACCGGCTCGTTCGCAGGCTTTTCACCATATACCTTCCACGGACGTGAACCATATATCCCCTCACCATTTGCAGATGTCCATATTCCTATCTCATCAAGTATCTGAAGCATATCGGGTTCCAGGTCGCCTTCCGGAGTCTGGACAACATTGATAAGGAGATTGCCATTCTTGCTTACTATGTCGACCAGCATCTGAATAATCTCAGTAGACGTTTTATATTTCTGACCTGTACGGTAATACCAGTCACCTATTGAGGTATCCGTTTGCCATGGATACTGGCTCACAGTATCTTTTATCCCCCGTTCAAGGTCCTCAACCCACAAGCCTCCTGAAGGCTGTTTGCATGTATATACAGCTTCAAGCTGACCATTATTCCTGGCTATGTCCTGGTTGTAAAAATGAGAAATAAGGGTCCTTCCCACATCTTCAAAAGGCATTTTGCTGTCGGAATATAGCAGATCGGGATGATAATTGTCAACAAGTTCCTTAATGCACCTGTACCATTCCAGCTGAAAAGCAGGATTATTTGTCAGCCAGTCCTTGTCACCGGGCATCGTTTTTGCATGATAAAGATCCTGGTAGTCGAGATTGGCACCATCGTAAGGAACTCCGGCCTTTGGTCCTTCCCTGTCTGATCCATGTGATGTCTGGAACCAGGTATAGCTTGCCCCAAGATGCTCAGAGACCCCAAACCTGAGACCCTGTTTTTTTGCAGCCTCCTGCCACATGCCAACTACATCTTTTTTCGGACCCATATTAACTGCATTCCACCTGTTGATCTTTGAGTTCCAAAGAAAAAAATTATCGTGATGAGAGCCCATACTTACAAAATATTTTGCCCCGGTTTTTTTATAAAGCGCCATTAATTTATCAGGATCCCATTTCGCGGCTTTCCAGAGGGGGATGATATCCTTATAACCAAATACTGAAGGGTGACCATAATGCTCAATATGATATTTATAGGCTGGATCATTCTCCTGGTACATCCTCCTGGCATACCAGTCGCCCTGACGAGGTACTGCCTGAGGTCCCCAGTGCGCCCATATACCAAATTTGGCATCGCGGAACCACTCGGGACAGCTGTATTGCTGAAGGGATTCATCAGCAGGTTTGAATGGACCTTCTGCAACAGGTGCCTTTTGCTGCTGTGCTGAAGCAGAAAATGTTAAAACAACAACCAGCAAAACTGATAAAATACTTTGTTTCATAGGATTGGTTTTCATGTTTTAAGAGTTAATATTATTATTAAACAATGTTTCAATTCACTCTTTACGCAGGACCGATTTTCTCCAAAGGAATTCCTCTTCGATATAAATTTTGCTGCCGCTCTTAATTTCATTTTCAATTTCATTAATAAGCATCTTACAGGCTTCCTTACCCATTTGTCTTGGATCCTGATTAATAACTGTTAATTGAGGATCAAAGAAATCAGTAATTTCATTGAATCCATAACCAAAAATACCAATATCTTCTGGTATTCTGAGTCCGGCTTCCTTTGCAGCTTTGTAAGCCCCCAGTGCAACCCTGTCATTAACTGTAAAAACAAGTTCAGGAAGGATTCCCGCACTATTTAATTTTTTAAAAGATTCGTAACCATCTTTAAGTTCAAAACCACCCTCTAAAACCCATTCTTTTCTAACAGGGATTTTATGACTGGAAAGTGTATCTAAGAAACCATTAAGTCGTTCTTTCCCTATATTGGTGTTTGAATATCCCGAAAAATTTGCTATTCTCGTATACCCTTCAAGGATAATCCGGTTCAGGGAATTCACAGCTCCCGGCTTATCATTAAACACAACCCTTGAAAATTTCATATTCTCAAAAGCACGGTCAAAAAACACCAGGGGGATATTCATTTTACTTACTTTCGTAAACACCTGTCTATCTGTTGTTTCCTGGGAAAGACAAACTAAAAGGCCATCAACCCTCATGCCGATCAGGTTTTCTATATTCTGTTTTTCGATGCTTTCCTTCTCGCGTGAAACAGTAAGTATAACATAATAATTATGCTCAGTGGCATAATCTATCATGCTGTCAACAATATACGAAAAGAAGCTGTTTTCGAGGTCAGGAACAACGATCCCTATTGTAAATGTCCGTCGTGAATTCAACTGACGGGCGATCAGGTTCGGAACATATCCCATTTTTCGGGCAGTCTCAATAATCTTCTTCTTCATCGACTGTGAAATATCAGGATGATCGCGTAAAGCTTTGGAGACAGTGACCCTTGAAATATTGAGTTCCTTAGCAATATCAGATTGTCTAATATTCACCATCTTTCCCCCCGGATTCAAATTTATATTTAAAAATAGTCAAAAAATGATCCTGTTAATATCGCACTTTAATTCTGATCTCATCCGGCACTTCCTTTTCAGATACAACAATGACATAACCACCACCACAACCTGAAGTAATCGCACCAGGGTAATTTGAAAAATAGATTGTCTCCATTTCCTTCATGATATCATCAGGTACAGTCAGGGGTAGTATTTTCTTCCACGCTATAAGGGTATCGGATAATGATTTACCGAAACCAGTTATATCTTTTTTAATAATGCTTTCCCAGCATCTGTCTCCAGCTTCCCCAAGGTCCCTGATCAATTTTTTTTCGAGATGCCTCTCCTTTAATGGATCATATCCTTCAGGTCGCGGTCCAAGAGGTACAAGATGAATGACATCTGTAAGCCAGTCACATATGTCTTTATCAACAGAAGATTGTATATAATCAGGCCAGTATCCTCCATTATAGTGAAGCCTGTTCACCCCGGGCATAAGCAAGCCCAGATGATCCTGAGAACCTGCAACATATTGCGTTCCCGGAGGGTTCTCCGCTCCGAATAAGATCTTTGCATTTTCTATCGGATCTCCGTCGGGATACCTGTCCCCCCATATCTTAATACCAAAATCGCGTGAACTGGTAGCAAGCCCTGATCTGTTGTTGAAATCCATCGTTGGCCATATCTGGGCCACTACGACAGAACCAGAATGTATTTTTGATACCCATGGCTGGTCAATCCAGCCGCCAGCCAGACATAACCTGTAGGGAAACCTCAAATTATTTTTTGTCCCGGAACTGGAACGTGGTGGCAGACCTGGTTCAGGAAGGCGGTCAAGAATTAGATATTCTATCCCCAGCTCATTACACAACTTCTCTTTTTCAGGAGTGTGTCCGTCAGTATTTACTATAAAAATATCGGGACCGATCCTTTTAAGATCCGGCACGAAATCAAGCAAACCCGTTCCGGTTGCGATAAAGGCATCATGCACATAACGTATTGATCTGACTATGTACATACGTTCACCTTCCGAAAATACAGGCCGCTTTCCTTTCAGCATCTTTATGTTTTCATCGCTTCCCAGGCTGACATACAGATCACCATAGGCTGCAGCCGTCTTGAAGAAAGCAATATGTCCTCCATGGAGTAGGTCATAACAGCCGCTTACAAGGACTTTTTTGTGTTTCATTCGATGAAAAACCTTATTTATTGAACCTACCAGCTCCTTTTTTTCTTCGGCTCTCCTCAACTAGCTGTTCACTTATCCAGTCATATGTTTTTTTGATCCCTTCCCTCAGAGGAATTGAGGGTTCCCAGCCCAGATATTTTCTAATCAGAGTATTTTCCGAATTGCGGCCTCTTACACCTTTCGGAGCTTTGAGATCATAAGTCCTGTTAAGTTTATATCCTGCTATATTCTCAACAATATCGACGAGCTGATTTATTGAAACCATCTCACTGCTCCCAAGATTTAACGGCTCTTCAATATCGCTGTACATAATATCCTGAATTCCTTTAATACAATCATCAATATACATAAAGCTCCTGGTCTGATGACCGTCACCCCAGATCACAATCTCTTTTTTTCCTGTTATACCGGCCTCAATGACCTTTCTGCAGATTGCAGCAGGAGCCTTTTCCCTGCCACCGTCAAATGTACCAGAAGGACCATATACATTATGAAACCTGGCCACCCTTGTGATAATACCATAGTCTTCCCTGAAATGCCTGCACATTCTCTCGCTGAACAGTTTTTCCCATCCGTATCCGTCCTCGGCAAGAGCCGGGTAGGCATCAGATTCCTTTAAACCGGGATTATCCGGATCAGTCTGTTTTTCACCATTATAAACACAGGCAGATGAGGCATAGAAAAACTTTTCAATACCACAGTCCCTGGCTGCCAGAAGAAGATGTGTGTTTATAAGGACGCTGATCATACAGGCCGCTTTATTATTTTCTATAAAACCCATTCCTCCCATGTCAGCAGCAAGATTAAATACTTCATGGTAACCATTAACAGCCTGGTAACAATTCTCCCTTAACCTGAGGTCGAGAACGAGATTATCTGCATCTTCTGAAACCTGGTACCATTCATTAAGCGGTTTTATATCGACAGCCCTCACACTGTTACCTTTTTTTACCAGCTCCCTGACCAGGTGTCCGCCAATAAAACCGCCTGCACCGGCAACAACTATTTTTTTCATTTTCAATAATTATAACAATTACTTACACGATAACTTTCGCGATTACTTTAAAATATAAATTTAATATAATTTTTCATGTTACAGCATCTTTCAGAAATAAATTTCATCATCAGCAACGTCATTGAGCAAAGTGTAAAAAACAGCTCTGTAATCCTCTGTCAGCATTGTTGTTGAGCGATTCTTCTATTATTGTTTCTTCCAGGGTCTGAAACTAATAAAATATAACAAGCCTATTACTATTAACAGCACTCCCCAGTAGATTCCAAAGTTTAATTCTCTTAAAACAATCTGATGCTGCGCTGAAGGAGCAACTGCTTCATAAATACTTGCGATTAAAATTATTACCCCATAAATAAGAAGAAGAGAGCCTATAAAAAACCATATGGAAATGAAACTTTTTTTCATTATAACCTCCTACCAGAATATTATGTTAAGTGCAATGAAGACAATAAGAACAATGGCAGCCCAGAAAATCGAACGTTTATGCAAAGGAAGATCACCCTCGGATGGCAAAGGGGTGCAACCTCTCACCAAACCAACCAGCTGCGATTCCGGCTTTGGCTTTGTCAAAAGGCTCACAATTACAGTCACGGCCACGGTGATAATCCAGCACCATAATGCCCTGTACATGTTTTCAGCCATATCCTTGGCATGCGCCGAAAGTGCGATTATCTTAAGTGCACCGGGATCAATCCTTACCCAAAGCCACATGCTGACTGATGAAACAATACCGGCAAGCAATCCCCAGAAACCTCCTGCAGCTGTAGTGCGTTTCCACAGCATTCCAAAAATTACTGTTCCGAACATTGGCGCCACAAAGAAGCTGAACAATGCCTGGACATAATCCATTATACTTTCAAAGTGCTGAACGAGATAAGCAGTACCAATGCTTATCAATACTCCGATGATGGTACACCATCTGCCAATTTTTACATAGTGGGCATCAGAGCCTTCATTTTTTTTCAAAGCCACATGAATCGGCTTATAAATATCGTAAGTCCATACAGTTGCAAAAGCACTTACATTACCGGCCATTCCGGACATGAATCCTGCAATAAGCGCAGTTACTCCAAGTCCCAGTAACCCGGGTCCCGCGTATCGTGCCAGCATTAAGGGAAGAACTTCATTATAACTGTGTGCCCCGGTCGCAACTGCTTCACTCTGTCCGACTAAACCCGGGATAACTGCTAAACCCAAAAGCCCTGGAAGAATAACAATAAGAGGTACGAACATTTTGAATGAGGCACCGATAATCGGAGCCATTTTTGCCGATCGCAAATCTTTTGCAGAAAGAACTCTTTGTACGACCAGGAAGTCGGTCGTCCAGTATGAAAAAGAAATTACAAAACCCAATCCTAAAACAATTCCGGTCCAATGAATGCCCATAGGGTTATCCTGGAAAGAACCAAGTGTATGCCAAAGATGTGTATAATCTCCCGCCGGGAAATTTTGATGGATCCTTTCAACCATTCCACTCCACCCTCCTACTTCAACCAGTCCAACTATCGGGATTATCAAAGCACCAAGCCAGATCAACATAAACTGCAATACCTCATTAAAAATTGCAGAAAGCAATCCGCCCAGCACAACATAAATCATGACAGTCAGCGAGGAAACCCAAATACTGAAATGAATATCCCAGCCCAGTACAACTTTCATTACGAGTGCCATAGCATACATGTTTATCCCGCTCATAAGTACTGTCATAAATCCAAATGAAACAGCAGCAAGCATACTGGAATTTTCTCCAAATCTTAATTTTAAATAACCTGGAACGGAATGTGTCTTGGAAATATAATAAAATGGCATCATTATAATTCCAAGGAAAAGCATCGCAGGAATGGCGCCAATCCAATACCAGTGTGTTGCAAGTATTCCGTATTGGTACGATGCGGCAGCCCATCCCATTAATTCAAGGGAACCAAGATTAGCCGCAACAAATGAAAGGCCGGCAATCCATCTTGTCATACTCCTGCCGGCAAGGAAGAAATCAACACCTGTTTTGGTAAACCGGAGCAGATAATATCCTATCCCCAAAACAAATGCGAAATACAGGGCAATTACTATGGAATCAACCCAGTTTAGCGAGACTATTCTTGAAGCGTTGATCAAGAATAAATTGGCGTGTGGCAGAAAAGTTTTAAGTAGTATTTTACTCATAGGTCACATTATTAATACTTTATTTCAAATTTTCTTTTATAATAATTCTACAACCTGTGCCAAATTAAAGTTATCTGTTTAATCTGGTTTCAACTTTACAATATTTTTATTTTAATATTATTACCATTATATTTTATTGTCTTATCAGCTTTTAGACATACTTCAAGCCCGGTGCCATGGTTTTTACTTACCAGAACAACATTGAATAAACGCTCTTTCAGCATACCCGGGAACTGTCCTTTCCGGTCGGAAATTGTCAGAATTTTTTGTGCATCCTCCCATTTGATAAGAATGGTAGCGTACTGCCCCATTTCGTAATTATAGTTATCATTTTCGTCTTCATATAAAGCGAACTCTCCATCAACTCCCGGATAAATCCGCAATTCAACAGGATCGGCGGGTTTTTCAGTAGCATACTGAAGATAGGGTCCAAATGGAATAATCGAACCTGCTCTTACGTAAAGCGGAATTTGTTCGATCGGAGCTGGAGCATCAATGGTCTGCCCTCCCTTAACAAGCTTGCCTGTCCAGAAATCATACCAGTCGGATTTTTCAGGAAGATAGACTCTGCGGGTCTTAATTATTTTTTTGCTAATGGGAATATTGTACATACTTTCAGTGACAGGATTGACCAGAAATGCCGGACCAAACATATACTGATCAGGTATTGATTTAATGGCTCCATCTTCCGGAAAATCGAAAGCCAGCGATCGCATAATAGTGTAACCTTCATTTGTTACTTTCCATGCCAGAGAATAGATATAAGGCAGGAGACGATAGCGAAGATTATCATAGTCCAGCAGGATAGATTTTGTTTTAGCATCCCAGTTATCTGAGAACAAAGCTCTTTCGCCCTTACCGTGAATTCTGAATATCGGGCTGAATGTTCCAAACTGGAACCACCTGGTGAATAATTCCCTGTTTGCAGGGGCCGACCAGTCAGGAGCCTGCCAATGAAAATGGTATCCTCCGATATCTGATGTCCAGAAGGGAATGCCTGATGCACAGGCATTAATTCCCTGGGGAACCTGACTTTTATAAGCCCTCCAGGTACAGGTTATGTCAGATGACCATAATGTAGCTGCGTTACGTTGCTGTCCTGCAAATGCCTGACGAATAAGAAAAAAGGCCCTTTTCTCAGGTATATCCCTTCTCCAGTATTTATACAAACCCGTTGAATGCATCAGGGAATAGGTGTTCATATAATCAATGCCTCTTCCGATGGCAAAATGGCTTTTCCTTCTCAGATCAAGATTGTTACCATTGTCGGGTTCGCACTGGTCAACCCACCAGGCATCCCACCCGTAACGTCCTACAAGACTATCATAGGCCTGTTTCCAGTATAGTTGCCGGGCCTGTGCACTGTGAGCATCATAATAAGCTGTCCATGAGATGCGTCATTACATTGTCCCACAAGATATCGGTTAATCCTCCGGAATGTGCCATCTGATCATATGTTTTTGTGCCTTTTGAAAAGACAGGCCAGATCGATATCATGGCATGAATATTTGCCTTGTGAAGTTCATCAACCATACCCTTTGGGTCGGGATATCTCCCAGGCCACATAACATGTGATCCGATAACATCAGGTTCCCAGTAAAACCAGTCCTGTACTATGCAATCCACCGGAATCTTATTTTCACGATATTTATCTTTTACAGATAAAACTTCTGCCTGGCTTTTATACCTGTCCTGTGACTGGAAAAGGCCGAAAGACCATTTAGCGAACATGGGTGCAGCCCCGGTGGCATTGCGATATGAGGAAATGATACGATCAAAGTCGGGACCATATATAAAATAATAGTCGGTCATATTGCCGCTTTCAGAAACATATTTGAATTTGGTGTTTCCCTCCTCTGCTCCGTAGAAGCCGGATGCTGAATAATTATCCCACATAAGCCCGTAACCTCTGGTAGAAAGAAGGACCGGAATAGCACCAGTCATGTACTTGATAACCATTCCCTGGTCTCTTCCTTTATAGTTTATTGACAATGTATCTTCCGGATGGCAGCCCAGGCCATAAAGTGCTTCATCAGCAGGAGAATTAAACTGAGTTGTACATGTATAAACAGGAATGCCCGCAATAGTGGCAGCCTCCATTGTCTTACCATGCAAATCGTCTTCACTTAGAATAATATTACCCTTTAAATCAGCGTATTTAACTGAATTTGTCTGCCGGTTTATAATAATTTTCAGGCTGGATGTTGTGATGAAAATTTCATCTGCACTCTCAGTAACTGTGAAGGATGGAATGGCTTTCCATTTATTGGTAACTACAAGTGAAGGTTTGTCGAGCAAAACAGGCAGTGAAGTATATTTCACCTCAACCATATTGTCCATGCATATTTTCACTTTCATAACTCCTTTGTCAAGAGTACATGTTATACCGTCAATGTCTTTTATAAACGACACCACTTTTGCCTGCGCTGCAACGGACATGGATACAAAAATTGCAACAGCCAGCAATTGTCTTAAGTAAACAGCAGAGTTTTTCATTGCAAATATCTTAGATTGTCAGTTATTATTTAAAAAGCCTTGGTGCAAAATCATAAAGATCCCTCCTCCATGTAAGCCATTCATGATCAGCTCCTGGTGACTCACTTGCAGGGTCAGAAACCTGCACACCGTCAATCAATAAGAAGTAATAATGGAATCCTGCCACTTGTGGATCGGTAGTTATGGTCCAGAACCCATGATCGTCTTTGACCATGTCGTAAATTTTATCCAACTTAATCTGCATCTTTTGAGCTTCAGGAGCTTTAATCCGGAAAATGACCTTCAGGTCTGTCGTTATACGCGGATATTCAGCACCTCTGACATTCGAAGATGCAGGTTGTGAATCAGCGGGATACTGAACTACCTGCCCGGTGCAGGATGAGGATACAATTAAAAGTACGGAAACTAAAGTAATGATCCCTTTTTTCATAATCTTTATCTTTATATTAATAAATCCTGTAGAGTCCGGCACCATGCCGGTTGATAGTCCTGACAAGGGAGTCTGTGAAATTTCCCAGGTTCTCACCAGTCCAGAGATCTTTAACAGCGTGAGTTCCTTTTAATCCAATCTGTTGAAATTTAACTGAAATATCTGCTGTTTCAGAAGAATCCCGTGTATTGAAAAGTGCAAGGTATTTATCTCCTGATCCGGGATCATCGGCTGTCCATGCAATAAGGTCATTCTTTCTGAACAGCTGTTTTCCGTTTGTGCTGTGCTGATTTATTTCCAGCACATCTTTATTGGTTATCAGAGATAAAGTAAAATCATCGTTGCCAGGCAGATCGCCTCCAAACATGAGAGGTGACCGGAATATGGCGAACAGAGTCATCAAGGTATACTGTTCATCTTTTGTAAAGTTACTCATTCTGTCTTTGCCTCTTTCGGCCCTGATTCCAATGTGTCCAAGAGGAAGCATGTCACCGTCGGGCCAGGTACCTGCAGCAACATAGGGAGACCATTTATCAAGCACAGAAAATTCCTCTTCAAGTTGCGGCCAGTTATCCCACAGATCTCCTACAGTGCGCCACATATTTGCGTTTTGTCTTATTCGATTGACGTCCTTCAGCGGAGTCGGTCCGGGCGAAGTGCTGAGAACAATTTTTCTGCCTGTCCGGTCAATTGCCTTTCTTATCATTTCTATTTCTTCCGCATGGTACGGCGATGAAAGGTCATCAATCTTAAGAAAGTCCACGCCCCAGGAAGCATAAAGTTCCATAATTGAATTATAGTAATCCTGTGCCCCTTTTTTTGTATGATCTACAGTATACATATCTTTTAGCCACCCGCACTGGTCTTCTGGTGAATAAATATCTTTTGCAGTAACATCTGTACCCAGGACGGGAAGACTGTCTTTTACAGCCACAACCGGGACTCCCCGCATAACATGTATACCGAATTTCAGTCCCTTATTATGTATATAGTCTGCCAGAGACTTAAATCCGTTCCCGTTCGCTGCTGAAGGAAAACGGTTTACTGCAGGCAGGAATCGTCCATATTTATCGATATTGTAAACCGGATCCTTCTCGTTATAACCTCCTGATTTATCATTTGCGACATACCACCTTATATCCACCACTATATACTGCCATCCGAAATCTTTCAGATGATCAGCCATATAATCGGCATTGGCTTTCACTTCCGATTCGACAACAGTTGGACCATAACAATCCCAGCTGTTCCATCCCATAGGCGGGGTTGGGGCCCAGCGGTAAAACGGCAAACCCGGTACGGAACCGGAATCAGCAGGACTCTTTGTTTTGCATGCAGATAGAAACTGCAGGGCGAGAAACAATATAAGCAGCTTTTTCATATTATTTTATTGAGGCTTTTTTCATTTCAAAATTAATCCTGACCATTGAATTACACAGAGTTACACACTGAGTAACTCTGTTAGAATATCAGTGTCGCTCCTTTTTATCCCGATAATTATCATTGTTTTGTGAAGTCCTGCTATTATTTATTACTTACTCGTGTACTTTCACGTATAAAGTTAAATAAAATTTTTAATCTCACATAACTGTTTTATAGAAAACCAACAGGATGTTTTTTAAATAAGCAGGGCGGTGTTGAAAAAGCTTTTTAACCGCAAAGTACGCTAATTTATAGCCAAGTACGCAAAGTTAAACTCCTGTAATTAAGCCCTTTGCAATCTTTGCGGTTACCGGATTCCGGCTTTTTCGACAGCTCCAATATTATTACTTCTCCGCCAGATTATACCATTTTACAGCATTCTTATAATAGATCTTATCTATCACCTCCTTTGGCAGCTGTAACCCTTTGAATGATCCTTTGAACAATTTGGAAATCATAACATCTTTTGTGACAAAATATTTCCAGTCGTCGAGCCAGGTGTCATGAATATATTTTGATGTTTCTGTGGCATCATTGTTTTGCCCTGCACTTAAATCGGTGCCGTATAGCAGCCTGTCCTGGTATTTAATGCAGAAATTACGGATTCTGTCGCGGTCGATTGCCGATTGATACTGAAGGTGGCAGATACGCGCTGCCATATCAACAGCCATGTTTGGATACCTGTCAAGCCTCAGGGCAAGTGAATCAACATTCCATTCGAGACTTCCAAGATGGCAGCCAATGAATGTCAGGTCGGGATGTTTTTCAAGCATGCGATCCCTTGCATTTATCTGATCTTCATAAGATGGGTATTCAGGATGAAGGAACATATGATATTGAGGGTTTTCTGCAAAATAACTGCTATCGCTGCTGACTGTCATCTCATTCAATGGAAGCCAGCAATTTCGTGGCTCACCAAGATGACCAGTTACTGGTAATCCCATATCAATGATATAATTTATTACCGGATCCAGACCCGGATCATCAACCATAATGAATTTCCCGTTCTTGTCTCTTTCGGTCATGCCGATGTTTTTCCAAATCTTAACTGTAACAGCTCCTCCTGCCAATGCTCTTTCAAGATGAGAGATAACTCTTTTGCTCCATTGATCTGTTCCCCAACCTGTAGTATCAAAATAAAAGGTTGCACCATAAAAGACTCTCCCCGGAAAATTCTTCACCGATGACAGGGCGTAATCAAGCTGCTGTTTTACAGCATTGGAATCAGAATGATCAACATTCAGGGTTATAAGCCTGAAATTATCTTTCATTGCCTGATTTTCAAAAAATCCCTTATCGCTGTTAATGTGTACATGGGCATCTGTTTTTGGCACTGACTGAAAATCATCCATCGAATAGTAGTTACTTTTACATCCTGCCAGAGCCAGCGCTATGGCAATTACAAAAGTTATTTTTATTATCATTTTGCTTTATTTGTTAGTGTGATATAAAAATAGGATAAAAAAAAGAGATCACAAAAATTGTTCTGTGATCCCCTCTAAAATCAGAATAAAACCAACTTATAATAAGTTATTCTTTAGGCATTACAACATAAGGAGCTGCATTCAGGAAATCGATACTTTTCTGGCAGCTGGTAAATTCATCAAAATTATATTCTTCAACTTCAACTATCCCGTACTTCATTCCTGACTTTTCAGCACCCGCCCAGATAGCAGGCCAATCCATCATTGTACCTTCACCACCGACCTCATATTTATCTTTTATATGCCAGAGTTCAAAACGCCCCGGATACTTATTGAAATAATCTACGGGTTTTGCTCCTCCCATTACAGTCCAGTAAAGATCCATTTCGAAAATAACTTTTGAAGGATCAGTATTTGCAAGCATGAAGTCATAAATTGTATGTCCGTCAAGCTGCGTTGAAAATTCCTTGTCGTGATTATGATATCCGAACCGGATGCCTTTTTTGCTGCATTTCTCTCCAATTGCATTAAAGTAATCACAATAAAGCTTTAGTGTATCAAGGCTTCTGTATGCTTCTTCTCCCATAAACGGCTGTACGATGTATTTCGCTCCCATTTGTGCATGAGCGGCAATACAGGTATCCCACCATGCCATAGTTTCTGCCCAGTGAGCAGAATCAGGAAGTGCCTGGCCTGTATGTGAACTCAGCATTGGCAAATTGTTCTTGTCCAGAAGAGCCCTAAAGGCAGCAGGCTCCATGTCATAAAATTTCCCATTATTGTAACCGGCAGGCTCAACAAATTTATAACCCATTTTACTGACTTTGGCTATTGCGCCGGGTACATCTCTCATTATTGAATCACGGATAGAGTACAGTTGCAATCCTATGTATTTTCCCGCAGGCTTACATGAATAAAATGTCGTTGATACCAGTCCCGCAATGACAAGTAGCAGAACAATTGAAATAATGCTTCTTTTTTTCATTTTTGATCAGGTTTTAATTTATATGACTCAGTTTAAATTTCGGTCTTTAATATTCGGAAGCACAATATCCCATGCTCTTGTGCAAGTTGGGTAAAAGTAAGAATTATTTCATTTTTTTCAAAAGAATGGCTTTACTACTTTTTCAGGAATGCATTAATCTCTTCTGATAATGCAAATATTTCAGGTAAATCTTTAAAATACAAAATGTATCCAAAAATTATGAATAATATTTGCAAACAAGATAAACCATCTTGATTAAAGAAATGAAATAAATAAAATATATATTAAGGCATTAAATGGACAAGTTGTGATCAAACAATAAAAACCAATGCGGTGAAACTCTTAACTGAAAAGCAATAACATCATCAACAACACATTAATATTAGTCATCTGTTGTCAGAGTCAAGGAAAATATTGATTTCATTCATTAAATATGTTGGGATATTTATTCTGCTGTCCGTATTCGAAGGCAATATCTTTTCCAGGGGTCTGCAAATTCCTGATTCAGTTGATACAAAATCTTTAAACTCTATCCAGCCAGATACAAACAAGATCAGGTACAAAGAAACAGGTAGTAATTTTTACAAAACCGACAGTATTTTTTCTTTCAGATCCCAGAAGGGGTATTTCCCTTCATTACTGCATAATTTAGGTGAGCAGGCTGAAGCTCCTTTTTCATTCACACCCAGACAATGGTTAATAACCGGGGTGGCTGCAGGAATTACATTCGGGCTTACTAAAATTGACGGCGAAATTGACGACGGCACAAAGAACCTGAAACAAAAATCAAGGTTTATCAATAAGGCCTCACCCATTATTTCCAGCTTTGGAAGTAATACTGGAATACTTTCTGTGGTAGCCTTTGGTTCGGTGAGTGCAATATTAAAAGATAAAAAAGGCTTGCAGACAAGTCTGCTGGCAACACAGGCTATGATCACATCAGGGATTTGGGTTCATCTTATTAAAACGCTTACAGGGAGAGAGAGACCTGAAGCAGATTATCTGTTCAGTAAATCGGAAGCCGGAAAATGGTATGGACCATTTGCCCAATACGATCAGGATCTCGCAACAAAGAAACCGGGATCTTCATTTGATTCTTTTCCTTCAGGCCATACAGCAACTGCATTTTCGATAGCATCAGTATTTGCGATGCAGTACAAAGACATTAAGGCTGTTCCAATAATAAGTTATTCCGCAGCTACTCTTGTTGGCCTCTCAAGGCTTACTGAGCACAAGCACTGGGCATCTGATGTTTTTACAGGGGCGTTGCTGGGATATCTGTGCGGCAGGCAGGTAGTGGGTCATTTCAACAAGCTTCATAAAAACGATCTTAATCCGGTATCCGTAAAATCAGGACCAAAGGCGGAATTCAACCTGGTTCAATATGGAAATCAGATAGGATTCTCTATGACCTGGTAGAAAAGATTAGATTTGCATGTTAATTAGAAATCACTGTAAATAAGCCCTGTCAACTGCACTACAGATGAAACATGAATAAAAATGATAAAAATCTGAATATTCGCCTGAAAACAGGTCTGATAATATTTATAGGCCTGAACTATCTGATTTGCAATAATCTGAATGCTGAAATCGCACAATCATCAGACTCTGCAGGGAAAAATATTGATTTAACCTTCCTCGCATATTATCAATTTGGAAGAGTGTTGCCGACCAATGCCTTTGTTGATGGTAATAATCTCAGGCATTTACCTATTAATTCATATCATGCCGCAACAATTCAATTACTCAGACAGACGACAGGAGGTAAGCTATGGGAACAGCTTTACAGGTATCCTCGTTATGGTATTGGTTTTTATTCTGTGTGGTTTAATAATACAAGAGAATTAGGTAAGCCCAGGGCTATATACGGTATCATCGACATTCCCCTTGCAAGATGGAATAACTTTTCCCTTAATGCCGGTTTCGGCCTTGGGTTTACTTTCAACTGGGAATCATTCGGTGAAGACAAGTATAATATTGCCCTTGGAGCAGAAGAGAGCACCTATATAGATGCCGGTTTGTCTGTTGAATACAGCTTTAACAACGGGCTCATACTCAACCTTGGCTCCAGTTTTACACATTTCTCAAACGGAGACCTTAAAAAGCCTAATTACGGGATCAATGATTTTGGTACAAAAGTATCGCTGGGATACAACTTTTTAAAACCCGTCAAGGTTTTTATGCACAAAGAAGTGCCTGATTTTAAGAAGAAATCGGATGTAGCTATAATGATTTTTACCGGGTGGGAAAACATTCTCTACAGAGGTAACGATGTTGACTCATTGACGAAAAACAAAGGAGTTTATTACCCGTCAGTTGGCTTCTCCGCGACTTATAACAGGCAGGTAAGCTATAAATCCAAAATCGGAGTCGGTATCATGATTGGATACATGGGAGCCGCTAATTCTTCAATTAATGTCATAAACGGAAAACTTGAAGATAATGATGCTTCTTTTGCCGAAGGATTTGAACTAAGTGTTTTTCCTTCTTATGAACTGTTAATAGACAGGCTCACACTATTAATTCAACCCGGATTTTATGTGTACAGGGCTAAATATGCAGGGCGTACTCCTGTTGCATACCAGAGGATTGGCATTAAATACGATGTATACAAAGATATTTCCATCGGGATCAATCTGCGTGCTTACCACTTTAATGTCTCTGATTATATAGAATGGACTTTAGGTTACAGGTTACCTGTCATTCCGCGATAAATTTCAGCTCAGGTATCAGAATAGGCTTTCCCTTTTCAGCTTTATAACTGAGGTCAGACAACTTCTTTTTATCACCCTCCTGGTTTTGTCCATTCCTGTAAATTTGTCTTACATACGGGTTCATCTTGCCTATAAATGTCAGAGCTCTCACTTTTGCATCTTCAGAGAATGTTTTGTATACAGGATAAACCAGTTGGATCAAATCAGGCAGATCAGCGCTTTTTGAAATTTTAGTCCCTTTTGGATATCCTTCTCCATTACCCTCGTCAAAATATACAACGGTCCCACCGGAAGGGATCCAGTTCAGCCAGTTCATCTCATCGCCTGCATCCTTCTCACTTCCCTTTTTTATTACTTCATCGGCATAATATTTTCTTAATCCCTCTTTAAACAGTGACGGAAGTTTTGTAACAGTTATATATCCATATATTAACCGGCAGTTATTGAAATGATCAACGTTGAAGTTGTAATCATCAGCAATTATATGTCCTTTGTTATTCAGGAGTTGTGTAGCGAGTATATCAACGAGCGACCTGAATTCTATCGAAGTTGAGTCAACCTCCGGATTATTCCTGACTATATAGTCCCTTATGCTCCCTATATATCCCTTCTTATCGTTCAGACCCGTGGTGAACTCATCCGTGGAGAATTTTATCTCTCTACGGGTCTCCTCCAGCCTGTCTGTTTTTATTACCAGTCTTGTAACTTCGTTGCGTCCTTCAATATCAAGTACCGGTTCACTGAGAACTGAATTATCAGGTTTAAGCTCTTCGGCTTCTATATCAACTGAACCTGATGCCAGGCCACTGGCAAACACCGATATATGAATTTTCCCGGACTTCCCTGTTGATCTGATTACATTCGATACAGGCATATCCATGTACCATACACCCTCTATATTATTGTTTTTATTTATTTCAGATTCATAAACCGGTGGACCGACAAGCTTTGCCGGCCCTTTAACTTCCCATTTAATTGTATTATCAGCACCATAAACATGATTTCCATCCTGATCCACAATATCAGCGGTGATCACCGCAACTGAAGTCCGGTCGGCAACCATTTTCATGTGCGAAGAAGTAAGTACAATCATGGCAGGGTCACCTGCCATAACAACCCGGGTGGTGACAGTATTGCCATTTTTACTTCCGACAGCTTTAAGCGTTCCCTTTTCAACAGGTATATCTTTAAAAGTGACACTATGAAAATTAGCAGCATCAGGTACCTGAGATCCCTTACTTACCCCATTAACTTCCAACTCTACCTTATCGCAGTTGGAATTAACAACAATATCTCTCATCTGTCCCAGATATTGTGATCTCCAGTAGTGGGGCTGAATAAATACCATAGGTTTTTCAGCATAATTTGCCTGCCAGAAATAATAGGCATATTTCGGAATCCTGTAAAGATCAACATAACCAGAAGGATCAACATGCTGAAGCGGAGAATTCAAATAAATATGACCTGATCCATGATCTTCATAAATCCAGGAGCAAAGGTTTCCTGTCCCGAATAGTCCGCTTGCCATCAGCTTATTTTGCTGTGATTCTTCTGTTCCGCACGATAGAGAATCTGAAGGGTCAATGTTCATAACATCTCTGTTATACCATCCGCGTATGGTATTTTCAGGGAGACAAGCAAGAGACAGATTTTTATCGGTGTGTTTTACAAAAACTCCGGCAGAACCGTTGGAAACGAGATTAGCTGTAAGAATTCGTGTAGTGTCTTCCGCCTCAGCAAATTTTGAATCCACGGCATGATTTGTTTCATTCCCCATGCTCCAGAACATAATGCAGGGATGATTACGGTCGCGCCGGATCATTTCTTTCATCTGCTGCTCCTGAATATCCTCTGCAAAATCCTGATCCTTAATGCTCGGAGATTCTTCCATAACAGTCAGGCCATATTTATCGGCCAAGTCATATACAAACTTATCATTGGGATAATAAGCTGTACTTAAAAAATTATAGTTCAGGTTCCCGCCAATATCATTTATATCCTTTTCAGTTATCCAATTGTTAACAGCCCCTCCAACCCATGGATATTCCTGAATATAACTTCCTCCATGTATGACCACCTTTTTGCCGTTGATCCTTAGAAAGTTATCTTTATAATCCCAGTGGAACCAGCGAAACCCAAGCGGACTGGTATAATTGTCAACAACATCTTTCCCGCTAATAACCTCTGAAGTTACAGTATATAAATAAGGATCCTCCCAGGACCATAAATGTGGGTTTTTTATTGGTTTGGATATCTGATCAAATTCGTAAATCTGGCCCGGACTGATATCTGCACTGGTTTTAATTACCAGTATGGTTTTGCCTGAAGCATCTGCAACAGATGTCTGTAAAATACAACTTTTACTCTCATTATTGTCATTTTCAACCCAGGTCCTGATCCTTGCAACTCCTTCTTTTTCAGACACAACAGGAGTAGTAACGAAGGTACCGCCCTCGTGAGTTGCAGAACCCTGCATTGGTATGTAGAGGTGATTTCTAAGGACAAGAGTCACGTTGCGGTATATTCCACCATAAACATCAAATTCCCCAGGCTCCATTGGAGGTATCCTGAATTTATCTTTCTGAAGGTTGCTGACAGCAACTGCCAGCACATTGTCGCCTCCAATTTTAACATAGGGAGTGAGATCAAAATCGAATGATCCATATCCTCCTTTATGATCACCAATATATTTTCCGTTGATCCACACTTTGCAATACTTCTGCACGCCCTCAAATTCAACAAATACCTTTCGGTCAGAATAATTACTGTTTATTGAAAAATGTTTCCGGTACCATCCCCAACCTATCCACCAGTAAGGATTATCACTTTCTGATGTATTCCTGATAAAAGGATGTAATTCTCCTGTTGTCTCGTAAGTGTTCCATGTATGTGGAATACTTACAATTGGCCAGGCAGAATCGTCAAATTTCACCGATTCATATCCATTATCTGCAGATTCATTGGGAAAATAATTAAATGTCCATTGCGAATTTATGATCTTCTCTATCCTTTGACCTTCCTGATCTTCTGCCGGTTTCTTCTGCCCGCTCGAAGCAGAAGCACAAAAAATGACAAAAAATATGAGAGTTATCCTTTTTATTTTCAGCATGTTATGAAAATTAGTTAACCAAGTACAAGATAATAAATTATTAGAAGATGAATGCAGAAGATGTTAAATTTAATCATATGAACACTAATTTATCAAGGGCAGAAAAGTTTTATTTAAATTTGGAATGGGGAAAAAAACACCCGGATATTCTTCAGTGAGAAATCATCGGCTGAGAACAATATTCAGTCACCAGGGGTTTTCTCACAAAAGAGGATTTGAAAGATTTTAAGCAAAAAATAACGTTACTCCTATGAAAACATTTACTCGAATTTTAGTAATTATTTCTTTTATATCGTTATCAGGAACGACATGCGCATTCGCGCAGGGAAACAAAAAATATACTCCATATTTAAATAAGGAGATGTATAATAAAGGATGGATTGATTTTAACAAGAATGGCAAACTCGATCCTTATGAGAATCCTGAACTCGATGCAGAGGTAAGGATCAATGACCTGATCAGCCGGATGTCAGTTGATGAAAAAACCTGTCAGCTTGTAACTCTGTACGGTTTTCCGAAAGTCCTGATGGATTCACTCCCCACACCTGAATGGAAAAATAAAATATGGAAGGATGGTGTAGCCAATATTGATGAGCATTGCAATGGTTACAGGTCTGCGGCGCTATCATGGCCTCCCTCCCTTCACGTTAAAACCATAAATGAGGTTCAGAGGTGGTTCATTGAGGAGACCAGGTTGGGAATACCGGTCGACTTCACGAATGAAGGGATTTATGGAGCCTGTTTTCCCGGAGCGACATTATTCCCGGCGCAAATTGGTGTTGGATCGACCTGGGACAGGTCGCTGGTGTCTCTTATCGGAGCAATTACTTCTGCTGAAACCAAAGCTGCTGGTTTCACAAATGTCTATTCTCCAATTCTCGATGTGGCACGCGATCCGCGATGGGGACGTGCAGTTGAAAGCTATGGTGAAGATCCTTACCTTGTCTCTCAGCTTGGATTACGACAGGTGCTTGCCATACAGAAAGATCATGTTGTTGTTTCAACGCCAAAACACTTTGCAGCTTACAGCATACCTATAGGTGGCAGAGATGGAAATACACGTACTGATCCACAGATAGCCCCGCACGAGATGCATACTCTGCTCCTGGAACCATTCAGGGTTGCTTTCACAGAAGGCCATGCACACGGGACCATGGCATCCTATAACGATTATGACGGAGTTCCTGTTGCCGGATCAGCACAGTTCCTGATCAATCTGCTAAGACAGGATTGGGGATTTAAAGGATATGTAGTCTCCGACAGTGAAGCACTCGAGTTTCTATGGTCCAAGCATCATATTGCTCCAGACTATAAAGATGCTGTTAAACAGGCACTTGAAGCGGGATTGAATGTAAGATCAACTTTCAGAAGCCCTGACTCATACCTTCTTCCGCTGCGTGAACTGGTAAAAGAGGGGGCAATTTCCATGGAGCTTCTCAATAAAAGGGTACATGATGTTCTCTGGGTTAAATTCTGGCTGGGACTGTTTGATAAGCCTTACATTGACAATCCTGATGAATCTGATAAAGTATTTGCCAATCCTGAATATGATAAAGTATCCAGGCAGGCATCGTACGAGTCAATGATACTTCTTAAGAACAGGGATAATCTTCTTCCTCTCAGCAAAGAGAAGGTCAAAACCATACTCATTGCAGGGCCCAATGCAGATAACAAAGAACTCTCACTGTCACGTTACGGCCCGAAGGACATAAACTATAAATCTGTTCTTGAAGCCTTTAAAGAAAAGCTTGGCAAATCTGTAAATATTCTATATGCAAAAGGCTGTAATATTACTGACCCCGACTGGCCGGAGAGTGAATTAATTCCAACTGAACCTGATGCAAAAGAAATGGACGGTATTAATGATGCTGTTTCAAAGGCTGCCAATGCCGATGTGGTTGTCCTCGTACTTGGTGAAGACAATAATATTGTGGGTGAATCCAAATCCAGGACCGATCTGGATCTTGCCGGTTATCAGCAGTACCTCTTATCAAAGATCTATGAAACCGGGAAACCCATAATCCTTGTTTTAATGAATGGCAGGGCAATAACTGTCAACTGGGCTGATAAAAACTGTGATGCAATTATTGAAGCCTGGTTCCCCGGGAAATACGGAGGTGAAGCAATTGCAGATATTGTTTTTGGCGACTATAATCCGGGAGGAAAACTCTCAGTTACTTTCCCAAAATCTGTCGGCCAGATACCAATGTGCTTCCCGTCAAAACCTGCTGCACAGGCTCCTGCCGCGACAACAGTTAATGGTGTGCTCTATCCGTTCGGATATGGCCTCAGTTTTACAACATTTGAATATTCTAACCTAAGCATCAATCCCGAAAAACAGCTTACAGGAGGGATAGTCAATGTATCAATTGATGTTAAGAACACAGGACAAAGATCAGGTGATGAGGTAGTTCAACTCTATATTAACGATGAGGTCAGTTCGGTAATCAGGTTCGAAAAAGAGCTTCGCGGATTTGAAAGGATTAATCTGGCGCCCGGAGAGACAAAAACCGTTAGCTTTCAGTTGTCACCTGAAGACCTTCAGATGCTTGACAGAAATATGAAATGGATTGTTGAACCCGGATGGTTTAAAATAATGATAGGAAGTTCATCGACAGATATCCGTCAGCAGGGAAGATTTGAGATATTGTCAGCTGACAGGCTCGCTAAACCATATGATTCAAAAAGCCTGAACGACAGAATGCATTAATTAAATGATAAATGACCGGCCAATATTATAAAAGAAAAAATAAATATCCCGGGCACGGAAAATTTTAATAAGTCTAATATTTTGATTAACAGTGTTAATAAACCTGTGCGATCAGATTATCATTTGTTTAAAACTCACAAAAAGAAGAAAAATTGCACTTTTTCTTTGATATATTAAAAAAATAGGTACATTTGTCGGTCATTTTATAATAATAAATGAGAAAATCTTTAATCCATATTATTGTCCTTATCCTTATTTTGCCAAGTGCGATTGACCGGGAATAATATGTAATACCATAAACATACAGAAGCTTTCCGGTTACCCGGAAAGCTTTTTTTGTAATATTATAATATAAGATGAAGAACCAGCTAAGAAGTTCAAAAACAAAAACAGGAAGAAACATGGCAGGTGCCAGAAGTCTCTGGCGCGCAAACGGGATGACTGAGGAACAGATGGGCAAACCTGTAATTGCCATCGTCAATTCATTTTCACAGTTTGTCCCGGGACATGTTCACCTTCATGAGATTGGTCAGTTGGTAAAAAAAGAGATCGAAAAACGAGGCCTTTTTGCTGCAGAATTCAATACTATTGCTATTGACGATGGAATTGCAATGGGTCATGATGGCATGCTTTATTCCCTGCCTTCACGTGAGTTGATTGCCGATAGTGTGGAATATGTTGTCAATGCTCATCTTGCCGATGCCATGATCTGCATAAGTAATTGCGATAAGATCACTCCGGGGATGATGATGGCGGCAATGAGGCTTAATATCCCGGTTGTTTTTGTTTCGGGAGGGCCAATGGAAGCCGGTCGATTGAAAAATAAATACCTTGATCTGGTCGATGTCATGGTGGCAGGGGCCGATAATAACATAAGTGACAGTGAACTGTATGAAATTGAGCAAACAGCCTGTCCTACATGCGGTTCATGTTCAGGAATGTTCACGGCAAATTCCATGAACTGTCTTACCGAGGCTCTCGGACTCTCCCTTCCCGGAAACGGGACAGTTGTTGCCACTCACAGGAATCGTCTGAAACTATTTGAGAAAGCGGCGGGTTTGATTGTCGACCTGACAAACAGATACTATAATGACGGGGATGATGCTGTCCTGCCGCGTTCAATAGCAACAAAAGAAGCATTTATGAATTCAATGTCGCTCGACATAGCAATGGGAGGCTCAACAAACACAGTATTGCATCTTCTTGCTGTTGCACGTGAGGCCGGTGTTGATTTCACAATGAAGGATATTGATGATCTTTCCCGCAAAGTACCTAATATCTGCAAGGTAGCTCCAAGCTCGCAATATCATGTTCAGGATGTAAACCGCGCAGGAGGAATTTTGGGAATCATGGGTGAACTTGAGCGCAATAACCTTATAGACAGTAGTGTTAAAAGAGTTGATTATCCCTCCCTTCATGACGCGATAGCCGACTGGGATATAATGGGCGGAAAAACAAAAGATTACGCTCTCGATCTGTTCAGAAGTGCTCCGGCAATGATCAGGAGCCTTAAAATGGGTTCCCACGATACGTTGTATAAGGATCTTGACACCGACAGGGAAGCAGGTTGTATAAGGTCAGCACAACATGCCTATAACAAAGACGGCGGTCTGGCTGTTCTTTACGGAAACATAGCCAGGAAAGGATGCATTGTCAAGACTGCCGGGATCGATCCTTCACTTTTTGCATTTACCGGGAATGCAAAAATATTTGAATCACAGGATGAAGCATCTGATGCAATATTGAATGGCGACGTAAAAGAAGGTGATGTGGTTGTTATAAGGTACGAAGGACCCAAAGGGGGACCCGGGATGCAGGAGATGCTCTACCCTACTTCCTATCTGAAATCGAAAGGGATTGATAAAAAATGTGCACTGATAACTGACGGAAGATTCTCAGGGGGTACATCAGGACTGTCAATCGGTCATGTGTCACCCGAAGCCGCAGCCGGTGGAGAACTTGCTTTAATCAGGTCCGGTGACCGCATTGAAATAGATGTTCCCGGGAGAAAGATAAATGTAAAACTCTCTGATAATGAATTGAAAAAAAGGAAGGAAGAGGAGGAAACAAAAGGTGATCTGGCTTATAAGCCTGCTACACGCCAGCGTGAGATATCTTCCGCACTGAAAGCTTATGCTGCCACCGTGAGTTCAGCAGACCTCGGGGCCGTAAGGATTGTATAAGATGCTGGGTGCTGGGTGCTGGGTGCTGGGTGCTGGGTGCTGGGTGCTGGGTGCTGGGTGCTGGGTGCTGGGTGCATAACAGGATGATTATTAGACAATAAGACAACAAGTCAATTAGACAACTAGACAATAATTTGTATGAAGAAAGAAAAAGAAACAGAAATTGCTGCCACGCAAATAAACGGACATAAATATATTTCGGGAGCTGAAGCTCTTTTAGAATGCCTTATTGAAGAAGGTGTAGATACAATTTTCGGTTATCCCGGTGGTGCAATTATGCCAGTGTACGACAAGCTTATGGATTATGAAGATAAGCTGAAACATTTTCTTACACGTCACGAGCAGGGAGCTGCCCATGCGGCCCAGGCTTATGCAATGGTCACCGGAAAACCGGGTATCTGCTTTGCCACATCAGGACCAGGCGCAACCAACCTGGTAACAGGAATTGCCAATGCATTCCTCGATTCAATACCTGTTGTTTTTATAACTGCCCAGGTTGTCTCGAATCTCATCGGTACCGATGCATTTCAGGAAACTGATATAATAGGGGTATCAATGCCCGTAACAAAATGGAACTGCCAGGTAAAAAAAGCTGAGGAAATCCCCGATAAGATAGCAAAAGCGTTTTATATAGCAAAATCGGGACGTCCTGGACCCGTACTTATTGATATTACTAAAGATGCCCAGATTGAAAAACTTGATTTCAAGTATAAAAAATGTGAATATATCAGGAGTTACAATCCCAATATTCCATTGCATATCAAGGCAATAGAATCTGCAGCAATACTGATTAATCATGCCGAAAGGCCACTTATTCTTGCCGGTCATGGAATTCTTTTATCAAAAGCTGAGAATGAACTGAAGGTCTTTGCAGAAAAGACTGGTATACCTGTTGCATGTACGCTTCTTGGTCTGTCAGGATTTCCTTCCAATCACAGATTGTACACCGGGCTGCTGGGAATGCATGGTAATTACGGACCTAATCTCCTGACCAATGAAGCTGACCTCATAATAGCTATTGGCATGCGTTTCGACGATCGTGTGACAGGCAATCTTAAAAAATATGCCAAAAAAGCTTCCATAATTCACATTGAAATAGATGAAGCCGAAATAAATAAAAATGTCCCTGTGGATGTTGAAATTAATAATGATGCAAAAGAAGTTCTTAACTATCTTATGCCCCTGGTTAAAGAAAACTCCTATGAAAAATGGATAAGGGAGTTCAGGATATGCGACAAGACAGAATACGATAAAGTCATTAAACCTGAAACAAAACCTGAGAAAGGCGATTTAAGGATGGGCGAAGTTGTCCGGCTGGTATCAGATATGACCAATGGCGAAGCAGTAATTGTAACTGATGTTGGTCAGAATCAGATGTATGCTGCCAGATATTATAAATTCCGTCATCCTAACAGTTTGGTTACATCAGGAGGTATGGGCACAATGGGATTTGGCCTTCCGGCAGGTATAGGAGCTAAAATTGGCAGTCCTGACAAACCGGTTATTGCCTTCCTGGGAGATGGTGGTTTCCAGATGACACTTCAGGAGCTTGGAACAATTCTTCACTATGGCATTGCTCTAAAAATAATAATTCTCAACAATACTTACCTGGGAATGGTTCGTCAATGGCAGGAGATGTTCAATGATAAAAGATATGCTTCCACTGAACTTGTAAATCCAGACTTTGGTATGCTTGCCAAAGCATTTGGCATACCTTCAAAGGGAGTTGCAAAAAGAGAAGAACTAAAAGAATCTCTTGAAGAGATGCTGGCTGCGAAAGGACCTTACCTGCTAAATATTCACGTTGAAAAAGAGGGAAATGTGTTCCCTATGGTTGAACCGGGGTCATCTGTTTCCGAAATAAGATTAACATATTAAAATGAGAATATAAATAATTATCCCTCTGTGGTTCTCAGTGAAGACTCTGTGGCCCTCTGTGTAAGTTCTTAAATATTACACAGCGTTACACAGAGAAGACACAGAGAAGCACAGAGAAAACAAATAGAATAATATGAAACAGGAATTTACAGTATCGCTTTTCACTGAGGACCATATAGGTATCCTGGGACAGATAACAATAATTCTGACCCGCCGTCAAATAAATATCGATAGTATAACAGCATCTGAATCAGCCGTGAAGGGCGTTCAATTGCTCACAATCGTCGTTAGAACAAGCAGTGAGATGATCCAGAAAGTAGCGCGCCAGATGGAGAAGCTGGTCGATGTTCTGAAGGTATTTGTACATACCTCCGATCAGATAATCTACCAGGAGATCGCTCTTTTTAAGGTAACAACAAAGGGTTTGATGTCGGGTAACATAATTGATCATATTGTAAGAGCCCATCATGCACGCATTCTCGAAGTTTCTCCTGAATATATTGTTCTGGAAAAAACCGGCCATAAATCAGAAATAACCGATCTGCTTACAGAACTGGAACCATTTGGTGTTTTACAGTTTGTAAGATCAGGTCGCGTGGCAATAACCAAGCAGGTGAAAGAACTTACTGCCTATCTGAAAGATATGGATGAAGCTAACAGGGTTAAAAACGAAACATTAGAGGTAATGAATTAATAATTATTAATCAAATATTAAATATTTAAGATCATGGCAAAAATTGATTTTGGCGGTGTAGTCGAGAATGTTGTAACCAGAGAAGAGTTTCCACTTTCG
The DNA here is from genome assembly GCA_963815075.1 of uncultured Bacteroidales bacterium. Lineage (GTDB taxonomy): Bacteria > Bacteroidota > Bacteroidia > Bacteroidales > VadinHA17 > LD21. The sequence continues at coordinate 134,906 of CAWFFK010000012.1, forward strand.
AAAGCCCGCGAAGTTTTAAAAAATGAATTGGTTGCCGTTATTGGTTATGGTGTTCAGGGACCCGCCCAGGCAATGAACATGAAGGATAACGGGATAAATGTTATAATAGGTCAGGCTCCTGAGTTCAAAGCCGACTGGAATAAAGCTGTGGCAGATGGTTTTGTTCCGGGAGAGACTCTGGTCCCTGTCGAAGATGCTGTAAAAAAAGGCACAATAATCCAGTACCTTGTTTCCGATGCAGCACAGCGGATACTCTGGCCGAAAGTCAAATCCTGTCTTAAAAAAGGAGATGCTCTTTATTTCTCACATGGTTTTTCAATCACTTATAAAGAACATACCGGTGTTATACCTCCCGCCGATGTAGACGTTATCCTGGTGGCACCAAAAGGTTCGGGAACCAGTGTAAGAAGGAACTTTCTTGCCGGAGCCGGCATTAACTCAAGTTTTTCGGTTTTTCAGGATTATACGGGCAGAGCAGAAGAGCGTACTCTGGCCCTGGGAATAGCCATAGGTTCAGGCTACCTTTTCCCTACAACTTTTGAACAGGAGGTCTTCAGCGATCTTACAGGTGAACGTGGAGTATTAATGGGTGCTCTGGCCGGAATTATGGATGCACAGTACCAGGTTCTGCGTGAGAATGGCCACAGTCCCTCCGAAGCATTTAACGAAACAGTTGAAGAACTGACACAGAGCCTGATACGACTTGTTGATGAGAAAGGAATGGACTGGATGTATGCAAATTGCAGCGCAACAGCGCAGCGCGGAGCACTTGACTGGCGGCCAAAATTCAAGGAAGCAACACTCCCTGTCTTTACCGATCTGTATAAAAAAGTCAAATCAGGTGAAGAATGTGTCAGAGTACTTCAGTCGACAGGCTCGGTTAACTACAAGGAATTGCTCGACAAAGAACTTAACGAACTCGGCAATTCCGAATTGTGGAGAGCAGGGGCAGCAGTGAGAAAACTGAGGCCGGTGAAAGAATAATTTTTTTACAAAATAAACTATTAAAATGGACGATAAGGTCATAATTTTCGATACCACCCTCAGGGATGGTGAACAGGTTCCCGGGTGCCAGTTAAATACAATTGAAAAAATTGAGGTCGCACAGGCTCTTGAAGCTCTTGGAGTAGACATAATTGAAGCCGGATTCCCCATATCAAGTCCCGGAGATTTCAAATCGGTAGTCGAAATATCCAAGGCTGTATCAAGCCCTGTGATCTGCGCCCTTACCCGGGCTGTAAAGAAAGATATTGAAGTGGCTGCTGAAGCTCTCCAGTATGCAAAAAGGAAGAGGATTCACACCGGGATAGGTACTTCTTCTTTCCACATAAAATACAAAATCAAAACAACACCAGGAGAGATCCTTAAAAGAGCAGCTGATGCAGTTAAGTATGCAAAAAAATTCGTTGATGATGTTGAATTTTATGCGGAAGATGCAGGCAGAAGTGAAAACGAATACCTCGCAAGGGTGATTGAAGCGGTAATAAATGCCGGTGCTACAGTTGTTAATATTCCTGATACAACGGGCTATTGCCTTCCGGAGGAATACGGAGAAAAAATAAGATATCTCAGAGAAAATGTTCCTAACATAGATAAGGCTACCATATCCACTCACTGCCATAATGATCTGGGAATGGCTACTGCCAACACTATGATGGGTATCATTAATGGCGCCCGACAGGTGGAGGTGACAATAAACGGTATAGGGGAAAGAGCCGGTAATACCTCTCTTGAGGAAATAGCCATGATAATTAAGAGTCATCATAGCCTTAATCTGAGAACAGATATCAACTCTAAACTTATTTACAGCACCAGCAGACTTGTCTCAACTCTTATGAGCATGCCTGTTCAGGCGAATAAAGCCATTGTGGGAAGAAATGCTTTTGCACATTCATCAGGTATTCACCAGGATGGCGTTCTGAAAAACAGGGAAAACTACGAGATAATAGATCCCGTTGAAGTTGGAGTAAGGGAATCTTCAATTATACTTACAGCACGAAGCGGAAGAGCCGCTCTTAATCACCGGCTTGAAATGCTGGGTTTCAATTTCGGGAAAGAGGAGATTGATGATATTTACCATCAGTTCCTTGTAATGGCTGACAAGAAGAAGGAAATTAATGATGAGGATATCCGGGTGCTTGCGGGAGTCGTTTTCCAGGGAGAAAAATCTCTTAAGCTTGATCATCTTCAGGTGACATGCGGCAAATCGATGATACCAGTTGCAACTATTGGAATGAAAATTAATGGAGAAGTTCATTTTTCAACAGCCTCCGGTAACGGGCCAATAGATGCTGCATTTACTGCGGTAAAACAGCTTATCAGTAAGACAGTCCATCTTGAGGAGTTCCTGATTCAGGCTATTACCAAGGGCAGTGACGATCTTGGGAAGGTGCATATACAGGTTGAACACCAGGGTAAGATGTATTACGGGTTTTCAGCTCATACCGATATTATAACAGCTTCAGTTGAGGCTTTTATTGATGCGCTGGCAAAAATTAATTGAGAGTACCTCTGTGTGGCTCTGTGCCTCCTCTGTGGCACTCTGTGTAACAAAAAAATTTAAGAACTGACACAGAGTTGCACAGAGAAAACACAGAGGGTCACAGAGCAGTAACCGAATAAAAAACTTATTAATGAAGTCAAAAACACTATTCGACAAAATCTGGGACGGACATGTTGTCCGGTCAATTGAAGACGGTCCGGATGTACTTTATATCGACAGACATTACATACACGAAGTAACCAGTCCTCAGGCGTTCAATGGTCTGAAATCAAGGGGTATTCCCGTATTCAGGCCAACTAAAACCATTGCTACCGCTGACCATAATATACCGACAAAAGATCAGCATCTTCAGATCCGTGATGAATTATCGAGGACCCAGGTTGAAAGGCTTGCAGAAAATTGCCGCGAATACGGTATTGAGTTATTCGGTCTGAACCATCCAAAGAATGGGATAGTCCATGTAATAGGACCGGAACTGGGTTACACACTTCCGGGAATGACTATTGTATGTGGTGACAGTCACACCTCTACACACGGTGCTTTTGGCACAATAGCTTTTGGTATAGGAACCAGCGAAGTGGAGATGGTTCTGGCTACCCAGTGCATACTTCAGCCAAAACCAAAAAAGATGAGAATAACTCTGGGTGGTTATCTTCACAAAGGGGTGACATCCAAAGATATAATCATGCATATCATCTCTGAAATATCAGCCAGCGGTGCCACGGGTTACTTTGTTGAGTATAGCGGAGATACAATAAGAAACCTGAGTATGGAGGCAAGGATGACCATCTGCAACATGAGCATTGAGATGGGTGCCAGAGGCGGACTCATAGCTCCTGACGAAATTACTTATGATTATCTCAGGAAACTTCCTTCGATACCCGGAATAAGTAATTTTGAATCATCACTTGGCGAATGGAAAAAACTTCACAGCGATCCGGACGCAAAGTTTGATAAAGAACTCGTTTTTGATGCCGGACTCATAAAACCAATGATAACCTATGGTACAAATCCGGGTATGGGAATGGCAATAGACGGGTCAATTCCTATGTCGGAAACAGATAATGGACAGGCATCAGCATCATATATGAAATCACTTGATTATATGGGCTTTAAACCAGGCATGAAGCTTCTTGGTCATCCTATAGATTATGTGTTTATTGGTAGTTGCACCAATGGAAGAATTGAAGATTTCAGGGCTTTTGCCCAAATAATAAAGGGGAAGAAAAAAGCAGCCGGCGTTACAGCCCTGATCGTTCCCGGCTCTAAAAAAGTCGAACAGCAGATGGCCGATGAAGGTCTTTCTGAGGTATACAGGAATGCAGGATTTGAAGTTAGACAACCAGGATGTTCATCATGCCTGGCAATGAACGAGGACAAGATCCCTTCCGGGAAGTACGCAGTTTCCACATCAAACAGAAATTTTGAGGGCCGGCAGGGACCCGGTGCAAGAACACTTCTTGCCAGTCCTCTGACAGCAGCAGCTGCGGCTATAACCGGAAAGATAACTGATCCCAGAGAATTTATAGCTGAAGATAGCAACCTTTAAAATAATCTGATATGGCAAAAGCTAAATTTGATATACTGGAGACTACATGTGTTCCTCTGCCTCTTGAAAATGTGGATACCGATCAGATAATCCCTGCAAGGTTTCTGAGCGCTACTTCAAGAGAAGGATTTGGAGAAAACCTTTTCCGCGACTGGAGGTATAAAAAATCAGGCGAAAAAAATAACGAATTTGTCCTGAACAATCCGCGATACAGCGGGAAAGTTCTTGTCGCTGGTAAAAATTTCGGTAGCGGCTCAAGCCGCGAACATGCTGTATGGGCTATATTTGATTATGGATTCAGGGCAGTTGTATCGAGCTTTTTTGCCGATATATTCATGAATAATTCCCTTAATAACGGGCTTCTTCCAATTGTTGTCACTGACGAATTTTTAAAGAAATTACTTGACCTTATTCAGAGGGACCCGTCTGTCAAAGTCAGAATTGATCTTGACAAACAAACATTTACTGTACTCCCGACCGGAGATTCCGTAAAATTCAATATTAATCCATATAAAAAAGAATGTCTCATGAAAGGTCTCGATGATATCGATTTCCTTCTGAGTATGAAAGATTTAATAACAGGTTATGAGACCAGTAAAAGTTTTGTAAAATGAGAGTTGAAATAATGGATACTACCCTCAGGGATGGAGAGCAGACTCAGGGAGTGTCGTACTCACCACTTGAAAAACTGCATATAGCCAAACTTCTTTTGAAAGATTTGAAAGTTGACCGCATAGAAGTAGCATCGGCAAGGGTATCATCAGGTGAATTTGAAGCTATCAGGAAGATCACCGACTGGGCCCGCCATAATAACCTGCACAGGAAAGTGGAGGTCCTTGGTTTTGTTGATGGTGACACTTCACTTAACTGGATCAATGATGCAGGAGGCAAGGTTGTCAACCTGCTTTGCAAAGGGTCTCTCAGGCATCTGGAGAAACAGCTGAGAAAAACACCGGAACAGCACATCGCTGACATCAGGAAAATAATAAAGAAAGCGGGAGCAATGGATATTCAGGTAAATATCTATCTAGAAGACTGGTCGAACGGAATGATACATTCTCAGGATTATGTCCTCTTTATGATTGATTCACTGAAGGATGAGAATATTGAGAGAATCATGCTCCCTGATACTCTTGGCATACTTAATCCTGATCAGACATTTGAGTTCTGCAAAAAAATTGTTGACAGGTATCCTTCCCTTCATTTTGATTTCCATGCTCATAATGATTATGATCTGGCCGTTGCCAATGTTTTCTCTGCAGTCAAAGCAGGCGTAAAGGGGCTTCACACCACTATCAACGGACTGGGGGAAAGAGCGGGTAATGCACCTCTTTCGAGCATCATTGGGATCCTGCGTGATCTTCTTCATGCTGAAACAGGAATAAATGAATATGAAATTACCAAAGCCAGCAAAATAGTTGAGACTTTCAGCGGAATCCGCATCCCCGTAAATAAACCTATAGTGGGGGAAAATGTTTTTACCCAGACGTCGGGAGTACATGCCGATGGCGATAGCAAGGACAATCTATATTTTAATAATCTTCTTCCCGAACGTTTCGGGAGAAAAAGAAAATATGCTCTTGGGAAACAGTCAGGGAAGGCAACCATCAGAAAAAACCTCGAGGAATTTGGTCTTTTTCTTAATCCGGAATCACTTGCAAAAGTGACACAAAGAGTCATTGAACTGGGAGATAAAAAAGAGAATGTAACAACTGAAGATCTTCCTTTTATAATTGCAGATGTCCTTGGCAACGAACAGATAAATTACAAAATATTTATAAAAAATTATTCCCTGTCCCTCTCCTACGGACTGAAACCCTTTGCAAGCGTCCAGGTAGAAATTGACGGGAACCTTTACCAGGAGACATCTTCGGGTGATGGCCAATATGATGCTTTCATGAAGACACTTCATAATATTTATAACAAACTTGATAAAGCATTTCCATTACTTACCGACTACCAGGTATCTATACCTCCGGGAGGAAAAACAGATGCACTTGTGGAAACTATTATTACATGGGACTTCAACGGAAAAGAATTCAAGACTAAAGGACTTGATGCCGATCAGACTGAATCTGCCATAAAAGCCACTGAGAAAATGCTGAATATTATGGAAGGGTTCACTGAAAAAGTTAATAAACACCTGGTTGTTCAAATTTAAATCGGTAACGAAGCTGGTACACTTAAATAATCATATACAAATAAAAATTATCTTATGGGCAAATCGTATAATATTGCTGTTTTACCTGGTGATGGCACCGGTCCGGAAGTTGTAAGGGAAGGGAAAAAGGTTATCAGTGCTGCCGCTGACAAGTTCGGATTTAAACTTAATTTTGAAGAGTTCGATTTTGGAGGAGACCGTTATCTCAGAACGGGTGAAATTCTTCCTGATTCCGCTTCAGAACAGCTGAAAAAGTTTGATTCAATTTTCCTTGGTGCTATCGGTCATCCTGACGTCAGGCCCGGGATCCTTGAGAAGGGAATTCTTCTCAGGTTAAGGTTCGAGCTGGATCAGTATATTAACCTCCGTCCTATCAAGCTTTATCCCGGAGTGGCAACACCCCTTAAAGATAAGGGACCTGAACACATTGATTATGTGGTTGTAAGGGAGAATACAGGCGGTATTTATACAGGTATTGGCGGAATATCACAAAAAGGGACTCCTCAGGAAGTTGCCATTCAGAGCATGGTATATAACCGTATGCAGGTTGAACGGTGCCTTCGCTATGCTTTCGAATACACAAAAAAAAGAAATAAGAAGAATACTCTTGCACTTTGCGGTAAGACCAATGTGCTGACTTATGTTTATGATCTCTGGGAAAGGGCGTTTCATGAAGTGGGAAAAGCAGATTTCCCTGATATCAAACGTGAATACTTCCATGTTGATGCAACTGTTATGTGGATGGTCAAAAATCCTGAATGGTTCGACGTTATTGTAACAGGAAATATGTTCGGTGATATAATTACTGACCTTGGCGCTATTACACAGGGGGGAATGGGAATAGCTGCCGGTGGCAATATTAATCCTGAAGGAGTATCAATGTTCGAACCCATTGGCGGTTCAGCTCCGAAATACACAGGGAAAAATGTAATTAATCCCCTGGCTTCTGTTGCCTGCGGTGCAATGATGCTTGATCACCTGGGTGAAGAAAAAGCCGCTCAGGCTGTTGAAAAAGCTATTATGGATGTAACGGCTCATAAATTAAAAGACATGGGAGCGGGACGTATGGGTTACTCCACCACTGAAGTGGGAGACCTGGTTGCTGAAAGAGTCTAAATGACCTGGGGGGGGCAAAATCGAAAAAATATTGTAATACAAAATATATAGTGTAATTCATTAATTTTTTTATACCTTTGCATTTATATTTTAAAGAAATGAATCAAAAAATATCACATCATCATTTTGATTTTTGCTCCAGGGCGAGGTGATAGTGATATGTTTTAAATTGAAAATATCATAAACCCGTCTGAGCAGAACAGTCGGGTTTTTTATTCCCTGCAGGTTTGCTCAGACATACCTTAAATAAATGAAATGAGCGAACTTAAAATTGCTATCCAGAAAAGCGGCAGGTTAAGCGAAAATTCCAAAAAGCTTCTTGAAGAATGCGGTATTAAATTCTCGAATGGAATAAGTGTTCTTAAAACAACAGCCAGGAATTTCCCCGTTGAACTTCTTTTCCTCAGAGATGATGATATACCGCAGTATGTTGAGCAGCAGGTTGCCGATATTGGTATACTTGGTGAAAACATGGTTTTTGAAAAAAACAAAGATGTTAACATTATCGAACAACTTGGTTTTGCGCAGTGCCGGCTAAGTCTGGCCATACCAAAAGAGGAGACTTATACAGGCATCAGTTACCTGAAGAATAAGAAAATTGCCACAAGTTATCCCCATATACTCTCCGGATATTTAAAGAAAAACAATATTACGGCAGAAATTGAAGAAATCAGCGGAAGTGTTGAGATTGCTCCGGGGATCGGACTCGCTGATGCAGTTTGTGATATCGTCAGCTCAGGAAGCACACTGCTTACCAACGGGTTGCACGAGGTTGAAACCATTCTGAAAAGCCAGGCTGTTATTATCGGAAATAAGAACCTCAGCAAAGGGAAAAATGCTATATTGAATAAGCTGTTATTCAGAATAAGAGCTGCAAAAAATGCAAAAGAGAACAAGTATATTCTGCTTAATGCCCCGGAAGCATCAGTTGAGAAGATCTGCAGCATACTTCCCGGGATGAAAAGCCCGACAATATTGCCTCTGGTCGAAAAAGGATGGTGTAGTCTGCACTCAGTAGTCAAAGAGGACGAATTCTGGGAAAGAATTGACCAGCTGAAAGCCGAAGGAGCAGAAGGAATACTGGTAATACCTATCGAAAAAATGATATTGTAATGAAAACAATAATACTTCCTGAGAAAAATAAATGGGAATCAATCTGTCAGCGTCCGGCAATAAATAAAACAAATCTTGAGGTCGCGGTCAGAAACATCATTAACACAGTAAGGTCAGAATCGGATAAAGCTGTTTCTTACTTTTCACGTAAATTCGACGGTGTGGTCCCGGACAATCTGAAGGTATCATCGGATGAAATAAAAGAATCATCAGGACTGGTGACGGAATCATTAAAAGAAGCCATAAATATTGCAAGGGCCAACATTGAGAAATTCCATAGAGTCCAGATGGTCACAGAACCTGTTGTTGAAACAACCGCCGGGGTCAGGTGCTGGAGGAAGAATATACCCATCGAAAAAGTGGGATTGTATGTACCCGGAGGGTCCGCGCCTCTTTTCTCGACTGTGCTTATGCTTGGCATTCCTGCTAAACTGGCAGGATGCAAAGAAATAGTTGTTTGTACACCTCCGGGACCCGACGGAAAAATAAGTCCTCTGGTACTTTACACAGCAGCTCTTATCGGCATAAATGATATATTCAAGGTTGGCGGAGCCCAGGCCATTGCGGCCATGGCTTATGGTACTGAAACAATTCCAAAAGTCAATAAGATATTCGGACCAGGGAACCAATATGTTACAAAAGCAAAAGAGATGGTTCGTGAAGATGGTATAGCAATTGACATGCCTGCCGGTCCCAGCGAGGTTCTTGTAATAGCAGACGCCGGGGCCAGTGCCGGGTTTATAGCTGCCGACCTGTTATCACAGGCCGAGCACGGGCCTGACAGCCAGGTAATTATGTGCACTGATAATCAACCTCTTATAAATAAGATTAAATCAGAAATAGAAAGTCAGGTACAGATGCTGCCAAGAAAAAACATTATAATGAAAGCGCTTGATAATAGTAACCTGATCCTTTTGCATTCATTAAGTGATTGTTTGGAATTCAGTAATATCTATGCACCGGAACACCTGATTATTAACACGGCTGACGCTGGTAAACTGGCTGAAAATATAACAAATGCCGGGTCTGTATTCCTTGGAAAGTACAGTTGCGAAAGTGCCGGGGATTATGCATCCGGGACCAATCACACTCTTCCAACAAATGGATTTGCAAAGAATTATAGCGGAGTATCAATAGATAGTTACGTGAAAAAGATTTCATTCCAGGACATCAGCGGGGAAGGATTGAAAAATCTTGGCCCTGTCATCGAACTTCTTGCAGAGGCAGAATCGCTGGAGGGCCATAAAAATGCAGTGAACGTACGACTTAAAAGCTTAAAAAATGATTGAGTTAAACAAACTGGTAAGAGAAAATGTAATACGGCTTACACCCTATTCATGCGCCAGGGATGAATTCAGTGGAAAAACCGGGATATTCATGGATGCAAATGAAAATCCTTACGGGAAGCTGAATCGATACCCCGATCCGTATCAGAAAGAGTTGAAAGCAGCTATTTCATTACTCAAAAATATACCAGAAGATAATATATTCCTTGGAAATGGCAGTGATGAGATCATTGATCTGTGCTTCAGAGTATTCTGCAACCCTGGTATTGATAAGGCGCTGATCTTCTCCCCTACCTATGGAATGTATGAAGTATCTGCTGCCATAAATGATGTAAACGTCATGAAGATCCCTCTAAATGAGAGTTTTCAGATCGATCTGCAAAAAGTCGAACCTTTGTTTGCAGCCAGTGATCTGAAACTTATCTTTATATGTTCTCCGAATAACCCAACATCCAACTCAATGAACTTTTCAGATGTTGAGCATATTATTGCTAGCTTTAAAGGCATGGTTGTAATTGACGAAGCATATATTGATTTCAGTGTGAAACCTTCATTTATAAATCTGGTAAACAAGTTTCCAAACCTTATCCTTATGCAGACATTCAGCAAAGCATATGGATTAGCCGCGGTAAGAGTTGGAATGGCATTCGCTGCACCTGGTGTTATTCAGTACTTCAATAAGATGAAGCCTCCCTATAATATCAGCACCATTAATCAGAAAGCCGCTTTGTCCAAACTTGGGAAAATAAACGATTATAAAGAACAGGTCATCAAAATAAGAAAAGAGAGAGAAAGACTTGCAGCTAATCTGAAAAAGATGAATATCACAGAAAAAGTATATCCATCAGATGCAAACTTTCTGCTGATAAAGGTAAAAAATGCGACACTCATTTATAATGAATTGATTAACAGAAATATAGTTGTCAGAAACCGGACAAGCATCATTGATAACTGTCTCAGGATAACCGTTGGCAGGAAAACGGAGAATGACAAACTGCTTAATGCCTTAAAAACAATTTCCCTATGAAGAAAGCTTTATTTATCGACAGGGATGGAACAATAATAGCTGAACCGGCAGACGAACAGGTAGATAATTTTGAAAAACTGTCTTTTCTGCCATATGCAATAACATGTTTATCGAAGATTGCCGGTGAGACTGACTTCGATCTTGTAATGGTGACCAACCAGGATGGCCTGGGCACTGAATCATTTCCTGATGACACCTTCTGGCCGGTTCAAAATAAGATCCTTGAAATTCTTAAAAATGAGGGGATTGTTTTTTCAGAAATTTTTATTGATAAAACTTTTCCGGAACAAAGGGCTCCCACACGAAAACCCGGAACTGCGATGCTTGTTAATTATCTTGCAAAGGGAATAGATCTCGATTCTTCATTTGTCATTGGCGACAGGCTTACTGATATAGAATTTGCCAGGAACCTGGGATGCAAAGCTATCCTCCTGAACAGCGAATTTTCTCAGGATGCAGTCTTGTCAACAACCGACTGGAATGACATATATAATTATCTTATAAATATACCGCGCATTGCAAGAGTAAAAAGAAAGACCAGTGAGACAGATATACAAGTCGAACTTAACCTGGACGGGTCAGGGAAGTACTCCATTAATACAGGAATTGGCTTCCTGGACCATATGCTGGAACAGATAGCCCGTCATGGAAATATAAACCTGTTCCTTCAGGTGAAGGGGGATCTCGGGATTGATGAGCACCATACTGTTGAAGATATAGCTATTGCCCTTGGTGAAGCTTTCCTCAAAGCTCTGGGAAGTAAAAAGGGAATTGAGAGATACAGCTTTATTTTACCAATGGATGATTGCCTGGCACAGGTCGCCCTGGATTTCGGTGGAAGACCATGGCTGGTCTGGGATGTGGAGTTCAGAAGAGAGAAGATTGGTGAAATGCCTTCAGAATTGTTTTTTCACTTCTTTAAGTCATTCAGCGATAATGCAAAATGTAACCTGAATATCAGCGCTGAAGGGCAGAATGAACATCACAAAATCGAAGCTGTATTCAAGGCATTTGCAAAAGCTGTAAGATTGGCAGCCAAACATACAGGAAATTTTATTGTACCGACCACAAAAGGCAGTTTATGATAGCAGTTATTAAATATAATGCAGGAAATATCAAATCGGTTCAGAATGCACTTAACCGACTGGGTTACGAAAATATTATAACCGATGAGCCCGGAGATTTATTAACAGCAGATAAGGTTATATTTCCCGGTGTCGGAGAAGCCGGCTCGGCAATGCGGTATCTTAAGGAAAGAGGCCTCGACAAAACCATACTATCATTAAAAAAACCTGTTTTGGGTATCTGCCTGGGACTGCAGCTTATGTGCAGGTACAGTGAGGAGGGAAATACCAGATGTCTGGGTATCTTCGATTCGGATGTCAGATTGTTCCCTCCCCTTGACAAGATCCCGCATATGGGCTGGGATAATTTCCTGAGCATTAAAGGAGATCTCTTCAGCAGCATTAATCCTGATGATGATGTGTATTATGTTCACAGTTACTTTGCTGATATATCATCATGTACCACAGCTATCTGCGATTATATTCATCCTTTCAGCGCAGCTATGAATTCGGGAAATTTTTATGCTACTCAGTTTCATCCAGAGAAATCAGCCGGCCCAGGTGAAATAATACTTCGAAATTTTCTGAGCTTATGAGAATAATAGTAGCACTTGATATAATAGAAGGAAAATGTGTCCGTCTCACACGAGGGGACTTCAGCACCAGGAAGGTGTATAATGAAGATCCTTTGGAAGTTGCCCGGGAAATTGAAGATAGCGGGTTAACCTATATTCATCTGGTTGATCTCGACGGTGCCAGGAATAAAAAGATGCAAAACTTAAATATGTTGGAAAAGATTGCATGGAAGACGAATCTGAAAATTGATTATGGAGGAGGAATAAGATCGTACGATGACCTTATAGCCGCAATCAACGCCGGAGCAAGGCAGGTCATTGCAGGCAGCATAGCGGTTACGGACCCTCAAATATTCCTTGAATGGCTTTCGAAACTCGGGCAGCAGAAATTAATACTCGGAGCAGATTCTGTTGACAGAAAGGTCGCAACCGGCGGATGGCTTGAACACTCAGATAAAGATATAATCACATTTATTTCTGATTATAAGTCAAAAGGTGTAAAATATGCTATATGTACCGATATAAAAAAAGATGGTATGCTTAGGGGGCCTGCATTAAAACTTTATAAAGAGATACTGAGCCTTGTAAAGATCAATCTTATTGCCAGCGGAGGCATTTCATCCATAAAAGACATTGAAAATTTAAGGGATGCGGGTTGCGAAGGAGCAATAATAGGTAAGGCAGTATACGAAGGGAGATTAACTTTAAAAGAATTAGGAACCCAATGTTAAAAAAACGCATAATTCCGTGTCTTGATATTAAAGACGGACGGACGGTCAAAGGTGTTAACTTTGTAGATCTCAGGGATGCAGGAGATGCTGTTGAACTTGCTGAATTATATGTAAAGCAGGGAGCCGATGAACTTGTTTTTCTTGATATAACTGCCACTATTGAGAACAGAAAAACACTTGCCGGCCTTGTAGAAAGAATTGCTGCCGGAATTAATATCCCCTTTACTGTTGGAGGAGGAATTAATACAGTTGAGGATGTTGCCGTTCTTATTAAAGCAGGAGCTGATAAGGTTACCGTAAACTCATCAGCCGTCAGAAAACCGGAACTTATTTCGGATATAGCCGGTCAGTTTGGGAGTCAGTGTGTTGTGGTTGCCATAGATACAAAGCTTATCGATGATGAATGGGTTGTTGTTGTTGACGGCGGACGTACACCTGCTGATCTGCAAACTGTAAGCTGGGCAAGAACAGTGGAAAAGCTGGGTGCCGGTGAAATACTTCTGACCTCCATGAATAATGACGGCACAAAATCAGGGTTTTCCATCGAAATCACCGCTGAAGTGAGCAGCAATGTAAATATCCCTGTTATTGCTTCCGGTGGCGCCGGTACTATGAAGCATTTTAAAGAGGTTTTTTCCAATACCGGATGCAGTGCAGCTCTTGCGGCAAGTATTTTTCATTTTGGAGAAATTGATATAAGGGATCTGAAAAAATATCTTAAAAATGAAAATATCCCGGTAAGATAAAAGTAATAAAAACCTCTGTTCAACTCTGTGTTTTCTTTGTGCCCTCTGTGTAGTTCTTTTTTGGTTACACAGAGTTACACAGAGGAGCACAGAGTTACACAGAGATTGATACTTAATATAAATTATGGAACAAATCGATTTTAATAAAGGTAACGGCCTTGTACCTGTCGTGATCCAGGATAGCAGCACTCTGCAGGTTCTGATGCTCGGTTATATGAATGAAGAGGCCCTGAACAAAACTGAAGAACAAAATAGGGTAACTTTTTTCAGCAGGAGCAAAAACCGTCTTTGGACAAAAGGAGAAACTTCAGGAAATTTCCTGGATGTGGTGGAGATCCTGTCTGACTGTGATAATGATTCCATTCTGATCAAAGTGAATACTGCCGGGCCGGTCTGTCATACAGGAAATACTGCATGTTTTAATGAAGAGACTGCCAAAGGTTTTATTTATAAGCTTGAAAAAGTCATTGATCAGCGAATCGATGAAAATGTAACAGATTCCTATACCAACAATCTTTTTAAGAAGGGTATTAATAAAGTGGCTCAGAAAGTCGGGGAAGAAGCAGTGGAATTAATAATTGAAGCCAAAGATGAAAATGAAGGTCTCTTTAGAAATGAAGCGGCTGATCTGCTTTACCATCTTCTGGTTTTATTTAAAGCAAAAGGGGTCAGATTTGAGGAGGTTGAAGAGATACTTAAAGAACGTCATGGAAGTAAGTAAATTTTACCAGTTTTATCTGGCAATCTTCTCTGTGTAACTCTGTGCTCCTCTGTGCAACTCTGTGTAAGTTCTTATTTTATTTCACAGAGATTCACAGAGAAGACACAGAGAACCACAGAGAACCGATAATTATCAGGATGCGGGGTTTATATACCAGTTTTTAATATATCGAAGGATTTTAAATTAATTTCTATGATTCTTTTTGTTTTATTAATAATTCCATTACTTTTGTAAACCAATACAGCGACATAATGAATATTGTATACAAATATTTTACCTCCTTTTTCTACTTCTTTTTTTATTTTAAAAACAGATAAGGGGATTTTTGTATGCAAATAATTTAAATTATATGAAAGCAAGGGTCCCTCGAAGGGGCCCTTGCTTGTTTAATATCATATTAAAATGAAAATAGCTATTCAGGGAGAAACAGGATCTTTTCACGAAGTTGCCGCAAGGCAATACTTCAATTATGATAACATAGATATAGTGCCCTGCTCAACATTTGACCTTACGCTTGGTTCGCTGAAAAACGGCGAGGCAGATTTTGCAATTATGGCAATTGAAAATGCACGTTCAGGAAGTATTCTTTATAATTATACTCTTATAAGGGAATCGGGGATGAAAATCCTTGGAGAACATAACCTGAGGGTGAGGCAGAATCTCATGGCATTACATGGTCAGCAAATAACTGATATTAAAGAGATAAGATCTCATCCGATTGCTCTCGCCCAGTGTATGACCTTCCTGAATCAATTCCCGGGAATAACCCTTATTGAAAGTGATGATACCGCAGGAAGTGCGAGGCTAATCAGCGAGAATAAGATACAGGGTGTTGCAGCCATTTCATCTGCCATTTCAGCAGAAATATATCGACTCAATATACTTGCCTCTGGCATTGAGACTTACAAGCAAAACTATACACGATTCCTGATTGTGGGTAGTGAAGATAAAGGGAACACAAAGGGGAACAAAGTTTCAATTTGTTTTTCCACAGGGCACAAACCAGGTTCCCTGGCAACAGTTCTGGTAAAAATTGCAGAAATGGGAATCAACCTGTCAAAGATACAGTCAGTGCCCAGATTAAACGGCGATTGGGAATATATGTTTTATCTCGATCTCGAACTGAATAAAAATACAAAATCTGATGTAATCAGGAGGGTACTTGACAAATATACAAGTAACCTGGAGATACTGGGTGTTTATTTTAAAGGAGATATACTTTATGAGAGTTAAACCGGCTGACCGTACCAGCAATGTACAGGAATATTATTTTTCTCAGAAGCTTGCCCTGATAGAACGGATGCGCAATGAAGGAGCTGATGTTATTAATCTTGGAATCGGCAGCCCTGACCAGCCGCCTTCGCCAAACACTATTTCGGCACTTATAGGTGAAGCCAGGAAGCCAACATCACATGGCTACCAGAGCTATACGGGAATTGCTGCATTGAGACATGAATTCTCGCAATGGTACAGTAAATACTTCCATGTAAAACTGAATCCCGGTAATGAGATCCTTCTCCTTATGGGTAGCAAAGAGGGGATAATGCACATAAGTATGGCTTTTGTAAATCCTGGTGATGAAGTTCTTGTTCCCGATCCCGGATATCCTACATATTCTTCAGTTACAAACCTGGTTGGGGGTGTGGTAAGAAAATATTATCTCGATGAAGAAACAGGCTGGTTCCCCGATCTTGAAGCACTTGAGAAAAGCGATCTTGGCAGGGTTAAACTTATGTGGATAAACTACCCTCACATGCCAACAGGGACAAAAGGAACTTTGGATCTTTTTAAAAAGCTGGTATCATTCTCAGGTAAGCACGGGATACTTCTTGTTAATGATAATCCTTACAGTTTCATTCAAAATAATGAGTACCATAGTCTTCTTGAAATTGAAGACGCAAAAGAGACAGCTCTCGAACTGAATTCTCTGAGCAAGTCGCATAACATGGCAGGCTGGCGCATTGGAATGGTTGCAGGTCACAGCGATTATATTAAGACTATTCTGAAAGTTAAAAGCAATATGGATTCCGGAATGTTCCTTGCAATGCAAATGGCTGCAGTGGAAGCTCTTAAAAATCCGGAATCGTGGTACGACACAGTTAATGAAGTATATACAAGGCGCCGCAAAATAGTTGAAGAAATCATGGATATTCTTAAATGCAGATATGATAAAGCACAGGTCGGTCTGTTTGTCTGGGGCAGAATTCCGGAAGAAATTACCAGCTGCGAGGAATACGTTGAAGAAATATTAAATGAGTGTCATGTGTTTATTACACCCGGATTCATTTTTGGTGAAAAAGGCGGGAGATATATCCGTATTTCATTATGTGCCGGCGAAAACAGGCTGGTTGAAGCAAAAGAGAGACTGTTGAAATTTAAAGAAAAAGGTTAGGAAGACAGAAGTCGGAAGTCGGAAGTCGGAAGTCGGAAGTCGGACTTCGGACTTCGGACTTCGGACTTCGGACTTCGGACTTCGGACTTCGGACTTCGGACTTCGGACTTCGGACTTCGGACTTCGGACTTCGGACTTCGGACTTCGGACTTCGGACTTCGGACTTCGGACTTCGGACTTCGGACTTCGGACTTCGGACTTCGGACTTCGGACTTCGGACTTCGGACTTCGGACTTCGGACTTCGGACTTCGGACTTCGGACTTCGGACTTCGGACTTCGGACTTCGGACTTCGGACTTCGGACTTCGGACTTCGGACTTCGGACTTCGGACTTCGGACTTCGGACTTCGGACTTCGGACTTCGGACTTCGGACTTCGGACTTCGGACTTCGGACTTCGGACTTCGGACTTCGGACTAATATTTAACTAACAAAATTTTGAACTTATTATATATTAAAAAATGACAGTTGCAGTTGTAGGTATAGGGCTTATAGGTGGCTCACTGATGGTTGACCTCCGAAAGAGAGGGTTCGCAGACAGAATTATCGGCGTTGATAATAATGTAACCCACAGGAATATTGCGCTTCTGAGCGGATTGGTTGATGAGACCGATACACTTGAAAATGCGGTTGTCAGGAGTGATTTAATAATATTATCGACACCGGTAAATACAAATTGTCAGATGTTGCCAGAAATACTTGACCTGATTGCCGGTACTACGAAGGTAGTTACCGATATGGGTTCAACCAAAGGGAGCATTGCAAGAGCTTCAAAGGATCATCGGGGCAGAGGGAGATATGTTGCTGTTCATCCCATGGCGGGGACTGAATTTTCCGGCCCGCTTGCTGCTATCGGAAAGCTTTTTGACTACAAACCTGCGATTATTTGTGACAGGGAGCTTAGCGATAAGGATGCACTTAAAACAATTGAAAAAATGCTTGAAGTTTTAAATATGCGCAAAGTGTACATGAATTCAAGCGACCATGATGTTCATGTCGCATATGTTTCACATATTTCGCATATAACATCATTTTCGCTTGCTTTAAGTGTGCTTGAGAAAGAGGTAAAAGAACAGAACATCCTTACACTTGCAGGCGGAGGTTTTGAAAGCACTGTTCGTCTTGCAAAAAGCAGCGGTGATACATGGGCTCCCATTTTCGTTGAAAATGCCGAATATATTCTGGAGGTAATGGATACCTACATAGAAAAAATGAATTCATTCAGAAAAATGATATCTGAAAATGATATTGAAGGATTAAAAGCTCTTATGGAAGAGGCAAACAAGATCAGAAAAATATTGAATTAATTAATCTGTCGAAAAATGGAATTAAATATTGGAAATTCGCTGATAACTGACTGGAGAGGTTACAAGGGAAGACCCTTTCTGATTTCCGGGCCATGCAGTGCAGAAACAGAAGAACAGGTTATGGAAACGGCAACACAGCTGGCCGGAATAAATGAAGTTTGTGTATTCCGCGCAGGTATTTGGAAACCCAGAACCCGTCCCAATTCTTTTGAGGGAGTAGGTACCGAAGGATTAAAATGGCTCAGAAGAGTGAAACAGGAAACAGGTCTCCTGGTTGGTACTGAAGTAGCCAATGAAAAACATGTGTATGAAGCTCTTAAATATGGAGTGGACATGTTATGGATAGGGGCACGTACATCAGTTAATCCTTTTACGGTTCAGGAGATTTCTGATGCCCTCAACGGGGTTGATGTTATGGTGCTCGTTAAAAATCCTATCAATCCAGATATTGAATTATGGATCGGAGCTATTGAACGAATTGCAAGGGCAGGTATCACGCGGATCGGAGCAATTCATCGGGGATTCTCTTCCTATGAAAAAACCCTGTATCGTAATCAGCCTAACTGGCAATTGCCAATTGAACTGAGGAGACGTATACCCGACCTTCCAATGATCTGTGATCCCAGTCACATTTCAGGATCAAGACTATATCTTCATGAGATTGCCCAGAAAGCAATGGACCTTAACTTCGACGGACTAATGCTGGAGTCTCATATCGACCCTTCAAAAGCCCTTTCAGATGCAGCACAGCAAATCACTCCAAACGATCTGAAAGAGTTGTTAAGCAGGCTAATCCTAAGGAGCCCAAGCACTTCTGATCCCAAATTACTTGATGTTCTCGGGGAACTCAGGCTGCAGATCGACGTATATGACGACAGTCTCCTCGACCTCATAGAGAAAAGAATGAAAATAGCAGAAACAATCGGATATTATAAAAAGGAAAATAATATCACTATCTTGCAGAGTACCCGGTGGGATGAGATCATTAAAAAAGTATTGGCCAGGGGACTTGCAAAAGGACTTAGTTCTGAACTGATTGACACGATTTTCAAAGCAATTCACCAGGAGTCGATAAACCACCAGATGAAGGTTATGAATAATGGTGTGGAAAGCACCCCCAATAAAAAAGAAGAATATGGAACGACATCTTGAACCGTCTGCAATAAAAGGCCATGTAAAAGCACCAACATCTAAAAGCATGACTCAACGCGCTATTGCAGCCGCTCTTCTGGCCGACGGTCAAAGTGTTATCCGTAATCCCTCCTATTGCGACGATTCTCTGGCAGCTATGAGCATTGCTGTAGGATTGGGCGCAAGATTGGAACCGGAGGTTGATGAACTGACAATTACCGGTTCGGGAGTCCTGAAAGAGTCTAAACTTAATTGCGGCGAATCGGGACTGGCAATACGAATGTTCTCTCCCATTGCTGCCTTATATCCTGTTGAGATTACCATGGTAGGTGCGACATCTCTTAAGAAAAGGCCAATGTACATGATTGAAGAAGCTCTGAATCAGCTGGGAGCAACATGTACCACCGCTGAAGGCTTTCTTCCGGTAACAATTCGTGGACCGGTTGCCGGCGGCCATTGTGAAATTGACGGATCAGTAAGCAGCCAGCTTCTGACCGGACTTCTGATGGCGCTTCCCCTTGCCGTCAGCGATTCCGAAATAAAGGTCAATAATCTGAAGAGCAAGCCATATATTGATATGACTATCCAGGTACTGAGGTCGTTCGGAATAAATATTCAAAATAAAGAGTACAGGTTGTTTCAGATACCTGGTAACCAAAAATATATACCTCAGAATTTCACTGTGGAAGGAGACTGGAGCGGTGGTGCATTTTTACTTGTAGCCGGAGCTATTAATGGTCAGCTAACCATACAGGGGCTTCATTCTGAAAGTATGCAAAGCGACAGGGTAATAATTAAAGCACTGTTGAGTGCCGGAGCAAATATGAAGATTGGGGCTGATACAATTGAAATATCCAAATCAGAACTGAAATCTTTTAATTTTGACGCCACAGAATCTCCTGATCTTTTTCCTCCGCTTGTTGCACTGGCATCGTTCTGTGATGGAATATCAAACATAAAAGGGGTTTCACGCCTGATATATAAGGAGAGCGACAGGGCAAAAACACTGAAAGAGGAATTCGGGAAGATGAATATAAGTATAGAAATAAATGACGATATTATGTCTGTAACAGGAGGCAGTCCCTCGGGGGCCCATGTAGAATCACACGAAGATCACCGTATCGCCATGGCTGTTGCTGTTGCTGCCCTTGGAGCAACAGGCAGAGTATCCATCAGGGACTCACAGTGCGTATCCAAATCGTATCCCGGATTTTTTGACGATCTGCATAATCTTGGCGCATTGGTTTATGAATGATACAAAACAATACTCATTCCCTGATATTTGTACTTTAAAATCCTAAAGTGATAAAATATAAGATTTTTTGCTTCATTTTTAAAATTTTAATTATTTTTGTTTTTATGAAACTAAAGATGCTTTATATCTGGTCTTGGCGCAGCTCAACGAATGATGCTGTGAAACAGGCCGTTATATAACATTAGAAGATATTTTCTCATAAGGGCACACTGTTCACAGTGTGCCCTTTTTATTTATTAACCTAATATCATATAAAATGGAAAAAACAAAAAAAATCTTATTGACCGAAAGTGAAATGCCCAGACAATGGTATAATATTCTGGCTGACATGCCCAATAAGCCTCTGCCACCGCTTCATCCTGTCACAAAGCAACCGGTAGGTCCGCAGGACCTTGCGGCCGTCTTTCCTATGGAACTGATTAAGCAGGAAGTTTCCTCTGAGAGGTATATCGATATACCTGATGAGGTTTTCGACCTCTATCGGAGTTTTCGTCCCTCTCCTCTTTTCAGAGCTACAAACCTTGAGAAAGCATTAGGAACAACAAGCAAAATCTATTATAAATATGAAGGAGGAAATTATTCAGGCTCTCATAAGGCAAATACTGCCATCGCCCAGGCTTATTACAACAAAAAAGAGGGAGTAAGACGAATCACAACCGAGACAGGAGCTGGTCAATGGGGAAGTGCCATGAGTTTTGCATGCCAGCATTTCGGACTTGAGCTCCTGGTCTTCATGGTGAAGGTGAGTTATGACCAGAAACCAGGTCGTAAACTTATGATGAACGTCTACAATGCAAAAGTTGTAGCTTCTCCAAGCACTATGACAGTAGCCGGAAGGAAGGTACTTGAGTTGGATCCTGACTCACCGGGAAGTCTGGGCATAGCAATCTCCGAAGCCATGGAGGTTGCTGTGCAGGATCCATACACAAAATATTCCCTGGGTAGCGTCCTTAACCATGTTATACTTCACCAGACAATAATCGGTCAGGAAGCACTTCTTCAAATGGAAAAGGCAGGCGACTACCCCGATGTTGTTATAGGTTGCTTTGGCGGGGGTTCAAACTTCTCAGGAATTGCTTTTCCGTTTCTGAGAGAAAAATTGGTTAACGGAAAGGATATCAGACTCATTACAGTTGAGCCTGCCTCATGCCCCAAACTGACAAAAGGGAAATTTATGTACGACTTTGGCGATTCAGCAGGAATGACCCCATTGCTTCCAATGTATACCCTCGGACATGATTTTATGCCTGCCAAGATACACGCAGGTGGTCTGAGATACCATGGAGCAGGTGTGCTTGTGAGTCAGCTGCTAAAAGATGGGTATATTGAAGCTAAAGCCAAAATGCAGAGAGAATGTTTTGAAGCTGGTGTTCTTTTCGCCAGAACTGAAGGTATACTGCCTGCTCCTGAATCGAATTATGCCATTGCCGGAGCACTTGATGAAGCCAGGAAAGCTGACCTGGAAGGAGTCTCACGAATAATACTGTTTAACCTGAGCGGACATGGCCATTTCGACATCTCTGCTTATGAGAAATACTTTGAGAACAACCTCCCCGATCATGAATTGACGGCAGCAGAAGTAGAAGAAGCAATTTCGAAAATTGATATTACTGTTTAGAAAAGTCCTTTTAAACCACTCTGTGTAACTCTGTGCATACTCTGTGTAACTCTGTGTAAGTTCTTAAAAAAACATTACACAGAGATCCACTGAGAAGACACAGTGGGCCACAGAGATATATTAAAAATCTGAATAGGATGTTGGATGAAGCAGGTACGGATTTGCTTTTGAGACAGTATTTTTATACTCATCCATACCTGATAATTTCTTCCATCCATCAGAACTTACAAAAGTTTTCCAGTGCTCATCATGCGATTTCATGTCAGAGAATGTAGTCATATACATCAGATTTGGCATATGACTTCCGACAAGGACCTCTGCAAAAAACACAGGATTAAAATCCAGTGTTTTAAACAATGCGATCTCACCACCCTGATTGAACATCTGAATTTTTTTCAGGGCTTTCGCTTCAGTGGCACTCTCATAACTGCGTAATTCATAAATCCTTTCCGACACAGGTGAGGCGTACTTTGGAGCAACAAATTGAGGCATGTCAGTAAAGGCTTTCAGAAGAACGCTTTCAAGCCTTACATAAGGAGGCTGATCATAAGGTGCGTCGCAAAATGATTTTCCTGCATCAGCATAAACCTTATCCTTCCCGAGTAAATCCGGCAGTTGAATAAACTGATCCAGTGTTTTAAATGGAATGAACACATAAATGAGCTTGCCAGAAGCTGTGTCTGCTTCAACAGGTTTAAACACACCCACTGTTGAAATGCCTGCCCGATGAAGCGCAGGAAGATAAGCGGCTTTAAGGTAGGCATCAACCTTGGCTTCCTGTGCTTTATCGGCAATACGGTAAATTTTTATTTCATAATATTGCTGTTTTTCAGTTATGGCACTGTATCCTTTTACAGATACCCAAATAAACAGGAATACGAAGACAAGAGCAATGCTCCACTTATTGTTTGTAATGTTTTTCATACTAATAGGTTTTTGAGAAGTCATTAAATATTTTATCAGCTTTGCCGGGAGTAAGAAAGGACCCGGATTGAACATAGAATCTATGGTATAAGGTTATCGATTGGCCTTTTAATAGAGTAAAACTTTTTTTCTCCTGTTTAGGATCGTACGAGTTCTGTCCAAGATTATTCAAGGCGAAAAGTCCATATCCCCGGGCATGAGCATAGGCAGGATAACCAATGTTCCCTGGATAATCAAAGATAGCCATCGATATGGGGACATTGTCCTTCATTCCTGAAAGTATTACCCATTTATTCCTTGTTCCCCATACCGAGTCTCCTTTTAATCCCCGGCTCGAAGTATACATGCCTGTTACGCCTGCGTTATCAGTGGCTGCCACAGAGGTAGGATTGCCCTTGTCATCGGTGAATATAAGAGATTCATTTGAAGGCATCTCGAATGCCCGGTCTACCCTGATGGCAAACATACCTTCCTTGCTGTCGCCAAAGGTAACAGGACCATTTATGGCAGTCAGCGTTGAGATGTGATCAATTGTACGTGAAGTGACATCACCTGAAAAAATGTACTTCGTATCCTCCTTCAAAAGCGTGTTCCCCTGGTTATCATCCCAGTTCATAACCACCTCAAGAATACCCTGCTTTCCGCTCTCAGCCCTGACAATTTTCTGATGAACTATATGACCGTAAAGATCCTTTTTATCAGTAGGGATTGCTGATGAATTATTCCAGAAATCCAGTCCATTTACATTACCGTAATTAAACCATATTCCTATATGATGAGGATGATCAACCCGTTCACCTTTCCTTGGTTCAACAGGATAACCCCTGGTTATAACTGAACCATTGGGTGCCACTACAGGAAATAAAAATGGCTTTTCAATATTGCCGGGATACCGGTATGATGTAAAAAAACTTCCATTAATATATATATCGACCTTGTTTTTATCGTCAACCCTGACAAGCTTAACGTTTTCATCTTTGTCTGACTGTGCACTCATAACCGTTCCGTTAAATATAAAAAATATAAGGATTGACAGGGTAGAGAATATTGAATGCATATTATAAAGTGAATCTTCCTTGGCTTTCATAACTAATTTCCGGATTGGGGTTTTAGTACTTTATTTAGAATCCCAGTATTAAATCATAAGTAAAAATAAACTAAATAAGGCTAAAAGCTATAATAGTTTTTATCCTTTTTACTGATTAAGATCCTATAGTTTACGGATTTTAACAGCAAAAGCAGTGGCAGGGTTAATTACCAGTAGCTGATTAATTTCGCTTTGAGAGAATTTTTCTTCCTTAAGCAGAGGTATCAGCTTTTCAAAAAGTGCTGTATATCCCCGGTATTCACCTCCATTCAGTTCACCAGGGTGATACCAGCCGGCATCATGTGATAAAAGCACCCTGTCAAGCAGGTGATTTTCTTTCATATTCTTTAACATATCAGCATATTCAGCAATATTATCATCATTAATGCCATCCAGACTGACCCATGCACCCTTTTTTGCAGCTTTTATATGGTTGCCATGGTCCTTTTCATTTTGGGCATGAACCCAAATAAAGGCCTCAGGCGAGACGCCCTCATTTTTAAGTATATCAATTTCTTCAAAGGCAAGACTTGCCGGTCCTGTATGCGATGCAATTGTAAGACCTGTTGCAAGGTGAGTCCTGGCTGCTGCAATTACCAGCTTCTTATGCAGATCTGACAAACTATCACCCGCAACACCTATCTTAATGAAACCAGGTTTAATTCCCGTTCCGTCAATTCCCTCTTTCCATTCCCTGATCCATCCCCCGGCAAGTTCATCAGCACTCTCAGTGAATGCAAAGTCAGGCAGATATTTATTATTCCCGGCTCCATAATACCCCGTATTGGTAAGGATATTCAATCCTGAAGAATCGGACAGCGCCCTGAGTAGAAGAGGATCCCTGCCAAGATATGCGGGAGTACATTCAACTAATGTCCTGCAACCCATTTTACTTACCTCCCTGAGGAATGGCAGTGCTTTTTCAATAACTTTCGATTTATCCCATCTTTGTTCATTAATCGAATCTGCACCGATAAAGTCAACAAGAATATGTTCATGGGTTAATGTTATTCCCATCAACCTCGCAGGAAGCGGCCCGTTGACTGTCATTACTATTCCCTTCTCTTTATTCCTGCACTGAGAAAGAAATATTATTATAAGAATTAAAACGGAAGTAACTAATCAGTACTTAAAGTGAGCTAAAGTTTAGAGTGCCTAAAGTTAAAGAATCAAGTGTTATTAACAATTTTCCCTTAGGTCTAAACATTTTTTGTTTTGGTTTTGAGTTGTTTTGTGAAAATGAACACATATGAACAATTATTATTTTAATGTTTGATAAATAAGCGATTACGTTCTTTGATATATTGGATTTCAGGATTAGTTTCGTAGTACAGACTATGGAACCATCCGATAAAATAATCATTGAAGATCTGAAGCGCATCATTTTGATGCAGGCGCAGGAAATTGCCAAAATTCCTCTGCTGATTGCAAGAATCGAAGTTCTTGAGCGGGAATTGGCTCGATACAAAACCAAGAAAGACAGCAACAATAGCTCTTTGCCTCCTTCGAAAGATGAGAACATGCCTCCCCGCACCAGCAGTCTCAGGGAAAAAGGGGGTCGTAAAGCAGGAGGACAACCCGGGCATGATGGCAAAACCCTTGAGATGGTAGATAATCCGGATGAGATTGTTAAACATCGCGCGTGTTTTTGTCCTGAATGCGGGAAAGACGTGAGCAGTCAGCCTTTTGAGTTTTTTGGAAAGAGACAGGTTATTGATATCCCCGTTATTAAACCGATAGTGACAGAACACAGGGTTTATAAGTGCACCTGCACTTGCGGAAGAGTTGTAGAAAGTGATTTTCCTGTAGACGTTGATAGTCCTGTCAAATATGGCAAAGGCATTGAGTCTTTCATTGGATATCTTAGCGTAAGGCAATACCTTCCCTTTAAAAGGCTTCAGGAAATGCTCAATGACATCTTTGGTGTTCAGATAAGTGAAGGAGGTCTTCATTGTTTGTTGAAACGACTTGCATCCAAAGGTGCTGATGCCTACGAAATGATACGGCAGAATGTACTCAGCAGCGGAGTTATTGGCACAGACGAAACGGGTGTGAAAATCAATGGGAAAAAACATTGGTTCTGGACATGGCAAAACGATCGGGCTACCTATATTGTTGCTTCTGACAATCGTGGCACAACTACGATCAATGAAAATATGAGTGGAATCTCCAAAGAAGCTGTACTTGTTCACGATTGCTGGAAAGCTCATTTTCAAACCCCGGTAAAGAAGCATCAGCTTTGTACGGCTCATCTGGAACGTGAGACCAAATACCTTGAAGAGCGGTACAAGGTGGACTGGCCGATTAGATTCCGGACTATGCTCAAAAGCGCACATAAACTTAAGAAACAACTTACGCCCACGCTCTATTACTATCCTAATCAACTCCGAACTGACTTGGAAAATGAGCTGGGGTGTCTCTTGAAGGAGCCGTTGGACCCAAAGCACAAAGAGATGGTCTCTTTTCAAAAGAGAATCATGAAATATCGTGATCATGTCTTTACCTTTCTCTATCATCCCAATGTACCTCCTGATAATAATGGTTCGGAAAGAGCCATACGAAATGTCAAGGTTAAACAAAAAATATCTGGCCAGTTCAAAATACTGAATGCTGCTGAAAACTTCGCCATCCTGAGATCCATAATAGATACTGCCATAAAAAATAATCAAAATGTGGTAGAAGCGTTAAGTGTCATCGCCGCGTATAAAAGAAACTGATTCACTCTATTATTATTAACTTTAGGCACTCTAGACACTCCAAACTCTAGGCACTGTGATTAGTAACAAACGGAAAAATTCTTTATTTTCATTATATGAGTTATTAAAAAATTAATACAAAGCATTGATACAATATATGTTATATTTTTTAATAAAACAAATAAAGAACTCACCTATATAATTGATATTCAAGACTGGCGAGGAAACCTAATTAAATGGTGGCGCCCTCCCAATATCTATGTTATCGGGACCGCGGTATCAGTTATATTCCAAACCTTAAAATCATAAAATTTAACTACTTTGCAACCTGATATATTTAAAATGGTAAATAATCTAAGTAATCAAAGCATTTTAAATTATTTAGGATGAAAAGGATTCTGGTGGATATGGACGGTGTACTGGCAGATGTATATAACAGGTTTTTCGATTTGCACGAGAAGGAATCCGGTGAAAGGATAACTCTTCAGAGCATAATCGGGCTGAAAGAAGCAGAAGCTTTTCCAAATCTTCTCAAATGGGTCAATACTCCGGGATTTTTCAGGGCTATGCCGGTTATGACCGATAGTCAGAAGGTTCTGAAGAAACTTAACAACAATTTTGATATCATTGTGACCTCAATGGCAACTGAATTTCCGATAAGCCTGACCGACAAACAGTTATGGCTGGAAGAACATTACCCTTATATCAGCTGGAAACAGGTTGTGTTCTGCGGAAGAAAAGAAATCCTCAAAGGCGATCTGATGATTGATGATCATTTAAAAAATCTTGACAACTTCAATGGTGAGACTATTATGTTCACGCAGCCACATAACATGAATCTGACGGAAACAAGGCACAGAAGAGTAGATTCATGGATTGAGATCGAAAAGCTTCTTATTAGATAAGTTGTATATACTAATAATAAATTTTACATATACCAGCTGCCGTCAATCATCGAAATTAACCTTTTTATAACTGGTAAGGCTTATTGCCTTTTTCCTGTATCTCTTTTTATTATACTTTTCACCATTCAAATTGCTAATCCTGCTCAGGCCAAAATAAGCATATGCCTCAAATTCATGTCCATAATCACCGAAATTAACAAGAGATTCTATCCCTCTATTATAGTACTCCTCTGCTTTATCAAGATTCCTGTATACCTTTTCCTGTAAGATCCCGTTAAAAACATCTAACTGTGCCCGGAAGTACTGGTTATTGGTATCAAGATCACATATCCTCAGGAGGTCTTCAGCCTCAGGGTATTTCTTCTCCAAAAGAAGCGATTTTATATACTCTCCCTGAAATAAAAGATTCCGGGGATACATTTCGTACAAGGTCCTGTTGTAAGCTAATGCCTTATCAAAATCATTTTCATAACTTTCATATATATATGAAAGGTTGGAATAAGAATCGGCTTTCAGGAATATGGAATTTTTAGCAGCTATCTGGATCTCCCTCAATCCTTTCGACTTGTTTCCTTTTGGGAAAAGTATTGCCAGGGATTTATAAACAGGGTGAGCATCGGGATATTCTTCGCGATAATAATTATAAAGACCTGTAAAAAAATAGAATCCATAATATGTTGCCGTATAATCAAAGCTAAGTCTGATATAATGATAAGTACTTGTTGCAAGTGAAAAAACATTCATGCTGAGTCCGTTATCTGCATAAAACATTAAAAGCATTCCCCTTGCGCAAAGATCCGTAAGCAGATATTCAGGATAGTCTTCATCCTTACTACTCTTTTTTTCGCTGATATCCATGCTTTTACGCATATTATCCTCAAAGTCAGAGCGTTCAGGAGAATCAGGAAGAAGTGGGTAATTTTCCCAATAGGTCAGCAGGCCTTTAAAAAGATATGGAACAGGGTTTTGAGGAAATGAATGACTGATCCTTCTGTAAATTTCATCAGCTTTATCAAACTGAAGATCGTATAAATAATCTATTCCCTTTATTACCAGATTAATGTCAGCAGTATCCCTTAATATCTGTGCATGCAAGCCTTGAATGCCTAAAAAAATTGTAAATATCACACATTGGATATATCTGGGTAATTTCATCGTATATTATGACCTTTTGATTTAATACACCATTGAGATTGTATGCTTTTACTGAGTATCATACCCTTAAAAAAATATGCAATATAGAACCTTTTCAGTTATTATATTTCTAAGCCTTCCTGAAAATTTTCATTTTATCCTTTTCGCTTCATCTGAAATAAGCTATTCGTAACTGCTATCAGGCGAATAAATTAAAATATTTGAATATGACCAAAAAATAATTATCATTTAACTAAAAATGTTGCCGGGACATAAACTTGTCATTCAGATTGTTATAATTTCAAATATTTTGCTTAAATTTATTTGATATTAAGATGATTCAATCAGTTCTGTGTAATTCTGAACATGCATGAGATTTTTTATTGTTTACCAGACCAACAGTTTTTTATCTGTTTTTTTAATAGTAACCTCTTCTGAAACACAAAAAATAAATTTATATTATTAGATCACTATATGCCTGAGGAATTAGTTTATTATGTAACAAGATATGGCTATTTGGCAATATTTATACTGATTTTCCTTCAGGAAATCGGTATGCCAAATCCTTTTCCGAATGAGCTATTGCTTATATTTTCAGGGTACCTGTCTTTTAAAGGGCTTCTCTTCCTGCCTTTTATTATTCTAACGGCATTATGTGCCGATTTTATAGGTACCAACATCCTGTATTTTCTTTTTTATACTGCCGGGACAAAAATTATTCAAAAAAAACCGAAATGGATGCCATTATCAGCCCGGTTTATTGACCAGATGACGTCGAGGATCTCTTCAGGAGGACTTTGCAGGATATATATTTTCCGGCTCACACCCTTTACACGGGGATATACTTCCGTAATTGCAGGTTTATTGCAGATTAAATCCAGAGTCTTTTTACCCGTAGCATTTGCTTCGGGCCTGACCTGGGCCTCAGTTTACATTATAACAGGTCATTTAATTGGTCCATCGTGGGACATATTTATTCGGAATATCGGAAATTTCAAGAATATTATGATTTCTGTTCTTGTAGTGGCAATTTTCACAGTCGTTCTTACATTATTTTATAGGAAAATATTTAAAAAGAAGGACAAAGAAGTCATTGATAATTCCTGATATGTCTTAGACTAGATTAGGTATACCTTCCTTATTACTGTAAAAGTTATGAAAATTCATGTAATTTCAGAAACTCCGTACATTATGAAAGCCACAGGTGTCCATACTGCTTTCATAAATCATATCGAGTTGCTAAAGGAAAAAAATGATATTGAAGTAGTTGTAAATAACGAAGGTACAGGCGATATTTGTCATGGTCATACATATGGGCTTTACTATATCTGGAAAGGGAGAAAATACAAAGGGAAAAGAGTTTTCACGGTTCATGTTATACCCGATTCCATAAAAGGATCATTGCCTCTATGGCAGGTTTTTATGCCTGCTGTAAGGTTGGGTCTGAAGATAGTTTACTCTTATTCTGATGTTTGCATTGCCATTTCTCCTATGGTTGAAAAGGCAATAATTGATACAGGTGCCAGGACCAGGATTGTAAGAATATCAAACCCAGTTGATACTGCAACGTGGACAAGAACTGAAGAAAAACGCAGGGAAGGCAGGAAGATGCTTGGTTTATCAGAAAATGAATATGTTGTTCTTGGAATTGGTCAACTGGCTGGCAGAAAGGGCATTGATGATTTCATTGATATCGCTGAAGCTATTCCGGATATAAAATTTGTATGGGTTGGAGGAAGACCTTTTGGAGGACTTACAGAAGGGATTATCAGAATAAATGAGAAAATATCAAGGGCCGGTAAGAACTTTATCAGTGCTGGTCCGATAAAACTTGAAAATATGCCTTATGTCTATTCTGCAGGAGACCTGATGCTTTTCCCATCGTTCCAGGAGAACTGCCCTCTTGCTCCGCTGGAAGCAGCAGCCTCTGGAATACCTGTCATTTTCAGGGATCTTGAAGAATACAAATTTCTGTATAAGAATCCCTACATCAAAGCAGGAAATATTGAAGAGTTCATAAGCCTGACAAGAAGAATGATCCACGACAGGCAATTTTATAATGAAGGTATAACGATATCTAAGCAGTTGCTGACACAGTTCGATAAGGAAAGTATTAGAAAAGAGCTTTTAAACGTTTATCAAAGTCTTATTCCCTAAAGTAAAAGATTTTATATTCCGGGAGCATCCCCCAAAAAACGGGAACAGGAAAATGCCATTCAATTCCATAATTATCCGGTGAATTATTTTTAATTGTAAAAAATAATATCTTTGAGCGGATCGAAAGTACACTTGATGATGATTCTCCAATCTCACTACATTTTAGCGAATAACCTGTAACCGATAAAACTTATTTATTCGAATTCAAAAAATTATCCAATGGAAAACGAAAACAAACCGGCAACCAAACGGTTGTACTCACTTGACGCATTACGCGGATTCGACATGTTCTGGATCATGGGAGGAGAAGGAATTTTTGTTGGTCTTGCCTCTCTTACCGGTTGGCCTGTATTTAAAATCTGGGCTGAACAACTGGAACATATGCCATGGAATGGTTTTCATTTTTATGATATGATATTCCCGCTTTTTCTTTTTATCGCTGGCATATCTTTTCCGTTTTCGCTGGCAAAACGTATCGCAAATAATAATAGTCGCAGTTCTATATATAAACATGTAATAAGCCGTGGACTTATCCTGGTCCTTTTAGGAATAATATATAACAACGGAGTGAGTTTTGATTTTGCTCATCTGCGTTATGGAAGTGTTCTCGGAAGAATAGGCCTTGCCTGGATGTTCGGAGCTCTGATTTTTATGAACACGAAACTATCCTGGCGTATTGTATGGCTGGTGGTTCTTTTGCTGGGTTACTGGATCTTGCTTGTGCTTTTCCCGCCTCATGATCTTGGATCGACCGATATATTTTCAAGAGAAGGAAACCTTACAAGTTATATCGACCGTATTTTAATGCCGGGAAGACTTTACCTCGGAAATCACGATCCTGAAGGAATATTAAGTACACTGCCGGCTATAGGCACGGCTTTACTCGGTATGTTAACAGGTGAATTCATGCAATCAAAATATCTGAATGACAAACCATTGAAAAAAGTATTGTACCTTTTTCTGGGTGCGGTAGCATTAATGATCATTGGAAAGATATGGAATCTTGCTTTCCCGATAAATAAAAACCTGTGGACGAGTTCATTTGTATGTTTCGTTGGAGGCCTGAGTCTTTTGCTGTTTTCAATTTTCTACCTGATAATTGATGTATGGCAATACAAAAAATGGGCTTTCTTTTTTGTTGTTATCGGTATGAACCCCATAACCATTTATCTCTCAGAAAGAATAATTAATTTCAGGTCAGCCACCAGATTCCTTTTCGGAGGATTAACCGCTATCATGCCGGATGCATGGGCACCCCTGATTGAGGGAATCGGGATAACAGCCATTGCCTGGGTATTCCTCTATATACTTTATAAAAAGAAGATCTTTTTGAAGGTGTAGGTGACTTGTTCTGGCCTTAATTTTATTTTTGCCTCGCCCCCTCTCATGGAGATATCGAAAAAGATAAAATTCTTTAACTTTTTCAACACCCCTGTTTCGGGAGAGGTAATCACCTCCCGAATCTTAAAAACAGGGTACCCTTAAGGGTCTCTCCGTTATATATATTTTTTTGACCCTGGGGTCCTTCGTTTTCTGGTCTCGAAAATTTGGTGCCCATGGCGCTAATAGCATGAAGGAATGAAATGTCTCCTGATGGGAACGGAGGATTGACCATCCCTCCTGATCCTATTCCTTTTCCTGTCGAATATTTTGCTGCTTCAGGTGTGAAGAGATGCAGATATAGTCCACTTGTTCCCGATACTACGGTTATGGGCAACTCTTTTGTCTGAATCTCAACTGCATAAAAATTGGAATAATATCCTTTAAATTCAGGATAATTCCAGGTTTGTCCGGTTATTGTATTATTATATTCCTTATTATAGAGACCAAACCTGGTTCCCTTCAGCCTGTTTTTCCACACATGGTAGGGTCCGTTGGCTAATAATGTTGCCCCGGTGACAAGCTTTTCCGGATATGAGAAAGTTATTCCTGCAAAATCTAACATACCTGTTGGATGATATTCATAATCAAGCCGTAACCATCCTCCCGGCAACATTGTCCACTTTGAATGGCAATCATTGTCGTAAGAAAGTTCTACGATCCGGTTGTTCTCTGAAGGATGGTGCTTAAGCCCGGTAAAATGTGCATTAATGCCCGCAAATTCAGGACCATTATTAAAATGAATTTCTTTGTTATTATTTCTTATGTCTATAATATATCCGGTCTTAATATTGAAAGTAACAAAGGTTTCTCCGGAAGATAAAGTTAACAGGCTATCGCTTTCTGATGCAGAGACTTTTTCGTTGTTCGTCTTCACAATTCTGGAAACAAGATTCATTGGTTTTGAAATATTCCACGACCATGTATTGATATTCCTTCCATCGCGATCGGTTGCAGTAAGATACAAGACATCATAACCCTTCCAGCCGGCAGGAAGATCGAGGCTTAATATTCCACTTTCTCCGGCCGCGATATCAGGGGATTTCACGGTTCCTGCAACCTTAACTTTTTCAAACCCCGGAAAAGTTTTCTCAAACCTGACCAGATCATATGAAAATTTACATAAGTTCAGATTGGTAAACATGTAACGGTTTATTACCTGAAAATTCCCATCGAAATCAGAAGACAGGGCTTCGTCTTTGAAACAGACAGGCGACCATATCTCCTTAATTGTATAAAAGCTACCCTCTTTTTCGTGATAGGGCCCAAGAATACCATCAGGAGCGGAATTTCCATTTGTGTCAATCGAGTCATTCAAATCGCGGCGTTCCACACCTTCATCAGCAAAAACCCAGAGAAAACCTCCGGCTGAAAGTGGCTTCGATACCATGAGGTTCCAGTAATCGTCAAGCCCTGAACCCAGACCTCCGTCATAAAGCCCGTGCAGAAACTCGGTAGGAAAATAGATCTCCCTGCCTTTATTGAGAACATTCTCAACATACTCATATCCGGGATAATGTTTTGTATTAGTTCCGTTTATAATTGACCACGGCTCAATGACCGTCCTTTTCTGTGGATCATAAAGGGCATAATCGCCACGTGCCTCTTTATTGAACCCTCCTTCATTGCCATTATCCCATATTATAATGGAGGGATGATTTACATCCCGAGTTACCATTTCTTTTATAAGCCTTTTTGCTGTTGGCGTATCATAATATTTCTGCCATCCTGCCAGTTCATCAAGAACAAACATTCCCATTGAATCACAAACATCTAGAAAAAACTGGTCGGGCGGATAATGACTCATCCGCACCGCGTTCATGTTCATATCCTTCATCAGGTTAACATCATCAATTGCCAGTTGCTTGCTGCTCGTGCGTCCTGACGTTGGCCAGAAAGTATGGCGGCAGACACCTTTAAACATGATCTTCCTGCCATTAATATAAAACCCGTCGCCTGGCTTCTCTTCAACAGTGCGGAATCCAAATTTCTGAACTACCTGGTGAATCGTTTTTTTGTCTCTGTTATAACTTACAACAACCTGGTACATATTAGGGAATTCGGGATTCCATAGAAGAGGATCAGTAAACTTCCCCTTAATTATTGCCCTGCCATCACTTTCTTCAGGATGGGCTGTCATTGCTGATCCGCAGGGATTTCCGTTGAGTGTCTGAACCTGCGCCATAACTGAACCGGCTTTACCTTTGCCTGATGTAAAAACATCCATGTAAAAAGAGCCGTCTGCCTTTGCATCTATAGCAACATGATCGATAAACTGTGTTGGAACAGCTTCAAGATAAACGGGTCGAAAAATACCCCCAAAAACCCAGTAGTCAGACAGTCTTTCCGCCCTGTTGATGCTTTCGTTGGAAGATTCTTTACTTACTGTTACCTCAAGAAAATTCTTACCTGAATAATTGAGAAGATCTGAAATATCATATTTAAACCGATAAAATGCCCCCTGATGTACCGGCCCTGCAAGCTTACCATTAATTTTTACCTCCGTATCGGTCATGGATCCTTCAAAAACGATAAAAACCCTCTTCTCCGTCCATTTTGCCGGAATAGTGAATTCATATCTGTACATTCCCTTTTCATTGGCAGTAAGATCCGCTATTCCATAATGATATGTTCCAAAACCCTGAAGTTCCCAGTTCGACGGAACAGCAATTTTCTCCCATTTCCCACTGTTCCTGCCGTTTGTGCAAAAGAAATCCCATTTTACCGTATGGTCCTTGTCAGTTCCTGACAGGTATACAATTTCAGTTTTCTGGGCATTAACAGATATAGTACCTGTTAATATCAGACAACATATAAAAACTTTTTTCATTTCCTGGTCGCTTATTTTATAAACCGCAATTTTGCAAAAAGTATTCAATATGATTTTGAATTTCAAGTATATTTAAGAAAATTTTTCCCGGGCAGTCTAAAAAGCCCAATTTAACTTTTTATGCAACCCCCTGGGATGGAGTCATATAAATATATTAAGTGAAATTTAGTTATTAATAATTACCGAAAGACATAATAATCCATGAATGAAATATAAAATTCTGACTTTACTGGTTTTATTATTCTCACTGATTTTCCCTGGCCAGCAATCAAAAAGCCAGATATCCTGGCCTGAGATAAAGCGCGAAAACAAACCATGGACAAGATGGTGGTGGCCGGGAAGCATCGTTAATGAAAAGGACCTGACGACTGCACTTGAGAAATATAGTAAAGCAGGACTGGGAGGGCTGGAACTGACTGTAATATATGGTGTTAAAGGAGAAGAAGAAAAATTCATCAAATATCTCTCACCTGAATGGATGAAGATGTTTGTTTATACCCTCAACGAAGCAAAAAGGCTGAATATTGGTGTTGATCTGGCAAATTCTTCCAGCTGGCCTTTTGGAGGGCCATGGGTAACTGACGATGATGCAAGTAAATATATTGCATATAAAACATATGCATTAAACAGAGGTGAAAGTCTTAATGAACATGTTGTTTTTATCCAGGAACCGTTTATCAGGTTTAATGGCCCTGACGGTCCAGATATTTCAGCAGCAGATACGCAACGCATCGCGTATCTACCATTTGCCATTGACCAGGTAAGGTTTAAGAAACAATTGCCATTACAGGCATTGATGGCATATTCAGACAAAGGACAGATAGCAGATCTGACCAGCCGGGTAGATAATACCGGCAAGCTGCACTGGACTGCCCCGGACGGTATATGGACTATTTATGCAGTTTTTGAAGGCTGGCACGGGAAAATGGTGGAACGAGCCGGTCCCGGAGGAGAGGGCTATGTAATTGATCACTTTTCAGGAAAATCAATAAATGATTATCTCAGCCATTTTGATGATGCTTTCAAAGATTATGACATAAATTATCTAAGAGGTTATTTTAATGATTCCTACGAAGTTGACGATGCGCATGGTCAGGCAGACTGGACACCTGACATTTTCAGTGAGTTTGAGAAGAGGAGGGGCTATGACCTCAGGTACGATCTTCCTGCACTTTTCCAAAAGGATAATCCTGAAAAGAATGCCAGGGTCTTATGTGATTACCGTCAGACTATTTCGGACCTTTTACTTGATAACTTCACAAAAGGCTGGACAAACTGGGCACACAAGCAGGGTAAGATCACCCGCGACCAGGCCCATGGCTCACCCGGCAATATTCTTGACCTGTATGCTGCCACAGATATACCCGAAACGGAAGGAACAGATATCCTCAGAATGAAATTCGCTACATCAGCGGCCAACGTTTCGGGGAAGAAATATGCCTCAGCGGAAGCAGGTACCTGGCTGGGGGAACATTTTTCCTCAACTCTGGGTGATGTCAAAAAAGCTGTCGATCGGTGTTTTATTGCAGGAGTCAACCACATTTTCTATCATGGTACATGTTTTTCTCCGCAGGATGAGCCATGGCCGGGATTTCTTTTTTATGCTTCTGTGGAATTCACACCTGCTAACAGCTTCTGGGACGATTTTCCTGTACTTAATAACTATATCGCACGCGTTCAGTCATTTACTCAATCATCAATGTCCGACAATGATATATTACTGTACTTTCCGATTTACGACAGGTTTTCTGAGTATCGCAATGCAATGCTTGAACATTTTGATGCGGTCAGCCCGCTTTTTGATGGTACCCTTTTCAAAAAAGCTTCGGAAGAAATGGCTGAAAAAGGTTATGGATTTGACTACATATCGGATCTTCAGATAAAGGGATCAACTGTTACCGCAGGAAAAATTCAGACAATTGGCGGAAGTATATACAGGACACTCATAATACCCGGTTGTAAATATATTCCATTTAATACATTTGCCGCGATGGCAAAACTTGCTGAAAAAGGAGCTACAATAATAGTACTCGGACATCTTCCTGAAGATATATCAGGATGGGCGGATCTGGATTCAAGCCGGGTAAAATTTCGCACTCTTGTTAAAATGCTGAATTTTAAAGATACAGGAGCCAGTGACATAAAACAGACAATTGTCGGGACAGGGAAGATAATATCAGGAAATGATCTGAGTGCTTTGCTTAATTTTGCCGGTGTACCCAGGGAGACCCTCAGTGATTTGGGACTCAGATTTTTAAGAAGAAAAACCGAAAATGGCAACTGCTACTTTATCCTTAACCAGTCAGAAAATAAATTTAATGGTTGGATTCCGGTCAGCACTCTTGCCAAAGCTTCTGCAATATTCGACCCTATGACCTCGGAATATGGCCTGGCTGAAACACGATTAACAAATTCAGGAGATCCGGAAGTTTATGCAAGAATATTACCCAATGAATCAATTATTATTGAGACTTACCGTACTGAACCGTCGGGGAAAAAGCTGGAATATTTTGATGATATTTCCCCGGCGACAGAGATATCAGGAAAATGGAAAGTTGAATTCATTAAAGGTGGACCTGCTCTCCCACGTCCTGTTGAGACAGAGCATCTTGTATCATGGACCTCGTTTGGAGGCAATGAAGTGAAAAATTTTTCAGGTACGGCAAATTATTCTATAACGTTCAGAAAACCCGAAGATAAAGCTGATGCATGGCTTCTGAACCTTGGAAAAGTCTGCGAGAGCGCCAGAGTCTTTCTTAACGGCAGGAAGATTGCGGGATTAATAGGTCCTGCATTCCAGGTAATTATTAAAGACTCACGATTAAAAGCAATTAATAATCTGGAAGTAAAGGTATCTAACCTTTCAGCTAACCGTATAGCATATCTTGACAGAAATGATGTTCCCTGGAAAAAATTCTACAATGTAAATTACCCGGCCCATCTCATGGAGAACAGTAAAAACGGTCTATTTGATGCATCACAATGGCTGCCGGATGAATCAGGCCTGATAGGTCCGGTGACAATTACTGCAATGATAAAACACAGGTATTAATGATCAGAGACTGCCTCTGCGTTCTGATTTCCTAATTTTCAAGCGACTGATAAACCAGCACCCTGAACTTATCCTGTAGTTCAGAATGAGTAAGTGGAGCCTGCTGCATAAAAAGAAGGCAAACAAGACGTTCTTTTGGATCGGCCCAGTATGTAGTTGCAAAATAGCCACCCCACGCAAAGGATCCTTCTGTAACTCCAAGCTTAGCCTGTCCCTCTTCAGTGGTTATCTCAAAACCCAGACCAAATTTATCCCTCCCGAGGTTAAGTTTGCCAATCTGATTACACGTCATCAATTCAACAGTGCGGCTTGCAAGTATTCTCTTTCCGTTATACTCACCTTTATTAAGTAACATTTGCAGAAAAATTGCATAGTCTTTTATAGTTGAACTAAGACCGGCTCCTCCTGAAAAATAGGTCCCTTTAATAAGAGGATAACCTACAAATGATCCGGGAGCGTTTACCAGATGATGATCCTTATCTTCTACACTCACTTTTACCAGCCTGCCGGCTTTTGACGACGGAAGGTAAAAATAGGTGTCATTCATACCAAGAGGCTCGAATATATGTTTCTGGAAATAATGGTCAAGTGTCTCTCCTGATAATATTTCAACCAGGTAACCAAGAACATCTGCATTTAACCCATAAGTGAATCTTTCACCGGGCTGATGAACAAGAGGCAATTTGCCTAGTGCCCTGATCCTGTCGCCAAGCACCATCTTATCTGTACCAAATCCTCCAGGAATATTTGCTTTTGCATAGATTGCCACCATATCCCTGGAACCTATACCGGCATAATCAATTCCGGAGGTATGCGTAAGAAGGTCCCTGATTGTAATTTCACGGTTTGCAGGAACAGTTGTATAAGTAGTATCCTTTTCATTGAACTGATCAAGAACCCGGGGATGTGCAAATTCAGGTATATACTTTGATATCGGATCGTCGAGAAGAAATTTACCCTCTTCAAATAACGTCATTACAGCAACACTTGTGATAGCTTTTGTCTGAGATGCTATACGAAAGATATCATCTGTCTTAAGAGGTGTTTTTGCCTCAATATCGCTTACTCCAAACGATTTATCATAAATTATTTTCCCGTCGCGTGCGATAAATCCGGTAGCCCCTGCTATCCAGCCGCTGTCGATAGCCTGATGGAGCACGTTGTCTATACGGGTCAGCCTTTCTGCCGAAACCCTTGCTGAAGCAGGAGAAGCCTCTATTAGTGCAGGATTTTGTGTACAGGAACAAACAATCCCCGAAATCAGGATTATTACCTGTAAATAAACTAGTTTTTTCATGATGTTATCAGTTATTTGGTTCAAGAATATCTTAAGTATTACTTAACTAAAATCCATCTTTTTCTGTCTGAATAAACCTAATTGATCACCGCATCCCTGCTGCTCTCTTTACTGCCTTTGGTGCCTTTGGTGCCTTTGGTGCCTTTGGTGCCTTTGGTGCCTTTGGTGCCTTTGGTGCCTTTGGTGCCTTTGGTGCCTTTGGTGCCTTTCTCCTCCTTAGGCTCTTTTGCTTTCTTTTCCTTTGGCTCAAGCGATTTGGCCAGTTTATAAACTTCTGATCCGGCAAGCAGGAAGCATCCTAGTCCATAATCTTCAAAATTGGGTGCATTGTCATATCCTACAGGCTGACCATCTTTTGGTTCTTTGCCCGTTCCCTGAACATAGCCAAGGAATCCGTTCGGATGCAGTGATTCTGCAACAAGTGCATTCCATGCCTTTGTTACAACAGGAAGGTATTCATTTTTACTCAGCTCACCCTTGTTTATACCCCATGCCATGCCATAAACGAAAAGGGCCGTTCCTGTTTCTTCCTTCCCTCCGAAATGAGTTGAATCTCTCAGACTTACATTCCAGAATCCATCTGATCTCTGGAGGGGAACTATTGCTTCAAACATCTCTTTAAGAGTTTTCAGATATCCTCTTTTATAAGAACTGTTCTTCGGTAAGAAGTCTATTGATCTGGCAAGCGCAGCCACAACCCAGCCATTTCCCCTTGACCAGTAACAATTTTCGCCATTTGGTTCCTTGTAAGGAGGAACAAATGTTGTGTCGCGCCACCAAAGATGATCAACTGTGTTGTAAAGACCATTGGTGCCAAGTTTGGTTCTGGTATACTCATACATTTCATTCATCCTGTCGTAGTAGGAGTCATTCATGTACACCTTTCCAAGACGGGCAAAAACCGGCATCGCCATCTGCAAGGCATCAATCCACCACCAATCATCTATCTTGTCAGTTACTAGCATGCTGTCGACACAAGCCCTGATATCATTTATCCGTTCTTCCTTGTACCTGTCGAGGAGGTATAAGTCAATATAGGTTTGTCCACAACACTGGTCATCAGCATTTCTTGTTTTAATACCATCTCGCATTCCCCATTTATGTGCCTTTCCCCATCTTAAGGCATAATTAAGATAGGAAGTATCAGGGTTAACAGAGTACAATGCCATTAATCCCTCGTAATAAACTGCACGTGTCCAGATATTACTGGGTCTCGATTTATCAGTTACAATTTCCTTGCTGACATCAGGCCATTTATCTCTGAAATATTTGTTGGCAAGCACCA
The DNA here is from genome assembly GCA_963815075.1 of uncultured Bacteroidales bacterium. Classification (GTDB taxonomy): domain Bacteria; phylum Bacteroidota; class Bacteroidia; order Bacteroidales; family VadinHA17; genus LD21. The sequence goes on from CAWFFK010000012.1 coordinate 175,947, forward strand.
TTGCCTCCATAGTCGTTTTACTTGATATCTCCTGTGCTTTCAGATTCATATTTGCAACAATCAATGCAGATAAAATAAAGATAACAGGTATTAATTTGATCAGTTTACCCATAATATTCGGTTCAGATTAAAATATTTTTCAAATATAATATTATGATCATTCCGTTTCCAGTTTTTTTATTCCTACCCAAATCCCTCCCATATTAGAGAAGTACTTATTAGGTTTATTAAAGGGGCTGTTGAAAATGTCCTTTTAAACCGCAAAGTACTCAAAGAAGGTGCAAAGCGCGCAAAGATAAAAGCCATTCATTAAGCCCTTTGCGACCTTTGCGGTTAATGAATTTCGATTTTTTCAACTACCCTCTCAGTAGATGAAGTATTCTTACTTCTTCTTAACATGACCCAATAATAAATCCGTCAGGTTCTCGGCTGCCTTGCGGTTATTAAAACTATCCGGCAGGCGGTCGTGATCGATATATTCATTATAGATCCATGGATCACCAATGGCAAAAACGTATCCTTTCCCATATTTGTTTTCAGCCATCAGCACTTTCCTTTTTTCAATAAGCACTGGTTTGGAACTTCCTGACAGGCTTAAATCAGATATCTCCTTTATATATATTTTGGCAACTCCCTTAAAAAGAGGAATATCCGGCAAATCATTGCATGCTCCCATTTCAAAATCATTTTCATTAACCCTATGCAACGTAACATGATTAAAAATCATTCCAAACGTTTTCATCAACAGATTAAGATGAGTGAATTCGCAGTTAGGTGCATCGTTGCCCAGAACAGCAAGAACACCGCCATCCTCAACCCACTTTCTGATGACTTTGATATCTCCAGCGGTAATATAATTAGGAGACGGATTTTCTGAAGTGGTATCCGGATCCACAATGATATAAATATCTATTTTGCTAAGTGCACCCAAATCAGGTTTACCAATTGTACTAATTGTGGCACCTCTCGATTTAAATATTTCACCCCACCTCGAATAACCACTCCATGCAGTATCGGACCATAAATAATGAAAAGGCATGCCTGTTTTGGCATTGGTTTCGTGATTGAACCAGTTATCCAGCCCCACAACAGGTTGTGCATTTATATCATGAGCCGCCAGCTCTAAGATTAAAACCAACATTATTATTAAACTTCTCTTAAGGCATATCTGTTTATTCATATCTAATCGGTCTTTGTTATTTCAAAAATATAAAACAATAGTGATGAATGAATCATATTTTAAAACATATTCATCAGATTATACAAATAAGTATATTTGTTTATGCTGGCTGAAAGACCTGCTGGACTTTTTCAACAGCCCTGTTGCCGGGAAAAGATAAATTAAAGTTTATTATCTTTGGGTAATATAATAATTTATGAACTGATTAAATGTAAGATTGCTCCATAAAAAGATTTCAATAAATCTACTTAAATTCCGGTATTATGAAAAACCTGTTTTTGCTTTTGATAATTTCAGGATGCTTCTATGTTGCCTCCTGCAAAAAAAATACCGAATCTGTAAATTTCAAATTATTGACAGGTCCGACATGGACCAGCGACAGCCTTCTTGCTAACGGCGTTGATGCCAGTGGCCCGGACGGTATACTGAAAAATTTCAAAGGAGATGCCAAATTTAATAATGACTATACCGGGACTTTTGGAGTTTACACAGGAACCTGGAGATTTGCCTTTAACGAAACAGAACTTGTCATAGAAACAGATTCTCTTCCAATTCCGGTGACAACACAAATTGTCGAGCTAAACACGATTTCCCTGAAAGTAACTACCATTTACCCGAATCCCCAAGGCGTTCCTACCAATATCAGGATGACCTTTAAGGCTAAATGATGAGATACGCTTTTATTATTATAGTAATACTCCTTCGCTCTTTATTATTAAATGTAACCTTTGCCCAGGGAATTGTTGAAGGCATAGTATTTGATAATAAGACACACGAGTTGTTACCCGGAGTATATGTGATTCATAAAAATCGGGGTACAACCACAGATCCGGACGGCCATTTCTTATTGAAAACAGATACCGGTAAAATAGATATCATTTTCAGGCTTATCGGTTACAAATCTGAAACAACGACAATAACCGTCAATCCGAATGATACTGTTAAAGTGAATATGGGTCTTGATATGGATTTCCAGGAGATCGGTGGAATAGTTGTCAGTGCTAATAAAACAGAACAAAGGGTTGCTGAACTCACAGTTTCTATGGATGTCCTGAAGTCAGCAGATTTCCTGAATACCCATATAACTGATGCGCAGGAGCTGATCACCAAAACACCCGGGATTGAAGTAATGGATGGCCAGGCTTCAATCAGGGGAGGAAGCGGTTTCAGTTACGGTGCAGGAAGCAGGGTGCTCGCCCTTGTTGATGGTCTGCCCGTAATATCGCCTGATGCAGGAAACATTAAATGGGAATTTCTCCCGCTCGAAAACATTTCGCAAATTGAAATAATAAAAGGTGCATCCTCTGTACTCTATGGTTCTTCCGCACTTAATGGAATTATTAACTTTCGTACTGCCGATGCAACAAATACACCTGTAACACGGTTCTATGCAGAAACAGGTATTTACGGCAAACCAGCTGACAAGAACTGGATATGGACTCATTCCCCATTGATTTTCTCAGATATTTCCTTCTCACATCTGCAAAAATTCGGAAAGACTGATTTCGGTATCGGAATTAATCTTTTTGATGATGATGGTTACCGCAAATATAATAACGGAAAACTTGCAAGAATAAATGTCCGTCTGAAACATCATAACTCTGTTATCAAAGGTCTTACATACGGACTAAATATTAATTCGGGTTACACGGCAAAGAAAGACTTCATTTTATGGAAAGATGCGGAAACTGGAGCACTTATACAGGATACATCAACTGTTTCGCTTCTCCATGCCAGTTTTTTGGATATCGACCCCTTTATTGAGTTTGATAATAACGGACCATTTAAGCATGAACTGCGCATTCGTTTTCAATCTGCCGATAACCGCTTTCCCAAAAGAAAAGATAAAAATGCAGATGCACTTTCTCTCTATGCTGAATACCAGCTTAATTACAGATTATCCGATTTTATAACAATCGTTTCAGGGTTATCTGAAAGCTATAATAAGATACTATCGAACTTTTACAGCAACCACCAGGAAATGAATGTTGCCGCATTCGCACAGACGGAAATCAGTCCGGTCCCAATGTTAAAGCTGGTTGCAGGAGTCCGGCTGGAACAATATATCCTTGACGGAGAACATGATAGAATTGTGCCTGTGTTCAGAACAGGAATCAACTGGCAGGCGGCTGAGTATACCTTCATAAGAGGCTCATTCGGACAGGGTTACAGGTACCCTTCAATTGCAGAAAAGTTTGCATCGACAACCCTTGGTTCTATAAAAATATTCCCGAATCCGTTTGTTAAACCTGAGTCGGGGTGGAATTCGGAAATAGGCATTAAACAGGGAATCGCACTGGGGAAGACAACAGGTCAGGCAGATCTGTCATTTTTCTTTTCCCAGAATAAAGATCTGATAGAATTTCTATTTGGCTCATACCCCGATCAGGTTACCGGCATTTACGACTTTGGTTTTCAGGCAGCAAATATTGAACAGTCAAGAGTATACGGATATGAACTGGAATTCCTTCTCAAAAGGTCAATATCGGAATTTAATACAACACTCAGCGGAGGCTACACTTTTACGTATCCCGTTGAATATAACCAGGTAACTCATAAAAATACTGATATATACTTAAAATACAGAAGGAAACACTCCCTAAAAATCAGCCTTGGTTCTTCCTTCAGAAAGATGGAAGCAGGTTTAGATTTTTTTGTGAAATCAAAAATATTAAATATTGATGATGTCTTTCTGAATGAGCTCACCAGGGAGAGCATTCTGCACGGATTTTATAATTACTGGCTGAATGATAATAAAGCATACATAGTGCTTGACGGAAATATCGGATACCAGGTGAGCCATGTATTAAATCTTTCGCTTGCTGTAAAAAACCTTACCAATACTGAATATATGGGACGTCCCGGAGATATCCAGCCACAGCGAAACTACAGTCTCCGGTTATCCGGAGCATTTTGAAATTAATATCCTCTGTGTAACTCTGTGCTCCTCTTTGTAACTCTGTGTAAGTTCTTGTTTTTTTTGTTACGCTGAGAAACACAGAGGAGCACAGAGTTACACAGAGGAAATCATTCCAGGTATGGTTTTAAATTTGGAATATTCTTATTATTGAATTAGTTTTCATACTTAAAATATTTACGATTATGAAACCCGCCAGACTTTATCATTTTTTCATCATTTTCATATTTTCTGCAGGCATTTCCCTTTTGCATTCCTGCACCAAGAATGTTGTTAATGATGTAAGTGTGCCCGATTTTAAGTCACTTTCCTCTAAGTTCAAATCACCTCCTGCACAATACACAACAGCTCCTTTCTTTGTTTGGAATGCGGATATTACAAATGAGGATATCGATAATTACCTAACTGACTTTAAAAATGCCGGCTCTTACCAGGTTTTTATTCATCCGCGTCCGGGTCTGATCACTGAATATCTTTCCGACAAATGGTTCAAACTATTTCAGCATGCTGTTGAAAAAGGAAAAGAATTGGGAATGAAGATCTGGATATATGACGAAGATTCATACCCAAGTGGTTTTGGCGGTGGTCATGTTCCTTATGAGATGCCTGAATCATATAATCAGGGACAAGGTCTTAACATGACCAGATTTGACGTTCTGCCTGATACATGCGAGAGGTATTACCTTTGCCTGAAAGAAAGAGATGGCTCTTATACTGACATAACTAATTCACTTTCTGAAGAAAAAGGTAAAACAGGAAAATATCTTCTTTTCTCAAAAACGTATAACAGCAAAAGCGACTGGTACGGTGGATTTTCATATGTTGATCTTCTTTATCCGGGTGTTACAGAAAAATTTATTGAGGTAACAATGACAGGCTATGATAAATATCTTGGCCCGGAACTCGGAAAAACCATACCCGGTACTTTTACCGATGAACCTCAGATAAATTCACCGGGTGGGATAAGGTGGACTCCCGACCTGTTTGATGTTTTTAAGAAACAATGGCATTATGATCTGAAAACACAACTGCCCTCTCTCTTTGAGGAGGTTGGTGATTGGAAAAAGGTAAGACACAACTATACTCAGACCCTTTTGCAGTTATTTGTAGACAGATGGGCAAAACCCTGGTTTGCTTATTGTGCGGAAAAAGGATTGATATTCACCGGTCATTACTGGGAACATGAATGGCCAAATATGAGACCCGGAGGAGATAATATGGCAATGTATGCCTGGCACCAGATGCCGGCTATCGACATGCTTTTCAACCAGTGGGATGATTCCACCACAGGAGCCCAGTTTGGAAATACCAGGTCTGTAAAAGAGCTTGCCAGCGCTGCAAACCAGACTGGCAGAGAAAGAAAATTAAGTGAAACCTATGGCGGTTCAGGATGGGATCTGACTTTTACCGATATGAAGCGTAATGGTGACTGGGAATATGCTCTTGGGGTTAATTTCATGAACCAGCACCTTACATATTTTACACTTGCCGGTGCAAGGAAATATGATTACCCTCCATCATTTGATTATCATGAACCGTGGTGGAATGATTACAAGTATCTAAACACTCATTTTGCCAGACTGTCACTTGCATTATCTTCCGGTCGTCAGATAAATGATATACTCATTCTCGAGCCGACAACCTCATCCTGGCTATACGACTCTTATGTAAACAGTGATAAAAGAAGTAAAGATATTGGACAGTCGTTCCAGACTTTTGTTACAACACTCGAAAAAAACCAGGTCGAGTATGACATTGGTTCTGAGAATATTATAAAAGATATCGGGAGTGTTACCGGTGGTAAATTCATCGTGGGAGAGGCCGGCTATTCCAGGGTTATTATTCCTCCCATGACAGAGAATCTTGACATTGCAACTTACCAATTGCTTGAAAAATTTGTTTCCCATGGAGGAACCCTGATAGCTTTTTCAGAGCCGACCCTTGTTGATGGTTCTATTAATAAAGGTCTCAAGAGACTTTTTGGCAAGAAATCGGGAAAAATTATCTTAGCTGACAAACTGGATCCTGATATTATATCCAGGTATTTTAAAAATATAAATTTATCCTTTGATGTAAAAGGAGAAGGGTCTCTCTATCATCACAGGAGACAACTGGCTGATGGTCAGGTTATTTTTCTCGTAAATTCCAGCTTGAAAGATCCGGTAGGTGGGTCACTTGAAATGAAGGGGAAAGATGCAATTGAGATGAATACTTTTTCAGGAGAACTAACCGGTTATCCCAACCAGGTTACAGGCGAAGGGATATCCCTGTCCTACTCCATTCCTCCGGCCGGAAGCTTATTGCTTTTCATTCCTGATATTAAACAGACCAATTATCCTGTACCTGTAAAACCACTCAGAGTTGATACCCTTAAATCCATATCTCAATTGTCCGTTGCCCGTAGCAATGAAAATGCTTTAATGATAGATTTCTGTGATCTGAAAATCGGAAAGGAACTTTTTAAAGATTATCACACATACAATGCTGCCGATAAAGTATATAAGTATTTCGGGTTCACTAATGGTAATCCATGGAACACTTCAGTCCAGTTTAAAACAAATATTGTTGACAGGGATACTTTCGGTGTAAATACAGGATTCACTGCAACATATCATTTTACTATTAAGGGTAAGCCCGATGTTTCCGGCTTAAAAGCTGTTGTTGAACGACCCGGTTTATGGACGGTTACCATAAACGGTAATGAGATAATACCCGAAAGTGGTAAATGGTGGCTCGACAGATCGTTTGGAGTATATAATATCGGTAAAGTCGTAAGATCCGGGGAGAATTTGCTCTCTTTAAAAGTCTCTCCTATGAGGGTAAATGCCGAGATTGAACCGGTTTATCTGGTGGGAGATTTCTCAGTGAAGCCGGTTTCAATAGGCTGGGTTATTGAGCCGGCTGTCTCTTCCTATACATTAGGAAGCTGGCAAAAGCAGGGACTGCCATTTTATTCATGGGGAATGACTTACAGCAAAGAATATAACATAGAAAAACCTGATGGAAAATGGGAAATCAGCCTGGGCAGGTGGAACGGAACAATTGCCGAGGTCACTGTCAACGGACAACCGGGTCCGTTGATTGCCTTCCCACCTTACGTTGCTGATGTCACAGGATTAATAAAACAGGGCAATAATAAAATAGAGATCAAAGTTATAGGCAGCCTGAGGAATCTTCTTGGTCCTCATCATAATAATCCTCAGCCGGGTTTTGTCTCTCCCTGGGTCTGGCGTAATGTGAAAACCTATCCCTCGGGAGCGGATTACAGGATGGTTGATTATGGGTTGTTTGAGGATTTTAATCTGCTTAATGGAAATCTGTAAAATGAATTATGGACTTAGAGACTTAGAGAAAATGCCCTTAACCTTACTCTTACCCTCAGTCACAATCACTGAGTCACTTCGTCATTTATTAATATTATTATTCGAACAATATCAAATACCTTGCTCTAACGGTCTATATACCAAGATAGTATTTTAGACCTATTGCAGAAATGAAATATTTTTCTACATTTGATCAATTATTAAGTTGAAAACTTGATTAACTGCTATAACCAAAACTACTTTTAAACTGAAAACAGGGGTATATTGGCCTTCATTACTTCATACCCGCAAAAACTTAACTTAAATCAAAACTCATGAGAAAACTTTTTACTATTATCGCTGCCTTGCTCATTTCAGGAGCTATTTTTGCTGGTGGTCTGGTCACAAATAACAACCAGAGCGCAATGTTCACCAGGCTTCAGAACCGAAATGCCTCAACTGCGATTGATGCAGTGTATTTCAACCCGGCCGGAGTTACCAAACTTGGAAATGGCTTTTTTGCTTCAATTAACAATCAATCAATAAGCCAGACCCAGACTATCATCAACGACTATACCTTCCTTTCAGGTACACCGAAAGAATATGTCGGAAAAATCAGTGCTCCTATTTTCCCCGGAGTATATGTTGCTTATAATACCGGAAATTTGTCATTATCAGCCGGGTTCAATCCTATCGGTGGCGGTGGTGGCGCAAAATATGACAAGGGTTTGCCTTCATTTGAGACTAGTGTTGCGGACCTTGTGCCCTTGTTAAACAGTCAGAATATAACAACTAGTCTATATTCTGCCAATATTTACTTTAAGGGAACCTCAGTATATTTTGGTTACCAGATAAACGTTGCCTATAAGATAAATGATATGATATCAGTAGCTGCCGGCTTACGAATGGTAACTGCGAAGAATACCTATAAAGGATATTTAAAAGACATAAGTATCAATCCTGATTATCCTGCATTCGGAGCGGCTTATAACGGAAGCATGGTACTGGCCAGCAAATTCTTTGCTGATGGTCAGACATATTTAAGTGGTGTGTCAACTCAACTTTCAAGTACAGCGGAGTCTCTACAACCAATTATTACTGCTGGCTATGGTGACGTACCCCTGGCGAATGGAACAGCAGTAGGTTTAACTTCTATCCAGGTTGCAACGCTGCAGGGAACAATTAATGCTTTAGGTGGTGACCCTACAAATATGACAATAGGACAATCCCAGGCATTTTTCTCCGGAGCCTCAGCTACCTATGGAGGTAACGCTGTAGAAATGGGAGTATATTCAGCCATGACACAGGATATTTCTGTTGATGCAGAAGAAACAGGTACAGGTTATACACCTATCATCAGTGTAAACGTTTCACCAACCGATAATTTAAATATTGCGGTAAAGTATGAGTTCCAGACAAAACTCGACCTTAAAACAACGGTACATAACAACCTTGGGGGAGGGATATTTACGAACGGAGAAAAAATTCCTTCTGATATGCCTGCCATGTTATCTCTGGGAGTTGAATATAAACCTGTCGATAAACTAATGCTGACCGGAAGCTTTAACACATATTTTGATAAAAACGTTGATTACGATGGGAGTGAAACAGTTAATACTGAAGAAATAGATAAGAACTTCCTTGAATACGGTCTCGGTGCAGAATATGGAATAAGTGATAAACTTAGGATAAGCGGTGGATGGTCACATACCACGACAGGCGTTAACGTTTACTTTCAGAGCGATCAGAGGTACAGCGCAAACACTAACTCTTTCGGCGCTGGATTCGGCTACAGGATCACTGACATGATCGACCTTAATCTTGGAGGCCAGTATTCTTTCTATGCTGACGCTTCAAGGGATTTTACCGATCTTGCCCCTTATACAGAAACATACAAGAAGAAAACCTGGCTCATTGCCGTTGGACTTGATTTCTCCTTCGGGAAATAATAAACAGCAGGGACACGCCATGGCGTGTCCCTGCAATTTTACACCTAAAACGCAAAAAACCCGTTGTTAATCCCGAGCTCCAGCGAGGGATCTCACTCTCAGAATTTAATCCCTCTGGAATTAAGATTCTTTATATAAAGTTGCAACCGGGGAACATCTGATGAAAGAAGTTTTTTGTACCACTCATTTGCCTGGGCAGTATAGTTTTTCCTGACAAGCAGTGAGATCAAATCGGAATATAACGATCCCGTTATCCCATTTCCGGAGTTTCCTATGCTTTCTATAATGTCCTTATAAAGACCTATTGCCGTATCGGTCTCACCTTTGTCAACCAGTTCGACTGCCTCATCTATCTTTTTATTCAGATCGCTGTTAAGAAGTATCCCAAAAAACGAAAAACAATTGTCGGTGCAATCCTCAATAAGATCAATCCACTCTGTGCCGGGCTTCAAAGCCGGGAAGGTAAGAGTAAATGCAAGCTTCTCTCCTATTGTTTTAAATTTATAATAATCAGGACATTGAGGTATCCCGGAAGCTTTAATGATCTTTAACCTTGTACCGCCGGGGTAAATTATATAAATATTCCTGTCAGCACAAAATGCCCCGCCGGTTATCTGGTTTTCAACTGAAAGATAAAAAACCGTACTATCAGCAGTTAATTCTGTTTTCAAAATTTCCAGTGTTTTATGGCTCTTCAATCCAATATTGGGCAGCATATAAGTCTGCGAAAAAATATTTCCCGTACATGCAACCAGAAAAACTAAAATATAAAGCAATCTTCTTAATATCATAATTAGCAGAATTTAAAACTGCAATTTATAAAATTAATAGTCTATTACCATTTATTCTTTGTCTCTGTCCTGTCAAAGTCGCCTCATTCATAAGCTCCTGATAATTTGTAACAAAGATGTAATTTTTTTTTAATCCCTCTTTAACCGGTATGTAACAATACCAGAAGATTTTTGCAGTGTAGAATTTATTGCTAAAACCAAACTAAGAGATGAATTTATTTTATTTAAAGAACAGGAAATATCTGATTACCTTAATTATCCTTATTGCTTCTTCCATGAAGATTTTAGGCCAGACTGGTACAATAGAGGGTCTGGCAACAGACAAAAAAACTAAGGAACCTCTGCCGGGCGCAGTCATAGTAATCAGCGGAACTGCTTTAGGAACTGCTGCTGATTCTGATGGACGTTTCGTGATACCAAATGTAAAACCCGGTAAATACAGGGTTAAAGCATCCTATGTTTCATATAACCCTGTAATACTTGAAAATGTAACTGTTATTGCTGGTAAAACCTCGGAGATTTCAATTTCGCTTTCAGAAAATGCTGTTACACTTAATGGTGTTACTGTAACCGGCGTCAGGAAAACAAACACCGATGTTTCCATTATTAACACTACCAGGATGAGTCCGCTTGTTTCTATCGGCATATCAGGACAACAGATCCTCCGTTCGCAGGACAGGGACGCTTCAGAAGTAATAAGGCGATTACCGGGGACCTCTATTGTCGACGACAGATTCATTATCGTAAGAGGCCTGTCACAACGTTACAACTCTGTTTGGCTCAACAATACAGCCACTCCAAGTTCTGAAGCTGATGTAAAGGCATTCTCATTCGATGTCATCCCGGCATCGATGATTGAAAATATGATGATAATTAAATCGCCAGCTCCTGAATTGCCTGCCGATTTCTCTGGTGGGTTTGTAAAAATAACAACTGTTAACCTGCCTGAAAAAAATTCGTTTTTTGTCACATATGGAACAGGCATAGCTGAAGGAACAACATTCAAAGATTTTCAGAGATATGGAGGAAATGGTACTAATCTTCTGGGGTTTGACAATGGAAATCTTTCATTACCAAAAGATATGCCTTCAAACCTTAATGTATATGAATCGGCCACAAATCCTGATGTGTTAAACAAAATTACTGAAGTCGGCAGGGAAATGAACAAGAGCTGGACCCCTGTTTCCGGAACAGCTAATTATGATCAGAAATTCTCATTAGGTTTTAACAGAAAGTTCAAATTTGGGAAACAAACTCTTGGAAATATAACTGCGCTAACTTACAGCAATACCAATAATCACGATCTCCTGTCAAACAATACCTATTCAATATACGATTTCAAAGACGACAAATCAGCTTACACCGACGAGTACATGGATGATCAGTATACAAATTCAATAAAAATGGGACTCGTACATAACTGGACATGGTATCCGGCTAACGGACAAAAGATTGAATTCCGTAACCTTTTTAACCAGATCGGGATAAACCGTATTACGGACCGGACAGGAAGGGAATTTTATGAAGATGGAAGGTATATCCGTGCTGCTGAACTGAGAAATATAACCAGGTCGATTTATTCAGGCCAGTTAGCAGGTGAACATTCATATAACGAAGGAGCCACCCGGATTGACTGGGTTGCCGGTTATTCATTCTCAAATAAGAATGAACCTGACACAAAACGTTATAAGTATATCCAGAGTTCCACTGATCCAACAGAGTATTTTCTCCTGTTTGCAAGCAATCCTGATCTTGCATCAGAGTCGAGAATGACGACAAAACTGGAAGAAAATATAATTTCTGCTTCTGTTAACATAGTAAAAAGGTTCACTTTCAAAGATTTCAAACCAGAATTAAAGACCGGATTTTATCTGGAAAATAAGTCAAGGGATTTCTCTGCCAGAAATTTTGGTTATTCTGTTGCAAGTAATCAATCGACAATGGGTATGTCGTATTTGCCGGTTTCTGAAATCTTCGTTGATGAAAATATCAATCTTACCGATGGAATTAAACTTGCAGAAATAACTTCCCCCTCGGATTCGTATACTGCAGCAAACAAACTACTGGCAGGATACATAGCAGCAAAAATACCAATCGGGCTGAAATTAAGTATTTATACCGGCTTAAGAATTGAAAGAGACGTGCAAAGCCTGAACAGTTACAGACAGGGTACTACCATACCTGTTAATGATATGAGGGACACGGTGAATCTTTTCCCTTCAGCTAATCTCGCTTTCAGCATTAACACAAAAAATCTGATCAGAGCTGCATATGGCCTGTCAGTCAACAGACCTGAATTCAGGGAATTAGCCCCTTATTATTTTGTAGATTTTGATCTTAACGCGGGTATCTACGGTAATCCTGCCATTGAACAGGCTTATATACAGAATTATGATATACGTTTTGAGCATTATCCGTCCCCTAATGAAACATTCAATATCGGCTTCTTTTATAAGAGATTCAGAAATCCGATTGAAATGGTTATAATGGGAAACAATCCTACTCAATATACTTTTGAAAATGTTCCGTCAGCTTACAGTTATGGCATTGAGACTGATGTAAGAAAATCACTCGGATTCATTTCAGGTGCAGAAAATTTTTCAGTTATACTTAATGCAACACTTATCAGGAGCAAGGTGCTTTTCAACGCTGGTGATCTTAACCGTGACAGACCTCTTCAGGGACAGTCGCCTTACATGGTTAATGCAGGTATCTTCTATTATAATGACAATAATGGCCTGATGATAACAGCATTATACAATATTATCGGCAAAAGAATAGTTGCTGTCGGCAGACCTTCTCCCAACTCCTGGGAGGATATTCCAAACATTTACGAAATGCCAAGGAATGTGGTTGACCTGGCAGTGAGTAAAAAAATAGGGAAGCATTATGAAATAAAAACAGGAATAAAAGATCTTTTTAATCAAAAATCAATTTTGACACAAACAGTTAATACTTCTGTTGATATGACTGATCTTACAAAAGGTAATATAACAGGAACCGAACATTTTAACAGGGAGCAGATCACAAAATTATTTCAGCCAGGCAGATATGTGACTATATCAATGACTTATAAATTCTGATTATTGAAAATATATGGACAGCAAAAACAAATTTAATAACTAAAAACAATTTAGACATGAAAAGAATTTCCAGAAGATCAAAACAAATGCTGGTTTTAGTAGCAGGATTAATACTTCTTGTTACCGCATGTAAAAAGGATCCGGTATTAGTGTCCGGTATCACATTAGACAAGACCGACGTCACTATTCAGGTAGGGGGAACAACGACTCTTTCAGTATTTATTGATCCTCCTGATGCATCGAACAAGAACATTTCCTGGAGTTCAGCAAGCGATGCAATTGCAACCGTCAACAATGGCGTTGTAACAGGTGTGTCACTTGGAACAACCACAATAACAGCTGTATCCGGGTCGGACCCTGCAGTTACTGTTACCTGTTCAGTTCTGGTCACACCTTCAACCGGACAGGTAATCGAAGTATCAGGTGATATTACGACGGATACACACTGGTATGCTGAAGCTAAATACATGCTTTCCGGTTTTGTTTATGTAAAAGACGGCACTACTCTGACAATCGAACCAGGAACTATTATAAAAGGTATATCAGGTACCAAAGCAGCCCTAATGATTGAACGAGGAGCCAGGATCATGGCAGTCGGTACAGCTGACAAACCAATTGTATTTACCTCAGACAAACCAAAAGGACAGCGTTCATACGGCGACTGGGGTGGTTTGGTACTTTGTGGAAAAGCACCTACCAATAAGCATGATGACGGGGCAGGCGTTGGTATAGCAGAAGGCGGCATCGGTTCAGAATATGGGGGAACTGATCCGAATGATAATTCAGGTGTTTTACAGTATGTCAGGATCGAATTCCCGGGTATTGGCCTGACAGCAACTCCCAACAGTGAAATAAACGGTTTGACACTTTATGCAGTTGGTGCCGGAACCACTATCGATCATATCCAGGTTTCTTATTCAGGAGATGACTCATACGAATGGTTCGGTGGAACTGTCCGGATGAAATATCTTGTTGCTTTAAGAGGATGGGATGATGACTGGGATACTGATAACGGATTCTCCGGTAAGGTTCAGTTCTTTGTAAGCCTTCGCGATCCGGCAGTTGCAGACCAGTCAACCTCAAATGGTTTTGAATCTGATAATGATGCAGATGGCTCAACTTTATCTCCATATACCTCCGCTCTTTTTGTAAATGGCAGTGTATTTGGTCCGAAAGTAACCTTATCAACCACTATTAATTCTCTCTTCGGACATGCAATCCAGATACGGCGCGGATCACGTCTCTCGATATATAATACAGTGATTGCAGGCTGGCCTTACGGATTATATATCGATGGTGCATTAGGTGATTCACCTGCACAGGCAGAAGCCAATGTTCTTCAGATTGAAAACTGTGTTATGTCAGGAATGGGAACCTTCTTTAAGGAAAATGCAACCTCTCTGCAGGGAACAGAAGCATGGTACCTCGATCCTTCGGGAAACAATGAAGTTATGGCAATCAATGATCTGCTCATGGTCACTGATCCATTCAACCTCACCAGCCCTAATTTCTTGCCTGCATCAGGTTCTCCACTTTTAAATGGCGCTTCATTCGCCAATACCCGATTAACTGATTCGTTTTTTACTCCGGTCAATTACAGGGGTGCTTTTGGAGATACAGACTGGACATCAGGATGGTGTAATTTTGATCCACAGAATACCGATTATTAATAGACGGTAAACCATTCTACGGAATGGCTCTTAGCAATTGGTTTTTACCAGGAGGGTGTCTCAAAAGTCATTTTTAAATACAAAGAACACTAAGGATTCACAAAGTTCACAAAGGTAAAAACATGATATTTAATCCTTTGCGACCTTTGTGAAAAACTTTGTGCCCTTTGTGGTTTATGGATTTTGACTTTTGAGACACCCTCCTGATTTTTTTTTAGAACCTGAAGTTTTGTAACAATCATGTAACATGTGCTTAACATGCGTGTAACAATATCGTTACAATTTTGCAGAGTAAAAACCAATTTGCTGGTATGGAAAGAAAAATCACTTTGCTGTTTGTCCTTATTCTGGTACTCTGTTTTACAGTAAGTAACCTCAAAGCACAGAACGATGCTCCATTCACTCCTTCAGGTAAACCATTTGCGCTTATCTTCACCGACCTGAATTATGCGCACAATAAAGATGGTAATTCAAAAGCATTTGAAATCACAAGAGCTTACCTGGGTTATGAATATAACTTCAGTAAAAATATCTCAGGAATGGTAAATATAGATGTTGCTGATCCAGGGGTTGGGAAATTACAGATGACAGCATATCTTAAAAAGGCTTTGGTACAGTATAAAAACAATAATTTTTCTGCAAGGTTTGGTATGATAGGGACCGACCAGTATAGCCTACAGGAAAAACAATGGGGATATCGATATATTTACAAATCTTTCCAGGATGCATATAACATGGGACCAAGTGCTGACCTTGGAGCTGCTGTTTCATACTCACCGGCAAAGATAATATCATTTGACCTCTCAGTCCTAAATGGTGAAGGCTACAAAAAAATTCAGTCCGACAGTACATTTAAATACACCTTCGGCATAACTCTGCAGCCATTTCAGGGATTTGTTCTCCGGGGGTATTGCGACATAATGAAAAATAATTACGCCCAGGTTTCAACTGCACTCTATGCCGGATACATTATCAAAAATTTAAAAATGGGAGTCGAGTACAATAATCAGCAAGACAATGGAATTATAGACGGTCATGACTTTTCCGGGATATCAATCTATTCATCTCTTGGACTTGCTGACAAGTTAAGCTTATTCGCGAGATACGATAAACTTTGGTCAACGACGCTGACAGGACAGACCAATCCCTGGAATTATAATAAAGACGGTCAATTGTTTATGGCCGGATTTGATTATTCACCAACACCGGGGGTTAAAATTGCCCCCAACTTCCAGGGCTGGTCACCAGATAACAAAACAATATCATTTACCTCTATGTTTGCATTAAACTTTGAATTAAAATTCTAAAAAAAAATAAATTAACAAATCAAAATAAATCAACAGACATGAAAAATCTATTAATTTTTACTGTGATACTTGCAATAGCGGTATCCTGCAATAGTGGTGGCAAAAAAGCAGCTTCAGGCGATAAGAAAGTTTCTATGACAGCTGCTGGGGCAACTTTCCCTATGCCGTTCTATAACCTGGCCTTTAAAAAGTATACTGAAATAACAGGAATACCAATGACCTATGGAGGAATTGGTTCCGGCGGTGGTATAAGGAGTCTTAAAGACAAAGTTGTCGATTTTGGTGCATCCGATGCTTTTCTTTCCGATAATGAGCTTTCTGAAATGCCGGCTGAAATTGTTCACATTCCTACCTGCATGGGCGCTGTTGTTATAGCTTATAACCTGCCGGGAGTTGATAACCTTAAAATGACTCCGGAATTACTCGAGAAAATTTTTATGGGTACTATCACAAAATGGAACGATCCGGCTATCAGAGCAGTCAATAATGATTTAAAACTGCCTGATATGAATATTACTGTAGTTTATCGTTCAGACGGCAGTGGAACAACAAATATTTTCAGTGACTATATGAGCAAGATAAGTAAATTATGGAGTGAGAAAATAGGAACGGGGAAATCTCTCAACTGGCTTACAGGAATTGGAGCAAAAGGCAACCCCGGAGTTGCAGGTACTATAAGTCAATCAGCAGGCACAATAGGATATATAGGATCTGAATATGCATTTGCACAAAAAATACAGTTTGCAAGCGTGCAGAATAGCTCAGGTAACTTTATTAACCCTGATATCAAAACCGTTAGTTCAGCCGCTAAGGGTCAGATACCTGCCGATGCAAGGATTATGGTAACCAACTCATCCGATCCTGAGGCATATCCGATAAGTGGATTTACCTGGATAATTCTGTATAAGGAACAAAATTATGATGGACGTTCTCTTGTTCAGGCCGATGCTTTGGTCAAATTTCTTGACTGGCTTGTAGGTCCAGATGCCCAGGCAATTGCTGAAAGTGTTAATTATGCTTCTTTACCATCGGACGCCTCAGCTATTGCGAAAAATATTATTCGAACAGTTACCTATGACGGAAAACCTGTTCTTAAATAAAAATTCCGAATGAATGAATAGTGATAAATTAACAAAAATTGCTCTTTTTTCTGCATCACTATTAATTCTGATAGTCTCTGCCGGAATAGTATTCTCTCTTGTAGGTGGTGCTATTCCTGCTTTTAAGACGTTTGGTCTCAGGTTTATCATCACGAATCAATGGAATCCCACTACCGGCCGTGAGGTTTACGGAGCCCTGCCATTTATAGCAGGAACATTAATTACCTCCATATTGGCTTTATTAATCTGCCTCCCTCTCGCATTTTCAACCTCCCTTTTTGTTGCGGAATACTTCAGGGGTACAAGGATGGCAAATATCTTAAGTTCAATGGTTGATCTTCTGGCTGGTATCCCTTCTATAGTTTACGGATTATGGGGCTTTTATACTTTAAGACCACTAATAGTAAATCTTGGCCTAAGTGACCAGGGGTTCGGAGTATTCACATCTTCCCTTATACTGGCAATTATGATAGTGCCTTATGCAACCTCGCTCAGTACTGAAATTATATCAATGGTACCCGATGAACTCAAGGAGGCGGCCTATTCACTTGGTGCTACAAGACGCGAGGTGATTTTCAATGTTATACTGCCAAATGCCCGGTCTGGTATTGTTGCCAGCTATATTCTTGCCCTTGGAAGAGCCCTGGGAGAAACAATGGCAGTTACCATGCTGA
The DNA here is from genome assembly GCA_963815075.1 of uncultured Bacteroidales bacterium. Taxonomy (GTDB): domain Bacteria; phylum Bacteroidota; class Bacteroidia; order Bacteroidales; family VadinHA17; genus LD21. The sequence continues at coordinate 193,920 of CAWFFK010000012.1, forward strand.
TTGGTAATTCAAATGTGATTCCTTCGGGATTATTTTCAACTGGTAATACCATGGCCAGTATTATTGCTAACCAGTTTGGAGAAGCATCAGGATTAAAGCTCAGCTCCCTCATTGCCATCGCACTTATTCTTTTTGCAATTACCGGAATTGTGAACAGTATCGGTAAATCTATTATAAGCAGGTTTTCATAATATTCAATTAATGGAAGTTACTAAAATAGCGGCAATTACTGATAATATTGACAGTAGGAATCTTAAAAACAAACTTTTCCGGGCTCTTGTAATATTTATGTCTCTACTTACTGTGGTTCCTATTGTCTTTATAATAAGTAAAATAATAATTAGTGGCATAGGTCAGATAAATTTCAACTTTTTTGTTCAGACCTCTCCTGATTCACTTCAGGCTATGACTGCCATTGCCAATAACCAGACCATACCCGGAGGCATTGCTAATGGAATCACCGGAACTTTTTTGATTGTGATTGTTTCTTCATTAATGGCCATACCTGCAGGAATGATGATAGGCATCTACCTATATGAAAATCAGAGTAGTCGCTATTCAGGCATCCTAAGGAATATTACAGAGATACTCCAGGGTGTACCCTCTATTGTACTGGGAATTATATCATACCTGTGGATTGTTAAAAACATTACAAATGGATACTCAGCATTTGCAGGTAGTGTTGCCCTGGCAATAATGATGCTTCCAATGATCATCAGATCAACTGAAGAAACGATGAAAATGATACCGAATGAGATCCGCGAAGCGGCATTTGCAATGGGAGTGCCTTACCATAAAGTAATTTTAAGGGTCCTTATACCCAGCGGGTTCAGCGGGCTGTCAACAGGAATATTACTTTCCATCTCGAGAATCCTTGGTGAAACAGCACCTCTTATGATGACAGCCCTTGGAAGTACAGTCATCAATTATAATATTACTAAACCAACGAGTGCAGTACCCTTACTGATATGGGAGTTTTACAACGACCCTAATATGGTGAAACTGGTTTGGAGTTCATCGCTGTTCCTGATGATATTTGTTCTTTTACTAAATATTTTTTCAGGCAGACTGACTACTCAACGTAAGATTGGAAGAAAAAGATGACAGAGACACTATTACATACAAATAATCCGGTCTTAAAAGTCAGGGACCTTTCAATTGCCTACGAAGAGGGTAAGTATGCTGTAAGTTCTATAAATGCAGACATTGAAAGAGAAGCAATAACTTCGATTATGGGTCCTTCCGGATGTGGCAAAAGTACCTTGCTTAGAGCATTCAACAGGATGCACGAGCTGTATCCGAATATAATTACCAGAGGAACGATTCTGCTTAATGACACAGATATTCAGGATATGTCAACAATTGAACTTCGACGTAAAATAGGTATGGTATTTCAACGTCCGAACCCATTCCCGACAATGAACATTTATGATAATGTTATAGCAGGCTATAAACTCAATGGCATAAAATTAAAGAGAAGTGATCGTGATGAGATTGTTGAAAGGTCGCTTACAAACGTTACCTTATGGGACGAGGTAAAAGATTCTCTCTTTAAGAAAGGAACATTCTTATCAGGAGGTCAGCAACAACGACTGTGTATTGCCAGGGCAATAGCCTTTAATCCTGATGTGCTTTTGCTTGATGAACCAACATCATCGCTCGATCCGGTATCAACAGCAAAAATTGAAGATCTTCTTGTAAATCTGAAAGCTGACTATACTATCCTGCTTGTTACTCACAATATGTCGCAGGCTGCGCGAATAAGCGATAACTCCATGTTTATGTACCTGGGAGAGCTTGTGGAATATGGAAAGACAGATCTTATGTTTACCAATCCAAAAGATTCCAGAACTGAAGGTTATCTGACCGGGAAATTCGGATAGAAAATAAACCGTAAAAATATCTAACTTGTAGTTTTAATACAGACAAATATGAGTACAAAGAAAGAACAATCAATTCAGGAAATTATGAGCAGTTTCAATGAGATGGCTAATCTTGTTCTTGCACAGCTGAATCTTATCGAGAAACTCATGTCCGGGAATACCAGCGAGGAACAGGAAGAATTGATAATCAATATTGGGAAGAATGAGCAGGAAATAGACAGATACGAAATTTCATTAAGCGATCAGTTCATAAATTCTATTGTCCTCTATCAGCCAATGGCTTCAGATATACGTAAACTGGTTGCTGTTTACAGGATGGTACTCAACCTTGAACGTATAGGGGACCTGGTAATGAACATTACCCGTACTATTGAAACACTTAAGAACACAAAAGAATATCTCACAATGTCAGAGGTTATTATGAATATGCTGTTATCAAGTAAGATGATGGTCGAAAAATCGCTGCTTTCATTTGTCAATAATGATACAGATTTCGCCATATGGACCATAAAAAATGATCCCATTGTTGATGAAATGAATCAGAAACTATTGATCAACAGTATCTCAAAAGCCCGGATAAGTGAAAAAACAAAGGAAATGCTTCTGAGTTATGCAGATCTTAAAAACATAATAACAAATATCGAACGAATTGCTGATCACGCGACAAATATTGCAGAAGCTACGATCTACTCGCTGCAGGGAACGGATGTCAGGCACTCCGGAATCGATAAAGAACCGGACATTAAAGAATAAATTTAAGTTAACAACTTATTATTATGGACATTAAAAGAAAAAGAATCCTCATTGTTGATGACGAAGAAGATCTTTGTGAAATACTCCAGTATAATCTTAAAAATGCGGGGTTTGAAACCGATACGGCACACTCATCTGAAGAAGCAGTTAAAAAGCCGATATACAATTATGATCTTTTCCTTCTTGATGTTATGATGGGCGCTATGTCAGGATTCAGGCTTGCTGAAAAACTGAGGAAAGAATACAAATTAACTGCCCCCATTATATTCCTGACAGCAAAAGATACGGAAAATGATCTGCTTACCGGGTTTAGTCTGGGCGCCGACGATTATATAGCCAAGCCTTTTTCTGTCAATGAATTAACAGCAAGAGTAAAAGCTGTTCTTAAAAGAACCGAATCGGAAAATAAAAAGGAGGATGAAATTCTTAAATTTGGGAATATCGAACTTGATAACATCAGGAAACGTGTTATTGCCGACCAGGATAAAATTGACCTGACAAAAAAAGAATTCGAAATATTAAAACTTCTTCTCGAAAATATTGGAAAAGTATTCAGCAGGGAGGATATATTAAAAAGAGTATGGGGCGGAGACGTCATAGTCACAAATCGCACAGTCGATGTTAATATTGCCAGAATCCGTAATAAAATAGGGAAATACGGTTCCAACCTTAAAAACAAAACTGGATATGGGTATTTCTTCGAATTCTGAACTTAAATATAATTTTATGATATGATTCCAAGAAGCAGATTCAGAAACAAACTTTTCATTTACTATTTCAGTGTATTTACACTGTTTACATTAGTTATAGTTTCATACCTGTACCATCGTGAAAAGAAATACAGAATTGAAACTCTTAATGATGAACTTTTTCATATTACTGCAATTACAAACAATTATATTATTGCAAATCAGATATACGAAAAGGGAAATTACAGGATTGTTGATTCCCTTGTTAAAATTCTTCCACAGAACGAACTTCGGATAACTATAATAAGCCCCACAGGCGTAGTCCTTTACGACAGCTCTGTTAAAGACTGGAATACAATGGCTAATCACAAGAACAGGCCGGAGGTAATGCAATCAACCTTTTCAGCTTTTGGTACAACGGTAAGAAAATCAGCCACAACCGGCATAGATTATTACTACTTCGCAAAGTTCTACAATAAGTACTATATACGAGCGGCAGTTATTTATGATATTAATATCGTAAATTTTCTGTCGATAGAAAAAATGTTTATTGTAGTTATCTGCTTCTTATTCATAATTATATGGTTCATTTTGCGAGTAGTGACAAACAGGTTTGGTGAATCTGTGACCAAACTCAAGGATTTTGCAGTTACGGTTGGCCGCAATGAGCCCTTTGACTTTAATACATCCTTCCCAAAGAATGAGCTGGGAACAATAGGAGAAGAGATTATAAGTATATACAGCAATCTCCGTAAAACTAAAGATGATCTGGCAGTTGAAAAAGAGAGACTGTTCAACCATCTGAATGTGCTTAATGAAGGGGTGGCTTTCTTTTCTAAAGATAATGATAAAATACTGACCAACAGCCACTTTATTCAGTATATGAACGTTATTTCAGGAGAACTCACAATATCATCAGCTAATTTTTTCAAAATCAATGATTTCCAACCTGTTATGGAATTCATTGAAAAACAAAGGGCTAGAGAGACCAAGACTAATGAGCTTCCAAGAATGGAATATCAAATTGGCAAGGGAGGTAAATATTTCCGTGTTCAATGTGTCTTATTCCATGATGACAGCTTCGAAATAATTCTGAGTGATATTACAAGCGTTGAGACAAACAGGATAATTAAGCAGCAGGTCACATCAAATATTGCCCATGAACTTAAAACACCTGTATCCTCCATAAAAGGTTATATCGAGACTATTATGACTGATATGAACATCGATCCGGATAAACGGAGGTATTTCCTTTCAAGGGCTCTTGCACAAACTGAAAGACTCTCCCATTTAATAAATGATATTGCCGTGCTCAATAAAATTGAGGAAGCAGGCAACAGTTTCGAATTCGAAAAGATTAAAATAAAAGAACTTTTTTTTGAGGTTAGAGATAACTTCAAATCGGCCATTGATGTTAAGAAAATGAGTGTTGAATGTGATCTCAGTGATGAAATATATGTTCATGGCAACAGATCCCTGCTTATGTCGGTTTTCCAAAATCTCCTGGAGAATTCAATCTCTTATGCCGGGGAAGGTTGCAGAGTAAAAGTGAGCCTGTTCCATGAAGACGATAAATTTTATCATTTTTCCTTTTCCGATAATGGAGTTGGTATACCAGAGGAACATCTAAGCCGGGTTTTCGAACGTTTCTACAGGGTAGATTCAGGAAGGTCCCGTAAACAGGGCGGAACAGGACTTGGTCTTTCAATTGTGAAAAATGCTGTCATTCTTCATAAGGGTGAAATATCTGTGAGAAACATACCTTTTGGGGGAATTGAATTCCTTTTTTCTTTACCCAAATAGTTTCGGAGCCTGAAATTTCTGATAAGATTATTCCTAAATAAGAATCATAGTATTGCTATTGCAAGAATAACAAATATTGAAGCGATAAGGGCCACCGGTTTCCACTTTAATCCAGTCAGGAATTTAACTTTTGGACCAATTCTTCTTAATAAATAAGCCATCACAAAGAATTTAATAGTCTGGCTGATGACAGTGGCCACGCAAAATATAATTATACTTATATCAAACACACCCGATGATATCGCAAATATTCCATAAGGAAGAGGAGCAAAAGCTGCCAGGAATAATATCCAGAAATCCCATTTTGAATAAAGCATGTGCATTTTATCGTAAGAACCCGGCGTAAAGCCTGGTATATTGTTTAAAAAAAAGTGCCCTAGCCCGGTAAGTTCTCCACTGGTGTTCAGCCAGGCAAAGTGACCAACTGAATAACCTGCAAGAGCACCAACCAGGGTTCCCATAGTCCCAAATATTATATACCTGATTGATTTTGCACCATTCATCATAATCAATATCAGAAAAAATGTTGAAGCTGGCATTGGCAAAAAAGATGCATCAACGAATGCAAAAATAAATAAAGCCCATTCACTCCATTTTGTACCTGCCAGGCTTATGGTCTGATCGTATAGCCTGTTAATTCCTGCTTTCATAGCTTTTCTAATAACATTTTATTTAGAATATCCTGAGGGAAATCTTCCAGATAAATTTGACATTACCCTGATTTATTCTGTTATATGGTTGTTAATTAATAATTACAAACAATCACAGTTATGTTAAGTTCATTTGGGCTATCAAATTGTTGTTAAAATAAGTGTAATGAATACATTTATTCAGAGATGATATGCATTTAATAATAAATCTTCCCTTATTATTTAACTCTGAAGCAGGCTGATAATCAGAACCAATAGCCGAAATTTGCAGAAAAGGTGGGCGCTTTTACTGCATTTGAATAACCAATTAAAATGTCAATCGGCCCTAATATAGTCTTTACAGAATAATCGATACCACCTCCCCATATCTTCTTCTCGCTGGTTGATGTAAATATATCATTGCTCTGATAAAGTACATTCCCCAGTAATGATATGTAATGTTTATTGCTAAATCTGAACCGTAATCCGGCCAGACCGCTAAGGGCTAAACGATCTATCAGGTTAACAGGATTAAGCCCGACAAAGGGTATATTATAATCAAAATACTGGGAATATGGTGCTCCCCCTGCCATAGTAACTTTAAAAGCTGGAAAATCAGAACTGAAAATGGCCCTGTTATATACGTTTAAAAGAATGGTGAATTTTTGCGATACAGGAATATAATTCCTCATCCTGAATAAAAAAATCTGACTCAGATAGCTGTTTGATCCGAAATTACCCTGCAGAGAGTACTCCGTGTAAAGTTCTATGCCTTTTCGCGGGAAGTAATAGTCATCGAGGTTATCGACCGACAGGTAGCAATAGGCATTTGTCAGGTAACTGTTTTTTTCATAATTAGTAATAACTGCATTGCTGCGGCTGAAGATATCTCCCCTGTAGTACTCTTCTCTCAATCCCATACCAAATGTGTTCTGGTGAAGGAATCTTTTATACAGATAAACCGATGCGGATGAATAGAACAAGTTTGCATGGTATAGCTTTTCCCCATCATTATAAATATTGTAATTCTGATACTTGCCCCTGACTGAAACACCGGCAATAGGATAATTCCCTTTACTTGTTTCAGCAGTAAAGCTGACTCCCGGATTAGCAGAAAGTTCTGCGCTGACCGAGATCTGTCCGAATCTCTTTCCGTAATTTTTGCTTGTCAGATTCAACAGAAGAGCGGCAGCATCAGTTGTATTAACTTTAAAGCCGACATATTGATTCATTACATTTTTTTCAGTAATATTAAGATTCAGCGTCTTCCCCTTGTCGTTATCAAAAAGACTGAAATATATTTTATCGAAAATACCATATCCATATAGCTGATTTATAACTCCTTTAATGTCATTACTTGAATAATAGCCGGGTGTCTTAAGATCAATGCTTCGCAGGAGAAAAGAAGCATCGGCAGTAAATTTACCGGAAAGTGAAATATTGGTTATAAACCATTCTGTAGGGGAGATATATTCTTTTGAAAGTATTCGGGGCTTCAGGTTATATTCCACTTTCAATTTACGTAATTTATCCCTTGCTTTACCGGCAGCAAGCATCCCCCGGAGTATAAGAGTATCAACCGCCTGGTTACTGAAGCTTGTTAATGAATACCCTTTTACGTCCGGTTTAATCAGGACATCACAGAGAGTAGAATTCAGGGAATCCCTTTTTTGATCGAGAAATCCCATCATTTGTCCGAAAAGGTTCTGAAGTGATTTTATCTTTTCCCTGTCAACAAAATCACCTGTTATATCTACACCAATAACTATATCAGCTCCCATCTTTTTTGCCACATCCACAGGAAAGTTATTGATTACTCCTCCGTCAATCAGAACATGTCCATCGCGGTCCATGTACTGGAAAACCCCCGGCACAGCCATGCTTGCAAACATTGCTGTCGGCAGGAACCCGTTTTTGATATCAATCTCCCTGCCTGTTTCCAGGTCAGCGGCAACACAGGCAAACGATACAGGCAGCTTACTGAAATCCATGTCGTAGGGCACATTGGCAGCAAGACTGCAAAGTAAGTTGAGTACATTTTGTCCTTTTATAACCCCCTGGGGTATGGATATTTTTTTCCTGCCTTCAACCTGTAAAGCAAAGAGATAACGCTGCTGCAACATACGGTCAACCCTGGATAGATATAATCGTGGAAGATCATCAAGCAACAGTTCCTGCCAGTCTTGTTTCTTGCAGATCGCTTCCAGATCATCAGCAGAATAACCAATTGAGTAAATACCTCCTACAAGGCTCCCAATACTTGTACCGACGATTATATCAATGGGGATGCCTTCCTGTTCAAGAACCTTAAGGACACCTATATGTACAAATCCTTTCGCTCCTCCACCGCTAAGTACAACAGCCACCCTGGGGCGGACAGACTTATTTATTGTATCCTGTCCGTTTACCTGTTCTGTAATAAACAAAATAAAAATTAGGATTAAGATCTTAGAAATGTTGCTTTCTTTTAATTCAGAGAACATTGTTATATTTATTGTTGTGTAATTATTTCTCAAATTTACATAACAATCTTCAAGCTCAGAAAATATTTTTATATAGTCAGAGATATAAATTATTAAATCTATTTTCTTTTCATTAAAATAAATAAATGGCATATGAATAATTAATGTCTTGAGTAGACAATGGATTTGCAATCAATTGCACAGGCCGAAATGTGCTTTGAATAAAAAAAATGTACAGTATTCAAGACCATCTTTGATTAAAAAGGTTTAAATTCAACGTTCAAGAACTGACACAGAGAAACACAGACCTGCCTGCCGGCAGGCAGGGAAGACACAGAGGGCCACAGAGATTAACCCTCTGTGTAACTCTGTGATTCTTTGCGCAACTCTGTGTAACCATTAAATTCCGAGACATGAAAACCTGCAAAAAAACTTCATTCTTATTTGCTTCGTTAATTTTGATTTCATTATGTATTAACGCCCAGGTAAAGAGCCCCCTGCTTGACGGAAAAGAAAGGGTGGCCCTTGCTGAAAAGCTAACTGAGATGAAGGCCAGCTCTCCTTTAAGGGATCTGAAATGGCAATACCTTGGTCCGACAAATATAAGCGGTCGCTGCACCGATGTTGAAGCTATTTCTCCCCGGGGTGGAAATTATACTATATGGGTCGGTTCAGCAACGGGGGGTGTATGGAAATCAATAAACGAAGGAACATCTTTTGAACCTGTCTTCCAGGGTGAACCAACAGCTTCTATAGGTGACATTGCTATCGATCCGAATAACACGGATGTTGTGTGGGTAGGAACAGGGGAAGCAAATATATTCAGAAGTTCAGATTCCGGTTGTGGTGTATTTAAAACCTCTGACGGTGGCAAAACCTGGATGCTTATGGGACTGGAAAACACTTATACAATTGGCCGTATCAGGATTAACCCGAAAAATTCAGACATTGTTTACGTTGCAGCCACCGGACATGAATATACTCCAAATGAAGAACGGGGATTATATAAAACCACTGATGGTGGTAAGACCTGGAATAAAGTACTTGGTATTGATGCAAACACCGGCGTTTATGATTTGGTATTAGATCCCACAGATCCTGATATTATCTATTGCACATCGTGGGAGAGGATAAGATTAAAATGGAATGATCCGAGAACTACTGATAAGACGAAGAATACAGGAATATGGAAATCAACTGACGGGGGAAGGAACTGGAAAAAAATTAACAATGGTCTGCCTGATGCAAATAAGCTTGGAAGAACAGGAATAGACATCTCCCGTTCAAATCCAAAAGTTCTTTATGCTTATGTGGATAATTATGAGATAGCATACAAAGCTCAACCTGGTGAGAAAGACTCATATGGTCGCCAAAAGAAGGACGTTATCAAAGGAGCTACAATTTACAGATCAGATAACTCAGGTGAATTATGGACACAGGTCAGCGGCCTTACTCCGGATCAAAAGAAATTTATGGAAAGACATTCAGGTACATATGGCTGGGTTTTTGGCCAGATAAGAGTGGATCCGAATGATGAGAATATTGTATATAGTATGGGGCTCGGTTTAAACCAGTCGGTGGATGGGGGTAAAACCTTTAAGCCACTCTACGGACAACATGGCGACCACCATGGTCTTTGGATTGATCCAGGAAATTCCAGTTATCTGTTGAATGTTGAAGACGGAGGCCTTGCTATCTCATATGACAAAGGGAGAACATGGAAAACTCCTATCGAGGAACTGCCACTGGCACAATTTTTTAATGTCACATTTGATTTCAGCACTCCTTTCAGGGTTTTTGGATCAATTCAGGACCATGGTAGTTTATTTGGAAAAGTTGATCTGTCGAGAGGCCGTGACAGGGTACCTGAAACCAGCTTTACATATACGCTTGGAGGCGAAGGTACAACACAGGCCGTTAATCCCGTAGACAATAATACTATTTTTGCCAGTAGCTATTACGGAAGTCTTTCAAGAGCTGAAATAGATAATTTCCCGAAAAGCATAAAAAACGTGCTTCCTCCTCCATTGCCAGGTGAAACTCCCTTAAGAGGTCAATGGGTAGCACCTACAATAATTTCAAAACATAATCCTAACATTATCTATCATGGCATGCAATATGTAATGATGTCGAAAGATAATGGAGATACATGGAAGGCTATCAGTCCCGATCTTTCATATAACGATCCGGCAAAAAGAGGCGACATTAATTACCAGACAATTTCAGTGCTGGACGAATCGCCGCTCAGGTTCGGTCTTATTTATGCAGGTACAGATGACGGACGTATCTGGAGGACTGAAGATGATGGAAAGAACTGGGTTGAGATAAGGAATGGTGCAGTTCCAAAGATATTTGTTTCACGTATTGTTTCCTCTGCATTTGATATAGGAACTGTTTATATGACCCAGACTGGCAGAAGAGATGATGACTTCCAGGTATATATCTGGAAATCAACAGACTTTGGCGACACCTGGCAGGATATCTCGGGAAACATTCCCGTTGGACCGGTAAATGTCATAAGGGAAGATCCTGTTAACAAAAATATCCTTTATGCCGGAACAGACGGCTGTGTTTTTATAAGCAAAAACGGAGGGGAAAAGTGGGACATACTGGGAGATCTGCCATTTGCATATGTTCATGACCTGGCAATACATCCGCGGGATAACATGATAATTATAGCAACCCACGGACGAGGTATGTGGATAATGGATGCAAATCCCATAAATGAGAAAGACAAAAAGAGAAACTACTACGATTATGACGATTCTGAATAATGATTTTCTTGAATTAAATCATACATACTGTTCCTCCAATCCGGAAGACAGGCTTGTAAGAAGTATCCTAGATTGAAAATTCATTTATAAGATTAAGATAAGGCATTTGTCCTATCTTCTCGAAGAAGCAAGCTCTGTATTTTGTTTCCTGGTAAGTATTAAAGGGGATTTTCCATAGCTTGTAACAGCTTCCCCGCTTAGCATCTTGTTATCTGAATTTTTCAGAATGTACAGGACCTCATCACCATTAATATTGACATTGTAAAAAAGGCTGTCATCATTTTCTCTTACCCAGGAAGACGGAAACTTATAAGCCATACTTGCAAAAGTTGTAAATACAGTATCCTGTCTGATATCGATAGTTCCCTTATTAAATCCTTCAGGTGCATACGGGCATTCAAAATACCAGATCCCGATGCAAGATTCATTAACCTGTGCTTTTGCCAGATATGATCCTGATATACTCAGAGATAGGATAAAAATCAGTTGTAATATTTTTCTTTTCATGATATTCTTTTTAAAGGTTAATTAATTAGAATTATATTCGTTTTACTGTCATCTATAAGACCGGTAACCTGCCATTGACCCCCCTTAGTCATACTCTTTATCTTTATTACATATCTTTGTTCCCAAAAATCAACTATTTAAGATGAATTTAAACATGCCTTTCCCCGGATTTATAACTTATCTGTCAATCCTTTGAATAATCCTGGCCACCAGCTAATTTTGCCCCATTTACTCCCGTTTCTCACAATGATTATTTGCTTTTGAGGACAGACATATATGAATTGCCCCAACATTCCTATTGCCATAAAATCATAATTTTCTGCATCTGATTTCAGTCCCCACCATCCATATTTATAGTAAAGCCTCTTATCATTAAAAAACATTGAATACGGATAGAAATTTTTTGAAACATAGTACTGATCATTGGGAGCCTTTAAAGGACCGGTCGACTCTTTTATCCACTCTTCGGATATTATCTGTTTATTGTCCCATTTCCCCTTGTTAAGGAATAATCGTCCGAATTTGGCAAAGTCAATACTCCGCGCGTTAATACCGCTTTCCATCTTTGGGAAGCCTTTCTTCCTGCTATCCATACCCCATTCTGCAGGAAATTCCATCTGTATGGGCTTCCAGATTTTATCCTGCAAATATGCGATGGGTGAAGAATGTGTGGAACGCTCAAGAATAATGCCGAGCAAAATCGTATTGTAATTCACATATTTAAAATACTGACCGGGCTCATATTCCTGTTTTACATTCTTAAGCACAAGTTTTTTCAAATCGGTATAATGATATGACTTTGGTTCATCTGCCCAGGGATAATATGATGTGTTATATTTAATTCCCGAAGACATTGTAATAAGATGTCTCAAAGACAAAGAATCAGATGCTTTGCCTTTGAGTTCAGGTACGTAATCAACTACCTTATCATCAAGACTTTTAATAAATCCTTCATCGATTGCAATACCGATTAAGGCTGAGGTAAACGATTTTGATGTTGAAAAGGAAGTATTTATTGATTCACGTCTGTAATTATTAAAGTATTCTTCAAATAGAATTTTATCATCCCTGATAATGATAAATGATGTTGTACCCGTTGATTCCAGAAATTCCCTCAGCGAAGATCGTATAGTTTCGTTTTTATATTTGTATTCAATTTCCCTGAATAAATCGGATTTATAAAATTCTCCGGATCCATCTTTATTGAATTCAAAGAATGACTTTTCACAAGATATTTTCTCAGAGGGAAACTTTTTATAATCCTTATTGGTTGGATTATTCCAGAATACATATCTTTTTAAATAGGATAAAGAGGCAATCATAACATAATTTATATAGAGGTAAATACAAGCTCTCCAAATTTCAATTAACTGGATATCATTAAGATATTTATCTTAAATATTGAGTTATCAGGAAAATATTTTATTGATTCTGGCATAATGTTATCCGGTTTCGTTTTCACAGATTATTTTCTGAAAAGACGAAATTCTGTCAAATGTGATGCTTTGAAAGGAACAATTTTAGATAAGTGCCATCTGGCCAATTCATAATCAGACTGTTTCAAAAACCCTATTCCGGTTTTTGTTCCAAGTTATCACAGGAACTGTTTTTTATAATTCTTTGATACCCCAGAATTTATTGACATCGGTCCACTTATAAACATCAGGTCTGTCAAATCTGCGTCTGGTCTGTAGAATCGATAGTCCCCTAATTTCAATATCCTGAAGATCAGCTGGTCCCATGCCTGCTTTGCAAGCCAGGTTAATGGCAGGGATATCATTCGGTTCAAATCCCATGATACTCGATCCGACAATATCAACAGCAAGAGGTGACGTTCCAGCAATAATCAATCCCATTTTTACCAGTCTTCCATCGGAAGGTCCATTCCCTTCCATCGCAGTAGATGCGTCAATAACAGAAAGTCCTGTCCTGACAGCCCTGTTCATATCAATGATCTCATATGCAATCCCTACAGAACCTCTTTCGGCTGCCCTGTCGTGCAACCATGATCTTACAGAATAATATTCCGTGCCCGGATAAAGTCCTATGAGGTTCTTCATGGCAAGTGTAACTGTTGCCAGAGTATGAGTTTTCATCATCGGTATTGAGCAAACCAGATCTGCTTCGGTTAATTTTTTATGAATTTTCAAGGATTTTGCAGCAAGCCCATCACTTAATGGTACTTCAACGATATCACCCGAGTGTAAATTTATCAAAGGAATATTTAGTGATCCTGACATTTCAGTATACCCAAGGGCATCAAAAACATGTTTTTGCATTGCATCGAGGATCTCTTTCTTCCTGGTCCTGTAAGTATCATTCCCCATCACATTGAATGATTCGGCAGCAGCAGAACCTTCCCCGATCATTACATTTTTCCCTGCCTGTTGCATGAGTCTGGCTACTGCTTTTACTACCGCAGGTTTAGTAGTACACCGGGTATCGGGTGCCACAAGGTTTGGTTTAAGCAAAACTGTCTCCACCCCCTTCGTTACAGTTCTTATACCTCCAAGCATGTCAATAGCTTCCTCAACGGCCTTTTCAATATTGCCATCTTTAACCCTTACAATACTCACAACATCCTTTTTGGATTTAGCACTGATGTTATGACCATAGATATTGGGCAGACCCAGGATTGAAGATCCGATAGCTGCAACTGTTGTGCTGTGAATAAATTTACGCCGGGAGATATTGTACTTTTTCATAGAATAGCTTCCTTTTAAGAGTCTAACCTCAATTAAATTCAGTACTAAGATCGCAAAATCAGAGAAAAAATGAAAGACAATAATTGGTTTAACTACTCAGATGAAGATATTTTTCATCTCTTTTTATTACCGTACCAATTATTGAAGCTGATTCCAATCCGGCTTTATGCAGGTCAGCAAGTACTGCTTCAGTTTTGTCAGCAGGGACACTCATCAGCAAACCACCCGAAGTCTGGGCATCAAATGCGATCATTTTGAGATTGTAATCAATTTCTGGCAGTGAAAAGAGATGCTCATCAACAAATTCAAGATTACGGAATGATGCCCCGGGAATACATCCCTCAACAATAAGATTATATGTTCTTCCAATCAGGGGAACTTTTTCCATATTGATACTTATCGTAACATCACTTGCTTTTGCCATTTTATATGCATGACCGGCAAGCCCGAATCCTGTTATATCAGTGGCTCCCTTAATGTTATATTTCTTCATGATCTCAGCTCCTGATTTGTTCAGAAGCTTCATAAGCCTCTTTGCTTCAATAATATCTGCTTCATCAGCCATCCCGAGTCTTTGACCCGCCATTATTATTCCTGTTCCAAGCGGCTTGGTAAGTATCAGTATATCCCCGGGACTGGCTCCGGAATTCGTAATGATCTTACCAGGATGTACAAAACCGGTGACAGCCAGACCATATTTTGGAGGAAAATCATCTATGGTATGTCCTCCCACTATCCGTACTCCTGCTTCAGATGCTTTGTCAAATCCCCCTTTAATTATCTCAGCATATGCTTCCAAGGGGAGCCTTGCAGCCGGAAACATCATAATATTTAAAGCAAGGACAGGGTCTCCTCCCATTGCATAAACATCGCTGATCGAATTGGCAGCAGCAATCTGCCCGAATTCGTATGGGTCGCTGCATATGGGAGGGAAAAAATCGGTAGTCAGTACCAGGGCCAGGTCGTCATTCACCCTGTAAACACCGGCATCGTCTTGCGTATCAATATCAACAAGGATATCAGGATCATCTGGCAACGGCAAAAATTTCAGTATCTCTTCCAGCTGCTTTGGTGATATCTTGGCTGAACAACCACCGTATTCCACCATTTGAAGAAGGTCGACTTTCATTCCGAATATCTTTAATATTATCAGGGCCGGATAATATTCCCGGCTGATGCCATTGCTTCCGCTATAACGTACATATTACTTAGGATGCCAGTCGCAACAACTGATTCAAGTGCATAGTAATTTATACAGGTAGCACAAAGAAGTAATTCTACCCCCATCTTTTCCAGATCCTTAAGATCTTCGACTACTTCCGAATCCCTTACGGCGAGTGTCACACCCTTATTGTAAAAAACCATTTTCCCGGGTAATCTGTCAAGATCCTTAATTGCTTTTATAAAATTAACCATCAGAAGGTGTCCGAGATTATCATCACCCTCGCCCATCTTATCAGAAGTGACAGCGATTATATAATCTCCTTTTTCAAAATGTTTTATTGTCGTGTCGCAGTAATCCTCCGCTCTGACATTTGCCGCTTCAACAGTCGATTTGGTAATTGTAATACTCCAGGCTCCTCCTTCCTCACTAACCTTGAAAAAGGTATGATTGTCATTAAGAAAACGCGTCAGGTTATTAAATGACGTCTGATTGTCAGTAAGTACGATAAATGATTCTCCCGCAGCCGATTCTTTAAGCGCTTTTCTTGTTGCAATTAGCGGTACAGGACACAACTGTCCTTTTGTATCTACTACTTTCATAAGACGGAAATAAATATGAAATGCAAAAATACAAAAGAAATGTTGAATTGTTGAGATGGGGAGTCTTCTACAGAAGGATTTAAAATACAAATGCCACCAAGGCACTAAGACACGAAGGTACACCAAGGACAAGTCTTTAAAGATAAATTCTTTGCTAACCTTAGTGTCCTGGTGTCCTGGTGTCCTGGTGTCCTGGTGTCCTGGTGTCCTGGTGTCCTGGTGTCCTGGTGTCCTGGTTTCCTGGTGTCCTGGTTTCTTTGTGGCAAAAAATAAGATATTCGATGGGGTTCATAAATATTAAATAGTCAAAATATTATTTTGAAAATATATAACTTTGAAATTATCAAAAAAGTACTTTCCATGAAAAGAACAATCTATGCTCCAATCCTTATAACTCTGTTAATTATTACTCAGGTTTTATCAGCACAAAATACTGTTACGAAAGAGACAGTTACCGGTTCATGGCTTGGTAAAATAAATACAGGTGCGATATCACTCAGGGTGGTCTTTCACCTCTCTGTTACTGGAAACGACAGTCTTATTGCCACACTCGACAGCCCGGACCAGGGCGCCAGGAATATAAAACTCGGACCCGTCACTCTTTCGGGTGATTCATTAAAGATCTCAGCAGCCGTCCTTATGGCACAATATAAAGGGATCGTAAAAAACGATACTCTTATTGAAGGAACATGGACCCAGGCAGGAAGTGCATTTCCTCTTGAGCTGGCAAAACTTAAAAAGGAATTTACAATAAACAGGCCGCAGGAACCAAAACCTCCCTTCCCATATAAGTCTGAAGATGTGACATTCAGTAACAGTAAATTTAATATTAAGCTTGCCGGAACGCTTACAATCCCGGAGGGTAAAGGTCCGTTTCCTGCAGTAATTCTGATAACGGGATCAGGTCCCCAGAACAGGAACGAGGAAATTATGGGTCACAAGCCTTTTCTGGTAATTGCTGATTACCTGACCAGGCACGGAATAGCTGTTCTCAGATATGATGACAGGGGTGTCGGAAAATCACAGGGTAATTATTCTGATGCAACATCAGCCGATCTTGCTACTGATGCGGAAGCAGCTTATGAGTTTATAAAAGATAACCCGGAAATAAATCCAAAAGATATTGGCCTGATCGGACATAGTGAGGGTGGTTTAATTGCACCCATTGTTGCATCGACGAACCATAATATAGCATTTATTGTTTCGCTTGCCGGACCAGGAGTTACAGGAGAACAGATCATTATCAGACAATCGCAGGACATCAGCAGGTTAATGGGAGTCAGCGAGGAAAAAATAAAGGAAAATACCGAGACAAATAAAAAGCTCTTTTCCGTTCTAAAAGAGGAAAAAGATAATAAGCTGGCAGAAGAAAAAATAATGGCGCTGTATAAAGAGATCCTTGAAAAGAATAATACATCCAAAGAAGAGACAGAAAAAGCAATTAATCAGCTTAAAGCCACTTTTGGAGCAAATACCTATACATGGTTGAGATATTTCATAACGACAGATCCTTCAGTTTTCTGGAAAAAAGTAAAATGTCCTGTTCTGGCTCTGGATGGTGAAAAGGACACCCAGGTTTCACCACGGGAAAACCTGGCTGCTATTGAAAAGGCCCTGAGATCATCGGGGAATAAAAAAGTAAAGACGATATTGTTACCAGGATTGAATCATCTTTTTCAGCATTGTAAAACAGGTCTTCCTTCTGAATATTCAGATATTGAAGAGACTTTTTCACCGGAGGCTCTTAAAATTATAACTGACTGGATTTTATCATTATAGGTTTTTTAGTTTTCTGTTTTTTTTGGAAAATATCTGAAGTAATTTCAGTTCTCATAACTTAACTTTGCAAATATTATTTATCTAACTTTAAAAGTATTATTTATCTAACTTTTGTCAAAATGAAAAAAATTCTGCTTCTTTCGCTGCTTGCGGTTTTGTTAACAGTACCCAACTTATCTATCTGCCCAGGACTTGTCTTCCAAAAAAATTCTCCCCGGTTCGTGGTTAGGGAAGCTTAAAACTGACGAAATGGAACTAAGGGTAATATTCAACCTGAAATTAATCGGGAAGGATAGTCTGAATGCAACAATTGATAGTCCCGATCAGGGAGCGAAGGATATACCTTGCGGACAGGTCACACTGGAAAATACAAAGCTTGTTATTATGGCGCCATCGATAAATGGAGAATATACCGGAACAATAACAAGCGATTCGACAATTAACGGTACATGGAGCCAGAATGGTGGGACTTTGCCTTTGAATCTTAAAAAGCAAGGTAAGCTGAAATAGCCAGGTGCTTTTTTAGCTTATTCTTTCTTCTGACCGGGCTTTGGCTTTAATGATTTTCCAGCAAGTTTTCTTAGTATCGTGCCTCCACGGGAAGTGATGCCGGCAGATCCGTCTTCCATAAGAATATGGATTGATGTGGAAAGTTCGTTGGCGAGTTCGGGATAGATCAAAGTCAGTCTATACAATATCTCCATGGAATAGGCCTTAACAGCAATTGCCGAAAATCCTGAATTAAGGGTGCTGAAACAGAAATCGGTAAGTAAACCATGTTGCCGGGTTCCTGTTTTGTTAAGATCACTTAATGAGAATATCCGAAGAAAAGAACGTAATGTGCTTTCATTGTCAATACTATTCAGATTTTCCACTATCTGCGCCAGATAAGGATTAATAATATCCGGGAACAGATCGCAGGCCTTTGTCAGAATCCATGAAGAATGGAACGCGAGTTTTTTATCAGGAGAGTATGCATAGTCTAACAGCTTCGTGAATATGGCCGGATTTTCAACTGCAGATGCTGCAACCAGTTCTGCCTCCTTCATACCCATAATATTGTTAATCATCAGTCTCAGTTCATCATCATTTATTGGTACGCGGGATAATTCGTGGGATTTCAGGTCTGTCCGATTCGTTTCAAGTGCAATATTTTCCAAATAACTCTCTGCTACAAAAACATCAGCTTCTGAAAAATCAACCAACATTAGTTTTTCTTTCCGAACCCACTGGTAATCAAGATGTTCAGAAAGAAAAGGAATTTCATCAAGCGTATCGCAGATAAACGGTATCAGGTTAATCTTTTTATGTCCGTAATCGTGTTTCACAGGAGGAAGTTTGCCATGGATAACAATTTCCATTGACAGTTCTTCTTCCACTTCTCTGATAATGCACTCCTCCTCAGTCTCCTCAGGAGTAAGTTTACCACCGGGAAACTCCCATTTGAAAGGATGATCAGTGGCTTCTCCCCTCTGGACAACCAAAACCTCGTTCTCTTCATTCCTTATGACCGCACATGTAACAATTATCATCTTTTAATTAATCTAAAAGCTCTTCATAAAGTGGTATAACAAGTAAATAATCAGGCTTATTCACCCCGGGAATAATCTTACCGGCATAATGCACCATTCCGTTAGTAACAATCAAGATATGGCACCTTGTAACTTCTGTTATAAGTTGCAATCTGTTCAAAAACATCTTCATCGATTTTTACATCATAAGATTTACATTCAACTATCATTACAGGTCTGCCCATCCTGTTGTGAACAAGAATATCCACTCTCCTTTTCAATTTATTTAATCTGAACTGTACTTCAATACCCAGAAGACCCGGAGGATATTTTCCCTCATTTATCAGATACTGAACAAAATTCTGCCGAACCCATTCTTCAGGAGTAAGCTTCACATATTTTCTCCTTAAAGGATCGAGTATCATTTCATTGCCCCCGGTCCCGATGATTCTGAATGAATATTGAGGCAGGTTTAACTGTTTCAACATAGTTTTTGTATTTTTGCTGACAGTATAGTAAAAATTTCCAGATACTATCTTTTTTTAACCTTAGTGTCCTTTGTGAATTCCTTTGGGCACCTTTGTGGTTAAAATATATTTGCCACAAAGGAACACAAAGCACTTCATTAAGTAACACAAAGGAGTATACAGAATCAAATTTTTAATGTAAAGCTTAAATCCTTTACAAATATATTGAGATAATAATAAACTTAAATTACTATATGAAGACCAAAGAAGAAATTGTTAATAACTGGTTGCCACGATATACCGGCAAATCATTGGATAGTTTCGGCAACTATTTCCTTCTGACAAACTATCTCAACTATGTTGAACTTTTTGCGAGGTGGAATAATGTGCCTGTTGAGGGATTAAACAAGAACATGCCCAGCGCCACAGCCGACGGTATAACAATTATAAATTTTGGTATGGGGAGCCCCAATGCTGCTACTATTATGGATCTTTTGAGCGCAATAAGTCCGCATGCAGTTCTTTTTCTTGGAAAATGCGGAGGACTTAAGAAGAAGAACACCCTTGGCGACCTCATACTACCTATAGCTGCAATCAGAAGCGATGGTACTTCCAACGACTATTTGCCTATTGAAGTACCTGCATTGCCCGCATTTAAGTTACAGAGCGCCATCTCTGCCACCATCACCCGGTTTAACAGGGAATATTGGACAGGAACGGTATACACCACCAACAGAAGGGTCTGGGAATTTGACGAAAGGTTTAAAAAATATCTGGTAAAAACGCGTGCAATGGCGATTGATATGGAAACAGCCACTATTTTCACTGTAGGATTTGCCAATGAGATACCCACAGGCGCTTTGTTGCTCGTGTCTGACCAGCCGATGATTTCCACTGGTATTAAAACTGAGGCCAGCGACATGAAAGTTACAAATGAATTTGTGGAAATACATCTGAAAATAGGGATAGATTCTCTCAGAGAAATTAAAGAGAATGGAGTATCCGTAAAACATCTAAAATTCTAATGATGGCTGTTACTTACGAGGAGATAATCTCCGACCTGAAGAATCGAATATTTAAACCTGTTTACTTTCTTGCCGGTGAGGAACCATATTATATAGACCTTATAACCGGGTACCTGGAAGAAAATGTACTGGCTGAAGATGAGAAAGCATTTAACCAGATCATCCTTTATGGAGATGACACCAACATCCCTTCAATAATAGATACAGCACGCAGGTTCCCAATGATGTCAAGCCACCAGGTCATTATTGTAAAAGAAGCTCAAACGTTGAAGAAACTTGAGGATCTGATTATTTACCTTGAAAAGCCTCTGTTGTCAACAATTCTTGTTTTCTGCTACAAGTACAAAACAATCGATAAAAGGACAAAACTTTTCAAAGCCCTGGAAAGTCGGGGAGCCTACTTTGAATCACCAAGGTTACGTGATTATGTTATTCCTGGCTGGATAGAAAGGTATCTTATGACCAAAGGCATAAAAACAGAACCCAATGCCAGTGCAATGTTGACTGAATATCTCGGAACTGATCTGCATAAAATTGTAAATGAACTTGATAAGCTTATAATTACCCTTCCGGATGGCAAACCTGTAATAACAACAACACTGATTGAAAAAAATATAGGGATAAGTAAGGATTACAATAATTTTGAGCTTCAGAAAGCAATAGGCGAGAAAAACATACTAAAGGCTAATATGATAGTACACCATTTCGCAAACAATCCAAAAGATAACCCTATTACCCTTTCGATTGCTTCCCTTTTTGGATACTTCGGTAAACTTCTTACTTATCACTACCTTACCGATAAGTCAAAAAATAATGTTGCGGCAATGTTAAAGGTAAATCCATATTTCGTTAAGGATTACGAAAACTCGGCAGCTATATACAATGTTTCAAAGACCGTACAAATTATCAGTCTGTTGCGCACATACGACATGAAATCAAAAGGTTATGGAGATCCTGGTACTGAGCCTGGTGATTTGTTAAAGGAGGTGGTATTTAAAATACTCCATCTCTAATTCATTTCCGGCGAATCGGGAAATTCAGCCCACATCCTGTATTTGTTTTTGAAGCTTCTAAGCACTCTTTTCCAGGTATCTTCTCCCCTGTTATTCATTACAATATCGGGTTTCACTTTTACAATAACCCAGGAGTTTTCTTTCAGTTCGCGCTCAAGCTGTCCGGCTGACCAGCCGGAATAACCAAGAAAGAAACGGATCTGAGACTTATTAATTTTACCTGATTTTATTAATTGCCTGATACTTTCAATATCGCCTCCCCAAAAAATATTACGCTCAACCAGAACACTGTTTGGAATCATGTTCCCCAGACTATGAAGATAATGAAGAGTGTCAGGAGCAACAGGTCCACCCATGTTCAGGTTTTCATCCAGCTCTTCAAATCCTTCAACAGCAGCACTGATCTTTAAATCCAGTTTTTTATTAAGAATAAAACCAACTGATCCCTGCGGTGAATGATCAGTAAGGTATACTATGCTCCTGTTAAAAAATGTATCAGGAAGGAAGGGTTCGGAAATAAGTATCTTCCCTTTCTCAGGGATCTTATCTTCCGGCAATATCTCAAACAAGTCAAGGTCCTTTGGCATAAATGAAGTAATTGGTGAAAAATTATTCTATAATACAAAAATAATTAAGTAAAACCTTACGATCAATTAAATATTGTCATATTTTTGCGCGAATTGTTAAATAACCTCATGCAAAGAAGTACATTGCGTATCGTTGGAAACAAAGCGGTCTTGAATATCCGCGAAAGGATGTGCGAGACACCTGAAGAACTGCTGGAAAGCGACAAATTCAGACTTGTTCTTGATTATTGCCTGGAGAAGTTGAAATTGCAGGAATCACCTCTGTTATGCATTTTCAGCAATTGTGAAAATAGCAAAGAAAACGTAGATGATCTGGTAAGGACACTTTCATACCTGGTTAAATATGAGCGCAATCTTGTACCCCATATCTTTGAAAAGTCAGTTCCTTTTCTCAGAAACCCCGACAGCCTGACCAGTTTTGTTGAATATCTTTATGATTTCTGGCGTCATTTCGACCGGTTTATAATAAATGATTCAGAGGGAGACAGGCTTGATAAGCGACCCTACCGGACTTTTAACGAAACTATTGAACAGCTCACTCATCTCATCCGTACTGTCTACAGACATATCCAGGAAAATATATCAGGCAGTCATCCGAATGTTTACAGGCAGATTCCTGCAGGCGCCGAAATGGCCGTTATCTCCCTTCCAAAAGATATAGCATATACCGGCGAAAAATATAAAAAATTGTTCAGTCTGCCTGTCATCCGGCAGATGCTTATTTATCCGCCCCTTGTTATTCAGCAACCCATGAATAAACGCACCGGTCATTTCAAGAGGATAAATCAGAATCCTCTTGACCTGGTTGAACTGGATCCCAATGAATGGCTGTGCTATCCTACAAAAGTAGGTAAGTTGCTGATAATGGTATATTTCCATATTGAATTTTTCGAACTTGGCTTCTCGATGTGTAATCTGTTCCAGCTGGCAGATGATACTGACCTGCAGAGAAAGCCTGATGCCCTCTTCATTTATGGAACACCGGGTAATTCACTTGATGGACTTTCCACATATTCAACTGTCTTTTACGATGACGAGGAGAATGGCATTTTTGTTGGCGCTATTCCAAACAAACCGGAATTCGGATATTTTGGTTACCTGAAAAAGATGATCTTAACTCTTCACAACTCGATAGTTATGAAGAACGGTAATATGCCTTTTCATGGAGCAATGGTAAAAATACTTCTACAGGGAAGCAAAGAGGCAACAATACTCATGATGGGCGATACAGGGGCAGGTAAATCAGAAACACTTGAAGCTTTCCGGGTCCTGGCCGAAAAGCATATTCGCGAGCTTACGATCATAGCTGATGATATGGGTTCCATAGAACTTGATCCAAATGGTAATCCGATAGGTTATGGAACTGAGATAGGAGCTTTCCTGCGTCTTGACGACCTGCAGCCGGGCTATGCGTTCGGACATCTCGACCGGTCAATCATTATGAATCCAAGCCAGACAAATGCACGCATTGTCTTTCCGGTAACTAAATTTGAGACCATAATAGCGGGCCATAAGATAGATTATATACTCTATGCAAATAATTACGAGGAAATCGATGATGAACATCCTGTAATTGAAAGATTCAGCTCACCTGAATGGGCTCTGGATATATTCAGCGAAGGAGCTGTAATGAGCAAGGGAACGACAACGTCAAGTGGCCTGGTACACTCATATTTTGCCAATATCTTCGGTCCTCCCGAATATAAAGAGCTTCATGATAAGATTGCTTCCAGATATTTCAAATCGTTCTTCAAGAATAATATATTTGTGGGCCAGATGCGAACGCGACTCGGTATACCCGGTTACGAAACATCAGGTCCAAAGGAAGCAGCAATGGAACTTCTGAGAATAATAGGGATAACAGAAAAATATGCTTTTTTTACTCCTCTGTGCAACTCTGTGATACCTCTGTGTAACTCTGTGTAAGTTCTTTTATTGTTACACAGAGACCCAAAGATAAGTCACAGAGGATGACAAAGTAACAGATGAATCAGTATTTTGCAGGAATTGCCTCTTTCATCATTCCGTATATGACATCAAAAACATCCTCAGCATTCGGTTTGGAGAAGTAGTCACCATCGGTCGTATATGCAGGCCTGTGTTCCTTGCCTGTCAGAGTTTTAGGAGGACTGTCGAGGAATTGCCATGCACCCTGTTTTTCAAGAACTTCTTCCATCATATATGCGGTAGTCCCTCCGGGTACATCTTCATCGAGGAAAAGTACCCTGTTAGTCTTTTTAACTGATTCAAGAATCATTCTGTTTATATCGAACGGTACAAGAGTCTGAACATCAATAAGCTCTACTGAAATATCATGTGCTTCAAGCTGCTTCACAGCTTCAAAGGCTATCTTAACGGTAGATCCATAGGTAACTAACGTAAGATCGGTGCCATGATTTAATATTTCAGGCACTCCCAGCGGCAAACGAAATTCACCTATATTATCAGGCATCTTTTCTTTTAACCTGTATCCGTTAAGAGGCTCGATAACAATTGCAGGGTCGTTGCTCTCCAGCAGGGCATTATAAAAACCGGCGGCCCTGGTCATATCCCTTGGGGAACATACGTATACTCCTCTTACTGAATTTATAAGCATACTCATTGGAGATCCTGAATGCCAGATCCCCTCGAGCCTGTGACCCCTGGTTCTTATAATTAAAGGAGCAATCATCCTGCCAGCTGTCCTGTAATAGGTGGTGGCAAGATCGTCGCTGAGCAGCTGCAGGGCATACATAAGATAATCGAGGTACTGAATCTCGGCAATAGGCCGCATTCCCCTCAATGATAATCCAATACCCTGACCAAGAATTGTTGCTTCCCTGATGCCGGTATCTGTTATGCGCAATTCTCCATATTTTTTCTGTAAGCCTTCGAGTGTCTGATTAACGCCTCCAATATGACCTGTATCTTCACCGAAGGTAACAAGAAGCGGATATTTTTCAAACAGCTTATCCCAATTATCCCTTAGTATCTGACGGCCCGGAACTTCCGGAGAATCTGCAGAATACACGGGCAGAACAGGTTTTAAATTAAGTATTGATGTGGGAGTTTCATTATATAGAAACGAGTCATAGCTTATTCTTGCGACTTCATTATTACGTTTTAGCCATCCATTAAGCTCCTCTTTAAGGTTGTCAGATTTCATACATGTCTGGCAGACATTCCTCAATATTTTTCGTGCTGTCACAAAATTGTCTTTCCTGATAGGTGCCAATACCTGCTTCAGATCATTAGTATAATTATCAACGGAATCTTCTTTCGCCCTTTCAACACATCTGCAGGAACGTTCAGTTATTATCCTGACCAGTGCGTCACGTTCAACCCTGATCGGATTCTGAAACATCTCCCAGCTCTTTTTTCTGGATTCTTTAACTTCTTCTTCGGCGTCGGCGACCAGCTTGTCAAGTTCCTCTTCCGAAGCTATTTTGGACTCAAGTATCCATTCACGCATTTTCTTTATCGGATCAAAATCGGCTTCCCATTGCAGTCTCTCTTCACTTTTATACCTTTCATGGGAGCCTGAAGTGGAATGTCCCTGCGGCTGTGTAACCTCCTCAATATGAAATAGAACAGGAATGTGTTGTTTCCTGCATAATGCAATTCCTTCTTCATAAAGCTTAACCAGTCCCGGATAATCCCAGCCTTTCCCCTTGAAAATTTTTATACCCGGTTTACCCTTCTCACTTTCAAAACCCTTTAAAATTTCAGAAATGCTTCCTTTTGTGGTCTGATATTTCTTTGGTACGGAGATCCCATAACCATCATCATAAACCGAAATTGCAAGGGGTACCTGCAGAACACCCGCAGCATTCATTGTTTCCCAGAAATGCCCCTCGGACGTACTGGCATCGCCGATTGATCCGAAAGCTACCTCATTACCCTTATCAGATAAAGTAGTGTACTTATGCAGCTCTTTATTCTGTCTGAACAGCTTTGATGCATAAGCCAGTCCAAGAAGACGAGGCATCTGACCGGCTGTCGGAGATATGTCGGGAGAAGAGTTTTTCTGCTTTGTAAGGTCACGCCATGTACCGTCGGGATTGATATTTGGAATGGAAAAATGATTATTGAACACTCTTCCTACGCTTCCATGACTGACGCTGCGGTCGGTATTACCATACAACTGGTGAAAAAACTCAAGAGAATCATATTGCCCCATCGCCATCATCCAGGTCTGATCGCGATAATAACCCGACCTCCAGTCGCCATCTCTGAATTGCTTCGCCATGGCTATCTGAATAAGTTCTTTCCCATCTCCGAATATTCCAAATTTAGCTTTTCCCGTGAGTACTTCACGACGACCTGTAACACTCAGGTTCCTGCTAAGGTTTGCGAGCCTGTAATCGGCAAGTATTGTCTCTTTATTTAAATGTAAGCCTGATTGATCTTTTGTCTGTCCCATTTCAATTTATATAATAAAGAAAATTATTGACACTTAACTTTTAAACAAATTTTTTTAACTGTTGTTTAGTTGCCATCGAAGAAATGATAATTATCTTTGCAGTTTATAGGATAGATTACGATTTTCATCCAAATCTGTAAAGTTACAAAATATAAGGAGGGACAGTTTAATATGTTTTTAAAACTATTGATTTTAAGTGTAATATTTCTGTCAATCGCTGCAATAGGCTTTGGTATAAAAATGCTTTTAGTACCACATGGAAAATTTCCTGAAACACATATCAGCAGAAACAAGGAAATGAGGAAAAGAGGTATTAAATGTGCTCAACTGACAGATACAGGATGTAATTCCGCCGAAGGTTTCCCGGGGTGTTCTACCTGCAACGGAAACTGGCAGCAAATGAAGATATAAATTTCTCGCAGAGACGCAAAGGCGCAAAGACGCTAAGAAATATTTTATGATTATTCTTCTTCTATGAAGTTCTTCAGATTATCTGAGATCCATGTTTTAAAATTCCCTTTATCATCTGAATAGACAAGGTAAGCGCTGAACTGCGGATTTTTATTTATAAAGTCAATTGTCTTTTCAGTACCCATTACCATACAGGCTGTTGCAATCCCATCCGCAGTTTCACAATCATCGGCAAGGATAGTCGCGCTCAACAATGTATTCTTTGCCGGATAACCTGTTTTGGGATCTATTTCATGCGAATATTTTATCCCGTTCTCAATATAAAACTTCCTGTAATTACCGGATGTTGCAAGCGCCCTGTCAGAAATTCTGATGACAGCCTGTAAATCCTCTCCCGGAGACATGTTGTTATCAACAGGCTTATCAATTCCTATTTTCCATAGCGCTCCCTCTTTCGTCCCTTTCCCCCTGACCTCTCCTCCAATCTCAACCAGATAATTCTTAATTCCGAGGTTATCAAAATAGCGACAGACAACGTCAACAGAATAGCCCTGGGCTATGGCGTTTACATCGAGAGATATATGCGGATCTGATTTAATCACATGTCCATTAACCAGGGATACTTTTGACATACCCACAAGTTTCATAAGGCTGTCGAGCTTTGATGGCGAAAAACTTTCATGTTCGTCGGGACCGAATCCCCAGGCCTCAACAAGTGGTCCTACGGTAATATCAAAGGCTCCGTTGGTCATCGCAGATATCTGTGCCGATTTATTAAAAACCTCGGTGAAGAATGTATCTGCTGCAACATCTTCATTTCTGTTTATCCGGGAAATAATTGAAGAATCCTTGTAAAGAGACAAAGACATATCGAAATCATGCAAAATTTTCTCAACTTTTGTCTTAAGTTCCTCAGGATCAATATTTTTTTTGTTAACGTATACAATACTATACGTTGTTCCCTGGGTAAAACCCGTGAAATTTGCAATCTCAGGCTTCTTTTCTTTGCAGGCGGACAGCAGCAAAGCCATCAGCAGTGCTGTTGAAAATAATCTTTTTATCATATTCCGAAGTCATCAAATGATATGTTTTCTTTCGGAACACCAAGGCTGTCGAGCATTTTTATAACAGCATTATTCATCAGTGGCGGTCCGCAGAAATAATATTCAATATCTTCAGGTTCATCATGCCGGCAGAGATAGTTATCTAGCAACACCCTGTGAATAAAGCCGGTAAATCCATTCCAGTTATCTTCGGGCAGCGGTTCTGACAGAGCAATGTTAAAGGTGAAATTAGGGAAATCCCTTTCAATATCCCTGAATTCATCCTCGTAGAAAACTTCTCTTAACGATCTTGCACCGTACCAGTAGGTAACTTTTCTCCTGGTTTTAAGTGTATGAAAAAGATGAAAAATATGAGATCTCAGAGGAGCCATACCCGCACCGCCACCGATATAGATCATTTCGCTGTCAGTATCTTTGATATGAAATTCACCATAAGGTCCTGACATGATAACCTTATCTCCGGGTTTACGCGAGAAGATGTAAGTTGAACACAAGCCAGGAGGAACATTCTTAAATTGATTTTTTTCTTTGTCCCAGGGTGGTGTGGCAATTCTGATATTAAGCTTGATAAGGTTCCTCTCGGCAGGATAGTTGGCCATAGAATACGCCCTGAATGTCTCTTCCTTATTGGATATCTTCAGATCCCACATTTTAAGACAGTCCCAGTCGTACCTGAATTTATCCTCAATATTAAAATCAGCGAAGGAGGTTTCATATTTTGGAACATCGATCTGAACATAGCCCCCCGGATCAAAATCGAGGGCTTCGCCATCGGGTAATTTAACAACAAATTCCTTGATGAAAGTAGCCACATTCTTGTTGGAAATGACCTCGCATTCCCATTTCCTAATTCCCATTACCGCCTCAGGCACTTTTATGGTAATGCTTTCCCTTATTTTAACCTGGCATCCGAGTCTCCAGTTATTATGTTGTTCCTTACGTGTAAAGAAACCTGTTTCTGTGGGTAAAATAGATCCACCACCTTCCAGAACCTGGCACTTGCACATTCCGCATGTACCACCGCCACCGCATGCTGAGGGTAAGAAAATACCATTGGATGAGAGAGTAGAAAGAACTGTCGAGCCTGGTGAAACAGTCAGCTCCCGATCGTTTATAAGCA
This sequence comes from uncultured Bacteroidales bacterium, assembly GCA_963815075.1. GTDB lineage: Bacteria > Bacteroidota > Bacteroidia > Bacteroidales > VadinHA17 > LD21. Next base: position 223,268 of record CAWFFK010000012.1, read on the forward strand.
GACTGACCTGGCCTTTTGGCGCAAGTTTGTCTTTTGCATAAATTAGAAGGCTGACTAACAGCAATATAACAATCAAAAAAACTATGATACTGTATAATATTGTACCGCCGGTCGAAAGAGCTAAAATCATAATTTCGTAATTTCTTTTATAGTTTAATTCCCATAAATCCCATAAATGCTATTGCCATAAGGCCAGTCAGAATGAATGTAATCCCCAGTCCCTTCAAGGGATCGGGTACATTGCTATACCTCAGTTTTTCCCTTATGGCCGCTATACTGACTATAGCAAGCATCCATCCTATTCCGGAGCCAACGCCAAAAACTGTAGCTTCAGCAACTGTCTGGTATTCACGTTCCTGCATAAAGAGAGAAGCGCCCAGAATAGCACAATTGACTGCAATAAGAGGGAGAAATATGCCAAGGGAATTATATAACGAAGGACTAAATTTTTCAATTATCATCTCCACAAGCTGAACAATTGCCGCAATAACAGCTATAAAAACCATGAATGTAAGGAAACTCAGATCAACATCGGCAAATCCTTTTCCCAGCCATGCCAGGGCTCCCTTATTCAGAATATAATGCTCAACAAGGAAGTTCACCGGAGTTGTGATCAGCAGAACAAAAACTACAGCTATCCCGAGTCCGATTGATGTCTTAACAGTCTTTGAAACAGCCAGGTATGAGCACATCCCCAGAAAATATGCAAAGATCATGTTGTCAATAAAAATTGACTTTACAAATATATTTAACAGATGTTCCATAATGAATTATTCTATTTTTTTTCAATCAGACTTTTGTTCCTGCTTCTCTGAAACCATATGATCATTCCAACTGTGATCAGCGCCATCGGAGGCAGGATCATTAGTCCGTTATTATGATATCCTGTGGTATATATACCAAGCTTCTCCAGGACAGGATAGCCATAAATCGTTCCCGATCCTAAAAGTTCTCTGAAAAATGCCACTATTATAAGTATGATGCCATAACCTGCACCGTTACCAATACCGTCGATAAAGGAAGGCCAAGGTTTATTTGCCATTGCAAATGCTTCAAGACGGCCCATTATTATACAGTTTGTAATTATAAGCCCCACGAATACTGATAATTGTTTACTTACGTCGAAAGCATAAGCCTTCAGAGACTGGTCAACAAGGATTACCATTGTTGCAATGACCACGAGTTGTACAATAATTCTGATCCTGTCAGGAATATATTTTCTCATGGCAGCAATTACCACATTGGAAACCGCAACGACAATAGTGACAGACAGCGCCATCACCAACGCCGGTTTGAGCTTAACTGTCACTGCCAGGGCAGAACATATACCCAGAACCTGAACAGTAATAGGATTATCCCGTTCCAACGGAGCGGTAAAGAGTTTTAAATTTTTTGCCGAGAACATCGGCTCTTTTTCCTTTTTGCTCATATACTATAATTTTATCTGTTTTTTAAAAGGTAATCGTTATACTTTCCAAGACAATCCAGAAGCATTTTCTGAAGGCCTTTACTTGTTATGGTGCCCCCTGAAATTGCGTCCACATTATGAGGATCATCCGGTTTTGCTCCTCCTTTTATGACTCCTATTGATACAAACTTATCTCCTTCGAACAGCTTTTTACCCGGGAACATGCTCTCAAATTTTGGAGTGTTTATTTCTGCTCCGAGCCCGGGTGTTTCTCCTTTATGATCAAATGTCACTCCATAAATAGTATTCATATCAGATTTAAGCGATACATATCCCCATATAGGGCCCCATAATCCCTTTCCCTGAACAGGTATAATAATGACCCTTTCGCCATTGTCCAGAGTAGCCCTGAATACAGGAAAATACTGCTTATCCAAAGGTTTTTTCTGCTCCACGGGCAATTCAACCTTAAATGCGTCAACACCCTTTACCTCATCTCCTTTCGAATCCAGGACAAAACTATCCTTTATATACTTATCATACAACGACTCGGTAGTTTCGCGGGTTGAAGAAACTCCGATTGACTGGAGCATACTTTTCTTTTTCTCAATTTCCAGGTTTTTCAGCTGCCGGGGCTGAAGGAGTGTGGCAGCCAGTGAAAGAAGGATCGCCACTATAATCACCATTATAGATGAAAATATAAATATATATCTGTTACTGAACTGTTTCATCGTGCTAAATTATTTGTTGCAATCTTGGCCCTTTTAAGCCTTTTGTTTATGCTGGATTGAATAACAAAATAGTCGATAAGCGGTGCAAACACGTTCATAAGCAGTATTGCAAGCATCACTCCTTCAGGATAAGCCGGATTTACCACCCTTATCAGTACAGACATTATTCCTATCAACAGGCCGTAAATCCATTTTCCCTTTTCAGTCTGGACCCCCGATACGGGGTCGGTTGCCATGAAAACAGCACCAAATGCGAACCCTCCCATAACAAAGTGATAGTAAGCCGGAACCTGCATGAATGGATTTACAGCAAATGCATTCAATAATAATCCCATCGCGAATCCGCCTGCAAAGACACTTACTATTATTTTCCAGCTTCCGATACCTGTAATTATCAGAATAAAAGCGCCAATTAGGATAGCCAGTGTAGAGGTTTCACCAACTGAGCCGGGGATAGTCCCGATAAACATGTGCATAAATGACGGCAATCTTGTGGTTTCCCCTGCAGCACATAATGAAAGAGGAGTTGCCCCTGAAAAACCATCTATTATATGTTGCCCTTTGGTCAGACCTGTAATCCAGACTTTATCTCCTGACATCCACGCCGGGTAACTGAAGAAGAGGAACGCCCTGGCCACCAGAGCGGGGTTAAAAATATTCATCCCTGTTCCTCCAAATACCTCTTTCCCTATTATCACGGCAAAAGCTGTTGCAAGAGCAAGCATCCAGAGAGGAACATCGATTGGCATAATCAGCGGGATCAGTATGCCTGTAACAAGGAAGCCCTCGTTAATTTCATGCCCCCGTATCTGAGCTGCTATAAACTCAATTCCCAGCCCTGTACCATAACTCACCACCAGCAAAGGAAGAATTTTAAGAAATCCGAACCAGAACATTTCCACAATTCCTGCTTCAGCTCCAATTGATCTGTAATACTGAAGCCCAACATTATATGCTCCGAAAATAAGCGCAGGCAACAAGGCAATAATGACGACAGTCATTGTTCGTTTAAGATCAATACTGTCGCGAATATGAGATCCCTTTGTTGTAACCTTGTCGGGAACAAACAGGAAAGACTCAAGTCCCTCAAAAACCGAACGTAATTTTCCAAACCTTCCACCTTCTGTGAAATAAGGTTTGATTTTATCAATCTTCTTTCGTAAAGAATCCATTATAATTAATATCTCAGGTTATTAACTCATCTCTTTGACCATAAGGTCAAGTCCCTTTCTGACAATAGATTGAATTTCAATCTTGGAAGGACAAATAAATTCACAAAGTGCAAAATCCTCTTCAGCAATCTCGTAAATACCAAGGTTCTCCATAAGGTCAACATCTTCTGCCAGAATAGCTTTAAGCAATTGCATCGGATAGATATCCATGGGAACCACTTTCTCATACTGACCTGTCATAACAAAAGCTCTTTCCCCTCCATGCAGATTTGTGTCGAGCTTATAACTCTTACTGGGAATAAGGCTTGAAAGAAATGTTTTTGAGAAACTGAATTTGTTGATACCCGGCTTTATCCAGCCAAAAAACTCATAATAATTTCCTTCAGGTATGACGGTTACCTGAGAGTCGTAGTATCCGACGTATCCATCCGGTTCAATACGCGCACCGGTAAGTACATTGCCGCTAATATATCGCAGATCACCTGTGTTGACATTATCTTTAACCATCTCAGCTATGGAAGCACCTGATCGCACCTTATAATACTGAGGTTTGATGACTTCTGACCCTGTAAGCGCAACTATTCGCTCATGCATATAGATCCCCTCCTCAAATAGTCTCCCTAATGAAAGCACATCCTGGAAATTGACAAACCATACCACTTCACCCTTGTTTATAGGGTCGAGGTGATGAATATGAACTCCGACATTACCTGAAGGATGAGGTCCCGAAAAATACGAAATATCAACACCGGCGACATTCTTTAATGATTCTGATGCATCCCCCCTTCCATTGAGAATAAGGTTGACCTTCCCATAGGTGAGCCTCTTCAGTGCGTTAATGCCGTTTCTGAAAAAAGCGGCTGAAGAATTATCAATAATGAAATTATAGTCGGGAGCTAATGGGGAGCTGTCAAAACCCGATATAAAAATTGATTTTGGCACATCTGAAGGTCGGGCTATTATATGATACGGCCTTTGTCTTATTGCAGGCCACAGTCCTGAATCGAGCAATAAAGTTTTTATTTTCTCCCCTGACATAACTGAAGGATCGCCCTTCTCAAATGAAACAAAATCATCTCCTTTTCTTTCAACTACAATTTCAAGTAGTTTGCGCCTGTCACCCCTGGTGACAAGAAGCACGTTTCCGCTTACGGGCGATGTGAATTTTATCTCAGGATGGAGCTTATCGTGAAAAAGCGGGGATCCTGCCAGAACCTTATCCCCGGGTTTAACATCCAGCTTCGGTGTCAGACCCGGAAAATCTACCGGTTTAACACCATAGAGGGCTGACTGAACATCAGGAACAATTATTTTTTCAGCTGTTCCGCTTATCCTGATGTCCAGCCCCCTTTTAAGGTTTATCGATGACGACATTGTAAATATTATAATTATAACTATTGTTAGCCTGTAGCTTCTGTTAATTTATTAACAAAAGAAGTACAAAAATATAAATACCCTGACACATTTATATAAAAGTGTCAAATATGATACAACATTTATATATTTTTAAAGTTTTATACAAATCAGCTAAGATAATTAATTCAGGAAGATGTACTTAAAATTTTTAGTAAACCTGCGTCCCACGGTATTGTATAAAAAGGTACATATCTTGATCTCCCCCTTTGTGTTACTATGTGATATCCTTCGTGAACCTTTATGGTTCAAAGAATTAGACTTTACCACTAAGGACACTGAGGGATTCGCAAAGACACACAAAAGACTTTTTTTTATTACTCTCCTCTGTTTAAATTTCCTTCCTTCTTCAGGTCAACCTGATCTAACTGATTCTATTTATTTTACCAATCATATCTTCAATGACAAAATTAAAACTGTTCAGCTTTACAAAGAAGGATGGAATCTTTCCTACCCGATCATTAAACTGAACAGTAATGATAAGATGGTGTTTGGTTTTGACCTTCTCGACAGCCAACCGGAATCATATTATTATACTTTTATCCACTGCGACAAAGACTGGAATAAATCTGATATTTTCACGAGTGATTATCTAAATGGCTTTGCTGAGAACCCGATTGAGGATTATCAGCCTTCTTTTAACACCACAGTAGGCTACTATCACTATAATCTGAGTTTTCCAAATGACAGGGTCTCTTTCAGCCTGTCAGGAAATTATATTATAGTTGTATACCCGGCTGACAAACCTGATGAACCGGCAATTACGCAGAGATTCATAATTACAGAGGATGCCGTTAAAATAGATGTATCGGCTCACCGTCCTCTGATGACCAGGGAAAATAACACACATCAGCAGGTGGATTTTACCGTTAACTACGCCGGATTAAATATTAACGACCCTTACAGAAATGTCTTTTCCTTTATTCTTCAGAATGGAAGATGGGATAATGCAAAAACAAACCTGAAACCCGATTTTTATGGTAATAATGAGCTGAAATATAATTCATTATCTGATAAAAACATCTTCCCGGGAGGTAATGAATATCGCTATTTTGATATTAAAAGTATCCGTTACCAGACCGAGTACGTAAAAAAAATAGATTTTTTAAGGTCTAACTATAATGTATATCTCTACCCGTCAGAAAACAGGGAATACAAGCCATATTTCTACTGGAAGGACTTCAACGGCAAGTATTATATTGCATTTCAGGAAGGCAAAAAGCCAGATATTGATGCCGATTATGTATACGTCTATTTTACTTTGCCTTCAAACCAGATGATAGAAGGAGGAATGATGTATGTATCAGGTGCATTAAATGACTGGGCTTTTAACAAAAACAACCTGATGACCTATAACCGGGAAAAAAGTGAATATGAATGCACTATGCTCCTGAAACAAGGCTGGTATAATTATGAATATGTATTTCTGAAAGACGGAAGCACTGACGGGACCGCAACTGTTTTTGAAGGCAGCCATTATGAAACGGAAAATGACTATATCGTTCTTGTCTACTACAGGAATCCGCGGGAACGCTACGACAGGGTGATTGGCTCTGTTATTGCAAATACACTTAATCACCTCACAAATTAATGTTTATTGTGTGAGTCTATCCCGTACTGCATATAAATTGTATGCTTAAGAGTTTTAATAATCTCAGTCATGTATTCCTCAGCTGCACTGACAGATCCTGGAAGGGTGTAAATCAGCGATTTACCTGCTAACCCGGCCACTCCCCTGCTTAAAAGAGCATTAGGTTTTTCCCACCCGTATTTAATCCTTATGAATTCCATTATTCCCGGAATTTCCTTGGTGAGGAAAGGAGTTACGGTTTCCACTGTTATATCCCTTGATCCGATACCCGTACCACCGGAAGTAATAATAATATTATAAACAGGAAGTGAGTTGATTAATAAATCTCTCAATTGTTGTTCATCATCAGGAATAAGAGCTGTTGTGATATTGAAATCCCAGCCTGTTTCAGAAAAAAATCCAGATATTTTTTCCTTAATAATGGGACCGCTAAGATCCTTATATTCCCCTTTGTAAGCCCTGTCACTCAAAGTGATAATAAGCACTTCAAATTTTCCGGGAAGATTCATTTTTTTATTTTTTCGATTAGAGTTAGATTATCAATGACCATTTTTTTGTCAACCGCCTTGCACATATCATATACAGTAAGAAGGGAAATGCTGACGGCTGTCAGTGCTTCCATCTCAACACCTGTTTTTCCCGAGCACCGAACTTCGCTCTCCACTCTGACGCCTGAAGCATCAATGGCAGCCTCTACTTTAACATTGTCGAGAACAATATTATGACATAGAGGGATAAGACCGGATGTCTGCTTGGCAGCACTTATACCTGCAACCTGAGCCACAGTGAGCACATCTCCCTTTTTTACCAGGTTTTCCCTGATCAGTTTTATTGTATCCGATGAAAGAACAATATGACCGGTAGCCCTGGCGATTCTGAGCTGTATGTCTTTGTTTCCGACATCTACCATTACTGCTCTGCCTGTTGTATCGGTATGAGTCAAATGTTTCATAACTGATTATCCTCCAATATTATAAAATGTACCTGTGATGTTTTTAGATCCGCATTCAGGTTTCAGACTAACTGCAAGATCTAATGCTCTGTTGTATCCGAGTTCTCTTATATCAAAGCCGATATCATTGAACAGACATGGTTTGAGCTTTCCATTTGCAGTAAGCCTTAGCCTGTTGCACAACGAGCAGTTGCCTCCGGTACCTCCCTCAACCGTTGAAAAAAACCCACTGACAAGATCCATCTGATGAATATATCTTATTTCGAGATGATTAACCTTACAAAACCTTGTTACTGCTATAGCATCCGGTTCTTCTTTTGATTTTTTGATAACACAATTTATCTTAACCGGACTAAGCCCGGCATCTTTTGCTGCTTTAATACCTTCCAGTACATCGGCTATATTTCCGTTTCGGGTTATAGATATGAATTTTTCCGGATCGAGTGTATCAAGACTAATGTTAACTCTCTTTAGTCCTGCTGTTTTTAGTTCATGTGCAAATTGTTTAAGAAGCACACCATTTGTTGTCATAGAAAGATCCCTGATCCCTGTTATCTCCGAGATCATACCTACAAGTGCTATGACTCCTTTTCTCACAAGCGGTTCTCCACCTGTGATCCTCACCTTAGAAACCCCCCTGGATACTGCAACTTCAGTAAAATCTCTTATCTCATCATAAGAGAGAATATCTTCATGACGGAGTAACTTTATTCCCTCCTCAGGCATACAATAAGTACATCTCAGGTTACACCTGTCAGTAACTGAAATACGCAGATAGTTTATTTTTCTGTTATAATTGTCGTACACTCACCACCTCCCCTTTTTCAATAGTGTTTTTGCCGATCTGCATTGATACGATACCGTCAGCATTTACCAGCGAAGAAATATGTGCTGATCCGTGGTATTCAACAGGTGAAACCCATCCTTCCTTTGATATTGTCACCGGTATCCAGCCCATTCTTTCAGCAGACCTCCTGTAAAATGATTCCTTCATTAAAAGAGGTAAAGTTACCGGTTTATAAATACATCCCATCATCCTGTAAATTAACGGCCGGACCAGTAATTCGAACTGAACAAAAGAAGACACCGGATTACCCGGCAATCCAAATACCAGGGAATCTGAATGTACTCCAAAAGTCGTTGGTTTTCCGGGCTGAACTTTTACTCTCGAAAAAAGTATTTTTACTCCGGCTCTTTCAAGTACTGCCGGGATAAAATCAAAATCTCCCATCGACACACCTCCTGTGATAAGAACAATATCACTCTCAGAAAGTGCCTTCTGAACAATTCCGAATGTTTCATCTTCATTATCTCTGGCAATGCCCATATATTTCCCCAGCCCGCCAGCACGTTTGACCTGTGCCATTAGCTGATAAGCATTCGAATTTCTTATCTGCGATATGCCTGGTTTTTCAGACGGTTCAACAAGTTCGTCGCCTGAGCTTATTATTGAAATCCTTACCATTCTGCTTACACCTACCAGGGTACTTCCTACTGTGGCCATCACCGCAATGTCTTGTGGCTTAACTATATGACCCTGGTGAAGCACAATATCCCCTGTTCTGATATCTTCGCCTGTTTTTGAGATGTTTTCCCTGGCAAATGAGCTTTTGAATTTGACTTTCCCTGTTGGAAGCAGCTCCGAATCTTCTATCATGATGATCGTGTCTGCACCGTCGGGGACGATGGCGCCGGTCATTATCCTTGAACACTCATTTTCTGAAACGGCCTTTTCAGGTTTCCTGCCTGCGGCTATTGTTTCAAGTATAATAAGTTCATTCCCCAGGTCAGCTTTCCTGCAGGCAAATCCATCCACAGTAGCCTTATTAAAAGGAGGAATGTTCATATCACTCCTTATATCCTCCGAAAGAACCCTGTTGACAGATTCAGTAAAAGGAACAGTCTCTTCGCCAACAGGAAATGCAGAATTCATTACCGTCTCATATGCCTTCTCAAATGTTATAAATTCCATCTTATGTTTTTTTGCATTTTGGATTTTTGCAATTTTGAATTTCAATCTTTTTAACCCACCCCTAACCGCTTCTGGGAGGGGAACCTTAAAATCACTTTTATTTTTTATCTTTTATCTTCTAAGATGTCCCATGCAGCGCAATACCTGCTTCCGGATCAAAGGAGATCCAGACTTCCGAATTCTCTTCTACCGGATGTTCTTTATAAGTATCAGCAGAAATATCAACATAAAATGTTTCTCCTGCATCTACAATTATTTCCATTCCGTACTCCGATGGCAATATTTCCTTCACCATACCTTTAAAACAATTCACAGGAGGATTTGACGGCAACCTATGCAATATTTTAATGTCGTCGCTTCTTAGTATTATAAGTCCTGTCTTTGGGTAATCGTTCTCAGCAAGTGAAAAAATAAGATTATCATTACAAATTGCTCTCCAGCTTCCATTTTCTTTTTTAAAATCTACCCTGAAAAAATTCCTTACGCCTGAATACCTGGCAACGAATTTGTTTACCGGCTTCCTGAAAACTTCATCAGTATTACCTTCCTGTATGATCCTTCCGTTATGTATTACCCCTACCCTGTTTGCCAGACTTACTGCTTCCCTGTAATCATGCGTAACATGAATAATTGTAAGACCTCTTCTGTTGAGGTTCCTTAACAGTCTTTTAATATCATCCTTAAGGCTTGCATCAATAGAAGCCATCGGTTCGTCAAGCAGAAGTAACCTAGGGGCCGTTATTAGAGTGCGGGCAAGTGCAACTCTTTGCAGTTCTCCTCCTGAAAGATGATGAGTATCTCTTTCCAGGAGATGAGATATATTAAGCTCTTCTGCAACTTTCAACACTCTATCCCTGACCTCAGTTTTATGAGCCTTGCCTGAATTTATTGAATAAGCAATATTCCCGAATACCGTCATGTTGGGAAAGATGGCATAATCCTGGAAAACCAGGCCAATACCTCTTCCCTGTATTATTTTATCAGTAATATTTTCATTATCCATCCATATCTCGCCGGAATCGGGCCTGTTCAATCCCGCAATGAGTTCCAGCAGTTGCGTCTTTCCTGACCCTGATCTTCCAAGAAGCATATAATAAGTTCCCTCTGATATTTCAATATTTATATCACGTAAATGAAAGTCACCCAGTTTCTTATGTATATTTTTAAGAATCAGCATATTCCCTCTTTGTTACAACTGTTTTTCTCCTGTCGGACAATAATCTCAAAGTTGTAAATACAATCAGTGCGACAATTATGAATAATACGGCTGCAGGCCGCGCGTATGATAATCCGAAAGAGGTAAACCTGTCGTATATGAGCACAGGTGCAATCATCGGATGGTACGCAATTATTACAACAGCTCCGAATTCACTCATCCCTCGTGCAAACATCATTACAAACCCTGTTATTATACTTCTCCAGGCCAGGGGAAGTGAAATTGTAAAGAATACCCTTGCCCTGCTTGCTCCAAGATTAAGTGCAGCTTTTTCGAGCCTTTCAGGAACAGCAGTAAATCCGTCGCGGGCTGAGTTTATAAGAAAGGGAAGGCTGACAAAAGCCATGGCAAGAGCAATACCTGCCGGGTTATTTACAAGATTAATACCAACTGAAGAGGCTGCTTTCCCCAGAAAGCCGTCCCTCGAAATAAATCCCAGCAGGGCAATTCCTGCAGCTGTATGCGGTAACACCACCGGCAGGTCTATTAAGCCCTGAACAACACCTTTAAGAGGAAAAGATTTTCGGGCTAAAAGCCAGGAAAAAGGGACAGCTGCGATAGCAAAGAAAAATGTTGCGGAGAACGATACCCATATTGTCAGCCATATGCTTTCCTGAACCTCCTTATCTTTTGTTGTCTCAAAGAACTCACTTGCCCCGGTCTGAAAAAACAATCCCAGAAGGGGCGCCACCAGAAAAAGCATAATAAGAGACGACAAGACTAGTAAAATCCAGTTGAAAGGTCCGTATCTGTTCATAATAAAATTAATTCACTCTTTTACCTTCAATAACCCAGACAACCTGGCAGGCAAGCTACCATATTGTTCAGTGGTGGCAGGGACAATCGGGTCCTGCCCGTTCTTCCTCAAAATATTCATCCCTTCATCACTTAGCATAAAACAAAGAAAATCAATAGCTTCATCTTTGTGGGGAGCATTGTTAAGCATCGTTATACTATAGTTTATGTAGTCGCCCTTTATATTAATTTTTGTCCCCGGTCTGTTCCCGGTAACATCCACAGAAACAGAACTATATATTGCTTCTTTTGCCGGATCCGAGAGGTTTATATCGTCAGGCAATTCTATATATTTTAGTCCATGCTGAACAGCGACCGATTTATACTGAAACATATAATCGATTGAATTAGATTCAATCAGCGCAATCAGATCAACCTCCTTGGGTCTTATAAAATCCCTGTTTTTTGATATCATTCTGTCCGTTAAACCTGGTCTGTGATAATATTTTTCTGCCAGTTTGAAAGCAAGAACCGTTCTGTACCCGCATGGGTCTGAGTCAGGATCAGAACGTGCATATATTACATCATCCCTTGTCAGTATATCGATCCAGTTTTCAGCACTTACCTGTGATGCATACTTTGATTTATCGCTGTAGGCTATTACTATTTCATTGGTTGCAAATCTGATATTCCACGATGCATAATCAGGAATAAGCATTTTGTTAATTACCATGTAATCGGCAGAGGCAACAATATCACAATCTTTTTTCAGTTCTGTGACCTTGCGTGCACATACAAGACTTCCGGCAGGCTCAAGTAATATGTTCACACCCGGATTCCTCTTTTCATATTCATTTTTCAACTGCTTAAAAGGTACAGATAAACTTCCGGCATGAAAGATTATAATTTCTTTTTTAGTACCTGAACCGGAGTTACCACAACCTGCAAAAAAGAGAATTGAAAATGAAGCCATAAGTAATAGTTTTCTCATTATTTACAAAATTCAAAAGTTTTGAGGATGTTGAAAAGCTCCCCTTAATCGGGCACAAAGATAGCAGATAGCCTTTAAAACGACCTCAAATACTATCCTTTTTCAGCAAGATTGAGAATTGTTGTAATCGTTTTCCAGTTCCTGCCAGTGCCAATAACATCAATCTTCTTTTCAAAAGAGTTTGAATAAAGTTTGGTCCTGCCGAAACCATTTGGGCAGTAAATAAAAATTTCACTGCCGTTAATCCAAAATCTGTCAGGAGGGGATTCGAGAGAGGATGCCTTCTGAATTTCTGTTTTATCCGGAGCTTTATTAAGAAAAATCACAGCAGATTTTGCAGGATCAAAATCCTTTTCAGTAACGAATGGATTCACAGAAATAATATATTTCATCTCTTCAATACTCCTTAACATTACAGGAACCGTATAATTAAACTTCTCAAGGATCGCCTTTTTGATCCCAGCGCTTATTTCTTTACCGGTCAGGTCGGATCCGCATGAAAAGATTACATTCCCGCTCTGAATATATGTCTCTGCATCATCATAACCCAGGCTTATAAAAAGTGCCTTAAGGTCAGCCATCTTAATCGAATTATGGCCGGCCATATTTATTCCGCGAAGAAAAGAGACATAAGTTTTCATAAAGAATATATCCTCAGTGATCCGGTTTATAAAAATGCAACCCGGGGATGTTGTAATACAGTATTTTTTAACAGCCCCCTACTGGAAATTTTTAACGACGTCAATAACTTCAGGCAGATCCATTCCAATTTTCTTCAGAAATTCAATTTTGGGAACACCATTATTATTCCAGCCCCTTCTTTTGTAAACTGCATCGATGAGGCTTTCGTACTGTTCCTCCCTATATTTGCGAAGGATCTTCATTTTTTCTTCAGTCGTTTTTCCTTCCGGATCACTGCCAGTCTTTTCCCTTATCTGTTTATCATATCGTTCGGCCCTCGATTCATATTCCTCCTTAGTGACAGGACCGGCGGCACGGTAGGGCTGCCTGTCGTGAACACGTGTTCCAAAACCGCGTCGCAGGTTAAATATCCTTTGAAAATTATACACTCTTTCTGAATCCTCAATTAATCTTTTCTTATTAAATTCACGGCCCGTAACTGCCTTATATATTGTCACATAATTATCTACATGTTCAGGCACTTTGGCCGGTTCATCCGTCTCTGCATTGTTCTCAGGTTCAACATCATTCCAGGGCAGCTTGCATAAACCAACAAGACCGAACCAGGTACGGAACATGGGAAAATAATGAAGAGCTTCAGCCTTATTTTCAAATGTTGGTATCTGGTTATTGACCATGTCCATAAATATAAGCCAGGCTTCATCGTGTTGAGGACCTTTGTTTGTAAGGGCGAAACCACCCTGCTGCGCCAGGGATTCTTTTGACATGTACTGGGAGTATTCCAGTCCCTTGTTTTCCATGCCAATATCATTAAGGAATTTTTCCTCTCCCCAACCGTTTTTAATGAGCAGCGCCTTCAGTTTTCTGACACCCAGACCGGCTGTTTTCCCAAATCCCTCTCCGCGAGCCATTTGATGAAGCATCTCAAGTGCAGCAGCAGCATTACCAAATTTCAGGTCAAGACCCCCTGTCCTCTCCAGGTTAAGAATTCCATTCTCATAACACTCCATAATAAAAGCAGTGACTGTACTCCAGGTTATGGTGCATATGCCATAAGTATCGCAATAGAAATTTGTTTCTATTACATATTCCGGATCAAATATTCCACAGTTGGATCCCAGACCTGCGGCATTTTCATATTCCGGACCATCAACAATCACTTTCTGCCCTTTATAAGGACCAGTTTTTACGATAAAATCATCAACGCCCTTTGAGCACGACATATTGCAGCCTATCCAGCAACCATCGGGTATATTCTGGGTAAAATGTCTTTTCCATACTGATGAATCTATCTTAAAAGCATCGGGATGACTGCCATATTTATAATTCATAACCGGCAGCAGGTCGTGATCGTTCATTATCTCCATAAGGTGCGCGGTCCCTGCCTGCTTCATCTGGCACTGCTTATCGTCGAGGTCGCGCATCTCCCTGTTAAATTTTCTGCCTCTTTCCATTATAGCATCAAGATCAACTACATTGTTCAGGTTTCCTTTTACTCCGGGTATCTTACAAACCAGCGCTTTTATCTTTTTATTGCGAAAAACTGTTCCTATTCCTCCCCTGCCTGCCTGTTTCAGCCGGACCTTTTTTCGTTTTGGATCCCAGAAGCTGAAATTAAGCATCCCAAAGAGAGAGTGTTCAGCTGCAGAACCGGTAGATACAACACCTATGGATTTCTTTTCGCTTTCATTGTCAGCAAATATTTCAGTAAGCTGCTCGGCCAGCAGATGACTGTCAGAAGCTTCTGCCTGAGCTTCAAACAGCTCCACCTTATGGTTTATCCCGTCAATAAATACTATAACATCTTTGTCAGACTTACCCTGCAGCTCAAGGGCATCAAATCCCGCAAATTTAAGAAACGGACCAAAAAATCCACCTACATTACTGTCCATAACTGAACCTGTTTGCGGGGAGAGACTCACCACCAGCGATTTTCCCGTACCGGAATATTGTGTTATACCTCCGATGGGACCTGAAGAAATAATTATTTCATTTTCAGGGTCATCCCATTTAGTGTCAGGTTTAGTCGCATCCCAAAGCAACCGTAATCCATAACCTTTGCCCCCGATGAACTTTTCCTTCATTACAGGTGGAACATCTTTTTCCTTTATCTCTGCAGTACCAACATTAATATACAGGACCTTGTCGGTATAACCCCTGCTTAAAGGAATCCATTTATAGTCCCAGCTTTTTATAATTCTATGCTGTGCCCTTATCGACTCTATATTCATAAATGAAGATTTTTGAGAGTTATTTTCCCTGAATTCCGCAGATCAAAGATAATATAATATACTTTTGTTTAGCATGATATTAATCAGTATGTTATGTATTCATGACAAAGCATCCGACTTCATCAAAATGATCCATCAGGATAATTTAGCCAATAATGCTTACCTTATACAATACCGGTTGATTTTTAATACATTTATGTTAATATTCATACCTTGTAAAGATATGAAAACCTTCTTATCTTTCGGAAGAACTTGAAAAGAACGACATTATGCAAAGCATCGGGTTCGATCACCCTTGACCCCGACAAATAGTTTAAAAATGAGATTTACTGATATTAAGGTTCATCTTTCAAAATTCAGGGTCGGAATAGCCGGAGCGGGCGGTCTGGGTTCAAACTGTGCAGTTGCCCTGGCAAGAAGTGGTGTCGGAACTATTGTAATTTCCGATTTTGATGTTATTGAAGATGAGAATCTTAACAGACAATATTATTTCGCTGACCAGGTTGGCATGATGAAAACCGTTGCCTTAAAAGAAAATATTGCAAGAGTTAATCCTGATGTATTTGTAATTATTCATCAGAAAAAGCTTGACAACCTGAATATTCCGGAAATCTTTTCAGGCTGTGATGTTATAGTCGAAGCTTTTGACAGACCCGATATGAAAGAAATGCTCATTGAAACAGTCCAGCTTAAGATGAAAGGCATACCATTAATTGTTGGTTCCGGTCTCGCAGGATGGGGGGAAAATGAGACTATCACAGACAGAAAAATAGACGAAACACTCTATGTGTGCGGTGATGAATACACAGAAGTATCCGAGGATATGCCGTCTATGGCTCCCCGGGTTGCAATAGTAGCCAATATGCAGGCAAATGTTGTTATTGAAATACTGATGAAATTGAGATGAATAGATATTTCTTATGAAGATCCTATTAAATAACAGGCCGGAAGAATTTGCGATGGATTCAATTAGTGTAAGCGAGATGCTGTTACTAAAAAAATTCTCATTCAGGATGAGGATCATTAAAATAAACGGCATACTGATTTTGAGGGAAAAGTACGATTCCACTATAATAAAAAATGGGGACAATGTGCAGATGTTGTATCTTATGAGTGGCGGATAAAAAAAATGTTGTAGGTTTGTACCGTAATGCTAAGCTTTAATTTTATAGACAAAGTGCCTCGCTTCTTCAGGAACAAGTATATCCTGACAATAATTATCTTCCTGGTCTGGCTTTTACTGTTTGACTCCAACAACCTCATTGCCAGGTTTAAGGACATGCGCGAATTGCATAAGCTTCGAATCGACAGGGAGTACTATACAAAACGTATTGAGGCTGACAGACAAAAGCTCCACGAGCTGAAAACCGATAACCACAACCTCGAAAAATTTGCCAGGGAGCAATACCACATGAAGAAACCTGATGAAGATCTCTATATTATACTTACTCCTTCTGAAGACAGACAGATTACCAGAAAAAATAATTAAGAGTTTTTTTCCATCTTCCTGTAAAACAGTAGCAGGTCTGAAGGATCTTTTGATTTAAAGCTTATTCCCGATTCTTCAAGTAGTATAAAGGCTGAATTTTCCACTGCCATTTTTTCAATCAGATTCTGGTGGATATAATTCAGGTATTTCACAACTCTGAACATATTGAACCATCCATAGAATCGCTTTTTAAATGATGCAAAACCGGATGTATTATTTTTAATCTCCTCCACCTTTTCTGCCCATTCATCCCTATCCATAAATAATCTTATCCCCTCGGGAAACAGTTTATAAAATGAAGGCAAATCGCTTGAATTACTCTTGTAAATATCTTCAGTATAATTAAAAAGAATCTTCAACTCCTTAAAAGCCTGAAAGTTATATGTTAAAAGAGTCGGGCTGTTCTCAGAGGTAAGCTTCGCTATCCAAACTCCGGTACCGAAAGGCACTCTTTTTGATGCCCTGGGAGAGGGGTATACCGTTGTTGAAGTGAGATAAAAATATCCGCCTGCCGGAACAAGTTTCTGAACAAAGTAAAAATCTTCACCTGCCTGTCTCCTGTTCATACCTCCTGCCTTAACATATGCTTTTGCTTTTACGGCAATAGCTGATCCGATTGTGTGAAATACAAACGGAAATCCTGAGTAAACCAGGCCCTGGTAAAAATACCGGAGATGCAACTCATATAAAGTAATATACCTGTATAAAGAATTTGCATAGTCGCTCCCCGAAAGAGGATGTTCAAAATAGACTGAACACGCTTCCCTGTCTTTTCGTTTCAGTAATTCATTGTATACAGATGTAAAATAACCGGGGTCTACCAGACAGTCAGCATCAAGATTAAGAATAACCCCGGCAGGATTGCCGAGAGCATCAAAGCGCCTAACAGCTTCATCCATACCTGTTTTTCTGGCAAGACCTACTCCCCATCCCTTAACAACAGGATCCACAGTAAAAGCAAAAAGCCGGAAGAAACAATTGTTGTTTTCTTTCTTCCAGCTTTCAATATTTTTAATCGTTAATTTATTACTCTCTTTAGATTCCTCTCCGGCATCCTGCGGGGCATTTACCACTATTATTACTTCAACCCCGCATTCAGGTTCCCTGCATAAAGCCAGGGAATTTAACAGTTCGCCTATACCAGGTTCATCAAAGGCGGGTACTACAACAATTATCCCTGTATCTCTGTCAGGTACCTCATTTATCAGTTCAGGGAATAATGCCCTCTCTTCAAGGTAGCCTGAGGCAAAACCCATCTGATATTATTTTTTTTCTTCCTTGTACTTCCTGTTCAGCTCATCGATTACCCTCTGAGTAATGTCCATTGAGCTGTCGCTGTACAGTATAACACTGCCAAAGCTTTTTCCAAGTATCAGCTGATAGTTATACTCAGCTTTATTTGCTTCCAGGTATTTGGTTATGTATTCCAATATCTGGCGATTCATAACCTGCTCTTCTTCCATAAGGTTTGACTGCAGTTTATCACGAAGATTAACAAGTTCCTGTTGCTGTTGCACAAGTGCCTGTTCCATCTGTGCTGCAGTAGCCCGTGTAATCAATCCTTTGTTGACTTTTTCCTGGTAGTCTTTTCCGGCTTTCTCATATGCGCTTCCCTTTGAATTAAGTTCGGCTTCAGCACTTTTCTGTTTTGCAAGAAGTTCGTCCCTCCTGTCAAAGAACATATCAAACTTAAAAATAACTGTGTCGATATTTACATAGGCAATTCCCTGTGTTGGGGTCGAATTTACGGATACCGGCGCGCCCTCTTTCTTATTCCCTTTGAAATGGAGGAAGTAAAGACCGATAATTGCTAAAAACATAACAGAAAACAGTACTATAGATAGTTTCTTCATCGTGAATTTTATATTTGTTAAACATTAGTCAGGCGCAAATATAAACAAATTAATAAATGAGACTAACCAAGATACATAATTTTAAGCTCGTTCTGCATTATAATGAAGATATTGGAGAAAAAACAGATATGCTAAACGGAGGTCAGAATTCGGGGCAAGGAATGGCCCTGTACCTCTTCCTCATCTGTCCAATTGAAAGGTTATTGAATTCGTATACGATGGATATCTCATGTGCTCCTCCGGTTGAACCAATCAGGTTCGATATTGTGAAGTCATAACTGTAGCCAATACGCAGCTGATCGGTCTTTATCCCGACAAGGCCAATAATTGCATCCCCAGCCTGAGATGTCACTAAGGGTATCCCCCTGTACCATATTCCGAATATCAGTGGAGCTTTATAATAATACACGCCAAGATCAGACTGATAGAATTTGCCCTGTTTCTGAAAATTCATTGCAACTGAAAGAACTTCCTGCATCTTTTGCCTTAAACGTGTTTTTTTCAGTATCTGGATGCCTCCATACATATTAAGCTTAACAGGTACAGTTGCATCATTTCCATAAAAAGATGTTTTGGGTGTAAGCAGGTGATCAAGGGTAAAACCTGCCCATGCCCTGTCGTTGTATGCTAGAGCAGACGTTGCAAAATCCACATCCGCCACATTGTCAAACGGAGGAGGATTAAGCGATGGTGACGTTCCGCTTCCGGTTATCTGGCTGTTAAAGATAAGCTTATAAAAATCCAATCCAAGGTAATAAAACTTAAAGTTAACCCCCGGCCTGATATGCCACTGCTCGTTGATATTAAAATCGTAAGAATAAAGCAATCCGATATTTGTTGTACTGAGGTTTCCTGATCCTGCAACATCATAGGTAGCCAGTACGCCTATTCCGGAATTGAAATTAGGCAAAGCCTTATCGAATGATATACTGTATGTGTTAAAGACCCCGGGAACAGCCGGCCATTGATTCCTGTAAACCATAGAAAACCTGTACTCGGGAGTCGCCCCTGCAAAAGATGGCGATAAATACAAAGGATTAGCATAAAACTGGGAGAATGTAGGATCCTGACCAAAACTATCTGTAAAAATTAGGAATGATAGTATTATTAAATATATATTCCGCTTCACCAAGATCGATCCGGTTAGGTTAACTCTGACGAAAATAGTGAAATGAAATTAAAATTCATTATGATTTTGTGAAATTTATCACTAAACAGCCTGTTCAGCATCAAGAAACTGCCAAATAAAAGCAAGATTTTGATGAACGGACAAAAATTGGTGATGAACGATAAAGGTAAGGAGCTGAATAATTATTTATCTCAGCCGGTATCAATTCTTAATAAGAGTGACATCTCCCATGTTAACAAAAGGTTCCCCATTCAGGTAAGAACCCCGGATTTTCCAGATATAAACACCGGGATTGCATAACTGGGCTTTAAAATAGCCGTCCCATCCGATATTGACATCGTTGCTCTCAAAAATAAGAACGCCTAATTTGCTAAAGATTTTCAGCTGGTAATCTGCCACTCCTGAAAAAACGGGATGAAATACCTGTGCGACTTCATCACTTTTGGAAGAATAAAACCCACCTGTTGAACCTCCCGGATTAGGAATAAATGCATTGGGAAATTTTATATAATATTGTGAATCAGAGAATGCATTCATAACCACAAGAGAATCTGAACATCCTGATTCAGAATAGGCAACCAGTTTAACATCATAATTATTGAATTTTGCATACCGGTGTTTTGGTTCAAAAAGGTCTGAAGAATTACCATCTCCAAAATCCCAACTGTATCGAACTGCGTTGGATGAGTAATTAAGAAAAGTTATCTCGTCATCAGGAAGGACAGGTTTTCCCGGAGAAATTTCAAACCGGGCCTTTGGCCTGGGATAGACTGTTATCACCATAGATGATGCTACCTGGAATCCATTATGGCTAAACACCTGAAGAACAACTTTATAATCCCCTTCAACGTCAAAAATCCAGTCAGGATCCTTTTGATTTGAATATCCTCCATCACCAAAAGTCCACCTGCAGGAATCAAAAGAATCTACATTATTGGTAAAATGCAATTTCAATGGGGAACAGCCCTTAAGAGCCGAGGTCTCAAACAGGACCCCTTCACTTATATATCCACTCTTAAGTTTTTTCGCATCCGGATATGTTCTTGAGAACAAATCCCTTTTTGTGAAGGTATCTGTTATCCCGGCCGGAATAATATTGCCAGTGTCCCGTTTCCTGGTTTTACTGACAGTCTCTCCCATGGCTTCCGATTTTTGTTTTTGTACCCTGCTTATGGGAGATACCATTGTGATGGCGCCGGCTGTCTTTTCAGTATTAATCCTGAGAGGAGACGAAACAGGAATATTTATAAATCCGGTGACCGCTGAAGTATCCTTCTTAATGTCAAGCTTCTCCGGCGTTTTCCTGTTTGGATTTCCCATTCCGGAAAAGAGCAATAATCCTGTTGTAATCCCCACCGCAACTAAACCTCCAAGATAATATATATTGAACCGTGAAGGAATAAACCGAAGGAACTCACGACGTGCCAGATGATGCATCAGATCTGTCTTAACCGATAAATCGGGAATGATCTCAGCATTTTCAAGCTTTCGTCTGAATAACTCCCTGACACCCATATCTTTTTTACTCGCCTTCAATTTATTGTTGTTACTTTACTTTATAATTTTATCCGTTTTCGGAATAGTTACTTTTTAGTTTCCCGAGCTTTTCCAGCTTACTTCGTATTACAGCCTTTGCTCTGCTGTACTGCGACTTTGATGTGTTTGTATCAATTCCCAGTATCTCGGCTATTTCTTTATGCTTGTAACCTTCAACAGCATAGAGATTAAATACCATTCTATAACCAGCAGGGAGCTCGTTGAGCACTTTATAAAGTTCCTCGGAAGTAAAAAAATCCTCTTCAAAACTGGTCACCCCTGTTTCTACCGATACATATTCCTCAATATCAACATGATACCTGAATTTGAGGTTTTTATGATAATGCGTTATGGCGGTATTTACTGCAACCTTTCTTAACCATCCTATGAAAGAACCTGTTCCTGAAAAATCTTTTATATTAAAAAATATTTTTAAAAAACTCTCCTGCAAAATATCTTCAGCCTCAGCTTTATCGATGGCATACCTGAGACAAACGCCTAACAAAAAACGTGAATACCGGTCGTACAGTTCTTGTTGCGCTCTCCTCTCATGTCTTGCGCACCCATCTATTATTTGCCTGTCTCTCATCATAAACCGAGGACATTTTTAAGACTTAGCATGGGGAAAAATGGTTGCATAGTCTGAAAATTTTCTTTAAAATAAACAAATTCATGCTCTTTATACGCTTAATGAATGACAAAGGTCATTAAAAAAAAAATTGTGTTATATTTAATTTACATTTTTTATCAGGAAAAATAGAATTTATATTTATCAGAAGAAAATAAACTATATGTTCAACAAGTTAATAGCGGCTATATTGCCATTTTTTCCAAAAAAATTTATCTGGATATTTTCCAAATCGTATATATCCGGGGAAACCGTCGAAGATGCAATGAGAGTGTCAAGAGAGCTCAATACCAAGAAAATAAAGGTGACACTCGATGTATTGGGGGAATTCATCAAAACCCTTGATGAAGCGGAACAAAATAAGAATGAATATCTTGATCTGATTGACATCACATACAAAAACCAGATTGATGGAAATTTCTCCCTCAAACCAACAAGTTTCGGACTTCTTATAGATAAGAATGTATGTTACAGCCATATCAGGGAGATAGTTGCTAAAGCCGCATCATACAATGGATTTGTAAGAATAGACATGGAAGATTCTCCCTGCACCGATGATGAAATTGAATTGTTCCGTAAGCTTAAATCTGAATTCCCGGCCAATGCAGGCCTGGTACTGCAGGCATACCTAAAAAGAACTCTCAGCGATCTTGAAGCAATGATGGACCTGAATAATCCGGAAATTCCTCTCAGCTACAGGCTTTGTAAAGGAATTTATGTTGAACCTGCAGCTATCGCCTACAAAAAATATGATGAGATAGATCAACATTACCTCGAGGACCTTGAATTCATTCTGAAGAACAAGATCCATGTAGGAATAGCCACTCACGACAAACCACTCATCGAAGGTGCATATAAACTTATTGAAAAATATAACGTCCCGAAAGACATGTATGAATTTCAGATGCTGTACGGAGTCACCCCAAATCTCAGGGAATCAATTGTAAATGAAGGTCATAATATGAGGGTTTATGTTCCGTTCGGGAAACAATGGTTTGGTTATTCCACACGCCGTCTTAAAGAAAATCCAAAGATGGCCAGCCACATCATAAAGGCGATGTTCTATAAAGGCTGATGGTGCAGCGATGCTTAAGGGTTCGAAAGTATTATAGCAAGAGTACCTGAAGGTTCGGAGTTCAGATAAAAGCACACATTCTATCTTACCACTAAGTTACATGGAGTTTATTCGCTACTTCCTCTTATTATTCAAGAGCTCCAGATACCTTTCATTTATCCTGTCTAATTCAGACTGATCGAGGTCAGACCGAAACGGAGGTGCTTTTTCAGGTAAGCCGTGAAAAAGAAGGTAAACTCCCGGAATCAACAGGAAAGGATTTAATCCGACTATCCGGTCCGAAGGAATGCCTCCCTTTTCATAAGCATCAATTCTCCGTTTCTGATGGATATATGAATAGTTCGAAGCAGGGTCGCTAAGATTACCCTGAGTCGTTTTAGCCTGATAAGCTGACATAGCGACGTTATACTTCGCATTTTCCATTGTTGACGGAACCTTACTCTTTGAATTAAGAATTTCAGATTTAATATTTGAATATCTTGGCAATATTACCACCTCAGGTATTGCCAGGGTATCGCTGCTCATATAGATGCCTGCTATAAAATCGTGTTGCCTGAGAGTATCACTTATAAGCATTACCACTGGCTTATAACCAAGGCTTTTGAATACAATAGTGTCATTCCTGTTCACAAAAAATGAAAAGTCCCCATTCTGGTTGCTGACGGATGAAAAAATCCTGTTTATGCTTATCTGCGAATTGCCAACCGGTGTTAAACTGCCTGCATCTATCACAATTCCATGAAAAAGAATTCTGAAGCTCGAATCCTGTTTTTCCTGACTGAAACCAGAATGTGCAAACACAAAAAACAGAATAATGAACAGAAATATCTGTCTGGTCAAATTCATATTTTTAGTTTAATTATAAGTTCCTTTAAACTCCTTTTAGGTACATGGTGATTATTTGAACTGTCTCTCCAGTATTTTACATCATCACCATCTATTTCATCAATAATAACATTCTCGATCGGTTTGCCCAATGCAAGAATAAGTAGTATTTCATACCTGTCCGGTAATTCAATTTCGTCACGCAGTTCCTCTCTTTTTATAGATGCTATCATGCATCCGCCCAATCCGGCTTCAGTAGCTCCAAGCATTATGGTCTGTCCAGCTATTCCGTGATCGACACCAAAATTTTCTGTGATTGACTTGTCACCAAGGATGAAAATGTATCCGCTTGGTCTCTCCCCTTTCACCGGACCCGGCCATTCAGGTAAATAGGCAGCCCAAACCAGGTAGGGAAAGATTTTATCACATTCTTCAGGCTTATTACAAATAATGAATTTAAGGGGTTGCCTGTTTGCCCCGGTAGATGATAACCTTGCGAGTTCAATAAATGATTCCAGGGTTTTATAATCAATTCGATGCGATTCGTCAAAGCGTCGATATGAACGTGTTTTAGCTACCATGTCTTTTAGATTCATCTCTCCGGTATTTATAGGGTTATTATTTATTTATCTTCTTCTGTTCAGGCTCAGAATACAGACCATCCCTAGATAAAAGGTGGTCAAGGTTTGCCAGACCATAAACGACCACAGCCGTAACAACAGATGTATGTTCCTCATATTCAGGGATGCTCTTTGTATAAGTATCTCTTTCCGTATGCCATATTTCACCATAGTTGAAATTATATCCCTTTGAGTCGGGTATATCAAAACTCAAGGTAGGAACACCATTCATGGCGAAGTATGCATGATCAGATCCCCCGGCAGTTGTGGGTCTTGGACGAGGTGGCTGTGTACGCTTTCTGAGAGTAAACGGAAATTCAGGATTTATACTATTAAGCGGCCTGCAAATCTTTTCAAAATCACTGTACATAGCTTCAGGCACAGTAAGTCCTGAGGCGACTGTCGGTCCTCCATCCCGGTTAAAATAATTCGATATCTCAGGCAATTTTTCTTTGTTTGCTTCAACCCAGTGCTTAGAACCATAAAGGCCAAACTCTTCCCCCGACCACAGACAAACCAGTATGGTTCGCTTAGGTTTGCCGCCAGCTGCCAGGATCAGTCTAGCAGCTTCCATTGTCGGGGATACTCCTGAACCATCGTCAACCCCTCCGGTAGCTACATCGAATGAATCAAGATGACCACCCATCATTACGTATTCGTTGGGATATTTAGTCCCCCTGATTACTCCTATTACATTATGATAAGGAACAGGTCCCGGCTTGAAATGATTACGTATATCAAACTCCAGAAGGAAATACTGGCGCTCTTTAGCCATCTGTTCAATAATGGCATACTGATGTTCATCCAGTTTAATATCACACACAGTTGGCAAAGTCTCAAAAGTCATTTTATCAAGGTTCTTCCGATCGTAAAGAGCCCGTATTGGCAACTCGGTAGATTGTATTACACCAAGTATGCCAGCCTCGCACATTTCACGATAAAACAATGCCGGTTCATCCTTTAAAGCCAGTAATTCTTTCTGAGGGCCATCTCTATTTTCACGATTTTCCCTCATTATATCCCGGTTGATTTTTGAAATGGAATCATTTTGAACAATGATCTTCGCACGCAATGAGTCGGCCCTGGTTGAAAAATCAACCGGCCATCCCGTGTTTTTTCCAGATATTAGAATCCAGGCACCCTTCAAGGCACCTTTCATCCTGTCAAATTCATCCCTCGTTTTTGGTTCTATGAGCACCGGTCCCCTTTCTACTCCTTTTGTACCGGATGTATACGAAGGAGTTGCAAAATGAAGAATCATCCCGTTGTCAGACAACATTCTTCCAAACCAGGGACCACGATCAAAACCAACCGGAAGTGTTCCAGCCTCATCCATTATCACTTCCATACCCCACTTACGAAACTCGGAGGCACACCATAAAGCAGCATTAGTATAAGCATCAGAGCCGGTAATGCGACCACCGAAACGGTCAGTGATAACATCCAGGTAATGCATGGTGCGGTTATCTGTCCTGCCCAGTTCAATTATACGATCTGTCACCTTGCTTTCCTGGGCTGAATTTGTATTGACAATCAGCAAAAAGCAGGCAACTATTAACTGGAATCTCTTCATTGATTACAGGTTTTACTAGTTCATCAAACAATGGCAATTTAATAAAAATTGATCAAACTGATGTTCTACCCATACCTGTTTTGTAAACAACCTGTAATCGCAATAGTTCATGATGATACCCGGCTTTGTAAAACACAAAGTGATGCTCATGAATTATCGGTCAGGGTAACTCATAAGCATTCTGTTCCCGGATTTGCCTATATCTGTACGGGAAAGATCCGAATCAGAGGAGAACTATTTCTAGAAACGCTTATCTATGATGTCCCAATCGATAATCTCCCAGAAAGACTTAATATAGTCAGGACGTTTGTTCCTGTAATCGATATAGTATGCATGTTCCCAAACATCGCATGTTATGATCGGTTTAAGGCCCTTACGCAAAGGGTTGCCTGCATTAGATTCCTGTACAATCTGCAAAGTTCCGTCGTCTTTCTTAACCAGCCAAGCCCATCCTGAGCCAAAAAGAGTGGCTGCTGCTTTATTGAATTGTTCCTTAAAAGCATCAAAAGAACCGAATGAGCCTTTTATTGCTTCAGCAAGAATACCTGCAGGTGCTTTTCTTCCTTCACGGGAAAATGATTCAAAATAAAAGGTATGATTCCACACCTGTGCAGCATTATTGAAAAGTCCACCCTCTGCCTTCTTTATAATGCTAACAAGATCGGCCTTTTCAAACTCAGTACCCGGAACAAGTCCATTCAGGTTATTAACATAAGCCTGATGATGTTTGCCGTAATGATATTCAAGCGTCTCTTCACTTATATAAGGAACAAGTGCATTCAGCTTGTACGGAAGTTTTGGTAATTCAAATGCCATAATACAGATATTTTGAGTTTATACTAAAAATATTAAAACAAGGAAAATTAGTATCATTTCAAAGTTAGCATTTTTATCCCGGAATGAATAATAGTCAGGTAAGAAATATCCTTCGCGGCAGGGCAGGTATCACTCCTTTTTCACGGGCAATTCTAAAAAGTCCGTTTATAGCTTCTTTCCCTTTTTTACCTAATTCGAGTGTATATTCATTAACATAAAGCTTGATATGGTTGTTCATTACTGTACTGTCCATTTCCTTTGCATTACCGGAAACAAAATCATACGAGGCAAATGAATCTTTATAGGCATATTCGAGGCTTCGCCGCACTATACGATTTACTTTCAGGGCTATATCTTCAGGAATATTTCTGTTAATAACAATTGCTCCAAGAGGAATTGGCAGGCCCGTAAGATGTTCCCAATACTCACCCATATCAGCAATTTTATGGAGGCCTTTTTTATAATAGGTGAATCTGGTTTCATGAATTATCAGACCTGCATCTGCCTCATCATTAAGTAATGCTTCTTCAATATCTGAAAAGAGATACTCGGTTTTGGATGCCGCATCAGGCCAGGCTATACTGAACAAAAGATTTGCGGTGGTCAGCTTTCCGGGAATAGCTATCCTGGCTCCTGCTACCGATGAAGGCGCGATTTTACGCTTGCTTATAAGGAGAGGACCATTATGGTGACCAAGAGCACTTCCTGCATCAAGGATAAGATAATTTGCTGCAACATATGCATATGCATGATAGCTGATCTTAGTTATATCAACTTTCGAATCAAGAGCTTTCCTGTTAAGCTGTTCAACATCGGCAAGAAAATAATCAAATTCCAGCCCTTCAGTATCAATCCTGCCATGAACCATTGCATCGAATATAAATGTATCGTTCGGGCAGGGCGAGAAACCCAATGTTAACTTCATATCTTTATCCCAGCGTTACTAAAACTTCATTAAGCTTTACTGAAAGGTTATCAAGTGCAAGCGCTATATTCCATTTACTCCTGTTCCTGGGTTCAACTCTGTTTGAGATTGCCCTGAGAGCCAGAAAGGGAATTTCTTCCCTGATGCAAATATAAAAAAAAGTTGCACCTTCCATCGTCTCAATATCAGGATTAAATTTCCTGAATAATTTATCTCTGGTAGATTCAGAGCCGGTAGCAGTGTTTACAGTTATTGCCCTGACAGGTTTCAATATGTCCTTCATCAATCCACTATATCCCGTATCAGAAAATAATAACCCATCCCTGAAAGGAAACTCGTCTTTACCCGTAAGACCTGCCTCAGGCAGTGTCAGAAATTTATCACCATCTTCAATTCCCGCATCTGCAAAACAATCAGTTACAGGCATTACAACATCCCCAGGGCGAAGATCCTCATTGTAACTTCCGGCAATGCCGGCGTTAATGGCAAGATCGGGTTTTTCATTCACTGAAAGCCATTGCTTGAAAGCCCATGCAGTAGACATTGAACCTACTCCTGCAACAAGCACGCTTATCTCAAAGTTCCTGAAGAGTATCTCTCCGGGAAGTAATGTGATGCCCTTCAGATTCTTCAGAACATCAGCTTCCATTTCGGTAGCTGTAATGTATAATATTTTTAATGACATACCCCGATATACCGCATTAAAGTCAATTAAGCCGTTAAAGATATTGCTTTTATGAATTTAAAAGATCAAAATTATTGGTTAATATTGTATTGAAAATACAAACCTGCATGATATATCTTACCCGCAGAGAGAGATTCAGTGCTGCTCACAGGATGTTCAGAGAAGACTGGACCGATGAAATGAACAGTAAAGTATTCGGGAAATGCTCAAACCCAAACTGGCATGGACATAACTATATTTTGTGGGTGACTGTTAAAGGGGAACTTGCTGATGGGAATGGTTTCGTGATGAACATTGACACCCTTAAACATATAATACTGGAAAAAGTAATTGCTAAACTCGATCACAAAAACATAAATCTCGAGGTTGATTTCATGACGGGCAAGATTGCCACAACTGAAAATCTGACTGTCGCAATATGGAATGAGCTGAAGCCGGCAATCGAAAAGGAAGGAGTATACCTCCATTCAATCAAAATTGAAGAAACAGAAAATAACACAATAGAATATTATGGCTAAAAGAACTGAAGATGTGAAGGATAGAAATGAAACAGAAAATCATGGTTACACAAGGCATGAAACATGGGACACCGCTAAAATTGAGGAGCTTTCAACAATTTATTACAGGGTACTGGAACTTATTGGTGAAGATCCTGATCGTGAGGGCCTTGTAAAAACGCCTGAAAGAGTTGCAAAAGCTATCACTTTCATGACCAATGGGTATTCCAGTAATCCTTGTGAACTTATAAATTCGGCAAAATTCAAGGAAGACTATAAGCAAATGGTTCTGGTCAAAGATATTGATCTCTACTCAATGTGTGAACACCACATGCTTCCTTTCTTTGGCAGAGCGCATGTTGCCTATATCCCGAATGGTTATATAACAGGGCTCAGTAAAATAGCACGTGTGGTAGAGGGCTTCAGCAGAAGGTTGCAGGTACAGGAAAGACTGACAATGCAGATCCGGAACTGCATACAGGAATGTCTTAATCCAATGGGAGTAGCGGTTGTCATCGAAGCCCAGCATATGTGTATGCAAATCAGGGGCATTCAGAAACAGAACTCAGTTACAACTACCTCAGCTTTTACAGGCATCTTTCTCAAAGAACTTAACACCCGTGAAGAATTTATTCATCTGATCGGATCGAGGCTGCACTAGAAAAAATTTTCTATTTTTGCCACGCTGATTTAAGCGATTTCATATTAAAAAAATGATTATGAAAGCATATGTATTCCCAGGACAGGGAGCTCAGTTTCCAGGAATGGGCAGAGATCTCTTTGACAAGTCAAACCTCGCAAATGAATTATTCGGGAAGGCCAATGCATTACTGGGATTTACAATCACAGATCTCATGTTTGAAGGTACCGAAGAGGACCTGAAACAGACAAGGGTAACCCAACCTGCTATCTTTCTTCATTCAACAATACTGGCTGCTGTTATGGGAAATTCATTCAGGCCTGATATGGTTGCAGGGCATTCACTTGGTGAATTTTCTGCCCTTGTTGCCAATAAGACGCTCTCTTTTGAAGACGGACTTATGCTGGTATCAAAAAGAGCGGTGGCCATGCAGAAAGCCTGTGAGAAAACATCTTCAACAATGGCAGCGATTCTAGGACTCGATGACAGGATAGTAGAAGAGGTTTGCTCCTCCATCAAAGAGACAGTTGTCCCTGCAAACTATAACAGTCCGGGTCAGATAGTGATTTCCGGATCTGATGAAGGTATTGACAAGGCAATTGAGCTGCTCAGGGAAAAAGGAGCTAAAAGGACACTTAAACTTGCGGTAGGTGGAGCGTTTCATTCTCCCCTTATGGAACCGGCACGGCTGGAATTGGAAGAGGCAATTAAAGAGACTCATTTCAATATTCCAATATGCCCTGTATATCAGAACGTTAATGCTATTCCATCAACTGACCCGGACATTATCAAATCAAACCTTGTTTCTCAGCTTACATCTCCTGTACTATGGACACAGACTATCATTAATATGATATCCGCAGGGGCAGTCTCCTTTACTGAAGTTGGGCCCGGCTGTGTTTTGCAGGGCCTGATCATAAAGGTAAATAAAGATGTAGTCACTCAGGGAGCAACATTCTGAACTCAGGTCAAGGCTTCATAATTACTCCTTTGTGTGTCCGCCCATCGATCATTATTTCAAGTGGCTCGTCAAACCTGACATGCCTGATAAAATCATCTTCACTTACAACGTTCTGCCTGTTAAGATACTCAACATTATAATATCCCTCCTTTATGTAAGGGTTTATTGTAAAATATCCGACACGGAATGATGTCAGGTTCTGAAAGAAATGGGTACCCTGACTGGGGTCTATCCTGTAGTTCTTCAGGCCCGATTCAATAATTACCCTGGCACCAGAAATCTGGGGCCATCTCACGGGGATTCCAAGCCAGGGATCTGTTGACCCCCATCTTCCAGGGCCTATCAGTACATATCCCAGTCCATTTTTAACAAACCCTGCATTTATCTTTTCAATTTCTATTGCAACTTTTTTATTGTTTGCTGCATTAAAAGATTCAGGTTTAACATAAACAAGATCATGAATCCCTTTAAAAAAGCCATTTCCAAGAGCCGATTCAGAAAAAATAATTGTTTCCTCTTTCCTGATGAGATCAAGGTTAATATGTTGTGTTTCCTCAGTGTGCACAATTGGTCTTATCTGTAAAAAACTGAAAATTTTAGGTGCACCGGCAGGTGTTTCAAGATTCGCTGCAAATTCAATTTCAACAGGATTATTCATTTCGCGCTGGCCAATCTCAAGAAGTGTACTTAGAATATCAGCCAGGGGGAATGTCTTATGCTGCAGGATATTAGCAAATGTGATAACCCGCTTGCCGGAATATGTTATTCCATCGCGCAGTATATTATTGTTCCTGTCGTAAGTTGAAGCTACCCATTTAAGCGCAGTATCGTTATTCAGATCTTTAATATCAATTTTAAGTATATTGATGCCATCATCAGTTGAAGGAATAAAGCTGTCTATATTAAGGTCGAGTGCGAAAAATTCTTTCTGCGTATCTCTCAGAGCCGCTTCCGGGGATGAAAGCTGGAGGATTTTTTTTGGATACCTGGGAGAGAACCTGAGGGATAATCCTCCCTCAACGATGAGTTTTCCAAGACCGAAGGCGATGTTAACGATGCCTTCACCGGCTTTCTCAGAACCAATAGGATAGTAATTTATGGAACGAGCTACACCCGATATTGTCGGATAATAGATCTCACCGTGTCTGTTCCCGCATACTTCCTGCAGAATGATTCCCATTTTCTCCTCATCCAGGGCATTTGCCGTTGCAGTCATATATGCTTTGCTGCCCTTATAGTATACTGAAGCGTAAACCTCTTTTATTGCATCAGATAACATTTTAACCATAAGCTTATTATCTGGCAGCCGGGGAATCATATAAGTTGAGTATATCCCTGCAAATGGCTGATAATGTGAATCTTCCAGCTTGCTTGAAGAGCGTACTGCTATCGGATAACTTCTGGATACAGCCAGAAATGCATAAAAATCCTGGTGTACATGCCCGGGAAGTTCTGCATTTACAAACCTGTTGAGTATTTCATCATCTGTCAGGTCAGAGAAAGCAACTGAATACAGGTTATTCTGATCCATGAACTCGTCAAAAATATCAGTGCTCAGAACGACAGTTCTTGGTATTGTAATCAGAACGTCAGGAAACTTATTAAATAGTTTGTTAGTTTTTATTACACTGCTTATGAATGCAAGGCCCCTGGCTTTTCCCCCTATTGAACCTTCTCCTATTCTCGAAAATGGCTGGTATTCATCGAAACTCGACTTATCAAATTTCGCTATAACACCTCTTCCTTTTCCCAGACGAAAGCTGGAGATGGCCACGTAAAGGAACCGCCTCATCTCATCCATCGTATTAAAGTCCTCTTTCCTTATATACTTGAACATCTGGGCAACTGGGAACAGCGCCCTGGCATTCAACCATTTGGAGAAATGATTTCGTGTAGCATGGTACTCGAGTGTATTATCAGGTACGGTAAGTATTTTCTGCTGAAGGCTCTGAAGATCGGTAGCTATGGCAATTGGTTCAAGAGTATCCGGGTTTTTGAAAATAAAAGGTCCGAAGGCAAGATACTGGATAATAAAGTTCCTCAGTTCAATCGCTAACGATTTGGAATACTTATTGATAAAACCAGCCCCAAGAGCCTCTGCATCTTTCTTATGAACAGGGCTTGACGATTGTATTAAAAAAGGAACCTTATCATCATCTGCCATAACTACTTTGCACAATTCAATCCCTGCCATTTCATCGGGTATATTATCGCGCTTATAGCTGATATCCGAAATGACACCAAGCACATTATACTTATACTTCCTGTAGAGGTCGAGTGCATCATTGAAATTATTTGCCAGCAAAATCTTTGGCCGTCCTCTCATTTTAAGCATCCTCTGGTGTTCATTAAGTGCTTCTTTCTGAAAATCAAGTGACTGAAGAAGAACAATCCTGTAGATATTCGGCAGGTAGGAAGAGATATATCTTATAGAATTTTCTACAAGGATAATTGCCTGAACACCAATATTTTCTATGTCATAGTCTGCATTCATCTTATCCTCTATCAGCTTTATTATAGCCAGGATAAGCGATGCATCCCCTAACCAGCAAAACACATAATCGATAGCACTCAGATCTTCCCCTTCGAGACGCAGTGATACTTCTCTCGAAAAATAAGTCAGAACAACAATAGGTATTCTTTCATATTTTGCCTTGATTTTTTTTGCGAGTGCAAAGACGTCGGTCCCCTTAATGCTAAGCATTGAAATTACAAGATCGATGTTGCCTTCCTCCAGTATTCTGTAGGCATCTTCAGCATTATCTGTCTGAACGAAAGTAGGGGGGTAACGGAGGTTCAGCGAAGCGTACTCATTAAAAATCTGTTCATCTATCCTTCCATCTTCCTCAAGCATGTAATTATCATAATTACTGCATATTACAAGAACATGATGTATTCTTTTCTGCATCAGCAGGTCGAAAGATGTATCAGTAAAATCGTACTTCTGAAGATCAGGTATTTCCTCAATCATAGTTATAAATTGAGTAATTAATTATTCGTTGAAATTACTGCCATTCCTTTTTTCCCGTCCATGCGAATTAAAAGCGCCTTATCAAACCTTATATGCCGGAAGAATCTGCCTTCCTCAATGATTTTTTGTTTCTTAAGTTTTTCCCAGTTAATTACGCCTTCATGAGTTCCGCGGTTAATTGAAAAATAACCAACATTCATAGAGGTCACATTATGAAAGAAATGTGAACCGAGTGATGCATCGAGATGGAAATTTGGCAAGCTAACTTCCACTATAACTTTAGCATTTGATATCTGTGGCCAGGCAACAGGAATACCAAGAAATCTGTCTTTCGTTCCCCACCTGCCAGGTCCGATCAGAACATACCGGCGGTTTTCGCTAAGCATCTTTTCGTTCATTTCATCAATTTCCTCGGCCATTTCATTTGTTAACATGTTATTGAATTTTGCGGGCTCCACATATATAAGATCGGTAATATCTTCTATCACTCCATTTCCCATACTTTTTTTAGTAATAAGTATCATGTCTTCAGTACAAATAGTGTCCGGCTCAATATTATAACCGGCACCGCTTCCGACAAGAGGTTTTATCTGAAGAAGATAAAATGAGGTATTCCCAAATTCATCTTTGGTAAGGTCAACAGCAAACTCAATCTCAACAGGTGTTCCGAAAGCTTCTTTAACGACATCCAGAACAACCTTCAGAGTTGAGGCCAGTGGAATATAATCATATTTTAAGATATCCCCAAAATTTACTACCCTGGGACCAGGGATATCAAGACCGGTTGTTATGGTATCATTATCGGTATTTAACACTGAAGCTGAGTGCTGAAGTGTACCATGCCGCTCGGCGTGACTTATATCAAGCGTTACCAGGCCGGCGGTCTCCCCTTCGAGCAGATTCAGTTCTTTTTTTGCCATATCGACGCCATAAAAACGTACCTGTGAGTTTTTATAAAGATCTTTAAGCGAGACTATATCCAGCGATGGATAGGCAGGTGAAAACCTGAAGGCACGTTCACCTTCAACGACATATTGACCGAGACCAACTGCTATGACCGCAAATCCATCCTGTGGAGTCATATGCGCTACAGGATAGAAATTGAATGACTGGGCCGTTCCACTTATATGAGGATAAAAGGCATCCTCAAACCTGTTACCGACAACCGACTGAATTACAATTGCCATTTTCTCTTGTTCGATTTTAAAATTAATAGCCTCAAAATAGGTACGGGAATTTTTTGAATATATTGAAGCAAATACCAGCTTAATGGCTTCTGACAACTGCTTGAACCTTATATCAGGATCATGGTTATTATTTGGGAGAAGATATGTACCGAATATACCTGAAAAAGGCTGGCTCATTGAATCTTCAAATAAGCTTGAAGACCTGACGGCCAGCGGTTTATCAACCATTCTGATAAAAATTCGGAGTTCTTTTTCAAGTGTATAGCTCAGGCTGCCCTCAAGGAATAATTTCTTAAGAACATCGTAATCCTTCTCCTCTTTTACTTTGTCCCATAAATGGTTGCGCTCCATGAACATATCGAATTCATCCGTACCTATTATGGCTGTTACAGGAGTTTTGATGTTAATCCCTGGCAATAAACGTCCAAGTTCAAAGCTATATATTAGAGTACTTACGAATGCCAGGCCACGTCCCTTCCCTCCGAGTGATCCTCCTGACAAGCTCACTACATTTGTTTCATCAATGACCGCTGTCTCATCAAAATTAATGACCTTGCCTTTGTTCATCTCCCTTCTTCGCTTGCGGATAATGTCGATAAGGAATTCACGAAGCTCCTTAAGGCTGTTAAAATCCGACACCCGTATCGGGTTGATCATTTTCGCAATCTTCACTTCTCCTCTTGCCATCAGCCAGAGTGAGAAATGGTTTTTCATAGAGTGATAAACAAGGGAATCTTCCGGAATAGTCTGAAGATAGGCTTCAAACTCCTTCATTGATTTTGCGACTGCTATCTGCCTGCCTTTGGTATCCCTGTAAACAAAGTGGCCAAAACCAAGATAATAATTTATAAATGATTTCAAATCCTGAAGCAGGCTCTCGGAATTCTTATTAATGAAATTTGATTTGAGAAGATGTGCATATCTGGCGCTTTCAGGATCAGATGACTGAAGTACCGAAGGAAGGTTAGGGAGGTCCTTTTTGATATGCTGAATCAGTTCGAACCCGGCAGTCTTGTCAAGCACTCCGTTTTTAGGAAACCTCATATCAGAAATAACACATAAAAGGCTATCCTTATATTTTTCATAAATTGAAATGGATTCTTCATAAGTTGAAGCAAGAAGGACCTTTGGACGGGCTCTGAGCTTAAGAACTTTATACAATTCATCTGTAGAAACATCCTCAATAAGATTTTTAGTCTGCTCCATTACCAGCGTATAAAGCATTGGCAGGTAACTGGAATAATATAAAGCCGAATCTTCCACTATCAGAATCACGCGAGTGAGGCCCTTTTTCGTATCATTATCCACATTCACTTTATCTTCGAGAAGCTTAACCATTGCAAAAAATACCTTCGACTCACCTGTCCATACAAAATAGTTGTCAAACGGTATGCCCAGTAATTGCTGCTTCTTAACAAAAGATACATCAAGTGGATTATTAAGAAGAAGGAATGTTGGAATATAGGGATATTTTTCCTTGATTTTTTTACAAAGAAACATCGGGCTTTCCTTGTCTACCCCGATCATTATTATTATCAGATCGTAATGCCGGGCTTTTAATCTTGCAAATGCCTCATCCTCGCCTGAAACTCCTGTAACCCTGGGTATTGAAGTCAGGCTAAGCTGGTAGTATTCTCCCAGCATGTGATCGGAAAATCTTCCTTCCCCTTCTATCGAATAGGCGTCGTACAGGTTTGCAACAAGAAGAATTTCCTTAACTTTAAAAGGCATAAGATCGTGAAATACGTCCCTTTCGGCATTGTGCCTGTCGAGAAATCTCTGGAGTAACTTTCTGCTCGATACTTCCTTGATATTTTCTTCGTCACCGTGAATTACCTGAGACATCCTTATGATATCACGCGCCTTATAACTATTTATATACCCGGTTATGATGGTGGCAATATTCCGGATCAGATCTCTCTCTTCTTTCAGGAAGGGACCTTCATCCTCCTGATTGAATTGTGTTGTATAGAATATTTCAATTGTTCCGTTTTCGCCATCTATGGTATAAAAATCCTGAGTCATTTTCCATGATGTCTCGACGAATTCTGCCGACTCAAAATCCTTGTCCATAAACCGTATACGTGCAACAGTATACTCAGGATATTGCCATGCGGCAGGCAATACCAGCACAATCTGCTGAAGAGACTCCTCAACAGGCCTGCCCTCTTTAAGAATTAATGTTGTACGGTTAATACACGCAAGTTCCTTCAGCCTTTCCCTCTGATCGTGAAGAAGCTGGTTGTAATCATGCTCATTATTATTCTCTTCACCCATCTAAAATTTATCTCTAAGATTAAATTTTAAAATTAATAAAATAGATGACGAGATAGCAAGAAATGGGAAATTACAATAAGTGTACAAACTACACTATTCTACTTTCCATGTAGATCCGCTCATTAACAGATCATTCATGTTCTTAATTTTAGAAGTCTTCTGAACTGACTCAATTTGTTCCTCAACTGACTTTTCATAAGTCGGCCAGGGAACAGCCCTTATAACACCAAGGGCCACAGGGTATTCCGGATATCTCATATTTGCAAGCATATATTGAATCCCGGGATTTTCTTCATGAGAGTCATGAACGAGCAAATCATTTTCAGTTATTCCGTTCACCCCAAGTTTTACAACTTTAAGCTTTAATCCTTCAAGTATAAGGCCCTTATCATTCCCTTTTCCAAAGATCATCGGCTGTCCCTGCCTGAGGATCAGCGTCCTGTCATCTCTTACCTCTTTACCGGCAATAGTATCATGAATTCCGTCATTGAAAATGACACAATTCTGAAGCGCTTCGATAACCGATGTACCTTTATGTTTTGCGGCTTCAATATATATCTGAGTTGAAAGCGCAACATTTGTATCAATTGTACGGGCAAAAAATTTACCCTTCGCCCCGATCACGAGTTCTCCGACAGAAAATGGCTCCTCAACAGTACCGTAAGGTGAGGTTTTTGTGACCAGTCCCTTTTCCGAAGTGGGAGAATACTGGCCTTTGGTAAGTCCATATATCTCGTTATTAAATAAGATAATGTTAATATCAATATTCCTTCTTATAACATGAATAAAATGGTTACCTCCTATAGCAAGTGCATCACCGTCGCCTGTCATTTGCCAGACAGATAATTCCGGATTGGCAACTTTTACACCGGAAGCAATAGCAGAAGCACGGCCATGAATGCTGTGGAACCCATAGGTATCCATATAATAAGGAAATCTTGAAGAGCAACCTATTCCGGAGATAAATGCGAATTTTTCCTTCGATATTTCCAATTCCGTCAGTGCTTTCTGCACGGCACTTAAAATTGCATGATCGCCACAACCCGGGCACCACCTTACTTCCTGATCACTTTTAAAATCTTTAGGAATATATTTTGTAAAAGCTACTTCTTTCATCTTATAAATCCTCCAGCATTTTTATGCATTTGTCTTTAATTTCATTTACAGTGAACGGGAGACCCTGAACCTTGTTGATCTGGTCGTAGGTGAACTCCTGATGTTTCATTCTCAAATAATTGGCAAATTGTCCAAGATTCAATTCACAGACCACAATTTTTTTGAACTGGCTGAATACCTCCTTAACATTTTTAGGCAAGGGGTTGATATAGTTAAAACTGGCAAGACTAACCTTATGCCCCTCTTCCTGCAGCTCACGAACTGCAGTAATCAGGTATCCATACGATCCGCCCCACCCTACTACTAGTATATCCCCCGATTTTGGTCCCTGGGGTACCAGGTCGGGAATCTCGTTTGCGACCCTCTCTATTTTTTCAGCCCTGAGCTTGACCATCTTCTCATGATTTTCAGGAATATAGGATACTGTTCCACTGACTGTTTTTTCAAGCCCGCCTATTCTGTGCTCAAGTCCCGGAGTACCAGGGATAGCCCAATCTCTTGCGAGTTTTTCTTCATCGCGTTTATATGGCAGAAATGGAGTCTCATTTTTATCAGCATAACGAGGGTTGATTTCCGGCAGGTCCTTCATATCAGGGATTCGCCAGGGTTCTGTTCCGTTAGCCAGGTAACTGTCGGTAAGAAGCAATACGGGGGTCATATGTTCCAAAGCGATCCTTGCCGCTTCAAATGCATAATAAAAACAGTTGGGAGGTGTATCCGAAGCAATAACTACAACAGGGCTCTCACCATTTCGGCCGTAAAGAACCTGCATAAGATCTGACTGCTCCGTTTTGGTAGGAAGTCCGGTTGATGGTCCTCCCCTTTGAACATCAACAATAACTATCGGAAGTTCGGTCATAACTGCCAGCCCTATTGCTTCAGATTTTAAAGCCAGCCCGGGTCCCGACGTGGAAGTGATTGCGAGGTACCCTGCAAAACTTGCACCCAGAGAGGTGCAAATACCTGCGATTTCATCCTCGGCCTGGAAACTTTTTACACCCAGGTCTTTCCTGGCTGCAAGTTCCTCCAGGATTCCTGTTGCCGGCGTAATAGGATAAGAACCTATAAAGATTTTAAGCCCGGCTTTTTCAGCGGCAGCCAGAAAGCCCCACGCTGTAGCAGTGTTCCCGTTGATATTCCTGTAGGTGCCCCTGGCGATCTTTGCCGGAAGAATCTTATAAACGGGAGAGAGGGCTTC
Organism: uncultured Bacteroidales bacterium; assembly: GCA_963815075.1. GTDB lineage: Bacteria > Bacteroidota > Bacteroidia > Bacteroidales > VadinHA17 > LD21. Next base: position 262,323 of record CAWFFK010000012.1, read on the forward strand.
AATCGTTTCAGCATAATAATACCCGGCACTCAGCGCGATCTTATTTGCCTCGGCAACACCAGGAGATTTAATGAACTTCTTGTCGAAATAGTCTTCAGTATATTTAAGCTCACGATCAAACAGCCAGTAAACCATCCCCAGAGCAAACATGTTTTTTGTTCTCAGGATAGATTTTGGTTCAAGATTCATCTCTTTCAGAGCCTCTTTTACCATCGAGGATATTGGTGCAGCAATAATATTGTAGCCCTCGAGCTTCTCCTCTTTTACAGGATCGGTCTCATATCCTGCTTTAACTATATTTTTTTCAGTGAAGTTGTCCTTATCATAAATAATTGTTCCACCTGGTCTTACCCATTTTGCATTGGCTTTTATGGCGGCCGGATTCATGGCTACAAGAACATCAGAAAAATCTCCCGGAGTGTTTATTTCCGAATGGCCCAGATGGACCTGGAAACCTGAAACACCGCCCACGGAACCCGATGGGGCACGAATCTCTGCCGGATAATCAGGAAAAGTTAATAAGTCATTACCGAAAAGAGCCGCAGTGTCGGAAAACAGCGTACCTGTAAGCTGCATTCCATCACCCGAGTCACCCGAAAAGCGGATAACCACCTCTTCTCTTTCAATAACATGTGATTTTTTACCCATAATTCCTTTAATTTATTGCAGTTAATTGAAATTACTATTATCACTAACCGCTTTTGAGGCACAAAATTAATTTTTTAAACTATCATAAATCAACTTAAATAAAGATTTATGCCATGATATTGATCATGTTCTGAAATAACATTAAGGCAGCTGTTTTGTTTAATAAAGCAGAGTAAAAATCATACCCAGGGGATATATTAAAAACTAAACACATGCAGGTTCTCATGCGAGACTTGCAAAAATGAACCGTTTAGCTCCATATATCGGCCTTCGTAAGGTTAATTTCTCCTTCGAAAAACATCCTGGCTATCTTCTCAAAATAGGGTGTGTAATCCGAAATAAAAAACTTGTCCTTAACAATACCTGAATCATTTAACAGATTGTTCTTTTCAAGTGTATCTCTAAGTATCATCGAAACTATTCTTGCCGAATCTATAACTTCAACATTGAAATTAAATATCTTGCTTATCTGGTTTTTAATTATTGGATAGTGTGTGCATCCAAGAATCAGGGCCTCAATTCCGGTGAGTGATTCATTTGAGAGATATGTACGGATTATTGCATTACTGATATCATCAAAAATAAAACCCTCTTCAATCATTGGAACAAGCAGCGGAGTTGCCAGCGAAACGACCGTCGCAGATGGAGATATGTTTCTGATTTTGGTTTCATAGGTGCCTGAACTGATTGTTCTTTTAGTTCCTATTACCCCGATTTTGCTGAAATTTCTCTTACCCAGATAACCGACTACAGGATCAATCACATCAATAAGGATCGTTGTTCCTCCAAAGTCCTTTTTTAACGAGTCGAATGCCGAGGCAGATGCTGAGTTGCACGCAACAAGGACAACTTTTGATTTATGTTCAAGAAGGAATTCAGTTATCCGGTGCGAGTAGTACCTGATCGATTCAGCAGATTTATCACCGTAGGGCAGGTGTGCAGTGTCTCCGAAATAGACCAGGCTTTCTCCAGGCAGTATCTGCTTGATAGCATGTGCCACAGTGAGCCCTCCGACACCCGAATCGAAGATTCCGATTGGTTGATCTTTCACTTTAAAGGTATATTATAAAAATGACCATCCTGTCGAAGAATGGTCACTGCTATATTGAAGGATAACTATTTTAATCCAAGTTTTGCCTTGGCCATGGCCATTACATTAATGCTCTTTGTTTCATCAAAATAGAGAAGTGAACCCTTTGCAACATCAAAAATATATGTGAATCCGTTCTCTTTACCCACATCTTTAATTGCTTTATCAACTTTATTATAAACAGGCTGGAAAAGTTCTACCTGCTTGTCCTGTAATTGCTGCTGAGCATTGTTCTGAAATTCCTGAATTCTTCTGTTCATATCTGTCAGTTCCTGCTGCTTAGTTTGCTTCACAATGTCAGTATAATTCTTACTCTCTTTCTGATATGTATCGTTCTTGTTATTAAGTTCAACAGACATCAATTCAAGTGCATTAACAAGCTCCTTCCGAAATTTCTCAAGTTTGACCTGTGCCGTGTCAAATTCCGGCATAGCCTGAATGAGTTCATCACTGTTAATATGGCCGAATTTAAAATTTTGTGTTTGAGCCATTGCACTCTGTCCGCACAATGCAATGATAATTATTAAAGCCGCTATTCCTGTAAATCTTTTCATCTCAGTAATTTTATTAAAGAATAATTGCAAATGTAATTAATTAATTCTTATAACCTAATTTTTGAAGTACCTCGTCGCTCAGGTCATATTTAGGGTTTGCAAATAAAATATTTCCTCCTGTTGCAGTATCAAAGATTACAGCATAACTGCCGTCGACCGCAATTTCTTTTATTGCTTTAAGTATCTCATCCTGAATTGGTTTAACCAGCTCTTCTCTTTTTTTGAAAAGGTCGCCGTCCACGCCGAAGTATTTGTTCTGAAGATCTTTCATTTCCTTTTCTTTGGCTACGATAGCATCTTCCCTTTTGGTTTTCATGTCCTGTGACAAAAGAACAGCATCGTTCTGATATGATTTGTACATCTGCTCTACAACAGCATATCCATCAGACACTTCTTTTTCCCACTGCTGAGAAAGCTTGTCAAGTTGTTCCTGCGCAGCATTAAAAGCCGGTATGTTTTTCCTGATATATTCAGAATCAACAAATGCATATTTCTGAGCCATGGCTATAACCGAAGTCAGAAAAAATAATCCTATAAATACACCTATTTTCTTCATAATCATAAATTTAATAATTGACTGATTAAAATTGTTGGCCTATAACAAAATGAAATTGTGAATGGTTAGCATTTGGATAAGTTGCCGGGTCAGCAACCGGGTCGAAACCATATCCCCAGTCAACGCCAAGCAATCCGAACATTGGCAGATTAGCTCTTACACCAATACCGGCCGAACGGTTCATTTTAAATGGATTGTATTCATTTAACTGATACCAGGCCTTACCTGATTCAAGAAATGAAAGAACGTAGATTGTCGCTGAAGGGTTAAGAGTAACAGGATATCTTAGTTCAAGAGTGATCTTGGAATAGACATTTCCGGAAGATACTCCGGTAGCCGGGTCGGTCGGTGTAAGTGAACCGTTTGTATAGCCCCTTAGTGCAATAACTTCCCTTCCATAAAAACTATAACCTGTCATACCATCACCTCCAAGATAATAGTTCTCAAATGGAGATGGTCCGATCTGTTTATTATAGTATCCAAGGTAACCGAAGGCAAAGCGGGCATTAAGCACCAGCTTATCATTTTTTGTGACAGGGTAATAGTAATCAGCCTTAAATGTCCATTTATGAAATTCAATATACTTGTATTTCACTTCATCGGGGACATTTGTCATATTTTTCCCGCTTATTAAAGAGAAGGGAGGTGTTGCCTGCACCGACAGAGTGAAAGATGAGCCGCTTCGGGGATAGATAAGGTTGGGGCTTGTTGAAAATCTTGTAAGCTTCGCTGTTAAACTTATCAGGTTTGATGTACCGTTTTCAAAAAGGAACCTGTAAACAGTATAATTATTCAGGTTGTACCTCTGATAGCTAAACTCACCATATAGCGAGAAATAGTCGTCGGGCCAGGAGAGTCGTTTTCCAAGTCCGACACTGGCGCCGTCAATAAGCATTGACTGGCGTCCGTCCTCGCCTTTCTTCTTTCCATTTGTCATCACTGACCTGTATAAAGAGACTGAAAAGGAGTTTGGATTTTTACCTCCGAGCCAGGGTTCAACAAATGAAAGGTTATAAGATTGATAAATACGGCCGTTTGATTGCGCTCTTATGCTTATTGACTGACCGTCGCCCGACGGGTAAGGCTTCCACTGTTTCAGGTCAAGGAAGTGACGAATGGAAACATTATTAAACCTTACACCAATAGTCCCTACAAGCATTCCGGCCCCCCAGCCTCCGGAAATTTCAAACTGGTCGTCCGCTTTCTCTTCAAGTTTATAAAGCAGGTCTACCGTTCCGTTTGTTATATCAGGCAGAGGAGTGGGATTTATCTTTTCAGGGTCAAAATGGCCCAGAACACCTAACTGGCGGATAGACCTTATTATTTTATCCTTGCTGAAAAGATCACCAGGCAGGGTATAGAGTTCACGACGGGCGACATGCTCGTTAGTCCTTGTATTACCCGCAATTATAACATTATTCAGATAGGCCTGGTCGCCTTCATAAATTCTAATTTCGAGATCTACTGAATCGTGATCGACCTTTGCTTCAACCGGGGTAAGACGAGAAAAAAGATATCCAAAGTCCTGGTACAGATTACTGACGGCATCCTGTGCTCCGGCAGACCCATTAAGTCTGTCGTCGATAAGAGACTGGTTATAAATGGCTCCTTTTTTAACATTAAAAACTTTCTGCAGGTCTTCTTTTCTGTACACACTGTTGCCTACCCAGGTAACATTTCTGAGAAAGTACTGCTTGCCCTCATCAATCTTTATCAACAGACCTACGCGATCCCCGGAGATATTATATAAAGAGTCCGACAGAATGGTGAAATCCTTAAATCCGTTATCATTATAGAAGGTGTAGAGTTTTTCCTTGTCCTCATCATATTTTTCCTGAATGAATTTTGAAGCCCTGAAAAAGTTCAGATTCTTTTTCTTTGTCTTTTTCAACTGCCTGCGAAGCTTTGATTCTGGAAAATATTCGTTTCCGACAAATTTTATATCCCCTATCTTAACTTTTTCCTTCTTATCGACATTTACTGTAAGAATTACATTATTAGGCCTATCCGGGTCTTCTTTCTGAATAAAATCAACAGTCGTATTGAGGAAGCCCTTTTCCACAAAATGATCTTTAATAATTTTCTCGGAAGTGTTAAGAAGATATGCTGTTATCTGGGAACCAATCGGCAGGTTGATTTTCTTCAAAAGGTCCTGCGTTTCAGAAGTCTTCATCCCGTTATATTTTACTGATGATATCCTTGGCCGCTCCTGAAGATATATATCAAGATAAATAGAATCTGATACAATTTTATCGATTGAAATTCTCACATCCGAAAACAAACCCTGTTGCCATAATTTCTGAACTGCTGTTGTAACAGCATCGCCGGGAATCGTTATTTCCTGTCCTATTCTCAATCCTGAAATTCCAATAAGCGCATTAGAGTCAAGAAACCTTACTCCCGTTACAGAAAGTCCTCCGATTATATACTCTTCAGGCATTGAATAATTTACAATATCCTGTTTTTGCTGTGCCTGAAGGGACAGACTCGTCAGAGTCAGAAATAGTGCTATAAAAGTCCTTTTAATTCTATCTATCAGCATTATTTAATTATTTTTCCAAACTTTGTTCACTTGTTTTTCCAAATCTCCTTTCTCTCTTTTGGAAGTCAATTATAGCATTATAAAAATCCTCCTTACCAAAATCGGGCCAAAGCTTGTCGGTAAAGTATAATTCCGCATACGCAAGCTGCCATAAAAGAAAATTACTTATTCTTAACTCACCACTGGTCCTGATCATTAACTCAGGGTCAGGTACACCTGATGTGGTAAGGTATTTTTCAAAATCATCCTCATTAATGGAATCAGGCTTAAGGGTCCCCTCTTTGACATCCAGGGCTATCCTTTTAGCTGCCTGAATAATCTCCCACCTCGAACTATAACTGAGTGCAATAATAAGATTCATGCCTGTGCTCCCCGAGGTCAGGTTTAAAGTCTCAAACAATCGAGCCCTTACATCTGCCGCCAGCCTGTCGACATCGCCGATTGCCCTGAGACTTATATTATTCTTAAGTAATGTATCAGTCTCATTATTAAGCGACTGGATCATAATTCCCATAAGTGCAGATACCTCTTCATCGGGACGTCCCCAGTTTTCGGTGGAAAAGGCGTAAAGAGTCAGATAATTTATTCCCAGTTCGGCTGCAGCTTCAACTACTTCCCGAACTGCATTTACTCCCTGCTGATGTCCAAATACCCTCTCAAGGCCACGCTGTCTGGCCCATCTTCCATTTCCGTCCATAATTATTGCCACGTGAGAAGGCAATTTACTGGTATTTATCTGTTTCCTTAACTGCATATCTTAGCGTTTTCTCCGGGAATCAACATCGCCGTAAGCAGGACACTTCTCCGACCTGCTGAAGATTTTCCAGGTGACAGATATTCCTGTGAACGTATACCAGTCATTATTATGTAACCATGCATAGTCGGATGGAGCAACCAAATCTTTTAAGCCGTCAAAGTTATCATAAAAAGTTTTACGAAAACCATATTCCAACTCCAATCCTATATTTTTATATATATTAACCTTAAAACCAAATGAAAAAGGAATGACAGGCACGTAGGTATAGGTCGTTGTATTTATAAATGTAATAGCTCCTCCCGCAGCAAAATAGGGAGTGTAGCTCCATCTTTTTCCCTCTGTGCTGTAAGGAAAAAAATTAAATTCAAACTGAACAGCAAATTCTCCCAGGGTACCAGAAAACGAAGCTGCCCTGGCCCGTTGAAATGAATTATTGAAATCGAGGTCGTTTCCTCTTAATCCTCCATAAATAAAGCTGGCTCTCAGCGACTGTCTCGGATGAAGGTTATACCGGTAGAAAACGCCTCCTGCAGGAAGAGGATCGTACAATAACCTGTTCGGATTGATGTCGCCAATATAAGATGAGACACCTGCAAATACGCCGAAATCGGAATTTCGCTGCCCGTTTAATGAGAGCGTTACGTATAAAAACAATAAAGTCCAGATTATCCTTTTCATTAATGCTGACCCAGCTCAATATTATCTGAATGATGGCAACCCTTTGGGCCCAGTCTTCAGCTTATAAGTAAATGTGAAATTCAAAAAATAATAAACGTCATTTGAGCTGGAATATTGCGATGTATAACCATCAAGGTTATCAGAAAATGAATACCGGCCACCTATTTCGACGCCAAAATTAATATCCGGAGAATAAACAAGCGTAGTTCCCAGTCCCAACGGAATAACAGAAGTCAAATTCCCCGACCCTATCCCATGACTTACTAGCTTATCATTTCCCTTTACAGAATAAATTAATCCTCCGAATCCTGCAAAGGCGTAAAAATCAAGCGATTTTAAAAGCCCCGGAAACCCGGCCCCTTTACCTTTTGTAAAGAGGTAGCTTGATTCATTCCTGTTCTTGATAAAATAATATTCTGCAATAAGAGCAGGTTCAAATACTGACATGGAAGTTTCAAATCTCCTGCCTTCGTTTGAGCCTCTGGTGTCTGTTGCATGTAGTAAACCATAGGTCAGACTTAACCGTACATTAAAATTATTAACTACCCTGTATTTCAGATTTAAATTAAGGTTGAATCTTGTTTGTAATAAACTTATATCTTTCAGACCAAGAATATTTTGTGTTTTCGAATATCCCCCAATATCCCCAAAGAAAAAGGAAGGTCCTATTCCGGCCATAGCTTCGTATCTTTTCATCTTCCACAACTGCGTCTGAGCCTCAGATGTTGTAAAAATAAGAGTAAATAATAATACGATCAAAAGAGACCGTTTCATAAGTATTTTAATTTTAAGGTTATGGCAAATATATAATAATTAATTCAATTCCTCCGGTCAGCGCCCCACATCAATTTATTTCTGAGAGTGCCGTAAAAATCCATTCCACTCAACATTACAGTTTTGAGTTTGACCGGAGCCCTTACAATATGAATTTCCTCACTGAACAAGACCCGTTTTGACCTGGAGTCGCTTGTTACCAGAAATTCCTTGCTCCGGACTTCCACAACCATCTTCAGCTTACTGTTCCCTGATATGATAATTGGTCTGATGGTAAGATTATGAGGTGAGATCGGTGAAATGATAATACTCTCATCCTCAGGAGATAATATTGGCCCTCCCACACTGAGGTTATAGGCGGTTGACCCCGTCGCAGTAGATACAATAAGACCATCGGCCCAATAAGTATTAAGATACGCGTCATTGACGTAAACATTTATCGTAATCATACTTGGATCAGCCTTTTGAATTGTAATCTCGTTCAACGCCGATGACCCGTTCCCATCGAATAATCCGGCAGGTCGTAATATCTCCAGCAGACACCTTTCAACAATTTCATATTCGCCGTTGCAGAGCATATCGATCGAATGCCCAATCTCTTCAGCCGGGATATTTGCAAGGAAACCCATACGGCCTGTATTGACTCCTGCCACAGGGATACCAAGGTCTTTCACTTTGAGAACTGTTTCAAGAAAGGTGCCGTCCCCTCCAACACTTAAAACAATATCAGGAGTACCAGATTTAGCAATTGTTTCTCCGACATGTTCAATCAATTCTCCACAGGGGAAGGCAGATGGATCTATCTTTTTCTGGTGGATCTGGATTCTGATTCCCCTGCTGCAAAATTCATTTATCAGCCTGCTGACACCCTCCCTGGTCTTTGAATTATTGTCCTTGCTGTATATTGCAACTTTCCCCAGCATATTTTTCAGATATTAAGGTATTTCATCAGATGATCAAATCTTTCAGAATAGAAACTATCCATTGAATCATTAGTTGTCACCCATGTTTTAACCTCATAGTTGAATCGTTCAAAAGTTCTGATCACCGATGCCAGATCGCTCGTATTAACTTTTATTGTGACCTCCATTTTAACGGAATCCTTCGGAGAAGTTATATAGATGCTCAGCACCTTGGCATTGTTTCCCTCAATGATCTGAGCTATCTGCGAGAGAGAATAATCACGTTCAGTAAGCTCCAGCACTATAATGCCACCGGGTTGATCGAGAGAAGAAATACCGGCCAAATGTCTGATAAGATCCGCTATCGTTATTACTCCCCTGAAATGATTTTTGTTATCAAGAACGGGCACTACCGACAACTTGAGTCGTGATGCAAGTCCTATTACTTCGAAAATATGCTGTTCAGCGGTAACATAAGGTTTAAATAATGTAAGTGAATGATTTCCAACGGGTTCATCTGGCTGATTCATGTCATATATATCGGCATCGGAAATAAGGCCAAGAAAATCCTGATTATTAACGATGGGCAAATGTGATACTCTGAATATCTCCATCCAGTTCAATGCAGTTTGTCCCGTATCGGACGTCTTCAGTGAAGGTATGACTTGTGATATTAAGTCTTTAGCTACCATGAGTTTTTTTTATTTTCAACTAAAATAGTAAAAAAAAAGTCAGTTATTGTAATTTTGCACCACATTTAAGGTTCCTTTAACTCTTTATATTTATATAATGACAAAGTTAAGCGTAAATATTAATAAGATTGCAACACTGAGAAATGCGCGCGGAGGAAATATACCAAATGTACTGACCGCCGCAATTAACTGCCAGCTTTTTGGTGCTGACGGTATAACTGTGCATCCACGACCTGATGAAAGACATATCAGGTACAGTGATGTACTGGAAATTAAACCTGTTATTACCACCGAATTCAATATTGAAGGTTATCCTTCCGCCAAGTTTATCACTCTCGTTCTTTCTGTTAAACCCGACCAGGTAACACTGGTACCTGATGCTCACGACGCCATTACATCAAATGCTGGTTGGGACACACTGAAAAACAGAGCCTTACTTACCGATATAGTCTCTACCTTTCGGAAAGAAGGTATCAGGACATCTCTTTTTGTTGACACTAATCCGGTTAACATTGAAAATGCAGCTCTCACCGGCACTGACAGGGTTGAACTCTATACGGAACCATATGCCGGCAGCTTCAATGAGTATGCCATTGAAGCTATAGCCCCGTTCGTTAAGGCTGCGGAAGTTGCGCGCGATGCAGGGCTGGGATTAAACGCGGGGCATGATCTGAATCTTGACAATCTGAGGTACTTTCACCAGAATATCCCATGGCTCGAAGAAGTATCTATAGGTCATGCGCTTATTTCAGATGCGCTTTACCTGGGACTTGAAAACACTATTCAGATGTATAAGCGTCAATTAGCCTGATCGGTCTTTATGAAGCTGTTCTACAGGAAATACGGATCGGGCCCTCCTCTTATTATACTCCACGGTCTCTTTGGATCGTCAGATAACTGGGCATCAATTGCAAAAAAACTGAGTGACACTTATACCGTTTATCTGCCCGACCAGAGAAATCATGGTCAGTCACCTCATGACAATATTCATGATTATGCTGCAATGAGAGAAGATCTTCATGAAATGGTAACTGATCTGAATCTTAAAAAATTCTTCCTGGCAGGACATAGTATGGGAGGTAAAACTGCAATATCCTTTGCCATGAAATGGCCTGAAATGCTTTATGGCCTGCTTGTTGCCGATATCTCTCCGTTTGTCAATGAAAAAACATCAGAAACAGCTTATAACCAACACCTTGAGATCCTGCGGGCAATGATCTCAACCGATCTTTCCCGACTTACGACCAGAGCGGAAGCAGAATCGTTACTGAAAGAAAAAATAACATCGGAAAAAATCAGAGGATTTATTCTCAAAAACCTAAAGAGAAATTCAGATAACAGGTTTGAATGGAAAATAAATGCAGCTTCGCTTCTAAAGAACCTTGATAAAATTATGGAAGGAACGGACCGGCAGTCGCTTTATTCAAAACAATTATACGGGTTTCCAGTCATTTTTCTAAAGGGATCGGATTCAGATTATCTTCCCGTATCCGATTATGATGACATCAGAAAGATCTTTCCGGCAGCTGAATTTGTTGAATTGAAAGGTGCCGGACACTGGTTACATTCCGACAAACCTGAAGAGGTGATAAAAAATCTTCGTAAATTACTGTGACAACCGGACCCTTTTATTGACACTCGGGAAATGAGCAGGGATTCCGGGCGAAGCCCTGTCCTCATTTCATTGAAAAGTAACCGATTCGACCCTTTCATCAGGAATCCCAGGGAGGTTCATGAATCGAAGCAGCACCTGCCCAATTGCCAACACATCTTTTTCGCAGTACTTAACAATTCTTTCCAGGTCCTTTTCATTATAGTAGACCCCGGCAACCATGCTCCCGTCAATATCATCCTTTGGCGTGGGTATCCCCAGAATGGAGGTCAGCAGGTCGAGAGAAGTATAGTTCTTATAATCTCCGAACTTCCACAAATCCATGGTATCCAGCAGCTTTATTTCCCAGGGTTTTTTACCTGCATTATCAAGTATTTCAGGTATGAGAAGACTGTTGATGATCATCCTTCTTGCAATATACGGATAGTCAAATTCCTTACCGTTATGTGCACATAAAAGAGCCTCACGGTTTGTCCTGGTGAATTTCGACAGCATTTCGGAAAACCCCGATAAAAGCTTTTTCTCATCATCTCCGTAAAATGATTTCAGCCTGAAACTGAAGGGATTTTTGTCTCTTATCATACCTGCGGAAATACATATTATTTTCCCGAATTCGGAATAAATTCCGGCTCTTTCATAAACATCCTCCGCTGTCTGGTCAGCCGACCTGAATTGCTTCGATTTCTTTTCCCAGAGCCTCTGAAACAACGGATCCAGAAGTTCATATGATGATGATTCGGGTACCGTCTCTATATCGAGGAATAAGATATCCTCAATTTTTACATTATCAAGCATGATCTTATGATTTACTTTGTTAAAGATGTTTTTCAATAATTGAAATCAATACCTCAATTCCGACCTGGTTCTCTCCGCCCCCCGGTATAATTATATCTGCGTAGCGTTTCGAAGGTTCAATAAACTGAAGATGCGAAGGTTTAACCGTATCGTGATATCTTTCAAGAACCTTCAGAACAGAACGTCCCCGTTCAATAATATCCCTCTGAATGACGCGACCCAGACGATCATCGGCATCAGCATCGACAAATACTTTAATATCAAGCAAATTTCTTAAACCTATATCTGTAAGTATCAGTATTCCCTCAACAAGCACAACACGGGAGGGTTTGATTGTAATTGTTTCCTTTGCTCTGAGACAGGTAAGATATGAATAAATGGGCATTTCTATTGAATTACCCTTTTTAAGTTGCTTGAGATGATCTATAAGTAATTCAAACTCAACTGAATCGGGATGATCAAAATTTATTTTCTGTCTTTCTTCCAGGGAAATATCCTTATTATCACGGTAATAGGAATCCTGTGGTATAACCACAATATCGTTGTTAGGAAATGCTGCCATTATCTTTTTTACTACCGTAGTTTTTCCTGAACCTGTACCACCTGCTATTCCAACTGTCAACATATTTATATATTTTTGCACTATTGAATTTCAAAAATAATGATTTGTAATTAAGAATGTCAGATCTCTATCCCTTTAAATTTGAAACAGTATTAAAAGAGAAAGTGTGGGGAGGCGATGCCCTCGTTTCGAGATACAACAAAAAGACAATCGGTTCGTCTAAGATAGGCGAGAGCTGGGAAATATCAGCTGTCTCTGATAACCAGTCAGTAATAAGCAACGGCTTCCTTGCCGGAAATAACATCGAAGAACTGATAGAGGTTTACATGGGTGATATTAGCGGTGACTCTGTATATGAGAAATTCGGAAACGAGTTCCCCCTGCTAATCAAGCTGATTGAAGCCAGGGAGGATCTTTCCATACAGGTTCATCCGGGAAATGATATGGCCAGAGAGAGGCACAATGCTTATGGAAAGACCGAGATGTGGTACATTCTTGAAAGTGAAAAAAGTGCAAAGATATATACCGGCTTTAAAGAGGGTGTTACAAAAGAGATGTGTGAAGAGGCCTTAAGAAGGGGTACACTGGCTGAGCTTCTTAATGTTGAGAATGCCGAAGCAGGAGATGTCTTCTTTACACCTGCAGGAAGGATTCATGCCATTGGTGCAGGCACAGTGCTCGCGGAAATACAGCAGACATCGGATATCACTTACCGGATATTCGACTGGAACAGGAAAAACACAGGCATGGAAAAGAGAGAGTTGCACACAGACCTTGCTCTCGAGGCAATAGACTTTTCAGCCTCCGGACCAAACAAGATAAGAAAGGAGCCTGAACTTAATCAGTCTGAAAATCTTGTCAGTTGTGAATTTTTCAATACTAATATTATCCGTTTTAATAAGCCGCTATATAAAGAATATTACCTGATTGACTCATTTGTTGTGTATATTTGTATAGAAGGTGAATTCCGGATACACTGGGACGAATCATATGAGATGATGTCAAAAGGTGAGACCTGTCTTATCCCGGCAATGATCAGTGAGGTTATGCTTGAACCTGTTGGCGAAGCCAGGCTACTTGAAGTATATATCGATACGAAAAGCTGGAGTTAGGGCAAGGGAGCACAGATTTCGTGGTGCCGGGTGCCGGGTGCTGGGTGCTGGGTGCCGGGTGCCAGTTGAAAGTCAGACGCAACGCTTTTTAATTGGGGTGGGTTTAAGTTAAGACAAAAGGCAGAAGGCGGAAGGTAAAAGTTAAACAATAAATAGTTATGAAAAAATTAATGAAAGTAACTTCAGTTTTTGCGGCTGTGATCATTTCTCTTTTGTTCTGTTATGGCTGTACGGGCAAAGCATCATCTAAAAAAGAAAAACAGTTTGCCAATGATACGGTATCAGCTGTTCCTGACACAGGTTTTACAGGGATAAAGCAATACATGAGCGGGCAGTATATAGTCAGCGAGGTAACCTTCAAAAACGGGGTGAAAGAAGGATTAAAGAAGACATTTTATGCAAGCGGTAAGGTTCGTCAGACATTCTGGTACGAGAACAATCTGAGGGAAGATTCATCAAAATGGTATTACGAAGAGGGACAGGTTTTCCGCACCACTCCTTATAAACACGATACGATAGATGGCATTCAGATACAATATTACAGGACCGGAGAGGTAAAGGCCAGGTTAAAGTATATAAAGGGATTAAGGGCCCCGTTCCTTGAAGAATACACCCGGAACGGCAAACTCATCGATGGATATCCTGAGATCGTAATTAAAACAAAGGACGATTATAAGTCAAAAGGGGTTTATGAAATAACCCTGGAGTTATCGAATAAATCGAAAAAGGTCAGATACTACATTGGCGATTTCTCAAAAGGGGTATTTGATACTGCTCATTGTGAAAAGATACATACGGTGAATGGAATTGGTTACATTAATCTCAAAAAGACATCCAAACCGCAAGAAGGCTATATTGGGGTAATAGCTGAAATTCTGACAAATTTCGGGAACAACTATCTGGAATATAAAAAGATCGATCTGCCCTATAATGATCTTAGGTAAAGGGTAAAGATGATAATTCATTCTGCCAGTTTTATAAAAAGCAGTCCAGGGTTAAGAGACTGTCCGGTTCCTTTAAAACCTGAATTCGGATTTATCGGAAGATCAAACGTTGGAAAGTCATCACTTATCAATATGCTTACAGGACATAGCAGACTGGCAAAAACTTCTGTTCAGCCGGGCAAGACAAGAACAATAAATCATTTTCTTATTAATGACAAATGGTACCTTGTTGATCTTCCGGGTTATGGCTATGCCAGGGTGCCGGTCAAACAAAGGGAAAAATGGGTAAAGGCAAGCGAAGAATATATACTTGAAAGGGAAACCCTCGTTTCTCTTTTTGTCCTGATAGATGTAAGACACAAACCTCAGCGTTCCGACATTGAATTTATGGAGTTGCTTGGACAGAGCCAGGTCGCTTTTGCGAGGGTCTTTACGAAAAGTGATAAGCTTTCATCTTCCGCACTGAAGAAATCTATCGGTCAATATGATGATGTGATGCTCGATAAATGGGAATTTTTGCCTGTATCCTTCATTTCATCAGCGGTAGACGGAAGAGGAAGAAATGATATCCTTGACTACATTGAAGAATCTATCAACAAGTTTTCAAATGGTGCCTGAAATCGGTTGGAATTTATATTTTTGTAATCATAATTATCAGTTTACTTAACAGCTAAATCATAAGGAAAATGTTTGGAAAAGCACCTATGAAACTTTTTTCCTGCAGAGCATCACAACATCTGGCACAGATGATTGCCGATAAGCTTGGCATTGAACTTGGAAAAAGTTCCGTCACAGAATTCAGCGATGGGGAATTTCAACCCTGTTTCGATGAGTCAGTTAGAGGTAGTATGGTATTTATTGTACAATCGACCAATCCGCCGGCAGATAATCTTTTCGAACTTCTCCTTATGATTGATGCTGCCAAAAGAGCATCTGCATATAAAGTCATAGCGGTAATCCCTTATTATGGTTTTGCCAGGCAGGACAGGAAAGACAGGCCTAGAGTATCAATAGGATCAAAACTATCAGCCGACCTGCTCAGTACTGCCGGGGTCGACAGGGTGATAACCATGGATCTTCATGCCGACCAGATCCAGGGTTTTTTCAATGTTCCGGTTGATCATCTTTTTGGTTCAGCCATATTCGCTCCCTATATTGAAAAACTGAAACTGAATAATCTTACCGTTTCCGCTCCTGACATGGGAGGTTCAAAAAGAGCAAACGCCTATTCGAGACACCTTCAGTCTGAGATGGTTTTATGCTACAAACTTCGCAAAAAACCGAATGTGATCGAGGAAATGTCTATAATCGGAGAGGTGGAAGGAAGAAATGTTGTCATAATTGACGACATGGTTGATACTGCAGGGACCCTTGTACTTGCAGCAGATATGATGAAAGAGAGGGGAGCTTCAAGTATAAGGGCTTTTGCAACTCATCCTATATTATCGGGAAACGCTATTGAGAGAATTAATAATTCTGCCATTGAGGAGCTTGTTGTCAGTGATTCAGTCCCTTTTACAAACACTTCACCTAAAATAAAAATTCTCTCAATTGCTGAAATATTTGCCAAAACCATCGAGGCCGTTAATACAAATCAGTCCATAAGCACAAATTTTGTATTCTGAAACCTTTATCCTATATTTGCAGGCCAAAAAATTTTATTAATGTCAAACGTGTAATGGGGAGTTACCGGAAGGATAACTTTTAGTAGCACAATAACTTTTAGACAAATGAAAACCATAGAGATTAAGGGTTCGTTCAGAACAGAACTGGGGAAAAAAAGCTCAAGACAGATCAGGAAAGCAGGTAACGTACCTTGTGTTATTTACAGGAAAGAAGGAAACATCCATTTCATTGCTTCTGAATTAAGCTTTAAAAACCTTGTTTATACTCACGAAGCTCATCTTGTAAAATTTACAATTGATAGTGAAGAAGTCAGAGCTGTTCTGAAAGATATTCAATTCCATCCTGTCAGCGACAGAATTATACATGCTGATTTTATCGAAGTATTTGAAGATAAACCTGTTGTTATTGCTATTCCTGTTACAGTAACAGGCGATTCAGTGGGAGTTATTGCAGGAGGTAAACTGAGTATTAAGAAAAGGAATCTGAAAGTTAAAGGGTTACCGGGTGATCTTCCCCAATTCCTCAAAATAGATATCACTGATCTGAAAATTCACGATTCAATCAAAGTCGGAGACCTTTCATTCGATAAAATTGAATTGCTCGATCCGAAAAAATTAATGGTTCTTACCATTGCAACTTCACGTGTTGCACAAAAATCTGATGAAGAAGTTGCAGCTGAAGCTGCCGCAGAAGCAGCAGCAACGACAGCAGCACCTGAGACTCCTGCTGCTGAGTAGAGCCTGTCTTATTAACAACAATCAGGATTGATGAAATATCTGATAGTTGGTCTTGGAAACATTGGTGATGAGTACAAAGATACCCGTCATAATATAGGTTTTACAGTATTGGATGCAATGGCACTGGCATCCAAAACTTCATTTACCGACAGAAGATATGGTGCACTCTGCAAGGTTAAATACAAAGGTCGCGATCTTATCCTGCTTAAACCATCCACATTTATGAACCTTAGCGGTAACGCCGTGCATTACTGGCTTAAAAAGGAAAACATCCCGATAGAAAACATGCTGGTAATTGTTGATGATATCGCCCTTCCACTGGGAGGTATAAGGATGAGACCCAAGGGAAGCGACGGTGGGCATAACGGTCTTGCACACATTAGCAATGTACTTTCCACTAACGACTATGCCAGGATCAGGATCGGCATTGGTAACAGCTTCAGGAAAGGTTCACAGGTAAATTATGTTCTTGGAAACTGGGGCCCTGAAGAGAAAATATTTATGGAAGAAAGAACCGGCATTGTTATTGAAATGATTAAATCATTCGCCTATGCGGGTCTTGAACTTACAATGACCTCATTCAATAAAGCCGGGAAAGTAATTCCACCCGAAGATAAATCACAAACAAATCCTCCAACCCCTCGATAATCCCACTGATGCCTGAAAATAAACCGATTCGGATTGATAAGTTCCTCTGGGCTGTCAGAATTTTCAGGACCAGGAGTATTGCTTCCGACGAATGCAGGAAAGGAAGGATAATCATTAATAATACCCAGGTCAAACCCTCAAGAATAATTGTAAAGAACGAAATCATTCTTGTGAAAAAACCTCCCGTGAACTATGAATACTGTGTTATTGAGCCAATCGAAAACCGTGTATCAGCGAAACTTGTTGAACATTACATTAACGATATCACAACTGAAGAAGAAAAGGCAAAACTCAGTTTCATTCATTCTGACGGCATCGGATTTCGTGACAGAGGTACAGGCAGACCTACAAAAAAAGAGAGAAGGCTTATTGATAAGCTTAAAGGAGACTTTGACGACATGTGAAATGGTGGTATAAAGACTTAATATTTTGATAAAAACGGTTAAAATATTCCCGATTTTATACACCGAAAAATCATTTTCTTTAACTTGCACTAACGTAATAATCTATCTTTCTTAATTGAACTGGCCTGTGTGATGATTTTTTATTAAATGGGGAAGGAAAATATTGAGAAGTATTCAGCCGGATATGCGCTCGTAAAGACTATCGCAGGTTTTTGGCACAATAATGTTTTTTACAGGAGAGTAATAGTCTTTGGCCGGGAAAATATAAATCCCGACCACCATCTTATTTTTGCGCCAAACCATCAAAATGCACTGATGGATGCACTTGCTGTTCTTTTTACACATAAAGGACAACCGATTTTTCTTGCAAGAGCCGACATTTTCAAGAAAAGAACCATTGCAGCTATTCTCTATTTCTTTAAAATTTTGCCTGTCTACAGGATAAGAGACGGATTCAGCAGCCTTAAAGGAAATGATGAGATTTTCACCAAAACTATCGATGTACTTAAAAATAAGAATGGACTGGTGATACTGCCTGAAGGCGATCATGCAGGATTCAGACGGCTGCGACAGCTTAAGAAAGGAATCTGCCGTGTAGCTTTTCAATCAGATGAGGCAACCGGATTTACTCTTAATATCAAGCTGATACCTGTGGGACTTGAATTCTCTAACTATAGCAGGTTCAGGCAGGTTTTAACTGTTGTCTATGGAAAACCTATCGAAGTATCGGAGTTTTACGACCGGTATAAAGAAAGCCCCGAAAGAGCCCTGAATGAACTCAGGACAAGGCTTTCTGAGAAGATGAAAAGTAACATGGTGCATATCGAATCGGAGGAGGACTATGAAGCTATTGATGAACTCAGAAGCATGATAAATGGAAAGTTCAGCGATGATATAAAATTCCCGAAAATATTCAGAGACAGGATCCTTATCAGTAAAATGAACCAGCTCAAAGTTTCTGATCCAACATTGTACAAAAAAATATGCAACCTGAGTCTTACTGTCAAAAGGGAAGCAAAGCAGATGAATACCGACTACAGGTTACTTGAAAAGAAGAAACATCCTGCCGGCTGGCTGATCGCAGGATTAATTGGATTAGCGGTTACATTTCCGATCTTTATTTATGGGAATATTTTTAATCTCGTTTTTCTTGAAATTCCAAATATCCAGATACGTAAAATAAAGGATCTCCAGTTTCACTCATCTGTACGATATGGATTATCCCTGGTACTTGCGTTTGTTCTTTTGCCCCTTTACCTGATTCTGTCACTTACCATTTTTTCTTCGTGGTGGCTGGGATTGCTTATATTTATCACAATCCCCTTTTCAGGTCTTTTTGCCTGGAATTATTACCTGGGATACCGCAGGATAACAGGTGGATTCAGGGTAAGAAAGTATATAAAGCAAAAGGTTAAGGAATTTGATGAGCTTCAGAAGAATTATACTGAACTGGTTAACCTGGTAAGAGGATTATAGAATGGGAAAAAATAAAATGTTTACAGGGAAAGTAGCCTGGATAACCGGAGCTTCATCAGGGATTGGTAAGTCGTTGGTTCATGAGTTCACCAGGAATGGAGCTATAGTAATTGCCTCATCTGATGATCTGCCGGGACTTGAAAGGGTTAAGGCTGGTTTAGGCGACAGATCTTCTATGATGCGGTGTGTGCCTTTTGATCTGTCAGATACAGCAGAAATTGTTGAGTTGGTCGATCATGAGATTAACGAAGTCGGAAGAATAGACTTTTTGCTAAATATCGGCGGGATAAGCCAGAGGTCCAGAATTGACGAAACGCCTCTTTGGCTCGACAGAAAAATATTTGAGATCAACTATTTCGGAACAATAGCCCTTACAAAAGCTGTGCTTCCTTACATGATAAAGCAACGGTCAGGTCATATTCTTGCAACCAGCAGTATTTCAGGCAGATTTGGGTTCCCACTACGTTCAGCATATTCCGCTTCAAAACAGGCGCTTCACGGTTTTTTCGAAACACTGTACCTCGAAAACAAAAAATATAATATAATGTCTTCGGTTATTATACCCGGAAGAGTGAGAACATCAATATCACTACATGCATTAAATTCTGAAGGTAAGGCGCATGGTAAGCTCGACGACGGGCAGGCAAAGGGTATTGACCCCGAAAAAGCTGCAAGGATAATTATTAAAGGAATGGTAAAAAATAAGCATGAAATACTTGTTGGCAAAAGCGAATTAATTATGCTCTATATAAGAAGATATTTTCCGCGGCTTTTCTTCAGGATAGCTGATAAAATTAGGTCGACCTGACAATTAAATGAAGCACTTAGCGTTTTGAATAGTTGAAAAGGTTGAAATGGTTGAATTGGTTGAAATAGTTGAAAAATAACATAACTTTAGGTACTTTAGATAAATAATAAACTAATAATAATATAGAATGGGAAGCTATGTGATAAGCGGTATCCAGCAGATGGGAATAGGCGTAATGAATGTCAAGGAAGCCTGGAAATGGTATATAAAACGTTTTGGAATGGACTGTCGTATTTTTGAAGATGAAGCAGAAGCCAGTCTGATGCTCCCATATACAGGAGGCCAGCCCAGAAGCAGGCATGCCGTGCTCGCCCTTAATCTGCAAAGTGGAGGCGGATTCGAGATATGGCAATATAAAGGCAGGGATCCTGTTAAGATTAAAGATGAAATAAAAATAGGAGATCTGGGAATTATTGCCTGTAAAATGAAGGTAAAAAATGTCAACAACACTTTGAATTTCTATAAGAAAGACGGTATTGAGGTACCGTCAGATGCAACCGCGGATCCATCCGGAATAATGACGTTTTTTATGAAAGACCCTTACGGGAACATATTTCAAATGGTTGAAGCACACGACTGGTTCAGGAATGAAAAAAAACTTACCGGCGGGGCATTCGGGGCATTAATAGGAGTATCAGATATCGAAAGGTCAAAGGTTGTTTATTCCGATATTCTTGGTTATGATGAGGTCATTTATGATATAACCGGTATATTTCCTGACCTTTCAAATCTGCCGGGAGGAACCAATGAATTCAGGAGAGTGCTTCTCAAACGGTCGAAATCATTTGCGGGACCTTTTAGTAAAGTTCTGGGGCAAAGCTTAATAGAACTCATAAGTTCAACCGGGAAACCCGGAAAAAAGATATATGAAGGCCGCTTCTGGGGTGATCCCGGTTTTATTCACCTTTGCTATGATATGCGCGGCATGGATGAATTGAAGGCATTCTGTGAAAGCAAAGGATTCCCCTTTACTGTCGATAGTAAAATGAGCCATGAAGGAAATAGTTTTGACATGGGTGAAGCAGCAGGCCACTTCTCGTATATTGAGGACCCCGACGGGACTTTGATAGAATTTGTTGAAACACACAGGCTTCCGATCCTGAAAAAACTGGGATGGTACATCGATCTGCGAAAACGCGATCCGTATAAGTCGCTGCCCGACTGGATGGTGAAAACTCTGAAATATTCCAGGGTTAAGAGTTAGGTCCCGAAGCCTGATTTTTAGCTATTTCCTCAACCTTACGCATTACCCTCATAATATTGGAGCCCCATATTTTGGCTATATCTGATTTTGAATAGCCGCGCCTTAGCAGTTCTATGGTAATGTTTTTCATTTCAGCTACCGTTCTGCATCCTTCAACTCCTCCGCCTCCGTCGAAATCGGTTCCAATACCTACATGATCAATACCCATAACCTGTACTGCATGGTCGATATGGTCAACCACATCTTTTACCGTGGCTGGTTTTTCATACTGTTTCTGAATAGCCCTGTATTCTGAGCGTACAAGTTTTTTTGTGGAATCAGATAGTGCATTATAATCACCATATTTATCATGCAGTTCTTTAAGCCTGGCATCAAGTTCGGGATTTGGGTCCGGAGTCTTTAGATAATTTCCGAGAATACAGATCTGAATAACACCTCCGTTCTCTTTAAGTGCAAGTAGCATATCGTCTGTCATGTTTCTGGGACTGCCGCATAATGCTCTGCAAGAGGAGTGTGATGCAATGACAGGAGCAGATGAATTTTGGAGGACATCGTAAAATGCTTTGTCGGAGATATGCGAAACATCAACCATCATGCCAATACGATTCATCTCCTTCACTACTTTGACTCCAAATGGAGAAAGACCATTATTTTCCGGACCGCCCGGGTCGGTGGAAGAATCACATATATCATTATTTTTAGTGTGTGAGAGAGTGATGTACCTGGCCCCCAGATCATAATACTCCTTTACCCTGGATATATCCAGCCCGACAGGATATCCGTTTTCCATTCCTATGTACGCGGCAATCTTTCCTTCTCTTTTTAACCTGTAGGCATCATCCGCGGTCAGGGCTATTTCTGCCATGGATGAGTTTTTTTCCACATTCCTATGTATTTCGTCAAATATTTTAAGTGCCTGCTGATGAACCTCTTCAAAGGCAGTGTCATTCCTGGGGCCCTGTCCTATGAACACAGCAAAAAACTCCGCATTAAGGCCACCCTCATTCATCCTTGGAAAATCCACGCATCCCTCATCGTGCTTCACGCCCAGGTCAAAAGAAGGATCCGAAAATTCCATAGGAGTATCACAGTGCGTGTCAACCGTAAGAATTGAAGCATGTATCCTGTCGGCTTTTTTGACAAGTTTTTCCTCATTTGTTCTGCATCCGCTTAATAAAAAAAGGACAATCGAAAAACTTAAAATTACTCTCATGACATTCTGTTTTGTGTTGCAAGATAATTAAAATGATACCTGACTGTTAAGATCCTCTCTCGTTTTAAACATATTTAACACTACAAAAAGCCCCCGACTTTGCAGTCAGGGGCAGCCATGAAAAGAATGGAAAAATTGCTTTTGGACAGTAAAAAGCTTCTTTTTAAAGTTTCTGCAACTTTATATGCGTCTAGCTAAATGAATATTACCTGTTTCCCTTGTGATAAAAATTAACGTTATCATTGTAAAAATATGCTAATTATTTCCAAAATGCAACAATTATTAATCCATTTTCACCAGTGTATTGAAAAAATGGACGAACTATAGATTTGGGGTGGTTAATACACTCAATAATACTATTATCCCTATTACAATGATTGTTATACCTGCAACCTTATTCACTTTTACAATACTTCTGAGCCTGATCTTCTTCTTAAACCTGCTCACAAAATAACTTAACATAAACCACCAGGCTACCGCACCGATGAATATTCCGGGAATAAGGAAGAAGGGGACTTGTTCGGGACTTATTTTACTGTTTATATGAATTCCCGAAAAGAAAGCAACAAATATGAAGATGGTGTAAGGATTGGATACTGAGACTATAAATATTGAATAGAAATCACGCCACAGAGACTTATTAGCCTTCTCCCTGTTCCTGAAATCTTTTACCGGATTGGATAGAAATACTTTCAGACCTATTCCTATAATAATGATGCCTGCAATAATACTTATCACAAACCTCTGTTCCTTGATAAAACTGATAATTACACTGAACCCCACCCCTGCCAGTGCAGCCAGTATGGTATCGGCAGTGGCCAGACCGAGTCCGGAAAAGAAACCTGAAAGAAAACCTCGCTTTATTGTCCTGTTAACCAATATAATGCCAATTGGTCCCAGTGGCATCGAAATAGCAAGTCCGAGTACTATCCCTTTCAATAATATTTCTATTGCCGAAATCATTTACCCTGATTATGAGCAACAAATATAATAAGTTTATTTGCCCTCCAAACCTATTTTAT
This sequence comes from uncultured Bacteroidales bacterium, assembly GCA_963815075.1. Taxonomy (GTDB): domain Bacteria; phylum Bacteroidota; class Bacteroidia; order Bacteroidales; family VadinHA17; genus LD21. The sequence continues at coordinate 285,679 of CAWFFK010000012.1, forward strand.
TTTTGAAAAGTTCAATGTAAGTTACAGGTTCTGTCATTCTTCTGCTATTTTTGAGGATCAGTTGAAAAGGAAAAATGATAAATGAATAAATATTTTCTTACAGCGCTTTCAGTTGCGGGAGGAATACTTACAGGGTTAGCCTGGACAGGCTGGTGCTCAGGTCTTATCCTTCTTGTTTCCTTTGTGCCGTTTTTCCTGATTGAGAACTATCTGTTTGAGAATAAGAACCGCTTCAGCCAGAATGCCTTCTTTATATATTTGCTCCCCGGCTTTGTATTATTCAGCATTCTGGGTGTCGGCTGGATGAGAGTTGCCAGTATAACAGGAGCAGTATGTGTAATTATGGGCCTTGCCTTCCTGATGTCGTTCGCATTATGGCTGGCTCATATAGTAAGATTGAAAGCAGGAAACCTGCCTGGTTTTGTTGCTCTTTTGTCATTCTGGCTTGGCTATGAGTTTCTGAGCCTTAACATTAATATTGTTTCTCCCTGGTTAAATCTGGGAAACGGTTTATCAAAGGATATTTTGTTCATTCAGTGGTACGATATAACGGGCACATCTGGCGGATCGCTCTGGATACTTCTGTCAAATCTCTTTCTTACAATTTTCCTGGTCAGCTCAGTTGAAAAGAAACCTTCTGCAAAATTTATACTGGCGATCTGGTTATCAGTAATTATTATACCATCAGTTTATTCAATTACAAGGTATTTTACAATAAAACAAAGTAAAAGAGATGCTTCGGAAGTTGTGATTGTTCAGCCAAATGTCGATCCGTATTCTGAAAAATTCAATATCCCGTTCAGGCAGCAGCTACAAAAAGTAATTGCGCTTGCAACCAGCACAGCCACTGAAAAAACCTCATGGATAATAACACCTGAGACAACTGTTGATGACCCGGTAAATCTCGACAGCCTTAACAATAACACCTATATCAAAATGTTAAGAGACCTGGCTGTACTTTATCCCGGAACATCCATTGTTACAGGTTTGGTAACCTACAGTTTATACCCTGCTTCTGATTTTCCTCCAACAAAGAGTGCAAGAAAAACAGATGAATCAGGAGTATGGTATGATCATTTTAATTCAGCTCTTATGATTGATACCTCAAAATCAATCGAGGTGTACCATAAGTCGAAACTTGTACCTGGTATAGAAATGCAATTTTCGAACGGTCCCGGGAGGATGATCAGTAAACTGCTGCCATACCTTGGAGGCACCAGATGGGGCTATGGTGTACAGAAAGAAAGATCCTGTTTTGAAAACAAAAGCAGCTCAATGAAGATTGCCCCGATAATCTGTTACGAGTCGGTATTCGGAGAGTATGTAACAGGTTATGTCAAAAACGGGGCTGAAGCACTGTTCATTATCACCAATGATGGCTGGTGGAAAGGCACAAATGGTTATGAACAGCATCTGTCTTATGCATCTCTGAGGGCTGTTGAAACACGCAGGCCGGTTGCCAGAGCCGCTAATACCGGAGTATCATGTATAATAGATATCAGGGGTAAAAGAATTTCAGAAACGAAATGGTGGACACAGGCAGTATTGAAAGGTGAAATTTATCCCGAAACAAGAATAACAACGTATGTAAAATACGGCGATTGGCTATTGAGAATCTCTTCCTTCGCAAGTGTGATCATTCTTTTAATAATCTTCATTGCAATTCCTTTTAGAAAAAAAAATAAGACATTTTAACCAGTTGTGCAACTCTTAAAACATCCTGTTGTCTTTATGTACAGGTAAGCTTATCAGGTGGATAATTTGAATGTTTATATGCATGCTCCGCTTATTGAGGAGTGCAGGCAGGGCAAGAGCAGGGCTCAGTTCAGGCTTTATAACCAGTATTCAAAAGCTATGTATAACCTGGCATACAGAATGTTGAACAACAGGGAAGATGCTGAGGACATTTTGCAGGAGACTTTTGTGGAATGCTTCAGAAATCTTGAGTCATTCAGATTTAAATCAACTTTCGGTGCATGGTTAAAAAGAATACTGATAAATAAATGTATCAACCATACGAAGAAGAAGAAGATTGACCTCACTCTTTGCGAAACGCTACCTGCAGATATTAGTGAAGAGGACACAGAAATAATTTACGATACAGGAAAAATATTTAAAAGTATTGAATTATTGCCCGACGGATACAGGATTATACTTACCCTTTATCTTCTTGAGGGATATGACCATTCTGAAATAGCACAGATACTGGGAATATCTGAATCAACATCCAAATCACAATATTCAAGAGCGAAAGAAAAACTTAGAAATATACTCACGAGAAACTAAAGATATGGACAGACTTGAAGAATACATTAAGGCAAACAGAGACGACCTGGACAGATATAGTCCACCGCCGGGTAACTGGACAAAAATAAAGCGGAGGATTAAAAAGAGCCACATTACTGTATGGAGATGGGTTTCAGTTGCAGCTATGTTCATTGTTATCCTGGAAACCACCCTCATCCTGGTAAAAAACGGACACTTCAGTAGTGGAAATAGAATTTCAATAAAAGGTGATGCCATCGATATTAAGGGGAATAAACAACTTAAAGAAACTGAAATATACTATAATAACCTGGTTAACTCGCTTTACAGCGAAGCTACTCCATTACTGACGCGTAATCCTGAAATCAAAAAAGAACTGACTACTGATATCTCGCATCTCGATAGCCTCTGTTCGGAAATAAGGAAAGACCTTAAAGATAATGTTGCCAATCAGGAAGTTGTTGAAGCGCTTATACAGAATTACAGGATAAAGATCCAGCTTCTTGAAGATATGCTTACAATATTGAAGGAAAATGATAATAATCCGGTAAAAAAGGAAAGCTATGACCTATAAAACCATAATCTCAATTAACCTGATATTTCTGTTTTTCAGCTCATTATCGGCCCAGAGTGATTCAGAAATAAGAAATTTCATTAAGACGATAGCGGTTGATAAAGAGACCTCCCTTGAGATCTCAAATAAATATGGAACAATACAGGTAACTCCATGGAATAAAGATTCTGTTTTTATAAGAGCAGAGGTGAAAGCATTTGCCTCAAACCAGTCGAGACTCACCAAGATGTTCGACGGCATCACCATAAATTTTACCGACTCTAAGTACCTGGTAAGAGCTAATACAGATTTTACTCAGAATATTAACATGCTCTTCGAGAGTTTTAAAGGAATGACCAGCAAGCTAATTTCTTATGATTCAAGGGTGGAAATAAACTATTATGTCAGTATGCCTGAATACATTAATCTCAAGATAGAGAACAAATATGGTGATATATATATGGAAAATATTTCCGGGGAATTTTATGTTTCACTCTCCAACGGTTCATTTAAAGCTAATTCGCTGGGTAAAGGATCAATTATTACACTGACCTTCTGCGATGCCACTATCAACTCAGTTGTATCCGGAAAAATTGATGCATCTTTTTCCGAAATCAGCATTGGAGAAACACAGGATCTGTCAATAAATTCAATATCATCGCGATTTGATATAAAAAGAGCAGGCACGATCAGAGTTGATTCGCGTAAGGATAAGTTTTTCCTGAGTGACGTGGAAGCTTTATCGGGAACTTCGTATTTCACAGATTATAATGTCCGTAACCTAAAAAGAAATCTTGACCTTTCAACCAGATACGGAACCATAAATACAGATGTCATCGAGAAGGGATTCGAATCAGTTAATATCAATTCCGGATATACGGATATTTCGCTTGGTTTTGACCAGGCAGCATCTTATAACCTGGAAATAAGGCAGCTAAATTCATTCCTGGTGCTGCCCGACAGGAATATTAAAACTGAACGGAAAGTCCTTAATGATGATAAGAAGGAATATATGACATTCGGAACCATAGGCCGTAATCCCGGATCCGCTAAAGTAAAAATTGATGCCTCGCGGGGAAATATTTATCTAAAATAGGTTATTCCTGGTGTAACTTTGATGTTCTTATTCTGTCATTACCTTTAAAAACACTTAACCGATTTATGATATGAAAAAATTCTACTTAACGTCTATTATCTTAATTCTGATCTCTTCACCCTTTATAAAAGCACAGTTTGCTACCAAACAGGCCGGGCTGAGGATTGGCTACAGAAGCGGGTTCTTTTATCAGGTAACAAAAGAAGCCGGCAATGCAGAGATTGGCTATAATGCTATGCTTTCCTTTAATAATAACGGCATTCAGTTAACCGGACTGAGGATTGTATATGAGACAACTCTGGCAGATATTTCTCCCGATCTGTATTTTGCATGGGGATATGGAGGCCACATAGGATTCATATATTCAGACCATATAGGATTCCTTGGAGAAAGATACGATTTTGAAGGACAACGTTTCTGCCCCCTGGCAGGTGCGGACGGATGGATTGCCGCTGAATACAGGTTCAGGGATTTTCCCGTTAATATAAGCCTTAACCTGAAACCATACGTTGAACTGACAATCCCTGCATTTGTTAAAATCATGCCCGGAGATGTCGGTATCTCAATATCTTATGTTTTTTAACCCGCTCAAAACTCTTTATTAATCCTAAAATAATTCTGAAAATGAAAAAAATAACAATTTTTTCTGTCCTGCTAATACTTCTCAGCGCAAACTCGTTCTCACAGGATCCTGAATTCGAATATTACAAGAGTCATGAAATAAAGACTTTATTTGGCCGAAACAGTACCGGCGGAGCTTATTTTGATTTTACATCAGGCTATTCTGTAATAGATGATAAACATGCAGTGCTTTTCGGAGGACGATTCGGCTGGCTTCCCAGCCAATCCGTCGGAGTCGGTCTTGGCGCAACAGGCTTTCTAAACGAATACCATTATGAGCCCTCTATTGATAAAGATGTATTTCTTGCCGGCGGTTACGGAGGTCTTTATATAGAACCCATATTGTTTGGCAGGTCGCCGGTTCATCTCTCATTTCCAATATTACTGGGAGCCGGGGGAATATCATATGTGTCAAAGGAACCTGACAATTACAATAATTTTGTTGAGGATACTGAGGCATTTCTTCTTATTGAGCCGGCAGTTGAGATTGAACTTAACCTGACCAGATTTTTCAGGTTGGCCATTGGAACCACATACAGGTTTCCGACATCATTTGATGTAGGGTTATCGGATACATCAAAAGCCAGCGCTGAATCATTAAAAGGCTTTAGTTATACACTTTCTCTGAAATTCGGGAAATTCTGACAGCTCTTCTCTGTGTTCCTCTGTGCTTCCTCTGTGGCTCCCTGCCTGCCGGCAGGCAGGTCTGTGTAATAAAAAAATCTAAAAACTAACACAGAGTTGCACAAAGAAGCACAGAGTTGCACAGAGATATTAAATTTTTTATTATTTGTTGCCTAGCTTTTCAAATGCATCGATACCTTCATCAAGCCATTTTTTGTACTCCTCAATATTAAGATTGGTAGGCATAGGCTTATTCAGTGGATTGCCATTATAATCGGTTATAATATAAAAAGGAAGGGCATTTGTTTTGAATTTCGATATTTCAAGGTCCTCATTTATTTTACCCAATGTCTTCTTTACTTTGCCATCCATAGCTGACGTAATCCATTCATTCTCCGGCAAAGAAGTTCTGTCGTCTACATAAAGTGCCACAATGACGAATTTTTCGCGCAGCCTTTTCAAAACCTCAGGATCGGACCATACCCTGGCCTCCATCAACTTACAATTAGCACAGGCATGTCCCTTGAAATCCAGTAATACAGGCTTGCCTTGCTCTTTTGCACAGGCAAGTCCCTGTCTATAATCAAAATAACCTCTAAGTCCAAATGGCATATGGAATAAATCACCGTATTTTGGTTCGGCACACAGAACGCTGACATTCACCGGCTCAGCCTCAACAGCAGAAGCAGACGTGTTCTCCGACAACATGTTAAAAAGGTTGAGTTCCGTTGTTGATGAAGAGGGCAGGAATGAGGACAGGCCTTTTAAAGGCGAGCCAAATAATCCGGGAATAAGATAGACAACAAATGAAAAGACCAATATTATCAGGAATAACCTGAAGGTTCCAATATATGGCAGGTCACTGTCGTGCCTGAATTTTATCTTACCCATAAGGTACAGCCCCAGAAGTGAGAAAAGTACTATCCAGATAGCAATGAAAACATCCCTGGAGAGTATTCCAAGAGAATAGACACTGTCAATCGTCATCAGGAATTTCATGCTGAATGCCAACATAATAAATCCGAGAACCACTTTTATCGAGTTGAGCCAGCCTCCTGATTTAGGAATACGGCTCATTATTGACGGGAACAATGCAAATATTGTAAAAGGAAGGGCAAAAGCAATCCCAAATCCGAGCATACCTATAGTTGGTCTCAGTACATCCCCGCTGGCTGCCTCTACAAGCAGTGCACCGATAATCGGACCCGTACACGAAAAGGATACGATTACCGTAGTTAGTCCCATGAAGAAGGCCGCGAGGATTCCACCTTTATCAACTCTTGAATCCGCACCAGTAACCCACTTATTTGGAAGGATTATTTCAAAAGCTCCGAAAAACGATATGGCAAATATTACAAATAATAAGAAAAATATACTATTTGGAATCCAGTGTGTGCTTATAGTATTTGCAAATCCGGCACCAGCACTGGTGAGTGAAACTATTATTCCAAGCGAGGAATAGATAAGAACTATAGATATACCAAAAATAAGAGCTTTAAATATAGCTTTACCACGATCTTCAGATCCCTGTGAGAAGAAAGCTACAGTCATCGGGATCATGGGGAAGACACAGGGTGTAAGTACCCCGGCAAACCCTGCAAGAAGAGAAATAATGAAGAACTTCAAAAGGCCACGGCCCGATGGCGAAGGAGATGATTTGCTGCTTTGCCCGGTGTCGGCTACAGTTGCTTTATTATTGTCTTTTGACCCTATGGGTATTGAGAATTCGACATCTTTGGGAGGAGAACAGGTGGCATTATTGCATGCCATGAAGTTTACAGCTCCTGTAACTGTGAATGATGGCTCATCTGATGTTATTTTCTGCCGGAATTCAGCTTTATCACTGAATGTTTTGATCTTAAAGCCAAATGCCTCATCGAGTTTTTCGACAGGTTTTGTCACTTCGTACGTTTTCCCTTCCAGTTTATAAGAGGGCAGGCTGTCGAACCTGAATGACGTCGGGATAGGCCCGCCTTCAGGAATATTCATTGAATATATGTGAAAATTACTTTCAATTATCGCCGTAAAGATGAGCTCATATTGTTTATCACCAGTCTTCTCGTAGCCAAAATCCCATTTTACCGGATCATAAATCTGAGCTGATGTAAAGGAGACATAAAGAACAAATGACACAAAAAGAATAAGTTTTCTCATTACGTACTGTTTTATAATATTTTTTAATTACAAGAAACACAATCCAGCCCTTATGCAGAGCTTAAGATTTCGCAAAGATAAAAAAGAACTTACACAGAGTTGCTCAGAGATGGCACAGAGTTACACAGAGATATTAACCTTATAAAAGTTCGATGATACAAAAGAGTAAAACCAGAAAGTAATTAGTGGAATGCTATGCCCTGTGCCCTTTGCTACTCTTTATGCCAGATCTATTTCATTTCCAAAATGATCGAAGAAATGATATTCGAGCATATAATATGATGTTACAGCTTGTACTTTCAGGTGTATTTTGTACTTTAAATTCCATTTCCTGAAAAGAGGAAGGAATCCCTTTTTCAGGAATGAAGCGACAAATGGATGCACGTTGAGGATAAGATTTCTGGTTTTTATTTTATCGACAATAAATGACAGCCCTCTTTCAAGTTCATCAGTAAACAGGATAGTGGGTCTTGTTTCGCCAGTTCCCTGACAGGAAGGGCATTTTTCATCAGTAACAATATGCATTTCAGGTCTGACTCTCTGCCGTGTGATCTGCATAAGGCCAAATTTTGAAAGAGGAAGTATGTTATGTTTGGTCCTGTCGTTAGCCATCACCTCCTTCATCTTATCAAATAACTGCTGCTTATTCTCAACCGATTGCATATCGATGAAATCAACAACTATTATACCTCCCATATCCCTGAGTCTCAATTGCCTGGCAATTTCTGAAGCAGCTTCCATATTCACCTCCAGAGCATTTGATTCCTGGTTATTTCCCGACCGCGACCTGTTTCCGCTGTTGACATCAACAACATGAAGTGCTTCGGTATGTTCAATAATAAGATATGCCCCGTGCTTGAAGGAGACTGTCTTGCCAAAAAGTGCCTTAATCTGCTTATTAACACCGAAGTGGTCAAATATAGGAAGGGTGCTCTTATAGACTTTAATAATTTTTTCCTTTTCAGGAGCAATCTCCCTGATATATTTTCTGATATCTTCGGCTAATGCAGGATCGTTGATATGAATACTGTTAAAAGTAACATTAAGTATATCCCTCAGTATAGTTGAGGTCCGGTTCATTTCGCCAATAAACAGCCTGGGTGTTTTAATCTCCTTTTTAAGTGTACTGAATGCCGATTCCCATCTGTGTACCAGGTCCCTGAGTTCAGCATCAAGAACAGCAACCTTCTTGCCCTCAGCGGCGGTTCTTACAATAACTCCATAGTTCCTGGGCTTTATACTTTGCACCAGTGATTTAAGGCGACCTTTTTCCTCAGAACTTTCTATCTTCGAGGAAATGGATACCTTGTCAGAATATGGCATCAGTACCAGGTTTCTGCCTGCGAGCGAGATCTCAGAAGCCAGCCTGGGACCTTTTGTGGAAATGGGTTCCTTGGTTATCTGTACAATAACGGTCTGTCCCGATGTAAGTACATCAGTTATTTTGCCATCCTTGTCAATATCCTGTTCCGGCTTAAACTTATGAACGGGAGGTACCCTCCCCTGTTTCTGAAGAGCAGTTACATAATACTTATGCTGAGTTCTGAACTGGGCACCCAGATCAAGATAATGCAGGAATGCATCACGTTCGTAGCCAACATTAATAAATGCGGCGTTCAATCCGGGCATGATCTTTTTTACCTTTCCCAGGTAAATATCCCCGACAGAAAATTTTACATTTCGTTTTTCCTTGTTTAACTCAATTAACTGCTTGTCTTCCAACAACGCTAAAGAAACTTCGGAATCACCAACATCAATGATTAAATCCTTGTTTACCACTTCAGTATATTAATCTGAGTTAATATGTCACAGTAATATCCGACATACTGATATAATAAACCTAAAGACCATCAGATCTTTAGGCTTAATATAATAATCTAATGACCACTTGCTGATCGCTACTTCTTCTTATGTCTGTTCTTCCGCAAACGCTTTTTGCGTTTGTGCGTGGCCATCTTATGTCTTTTTCTCTTTTTCCCGCTTGGCATATAGGATTATTTCTTAACGTGTGATTTGACCTTGGTTATGAAAGTTTTTGCCGGCTTGAAAGCTGGAATATTGTGGGCAGGAATAATAATAGTTGTATTCTTGGATATATTCCGTGCTGTTTTCTTGGCTCTTTTCTTAACGATGAAGCTTCCAAAACCCCTGAGGTAAACGTTATTACCTTTCACCATAGAATCTTTAACAGTTTCCATTAAGGCTTCAACAGTTTTTTGTACTGTCACTTTTTCAATACCAGTGTTCTTGGCAATTTCATTAACAATGTCTGCTTTAGTCATTTTTCGTGAAGTTTAAAATTCAACAAATTATTTTGAGTATGCGTTTTTTTCAACTGTGCAAATATAAAAATATTATTTATTTAAATAGAAACACTTAGAGAATAATTTTTTTTTTATACTTTTATTAATGCCTTAATTACAATGAAATAGACGACCGGCAGTAATTTCTACAAATATATTCAAAATTATTGCCATATCGATAAAAGATTGCATAAATTACTGAGATAATGCTAATTATTCAATATTTGAGTACTTAGGTTGTATAAAAGGGTTTTTTTCTTAACTTTACAATCCGGTATTTATATAAATATTAAACACATAACTATATGTCAATCAATAAAGTGATACTTGTAGGCAATGTTGGAAAAGATCCGGTGATAAGGTATTTTGACAAAGGTGTTGCCAAAGCGTCCTTTCCTCTTGCAACAAGCGAAACTTATACCAACCAGCAGGGAGAAACAATAACATCTACTGAATGGCATAATATTGTCCTCTGGCGTGCTCTGGCGGAGGTCGCTGAAAAAACAATAAAAAAGGGTTCACTGGTTTATATAATCGGGAAAATTAAAACACGGTCATATGTCGATAAGGATGGTGTAAACAAGTATATAACTGAAATTCTTGCTGACACATTGCTGCCTCTGGAGAAAAAGCAACCCTCGGGTTATTCATCTGCACAGACGGATACAGGAAAACCTGACATGCAAAACAAGGAATCCTCTGCCTCGGATTTAAATGAACCATCAGCTCCCTATACATCGCCAGGGAACGATGCAACCAATGATGATTTTGGCATGGATAGCCGTCCGGGTATCGATCAGAATGAAGATGATCTGCCCTTTTAGCTGTCATTCTAATAGAAATCCAATTGGAACCTTATCATCCACTATCATCTCTTGCATACCTTACAGTTATTACTGTTAAAACCCCTGATTTTAAAATATTTATAGGATTCCTGATCCTGATGATCCTCCTTCTGGGATCGGCACTTATGTCAGGATCCGAAGTGGCTTTTTTTTCATTCAGACCGGAGGATCTCGTAAGGTTTAAAACAGATAAAAGCAAACAGGCAAAAATTGCGCTCAAATTGTATAGTCGCCCTGAAAAATTATTAAGTACAATACTTGTTGCTAACAGCACAATGAATATAGCAGTGGTGTTGCTATCTGCATTTCTAAGTTCAAGAATATTCGACTTCAGTTCAGAACCAATCCTGGGATTCATAATTAATGCAGGAATTATCACTCTTTTGCTTCTTTTTTTCGGGGAAATAATGCCAAAGGTTTATGCTTCGAGAAACCATGTTGCAATGGCACTTTTTATGGCTTTTCCGCTTACAGTACTCGAAAGAATTTTTAATCCCGTTACATCTCTCCTGATCCTTTCTTCCTCATTTGTTAAAAAAAGATCACTGGCACGACGATCGAATATCAGTATGGATGATCTGTCAGATGCACTTGAACTTACTTCCAATAATTCTGATGAGGATGAAAAAATACTTAAGGGAATAGTGAATTTTGGAAATATAAATGTGAGCGCAATAATGTGTCCCAGGATTGATGTAACAGCAATTGACATCAAATCGGGTTTTGATAAAATTGTTCCTGTTATAATTAATTCAGGATTCTCCAGAATTCCTGTGTTTTCGGGTTCATTCGATTCAGTGAAAGGAATTTTATATGCAAAAGATGTATTGCCATATACCGGTAACCCTGCCAATTTCAAATGGCAGGCTCTCCTCAGGCCACCATATTTCGTGCCGGAAACGAAGAAGATTAACGACCTTCTGAAGGAATTCCAGACAAAGAAAATACATATGGCGGTGGTGATTGATGAATACGGAGGAACTTCAGGAATCATAACACTGGAAGATATCCTTGAGGAAATAGTAGGTGAAATAACTGATGAGAGCGATGAGGACCAGGCGTTATTCCGGAAACTTGATGACAATACTTATATTTTTGAAGGCAAGATCCTTCTGAACGATTTTTGTAAGATCGTAGAGATCGATGAAGAAATATTTGAAGAGGTAAGAGGAGAATCAGAAACTCTTGCGGGACTTATTCTTGAACTGACAGGTGAAATACCTCAAAAAGACCAGGAAATAAGGTTTGATGAATTTGTTTTCAGGATTGAATCTGCTGACAGAAGAAGAATTAAGGAGATACATGTTGAAATAAATAAGGACAAAGGTGAAACAAGTAAAGATTAGTCTTCTGACATTATTGATCTCTTTATGCATCCTGCTGGGCTGCAGGGAGGTATCGGTTCCAAAACCGAAAGGTTATTTCAGGATTGATCTGCCTGAACGAAATTATATACGTTTTGATGATAAACAGGCAAAAAATGTCAATCTTCCTTTTTCTTTTGAATATCCTGCATACGGACATCTTACATTCGGACTTGAAAACGGGACACAACCGGGATGGTTTAATATTGATTTCCCTGCATTTAAAGCAAAAATATATCTGACCTATAAAGATGTAAAAAATAACTTTGCGGGCTTAATGGAACAGACTTACAAGATGAATGTCAAAAATCATATCGAAAAGGCTGATGCAATCAATGAAAAGGAATTTAATAATAAAGAGAACAGAGTATTCGGAGTTTTATACGACCTGAAAGGAAATACTGCCACAGCTGTACAATTTTATGCGACAGACAGTATTAATCATTACCTGAGAGGTTCACTCTATTTTTCTGCCGAACCTGATGCAGATTCACTGGCTCCGGTTATCAATTTTTTCAGAGAGGATATAATTCATCTTATCGAGACTCTGAAGTGGGAAAAATAAAACTTAACACTCATCAATGGGTTGTATTACAAAACATTATTTAAACGAGTCCTCCATATTGGGAGTCTGGAAAATTGAAGAGGATATTGATTCCCTCCTGGAGCTCGTTGTTCTTGATATTGATGAAAAAAAGAAATATAAGAGCTTCAGCAGCAATTCAAGGAAACTCGAGTTCCTGAGCGTCAGAGCATTACTCTCGGAACTTATCGGGAAAGAAGCCAGAATCGTTTATAACAAGAACAACAAACCTTTCCTTAAAGATGGTTCCCGTTTCATAAGTATTTCCCATTCTCATAAGCTTACAGCAATCCTTCTGAGTACAAATGAGAAGGTAGGCATAGATCTTGAATATATGAGCAGCAATATAGCAGCTATAGCCTTCAAATTCTTAAACAGGAAGGAAAAGGTTACAAAAGAGATGGAGGAAAGAAAATATCATCTTTATGTTCATTGGTGCGCCAAAGAAGCCCTTTATAAAATATGTGACAAAGAAGGTATCAATTTTAAAAAGAACATTACCATTGAACCTTTTAAATTGCAGCAATCGGGAGAGATCACAGGTCAGGTCCGAACCAATAAAATAAACGAACTATTTGATCTCTACTATTCAAGGTATGATAACTATGCAATAGTGTGGACAAAAAAGAACTATGAAAATGAACAATTTCCCGTCTAGAAAAAGTATTGCCCTGCTATTGGACCCCGATAAAGCAAAAGGTATTTCACTTGAAAAGATACTTAAGATTGCAGGGGAAAGCAAGGTCGATTATATCCTTGCTGGGGGAAGCCTCACTTTTAACAGAGTTGATATTCTCATCGATTCTATCAGAGAATTTTGTACTATCCCGGTGATTCTTTTTCCGGGGAACCTTCTTCAGCTGACACATAATGCAGATGCGATCTTCCTTCTTTCCCTCATATCGGGACGCAATCCTGAATTGCTTATTGGAAACCATGTTATTGCGGCACCCTATCTGAAAGACATTAAGGATAAGCTGATTTCAGTAGGTTATATTCTTATAGGCTGTGGAAATAAGACTTCAGTTGAATATATAAGTCAGAGTGAAGCAATCCCTTGTGATAAACCGGAAATTGCTGTTGCCACAGCCCTGGCAGGAGAAATGCTGGGTATGAAAATGATTTATCTGGAAGCAGGAAGCGGAGCTGCGAATCCGGTTCCCGTTAATGTTATAAGCGCCGTACGCGAAAATATATCAATACCTCTGGCAATTGGCGGGGGAATAAAGAATGAAAAAGAGGTCGAAGAAACATTCAAAGCCGGTGCCGATCTGATAATTATCGGAAACGGATGCGAAAAAAGACCCGCCCTTCTTGCAGCAGCCTGCAAGGTAAGGGATGAATTCAGAGGTTAATTCGACAACCTCAAATCTTAAATAAAATATTATCTGTTCAATTCATACAGGGGATCTCCGGTACATGCATTAGGGTAAGGAACTTTGCACAATGACGACAATGTTGCAGCAACATCAGTCATATTCACTTCGCGGGTTATAACCGACCTGTTTATAGTCCAGCCATACCAGATGAGCGGAACATGAGAATCATATTCGTAAGGTGAATTATAATTGGTAACATAATCTCCTTCCACCTCTACCCAACCCGGATTAAGTGTAACAATGACATCACCGGATCGCTGGGGACTAAAATTATTTATGATCCGTTTCAGGTTACCATTGCCAAAATCGTTAGCTTCAAAGGCGGAGTAAGGATAAGCTGCAGCAACCCCGGTAAATTGAACCAGGAAGCGAGCCACCTTTTTTTGAACATCATCAAGTGAAAGTCTTGCATCTTCAATAAGTGTCCTGTTAAGAAAAACCTGCCTGTCAGAATAGCCTTTCACCCAATTACCCTCACCATAAACTGCATTAAGGTAACTCCTCAATAACTGAAGAGCCTGATACTGCTTAAAATAACCCGCAGGTATCCTGCTTTTTCCAAGGACATTTGGAATTTCCGAAATACCATGGGCAGAAGTAAAATAAATCAGAACATTTTTCTTTCCAATGCTGTCATTTACAAATTTCAGGAGATTAGATATCTCATCATCAAGACGTAAAATGGCATCCCCCATCTCAACTGATGAAGGTCCGAATCTGTGTCCGATATAATCAGTAGCTGAATAACATATTGCTATGAAGTCAGTAACGTCATCTTTACCTAATTTCTCGTTCTGCATAAGCCTGATGGCAAAATTGGTTGTTAAGGTGTTGCCGAATGGTGTCTCGCGAAGCAGTGAGTAATCATTTTTGAAACCGGTAGTACTTTTCGATCTTATCTTTTTCAGGTCATACGGGAAATAATTTTTGCCGTTAAAACCAGTTTCAAAAGTATTCGAATCAGCTACACAATCAGCATAAGTGCCGGGTGAACGAAACAAATCCCAGGTACCGTTAAGATAAGTATCGGAAAACTTCATAGCGTTAAAATCTGATACCCAGCCGGGAAGTGCTTTGATATAATATGTACTTGACATCCATGTCCCGGTTGTATTATCAAACCAGTATGCGGCATCAGCCGCATGGCCTGCAGAAAGTATAGCTGAACTTTCTTTTAATCCTATGCCAAAAACTTTTGCAGTACCGTTGCTTGCCATCTTAAGTTCATCTGAAAATGTCGATGCCTCAAGGTTCGCGGGCGAATGCAATCCCGATTCAAAACTGCCGCCAACAGGGTTTACATTCATATCTTTTGTGCAATAAATTAGTTCATTCCTTAGGGGCACATACCAGCTGTCTGATGTTATGCCATGATATGATGGTTCTGTGCCTGTTGATATCGTAGCATGTCCGGGAGCTGACTGGGTAAGCATGTACTGAAATGAAGCATTTTTAAAATAGGAGCCCTCATTTATAAGTCTTTTAATCCCATTCTCACCAAACCTGTCGCGGTACTTTTCAAGCTGATCATACTTCAACTGTTCAACAACAATACCTATAACCAGACGTGGTTTATCAGGCGGCAGGTAGGCTCCCTGTCCCGCAGATTTCAAAAAAACAGCTATAAGTAAAACAACCGATGAATATAATTTAAAAAAGGGGCTATGATTATTCATTTTAATAAATACAATTTTTTAGACTATAAAAACAGATTTTCCTTGAAATAAGTAAGGTGCAAAAATACTTGTTTTAATTACAGAACCAAATGTTAGCGATTATTTAACAACTACAATCCGGCCTCTGACAAAGGCTCGTGAAGATATGTTTGTAAAAAGGATTGTATATGTTCCCTCTGATAAAAATCCGATATCGAGTATGAGTGGCGTTCCCCGGAAAGCTTCTGTATTATAATCAGTCAACTTTCTGCCTGCCTGATCAAAAAGCTTAATGTTAATCTTACCTGTGAATCCATCCGGAAGAACAGCTCTGATCTCTGAAGTTGCAGGATTTGGGTATATATCAGCCGTTTCTTCTTCTGGTGTATCTGTATTGCTCTGCAGTGGGGTCAGTTTTACCGTAATATCAGTCCTCAGTCCCGAGTAAACATTAATATTATTTATTGTCGTATCCTTATAACCATTGGCTGAGAACGTTATATTCCACGAGCCGGGGGCAAGAAACCTGACAAAGGTTCCTGTAAGAGTATCTGAATAAACCTGTGAGCTGTCTGTATCATGACCCAAAATAAAAATTTTTGCAGGCACAGGTGCCAGCGACACTGAATTAAGTATAATGCCATGGACTCCATATAATGCATTCCCGAGATAACCCAGTAATGAACGGTAATTATTCTGCCATAATAGAGGCAGTTGTGGCGCCGGAGTAATGAACTGATCATCAAGTTCGATGGTCACCTCCCTTCCCTGGAGTTCCCATGTTATAAAATCCTGTCTTCCACCATAAATGATATACCATTCTGCACCCCGGGTTACCCCGTTATCGAGATCAGTCATATAAGCAGGACTGGCATAATGATGAACCGTATCAGCATAGGCTCTGCTGATGTCATTGAACCAAACATCATCAGCATGCAGCTTCGATAACCATCTGTCCCATGGATAATTAACAACTTCCGAACCGGAATGAAAATTAGCGGAAAGAACAAATCTGTGCTTTCGCATGAATTTAACCATGTCAATGGTTTCCTTCTGCTTCACCGTATTGGGAGTTATCGGGTCGGGGAAATTCCGGTTAAGGTCAACCCCATTGGCATTGAACCTGGTCGGATTATCAATAACATCCCCATTATTGTAAGTCCCGTCAGGGTTTGCGAGTGGATTTATCCAAATCTGCAGATTGTCCATCAGGTCGGTGACGCGACTGTCAATGTTATAATTTCTAAGTAGATAATCTGCCAGATGCAGCATCAAAATATAACCACCGGTTTCATCACCATGCAAAGTGGAGGAGTAAAAGACTTCAGGTTTGCTTTCATCTTTTCCAGTATCGCCGGTAATTTTAAGTGCCAGTACCAGCTTCCCGTTAACACTTGTCCCGATCGTATCCAACCTGCAGAGTTCCGGATATTTTGTGGTGAAACTCTGCATTATTGAATCGTATTGTGTATAGGCAGGGTATGCATCCCAATTGGCTGAAAGTCTGGCAACAGGTACTGATTTAATTGTCTTTGATTCAGCTTTCTCAATAATTTTGTAAGCGAATTTCTGAAGTATAAACCAATCGGTCGTAAGCGGAGAAAGAATTATATGAACAATATTGTCTTTCACCGAAATAATTGAAACATTGCGAGTAAGATGATCAATGGTCTTACTGTCGGAGACCTGAACCGTTACTTCAGCCTGTCCCCTTTCCCTGATTATTTCACGCAGTCTGGCATCATTGCCTCCCTCCTGCCCGAAGCTTAAGAGAGCGAAGGAGCTAAGGACAAATAATATGAGCAACTGGCGTTTCGTTATAAATATTTCATACATTGAACCTGATATGGAGGATATCCCCATCCTCTACAATATAATTTTTGCCTTCGATGTAAAACTTCCCGGCTTCTTTGCAGGCATGTTCCGAACCAAGTGAAATAAAATCGTGATATTTCATAACCTCAGCTCTTATAAAACCTCGTTCAAGGTCGCTGTGAATCACCCCGGCGGCTTTTGGAGCAGTCATTCCTCTTTTTATTGTCCAGGCTCTTATCTCCATTGGTCCGACTGTGAAAAACGTTTGAAGATTCAGCATTCTATAAGCCGACCTGACAAGCTTGTCAACCCCTGGTTCGTCAAGTCCTGCATCCTTAAGAAATGCCAGCCTGTCATCGCTATTCTCCAGTTCAGCTATTTCTGCCTCTATTGCCCCTGCAATTACCAGTATTTCAGTATCTCTACCCCTGAGAAACTCTTTTACTTTCTCTACGTATGTATTATCGGATGTAGCTGACTTCTCGTCAACATTACAGACGTATATAACAGGCTTCATGGTAAGAAGGAAGAGATCGTCAACCCATTTACGATCTTCATCCTTTACTTCAAGGGTTCGTGCATTATTGAAGTTTTCAAAATGTTCCCGGTAAAGATGAAGAACCTCCACTCCTCGCTTAGCTTCCTTGTCTCCGGCTTTTACAGCTCTTTGAAGCCGTTCAATCTTTTTTTCGACAGACTCAAGATCCTTGACCTGAAGTTCAAGATCAATAGTTTCAAGATCGCGTACCGGATCAACCGAACCGTCGATATGAGGTAGTGCATCATTATCAAAGCATCTGAGTACATGTATCAGGGCATCTGTATTCCTGATATCACCAAGAAATTTATTCCCGACTCCCTCTCCCTTGTTTGACCCTTTTGCCAGACCAGGGATATCAACTATCTCGACGGTAGTATGTACAATCCTGTCTGTGACCTGATGTTTTTCAAGCTCATAAAGCCTCGCGTCGGGCACCTGTACTACACCCATATTCGATTTTGTAGCACTGAAAGCAAAAGCATTGGTCTCCCCTTTTGTATTGGAAATACAATTAAAGATCGTTGTTTTGCCTACGTTTGTTATTCCTATTATTCCACATTGAAGAGCCATATGATATAATGATTAATTCCCGGACTGTAAATTTATTAAAAATCAATGATGGTTTTAACATTACAATGATTAATTGAATAATTAACCCTGATACATTGCTACATAGTTTTTGTAATTTTTATGCCACCAAGGCACGAAGACACCAAGAAACACCAAGATTTTATTTCCCGGGTTCTTTGTGAACCTTTGTGTCCTGATGTCTTGGTGGAAATTTGATTTTTTCTTATCATCTTACAATATTATCTTTAAACCTTTGATAGCATTTACCATCTAAGAAGAAATTTACAGCACCATTGAGAAGCGCTAAGTCCGACGATAATATTTACGAATTACTTAAGTCCGATGTTAATAAAGGATTCCGGCTTATCGTTGAAAAATACAGTTCCAGATTATACTGGCATATCCGACGACTTGTAATACTGCATGAAGATGCTGATGATGCACTTCAGAATACCTTCATTAATGCCTGGAAGTACATTGGTGATTTCAGAAGTGATAGCTCATTATACACCTGGCTTTACACTATTGCTACCAATGAGGCCCTGGCATTGATTAACAAAAGAAAAAAGAATGCAACTGTTTCCCTTGACGACCTTGGCAGTCATTTTGCCAGTTCACATGAAGGCAGCACATGGTTCGATGGTGATGAAGCACAGATAAAACTGCAGAATGCCATCTTAAAATTACCTGATAAACAACGCATAGTTTTTAATCTGAAATATTTCCAGGAAATGACATATGAAGAGATGAGCAGAATTCTGAAAACTTCACAGGGCGCCCTTAAAGCGTCCTATCATCATGCTGTAAAGAAGATTGAAAAATTGCTTGGAGAAGATTAAACCTTTTTAATCCTTAAACATCTAAATGAATGATGAAAAAGATTAATGAAATATCAGATAAAAATCCATTCAAAATACCTGATAACTATTTTGAGGAAGTTAACAGGAAAATCATTTCCGCTACTGCCGGTCATGAAGAAAAGACAAAAAAGACAGCTAAGTACCGCCGGTTAAGGCCATTCCTGGCTATTGCGGCGTCTGTTGCAGTATTGGTAATACTCAGTTATATTACAGTCAGATTATTTAATCCCTCCAAACCAAATGACAGGATATCTGAAATTATTCAAAACGGATACACAGAATCATTTTTTGATGATATAGATATTAATACAATTGAAGAAAATGCCGCATCTGTAGATATTTATGATGAGATGCCTGATGTAAATAACAAAGAGATAATTGATTATCTTTTACACGATAATGTAGAAATTAGCGATATTTATGATAAACTATAAGTCCGGAATCATGAAAAAAATATTAACCGCACTGTTGATAATACTGATATCCCCTTTTATTAGGTTAAATGGCCAGAATACGAATATGGAAAAACTTAATGCCTTTAAGATCGGATTCTTTACAAAGAGGCTTGACCTGACTACCACAGAGGCAGAAAAATTCTGGCCGGTATATAACGATTACCAGGATAAAAGGAACAAATTGTTGGTTGAAAAGGCTTCAATCATCAGGAATTTCGACCGTAATGAAAGTTCACTTAACGATAACCAGCTTACTGAATTAGGGGATAAATTAATGGGGCTCATAAGTGAGGAATCTGTGCTTGCCGTTGAATTTCATAAAAAGATTAAGGAAATTCTGACTCCTGCAAAAGTCATAATGTTTTATCAGGTTGAAAATCAATATAAAGCCTTGTTGCTAAACGAGCTGCAGGGGAACAGACAGCAGCAGAGAGCCGGAACACGACGGGATTTCTAGCCGGAACTTCTGATCTTCTCCTTCACAAATTTATTCAGGTCATTTAGTGATATTATTTTCTGCTCTCCGGAAGCCATGAACTTTATAGTGACAGAATTATTCTTTATTTCATCTTCGCCGGCAATAATTATATAAGGTATTTTTTTTGAATCGGCATATGACAACTGCTTCTTAAGTTTTACGGTATCAGGGAATAATTCCGTTCTTACATTCAAACTGCGCAACTGATCGGCTATCTTAAGTGCATATTGAGTTCCCTCATCGCTGAAATTAACTATAAGCACTTCAGTTGATGATATTTTTACATCCTCAAAAAGATTCAGCTGGTTAAGCACATCATAGATCCGGTCAGCGCCGAAAGAAATACCTACTCCGGAAACTCCTTCCATACCAAAAACGCCGGTTAGATTATCGTACCTGCCTCCTCCGCAAATACTGCCAATATTTACATTTTTGGCCTTTACTTCAATTATTGCCCCGGTATAGTAATTTAATCCCCGGGCGAGTGTCAGATCAAATTCCACCTCTGAGCTTAATTCAGTCCTTTCTACCATTGAAAAAAGCGTTCTTAATTCAGCGACACCTTTCATCCCTGTTTCAGATTCACGGAGCAGAGAGTTTAACATTTCAAGTTTTGATAAGGTGTTACCGGAGAGCTTCATCACCGGTTGAAGATTTCCAATAGCTTCGGTGGATAGACCTTTTTCTGCAAGCTCTGTATTAACTGCCTCAATACCAACCTTATCAAGCTTATCAATTGCAATAGTTATATCAGTTATCCTGTTTGCTTCTCCAATAAATTCCGCTATTCCGGCAAGAATTTTCCTGTTATTGATTTTAATAACGGCAGATATTTTAAACTTTCCGAATATCGCATCAATAATTTTTATCAGTTCATATTCATTTAATAAGGAGTCGCTTCCAATGATATCAACATCGCATTGGAAAAATTCTCGGTATCTTCCCTTTTGTGGCCTGTCAGCTCTCCATACCGGCTGAATCTGGTATCTCCTGAAAGGAAATACGATTTCATCGCGATGCTGAACAACATAACGTGCGAATGGAACTGTCAGGTCATATCTCAATCCTTTTTCGCATATCTTTGAAGATAGTTTGGCCGGCTCTCTTTTAAGGATGTCATCATCGGTAACATCCGAAAGGAAGTCACCCGAATTAAGTATTCTGAACAAGAGCTTATCCCCCTCCTCTCCATATTTCCCCAGCAGTGTTGACAGGTTTTCCATTGAAGGGGTCTCAATTGGCTGATAGCCATATAACCTGAATACCTGTTTTATTGTTTCAAAAATAAATTCACGTCTGAGCATCTCCTCAGCTGAGAAATCCCTGGTCCCCTTTGGTATGGATGGCTTTGACGGCATAGGTTGCAAGATAAGAGACAAAAGTTAAAGGAAAAAAGTTAAAAGACAAAAGTATAAAGAATATCCCCCTTTGCCAAGGCTCATGAAAACAAAGAAAAGGATGAGGCAATAAACAGAAGTGCTGGAATCAATAAACATTCGGTACATAGGTCTGTTCGTCCTTTGGAGGCCTTACATATGCTTTGTCATGTTTAAGAGGGGGAAGCCTGAATGGTTTGGGAGTAAGGTCTTTATACGGAATCAACGAAAGCAGGTGATGAATACAATTGAGTCTTGCCCTTTTCTTGTCATCAGCTTCCACAACATACCATGGCGATTGCTTTGTATCGGTATATGAGAACATTTCATCTTTGGCCATCGAATATTCAACCCATTTATCCCGCGATTCCACATCCATAGGACTGATTTTCCATCTTTTTGTCGGGTCGTTGATCCTGTCGTGAAAGCGTTTATCCTGCTCATGATCGCTTACTGAAAACCAGTATTTTATAAGTATTATGCCTGATCTGATCAGCATTTTTTCATACTCCGGACAGGATCTGAGAAATTCCTCATACTCATCGCCGGTGCAATAACCCATAACTTTTTCAACGCCTGCCCTGTTATACCAGCTCCTGTCAAAAAGGACGATTTCACCTGCTGCAGGCAACTGAGATGCAAATCTTTGAAAGTACCATTGCGATTTTTCCTTTTCAGTGGGTATCCCCAGAGCAACAATCCTGCATATCCTGGGATTCAGACAACCTGCAATTGTTTTAATTACTCCGCCTTTGCCGGCAGCATCTCTCCCTTCAAATACAACAACTACCTTAAGCTTATTTGATTTTACCCATTCCTGTAATTTGACTAGTTCTATCTCAAGTTCCCGAAGTGCTGATTCGTATTCTTTCCGATTGAGTTTTCTCCTTTTCTCTGTTTCAATATCATGATATAAATTGGTCTTTTCAGAGACAGGCGCTTCGGCTTTTTTCTTTTCCTTAGTACGTGCCATGGCTTGAGGTTATAAATTGGAAAAGAAATTTACCGAAAAAATTTCAAAATCAGATCTTTCTGATAATAAAATCTTACTGGATGAAGGGTATAAGCATGGGATATTTGAACAATTGTCCTTTCGAGGCTTTAACACTTGCAATAATAATACATATAACCCTAAGTACGGCTAAGGCAATTATTATTGGTATACCGATGATTATGAACAATAAAGGAATAGCCAGGACAATATAGAGTAACATGGATAGCTGAAAATTAAGTGCATTTCTGCCATTCAGATTGAGCCATACAGATTCATCCCTTTTTGAAAGCCAGCAAATGAGAGGACCAATTACACTTCCAAAAGGGAAAAAGAAGCCGGCAAAAGCCGAAAGATGGCATAACATCGACCAGTTTCTTTCTTTTTCTGATAATACTCCATACTCTTCCATAACTTAAGAATTTATTAAAAGACGTATCTGTTTCAGCAATGCTGCATCAAAATCACCTTTCAAGGCGCTTAAGATCGTCTGCCAACAATCCATTCGGGTTGGCTTTATTAATAGTATGCTGGTTATAATAATACATATTGGAGTCGTCGGTCCCAATCAGCATTTTGAAACAAAGGCCTGAATTTCTGTCACCTACAGGACCAACTTTATGAAGAATTACTGTGTTCGGAGATTTATCTTCAATTGCCTTAATTATATCATCCTCTGACACTATCTCTATTTTATAACTATAAATAGACTTTATTTTTTCAATTGTGGAAATCTCAGGTGAAAGATCCTCTTTCTTTACAAGAATTGTCCTGCTATGGACTTCCGGGGTGAATTTATTATAGTATTTAAGGTACTTTCTTCCTGTTAGTGAAGGATCTTCAGATATCATCTGAGCATGTTTCTGAATAAAGGAGAGAATAACTCCCAGTTTATAACTGTAATCCAGATCCTCCTCCCCTGCAAAGGAAAGAGGCATGGCACATATCTCAGGCATCTCACCAAGCTTATTTACATCCTTCCCCTGTAAGAGGTTAATAAAATTATAGAGCCCCTCAGATTTATCTTTATCAAAATTAGTCTGTGTAAGAACAATAAATGAGTAATGGGGATTAAGCCTTCTGACATTAAAATCCTTAACCTCAATGAATTCGTAAGGAGTTATTTTCCAAAATGACTGCACCGCCTTTTTAATGAACACATTATAGGATGAGAAAGAGTCATCTTCGAGCACAACACATGTTTTTGATTGTGTGAATTGCTTTATCTCAGACTTACTTGGAAACGGAGCCTGCCCCGTCAGCGAAAAGGCAAAGCCAAGCAGGGAGAAGGCGAGAAAAATTGTCTTCATATTTTAAGAATTATTCAACAGGTATGTACAGTGGATTTTTCTCATTAAATTTACGAATGTAAACAAACATCAGGTCCTTTTTCTTCTTCCGTGAAAGCTGAACATACTCATCATAAAGGGCAGTGTCCTTCATGAGTAACAGTTCGGTGTTGTCAACGTCAAACTCAAGTACTTTACCACTATCAAAATCAATTAGATATTGTTTCATCTCTGTTCGCGACATACTCGACTGCCCGTATGGATAATAATATGGATTATACGGATTATAATAACCGCTGTATCCATACGGCGAATAATAAGGATCGTAATAGCCATACGGTGAATTATAATATCTTGGATCGTATGTTGTCACATCAGCCACAAAATGACAGATGCTCCCCACAAAAGTTATCCTGTTAAAATTCGACTGTATCTGAACATATAAAACACCATTGCGGGCATAACCCCAGATGTTGTTTATCGGCACTTCCTGTCTTATCCCCATATTATCATAAAAATATATCTTTCCGGGTTCCAGTACTTTCTTAAAGAATTCCCTGTCGTTATAATCAACAGACGTGAGAATTTTAGCTTTTGGAATGGGTTTATTCATTTTCACCTCATCAAAATTGAGATATATCCCATCGTTGAATCTGAAATCCGGTGTATATTTTACCATCCCTTCTTTTTGCTGAGCGTTTAAAAAGGGAACAGAAGCAGTTGACAGAAATATACCCGTTACCAGTAATATTTTTTCCAGTCTCCTCATAAAAATTAAATTTTTAACATTCCAGGTCAACCAACTTATCATACTGACAAATTTAACCTTTTCCTTTAAAGGTTGTTAATTTCAGTTAATGTATATTTATTATATATTTTCATTAATTTTACAAAACCCCAAAATAACGATTTATGGCAATTGACCCCGTCAATGGTAATAAAAATTATGGTTCAAATAAATCTTCTGAAGATTTCTTCGAAAAGAGCAGAAAAAATATAGAAACATTTTCAATTTTAGCAATTTTCTGCCTCTTAGCTGCAGTCATCTTAATAACTTTTGAACAGAGACTGCCTGCCGGTTTACTTGTCATTGCAGGTGCCACAGTGGGATTAATTATTATCAGAAAATCGTCTGATCTTAATAAAAAATTTAAAAGTTCATTGTCTGAATTCTCGTCTTTGAACGAAAAGAAGGATGTTGTGATCACCGATTTCTCACATAAGATAAGGGAACCTCTCAACAACCTGGTTATTATAACTGATATGTTGATAGAATCAGGTCTCGAGAAAAAACAAAAAGAATTATTGGAGACATTTATTGCATCGACAAATAATATGGTAACGACAGTTAATGAATTGTCAATGCAATCGGCTGGCAACCTTAGTTATGAACCAAGAAAAGCAATCAGATTTAATCTTTTATCAACCCTCCAGAACACTTTTGATCTCTATTTACTAAAGGATAAAGCCAATATTGATTTCGTTCTTAACAAAAAGGAATTCATTGAACTTGAGTGTTTTGGAGATCCCATAATTCTCAAACAAATATTTCTCGATCTGTTTACCATCATTGAGAATCATGTATCGGAAAGAGCCATCACTGTCAACATTAGTCTTAAAAAAGAGAAAGAGTCGCAGCATGAGACTTTTGTGTCGTTTCGTATTCAGACTGATAAAAATATAATGCTGGTTGATGAGACAGCTGAGGGGAGAAGTCTGGCATCCAGGCTCATAGCCTTAGGAAGGGGTACTTTCCACCAGGAATTTGGGACCAATTACACTGTACTTACCATTCTTCTTCCATTTGCGAACGCCATATCAGAACCAAAGCATAGAACCGCTTCTCTCAAAATGGAGGAGCTTATAAAAAAAGAAAAACCTCATAAGGACCTTAAAGACATCAAAATATTGCTTGTTGAAGATAATCTTATTAACCAGAAGATCACCCTGCTGACACTAAGTCCCCTGGTAAGCAGCATCGATACTGCATGCAACGGCAAAGAAGCACTGGATAAGTTTGGTACAACAAACTACGACCTGATACTGATGGATATACAGATGCCGGTGATGAGCGGACTTGTAGCTGCCGAAAAGATCAGGGCACTTGAATCCACCACAAATTCGCATGTGCCTATCATAGCAATTACCGCGAATGCAATGATCGGCGATAAAGAGAAATGCTTAGCGGTGGGTATAGACGATTATATTAGTAAACCTTTTCAGCCCGCTGCCCTTATCGATAAAATAAAGAAAACCATCTAGCCCTTCTTTTCAAGCGGTCTGAACCCAATAACCATAATATCGTCGACCTGCTCGTTCCTTCCTATCCATGTTCTAATATTCTCATCAAGGATAGCTTTCTGATCATTTACGGGGAAACGATGTATTGTCAGCAGGAGATATCTGAAACGCCTGTACATGAACTTCTTATTTTCCAGTCCGCCGAACTGATCAACATAACCATCAGAAAACAGGTAAAATACATCATCTTCCATTATGTCAATTTCATGATTTGTATACTCAATCCCGTCAGGATTCATACCAATAATCAGCTTATCTGCCTTTATCTCCAGTAAACTGTTATCGCGAATAAGGTAAAGAGGCAGAAAAGCTCCGGCATACTCCATTTTTCTTCTTTTTTTATCTATAACACAAAGGCCAACATCCATTCCATCACGTATTATTGTTCCAATGTTTTTTTCCCTGCTGAATGTTTTTTCAAGACCCTTATTCAGAATTCCCAGTATCTTTGAAGGTATCTCAATCTTTTCTTCATTGATGGTTTTTTCAATTATCTCCAGTCCGATCATAGACATGAGCGCGCCGGGGACACCATGCCCTGTACAATCTGCTGCAGCAATAAAAACTTTGTCACCTTTCGCTCCAATCCAGTAAAAATCGCCGCTGACAATATCTTTTGGCTTGAAAAGGATAAAGGAGTCCGTGAAATGTTCTCTGAAGTATTTCTCAGAAGGTAAAAGCGCCTCCTGGATTCTTTGCGCATAGACCAGACTATCAGTCATATCCTTATCTTTTAGCTCCAGAGCGTACTTCTGGTTTGCTATAACGTAAAGAGCCTGCTCCTTTTCCTTCAGGAGTTTCCTGGTTTTTATAAGGCTTCTGGTCTGGGAAATAATAAGCCAGAAAACAACTAAAATAATAAGGATAGTAAATAAAATATACCCTGAAGTTGAATCAGATGAATCCAATATATCTGCAAAGGCAATTTCATTCAGGAGATTAAAACCAATAACAGAAAAAAAACAATAATATGCAAAATATAAGACTCCCATCAGATATTGCAAAAATAGATTAATTATTGGTACCAGTTACCTGCTGAGTTTTAATAATCAGGAGTCAGTCATAACTTCATCAGCACCGGGTCGATTTAACTTTATGTATTTTTTTGAGGGAGATTTGATAAAATCGCCCAACCCGAGTGATTTCCATTTATTATCTACCACAGATATAGTATTAACATCGGAACAAACAATATTCGGCCATTTTCGCGGGAATCCTCCTTTCCTGTAGATTTTAATCGTCCCGTCGATGAATAAGGAAGAAGGAGAAATATATTCATGATCGCGAAGTGGATCGGTGTTTCCCAGTATCTGCCAGGTAACCGTAAAATAATCACCAGGATCAACAGTATGGTCAACAGCCAGTATTAACCTGAATATTCCGAAAGGATCATTACTTCTGAAGAATTCCTTTACTTTCTCAATAACGTCTTCATCTTCGGACCTGTCAACAGACACAATAATTACAGGGATATCTTCTTCAAAAAGGAGGAGATCAAACCTCTTTATTATATTCTTGTTAAAGAAATCATTCTTAATTTTTAAAACATTTATTATATCCACCTGTCCGGCTATTCTTCCGGTATTTTCCTCTTTGTGCTTTATAGTTGCATCAATACCTGCTTTCCCTCCAAAGGAGTAGTGGTCGGAAGAATGATCCAGAACGTCAAGAGGTCCCCGACTGAAAAAAATATCTCTGCCAGGATCAATATTGGCAAAAATATGTACAAGCAGTTCTTTATACTCCCTGATATTGATGTCGCCACTCACCACTACCAGGTATTTTGTAAACATCATCTGTCCTGCCCCGAACAAAGAGTTAATGACTTTCATCCCCTGTCCGGGATATGTTTTTCTGATCTTTACAATGACAAGGTTATGAGCGATGCCTGCATCAGGCATATGAAAGTCTTCAATCTCAGGTTGTAAAGTCATCTTCACCGGGAACAGGAAAATTTTCTCGGTTGCTTTTGCAAGCCAGGCATCTTCCTGTGGAGGTATTCCAACAACAATTGCAGGGTATACTGCTGTTTTTGAATGGGTTATGCAAGTCACATGAAATCTGGGATACCAGTCAGCCAGCGAATAGAATCCCGTATGATCACCAAATGGACCTTCCCAGAATGGATCCTCAGCGGGATCGACGTATCCTTCAATGATAATATCGGCATCTGAGGGAACAAATAAGTCATTTGTTATACATTTGACCAGGCTGACTTTTTTCTTTCTGAGAAAACCTGCCAGAATATATTCATTAATGTTTTCCGGCAAAGGGGCTGTAGCTGAATATGCATAAACCGGATCTCCTCCCAGCGCTACTGAGACCGGCATTCTTTTCCCCTGTTTTTTCCATGCTTCAAAATGGTTAGCGCCGGTTTTGTGCCTTTGCCAGTGTATTGCGGTTGTATTCTTATCGAGCACCTGCATCCTGTACATACCGACATTCATTTTACCTGTATCAGGATTCTCAGTGATCACCATCGGAAGAGTTATAAATCTTCCTCCATCGTGAGGCCAGCACTTAAGCACAGGCAGTATATTCAGATCAGGATCTCTGTGAATCACCTGCTGGCAAATGCCTTTTCCCCTGCGATGTGATGGAAAAAGGCCTGCAAGTCTGAAAAGAGTCGGAAGGGAAGATATTTTTTTCAACAATGTGCTTTCACTGTCCGGCATGTTATAAAGTAAATTTTCGATTTCATGACCGGCCTCTTCAAGATTTTTCCGCCCGATTGCCATAGCCATCCTCCTATCCGAACCAAAAGTATTAATAAGAACAGGGAAAGCGGTACCTGTATTTTCGAATAGTAAGGCTTTACCTCCTGCCTTGGTCACCCTGTCGGTTACCTCGGTGATCTCGAGAACCGGGTCAACAAATATTTTGATCCGCAGCAGTTCATCATTTTTCTCCAGCTCTTTAATGAAATCGTTTAAACCTGAGTATGGCATTTTAAAAGTCTATTGAATGGCAAAGATATTCATTAAGATAATAATATCTACCCCCTAAATCCCCCAAATGGGGGACTTAAAGAATTTTTACGAAAGGTAAAGCCCCCCAAATGGGGGATTTATAGAATTTTTACGAAAGGTAAAGCCCCCCAAATGGCGGGTTGGGGGGTCAGCCCCCTAAATGGGGGGTTGGGGGGTCAGCCTCCTAAATGGGGGACTTAAAGAATTTTTACGAAAGGTTAAGCCCCCCAAATGGGGGGTTGGGGGGTCAGCCCCCCAAATGGCGGGTTGGGGGGTCAGCCCCCTAAATGGGGGATTTATAGAATTTTTACGAAAGGTTAAGCCCCCCAGATGGGGGGTTGGGGGGTTGGGGGGTTGGGGGGTTGGGGGGTTGGGGGGTCAGGAAGTCAGAAGGATTGGAGGGGTTAGGGTATAAAAACAATGATGGGAACTATTCACTAGGAGTAGTTCCCATCCATCGCTTGCAGCCGAAGCTGTTAACGATGTCAGATTACTGTTATTCTGACCGGCTGCTTTCCTGGATACTAGATCCATTCCGTCAACCCATGGCCTTCGGGTTTAGCCTGTTACGGCTGACCTTCCGGCTGTCCTTTTGTCCGTTTTGAGGCGGACTTCCGGGACGAAGTGTCCTTTAGGCGCTGTTGCTCATTCCCCGGAGGGAAAGGCATCAGTTTCAGATAACCTGGGGCCGAAGCCCTTCATTTTCCGAAGCCCTTTGACTCAATCGCTGAAAGAACGTTTCCGGCTCTCTTTGACTTACTGAACATCGCGAACGCGGAGTCCTCTAGTTCAGACCTCGGCTCTCCTGATGCGCAGACCCGGAGGTCTGACCGAAACGGATCGTGTCTCATTTAAGTAACCTTCTCCGTTTCCACATCTTTCGAGCAGTCTTTTATCGCTCACCTGATAAAATCAAATTTACATCAGTAAAATCAAAAAACAATGAAATCAAAGGCGTTGTTATAAACCCGATATAAACAAAAGTTATCAACAATTGTTAATAACGTCGGAATGTAGGGCCACGCCATGGCGTGGCCCTACATATAATTATTTATTTTTTATACCCGTAGGCAGCCAGGTTGCCAAGTTCCTCTTCTATCCTGAGAAGCTGGTTGTATTTTGCCATCCTGTCTGTCCTGCTTGCCGATCCGGTTTTAATCTGCCCCGAATTGGTTGCAACAGCAAGATCTGCAATGGTTGAATCTTCAGTTTCACCGGAACGATGTGAAATTACCGTTGTATAACCAGCCCTGTGAGCCATCTCAATAGCATTGAGAGTTTCGGTCAGGCTGCCAATCTGGTTCACTTTAATAAGAATTGAATTTGCACAACCAGTTTCAATACCCTTTCTCAGATAATCAACATTTGTTACGAACACATCATCGCCAACGACCTGACACACCTTCCCAATTCTGTCGGTAAGCATTTTCCATCCATCCCAGTCACCCTCTGCCATGCCATCCTCAACAGAATCTATCGGATATTTTTTTATCAGTTGTTCAATATAGTCAACCTGTTCTTTTGATGTTCTTCTTGCGCCTTTCGGCCCTTCAAACCCGGAGTAATTGTACATTCCGTCGGTATAGAAACCGGAAGCCGCACAATCGAGTGCGATGGTAATATCTGAGCCTGCTTTATACCCTGCAGCATCTATTGCCTTAAGAATTGTATCAAGTGCGTCTTCAGTACCATTTAGCCCAGGAGCAAACCCTCCTTCATCACCTACAGCCGTGCTTAGTTCCCTCTCTTTTAAGACTCGCTTCAATGAATGGAATACTTCGGCTCCCATTCGCAGACCTTCACTAAACGAAGGAGCACCTACCGGTCTGATCATAAATTCCTGGAAAGCTATAGGAGCATCTGAGTGGGATCCGCCGTTAATTATATTCATCATCGGTACAGGAAGTGTAACAGCGTTTGGACCACCAATATAGCGGAACAAGGGTAACCCATGGTAAGAAGCAGCTGCTTTGGCAACAGCAAGAGATACACCGAGTATAGCGTTTGCTCCAAGGTTGCTTTTTGTCTTGCTCCCGTCAAGATCAATCATTTTTTTATCAATCCCTGCCTGATCTGTGACATCCAGGCCAATTAGCTCTTCCGCAATAACATTATTGACATTATAAACAGCTTTGAGAACGCCTTTGCCGAAATAGCGGTTTTTATCACCGTCTCTTAATTCAAGTGCTTCATTTTCTCCTGTCGAGGCACCCGACGGTACAGCGGCTCTGCCAAAATAACCGCTGGCTGTCATCACGTCCACTTCAATTGTTGGATTGCCGCGGGAATCAAGAATCTCACGGGCATGTACGCTAACTATCTGACCCATAAATTTTTAATTTAACGTTAAACAATAAAGCTATATACAGAAAAAGGGATAGAGTCTTTACGACTTATCCCTTCACCATAAATAAAATTTATACATCTTATTATTCTTCAGGAGTTGTTTCCCCGTTTTTTTCTTCAGTGCCGGCCTCAGGTTCCTCCTTTTTTGTTTTTTTTGCTTTTTCTTTTACAACCTTACGAGCTTTTGTTGTTTCAGCCACTGTTTCTTTCTTCTTTGAAGATCTCCTTCGCCTGGTACTTTTCGTTTTAGCACCTTCGCCGCCGAGCATAGCTTCATTGTAATCAACAAGTTCGAGAATACACATATCTGCATTATCCCCTAATCTGTTGCCGGTTTTAAGAATCCGTGTGTATCCACCCGGACGTTCGCCTATTTTAGGTGATACCTCTCTGAACAATTCAGCTACTGCAGTCTTATCTTTCAGGTAACTGAAAACCATTCTTCTTGAATGTGTTGAATCTTCTTTCGATTTGGTAATAAGAGGTTCAACAAAGGTACGGAGTGCTTTAGCCTTAGCTGTAGTCGTTGCAATCCTTTTATGAAGGATAAGTGATGAGGCCATGTTAGCCAGCATAGCTTTCCTGTGTGAACTTGTTCGTCCTAAATGGTTAATAACTCTTGAATGTCGCATTTCTATATTTCCTTAACCAGTTTCTAAATTAATCTTTCTCTAACTTATATTTGCTTACATCCATCCCAAACGAAAGGCTCATATTTTCCAGCAATTCATCAAGCTCTGTCAGAGATTTCTTCCCAAAGTTTCTGAATTTAAGCAGGTCATTTTTATTGAACCTGACCAGGTCCCCCAGTGTATCAACCTCTGCAGCTTTAAGGCAGTTCAGTGCCCTTACTGACAGGTCGAGATCAACAAGTTTTGTTTTGAGCAGTTGCCTCATATGGAGCACTTCCTCATCAAATTCCTCGTTCGCCAGTTTATCATCCGAATCGAGGGTGATCTTTTCATCGGAGAACAGCATAAAGTGATATATAAGTATTTTTGCAGCCTCTTTAAGAGCATCTTTCGGATGTATTGATCCGTCAGTTTCAATCTCAAAAAGCAGTTTTTCGTAGTCAGTTTTTTGCTCAACACGATAATTTTCCACCGAATATTTCACATTACGGATAGGAGTAAAAATAGCATCGATTGCGATCAGTCCGAATTCACTGTCGACCGGTTCATTTTCTTCGGCTGGCACATAGCCCCTGCCCTTATTAATGGTAATTTCAATCTGTATTTTCACATCCGGTTCCATCCTGAATATAACCAGATCCGGATTTAAAACCTCGAAACTGCTCAGGGAAGAGTTAAGGTTCCCGGCTGTAAATACTTCCTGACCACTTATTTTAATAATGACTTTCTCATGGTCAATATCATCGACTATCCTTTTAAACCGAACCTGTTTAAAGTTCAGGATAATCTCAGTTACGTCCTCCATTACACCAGTAATTGTAGAGAACTCATGGTCTATGCCTTCGATCTTAACCGTTGTTATAGCAAAACCTTCAAGCGAAGAGATAAGGATTCTTCTCAGTGCGTTGCCGACAGTAATACCATAGCCAGGTTCAAGCGGACGGAATTCAAATTTTCCGTGTTTTTCGTCCGCTTCCAGCATTATTACTTTATCAGGCTTCTGGAATGATAAAATGGCCATAGAATTTATCTTAATATTATTATTACTTGGAATATAATTCAACAATAAGTTGTTCCTTGATGTTTTCAGGGATATCAGTACGTTCCGGCACGGTCATAAATTTACCTGCCATCTGAGTGTCATCCCACTCCAGCCAGGGAAGCTTCGTATACTTCCTTGTTGTCAGTGAATCGACTATAGCTTCAAGAGATTTCGACTTTTCACGAACTCCTATAATATCACCGGGTTTGAGTTGATAAGATGGAACATTAACCACATAACCATTCACCGTGATATGTCTGTGTGATACAAACTGACGTGCACTTGCTCGTGTAGGAGCAATACCAAGGCGAAAGACCACATTATCAAGACGTGATTCAAGCAGTTGCAGAAGTACTTCTCCGGTAACGCCTTTACTTCTTGAAGCTTTTTCAAATGTATTGCGAAACTGACGCTCAAGCATCCCATAGGTATATTTTGCTTTCTGTTTCTCCCTTAGCTGAACACCATATTCTGAAGTCTTCTTTCTCTTCTTGTTTATGCCATGCTGCCCCGGAGGAAAATTTTTCCTTTCCAGGTGTTTGTCGGGTCCGAAAATGGGTTCTCCGAATTTTCTTGCAATTCTTGATTTTGGGCCAATATATCTTGCCATTGTGCTATTATTTTATAACTTACAAATAATCAATTCAATATCCTATTATACTCTTCTTCTTCCGGGAGCGCGGCAACCATTATGAGGCATAGGTGTAACGTCAACAATTTCAGTAACCTCAATGCCAACATTGCTTATTGATCTGATTGCTGATTCGCGACCCGAACCCGGACCTTTAACAAATACCTTAACCTTTCTTAAGCCAAGATCATAGGCGACTTTCCCACATTCCTCAGATGCCATTTGTGCTGCATAGGGAGTATTTTTCTTTGAACCCTTGAATCCCATTTTCCCTGCAGATGCCCATGAAATAACCTGACCTGAATTATTTGTCAGGGTAATAATGATATTATTAAATGATGAATGAACATGGGCCTGGCCTGATGGTTCTACCTTAACGACTCTCTTTTTTAATGCTCCGGTCTTCTTTGCCATAATCTATTTATTTAGTAGCTTTTTTCTTGTTAGCGACAGTTTTCTTTCTTCCTTTGCGGGTCCTGGCGTTATTCTTGGTACTTTGTCCTCTTACCGGAAGTCCTATTCTGTGACGAACACCACGATAGCAACCGATATCCATAAGCCTTTTAATATTCATTTGTGTTTCAGAACGGAGTTCTCCTTCAAGCTTATAATTATCGTTCAGGATTCTGCGGATAGCATTGATCTGATCATCGGTCCAGTCCTGAACCTTTGCATCTCTGTCAACGCCGGCATCATCGAGTACTTTCTGGGCAGTGCTCCTGCCTACTCCGTAGATGTATGTCAGGCCAACTTCGCCTCTTTTATTTCTTGGTAAATCCACACCAACAATACGTGCCATATAAAAATTTTCTTAAATGAGTTGCAAAATTAGTTAAAATTATCCCTGTCTCTGTTTGAACTTGGGATTTTTCTTATTAATAACGTAAATGCGGCCTTTTCTTCTGACTATCTTACAGTCAGAACTGCGCTTTTTAACAGATGCTCTTACTTTCATTACAATATCAATATTTCTTATTTATATCTGAATGTTATTCTTCCTTTTGTCAAATCATAAGGTGACATTTCCACTTTCACCTTATCGCCTGGCAATATCTTTATATAGTGCATTCTCATCTTACCCGAGATATGAGCTGTAATTACATGCCCGTTTTCGAGTTCCACCCTGAACATTGCATTTGAAAGGGCTTCGATGATAGTACCATCCTGTTCAATAGATGATTGCTTAGCCATACTATTACATTTTATTTAAAACTTTTTCAATAAACTCAAAAGTTGTAAGGACGTCTGCTTTTCCCCTGTCAACAGCAACAGCATATTCAAAATGTGCTGAAGGTTTGCCGTCGGCTGTTTTAATGGTCCAACCGTCATTCATCTGCAATGTCTCCTTTTTCCCGGCATTGATCATCGGTTCAATACAGATTACGAGTCCTTTTTCCATTTTTGGTCCGGTTCCCTGTTTGCCCCAGTTGGCGACTTCCGGTTGTTCATGTAATTTTTTCCCTAGTCCGTGACCAACCAGCTCCCTGACTACTGAGTAACCTCCACTTTCCGCTTTTGTCTGTATCGCATAAGAGATGTCTCCTACCCTGTTTCCTGCCACCGCCTCCTTAACCCCCGCCTCAAGGGAAGCCCGGGTATAATCCAGCAGTCGTTTCGCCTCCTCCGAAATCTCACCGACAGGGAATGTATATGCACTATCGCCATACCATCCTTTTAAAATAACCCCGCAGTCGACCGATATTATATCGCCCTCCTTAAGGACATATTCAGAGGGTATCCCATGAACAACCTCATCATTAACAGATGTACAGAGAGCATTTGGAAAACCGCCATACCCCTTGAAAGCCGGTGTTGCTCCGTTGTCGCGGATAAACTCTTCGGCTATTCTGTCGAGATAAAGAGTGGTTATTCCGGGCTTTATAAGCGAAGCAAGTTCTGCAAGTGTTCGCGACACCAGTAAATTGCTTTCTTTTAACAACCCAACCTCTTCATCAGTCTTTAAATACAACATCAAAGAACGCTAAAGGTGTGTAATAATTTATTTATTGCAATTATACTTATTAATAACTTGATATTTAATATTATATGTATCATAATTTAACAGGTAACACTATTACACACCCTAAACAAATTATATCGATGATGATGATCCAACCCTGCCTTTAACCCGGCCGGATTTCATCAGACCATCATAATGACGCATAAGCAAATGACTCTCAATCTGCTGCAGAGTGTCAAGAATAACACCTACAAGAATGAGAAGTGATGTGCCTCCGTAAAATTGTGCAAATTGTGGTGTAACAGTTGCTTTCACTGCTATAGAAGGTAGTATTGCAACTATAGCTAGAAAAATTGAACCCGGGAATGTTATCCTCGACATTATTGTATCGAGAAATTCCACCGTTTTTCTTCCCGGTTTGATCCCTGGTATAAAACCACCGTTTTTCTTCATATCTTCTGCCATTTGCACAGGATTAATGGTAATCGCTGTATAAAAATAGGTAAAGACAATGATTAAAAATGCCGTTACCAGGTTATACCAGAATCCGTACATATTCGAGAAAGCCACAACAAAGCCCGATCCCGAACTTGAGTATCCAGCTATTATGATAGGGAGCATCATGATTGCCTGGGCAAAGATGATAGGCATCACACCTGCAGCATTTACCTTAAGTGGTATATACTGGCGTACTCCTCCGTACTGTTTATTTCCAACAATCCTTCTCGCGTACTGAACCGGAACACGACGTGTACCCTGAACCAGAAGAATTGTCCCGAGAATAACAACAAATAAGAATAAAACTTCAACAATAAGGCCTATTGCGCCACCAGCTCCATTCATTCTCGTGCCGGCCTCAAAAATAAAACTGGTCGGCATCCTTGCAACGATACCAATCATAATGATCAGTGAAATTCCATTGCCTATTCCCTTATCGGTTATCTTTTCTCCCAGCCACATAACAAACATTGTCCCGGCGGTTAAAATAATTACCGACGACATTGTGAAAAATGTTCCTGTAACGATAAAAGCCGAGGCAGGAAGCTGGGCATGAAGGTTAATAAGGTATGTTGGTGCCTGAAGTACAAGAATGGCAACTGTAAGGTACCTGGTATACTGATTCATCTTACGCCGTCCGCTTTCTCCCTCTTTCTGTAATTTCTGAAAATAAGGGAAAACAATACCAAGCAATTGAACAACAATGGAGGCGGAAATATAAGGCATTATACCAAGGGCAAAGACCGAAGCCTGAGAAAAAGCTCCTCCGGAAAACATGTCGAGCAAACCCATAATACCTGAATTGGTCTGGGACTTGAGGTTTGCCAGTTGAGAAGGGTCAATCCCCGGAAGGGTAACATATTTCCCCAGCCTGTATAATACAATAATCCCAAAAGTATAGATTAACCGTGCTCGCAGGTCTTCTATCTTGAAGATATTTTTTAGTGTCTGAATCAGTCTCATGAAATTACATTATTACAGCGGTTCCCTTTTTTGCTTCTATTGCTTCTACAGCTGATTTGCTGAACGCATGAGCATGAACCTCAAGTTTTCTCTCGAGTGTTCCTTTGCCGAGAATTTTGACAAGTGCATTTTTAGAAACAAACCCTGCATTAAAAAGTGCCTCAAAATCGATTTTGTCTAAATTATGTTGTTCAGCAAGATTCTGTAGAGTGCTTATATTGATACCCTTGTACTCCTTGCGGTTGACATTTTTAAAACCGAATTTGGGAACACGTCTCTGAAGTGGCATCTGGCCTCCTTCAAATCCTATTTTCCTGCTATAACCTGACCTGGATTTTGCTCCTTTATGTCCCCTCGTGGAAGTGCCACCTCTGCCGGAGCCTTGACCACGACCCAGACGTTTCCCTTTTTTGACTGATCCTTTGGCAGGTTTTAAGTTACTTAAATCCATAACTTTGTATTATAAATATGTTTAATATCTTAAATGTTTTCAACTTTTACCAGGTGTCTTACTTTCACCACCATCCCTAATATTTGTGGTGTGGCTTCATGCACAACACTATGGTTTAATTTACGGATACCAAGAGCCTCGAGGGTTCTTTTCTGTCTTTCCGGTTTACCGTTTTTACTTTTTACCTGGGTGATACGAATTTTTGCCATAGTAATGTTCTTTACTAACCGTTAAAAACTTTATCCATTGTGACACCTCTGTGTTCAGCAACTGAGAAGGCGTCTCTCATTTCAAGCAGTGCAGCAAAAGTTGCTTTAACCAGGTTATGAGGGTTGGATGATCCCTTTGATTTGGCAAGCACATTCTTCACACCAACACTCTCAAGCACAGCACGCATAGCACCTCCGGCCTTTACACCGGTACCATCTGATGCAGGCTTAATGAACACTTTTGCGCCTCCGAATTTGGCAACCTGCTCGTGAGGTATTGTACCATTGATAACAGGTACCTTTATCAGGTTCTTTTTTGCATCTTCAATGCCTTTTGAGATAGCTGTTGTTACTTCGCTGGCTTTACCCAGACCATGCCCTACAATGCCATCCTCATTACCAACCACAACTATGGCTGAAAAGCTGAATGTACGTCCTCCTTTTGTAACCTTGGTAACTCTCTGAATGCTTACAAGCCTGTCTTTAAGTTCCAGATCGCTGGTTTTTACTTTTCTTATACCGTTTCCCATAATTCATTAGAATTTTAATCCGCCTTCGCGGGCAGCCTCAGCCAGTGATTTCACTCTGCCATGATATTTATATCCGCTCCTGTCGAAAACAACCTTCTCTATCCCTTTTTCTTTACACTTGGTAGCCAGAAGTTTCCCGACAAGCTTAGCCTGTTCAACTTTTTTAATGCCTGCCTGTGCCGCAACCTCTTTTTCCCTGGAGCTGGCCGACAGAAGAGTTAAACCATTCAGGTCGTCAACAACCTGAACGTAAATCTGTTTATTGCTACGATATACCGCCAGCCTTGGGGCTTCAGCAGTTCCGTTTATTTTTTTCCGGATCCTCATTTTGATCCTTTTCCTTCTTTCCAACTTAGTTAAGGCCATGATTCTTTACTTTTACTTTTTTATACCCTAAACACTGGCAGATTTTCCAGCCTTTCTTCTGAGCTGTTCGCCAACAAATTTAATTCCCTTCCCTTTGTAAGGTTCAGGCGGACGAAGTGATCTGATCTTTGCTGCAACATGACCGATAAGCTGTTTGTCAATGCATGTGAGTGTAATTATGGGGTTAGCCCTTCTTTCCGTTTTGGTTTCAACTTTAACTTCATCCGGGAGCTGAATAATTACTTCATGCGAAAAGCCAAGGCTCATTTCAAGATTTTGTCCTTTTGCCTCTGCACGATAACCGACTCCGACGAGTTCAAGTTCTTTCCTGTATCCTTCCGAAACTCCGACAACCATGTTGTGTATAAGAGCACGGTAGAGTCCGTGTATCGATTTATGATTTTTTGACTCTGATGGTCTCGATAATATTAATTCGTTCCCAACCACCTCCACTTTCAGGTCCTTGTCAACTGCCTGAGTCAACTCTCCAAGGGGACCTTTCACTCTGACCTCATTGGTGTCGCTGACACTGACAGTAACGCCTTCAGGCAGGTTTACAGGTAATTTTCCTATTCGTGACATTAAGCTATCCTCCTAATTAGTAAACATAACATAATACTTCGCCGCCGATCTTTTCTTTCTTTGCCTCTTTATCGGTCATCAATCCCCTTGATGTTGAGATTATTGCAATACCCAGACCATTAAGGACACGTGGTATTTCATCAGATCCGGTATACTGACGCAGTCCCGGCCGGCTGACTCGCTGTATTTCTTTTATTGCAGGTTTCTTGCTCTTCGCATTATACTTGAGAGCAATCTTCAGAATACCCTGCGGTCCATCATTTTCCACAATCTTATAGCTAAGGATATAACCCTTTTCAAAAAGAATTCTTGCAATCTCTTTCTTAAGATTGGATGCTGGAGCCTCCACAACCTTATGACCAGCCATAATAGCGTTCCTAATTCTGGTCAGTAAATCTGCAATTGGATCAGTCATCTTTTATTTTTTAAAATAGTTTATATTCATCTTAAGTTACCAGCTGGCCTTTTTTACACCCGGTATAAGACCAAATGATGCCATTTCCCTGAAAGTAATCCTGCTGACCCCGAATTGCCTCATATACCCTCTTGAACGACCGGTTATCTTGCATCTGTTGTGCATTCTGTTAGGATTGGAATTGCGTGGCAGACGGCTTAAACCTACATAATCGCCGGCGGCTTTCAGCTGAGCCCTTTTTGCAGCATATTTCTGCGTCATCCTGGCTCTTTTAACTTCACGCGCTATCATCGATTCTTTAGCCATATTACTAGTTTTTAAGATTTTTAAATGGTAAGCCAAAGTGCTTAAGCAAAGCTAATGCTTCCTCATCCGAATCTGTGGAAGTCACAAAAGTTACCTGAAGTCCCATGATCTTGGCAATCTTGTCAAGGTCGATCTCAGGAAATATAATCTGTTCGGTTATCCCAAGGGTATAATTACCTCTTCCGTCGAGTTTGGAATTTATACCCTTAAAGTCGCGGATCCGGGGCAATGCAACGGCTATAAGCCTTTCAAGAAATTCATACATCCTCTCTTTACGCAAAGTTATCATTATACCAATAGGCATGTTTTTTCTCAGTTTGAAATTTGAGATATCTTTTGTTGAGTATGTCTGAACTGCTTTCTGACCTGCTATATCCGACAACTCTCTTACGCCGAACTCAAGAAGTTTCTTATCGGCAATAGCCTGACCCACACCCTGATTGATTACTATCTTATCCAACCGGGGCACCTGCATTATCGATTTGTATCCGAATTCCTTCATTAATGCAGGGACTATCTCGTCATTATACTTGGTTTTTAGCGCAGGTATATACATTACTTGATCTCCTCTCCTGATTTTTTTGAATAACGCACTAATTTATTTTTCTCATTAAGCCTTTTACCAATCCGGGTAGGTTTTCCGGAAGCAGGATCGATAAGCATCAGATTTGAGACATGCACCGGAGCCTCTTTTCTTATTATGCCTCCCTGTGGAGCCTTAGCGTTGGGCTTGGTATGCCTCGACACCATATTAACGCTTTCGACAATAACTCTGTCCTTATCCCTGTCGACTTCCAGAACACGGCCTTTCTGACCTTTTGATTCTCCGGTAATAACCATCACCGAATCTCCCTTTTTTATATGTAATTTCTTTTGCATCGTTGTGTATTTAAAAATATTACAACACTTCAGGTGCCAATGATACAATCTTCATGTACTTATCGCGCAGTTCCCTTGCAACCGGACCAAAGATGCGTGTACCTCGGACCTCATTCAGGTTATTGAGCAAAACAACCGCATTATCGTCAAATCTTATATAAGAGCCGTCGGCACGGCGGATCTCTTTTGTTGTTCTGACGACAACTGCTTTGCTTACAGTTCCTTTTTTTGCTTCACCTGAAGGAAGCGCGGATTTCACACTCACAACTATTTTATCGCCTACGGTAGCATATCTTTTTTTGCTTCCACCCAGTACCCTGATGCATAGTACTTCTTTTGCACCTGAGTTGTCGGCTACGGATAATCTGCTCTCCTGCTGTATCATGATTATTTAGCTCTTTCGATAATTTCAATTAATCTCCAGGTTTTATTTTTGCTCAGAGGCCTGGTTTCTGATATGCGTACTGTATCGCCAATATTGCAGGTATTTTCTTCATCGTGCGCCATCAGCTTTTTTGTCTTGTTAATAAACTTGCCATATATCGGATGTTTCACCTTTCTTTTAACGGCAACGACGATTGATTTATCCATTTTAGTACTTACAACCGTACCTATTCGTTCTTTTCTTAAATTCCTTTCCATTGCTGATCTAGCTATTAGATTTCTTATTCGACTCTCTTTCACGCAATTCGGTCAGCAGACGCGCAATTGTCAACTTTGTCTCTTTAACCTTCTGAGTGTTATCAAGAGGTGTAATTGCATGGTTCAGCTTCATACGAACGAGCACTGTTCTTTCGGTATCGATCCTCTCAAGAAGATCCGGGGTGCTTAATTCCCTTATTTCTGAAGTATTCATCTCTGTCTAAGTTTTATTCCATTTCGTAATCGCGTCTAACAATAAATTTTGTCGTTATCGGTAGCTTCTGAGCACCCAGTCTGAGCGCTTCCTTTGCTACTTCATAAGGTACTCCCTCCGCCTCCAGCAGAATCCGTCCCGGTGTAACCGGTACAACAAAACCTTCCGGAGCACCTTTCCCTTTACCCATACGTACCTCGGCAGGTTTCTTTGTTATCGGCTTATCGGGGAAGACTCGTATCCATAGCTGACCTTCACGTTTCATGTGACGTGTAACGGCCTGACGGGCTGCCTCGATCTGTCTTCCTGTTATCCAGGATTCCTCAAGCGCCTTGATACCAAATGACCCGAATGCCAGCTGGTTGCCTCTTTGTGCATTGCCTTTCATTCTTCCCTTCTGGGCTCTCCTGAATTTGGTCCTTTTCGGTTGTAACATTACTCAGATATTGTTATAAAATTATATACTAACTAATAAGTGTCTTATTTTTTTGTCTTTCTTTTAAGACTTTTATTTTTTGCATTCCTTGCTCCGATATTCGGACTGAGATCTCTTTTACCAAAGACCTCGCCATTGCAGATCCAGACTTTTACACCCAACAGTCCGACTTTTGTATGAGCTTCAGCCAGAGCATAATCTATATCGGCTCTTAACGTATGCAGCGGAATTCTGCCTTCCTTGTATGATTCACTCCGTGCCATCTCAGCCCCGCCCAAACGACCAGAGATCATTATTTTTATACCCTCTGCACCCATGCGCATCGTTGATGCTATTGACATCTTGATGGCACGGCGATAAGAAATTTTTCCTTCAAGCTGACGGGCAATATTGTTTGCAACTATGTTGGCATCCAGTTCGGGACGTTTAACTTCAAATATATTTATCTGAACCTCTTTCTTTGTTATTTTCTTGAGTTCTTCCTTAAGCTTGTCAACTTCCTGTCCGCCTTTACCAATGATAATACCCGGGCGTGCAGTATTGACAGTAACTGTAATAAGCTTGAGTGTTCTCTCAATAATAATTTTTGAAATGCTTGCTTTTGCAAGCCTGGCATTAAGGTATTCCCTTATCCTGGTATCTTCAACCAGTTTCCCGGAAAAATCTTTTCCGCCGTACCAGTTCGAATCCCATCCTTTGATAATACCCAGTCTGTTGCCAATCGGATTTACTTTTTGTCCCATCTATTCTATTTTGATGAATTTTCAACTTCCTTATTCATACTGTCGAGTACAAGAGTTACATGGTTGGATCTTTTCTTTATCCTGTAAGCTCTGCCCTGGGGCGCTGTCTGGAGTCTTTTTAATGTGCGGCCTCCGTCGACATGAACCTGTTTCACATAGAGATTGCTTTCTTCAACTCTGACTCCTTCATTTTTGGCCTGCCAGTTAGCAATAGCAGAAAGCAGCAATTTTTCCAGCCGGCTTGAAGCTTCCTGCGAACTGAACTTGAGGACATCAAGTGCCCTATTGACTTCCATTCCGCTTATCAGATCAGTCACCAGCCTCATTTTGCGCGGAGAGGTAGGACAGTTTCTGAGGATCGCCTGATACCTTGTTTTGGCGATCTCCTTTTTCCGTTCAGCTGTATTTCTTTTTCTTGCACCCATTTCTAAAAAATTTTCATTGTCTGCATTACTTATTTATTACCAGAGTGACCCCTGAAAGTGCGGGTAGGTGAAAATTCTCCAAGCTTGTGGCCTACCATATTCTCGGTAATGTAAACGGGAATAAATTTGTTCCCGTTATGAACTGCTATAGTATGTCCGACAAAATCAGGCGAGATCACCGATCTTCTTGACCATGTCTTGATCACAGATTTTTTCTGTCCTTCATTCATTTCAAGAATCCTCTTTTCCAGTTTAAAATCAATGAAAGGTCCTTTTTTAATAGATCTACTCATAATATATCAGTTATTTTTTTCTTCTTTCAATAATATGTTTTGCAGAGTACTTTTTCTTATCCCTTGTTTTATAACCTTTTGAAGGGATACCCTTGCGCGATCGCGGGTGTCCGCCTGAGGCTCTTCCTTCACCACCGCCCATAGGATGATCCACAGGGTTCATAACAACGCCTCTCACTCTCGGACGACGGCCTTGCCAGCGCGAACGGCCTGCCTTACCTGATCTTTCAAGGTTATGATCTGCATTTGATACAGTGCCGATAGTTGCACGGCATGATGTAAGGATCATCCTTGTCTCTCCTGAAGGGAGCTTAATAGTTGCGTATTTCCCTTCCCTTGCCGATAATTGTGCATAAGTCCCTGCACTCCTGGCTATTGCTCCGCCCTTTCCCGGTTTAAGTTCAATATTATGAATAATGGTACCCATAGGAATATCGCTGAGAAATAATGTATTTCCGACCTCAGGAGAAGCCTCACTGCCTGATAACAATGTCTGACCGACCTGTAATCCGTTAGGGGCAATAATATACCTCTTCTCTCCATCATTATAAACTACAAGTGCGATTCTCGAAGAACGATTGGGATCGTATTCTATCGTCTTCACGGTTGCAGGCATTCCATCTTTTTC
Organism: uncultured Bacteroidales bacterium; assembly: GCA_963815075.1. GTDB lineage: Bacteria > Bacteroidota > Bacteroidia > Bacteroidales > VadinHA17 > LD21. Next base: position 329,957 of record CAWFFK010000012.1, read on the forward strand.
CCTGAGGAAATCGATTACTCTGTACATCTTCTTGTGACCGCCTCCGATGTACCTCATAGTCCGTTTGCCGTTAACATTCCTTCCTCCTGTCTTTCGGAGCGGTCGAAGCAAGGATTTCTCCGGCACAGCACTTGTGAGATTCTCAAAAGTGCTTGCGATTTTATGTCGCTGACCTGGTGTTACAGGTTTTATCTTTCTGACTGCCATATAGGTTATTAAATATTGCTATAGAAATCAATTTTGTTTCCTTCTGCCAGGGTGATAACAGCTTTTTTTGTTGCAGATGTTTTCCCGGTCAGAAGCCCCGACTTGGTATTACGGGTTTTTATTTTCCCTCCGTAACGCATCGTATTTACAGAGTCAACTGTCACATTGTAAAGGCCTTCCACGGCTTTCTTTATCTGTAACTTATTTGCGTTCCTGGCAACAAGAAAACCATAGCGATTAAATTTATCGCCCTGTTTTGTCATCTTTTCCGTTACAATCGGTTTAAGCAGAATATTCATCACTCAAATTTTTCTAGTTTTCAAATGTTGCCTGCAAAACGTCAACCGCGCTCTCTACGAGTATCAATGTTGAAGCTCTCATTATTTTGTATGTGCTTAATTCGCTGGCAGTTACAACTTCTACCCCCTGTACATTTCGGGTTGACAAATATATATTATTATTTTGTTCCGGTAAAACAAATACTGATTTTTTATTGGTAAAATTCAGGTTGTCACCCATTTTGATGATTTCCTTTGTTTTAGGCGTCTCAAATGAGAAGTCTTCCAGGACAATAATATTATTTGTCGATGCCTTATATGAAAGAGCTGATTTTCTGGCTAATTGTTTAACTTTCTTATTAAGTTTAAAGCCATAGAACCTTGGTTTTGGTCCGAACATGCGTCCACCACCGCGGAACAAAGGGTTCTTAATGCTCCCTGCACGTGCAGTTCCGGTACCTTTTTGTCTTTTGATCTTCCTGGTACTTCCTGCTATCTCGCCGCGTTCCTTGGATTTATGTGTACCCTGTCTCTGGTTGGCGAGGTATTGTTTTGTATCCAGATATATGGCATGGTCGTTTGGTTCAATACCGAAAATCGAATCGTTAAGATTAACTTTCCTTCCGGTTTCCTTACCACTGATATTAAGAATCGCTAATTCCATTATTTTGTAATTATTACGTAACCACCTTTTGGACCGGGAATTGATCCTTTAACAATTAATATATTATCCTCGATCATACGTTTCATGATCCTGACGTCCATCGATCTGACTTTATTTCCACCTGTACGTCCTGCCATTCTCATTCCTGGCAGCACTCTTGATGGAAATGATGAAGCTCCCAGAGAACCAGGTGCTCTGCCCCTGTTATGCTGTCCATGAGTCTGACCACCCACACCACTGAATCCATGACGTTTAACCACACCCTGGAAACCTTTGCCTTTTGACCAGCCTCTGACGTCAATCATAATATCGGGGTCAAACAGCGATGCGGTAAGCACTTCTCCCTCTTTAACCTGACCTTCTTTAAAACCATTGAATTCCACTACTTTCCTTTTCGGAGTTGCATTGGCTTTTTTAAAATGGCCCATTTCAGCTTTTGTGGTATGCTTTTCCTTCTTATCCTCAAATCCAAGCTGTACAGCAAAGTAGCCATCCTTTTCCACTGTCTTGATCTGTGTCACAACGCATGGCCCGGCCTGCAGAACCGTACATGGAACATTTTTTCCGTTCTCATCGAAAATGGAAGTCATTCCTACCTTTTTACCAATTAATCCCTGCATTTCTTTTTACTTTACTGGTTTCACACTTTAATTTCTACCTCAACACCGCTTGGAAGCTCAAGTTTCATCAGTGCATCGATGGTTTTTGGTGTTGAGCTGTAAATATCAAGCAGTCTTTTATAGGATGACAGCTGAAACTGCTCTCTTGCTTTCTTATTAACAAACGGGCTACGAAGGACTGTATAAATCTTTTTGTGTGTCGGAAGCGGAATAGGACCACTTACAACTGCACCAGTAGATTTTACTGTTTTTACGATCTTCTCGGCAGATTTGTCCACCAGGTTATGATCATAAGATTTCAGTTTAATACGAATTTTCTGACTCATCTTTTTAAAGAATTTTTCCTTTAGTAACTTCTACAATTCTGTTTGATATTTCTGCAGGTACCTTTTCATAATGGGAGAACTCCATTGTGGAGGTCGCCCTTCCTGAGGTAAGGGTACGAAGTACTGTAACATACCCGAATTTTTCGGCCAGAGGTACTTTAGCCTTTATGACCCTTGATCCTGCTTTCGATTCCATACCTTCCACCCTGCCCCTTCTCCTGTTGAAATCGCCAATTACATCCCCGACATATTCTTCAGGTGTAACAACTTCTGTCGACATTATGGGTTCCAGAATTACAGGATTGCATTTGCCTGAGAATTTTCTGAAAGCCTGTTTGGCAGCTATTTCAAATGAAAGAGAATCAGAGTCAACCGGATGATAGGAACCGTCTTTAAGTATTACTTTTAAACTTTCCATCGGGAACCCTGCAAGCGGGCCGTTATTCATAGCTTCTCGGAACCCCTTTTCAACCGATGGTATATACTCTTTTGGAATATGACCGCCCTTAATGTCATTAATAAACTGAAGGCCTCTTATATTTTCGTCTGCCGGTCCGAACTCAAAGGTTATGTCGGCAAATTTTCCACGACCACCTGTCTGTTTCTTGAATACTTCACGGAATTCAGCAGAGGTTGTGATGGCCTCTTTATATGCAACCTGGGGTGCACCCTGATTACATTCAACTTTAAACTCGCGTTTCAAACGATCGACGAGTATCTCCAGATGCAACTCTCCCATACCGTTAATAATAGTCTGCCCGCTATCGGGGTCAGTCCTTACCTGGAATGTCGGGTCTTCCTCGGCCAGCTTACTGAGAGCTATCGATAACTTGTCAACATCGGCCTGAGTCTTAGGTTCAATGGCAACGCCAATAACTGGTTCAGGGAAATCCATTGTCTCAAGCAAAATCGGCTTATTTATTGCACATAAAGTATCGCCTGTTTTAATGTCCTTGAATCCCACACCAGCGCATATATCGCCTGCTGAAATACTCTCTTTGGGATTCTGTTTGTTGGCATGCATCTGGAAAAGACGGTTAATCCGTTCCCTCTTTCCTGTTCTGACATTCAATACCGTATCTCCCGCCTTAAGAACACCGGAATATACCCTCAGGAAAGCCAGACGGCCCACGAAAGGATCTGTTGCTATCTTAAACGCGAGAGCTGCCATAGGTGCATCATCATCGGGTTCCCTTATTATCTCTTCATCATTTCTGGGATCAACACCCATCACGGAACCTTTGTCAACAGGTGAAGGAAGGAAAGCAACTATTGCATCAAGAAGTCTCTGAACACCCTTATTCTTAAACGCTGATCCACAAATAACCGGAATGGCCAGTCCGTCGATAGCTGTTTTCCTGAGAGCAACAAGAAGTTCTTCACTTGTAATTGATTCATGATCCTCAAGATATCTTGCAAGCAGCGTGTCGTCAACATCGGCAACAGCCTCAACAAGTTTTCCTCTCCATTCTTCAGCCTCCGGAAGCATAGCGGCCGGAATATCTTCAACCTCATAACGTGTAACCATTACCTCATCGGGGTAATATGTGATGGCCTTCATTTCAATAAGGTCGATCACCCCGGTAAAGTTCTCCTCCGAGCCAATAGGTATCTGTACAGGTACTGGATTTGCACCAAGCTTGTCGTGAATCTGCTGAACCACACTGAAGAAATCAGCACCGGCACGGTCCATCTTATTGATAAATGCCAGCCGTGGCACCACATATTTATTAGCCTGCCGCCATACAGTTTCCGATTGTGGTTCAACGCCGCCTACCGCACAGAATACAGCAACGGCACCGTCAAGAACTCTTAATGATCTTTCAACTTCAACTGTAAAATCGACATGACCCGGAGTGTCAATGATATTTATTTTATAATCCTCTCCATTATATTTCCAGTAAGTAGTAGTAGCGGCAGATGTTATCGTAATCCCTCTCTCCTGCTCCTGAACCATCCAGTCCATCTGTGCATTACCATCATGCACCTCACCCATGCGATGCGTACGACCAGTATAAAACAGAATACGTTCTGTTGTTGTGGTCTTACCGGCATCAATGTGAGCCATAATTCCGATGTTCCTGGTATATTTAAGATTCTTATCCATCTGGCTTAAATCCTTCTGCCAACTTATATCAATCAATTAAAACCGGAAATGAGCGAAAGCTTTGTTTGCTTCAGCCATCCTGTGAGTGTCTTCTTTTTTCTTATATGCCCCGCCTTCAAGCTTATATGCTGCCATCAGTTCTGCAGCAAGCCGTTCGGCCATAGAATGGCCAGTCCTCTTCCTTGCGAAGGAAATCATGTTTTTCATGCTGATGCTAACTTTCCTGTCGGATCTGATCTCCATAGGGACCTGAAAAGTTGCACCTCCAACCCTGCGGGCTTTCACTTCAACCTGTGGCGTAACATTATCAAGAGCCTGCTTGAAAATTTCAAGCGGAGACTTACCTTCACTTTTAAATTTATCGCCTACTATCTCAAGTGAATCGTAGAAAATTTTAAAAGCAAGATTCTTTTTACCACTGTACATAAGATTATTCACAAACCTTGTTACATACGGATCTTTGTACTTTGGATCCGGTAACAGAATCCTCTTCTTTGGTCTTGACTTTCTCATTATCTTATTCCTTTAACTGTTACTTCTTAGGCCTTTTGGCGCCATATTTTGATCTTCTCTGAGTACGGCCATCAACTCCTGATGTATCGAGTGCACCACGAATGAGGTGATAACGAACTCCCGGAAGATCTTTGACCCTGCCACCTCTGATAAGTACTATTGAGTGTTCCTGGAGATTATGTCCTTCTCCTGGAATATAAGCATTGACTTCTTTCTGGTTGGTAAGCCTGACCCTGGCTACCTTCCTCATTGCGGAATTAGGTTTCTTAGGTGTTGTGGTGTAAACACGAACGCACACTCCCCTTCTCTGAGGACATGAATCCAGGGCAGGAGCTTTACTTTTATCTACCAGCTTTTTCCTGCCTTTTCTTACTAACTGCTGAATTGTCGGCATATATCCAAATTATTTTAGCATTAAATTTTACTCAAAAAAATGGTTTGCAAAGGTATTGTTTTTATTTATTAATTCGCAAACAAGAATGTAAATTTTTTGGTGACAATACAATACATACATTTAAGCCACCTGATAACATCCAATACTCAGGTCCTAAAGCATGGTTAAAACAATATATCTTACTAAAAAATGTAAGTTGTCAACAGGTTCCTTCCCGATCTTTCTCCTCGAAAAACGTTTTATAAACTTACTATGAAAGAAAAACCGGTACTCCTGCAATTCAAAAAACTGGTGCAAAGGAAATAAAAATTTTGTAATTATGAGCTCTTTCTTAAACTGTTTTTAAAAAATTATTATTTTTGTCCCCGCCAAATCGTGATATATAATAAATAAGTATAACATATAATATCCAGGAAAATATGAAAACATACCAGGCGGACCAGATTAAAAACATTGCCATATTAGGGAACTCGGGTTCAGGTAAAACAACTCTTTCCGAGGCAATGCTTTTTAATGGCGGCATCATCGAGAGACGAGGTACCATTGAAGGGAACAACACAGTTTCCGATTATCGGCCTATTGAGCATGAGAATGGAAACTCGATCTTTTCAACAGTCCTCTATGCAGAATTTCAGAATAGCAAAATAAATATACTCGATACTCCCGGACTCGATGATTTCAGTGGTGGTGTTATTTCTTCCCTGTTCGCTTCAGATGCAGCCGTCCTGACAATAAATGTGCAAAATGGTGTGGAAGTTGGAACAGAAATACATTTCAGACATGCGGAGAAAGTTCATAAACCTTTAATCATTGTCGTTAACGGACTTGATCATGAAAAAGCTAATTTTGAGAAGACACTGGAAATGCTCAGGGAAAGATTAAGTAATAATATTATTCTTATACAGTATCCTGTAAATGAAGGTGTCGGCTTCAACTCAATTATTGATGTTCTGAAAATGAAAATGCTCCGCTACGCTAAAGACGGAGGGAAAGCGGAAATAGTTGATATTCCTGCAGATCAGGCTGAAAAAGCGGCCGAACTGCACAGTGCACTTGTTGAAAAAGCAGCGGAAAGTGATGAAGCTCTTATGGAATTATTTTTCTCGAATGACACTCTTTCTGAAGATGAGATAAGAAAAGGGATAGCCAGGGGGATTGCCACCAGGGGGATGTTTCCTGTTTTGTGTGCCTCTTCAAAAATCAATATAGGTGTTGATCGCATTCTGGAATTCATTATAGATGAAGCTCCGTCTATTTATGATATGCCAGCCCAAAAAAATGAAAAAGGTGCTGAGATAAAACCTGACCCTGCCGGTCCTGCTTCAGTATATATATTTAAATCATCCATTGAAGAACATATAGGCGAGATAAACTACTTCAGGGTCTTTTCGGGGAAAGTTACAGAGAACCTCGATGTAGTCAATACCAGTAACGGGACCAAAGAACGGCTGTCACAGCTTTATATCTGCGCTGGTAAAAACAGAACAAGGGTGCCGGAACTTCATACGGGAGATATAGGTGCTTTTGTAAAACTGAAAAACACCAAGACAGGCCACACTCTCAATGCACCGGGAAATGACTGGAAATATGCCGGGGTAAAGTTTCCTGAACCGAAATATCGCACAGCCATCAAGGCTCAAAGCGAGAGCGATGACGAAAAACTGGGCGAAGCACTTAATAAAATCCACCTTGAGGATCCGACTATAATAATAGAATATTCAAAAGAACTAAAACAGATAATTGTTCACGGGCAGGGCGAATACCATCTTAATATAATGAAATGGCATCTTGATAATATATATAAGATACCTACAAACTTTAACCCTCCGAAAATACCTTATCGCGAAACTATTACCAAATCTGCCCAGGCTGATTACAGACATAAGAAACAGTCTGGCGGAGCAGGCCAGTTCGGAGAAGTACATATGATCATTGAACCCTATGAAGAAGGCTCAAAAGAGGCTACCATGCAAAAAATAGGAGGCAAGGAGATTAAAATATCAGTGCGCGACAAAGAAGAAATTGACCTTCCATGGGGTGGGAAGCTTGTTTATGTCAACAGTATAGTGGGTGGATCCATCGATGCACGCTTTATGCCTGCCATTCTGAAAGGTATCATGGAGAAGATGGAGGTCGGTCCATTAACAGGATCATATGCACGTGACATAAGGGTATATGTATACGACGGGAAAATGCATCCTGTAGACTCAAATGAAATTTCGTTCCGCCTTGCCGGGAGAAATGCCTTCAGCCAGGCGTTCAAAAATGCCGGTCCGAAAATCCTTGAACCTGTTTATGATGTTGAAATTATGGTTCCTTCAGATCGCATGGGAGATGTAATCAGCGACCTTCAGGGCAGACGGGGCATGGTGCTTGGAATGTCGAGTGAAAAACGATTTGAAGTTATCAAGGCAAAGGTTCCTCTGGCCGAAATGAATAAATATTCCACAGCTCTCAGTTCAATAACGGGTGGCCGTGCAATGTATTCAATGAAATTTGCAGAATACGCCCAGGTCCCCGGTGATGTACAGGATGCTGTAATAAAGGCATACTCGGAAGAAGAAGAAGAGGAATAGATAATTGCATTATTGTAGAAGCGGCTTGCAAACCGCTTCTGCCAAATATTTAAATAAAAAAATCCCCGGCCAAACCAGGGATTTTTTTCTAACTAATCAAAATGTTTATAAAAACCCACTATGACTTATATGTTATAAGCGTTCTCGCCATGTTCATACACATCCAGACCTTCTTCCTCTATCCGTTTTTCGACCCTTAGACCATTCAGTTTTCTTAATGCAACAAATAGTACCAGGGAAGCTGAAAGGGCCCATCCGGCTATAGACAATACACCAATTACCTGGGCTTTAAGAAGCGCTGCTCCATGTCCGAAGAAAAGACCCTGCCCCGATGAAAAAAGTCCTACCATAAGGGTTCCGAATGCCCCGCAAATGCCATGAACTGAGACAGCTCCCACAGGATCATCAACTTTCACAATTTTATCAAAAAACTCAACCGAAAGAAAGACAAGAAGGCCGGCAAGTATACCTATTATCAGAGCACTTCCGGGAGTCACCGCATCGCAACCTGCTGTTATTGCCACTAAACCGGCAAGAGCACCATTAAGAGTCATACTGAGTGTAGGTTTCTTGTATCTCAGCCATATAATAATCATTGTTGAGAAAGCACCGCCTGCAGCAGCTATGTTGGTTGTTACAAAGATCAACGAGATAGCCCTGGCATTGTCTACGCCTGCTGCCGCTAATTGTGATCCCGGATTGAACCCGAACCATCCTATCCAAAGTATAAAAACCCCGAGAGTTGCAAGCGTTATACTGTGGCCCGGAATAGCTTTGGCTTTACCGTTCTTATCGTATTTACCTAACCGGGGACCAAGAATAATAGCCCCGGTCAATGCAGCCATTCCTCCAACCATATGAACTACCGACGAACCGGCAAAATCATGAAAAGGAGTAGCCATCCTGCTTAACCAGCCACCACCCCACGCCCAATGACCCGAAATCGGATAAATAACCAGCGAGATGATCCCGCTGTAAATAAGGTAGGCGTTGAATTTTGTCCTTTCTGCCATGGCTCCGGATACTATTGTTGCAGCTGTTGCTGCAAATACAGTCTGAAAAATAAGAAACGCATAATCCGGCATATCTGTACGATATGTATGCTGCATGAAGAGATCCATCCCGCCCCAGAAACCGTTTCTGCTTCCGAACATTATTCCAAAACCTATTGCCCAGAAAACAATGGTACCTATAACAAAATCCATCAGATTTTTAAATAGTATGTTAGTGGTATTTTTCGAACGGGTAAATCCGGCTTCCACCAGTGCAAACCCGGCTTGCATAAAAAATACAAGGGCAGCTGTAATCAAAACCCAAACAGTATTTATTGAAAAAGCATAATCCGCCAACGTCGATTCAATTGCTTTTATATCATCCGGCATTATTAATGAATATGTCATGTTTGTAAAGTTTAAAATGTTATCACTCCTCTCCTTCCAGGTACATTGCCTTATCTCCTCTTTCTTCCGTTCTTATCCGATAGGCATCAGATATTTCGGAAATGAAAATCTTTCCATCACCCACCTCACCTGTTTTGGCTGATTTGAGGATAGCCTTAATTGCCGGATCCATATATTTTTCACGACACACGAATGTGATAAGGATTCTTTCAATAGTGCTCGTATCATATGCGATACCCCTGTAGACCCTTCCCTGTGTTGTTTTGCCTGTACCCCTCACATCCCAGAAGGTTATGAACTCAACACCAACTTCGTACAAGGCATCTTTAACCTCGTCAAACTTGGATTTTCTGATTACTACTTCAATTTTTTTCATACAATTAATAGTTATAATGTTACCTCTTGAAATTTCACGATATCAGAATGAGAACCCGACAATTATGTAAAACTGTTCTCTTTCAGGATTCAGAATTACCTGACCATTCACAGGAATCGAAAATGCATCAGTTATTTTTATCTCTTTGCCGGTCCCGATACCTATATTACACACAGCAAATTTCCCGTCAGAGGTATGCCAGCCATCCCCTGCACCAACAAACAGATTGAAACGGGGAAATGAATACCCTGCCTGAAAATACTTGTCTCCCCCTTGTGAACCTGCTCCGCCTGCTTCATTCAGGATATAGTTAGCACTCAGGGATACTCCTCCTTTTGTAAATCCGGTATTAACTTCAAATGCGTGACTTCCGGAAATATTTGAAGTTTCAAAAAACTGTAATCCCGGATAATAATAGTCTGTCATTCCAATACTTAATCCTATTGGCAACGTGTAGGAAAAGTAAGGATCTGCTTCAGCATAACCACTTCCATCAAACGAACCCCAGACACCCACTGTAAATCCACCGGTAGTAAATTTTACTCCCGGCTGAAAGCAAGGACCGCTTCCATATCTGGTCCCGCGCCAGATATAGTTGGAATATATATCTGCACCTACACTAAAGTCAGAATTTTGTTTTTGCTCCTGTGCCTGTACCTGAACCGATGTAATAATTATCAGAGCAATTAATCCCGTGTAAAAAAATCCTGGCTTTTTCATAACATTAAAATTTAGGTTAATAATAATTTTACGCCTCAAATATACCTATTTTTTATTTATACCCTATTTTTATATGGGGTATTGCCAATATTTATATATGTTTTTCAATTCTTACCCCTATTTTTATGGGGGTTATACTGGTAATTTATAATGTTTTTAAATTACTACCCCCTATTTTAAGAGGGAACGTATATAAAATGACAGGGGCAGGTCTGAGACCTGCCCCTGCACATGATTTAAGTTGGTATATTATTGTATTACTGACGACTAAGAGAAGGAGATACTTCGCTTTGCTCAGAATGACATGTATTTAGAAACAAAAGAGGAGGATAAAGTATTTATTACACCGTCTTCAGGATATCCCAGACAAAAGCTCTGATGCCAACCTCTTCATTGACAGCATCAATCTTTTTTACCTTGTCAAGGATATCGTCAACAATGTCATCATCAACAACTGTAAGGACACTTTTATTAATTTCAGGCCATGTATGTGTGCCCTGATGAGGAACTCCTGTATTTGAACCTCTCCCCTGGACATTTTCCCAAAGGGAGAAGCCATTTATTCCGAGTTTATCCAGCATATACTCGATTTTTTCGGTATGAGCCTGATTATATATTACCATTATTGCTTTCATAATCAATTGTTTATTTGGTTTAAATTACCTGGCAACACTTTTAGTGCCATCCATGAAATCAAATTCTGAATAAACAGACTGGTTTTTATTTCTCTCCCCATGCTTTGAAAACATTGCGTAAACAACCGGGACCAGGACAAGGGTTACGAGTGTGGAGAAAACAAGTCCGCCAATAACAGCCACACCCATTGGGCTCCACAGCTCTGAGCCCGAGCCTGTACTCATAGCAAGGGGTAACATTCCGAGTATTGTAGTTGCTGATGTCATAATAACGGGCCTCAGTCGTGAACGTCCTGATATTGCTATCGCATCGTAAAGACTATACCCTCTGTCGCGCATAAGGTTTATAAAATCGACAAGCACGATAGCATTCTTGACCACTATACCTATAAGCATTACCGCTCCTATTCCAGAAATGACGCTTAAGGCAGTATTGGTAACGAACAGGGCAATAGCGACACCTGAAAAAGCAAATGGTATTGAGAACATTATTATAAAAGGCATTTTCAGTGATTCGAATTGGGATGCCATAATCAGATATACAAGTATAAGGCTAATCATCATCAGCATTGCAATATCCTTGAAAGAATCCATCTGGTCCTTTATTGCACCGGAGATCTGAACCATAACACCGGCCGGCAATACTGTCTCATCAATTGCCTTCTGAACATCAACCTGCAGGTCGGTCAGAGATCTTTTATAAGGAGTAAACGAAACTTTTACAATGCGTTCCTTGCGTTTATGATCAATGCTTGGAGGCGACCAGTATTCCTTAATTTTGGCTATTTCGCCAAGTCTGATCAACTGTCCGGCCGGATTTGTAATTCCAATGTTTTCAATATCGGTAAGTGTGCTTCTCGCACTTTTCTTAAACCTGACAACAACATCATACTCATCACCGAACTGACGAAGACGCGTTGCAGTCAGTCCATCCACCCTGTTTTTTACGGCAGTCGATACCATAGCTGTATTCAGACCATTAGCCATCATTTTATTCTGATCGAAAATGATCTGAAGCTCAGGTTTGGATTTTGCACGACTGATATTGACATCTTTTGTTCCGGCTAATTTCTTAATCTTGCTTTTAAGTTCTTCTGCCACCAGGTTGGTCTCGGAAATATCATAACCATAGATTTCCACATCAACAGCGTTTCCCCCAAAGCTTCCCATATTATCTGATGTACTCAGAGTGAAATTGATTATTTCCGACATTTTAGAGAAATCCGCTCTCATCTCTTCGACAATATCAAATACCGATTTTGATCTCTTATTAATAGGTACCAGGCTAAGACTATAGGTTATTTTATGAGTGCCGCCAGCACTGAATATGGAGGCAAACCCACCCTGATCATCTGATCCCGTCGATGTTGAGATTATCCTGACTTCAGGGTATTTTACCTTAATAAGACTGTCGATTTTGTTAGCTGTAAGAATTGTCTGATCAACACGTGTCCCGGTCTGAAGTTCAATAGTTGATGTAATCCTTGATTGATCCGCCTGCGGGAAGAATTCAGTTTTAATTATCCCAAAGAGGCTCATGGAACCAATAAAGAATATCAGGGCAAAAATTGATATAAAAGTCTTATGTTGAAGCGCCCATCGAAGGGTTTTTTCATAATAGTGATCGAACCGGTCCAGCCCTTTTCTTATGCTTCCGTCGTATGTCCAGAAAGAAGCATCTTTTTTTATGGGATACCACTTGAGTATTAAGGAACTAAGTGTGGGAGTAAGTGTTATTGCCGCAAATACCGAGGTTATAATGGTAATGGTCACTATCATGCCAAGCTGTTTGAACAGAACTCCAGTCAGTCCTTTAACAAATGTGAGCGGGAAGAATACGGCAACAACAGTCAATGTTGTAACTATAACTGCCAGCCAGACCTCATTTGTCGCATAAATTGCAGCTTCCCTGGGTCTGCTGCCTCTTTCAATGTGCTTTGTTATATTCTCCAGGACAACTATGGCATCATCAACAACCATTCCTATCGCTATCGATAGTGAAGTAAGCGATATAATATTTATGGAAGCACCGGTTACAAACAAATAGATAAATGCAACTATCAGTGAAATCGGTATTGTAAGGATTACAATAAATGTCGCCCTCCATCTTCCCAGAAAAAACAGAACGACAAGTATTACAAAGATCGCAGCATACATTAATGTATCAGTAAGGTTGCTTATGGAGTCTTTGATAAAAGAAGCACTGTCGAAGAGTTTCTCAATTTTGACATCCTGTGGGAGGTCTTTTTTCAATGTTTCAAGCGCTTTCTCAACTTCCTGCGTAACCTTTACGGTATTTCCACCGGATTGTTTCTGTACATACATGCTCATCCCCTTGACACCATTTATTTTTGTATCAAGCTTCGACTCACGTATTGTATCATTAACCTGCGCTACATCTTTCAGATATACGTTATGACCATTATAGCTGCTGACAACCAAATTCTTAACAATATCGCTCTCGGGAAATTCTCCCTGTATTCTCAGCGGATAGTCCGTTTTGCCCATTTCTATATAACCTGCAGGGAGGTTCATGTTTTCTGCTCTCAGCACATTTCCTATCTGTTCAATTGTGAGATTATAAGCCTCCATCTTTCTGGGATCAACATCTATATAAACCTTCCTGCCAGGCACACCTGCAAGTCCGACAGATCCGACTCCCTCAATCCTGTTCAACGGGTTTACAATTTTTTCATCAAGTACTTTCTCGAGGCCGGCATAACTCTCTTTTGCGGTAATGGCATAGAAAATAATAGGCATCATACTGGTACTGAACTTAATAATTGTAGGTTTTTCACAATCCTCCGGTAATACTCTTTCAGTAAAACTCAGGGCACTCCTGATATCGTTTGAAGCCTCATCAAGATTTGTTCCATATTCAAAGTTCATGAAGACAACTGAAGTAGCGTCGCTCGATGTGGATGTTATCTCTTTAAGATTGCTTATTGAATTAAGGGCATTTTCCAGTGGCTTGGTTACATTAGATTCAATATCGGAGGCACTGGCCCCGGGGTATGTAGTAAAAACGACTACATAAGGCAGTTCCATTTCGGGATACAGGTCCACGGGCAATTGCGTTAGCGAATAGATCCCCATAACTATCAATCCCACAAATATCAGAATGGTTGTTACAGGTCTTTTTACTGAAGCACTATATATACTCATTTTATTTAAGTTGAGATTCTGAAAACTACTTTACTATTTCAATTTTATCGCCGTTTATCAGCTTTGCCTGCCCTTCAGTTACGAGCAAATCTCCTTCTTTTATCCCTGATGAGATGATCTCAAGCTGGTCATCAAAACGTTTCCCTATCGAGACTTCAACACGCTGAGCAATATTGTCTTTTTCAATATATACAAACCTGGTGTTGGTTCCTTCCTGAACCATCACAGTATATGCCGGTACAACAAATGTCTCTACTTCACCCAGATCCATTGAAACTCTTACAAACATTCCCGGTTTAAGCAGATTATTCCGGTTTGGTAGTTCAAGTTCAACATTAAATGACCTTGTTCCGGAGTTAACAGTTGGTGCAATCAGGTAAACAATTCCAGTGAATTTCTCATTCTTATAGACATCAGCAGTTACATCTGCCTTCATCCCATTTTTTATTAAAGGATAATATTGCTCAGAGATGTTAAGACTCACTTTCAGAGGATCGACCTGCATCAACGTCACAACAGCCGCTCTTCCTGCCTGTGTGGTTGGTGTTCCTGAATACATTTCCCCGTCTTCGAAATACTTCCCTGTCACTACACCTTTAAAAGGCGCTTTCAGTAATGTATTCTCCTCCATAAAGTCAACATTTGTTTTAGTGACATCATACTGTGTTTTCATCTGGTCGTATTGTTGCTGTTTTGCGCTTCCTGTCTTAAGAAGAGTGTCGATTCTGCCTAAGTCTTTCCCAAGATTGCTCAATTGCAGCTTAAGCTGATATAACTGTGTCCGGTCCATAAGCAGGAGTTTATCACCCTTATTAACTCTGGTCCCAACCTCTACATATATTTTGTCAATTCTCCCGGGAGTTGACGGAACCACATTAACCTCTTCAAAAGGCAGAACAGTAGCAGTATAATCGATGGTCCTGGCAATTTTACTTCTCGACAGCATGGAAACCTTAACAGGAATTGCAGCTTTTTTTGCTGTTTTTGCCGGATCGGTGCCATCAGATGAAGGGTTTTTAACTTTTGACGAGCAGGCTGAAAGCATCAAACCGCTGATCAAGATTGCCGGAATAATTCTTAAATATTTCATAGGTAAATTATTTATATATTATTAAGAAGCTTATCTAACGCCAGTTTTGTCTGAAGAAGGTTCATCAGTGCAGATATATAATTGTTCTCTGCCTGAAGAAATAAAGAATTGGCCTGGGTCAGGTCAAGGCTTGAAGCCATCCCCTGTTTGTATTTATTCTCCATGCTTGCATAAACTCTTTTGGAAACCTCAACATTATCTTTCTGACTTATATACTGCTGGTTGGCATTTGCCAGATTATACCTCAGCTGCTTCTCCTGAAGATAAAGCTGGTCTTTAACCATATCTTTTGTGGTTCTGACTTTTTCGAGATTTATCCGGGCTTTTTTTATCTTACTGTATACCTGACCGCTGCCAAATATTGGAATTGATAATTGCAATCCTGTCATTGAGTTCTGAAACCATCTCTGTTCATCTATTTTATCGCCCATGCCGCTTGTCCCATAGTTGTAAAAACCTGCTAATGTTGGTAATACAGATGCTTTCTGAGATTTAAGGTTCAGTAACGACATCTTTTCCTGAGAAGCTATAAGCTGATAATCGACATTCTGGGTATGGTCGAACTGCTGTGACAGGAGGGCTTCAACATTTATCTCGGAAGTAAGGCTTTCAAGCGTCTCTGTCAGTACGATGCCTGTATTATATGAAACGCCAAGCTGAAATCTCAGCAGGTTGTAGTTAAACTCAATAGTTCTCTGCATCGAGCTACGGCTGTTTTCCACCATTGTAACATTTGAAACCATTTGATCCACATCAGTGGCTTCAGCCATGCCGGCAGCATACATAACCTTTGTAGATTTAAGAGTTTCATTCAGGTCAGCAATGTTCTCATCGAGAATCTGAAGGGATTTTTCTGAAACCAGAATCAGGTAATAGGCTGAACTTATTGCTTCTTTTGTTTCCTGCTCAGACTTGACAAGATTCTGTTCTGATAATTTCTGAGCCAGCCTGGTGGTTTCAATACCCAGGTAAAAAGGTGCATTAAAAAGCAGTAAACTTGCCTGAACTGTCGCTGCGGAATTATACTGCGATCCAAATGTTACAGGTACTTTTTCTCCCGGCCTTCCAAAAAAATCACCAGGTAACAAAGTGGTCATTAATTTCAGGTTATCTGTAAATGATCCTGAAAGGCTTACCTGGGGAAGACCATTTGAAATAGTCTCCCAGAGTGCAATTTTTGAAGCTTCAACATCCATTCTTGAGGAAATTACCATCTTGTTATGCCTGATTGCGTAATCCTGAGCGTCTTTTAAAGAAAGCATTAACTCAGCGCTATCCGACTGTGCAAAAATAATTCCCCCCGTCAGGAAGTAAAACACCAAAGCGGCAAGAAGTTCTTTGTTTTTCATACCTGTAAAATATTATCTTAGGTTTTATTGGTTATCGTGAATACTTAAAAATTTGGTTCAAGCCTGGCAATCAGATCAAGACCTTTCTGAGTTGAAATGCCCTTCAGGTAATTGATAAAAGTATTTTTTACCACATCACGCCTCGAAAATTCTTCATAAGGATAAAGGTCATGATCCATTATCGATCTTCCCAGAAAATAAAGACAACGGTTAACCAGATCGGCATCTAAATCCTCCCTGAAGAGTTTTTCGTTAATCCCTTTTTCAATTACCTCCTGATTATTCCTGTAGTCAGGCATCTCACACTTATCTGCTTTTTTCATAAGGACTTCGTGATGGAATTTCTTAAGATCTGCCTGGAATGCCGGGCTCATATCCTGAAAATAGTCCCTGTTGATTTCCAGTAACCTGAAAATTGCAATAATTGAATTCTCTGATTCATCAAGTATTTTATGCACCTGCTCTTTCTGTTTGGCAGCCATCCATTTCAGAACACTTATCAACATATCATCCTTGTCAGAAAAAACCTCATAAATGGTTCTTTTTGACATTCCCAGATGAGTTGCAAGAGAATCCATTGTGACCGATCTGATTCCGTACGTCCTGAAAAGCTCGGCTGCCCCCTCAGTTATCCTGTCTTTTATTTCCATCATCCATAAAAATAATCATGCAAAAATGTGAAAACTTTTTTAGTTTACATAGTTTTATTTGTTAAGTTTCGGATAAATTCCGTTAAGCGGCCTATTTTACCGGTAAATGGAGGAAGGGGCGACAATGAGACTCAGTTCCTGAGGTGAAAAATATATAAAAAGTCAGAAAAAAATCTTATCTTGCCGTTAAGCCGATGTGCCAACAGGCCTCTGTGCCGTTTAGTCTAAAAAATCTTTTAAAATGACAACACCAATAACCATTTATCAGGTAGATGCATTCACATCAGTGCCTTTCAGAGGCAATCCCGCAGGAGTTTGCATCACTGATTCAGAATTTTCTGCAAGCAGAATGCAAAACATAGCCATGGAAATGAATCTTGCGGAAACTGCTTTTGTTTTGCCTGCAGACAATGGTTATAAGATAAGATTTTTTACACCTGAGGCAGAAGTACCCCTTTGTGGCCATGCTACTCTGTCAGCTTCTCATATTTTATATGAAACGGGTATTGTAAATAGTCATGAAAAGATCAGATTTTCATCCAGAGCCGGGGAATTAACTGTAAGAAAAAGAGGCAACTGGATTAGAATGAATTTCCCTGTATATCAACTGGAAAAAATTTCTTTAGCGTCTGAATTTAAACTTCTTACAGGAATACACCCTGTAGAGTTGTATAAAACTGATTCCGGATGGATTCTCGCACTTTTAAAAGATGAAGAGGAGGTTAAAAACTTGAAGCCTGATTTTTCGCGGATGAAAAATTCGGAATTCGGCGATCTTATAGTAACTGCAGAATCTGATGACCAGAAGTTTGATTTCTGTGTACGCTGCTTTGCCCCTGCACTTGGGATAGATGAAGATCCCGTAACCGGATCCGCTCAATGTGCCCTGGCCCCTTTCTGGAAGATGAAAACCGGACGGAATGATTTTGTGGCGCACCAGATATCAAAACGAGGAGGTATTTTAAAAGTATCGTTATCAGGCGAAAGGGTTGAAATTTCAGGACATGCAAAAACTATTTTCAAAGCTGAAATGTATGTATAAAAAAGGCGGAAGGCTATAGGCGGCAGGCAGCAGGGATTGTTCTTTGTGCCTGATGCCGGAAGCCTGTAGCCTGAAGCCTGTTAATAATTGATTTTAATGTTTAAACATATAATATTATGAAACAAGATCCTGATTCAAAAATTATTGAACTCGGCCTGGTACTTCCGCCAGCACCAAAACCAGTCGGTGTATATAAACCTGTTCTTGTTATAGATAAATACCTTTATGTTTCAGGGCAGGGACCGGTTAACGCAGACGGATCTCTGATGAAAGGGAAGCTTGGTGCCGACCTTGACACAGATGAAGGGAAGCGTGCTGCACGCCAGGTTGGCCTGACTATGTTATCTACCATAAAGACTCATTTCGGAGATTTAAAAAATATCAGGCGTCTTGTAAAGGTTATCGGTATGGTAAATTGTGCTCCCAATTTTGAGCAACAGCCGGCAGTAATTAACGGATTCAGTGAATTAATGGCTGAAGTTTTCGGGAATGACAACGGAGTTGGTGTCAGAAGCGCTGTTGGGATGACTCTGCCGTCAAATATACCCGTTGAAGTTGAAGCGATGTTTGAACTATATTAACGACAAAAATGGACAAAACCGGATTTCAAACCGATAGCTGGTATGTGGTCGAAAATGCAGATGATATTTGGTCACCTTCACTGTTGGTATATCCTGAACATATTGAGAGCAATATTCAAAAAATGATTGATATTGCCGGTGGTGTGCATATGTTAAGGCCGCATGTCAAGACGCATAAGATGTCTGAAATCATCCAGCTTCAAATGAAACACGGCATTAATAAATTCAAAAGTGCCACTGTATCTGAAACAGAAATGGTTGCAGGGTGCGGCGCCTCCGATATATTACTGGCTATGCAGCCTGTAGGCCCCAACCTTCATAGGTTCTTCGAACTCAAACAAAGATTTAAGACTACCAAAATATCATGTATTGCTGATTCTGAAGAGGTTATAATACAGTTATCTGATATGGCAAGAAAAAAAGACCTCGAAACTCATGTATGGCTCGATATAAACAGTGGGATGAACCGTACCGGTGTTTCACCGGGTGAGAAGGCAGTGAGGCTATATGAGAGAATTTTTGACTCGCCGATGCTGGTTGCTGAAGGATTGCATGTTTATGACGGTAATATTCATGATAAAGATCCTGAAACCAGACGGAAAAAATGTAACGATTCATTTTTACAGGTGGAGTCTCTTGTTGAAGATCTTCAGAGAGAGGGTATCGGTCCGGTTAAAATTGTGGCAGGCGGAACACCTACCTTTCCGATACACGCAATGAGAAAAGGAGTTGAGTTAAGTCCGGGTACACCCTTATTATGGGATTGGGGTTACAGCATATCATTTACCGATCTCACTTTCCTTCACGCTGCTGTGCTGCTGATGCGCATTGTAAGCAAACCTGCCAAAGAAACCCTTTGTCTGGACCTCGGACATAAAGCTGTTGCATCAGAAATGCCACAGCCCAGGGTAAAAATATTAGGACTGAAGAACTATTCGATTGCCGATCATAACGAGGAACATATGGTTATCAAGACCAGGGAGGCTGACAATTATAGAACCGGTGACCATCTTTATGGTATTCCCTGGCATATCTGCCCCACAGTTGACCGTTATGACACAGTGACTGTTGTAAATGATCACAAAGCTACAGGCCAGTGGAATATTGAAGCCAGAAAAAGGAAAATCACTATTTAATCACATAAAATTTTGACTAAGAGCACTTCTTTGATTGTTGATGGACATCTTGACCTCTCAATGAATGCCCTTGAATGGAACAGGGATCTGAGATGGACCGTTGAAGAGATACGAGAAAGTGAGGCAGGCTTGTCTGACAAACCCGACAGGGCAAAAGGTACGGTAAGCTTTCCGTCAATGAGGGAAGGTAAAGTGGGGCTCTGTGTGGCAACACAGATAGGGAGGTATGTAAAAAGGGGAAACAATCTGCCCGGGTGGAAATCGCCTGAACAGGCATGGGCTCAGACCCAGGGACAGCTGGCCTGGTACGAAGCTATGGAGGAGGCCGGGGAAATGGTTAAAATACAAACAGTTAAGGATTTGGATGAACATCTGGCAGTTTGGAATCATCTCCCTGAAAATGCACCTGTAGGTTATGTTCTAAGTCTGGAAGGGGCAGATTCGATAATCACAATAAATCACCTGGAAAGGGCATATAATTACGGATTGCGTGCAATAGGACCAGCTCACTACGGTCCCGGTACTTATGCCCAGGGTACCGACTCCTCCGGGGGCATCGGTAAGAAAGGCAGAGAACTCCTGAAAGAAATTGAAAGACTGGGTATCATTCTCGATGCAACTCATCTATGCGATGACAGTTTCCGTGAAACAATGGATTATTATAATGGGCCAGTCTGGGCAAGTCATAATAATTGCCGGGTTTTTGTCCCTGATAAAAGACAGTTTTCCGATGAACAGATAACTGAACTTATTAACAGGGAAGCAGTTATCGGAGTAGCTCTCGATGCCTGGATGATGGTACCCGGATGGATCAGGGGAAAATCTGATCCGAAAACCATGGGAGTGTCTTTAAGAAAGGCCGTTAATAATATTGACCATATATGTCAGCTTGCCGGTGATTCCCTCCATGCTGCTATCGGGTCGGATCTCGACGGGGCCTTCGGAAAAGAACAATGCCCGTATGATCTTGATACAATAGCAGATCTGCAGAAACTTCCGCAAATGCTTTCTGATATTGGCTTCTCATTCGCCGACATTCAGAATATTATGAGCGCTAACTGGATCCGTTTCCTGAAAAAAAATCTTCCGGGTTCATAATTCGACAAAGCCGGCAGCCTTACTAGTGAAATGTTATTAAGCCTTTATTGCGTTTAATACCTTTAAAGCCTGTGTTGCTTTTTTTTCTTTAATCGGAAATTACCGATAAAGATATACGAATCCTCTGTAATCCTTGCTGTTATAATCTATATCATCCCAGCCATATGCACGGATTATGTAAAAATATATGCCCGGTGCGGCTTTTACCGATGAATTATTCACATTCCCGTCCCAGCCCTTCCATTCCCTGAGTCTCTCACCATCACCGTAAAAACTGTAAACCTTCAGGCCGCTGCGGCTGTAAATTTCCATGCTTAATAGCTTCAGCGATTTTGATTCAACCATAAAGTTATCATTAATCCCGTCTCCGTCCGGAGTGAAAACGTTAGGTACGTGAAGTTCCGACGGTTCTACAACAATATTTTCAGCTCTCAGTGAATCGATGCAATGCAGATCGCTTTCGACAGTAAGTTTAACAGAATATTCTCCCGGTTTATAATAAGTATGAGGTGGCGGATTACTTAAGGTGGAAATGCTGTCTTTCCCATCACCGAATTCCCATCTGTAAGCCGATGCCCTGGTCGATTTATCTGTGAAAGTCACCTCCAGGGGTGCTTCTCCATTATCTGGATCAACTGAAAAATCTGCCTTAACACGAATGGACTCATAAAGGAAAGAAGACTCGCTTTTGCACCCGAAACTATCAGTTACCGCAAGGTTATAAGTGACATCTACCAGAGGAGGATCGAATGTCTGTGGATTTAGTTCAACGTCGGGATAGGGTATTGCTGACTGAGGATCAGAGGACCATAAAAAGGTTATTCCGTCAGGAAGTTTCACAGAACTTCCGTTTGCCGGGTCCTTGTAATAAAAGGTGTCAACAGCTGCAGTTCCTTTCAATGCCACATAATCGCACGTACGGTTAAGAAGCCGGGCTATGGAATAAGGTTTATCAATAAATATCCAACCCACAAGTGATGTGTCAAATCCCCCGCTTATAACAACCTTATATCCACCGTCTGACAGATTATCTTCAGAAGAAACAGTTACTCCTGTTTCTGTTTTCAAAGTTATACTAAAACTCCTGGTAACGTCGCTCCATTGCAACCAGGTGAAATTATACGGACCTGTCCCTCCCGGGCTGTTGGCAACCAGCGATCCTGTTTGTGTTCCGCCGGCATTGCAGAAAATAAATACCGGATCCTTGGCAGCCGGAGCGGAAGGGTATGAAGTATACTTTAAAGCACTCATCCCCGGAGCCGTGAGCTGAGCTTCAGAAATTGCTGATATTAATATAGCTATGATCAGAAAAAAATAACGCACAGGCATTCAATTCTTATAAAAAAACGTAATCCGCTTAGCTTTGGTATTTTCCTCTGCAAGTTTACTAAAAATAAAGCCATTCTCACGGTTTAGTCCACATGAAAAACCTCGTCCATATTCGCCCACCATTCTCCATCCTTCCGCGAATCATCAGGAACCTGCATAGGTTCCATTATATCCCACCATTCTCTGGTCTTTGGATCAGCTGCCATTTTAGCCATATCTGCAGCAAAATCCTTCCCTGTATATTCAAAATACGCATATAACATCCCATCTTTATGAAAGATGGAATAATTATGCATGTTGCATTTCTTTATCATATCAAGTACTTCAGGCCAAACTGCCGCATGGTACTTTTTATATCGTTCAAAATGCTCCGGCTTAACACCTATTATCTGACCAAACCTTTTCATATATTATATATTATATTATTAAAAATGTTGCACAATAATAATAAATAATATTGATTTTTGTTGTTGTTGTAGTAGAGACGCGTCCCTACTACATATGTTGATAAATAATATAAATTTAATATACCCCATCCTGTTTCATTGCGTGTGTTATTGTTAAATTTGCCGGACCCGGTTCGCTGTAATTTATATATACACATGACAATCAACTATCTGAATGATCTTAATGAGTCTCAGAAACAAGCAGTTATAAATAGTGAAGGACCTTCCCTGGTAATTGCCGGAGCAGGTGCCGGTAAAACAAGGGTTCTTACCTATCGCATAGTTCATCTTCTTCAGAATGGTGTTCAGGCCAGGAAAATACTTGCCCTGACATTCACGAACAAAGCAGCCAGGGAGATGAAAGACAGAATTTCCCGTATTGTCAATCCTGAAATTTCACGCTTCCTGTGGATGGGTACTTTCCACTCAATTTTTGCGAAGATACTGAGGATGGAAGGAGAAAGATTAGGATATAAACCGAATTATACAATTTACGACTCAGCAGATTCCAGGAGCCTCATAAGGGCAATAATCAGGGAACTTAACCTTGATGACAATATTTACAAACCGGGAGTTATTGCAGCAAGAATATCCACGTCAAAAAACAATCTGGTCACGGCCAGTATGTACGCGGCCGATCCGTCTTTGCAGGATTATGACAAATCGAGCCGTATGCCTTTGCTTTCAGATATTTACAAAATATATGCTGCCCGTTGCTTTAAGGCCAATGCAATGGATTTTGATGATCTTCTCCTGAATACCAATATACTTTTCAGGGATTTTCCCGATGTACTGGAAGCATATCAGGATAGATTCAATTATGTGCTGGTTGATGAATACCAGGATACCAATTATTCTCAATACCTGATAATCAAAAAGCTGGTTGCAACTCACCATAATATCTGTGTGGTAGGCGATGATGCACAAAGTATATATTCATTTCGCGGGGCAAGAATTGAAAACATACTGAACTTCAAGAACGATTACAATGACTATCAGCTGTTTAAACTCGAACAAAACTACAGATCTACCCAGACCATTGTAAATGCTGCTAACACAATAATTGCTAACAATGAGGGTCAGATCCGGAAAAAGGTCTATTCAATGAATGAAGCCGGCGACAAAATAGAAGTAATGCAGTCGATGACCGATTCTGAAGAGGGTTTTAATGTATCATCCGATATTTTTGATAAGAAGTTCTCAAAACAGCTTAACTGGTCCGACTTTGCAATTCTTTACAGGACAAATGCCCAATCGAGGATATTCGAAGAGACACTGCGAAGGAAAAATATTCCTTATAAAATATATGGAGGATTATCATTCTATGAACGCAAAGAGATAAAAGACATACTGGCCTATTTCAGGATGGTCATTAATCCGGAAGACGAGGAGGCATTAAAGAGATCGGTAAATTATCCCAAAAGAGGCATCGGAGATACAACCATTCATAAGGTATTTGAACTGGCATCTGATTTAAACGTTACGCCATGGAGCATCTTGCCTGAAGCCGGAAATTATACCGATCATTTCAATTCAGGTACTGTGAAAAAACTAACCTCATATGTTGATGTTATAAACAGCCTCAGCAGGAATTCCGATACTTATGATGCATTCGTCAAGGCAAGGGAGATTGCTCTTGGTTCAGGAATAATGAGAGAGCTGAAAGAGGGTAAATCACCTGAGGAAGTCAGCCGCTATGAAAACCTGGAAGAATTGCTTAATGCCATTAAAGTGTTTACTGAAGCCGCCGAAACAAATGGAGAGCCTGCAACACTGGAGGCCTATATGGCTAATGTCGCGCTGCTTACCGACCAGGATACAGAAAATGAAGAAGACCGCAATAAGGTCACACTCATGACAATGCACTCGGCCAAAGGACTGGAATTCAAACATGTATATATTGTTGGCATGGAAGACACTCTGTTTCCCTCACCAATGTCTTCAGGAAGTGCAAGAGAACTTGAAGAGGAGAGACGCCTGTTCTATGTTGCAATAACAAGAGCAGAAAAACAGGCTACACTTAGTTATGCCCTTAACAGGTACAAATGGGGAAACCTCGAGAGATGCAGCCCAAGCAGGTTCCTAAGTGAAATTGACCCAAAATTCCTTCATTATCCCCAGACCGGAGGAAAACCATTCCATAATACCAATCATTCAACAGTTAAACCTGTATCATTCAGGGAAGAACCTAATGTATATTTGAAACAAGACAGGTTTAAAAAGATCAGGAAATCAGATATTACATCGGGCGTTCCATTTACAGGAAGTGATTCCGCCCTGTTTTCCGAGGGGGATAACGTAGAACATGAAAGATTTGGCAAAGGGATAATAATAACTATTGAGGGCAACCCGCCAAATACAACTGCTACCGTCGATTTCGTAAATGGTGGCAGCAAAAAACTTCTATTAAGATTTGCAAAACTCAGGAAGCTATAATTCTGGGTGCTGGGTGCTGGGTGCTGGGTGCTGGGTCCTGGGTCCTGGGTTCCGGGTCCAGGTTATTGTATTGGTTCCAAATACCTAGCACCTAGCACCTGGAACCAAGCACCTACTTTTTCCCGGCCTGGCCGAAATTCATTTTCATAAATGTATACCCGACGGTAGAGATCGAGTGATTATAATGCTCATTTATCTCCTTAGTCTCCATTTTCATGGTCGGTTTATCTTTTTTGTCGTATGCTTCCATGGCAAGCATAACAGCCCCTTCAAATTCAGGATAGTCATAATATGTCGGCATACCGGTTTTACCCCAATACCTCTTATCAGCTTTAATATTGATATCTTTTGTCATCCATACGTCTGAATAGCCTTCAGCGTCAGGTTCAACTATCTTATATTCATAGCACTTGTATCCTGCTATAATGCGTGAATTTCCGGTTTTGGTTATAGTTGGTTGCTTATAGTTTGTCACATCCTGATTCTTTGCCTCTCCGGAAGCTGGCGCTTTCTGATTCTTGGCCATTTCAGCCATTGCAGAATCTGAAGGCAGCGTAGAAATTATTCCGGTTTTGGAATCAGCATTTTCTAAAAGCATCATGAAACATTTGTTATCATTATCGTAAAGGAAAACGGTCGTCAGAGTTTTATCAGCTTCTTTAGGGTCAAAGGTGCTGACCTCAATCCCTGCATTACGTGTATTGGTATTATAATAGGTGTAAAAATCTGACTTTTTAACCTCTTTCTTATCATAAGTTTCCATCTCCATATAAAGTCTTCCGGTGAATTTATATTCATCATCGTACTTTATGTCAATTTTACCACCAAATAGTCCAAGGCCGGTCGTCTTGGTGCTGTTATCCTTACCGGAAGTATTGTCAGACTTATCCTTATCGGATTGATCCTGCACACTTTTATCAATTGCCGAATCAATCTTATGTTCGAGCTGCCTGTTGATAGCCCTTCTTAAAAGACCTCCCTGTGCATTTGAGGTTGCCGGAAAGATCGTCATACTAGCTAATAATAAGAAAATTGCCTTTGTTTTCATGATTGGAAAAGATTAGTGGTAAAGTATAAAGTTAAATATTTTTTTAGACACTTATCTGCTCTCTTCAAATAAAAACAAAAGCAATTTCCTGTTGGAATCTGACCCCTGGCTATGAGACAATTTCTTCTGCCGGTTTTTCCTTTTCTCTAAGAACTGACTCGTAAAGTGCAGCGAAAGAACTTGAAACCCACATAATTGCCGGAAAGATGCCTACAATCAACAAAAGTAATCCAAAAACTATAATGAATATAGAAACAAATCCCAGTAAGAAGACCGTCCATCCATGTCCTTTTGTAATTTTCCAGCTAAACTCAACGGCTTCGACAGGGTCAAGTTTTTTATCCATTATAATATATGGGACAAATGCCAGTCGGCAGGCAATTATTATACCCGGGATGATCAGCGCAAACAGCCCCAGTACCACAAGTGCAAATACAAGAAGATTTGCAAGAATAATATGAAGATAGTTCTCCATAAATCCTTTTATCAGATACTCAAAATCGGGCTTTATTTTTCTCACTGCCTGGACAAATATCATGTTGCCACCATATTCGAATACCGGCGCAATAAGAAAAGCATAAAGCATTGCCAGCAGACCAAAAAATGCAGCGAAGATCCCTAATGAGCCAACAGCCAGAAAATCCCTCATGTGATGTTCTCTAAAAAACCAGGGAAACCTGTGGAAATCAGAAAGGTCAAAATGAAAATTAAAGATCTTTAACGGAGCAGTAACAATAGAAAGGATAATTATTACAAGAAATAATCTAAGAAAATTATCGGCCATCACCTTCCAGCCTGTTCCCAGACAATATCCAAAATCAGGAACTAATTTGTATTCGTTATTTGTTTCCATAATCAAACTGTTTCAGTTAATAAATTTGCGAACTTTTACAAATCAAATTTAAACCGCGGTTTCCATACGGGCTTCATACTATAGTATTGATTTTATTATTTCCTACTTTAGTATGCAGGCTAATACTTTGGTAGTGCCTAATTTTAATCGCCCGGTTTTGATGATTTTTTTATCTTTATAAAATGTTTCAATATTTCGGTTATCTCATCTTTATTTTGTCGGTGGCACTGGCAGCCGGAGGAATCGTGCTTTCCACACGATTAAGGAATAAATACCACCATAACATTTTTTCTATATTGCTGTATTCCCAGGTTTTCATATATACATTCGGATTTTATGGCATCTGGGGACAGGCTGTAATAAAGGCTTTTCTTACCGAATATTTGTCTGTGGAACAACTCTCCCATATTTCGGATATCGCCATCCTTCTCGGCCTGCCCTTCCTGGTCTTTGCGTGGTTAATGCTTATCCAGTTTTCTGCGGGTCTTACAGGAAGAAAAAATACCGGCTGGTTTATACCGGTATTTCTCCTGCTTAATTTCTCAGTCGTGATAATTATCGGATATTTCCTGTCAAAAGCAAATGAGATGAAACCTCTTTCACTTATAAAGAGCTACTTCATTATAATGAACTTCCTTTATTCATCGGTCGCATCACTATTAATTATATTTCCGGGTAAAAGGAGATCACTGGTTAATGATTATGACAGGAGAATATGTGCAACTGCCATTTTCATAATAATGATTTTGCAAGGTATCCCGCTATTATTCTTTAAAAATGAGGTATGGATAGCTATTATTTTCATTGTGGCCTTTTTTGCAGGAAATACCTTCCTTCCTGTCTACCTTAACTATGGTACCCTGCTGGTGAACCTGGCCAACGAACCTCTGACAGACCTGTCATTTGAAGAATTCTGCAGAAAATTCGAGGTAAGCCCGCGGGAAACGGATATTATCCGCGAAATATGTAATGGGTTAAGTAACAAAGAAATATCCGAGAAACTATTTATCAGCCTGCAGACAGTCAAGGATCATACGCACAGGATCTACATTAAAACCAATGTAAAGAGCCGTGTTCAGCTTATTAACCTGGTACAGGAGATGAAAATATTATGAACCCGGATCAGGAAATTTAAGAAAGACTATCACTCTGCCCTGGTTAAAATTAAGTGTAAACTTATAGCCAATTGCTTCATTCAATGTTGCACACCACCAGTTGTTTATTTTTGTACGGTTCAGTGGATAACGCAGCCCTGACGATGTGATTTCTGTTTCGGGATCAATTGAAAAAACAGATACCTGCTGACCAGGGAAGGATGAAATCTCGGAATTTTTAAGAAATGGCAAAAAAAGACCGCTATCAGAAACCATAAAAACATTCACTCTCTTAATGTACTCGACCAGAAGAGATATATTACCTACTGTATGGTCCTCGCGTTTACCGGTTGCACCTACAACCACAAGGTCATTGTAGCCTTTCTCAATACACCAGTCGACGGCCTTTGTAAGATCATTGGTATACTGATCAGTATATTCGTAAAGTCTTTTCCTGAACCTGATGGCAAGCTTATCGCTTAAAGAGTCCATATCTCCTACAATTGCTTCCGGCACAAAACCTGCTTTGACAAGGTTTTTGGTACCCCCGTCGCAACAGATTATTCGTGCAGCATTCCTGATGTATCCCAGCGGGATTTCATGTCGTGGAAAATCCCCGTTGGCAACAATAACTGTTCTTGGAATATGATGATCTTTCATATTCTGTTTATTGATAAATCATTCATTGTTTCGGTTATCAGCTTAATTATAATAGTTACTGCATAATTATCTATGTGGTGCCTCACCCCGACCCCTTTCCCTGGGAGAGGGGCTAATATTTTGATTATCTGTTTTTTTACTCTCCCTCTCCCCTGAGAGAAGGGGCTGTGGGATGAGGTATTGTCTTTTTCCAGGCCACTAAACCGACGAACGACATTATTCCATAAACGACATAAAGGATAACTGTCGGATAGAGTCCCTTAACAATAAACAATACTGAAGATACAAAATTAACAACAATCCACAAATACCAGTGTTCAAATATTTTGCGGGCCAACATCCATGTTGCGATAATTGATAGTGAAGTAATAAATGAATCCCAGGCAGGAACAGGGGAATCAGTAAAATTTGTCAGTACCATCCACATGAAACCATATAAAAATACAAACACAACAGCCAGAATAATTCCAGTCCGAAATTTCAGTCTTGTCACCTGCAGCTCTTTTTTTTGTCCTGCTTCCTCAGGAGCCTCAGCCAGCACATCTTCATCTTTCCTCTCATTCTCCCTTTCTCCCCTTCTCCCCCTCACCTCTTCATTGTTCTTCCCTGTGCCCCTTACCCACCAGTACCAGCCCAGACAACTGATTACGAGGTAATAGACCTGGAGGCTCATATCAGCATAAAACTTACTTGTGAAAAAAACCCAGATATATACTGCCGAAGTAATAATACCTATTGGCCAGAGCCATATAGTCTGTCTTATCTCCAGGAAAACATATAAGATACCTGTAACAGCGCCAAAAACCTCTATGTAATTATCTGATAACCAGTATATCATAATATCCGTTGTCCTGTTCTGTCAGAATTTTACATCCAGTCTGCATATATAATTTATGCCTGCCTGCGGGAAATAGTAAGACCATGTCTTTTCAATACCATCCTCGTACCAGTTACCTCCGTAAGCATTATTCTCATAAATTGCGTTCATAATATTATTTACAAGAAACTGTATTTCAAGCCCTTTAAGATTTCTGATCCTGGGAGAAAGGTCAATCCGCAGATTATTCACAAAATAAGGATCGATGGTCCTTTCAGAGCTCTTAGTATTGTCAAAATACTGTTTCCCTACATATTTGCTAATCAGGTGAAGATCTATTCCATTGTGAACATTTAATGAGAGATCGCTTGTCCATATTAAGGAAGGGGAATATGCAATATCGACGATCCCGAGATTTTTGCTCAGGTACTGAGAGGTCTGGTCCGAAGAATTATAATCCGAATAATATTCAATAAAATTCAAAATCTTATTTCTGCTTAGTGTCGCATTTACGTTCCATATGATATGATCTGAAAAACTGATTGCTGCGGATGCCTCTATTCCCATCCTGTAACTCTTGTTAACATTAGTCATAATTGAATAGCCCACATTGCTCAGTTCGCCTGTCGGGACGAGTTGGTTCCTGTATATCATGCCATAAAAGTTTATTCCAAAAGAATTTTGACCGGTTCTTAATTTATACCCAGCTTCTGTGTCGAACATTGTTTCGGGTTTAGGTGTGGCCTCAGTGTCCCCGGTCGCTTCTTTATAATCCTCACGGGTAGGTTCGCGGTTTGCAACGGAAAATGACAGATAAGCATCCTGTTTAGGGGATATCGAGTAAAAAATGCCTGCTTTGGGATTGAAAAATCCAAACCGGTGTTCCTGCATGAGGTCGGTCAGATCATCATCGAAGCCTGACATTTTATATATAATATGTCTGTATTGAAGATCTCCAAAAATATTTATCTTATCTGATAATGAATAATTTACTTTGCCATAGATACTAACTTCCCCTTTTCTGGCCTTGTTAAAATACCACTGGTAGTCTTTCTCGCTGCTTCCCGCATCCCTCATCCAGATTATTTTTCCAAAATGATTTCCCAGGTAAAGATTCATCCCCCCACCTGCAACCGCTGCAAACCTGTTTCGCTGATACCTGACTGAATAAACAAGCCCGTAAAAATCGTTTGACAACCATTTTTGTCTGATAAGGTCGGTGGCTGAAATGACAGAATCTCCTATTAGAAATTGAGTAAGTCCATAATCCGACAGCGGCTGGTCCTCAGCATACTCCTCATAATAGCCTTCGCCTCTTGTATAATGCAAAGCAGCATTAAGAGAGAGAGATTTATTAATATCCAGACTATAAATCAGCTGAAAATGATCCTGAATATAATTATCGCTTTCATTGTTATAATAGTGAATTATTCCAGCCTCATCAGTGTACTCTCCTGAGGGGTTATATCTCCTGTCGGTTGCCAGCGAATCTTTAGGAACTCCCCACCATCCTATTCCTGTATGCTCTTTCCCAAGTATTAAATTTACTTTCAGTCTCGATTTTTCTGTTCTGTAAATACCCGTTAAAAAAGCTGACTTATGACTGGATCCTGTCCTATCTACATATCCATCGCTCGTCAATTCAGAAAGTCTCATCTGAAGGGCAAATCTTCCACCAAGCAACCCTGTTCCGGCTGATACCATGTTTTTTATTGTATTAAATGAACCAAGCGAGGAGCTGACTTCTCCAAACGGCTCATTTGCAGGACTTAATGTCTGGATACTTACGGTTGCTCCAAATGCGCCGGATCCATTCGTGGAAGTCCCCACTCCTCTTTGAATCTGTATACTCTCAACTGAGGAAGCCAGGTCAGGAAGGTCGACCCAGAATACCTGCTGTGATTCAGGATCATTAAGCGGTATACCGTCTATGGTGACGTTAATCCTGTTCGCATCAGTACCTCTGATTCTAAGATTGGTGTATCCTATCCCGTTGCCTGCTTCCGAAGTTTCTACAAGAGAAGGGGTAAGACTCAGCAAATAAGGCATATCTTCTCCCATGTTCTGCTCTTTCAATGCTTCTTTGCTTATATAAGAATACGCCAGTGGTGAGTGCTCCCCTGCCCTGGTTGCATTTATTAATACTTCCCCGATTACGTATGGTTTGGCAGTAAGTGTCACATTCAGTATCATTTCTCCTTTCAGGTCTGCCTTCCTTACCTCTGTTTCATAACCGATGAAAGAGAATCTCAGCGAATATGAACCATCACTCAGCCCGGCAATAGCGAAACTGCCATCGAAGTTGGTATGAGCTCCGTAGTTCGTATTTTCAATAGTCACTACGGCACCTGTTAATGCTTTGCCAGAGGTATCGGTTACCTTACCTTTAATAGCTGAACCGTTTCTTTGATAGGCATTCGCCTGAATTGTCGATGTTAACGCAGAAAATAAGACAAAACAAATTATTGTTCTCATTCTGATGATTAATAAATTAACATTATAACCGGTCAAATGAGGTTGTTATAAGATGCTGATTAATAAGATACTCTTTTTTCCCTCCGCCGGCATTACCCGGATCAGGTCTAAGGGTATGATCTCAGCCCGTAGTTATAAGGCACCCCATTCTTGATATAACAAAGTTATAATCTTTTATCAGATAAGTGATCGGAATACTCCAAATTTTTGAAGACTTTAGAAGATATTTGCTACGGAGACATAACAATGAATGTTTGCTTTATGATTATATGGGATATCAATTTTTTCTTAAATTAGCATTTCAATAATCAGGTCAGAATGAAGAATCTGTTGGATAAACTCAATTATAAGGGACAGAGCAGAATTGCATTAATAAATGCTGAAGAGGAATTTAAAATTTCACTTTCAAATGAACTTAAAGATGTTATCATCGACAGTGATATTGACCCAAGGTTCCCATATAGCTTTATAATATTATTTGTCAGAAATTCATCGGAAGTTGATCGTTACAGCCCAATGGTCCTTCATAACCTGATGGCAGATGGAATTCTCTGGTTCTGCTATCCCAAAAAAAGATCAAAAAAATATAAATCAGATATCGACCGCGATCATGGCTGGAGTGTTCTTAACAATTCCGGGCTGCATGGTGTAAGGATGATTTCGATAGACGAAGACTGGTCAGCCCTGAGGTTCAGAAACATAAGATTTATTAAGTCAAAACCGGGCAGGTTTACTAAATAGATGAGAGGCATTGATAAAGATCACTAAAATAGATACTCCCCTGGGTGAAATGGTCGCTGGGGCCACTGAAGAAGGTGTATGTCTTCTGGAATTCACTGACAGGAAGATGCTGCCAACTGAATACAAAGATATTACAAGGCTTCTTAAAACACATATTGAAGAGGGAGATAATGCCCACCTCAGGAACCTAAGAAGCCAGTTGAAAGAATATTTTGAGGGGAACAGGAAAGTATTTTCTCTTTCGCTGGTTACTCCCGGTTCGGAGTTTCAAAGGGAAGTATGGAATGAGTTACAGAATATCCCCTTCGGGGTTACCAGGTCTTATCAGGAGCAGGCTGAAGCTCTGAACAGAGCCGGATCGGTTCGTGCTGTGGCAAATGCCAATGGGATGAACAGAATTTCCATTGTCATTCCCTGTCACAGGGTAATTGGCTCTGATGGACATCTTACAGGTTATGGAGGAGGACTTAAACGGAAAAAGTGGCTTCTTGAACATGAACGAAAATTCTCGGGAAAAGCTTTTGATCAGTCATTGTTCTGATTTATTATGGATCACATGTTATTAATCAAATCTCAATAAGATGAAAACTCTCTTTTTCAAAAGGAATCTCTGGTTGTTATTTATTGTCTTAATACTCATAATACTAACGGGATGTGCTCAGAATGAATCTGTTGAACAATGCCTTACCGGACATATGTACGGTTTTTTCGGTGGCTTGTGGCATGGGTTTATTGCTCCTTTCGATTTTATTGGTATGCTCTTCAATAAAGAGATCACAATGTATGCCCAGAACAACAATGGAGGATTATATGCCCTCGGATTTCTTTTGGGAAGCGGGGGATGGGGCTTCTTCGGCAGCAAAGGCGCAAGCAGGGTAAGAACAGGCAGGGTGAATTTCCAATCACAGAAATTTGATAATGCCGAAATAGTAGAGTAAATAGTATTGATTTGACTTTGGTATAATTGTTATTGAGGAAGATGCAGACAATCATGTAGCAAAAGTGAGGCAATCCCCTATAGCTGTCAATAAAGGTAAAACATTAAGGCAAAAGAATTCTTTCTCTGATGTTCAGGAAATCAGGAATCATGCCCTGTTTGCCAAAATTTTATAAACGGAGTCATTGTCAATTCAAATATAGTTTTATCTTTACTAAAATAGACACAACATGTTACGATTTAATAACAGGATATTTCCTGTAAGGATGATCGTCTTTTTAATTCTGATTTTCACTGCCGGTTGTCTGACCATAAAAACTATTCCAACAAATAATATTAGTAAATTACAACCCTCAAGAAGAAATTTAAGAATCCATTCTGAGGATAGTCTTTGGATCATTAACCAATATCAGGTTAATGGGAAATTCATATCCGGAAAATTAAAAAGGAGTTCTGAAGGAGTTATCATCAATAATACTGCTGACATTTATGTCGCTCCTATCAATGCCATAGAGATTAAAGGAGACACTCTTACAGTTTCAACCGATAACATCGGTAAGATTGATTATCAAATTACTGATGGTCGAATGATAGTACCATCTGTTGGAATTATTTTTGCTGTTCTTTTTATTATCCTTCTTATGGGATCATAAAGTCTTTCGCTAAGAAATATAAGATCATAGAAAGTATCTGACAGTTATGTTTTTAGTATCATAATTAGTAATTAAAGTATATGAAAAAGTATTGTGAATATCAGAAAGCTGTGTCTGTTTTGTTATCCTTTATCCTTATTCTGTCTACCTCAGGGTGTTACAGTCTTAAAAGTCTTTCAAAGAATGATATCCAGTATGCAAATAAAAATGTTTATTTCCTACATGGCCAATCCTCCTTTTACAAGCTTTCTAATGTTACAATCTCACAAGGAATTCTAAGAGGCTCAATTGACTACGTAGTAACAAATATTGAAAAAGAAAAAAAAAGGTCTATCCATATCTATGCAGCTCCTGATTCTTCGATCAGGAAAATTGGAGAGCAGGTTCAGGTCCCTTATGCAAATATTGTAAAGGCTGAGGTATATGAGATTGATGGTGTAAAAACTATTATAGGACTTGTTGGCTCATTATCACTGGCCTATTTTGGTGTGCTACTTATTGTGCTTTTGACTAAAGGGGCTTCATGTCCATTTATATATACTGATAATGGTGATGATTATACTTTTAGCGGTGAAATATACAGTGGAGCAACTGCTCTCCCACTTGAACGCGATGACTATCTTCCGGTTAACAATATAAAACCGGTTGAAAATCAATATAAACTAAGAATAACAAACGAGGTGCATGAGATCCAGAATACTAATCTTACAGAACTCGTTGTAATCGACCATAAACCGGATACGAAAATACTGGTGGATAAGTACGGAAACGCATTTTCACTTTCTGATATTAAAATGCCTGCCAGTGCAACAAATAGTTATGGCAGTTCTGTACTGAATGAACTGGCATTTAGCGATAGTCTTCGCTACATCAGTACCATTAAGAAGGATCAGAACCTTAAAGATACTATATCCTTAACATTTAACAAACCTGCTGACATTACCTATTCAAAACTGGTAATAAAAGGGAAAAATACCATGTGGCTCGATTATATGTTTGTAAGGTTTAGCGACCTTTTTGGAAAAAGGTATGAGAAATGGAAAGAAAAACGTGATCAGAAACCCACAGAAGAGTTGTTAAAATGGTCATTTGACCAGGGAATGTTTCTTGCTGTTTATCTGCAAACCGACAATGGATTAAAATTTGTTGATTATTATAATCTTCCCGGGCCAATGGCTGATAAAGAGGATGTACTGCAAATAGATCTTTCGGAAATACATTCAGATCAGGTGAACCTGAAACTGGTATCGGGTGTCTTATTCTGGGATCTGGATTATGTCGGAATGGATTTTTCGTCACCACTGCAGTTCAATAGAACCGTTGTGCCGTTATATACAGCTACTGATGAAAATGGCAATGATGTCCTCTCCCTGATTTCACAGGATGATGATAAATATCTTATTCAGCCACTTCCTGTAAATAAGACAGATCTGACTTTCATATCACCTGAATCTGTTCCGGGGAAAGAACGTTCTGTCTTCCTTCACAGCAAAGGGCATTATGAGATCCTTCGTGAAGCAAAAGGCAAACCCGATATTGCATATCTGAAAACTTTTCTGGAACCCGGTGCGTTTATAAAATTCTCAAAAGATCATTTCATAAAATACTATTCTGGAAGTAATTGAATGGCTGACGGAATTATTCATTATTAATATTTTGTATTAATCAGACCTTATAAGGGAATGCAAATAAAAAGAATTATTTTAACGATGATGGTCAGGTCAACCATCCTTTTACTCTCATTAAAAACATATAAAGATCCTGCTAAAGCTATCAGAGCATTAAAACTGCTGAAGGAAAAAAGAATTGCATTCAGTGGTACCTCAGGTTTGCCAAGGTTTTTTTACGGTAATGGCCGCTATTTTTTCAATCCAAACAGTCCAGGATGGCCGTCAACTTCATTTAACAGGTTTATTATCAACGAACTCAACAATAGTTTACATTATAAAAATGATCATTCCAGGCTTACCACGATGGTTTTCTCCATAACAAAAAAATGTCCCTTAAGATGTGAACACTGTTTTGAATGGGACAGACTTAACAAAACTGATTCGCTAAATATGCTTGATATTAAAACAATTCTCTTAAAGTTTCAGAAATATGGTATAAGTCAGGTCCAGATTGGAGGAGGAGAGCCAATGACGAGATATGACGACCTCATAAATCTTTTACAAGGTGCAGACTCGGGAACCGATTTCTGGCTCCTTACATCAGGATATAATCTCACTTTGGAAAAAGCCAGAAAACTTAAAAAAGCCGGACTGACGGGTGTCAGAATAAGTCTTGATCACTGGGAAAAGGAAAAACATAATTCTTTTCGCGGCAGTGAGAAAGCCTTTGATTGGGTTATAACAGCAGCTAAAAACTGCAAAAAAGCCGGGTTGATTATTGGTTTTTCAGCTTGTGTAACAAGAGAATTTTTATCTGATCATAATCTGAAAGAATATCTAAAATTTGCAAAAAAATTGTTTGCTGATTTCATCTTACTTCTTGAACCCAGGGAAACAGGACATTTTAAAAACAAGGATGTTTCCCTTTCCGAAGAAGATGTGAAAATAATAGAATCTTTTTATCTAAATGTCAATTCTGCTGTTGAGTTTGAAGAGTATCCACTGGTTATTTATCCGGGTTACCACCAAAGAAAATTAGGTTGCTTTGGTGCAGGTATCAGATACGTGTATGTGGATTCCGAAGGTTCGGTTCATTCCTGCCCCTTCTGCCAGGGGAAGCTTGGCAGTGCAATATCCGATGATTTACCTGAAATTATTCATAAAGCAAGAGTTGCCGGATGCCAAATGTTCAAAACAAATGAGTTTTCTTTCGCTAAATAAGATGCATATTTCAATCCGTCATTCTTCAATAAGCCGGGAAAAAGTGCATTATTTTTATAATCTTTGCCTGGTAAAATCTTGATATTAATTCTTGGCCTTGGAAATGTTATTGCGTAATAATAATCATGGAAAATTCTTTGGACCCTCGTCAAGTTATTCCGGGTATGCATTCATAGCTGTTGGAATATTTGCAGCTTTTTATTCCCCTTTAGCACTTACACTTTTGATACCCGGCTTCTTCCTGGCTTTCACTTCTTACGGTACCATAATTGACTTTGAAAATAAAAGAGTTAAAT
This sequence comes from uncultured Bacteroidales bacterium, assembly GCA_963815075.1. Classification (GTDB taxonomy): domain Bacteria; phylum Bacteroidota; class Bacteroidia; order Bacteroidales; family VadinHA17; genus LD21. Next base: position 367,500 of record CAWFFK010000012.1, read on the forward strand.
CCTATACACTGTTGTTTGGAATTATCAGAACAGGTAAATGGACAGAAGTAAGTCAGTTCACTAGGTTCAGCATTGAAAAGGTAACCGGGAGATTTTCTACCTATAGCCGTGCAAACGTCAAACTTGATATGGGTGTAACAGATATCAGGCTGGTACTGGTAAATCATAATAAAACAAAAAAAATAACCATTAATAAATATGCTAATTTTGAAGAAGCACAGAAGGATATGAAAGAACTGAGTGAATTGTTCTGGCCAGCCAGATAAAAACAACCTGTATGGAGGAAATCACAAAAACGATTGATATTGAAAAGACTATAAGGAAAAGCAAATCAAAATTTGTCAGATCGCTGCCAAATTTTATTGTTAAACTTATAATTAAATCCGTTCATCAGGATGAGATGAATACTGCAATACACAGGAATCGCGATAAATCTGGTGTTCCTTTTATAAACGGTATACTTAATGAATGGAATGTGAAAGTTGTTGTTAAGGGTGAAGAGAATATTCCTGAATCGGGAAGATTTGTTTTTGCATCAAACCATCCTGTAGGCGGGATGGATGCTTTATCTATTCTGAGCACAATCTACAGACATTTTCATAAGGTTGTTTCTCCATCCAACGAACTATTTGAAAATATTCCTCAGCTAGTACCTATTGTCCTGGGGATAAATGTTTTCGGGAAAAATACAAGGGAGACTGCCGAAAAATTAAATCAACTTTTCGAATCTGATGTTCAGATAATGATTTTCCCGGCTGGTGAGGTATCAAGAAGGATTAAAGGAATTATTTCCGATGTGCCCTGGCAAAAATCTTTTATTTCCAAAGCCGTTCAGTACAAAAGAGATATTATTCCAGTATATATCGGTGGTCGGAACTCCAATCTGTTCTACATTATTGCAAATCTCAGAAAAGTTCTTGGAATAAAGCTTTACATCGAAACAGCCTTGCTCCCAAGGGAAATGATGAGACAGAGAAATTCACCGGTTTATTTGACTATCGGAAAACCTATACCCTGGCAGACTTTTACCAGGGAAAAATCACAAACCGACTGGGCACAGAGTGTTAAAAGACTTGTTTATAATCTTGCTAATTAAGGTACTCAGGTCATTTCACAAATAAGGTCGATTCTGGCGATAAAAGGAAGATCAGCAGGTTTTCACATATATCCGGGCTGTTGATATTTACGAACTATAATGGTACAGGTTTGTTCTTTTATTATAATTAAGTTACTGTGAATCTACGATTTTATAAACCTGAAGTTTTCCAGGGGAACCTGAAGAAGAAAAACTACTTTGAGGGATGGTACTTTAAACATGTTTCAGGTGATTTAAGCAAAGTCTGGTCATTCATACCGGGGGTATCATTAACAGGTGACGATCCACATTCATTTATCCAGGTTATTGACGGCATTTCAGGCAAGTCTGAATATATAACCTACCCTCTCTCGGACTTTAAATGGAATAAAAAAAAACTTTACATTAAGATAGGTGATTCGGAATTTACAGAAGAATGGATCAACCTTAAAATTGAATCTGAAAGCCTTAATGTTTCAGGACAAATTGATTTTCATAACATTACAAAGTATCCTAAGAATCTCTTGTCACCCGGAATAATGGGCTGGTATTCCTTTGTGCCTTATATGGAATGTAAGCACGCTGTTGTTTCTGTCATACACGATCTTTCCGGCTCGATCGTACTGAACAACAAAAAGCTTGTTTTCAATGGTGGTAAGGGTTATATTGAAAAGGACTGGGGTACCTCCTTCCCTGAAGCATGGTTATGGATACAGGCAAATAACTTTGAAAATAATTACACTTCATTTAATTTTTCCGTTGCAAAGATACCCTGGCTTGGTAAATATTTTATCGGCTTTATAGCTTTCCTCTATTTTAATAAGGTGTTTTACCTCTTCAGCACTTATAATAATTCGTTAATTACTGAAATGAAGCATAATAACGAATCCATTAACCTTACAATGAAAAACCGTAAAAATATTCTTGAGGTAAGGGTACTGAAGAGTCTGTTCGGAGAATTGAGAGCTCCGGTTTCGGGGAATATGTCACGAAGGATAAAGGAAAGTATTGACTCTGAGGTAACTCTGAGTCTTTTTGATAAGCATAAAAAACTTATCTATACTGATTCAAGCAAAAGAGCCGGGCTTGAGCTGATAGATAAAATCTTTGATTATATAAAATACTGAAGCCGAAATAAAACAGGCTTATGAGGATTATTAAAATGGGAAATATGGGTATCTTGAGGATTGAATTTTATTTATCTCAATGCTATGGCACAATACATTAAATCAGCTTCATTTATAACAGCTGCGGGAACAAAGGAAAAAATAATCAGGGAATTCTTTGGCCATGTCAACAGTAGAACATCTGAAGTCAGCATCGCTCATATGAATAGCCCTGAAGGCTGGATAGAGCCCGGTCAGTGTCCTGAATTCAATGAATATACAATTGTGCTGAAAGGCAAACTCAAAGTAACAACAAAAACCGTAGAATATATTGTATCGGAAGGTCAGGGCATTATGACGGAAAAAGATGAATGGGTAAGATACAGTACTCCCTTTGAAGGAGGAGCGGAATATATAGCTGTTTGCCTGCCAGCATTTTCACCTGATATTGTTAAAAGAGATAAAGATTAAGTTTTAACCCAAGTCCTGGAATGTCACCGACACGTTTGGTATGTTAATGAGAATACAATTTCCCAATAACTCAACCTGAGAGTCGTTATTGAAATTTTTCATGAAAAGCATACCTGTTAATCTGCAATAAAACAGAAACAATTATAACAGTTTCTCAAATTAATAATGGATATGTTCAAAAATGCAATAGTCCTCACACCTTCTCCATCGCTTAAATACGGCCTCTCATCTTCCGGCCTGGATAAACCTGATTATTTTACTGCTTTGGAACAACACAGAAGATATACTGAAACTCTCAGACAATTAGGTTTGAAAGTAAAAGTACTTCCTCCGAATGATATATTCCCCGATTCAACATTTATAGAAGACGTAGCGTTATGTACCCCGGAAGTTGCAGTAATTACAAATCCAGGTGCAGAATCCAGGAGAGGAGAAACAGTTGGTATTAAAAACATTCTTGAAGAATATTACTCTGTAATTGAAACAATAAAGACACCTGGCACCGTTGAGGCTGGAGACGTTATGATGACAGGCAACATCTTTTATATTGGCATTTCAGGCCGTACCAATAACTTCGGAGCTGACCAGCTGATTAGTATTCTTGAAAATTACGGGATGACCGGATTTAAAGTACCTCTAAAAAAGATGCTCCATCTTAAATCCGGGGCTTCCTATCTTGAAGAAAACACTATGCTTCTTACCAGTGAACTTTACAATGAAAAACTATTTGCCGGATATAACAGGCTGGAGATAGATTTTAATGAAAGCTACGCTGCCAACTCGGTTTGGATAAATGGAAAAGTTCTTGTCCCTGAAGGATTTCTTCATACCAAAGCAAAAATTGAAAATGCCGGCTTTGAAACGATCACTCTTGACGTCTCTGAATTTCGTAAAGTCGATGGGGGACTCAGCTGCTTATCGTTGCGTTTCTGAAAATTCATCCAAAAATAATCTTCCATATCCCTCAACAAAGGGCAGGACAGGTTACTTATAAGTTTTTCAGCTTATTTTCCCCGTTTCTCTTTGACTTGATAATAAGGTAAATAACAAATATTACTCCAAGTGCCAGTAAAATATGTCCAATATATGGAAATATCTGATTTCTCATTTCATACAGGTAAAAACCTACGATCGCCAGAATGATATTCCAAATTCCTGCTCCTATAACAGTAAAAAGTACAAAATCGCGCAGGTTCATTTTTGAAAGACCAGCAGGGATAGATATAAGATGACGAACACCCGGGACAAGACGTCCTATGAAGGTAGAGGACTTTCCGTTCCTTATGAAGAAACTCTCAGCATGTTCAACCTTCTCTTTTGAAAGCAGAAATAGTTTTCCAATTTTAGATTCAGCAAAACGATAGACAATCGGACGCCCAAGATAGTAAGAGAGAGTATAGTTTATCAGAGAACCGGTAAGCGCTCCTGCTGTCCCGAAAATAACTACCAGAAACACGTTTAAATCACCCTGCCCTGCCTTAAATGCTGCAAATGGGATAACCACTTCTGAAGGCAGCGGAAGGAAGGTGCTCTCAATTGTCATCAAAAGTGCAATAGTAAAATAATTCAGATTCGCCATGTACCAATCGAAGATAGAATGAAAAAACTCCATAGTTTATTTTTAAAATTATTAAGAACCTTATGCACATTTATCCGATCCGGTGCAATGTTAACATTTTTACCTGTTATTGCCAACTGTCACATGTCAGTTGAATAAGTTCCATGTTTAATAAAATTGAAATACTATAATTATTACAGAGCTGCCGGCTGCATTTCAAAATATCTATACCCGGGAAGCAGTCCAACCTTCAGAAAACGTCTCGATATAACAGGAATGGAACTTCCATCTTCTAAAAATTCTGCCGTAAGCAGATACCCTCCGGGTTTTCCCGGGAGAGAAATGAGAGTCTGAAACGAAGAACGGTCAAAAGCAGAAAAAATAACAGATAAGCTTTCTTTTTGAACTGTCTTTCCTGTGCTGTCAATTATTCTCAATGTCAACTTTCCATTAACCGCCACGTTTAAATCATTAACTTTCATAAGCTTAAGCGAAAGTTTCTCTCCCGGCTTATGAGGAGTCGACTGTTTAACATATCTTTCGTCTGTTAAGTTAATAAACACAGCTGTCGGGCTAAAAGCACTGGCAAACCATTTAAGCACAGGAGAAGGCGTAAGATCTTTAATATCATTAATAAACCAGTCGCCTGTATACCCGTAATTATTTGTAAGATAACAGAATGCCAGAACGCCTGCCAGGTCCGGTTCACTACGGAGCCATTCAGTTTCTAGTTGAAGATAGTATGCCTGTAATTCCCTGTTTTGCTTCGGCGTCGAATTACCGCCAAGGTAGTAGTCATATGCATCAACTGTCAGCTTACTTGGAAGTCCGTTACGCCAGAGCCAGATCCATCCGTATTCATTCGCCAGCTGAGGAACAGATGATTCCCTGATCATTCTCAGAGCATGAGGTTTATAATCAAGATTGCCAAGTGGATAAGAGGTTTTTTCCAAACCTTTCTCACTGGCTATAATACGACCCTCGTAGGGATGAGGTTCATCCATCTCATCCGCTTTCATTATCCCTTCCCTCATGTATCCGGCATCCCAGATTCGTGTAGGATCGAGCTTCTTTAACTCCGGGATTAAAGTATTCCCGATAAATGCATCAGTATTTTCATTAATCGCATCCCAGATTGCAATGCTCGGGTGATTACCATCGGTCCAGACCCAGTCAGTATATTCTTTCCTGATCTCATCATCCCATCCGTGATTCTGCCAGTAGAGCCATTCATTCTGTAATAATAATCCATTTTCATCAGCTATATCATACCAGAAATCGGGAACTATCCCAACACAGATCCTCATTGCATTCCAGTGCAGTTCTTTGGGATAACCGACAAGGAGTTTTTTAACCCATTCCTTATCCCACACAAGGTTCCCGCAGTCGGGATCTTCAAAAAACCTCTGAAGAGTGATGTTTGTACCACGAAGTAAATATTTTTCACCGTTGAGGTAAAAGAACTTCCCTTTTTCAGTAAAATCACGCATGCCGAACTGATGGCTCACTTCATCAGCAACACCTTTCGCGGTTTTGAGATGTGCAGTTGCCACATAGAGATATGGCGCCCGGGGTGTCCATACCGTAAAATCTGAAAAAGGTATCTCCAGTTCGGTGTCAGTCAGATTATCCCTCTTTACCCGAAAGTGTCCAACCGAAGATAACACCTGTTTACCTGAATTTTTTTCAGTAATCACCACCTCCAGGTCAACTGAATCTTCCATAGGATCTCCGTAGAAAATCTGTGCAGGTATTAAACTCCTTAGCTGTGTTTTTACAGTTATGCTTTTATTGGCAACAGAAGGGAGAATCAGCAGCCTGTTAATCCTGATATTACCTGTGAATGACAGTGATACATCATCCCATATCCCGGGCAGATAATGTTCTTTTTCTTTATCCGTTCCACCTGCAGCCTGAGCAGGTAACCATACCCTTTCACCAACCTTAATAAGGATCTCATTATCAGTGCCGAATTTAATGGCTCTGGTTACAGGGAACTCAACAGGAGTATAACAGGCCATTGAGGTACCAAGATCAATTCCATTAATATAAACCTGTGTTACATACTGACTCTTCTTTATGGTAATCATACCTTCCCTGTTTTGAAGCTCTTCAGGAATAAAGACAGTTTTCCTGTACCAGCTGTAGCGGGGTGTATAATCAAGATTATAGAGATTGAATTGTTCTTTTGCCTCAGGTTTATCCGGTCGCTTAAAGAACTTGTCATATTCAGCAATTTTTGGTTCTGCAAGATGAACCAGCCCTGGTACAGGAATTGTCCTGGTAAATTTTTCAGGCGGAAAAGCCTCTGTGGTCTGATCAAATTCCCATGTACCGTTAAGATTAATAGTAATTCGTGGTTCCTGTGCCCGGGAAATATGGGAACCCAAAGCTAATGCAAGAAAAATTATGACTGAGTTTTTCATTAATTCTAATATATTAAATTATATTTTATGCCACCAGGGCACCAGGCCACGAAGCTGCACCAGGGATTCATATGTAAAGCAAACCTCCTGGTGATTCTTAGAGCCCTGGTGTTTTGGTGGCTAATAATTATTCACCGTAAATCTAATTAAGTTCCATATCAACCTGTTATACAAAAAGTATTAAATAATATCCACTAAATTATTGATTTAATAGTTAATTTAGCAATAGCAAGTGACCTTTAATAACCTTCAAAGTCTGAAAAGCATGAGGATTATAAAAGTAACTGACAGGAAAACACGGAAGCAATTTCTTGATGTAGCAAGAATTATTTATAAGAATGATAGCATCTGGGTATGTCCGTTGGACAGGGAAATAGAAGCAGTTTTTGATCCCGCGATAAACACTTATTTCAAACATGGAGAGGCTGAACGATGGATCCTTACTGACGATCAGAATAATCTTACCGGAAGAATAGCTGCATTTATCGACAGGAACATGGCCTGGTCTTACGATCAGCCTACAGGTGGTACAGGATTCTTTGAGTGCATTAACGACAAACCCTCAGCCTTTTTATTGTTCAACACGGCCGGTGAATGGCTTAAGTCAAGGGGCATGGAAGCAATGGACGGACCTGTTAATTTCGGAGAAACAGACAAATACTGGGGATTGCTTGTCGGAGGATTTACACATCCGTCATTTGACGTTCCGTATAATCATCCCTATTACCAGGACCTGTTCGAATCGTATGGATTCAAGACGTTCTATAAGATGGAAGGATTTCACCTGGATCTTTCCAGTCCACCCTCCGACAGGTTCACAAAAATTGCAGAATGGGTGGAGCAGAAACCGGGGTATGAATTCCTCCATTTTAGCTGGAAGGAGCAGGAAAAGATGGCCCGTGATTTTGTCGAAGTGTATAATGAAGCATGGGCATCATTCAAGATCCACTTTAAACCTGTTGAAGTCAACTATATTTTCGGTGCACTCAGGAAAGCAAAAGCAATTTTAGACGAGGAGTTCATCTGGATTGCCTATTTTGAAGGTAAACCGGTAGCTATTTTTCTTATGTTCCCCGATCTGAATCAGATACTTAAACACCTCAACGGAAAGCTTAATCTGTTTGGCATCATCAAGTTTCTGTATCTGAAGAAACGCAAAACAATGACCAGAGCTAAAGTACTCTTAATGGGTGTTATTCCTAAGTTTCAGCATCTGGGACTCGAATCGGTATTTATCCTGAAGGTCTGGAAAGTAATTGAAAAGAAACCGCATTACCAGGAAGCCGAATTTTCGTGGGTAGCAGATTTCAACCCGAAAATGAGAAAAATTTTTGTTTCAACTGGTGGTGTTCCTGCAAAGAACTACATAACTTACAGATATCTTTTTGACAGGAACCGGGAATTCAGGAGACACCCAATACCGGATATCAGGGTCTAGGGTACCAAAGGGATCAGGACTAAGTCCTCAGTTGGCCCTCTGTATCCTCTTATCAATGGGCTGGTCGATAGTAATAGGTACTTTTTCCTCTATAGTGTTCGCAGAATCAAGCTGCAGGGCTCTCACATCAGAAATGCATAACAATCTTGAAATACCATGAACTGCCAGAGTAAAATTCTCACTGCTCGATAGTTTATAGTCACGAGGCATTACCCTGTCTATCAGAATATATTTAAAATCAGCAGGCAGAGAATGTTTCCTGAGAGATGGGAAGCTGCTTTCAAGGTTAATCTCTCCTGATTTTGTCATGTCTTCCAGCACCTCTTTGAAGTAGAGATTAATCTTAGGTTCAACTTTAAACCCGATCCTGAAATCCACTCTGATAAGAATGCCGGGAATTATCTGGGTTACCTGGTAATCAAATCTGTCAGGTTCATCAATTCTGTCAACATGTAAAAACCAGTATGTGTCAGCTCTTTTGGGTTGTTTCTGAAAAATTGAATAAATAACTTTGGATTCAACCTGGTCGGGCCAGTTTGCTTTTATTATATATACCAGGTTAGTGGCAGTTTTCGGAACGGAGGTGTCTTTGGCAAGGTCCTTGAACAGCTCAATATATTTATCAAGGTTTGTAAAAGTAACATACCTGTTTTTTAATTTCCTGCCAAAATACCATCCATACATTATAAGGAAGAATATTGCAGCCAAAAGGATTGTGAACCATCCTCCATGACTGAATTTATGCAGATTGGAAATAAGAAAGCTGCCTTCAATGGTCAGATAAACAATAAGCAGAAGCACGATAAGTTTATGATAGACCCCTTTCTGAAACAGGTAATATGATAAGAGCAGTGTGGTCATTATCATGGTGATTGTTATTGAAAGTCCATATGCTGCTTCCATATTGGCCGATTCCCTGAAAAATATAACCACAAAGCTGCAGGCAATCCACAAAAACCAGTTGACTGATGACACGTATACCTGTCCCTTTAAGAACGTCGGGTGAGAAATATTTATCTTTGGCCAGAAATTAAGTGATATGGCTTCACTTATCAGGGTATATGAGCCGCTGATAAGAGCCTGGCTCGCAATTATTGCTGCTGAAGTAGCAATTATTATGCCCGGTAACAGAAACCACGAGGGCATTATACCGTAAAAAGGATTGATGCCATCTTTAAGACCACCATTGATTATCAGATATGAACATTGTCCAAAATAGTTGAGCAAAAGAGCCGTTTTTACAAATATCCATGATACCCTGATGTTTTTAAATCCACAATGACCAAGATCTGAATACAAAGCCTCAGCACCTGTGGTAGCAAGGAATACAGAGCCAAGCAATATAAATCCTCCCGGATAATCACGCAGGAACCTGTAAGCATATTCAGGATTTAATGCTTTAAGAACACCGGGATGCTGGTAGAGATGAGAAAAGCCTAATATGCCCAGCATTGAGAACCATATCACCATAATAGGGCCAAATGAACCTCCCACCACGTTTGTCCCAAATTGCTGCATGAAGAATAATACGGCAAATATCAAAAGAACAATGGTCATTACAGGAATCTGAGCATTAAATAACCTTAATCCTTCAATCGATGAGGTTACAGTTATTGCAGGTGTTATGACACCATCAGCCAGCAAAGCACTGGCTCCTATCATTGTAAGAATAGCCGCCCAGGAAGATTTTCTCTTTATAAGTGCAAACAGAGCATAAATACCTCCTTCTCCCTTATTGTTTACCCTCAGGGTTATAAGCACATACTTAATGGTTGTCTGCAAAGTCAGTGTCCAGAAGATACACGACATTGACCCGTAAATAAGAAGTTCGTTGAATTTGCTGCCCCCGTTGACAATTGCTTTCATCACATACAGAGGGCTGGTGCCCAGGTCCCCGAAAACAATTCCAAGAGTTACTATTACTCCGGCAAGAGAGAGTTTTTTTATATCAAGATGCTTATCCGTCCCGTCCATGATGCTCCATTAAAGTTGGTTTTTCAGTCCGGTAAATTGAACAAAAAAACGGCCAAAGTTAATAATTATTAATCTTTTGAGGCCAGGCTGATGAAAAAAATATTTTGATGGCTTCAATCCTTCCCTTTCTTCTGATCTGTTTCATTATACCAGTCAATAACCAGTTCCACAACCTGGTTATAATTCATAACACCTTTTGATATGTGGTTTGATTTCAGAAAAATATTATAGATAAATGTCTGTGCTTTTTCAAGTGTCTTGTTGCGTAATCCCAGGTAATAATCCTGCCTGACCTTCATATCTTTCATCACACGCTCATCAATTTTCTTTTCATAATCGGGATAATCCTTAAAAGAAGATGCATTTGATAAAAAATACAGCAATAAAGTACGATACGCCGAATATCTCAGACGTTTATCCTCTGAAGTTGTGCAAACAATAAATGCTGACAGATTTGCCTCAGCCTCACTGGCCATACCAAACTGGTGAGCTTTTTCGTGCGACAGGGTAAAAGGATAGTCTGACGGAAGCAGGTAACGATTTAAATGAACTTCGTTGAAAAAAGGTCCAAAATATCCGCTGATTCCAAATTTTAATAACAGAGAACTCAGAAGCATTGATTTTGTGCGCCTGTAACCGTTCGGATAATTAATCCCCAGAACTGAAATGTTTTTCCTGTAAGATGTTTCAACCAGAGCGTTGACTTCGTGATAATCACCCATACTTACTTCTGCATAGCTCTTATTTGCATGAACAATTATCGAATCAAGAACGGACCGGAACAGATCCTCGCTGACTTTCACCTTTTCCATGCCAATACGGGTTCTGATATCCGGCCTGAAATAATTGAAACCCCATGAAATATAAAAAAATGAGTACAGGAAAGCTGTTAATTGTAAAACACGTAAAATATACCAGCTCAGGCTGATTGTTCTTAAAATGACCAGCAATAGTCCACATATTACCAGCAAAATGATCAGTATCCAGGAAACATCCCAGAGAGAAATGCTAATGAGCCTGCTGACTGAGGAAAGCAGTTTTGATATTACCGGATAAAGACCATCTGAATAACAAATTTCCACCATATGGCTGTTACGGACTGCCAATTTAATGCAACCGAAAATAATTATAGCGAGAAGAAATGGCCAGAGAATCAGAATCGCCTTTCTGAAAGTAATCCCAGTTATATTTTTCCCCAATATATTCATTAATAAAATGTTATCGGAGTATTTCCGATCCTGAAACAAGAAAAGTCTTTCATTACAGGGACAGATTTAAATAAATTAATGCAGAACATGACCCGGAAAACGCTAAAATATCTCATCCGGAACCAGCTTTATATACAGGAATCCTGCAATGTCAAAAAGTATTTTCATACAATATAATTAACCTTAATTCAAATGATATTAAATGTATCTTTGAAAAAATTGAAGATATAAATTTAGCTTAATCCCGATAAATTAATAGGATGAAAAGAATATATTTAACGCTAAGGGTGTCAGCAATTTTATTACTACCGTTTCCGGCTTCATTTATCTTAAAGAGCCAGGTGACCCGTGTACCGGACAATAAAATATCGCTGCTGTTCATTGGCGATATAATGGGGCATGATGAACAAATCTGGTCAGCGGAGAACAGGGAAACACACAGGTATAATTATGATGACGTATTCAGATATATTAAACCTGTGATATCAGAAGCTGACATAGCAATAGCTAATTTTGAGGTCACGCTTGCGGGGCCGCCTTATAAAGGGTATCCACAGTTCAGTTCTCCTGCCGATCTTGCTGTTTCCTGCCGTAATGCAGGAATTGATTACCTGGTAACAGCTAACAACCACGCTGCCGACAGGGGTAAAAATGGCATAATCGGTACTATCAAAAGACTCGACAGCATAGGAATGCCTCATACAGGTACCTTCCCTGACCAGGCGTGCAGGGATAGCCTGTCGCCTTTAATGATAGAATGTAAGGGTACTTCAATAGCTCTTCTTAACTATACTTTCAGCACCAACGGCATCAGGGTTCCTGAGCCGGTAATTGTCAATATGCTTGATAAAGACCTTATTACTAAAGACATCATGAAAGCTCAGAAGAAGAAGGCTGATCTAATTATACTTTTTCTTCACTGGGGAACAGAATATGATACAATACCTTCGGCGAACCAGACCAACCTGGCGGAGTTCTTTCTGTCGAGGGGAGCTGATCTGGTAATAGGTTCTCATCCTCACGTACTGCAAAAAATGGTTTGGACAAAAAATCCTGCTACTGGTAAAGATGGTGTAATAATATATTCCCTTGGTAATTTTATAACTAACCAGAGAAAACCAGGGACCGACGGAGGCTCAATGGTAAGGATTGTAATCGAACGGGAGGGTAATGCCGTTAAATTATTAAATGCTGGCTATTACCTTACCTGGGTATATACCCCTATAGAGAAATACAGGAAGAAATTTTTTATTCTGCCGTGTTCTGAATTTGAAAACAGACCTGATTTTTTCGGTAATGCTTCGGATTATCTTCAGATGAAAACCTATATTGAACGCTCGAGGGATTTTTTGAATAAACAGAATATAAACGTGCCGGAGATTAAAGCTGAAAGCCTTTCTCTGAAATAGAATGAATAAGTAACCCGCTATTTAAATTTTATTATGCATATTCCTGATGGTTATCTCAGCCCGCAGACATATCTTCCTCTTTATGGAGTATTTGTTTCAGTTGTGGCTGTTGCGGTAAAAAAAGTGAAGCAGGAGGTATCTGCCCGGAATATTCCATACCTTGGCATGGCAGCCGCTTTTTCATTTATCATCATGATGTTCAATCTACCTGTACCCGGAGGTACAACGGGCCATGCAGTCGGCTCTGCAGTTATTGCGATTCTTTTTGGTCCATGGGCTGCCGTTGTTGCAGTATCGGTAACATTAATTATTCAGGCTCTTATCTTTGGCGACGGGGGGATCACAGCTATCGGGGCAAATTGTTTTAATATGGCAATATTTATGCCTTTTGTAGCCTACTTTATCTTTAAACTTTTAAGCAAAGATCCTGCACGAAAAGCAAGAGTTGCAGTCGCAGCATTTATTTCGGGATATCTGAGTCTGGTTTTGGCAGCCATAATCACCGCAATCGAATTCGGAATACAGCCCCTGATAGCTTCCGATGCGGCAGGTAAAGCCCTGTATTGCCCTTATGGCCTGAGTATTGCAATTCCTGCGATGGCAATTGAACACCTGCTTCTTTTCGGAGTTATTGAGGGTGTGATAACCGCTTTGATTGTTAACTATTTTGTAAAAAATGAACCATCATTTATTTATGCTTTCAGGAAGGGAGGCAAAAATGAATAGACTGCAGAAAAAGATCCTGGTAATATTGCTCCTGTTATGTCTTATCACTCCGGCCGGTATTCTCCTTCCTGCGTTTTTTGATGCCGGTGACGCATGGGGTGAATGGTCATCCCAAACTGTAAAGGATCTGGTAGGGTACGTTCCGAAAGGGTTGGCAAAATATTCTGATAAATGGAAAGCTCCACTCACAGATTATACTATTAATAATAAGGATAAGTCAATCATTCATCAATCAGGTTACTATGTTGTTTCAGGCTTAATAGGAGCTACAATAACATATATAGTGGTGCTTCTTATTTCAAAGTTAATTGTCAAAAATGGAAAATAAGATACCTTCATATCTGCTTGAGCCTGCAGAAGCCGGATCTAATCTGGAATATTTAAAAAAAGCAAGACTGACTTTTCTGGATAAGACTTTAATGAATTCGGCCAAAGCTGCAAAATCTATTTATATTCAGTCGGAAAATGCAACGAGAAAAAGCCTTATTCACAATATACATCCATTTATTAAGCTTCTTTCCCTTATTTATGTCGCGGTCATTATAAGCCTGGTGAATAATCTTTTATCCCAGTTTATCTTTACTGCATTTATACTGGTTTTATTTATGATCGCCAGATTAAATATTTCCACAGTGTACAGGAAGATATTCTTTCTTGCTTTTATATTTGGTTTTCTGGTGGTTTTGCCGGCATCTCTTAATCTTATTACTCCCGGGAAGATTATTTTCAAGGTTATATCATTGGACAGGCCTGTGCATTTCTGGATTTATGATATCCCTCAGAATATAGGATTCACTGAAAATGGGATCCAGGTAGTACTGCTGGTTTTTCTGAGAGTGCTTAATTCTGTTTCGTTTGCTATGCTTATTGTTTTTACTACTTCATTCCCTGCTTTCGTCAAATCTTTCAGAATATTGGGAGTGCCGGACACATTCCAGATGATTATTACACTTGCCTACAAATATATTTTCATTCTTTCCCGAACTATTGAAGATACATACCTTGCATTGAAATCAAGGCTCTCCGGAAACATCAGGAAGAGTAACATACGAAATCTTGTAGGAGGCCGGATATTCTTCATTTTTAAAAGATCTGTGATAATTTATGAAAATACATATTTTGCGATGATCTCAAGAGGTTACAGTGGAAAGGTAATATTGCATTCGCAAAAAAAACTGGCCCTCTTTGACTTCATTGTTTTAATTATTATTATCACTGTCGGCATTTGTATCCTGTTCATATAAAATCCATGGAAGATATTATTTCATTAAAAGATATTAATTATTCATATTTCGGGAAGATTCCGGCGCTTAAAAATATAAACCTTTCAGTGAAAAAAGGTGAAATGTTTTCAATCATCGGTCTGAATGGAAGCGGCAAATCAACCCTGCTGCATATTATGAATGCTCTTATTATCCCTGATTCCGGAGAAGTCTTATTCAAAGGAAAAGCCGTCAAAGAAAAATCTATAAATAAAGAACCGGCAGTAACAGATTTACGTCAAAGCATGGGATATGTATTTCAGAATCCTGATATACAATTATTTTGCCCTACTGTCTTCGATGAACTTTTATTTGGCCCCCTTCAACTTAACATCCCCTTTGAAACAGCAAGGGAGAGGGCAGAACAGACTTTGACCTTTCTTGATATAAAGTATCTGAGAGACCGTGCAGTTCATATGCTTTCCGGCGGTGAAAAAAAGAAGGTTGCAATTGCATCTGTTCTTACTATGAACCCCGATATACTTCTTATTGATGAACCTCTTTCAAGTCTTGATCCGAAAACCCAGACATTTTTTATCGACCTTCTTCTTGAGCTGAACCATTCAGGAAAGACAATAATATTTACGACCCATCAGCTTGATCTTATCGACCATTTGCAACCCAGGGTAGCGGTGCTTTCAGAAGACCATACAATACAAAAAACGGCTACTGCCCCCGAGATATTAAATGATGAAGAATTCCTTGTGAGCGTGAACCTTATAC
This sequence comes from uncultured Bacteroidales bacterium, assembly GCA_963815075.1. Taxonomy (GTDB): domain Bacteria; phylum Bacteroidota; class Bacteroidia; order Bacteroidales; family VadinHA17; genus LD21. Next base: position 382,876 of record CAWFFK010000012.1, read on the forward strand.
ATGAACACCTCCATAAACACGATAATGTGGAACACAGGCATTTTCATTCGCATTACACCTTTCATAAACACGACAATAATTCTCATAATAGTCATTAACAGAATTTTCATCCTGAATTTTTAACGCTGTTTAGTACCTGCCTGCACATTTCTAAGATTTATATTCCGGTTCGTACTTAATCACTGACTGAGCGGAAAAGAAGATTAATATTTGGGTCGGGGATTATATCAGTAATACTATCAGATTCGATAGATATGTTTGTAATTCGCTCTGATACAGGCACTTTAATCAGCATTGAGCCTTTTGCATCCTTTATAAGCAATTCAATATCGAAGTTAAAGAGGTGGGACTGCTTTTGTTCAATGGTAATATCTGTTTTACCTTTTCCTCTCGAGAGTTTGCTGGAGATCTTCAGGTCAGGTTGTCCTGAGATATAGAGCCATTGATTAAAAAAACTGTTGAGATTCTTTTTGCTTACCTCTTCCATAACATTTTGAAAATCAATAGAAAGAGCGTTTTTGTTCCTGAAACGTTCATAATACAGCTGCATACCTTTCCAGAAATCATCATCCCCCAGTTCCCTTCTCAGCATATGAAGCACCCAGGCTCCTTTCTGGTATGAATTTGGATTTAACAGATCCATAAGATTGGTTATTGTCGTATCAATTACCGGTTGTGGCGATCTCTTATTGAACCCGATAACCCTGTTCCTGGCAGATTTCATTGTCTGATCGAGCTGCTCTATTCCGTAAGTTTTCTCAAGGTAAACAGCTGTCATATAAGTTGCAAAACCTTCGCTAAGCCATATATGATGCCAGTCATTCTCAGTGACAGAATTCCCAAACCACTGATGCGCAATTTCGTGAGCCATAAGACTTTCTGCCCTGCCCCTGCCGGTAACTGAGTTCTCCGCATAAAATATACAACTGGCATTTTCCAGGCCTCCGAAAATTGTTTTAGACTGTACATTAGCCAGTTTTTCATACGAATATGGTCCAATGAGTGAATTGTACAAAGCCAGGGGTTTGGTTCCGACGGAATAATCAGAGAATCCTTCCTTTCTGTTCTCAGCAAATACCCATGTCCAGACAGGAATATTATCAACAACTCCCGCTAACTGTGTTGCAAATGATGCAATCCCTATTGCCATTACTTTTGTAGCAAGTGGGGCATCCTCTTTCCAGTGAGTGAGCTTTGTACCTCGCGGCATGAAACTCTCTTCAACGAGGTGTCCGCTTCCTACAACTTTATAGTGCTCCGGAGAAGTAATAATAAAGTCCACTGTGGCTTTATCATAAGGGTGGTCAACACAGGGTATCCAGTTCCTGGCCCTGTCTGGCCAGTTATCTGCAAAAAAAGTCCGCCCTTTAAACTTATTATCTGAAATGATCAGCCCGTCGGCCGGTATACCGGAATAATCAATAGCGAAAACTCCTGTGGAATCCGGTAATGGTGACTTATCCATCGGGATCATGATCCTGTCGGACTTATGAAACCAGGTTATCTGACCATTATTAAGAACCACATTTTGCACCTTCATGCCTTTCTCATCGGTCCCGCGGCTTTTGAGATCGAAAAACATGGTGTCAACCGGTCCGGAAAATTTTACAGTTATTACCGCATGCCCGTATATAATATTGCTGGTATCGCTTACTGAGACGGAAAACTCATAATGAATAACGTCGGCAGAAATGTTACGCCTGTAATTGTCCTTCCCCGAAGCTGTTATCAGGGAGGCAATGAATAATATCAGTGAAGTGAACTTTCTCATAACTCATCAATGGTTTTTAAACTTCCAAAGGTAATAAGTGAAAGATAAAAAAGACATTCTGACTAATCAAAATAGCAGGCCGTTATCAATATACAATTTCCCGAAGATTCATAATATGGTGAATTAGCCATAAATTATTAGCTTTGCATAAACTAAAGTGCAAATGATGACATACGATTACAACACACAGAGGAAAAGAATGGCCTTACCGGAATATGGGAGGAATGTTCAGAAAATGGTCGATCACATTAAGACCATTGAAGACAGAGATGAAAGGAACCGGGCAGCAAAGACCATCATTTCGATAATGGGCAACCTTAATCCTCATCTTAGAGATGTTGGCGATTTTAAGCATAAACTATGGGATCATCTTGCATTGATTGCAGATTTTGAGCTTGATATAGATTCACCATATCCTGTTCCGGAGCCTTCTAAATTTGTTGAGAAGCCCAAACAGGTTCCATATAAACAAAAAGATATCAGATTCCTTCATTACGGCCGTATAATTGAACTGATGATCGACTCTGCCAGTGATATGGAAGAGGGTGAGGAAAAAGAATACCTGACGACACTTATAGTGAATCAGATGAAAAAATCCTATGTCACATGGAACAGAAGCCAGGTGGCAGATGAGGTTATAATCGGCGATATGAAACTATTATCCGGGGGAAGACTTAAAATGACAGACGGAGTGAAAATTCTTGAAGTAAAAGAACTGTTACCGCCTGTTAAAAGAAAACCTCAGGGAAAACCTCATGGCAAACAGCAGAATAAACAATACATCAAGAAAAAAGGTCACAGCCGACGTTAATGGGTACATTTATTGTCCATGGTGGAAAATCCCTGAGAGGAGAAATAACACCGCAGGGCGCCAAAAATGAAGCTTTGCAGGTAATATGTGCTGTACTCCTGACATCGCATAAAGTGACCATTAAGAATATTCCGAGAATAAGTGATGTTGACAACCTGATCGAGCTTATTGCCCGTATGGGAGTTAAAGTGACCAGAGAGTCAGACTCTGTAACCAGTTTCGAGGCTGAAGAGGTCAATCTTGATTATCTCCAGACAAGTGAATTCCGTTCACTAAGTTCCAGTTTAAGAGGATCAATAATGATAGTCGGCCCCCTTCTTGCAAGGTTTGGAAAAGCTTTCATACCAAAACCCGGAGGTGACAAGATAGGCCGGCGCAGAGTTGATACCCATTTTATTGGATTTCAACGGCTTGGCGCAATATTTGAATTTGATTCAGCAGATCCTTTCTTTAAAGTTGAAGCCCCGTCACTCAAAGGGACATATATGCATCTCGATGAGGCATCGGTAACAGGAACAGCCAACATCATAATGGCAGCGGTAATGGCTGAAGGAAGAACAACCATATATAATGCTGCATGTGAACCCTATATTCAGCAACTCTGCAGGATGCTGGTCTCAATGGGAGCAAAAATAGAAGGGATTGGCTCAAACCTGCTATTTATTGACGGTGTTAAAGAACTGGGAGGTTGTACACATACCATACTGCCTGATATGATAGAAATAGGCTCTTTCATTGGCATGGCTGCAATGACAGAATCAGAGATCACAATAAAAGACACCGGATATGATCATCTCGGAATTATTCCGGACTCTTTCCGCCGGCTGGGGATCAATCTCGAAAGAAGAGGTGATGATATCTTCATCCCACATCAGGATCATTATGAGATAGAGACATTCATAGATGGTTCCATAATGACCATAGCAGATGCCATCTGGCCCGGCCTGACACCTGATCTGCTCAGTGTTTTTCTTGTCACAGCCACCCAGGCAAAAGGAGCTGTGCTGATACATCAGAAAATGTTTGAAAGCCGACTCTTTTTTGTTGACAAACTTATTGACATGGGTGCCCAGATAATTCTCTGCGATCCACACAGGGCTACTGTAATTGGCCAGAATAAACATATTAGACTAAAAGGAACCGTTATGTCTTCCCCTGATATCAGGGCAGGCGTGGCTCTTCTGATAGCTGCACTATCTGCCGAAGGGAAAAGTGTCATTCATAATATTGAACAGATCGACAGGGGCTACCAGAATATTGATGCAAGACTAAATGCACTCGGGGCTGACATCCAACGAGTTGAATAATCTAAAACATAATGGCGCATTGGCTTAGAATAATTCATTCAGGCAATTGATCATATTTGCCCCCCAACCCTCCAATCTTTTCCCTGCCAATTTGTCAAGTCAAAATAGTTGGCAGGTAATTTGTTATACCTGAATAATAAAACTGAAACTGAGTGAGTGATGATGAAAAAGAAGACACAGGAACCTGAGGAAAACAAGCAGAAAGGCTATAACAATCAAGTTGAAAATAAAGAGAATACAGAAGACCTGGAAACAGATGTGCTGATTAATGCCGGCAATCAGGATACCGAAGACTCTGCAAATCCTTCCCCCGATAATATGCATGGTAACACTGAGACGGCTGACAAAGCTATACCGGAAGTCAGGGCAGTGGAAGAAAAACTGGCAGAGATGCAGGATAAATATATTCGCCTTTCCGCTGAATTTGATAATTACAGGAAAAGAACATTGCGTGAGAAAATGGATATATCGAGGTATGCAGGCGAGGAGATGCTTGTTAAGATCATCCCCCTGATGGATGATTTTGAAAGAGCACTAATTCACATGGAAAGCTCGACGGATGAATCTGCGATTAAGGCCGGGATTGATCTTATTTACAGCAAATTCAGCGAATTTCTCAAGCAGAATGGGATCAAAGAAATCCCGGCTCTTAACTGTGAATTTAACGTGGACCTGCACGAAGCTGTTGCAAAAGTGCCGGTTGATGATGACTCGATGAAGGGAAAGGTTGTTGATGTTGTCGTTAAAGGTTATTATCTCCAGGACAAAGTGTTAAGGTTTTCAAAAGTTGTCGTTGGTGAATGAAAGTAATAACCTGGATGTGATACCAAAACAGTGGCTTAAAAAATATTAAAGGAAAAGGATGGAAAAACGAGACTATTATGAGGTGCTTGGAGTGTCAAAGCAAGCCACGAAAGAAGAAATTAAAAAGGCATACAGGAAACAGGCATTAAAATATCATCCCGATAAGAACCCTGGCGACAAAAAGGCTGAAGAGAATTTCAAGGAAGCTGCTGAAGCTTATGAGGTTCTCAGCAACGATGAGAAAAAAGCCCGCTACGACCGCTATGGGCATGCCGGTTTGGGTGCCGGAGCATCAAATGGTTTCGGTGGTGCTCATATGACCATGGAGGATATTTTCTCCTCTTTTGGAGATATATTCGGTGATGCATTTGGCGGGTTCGGAGCATTCGGAGGCGGCAGACGAAGCCACCGGGTAAATAAAGGCAGTAACCTCCGCGTTAAAGTCAAACTGACACTGCAGGAAATAGGGGCAGGCACTGAGAAAAAAATTAAAGTCAATAAGTACGATTTATGTAATTCATGTGGCGGTACCGGCGCAGCTGATGCATCAAGCCTGTCGACATGTTCCACATGCCATGGTTCAGGTCACGTAACCAGGCTCACCAATACAATGCTCGGCCAGATGCAGACATCATCAGTTTGTCCCTCCTGCGGCGGTGAAGGAAAGATTATTACAAAAAAATGTCCGGCCTGCTATGGAGAAGGTATAGTACAGAAAGAAGAGGTAATAAAAATCAATATCCCTGCAGGGGTCGGAAAAGGAATGCAGATGACTGTGGGGGGTAAAGGAAATGCTCCGAGAAGAGGGGGAGTAAACGGTGACCTTCTGGTAGTTATCGATGAAGAAGAACATCCTTTGCTTATAAGAGAAGGTAACGACCTTATTTACAATCTTTTCATAAGCATCCCTGATGCTGTTCTCGGAACACACGTCGAAGTACCAACTGTCGACAATAATGTGAAAATAAAAATCGAACCTGGCACCCAGCCGGGTAAGATATTGAGGTTAAGAGGGAAAGGACTTCCTGAAGTAAATGGTTACGGCAAAGGTGACCTGCTTGTAAATGTCAATGTGTGGATTCCGAGAAGCATAAGTAAGGAAGAAACGAAGATTGTCGAAAAATTTAAAGACTCCGAATCGTTTGTGCCAAAACCAGATAAAAACGATAAAAGCTTTTTCGAAAGAATGAGAGGGTATTTTGAGTAAAGAATAGTTCTTTATCAATTTCTCTGAATAGGGTTTTCCTCTGCGGTTCCCTGTGGTTATCTGTGACCCTCTGTGTAACTAAAAAAAGAACTTATACAGTGCTGCACAGAGAAGACACTGAGTTACACAGAGAATTATTATATTTACACTTCTTATAAAATAATTATTAATTATTCGCTTATGGCACTCTTTGAAGCTAAGAATATCACAAAACAATACAGGGATCAGCTTGCACTTGACAACGTAAGTATCTCAGTGCCTGAACAATGCATTTACGGACTTCTGGGGCCAAACGGTGCCGGAAAAACAACACTGATCAGGATCATCAATCAGATTACCGGACCCGATTCCGGGGAGCTTTTTTTAAACGGGAAAAAACTGAAACCTGAAGATGTGCAGTTTATAGGCTATCTTCCTGAGGAAAGGGGTTTGTATAAAAAAATGAAGGTCGGAGAACAGGCATTATATCTTGCCCAGCTGAAGGGACTGTCTAAAGCCGAGGCAATGAAAAGACTCAGGTACTGGTTTAAAAAACTCGAAATTATCGACTGGTGGGGCAAGAAAGTCGAAGAATTGTCAAAGGGAATGCAACAGAAAATACAATTTGTTACGACTGTTGTCCATGAACCCAAACTGATAATATTTGATGAGCCATTCACAGGATTTGATCCTGTAAATACAAATATTGTGAAGAAAGAAATTCTGTTTTTGCGCGAAAGAGGCGCAACCATTATCTTTTCGACGCATAATATGGAATCTGTTGAGGAACTGTGTGATAACATAACCCTGATCGACAAAGCAAAAACAATACTCGAAGGCAGTGTTGATGAAATCCGCAGCCGATGGGCCGCCAATGAATATGATCTCGTATTTGACGGAGACGTTAAAATTGAGGGTAACGGCCATTACAATGTTCTTCACCAGAAAAAAGATAACAATAAGAGTATTATCCGTCTTAAGTTAACCAGCGACATCAGTAACAATGAAATTCTTCAGATTGTGATGAAGTCTGGTAATCTTATCTCTTTTAACCCCGCTCTCCCTTCAATGAACGAGATATTTATACGGGTAGTTGAAGCCCGTAATTAAATTTTATATTAACATAGAAACTTTCCAGCTATGAACAAGATATCAGTAATAATAAAAAGAGAATATGTCACAAGGGTCAGAAAGAAGTCATTTATCATAATGACCATCCTTGCGCCACTTCTGATGGCATCTATAATTATCCTTCCAACCGTTTTGATGATGAATCAGTCGGGAGAATTTAAAAAGATAGCAGTGATTGAGGATAAGTCCGATCTTTTCAAGGGTGTCATAAAAAACACTAAGGATGCTGAATTTGTATACCTTGAAAATACAAATCTTGAAGACCTTAAAAAATCTTTTGATAAATCAGGTTATTACGGTATACTCTATATCTCACCCGAAATTATTAATACCCCTAATGCCGTTCAGCTTATATCAAAACAACAGCCTCCTATCGGTTTGCTGCAGTATATCGAGAATTCACTCAAGACCGAGATCGAGAGGCAAAAGCTGCTTGCTTACAAAATTGAAAATCTCAATGATATAATGAAAAATATCGAGACAAATGTTTCGATTCAGACTATTAAGATTGACTCAACCGGGGCAGTTAAAAAAACCAGTACCGGGATAGCCATGGCCCTGGCCTATTTACTAGGTTTCCTGATGTATATGCTGGTCTTCATTTTCGGAGCCCAGGTAATGCGTGGGGTAATTGAAGAAAAAACAAGCCGGGTAGTTGAGGTTATAATTTCCTCCGTGAAACCTGTGCAGCTTATGATGGGAAAAATAATCGGTATTGCCCTTGTCGGACTTACTCAGTTTCTTATCTGGATCTTCCTTACTCTTGGAATTGTAACAGTGCTGAAGACCACAATTCTTCAAAAAACCAATGTTACTGAGATTGCACAGGCTGCTCCTCAAAACATGATGTCGGCCAATAACCAGACAGCTGCCAGTGCAACACGGACAACAGAGGTATCGCCACAACTTGCAGAATTTTCAAAAATGTTCGATAGTGCAATGAACCAGCCATGGGGACTGATAATTATAGCATTCATATTTTATTTTGCAACAGGTTATCTGCTTTATGCCTCAGTCTTTGCAGCTATCGGGTCGGCAGTTGATAACGAAACTGAGACACAACAATTTATGCTTCCGGTAACAATACCAATAATACTTGCTCTTATGGTGGCTATGGGTACAATGCAGAACCCTGAAAGCTCCCTTTCATTCTGGTGCTCAATGATACCCCTTACCTCCCCTATTGTTATGATGGCACGTATTCCATTTGGTGTACCTTACTGGCAGATTGCCGTTTCGATGGTGATAATGCTCGTGACTTTTGCCCTATTTGTATGGATGGCAGCCAAGGTATATCGTACCGGCATACTTATGTACGGCAAAAAAACTTCATGGAAAGAGATGTGGAAGTGGCTGAGATACAGCGGGTAGATATGAGGGGGAGAATGGGAGAATGGGAGAATGGGAGAATGGGAGAATGGGAGAATGGGAGAGGGGGAGAATGGGAGAATGGGAGAATGGGAGAATGGGAGAATGGGAGAATGGGAGAATGGGAGAAGAAGTGACATAAAACATCAGTAGGGACATGCCATGGCATGTCCCTACTCCGTGGTTTAAAAAAATTAAAGAAAATAATGTCAAAAATTCTGGTCATAGATGATGAAAGAGCTATCAGGAATACTCTGAAGGAGGTACTTGAGTATGAAAAATATGAGGTCGATCTTGCAGAGGACGGACCAAATGGCCTTGAGATGTTTTCTGCCAATTCTTATGACATTGTTCTGTGCGATATCAAGATGGCAAAGATGGACGGTATTGAGGTTTTGGATAAGATAACGGAGACCTCATCCGATACGCCTGTTGTTATGATATCGGGCCATGGTAATATAGATACCGCTGTCGAAGCAATTAAAAAAGGGGCATTCGATTTTCTCGAGAAACCTCTCGATCTGAACAGACTCCTTATTACCATACGAAATGCAACGGACAAGTCGACTCTTATCACTCAGACGCAGGTTCTCAGGAACAAGGTCAGCAAGATGTACGAGATGGTTGGACAGTCTGCGGCAATGGAACAGGTTAAGAACATGATAGACAGGGTAGCGCCCACCGAAGCCAGGGTGCTCATTACCGGTGCAAACGGTACAGGGAAGGAACTGGTTGCTCACCAGATACATGAAAAAAGCTCAAGGGCAAAAGGTCCCTTTATTGAAGTCAATTGTGCAGCCATTCCGTCTGAACTAATTGAAAGTGAACTTTTCGGACATGAAAAAGGTTCTTTTACCTCGGCCATAAAACAACGCATTGGTAAGTTCGAACAGGCCAATGGAGGTACGCTTTTCCTTGATGAAATAGGTGATATGAGTCTCTCAGCCCAGGCAAAGGTATTAAGAGCCCTCCAGGAAAATAAGATTACCAGGGTGGGTTCTGATAAGGATATTCATGTGAATGTCAGGATTATAACAGCCACTAACAAAAATATTAAGAAGGAGATTGAAAATAACAATTTCCGCGAAGATCTGTACCATCGGCTGAGCGTAATATTAATTCACGTACCCACACTTAACGAAAGACAGGATGATATTCCTCTGCTGGCTGAATATTTTAATTCAACTATCTGCAATGAATATGGAATGAGCAGGAAGGTTATAAGAGAGGATGCTATCAGAGAATTTCAAAAAATCCAATGGACAGGAAACATTCGGGAGTTCAGAAATGTTCTTGAAAGACTTATTATCCTCTGTCCCGGCGAAATAACAGGAAAAGATGTGCTGGCTTATGCCAGACCTGTATCAGAAAATAACATATAACTCTGTGCCCCCTCTGTGTAACCAGAAAGAACTTACACGGAGTTACACAGATCAGTCACAGAGGAACACAGAGAACATAAAGATTTATGTACCGGATTGAGAAAGACGCGCTTGGAGAGAAAAAGATTCCTGCAGATGCCCTCTATGGGATACATGCTCTGAGGGCAAAAGAGAATTTCGCGGGGGATACCCCATTCCCTGCCGAATGGTACAAAGCAGTAGGTATTACCAAACTTGCTTGCTATAATACATATAAAAGGTTCAGGAATGCCGCAACAGAAAAATTCGGACCAGGCATTCAGATAAAGATACTCAATGACGATATTATTGATGCACTTTGCATTGCTGCCTTAAAAGTCTCCGAGGGAGATCATTTTGATCAGTTTATTGTGCCGGCTGTCCAGGGGGGTGCAGGTACAAGCATCAATATGAATATCAATGAAATAATAACTAATGCAGCACTTCTGAAAAGAGGGAATAAGTGTGGTGAATACACTTATATTGACCCGCTTGAACACGCAAATATATACCAGTCAACCAACGATGTAATACCAACAGCCCTTACAGTTGCAGTGATGAAGCTGCTTCAGTCGCTCGAAGAACAAATAAATATGCTCCGTCAGAAAATTGAAGAGTTTGAGAAGAGCAGCAGAGATAAACTTCGCATCGGGTATACACAGATGCAGGAGGCTGTACCATCCTCCTTCGGAATGTTATTCAGCACTTATAATGAGGCGCTTTCACGCGACTGGTGGAGAGTATCAAAATGTTCCGAAAGAATAAAACAGGTAAATCTTGGCGGTGGTGCCACAGGAACCGGATTATCTCTGCCAAGGTTTTTCATAATGGAAGTCATTCCTGAATTGCGTAATCTGACGGGTCTCCCTTTAGCACATAGCGAAAACCTTTCCGATGCGACCTCAAACCTTGATAAATGGGTCGAGATCCATGCCACGCTTAAGGCTCATGCCGTGAATCTGGAAAAGATGGTATCCGATTTAAGGCTTCTTTCATCTGACCTCTCCGGAGAGAAGATTCTCTCAATACCTGAACGACAGGTTGGAAGTTCAATAATGCCGGGGAAGATAAATCCTGTAATACCCGAATTTGTAATTTCCGCATCGCATAAAATATATTCCAACGATGTACTGATTAGTTCGCTTAGCGGACAGGGTACTCTTGAACTGAATGCATATATCCCCGTTATAGGTTGTGCAATAATAGAAAGCCTCAAACTTCTGATATCATGCAATACCACTTTACTGAATAATCTGTTCACGGGCCTTTCAATTAATGAGACGGCAGGCTATAAAGCCCTTATTCACAGTCCTTCGGTCACTACAGCATTAACACCACATATTGGATATCACCAGGCAGCGGAGATTGCTGCTCTTATGAAAGAAAAAGGTATTGATATCTTCGAAGCCAATCTCATCCTGAAGGTAATGGACGATGATAAACTCAAAACAATTCTCCTGCCCGGCAACCTTCTGAAGCTGGGATTCTCACTGGATGATATTTAAAACCCGACTATTTTACCTGCTGATAAACTCATAACACCCTCTGTGGTTCTCTGTGATTCTCTGTGACAGTTCTTATTTTTTTTTAGTTACAAAGAGGGACACAGAAAAGCACAGAGTCACACAGAGAAAGCAAAAATCATTTCTGTTCTAAAATTTACTAAATTTGCATCTTATTTCTCCGGTTATGATGAAAGGCAGGGAATCGAAACCATATATAGGCATTTACGGCCGTCGCAACAACGGGAAAAGCAGTCTCATTAACTGCCTCGCCGGCCAGGATATTGCTATTGTATCCGATCATGCCGGGACGACAACAGATCCTGTAAAAAAATCCTTAGAGATCACGGGCTTTGGTCCGGTGATACTTGTTGATACAGCAGGAATAGACGATTCAGGTGAGCTGGGAGAAAAAAGGATTGAGCGTACTCTGAGGACCTTAAATGAAATTGACCTGGGAATTCTTGTGGTTACACATAATTCCTGGGGTGATTTTGAGAACGACCTGGTAAGACGGTTCCGTGAACAGGACCTTCCTTTTCTTATTATACACAGTAAATCGGACCTTCAGAAACTAAACTCAGAATTCAGAAACAAAATAGAGCTAATTACCGGCATCTTCACTTTTGAATTCTCTGTTATGGACAAACGAAATTATGAAGAGCTGATCCTGATGATCAGAAATGCAATTCCCGAATATTCCTGGAAAACGCCCACACTTTTAGGGGATCTGATAAAATACGGAGATATAGTTCTTTTGATAACACCCATTGATGTCGAAGCACCGGCAGGGCGACTAATACTTCCGCAGGTACAGGCAATCAGAGATATTCTCGACAATGAAGCTGTAGCAATTATCCTTAAAGAAAGGGAAGTAGATGCCTTCCTGAAAAAAACAGGAATAAGGCCTTCACTGGCTGTTACCGATTCACAGGTATTTGTAAAAGCCGACGCCTCAGTCCCTGAAGATATTCCTCTTACAAGCTTCAGCATAATGCTGGCAAGATTTAAGGGAGATTTCGAAAACTACCTGAAAGGGACACCAAAAATTTCCTCTTTAAAAGATGGTGACAGAGTTTTGCTGCTTGAATCATGCACACATCACGTGTCATGCGACGATATCGGAAGAACCAAAATACCACGCTGGATAAACAGTTTCACCGGTAAAAGGATAGACTATGATGTTGTAGCCGGACTTGATGTTTTACCACGACCGGTAACTGATTATTCCCTGGTGATCCAGTGCGGAGGCTGTATGATAACAAGGAAGCAGCTGCATAACAGGCTGCAGCCGGCTGTCAGGGCAGGAGTCCCGGTTACTAATTATGGGATGGCAATAGCTTATGTGCAGGGTATATACGAAAGGGCTATTGCTCCATTTGTAAAGGGGAAAAAAGAACATACTGTTTATTTGTAATACTCAGGGTAATAATTATAGAAACTGTATCAGTTACATAGTTTGCTAATAAGAACTAACACAGAGGGCCACAGAGAACCACAGAGAACCACAGAGAAGCACAGAGTTGCACAGAGTTGCACAGAGAAGCACAGAGTTGCATAGAGCAAAATCATAAGTAATTCAATGTTTATACATCACCCAGCACCAAGCACCAAGCACCAAGCACCAAGCACCAAGCACCCAGCACCCGGCACCCGGCATCCCGCATCCGGTTCTTCAGAACCTGAAATAAATAAACGGCATAACATCAACTGTCCTCATCTGGTACAAAAAGACAGCAAGCAGGATCAGAAATACCAACTGCAGCAATAAAGGCATCCGTATAAACAATCCACGGTAGGATTCCTTTATTCTTTCAGGTAGCAGATGGATTACATACCCCGCCATTATTAACAGAAAGACGGAACTATAGGCAGGAATAACCGTCATATACGATCCGGGTGAGAAGTTCTGAGTTATCTGCTTAAGCATGATCTTAACATTATTCATATCGTGAGATCTGAAAAAGATCCATGAGAAACTCACAAACTGAAATGTAATGAAGACTGAAACCGCACTTCGTATCAAATTAGGCTTTGTACTCTCACCAAATATGTATCGCCATATCTTATTGAACACCAGCCCTATACCGTGCAGCAATCCCCAGATTACAAATCGCAGGTCGGCTCCGTGCCATAATCCTCCAAGCAGCATGGTGATCAACAGGTTAATATTTGTTCTGATCTTTCCCTTTCTGTTTCCTCCCAGTGGTATATACAGATAATCTTTTAGCCACCTCGACAGAGATATATGCCAGCGTTTCCAGAAATCGGCAACACTGGTCGCCTTGTAGGGAGAGTTAAAATTTATGGGAAGCCTGAACCCCAGTATCAGGCCCAACCCGATCGCTATATCGGTATAACCCGAAAAATCACAATATATCTGCAGACCATATCCGTATATTGCCATAAGGTTTTCGAATCCCGAATAGATGGACGGAGCATCAAAAACTCTGTCGATGAAGTTAATGGCAATAAAATCTGAAATAATTATCTTCTTTATAAGGCCTTTTGAGATCAGGAATACTGCATGACTGAATTCCCTTTTTGAAAGATGATACTCATTGTATAACTGCGGAATGAATTCTGATGCGCGAACAATTGGGCCGGCCACAAGCTGAGGAAAAAACGATACATAAAAACCAAAATCGATAATATTCCTTACCGGCCCAATTTTTCTCCGGTACACATCAAATGTGTAACTAAGCGATTGGAAAGTAAAAAAGGAGATCCCGACAGGTAGCAATATTGTGCTTATATTAAATGAAGTGCCGAGATGAAAATTTGAAAATGCTGCCAGATAATCATAAACCTTCAGGTTTGTCCCCAGCAGATCATTGAGGGTATTGATAAAGAATCCGGTGTATTTGAAATAAGCGAGTATTCCCAGGTTAGATACAATGCTCAAAAGAATAAAGATCCGCCTGAAAAATTTTTTCTTCGAGTTATAAATCAGTAATCCGCAGGTGAAATCAATGAGTGTGACGAAGATCAGCAGGAACAAAAATAATCCTCCCGATTTATAATAAAAGAAGAGACTGACAAGAAACAGATATATATTTCTTACAAACAACCTTTTATAGATAATGCTGTATCCTGCAAGGACCAACAGGAAAAAAAGCCAGAATGCCGGAGTTGAAAATATCATCGGCCTTTTCGGATCATATTTAAAAATGGCTGATAAAAGGGTACCGGCCCGGCTTTTCTTTTTAATATTGGTTTTTAGCCCGGCACCATTTAGCTTTTGTTGTTGCAAATCATTAGCATGAGTTTGAGATTCTTCAGGTTTGACTGAATCCGCGGTCCCGATGGAGAAAACAGACCGGGCCATTATCATCGAGAGAGTATCGGCGCCGGAATAAGTAAAATGAATATAATCCTTTTGCGCAAGAGGCGGTACTTTCTCCGACCATTTAATAATTGAAGATTTCCCTCCCATGGCTGCGTAGGCATCCCAGAACGTTTCCCCGGCTGCAAGGGTAGCCTTTTTCTGGGCATTAATTATTAAGGGTATATTCCCGTACGATTCAATACTGTCTCCCCTCGTTTCAGCCATATCTGTAACTCCTACGACAAGAATGCCGGTAGAGGGAGATATTTCCTTCAGGAGAGCCAGTTGTCGTCCCAGTCCTTTTGCGTAATAGGAATAACTGTTCCTTACATTTTTTGCAATGTTAAGTCCGTACTGCAAAATGAACAGGTCGGGCGACAGCTTTCTGAATGCTTTCCTGAGGTTTTTTTTATCAACCATTGTAAATTCCAGCCCTGCGCTTCCCCTCTGTGGAATATTATCAACAATCACTCCCGTTTTGCTTTCAATACTTATACCATAAATATCAGGGCTTACATTGCCTTCAAATTCAATCAAAACATCCTTTTCCCTTTTCAGATTGCAGGCAATTTCATTGAAACCATTTCCTCTCTTCAGGCTATCATTTAATATTATATTGCCTCCTTCTTTAACTGTTACTGTAACAGGGCCATCTGTGTTCCCGTAAAAAATTCTCAAATAATCATAAAGTGATGATAAACTGTCTGCAACATAAGACGGGCTGATCGATACAGAGGCCTTTTCCGGCATGGCTGTTCTTTCACCTTCAGGCATATAGCGGCATATTGCCATAAAAGGCCCCAGTGCAGTATGAGAAATCTCCCCATCCTTATATGACAAATAATTATACCTTTTCCAGTTGGAGGATGATTTCAGCCAGACAGTTTTAGTATACATAACCGGCATAAGCGGCAGGAACAAGCCGGGTCCTGTTCCCCGGTTATTTTCTCTTAGTACGTTTCGCAGGTATGAACATATCCGGTCGCCTTCAATCTGGGAATCACCGTAATACATTACCCTCACCTGCCCCCTGGAGTACCTGACCGAATCAAGGAACTGCAAAATATGATCCGAATGGGCAGCGGGAGTTAACAGATGTAATGAGTCATTCTTTTTTTCCTCGATTAGGGGAAAGCTTTTCAGACTATCAGGTAAAACTTCCGAATTTACTTTACTGGTATCCTTATCATCAGAAAATAAATCAGTTATAAGGGCTTTTGGAATAAACTCATATACAGGAGGGAACAGTTGATTTGCCGGAATAATATAATGTAAACCGGTAAAACAGGCAAGAAAGATCAGTAATAATAAAAATGACCTTAATGGGCGCATATTTTAGAAAAGAATCAGACTTTCCTCTTGATCTTCAGCTTCTGTCCAACCTTTATCTTACCCGGATCGGAAATATTATTTAACGTGAGAACATCCGTTGTGGTTACATCATCAAACATCTTTACAATGTCCCAGATAGTATCGCCGTATCGTACCGTGTATGTAATATATTCACCATCAGTTTCTTCACGAGTATTAGCCGACTGGGAAACGGAGGCAGAAGGTACTGTTTTACCGATCATTGCCTGTTTATCGGCAAAAGACATTGTCCCGATTTTTGAAAAAGATTCAGCTTTTGAAGGATCAACATAAACAACAAGTTTCTGACCTACCCTTATGGTATTGCGATAAATATTATTCCAGTATCTTAGTTCTGACAACCCCACTTTATACCACTCTGAAATGAAACCCAGATTATCTCCATCCTGCACCGTATACAGAAGTTTTGTCTTTCCCTTTACATCTGCGGGTCTGTAAGAAGACCGAACCGGATCGTCAATCTGTATCTTCCTGTTAAGATATATATCCGGTTTATAATTTCTGATCGTATCATTCAGATCGATGAAATCCCCAAGATGATTCATGGGCAGGGTAAGTGAAAGTGGTTTTGAGAAACCCGGAATAAGGCCCGTTTTGTACTGGGGATTCAAAGCGCGAAGCTCACCAAGAGGAATTCCCATAACTTCAGAGATCTGGGCAAGGTGAATATCCTTATTTACCATTATAGTATCGGTAGCGACAGGTATATTAAGTGCCAGTGGTTGAATATTATGGTCGGCATAGTAATTAACTGCGTATGTTGCGGCTACATATTGCGGTATATAACCCCTGGTTTCGCGCGGAAGCCTGTAATAAATATCCCAGTAATCTTTCTTGTTCCCCGATCTTCTTATTGCCTTATTAACATTGCCGGGACCACAATTATAGGCTGCAATTACCAGTGTCCAGTCGTTGTAAATATTGTACAGGTCCTTAATATATTTTGCAGCCGCATGTGTGGATTTGATAGGATCCCTGCGTTCATCAATAACTGAATTGATTGTTAATCCGTACATTCTGCCTGTACTGTACATGAACTGCCATAAACCCGTAGCTCCCGAACGTCCGTTAACTGCATTCGGATTCAGTGCTGATTCAATCACAGCCATATATTTAAGTTCGGCCGGAAGTCCGTATGAATCAAAAATGTCCTCAATCATCGGGAAATAGTAGTCTGTCATTCCCAGAACGGCACTGAATTTGTCTCTTTGTTTAATTGTGTAAACATGAATATGGTTTCTGACAATATTGTTGAATGGAAGGTTGATTATTGAATTTATTTTTCTCAGCCTAACCTTGTATACAGAATCAGTACATTGAAGCGCCAGAGTATCTCCGTTAAATTCAGCCGGTGCCTTTTTAATTGCAAGTTTTACATACCACGAATTGCAAAGACTGTCGAGGTCGCGGGTAATTCTTTCGGAGGTACCATCAGTTTTAATGATGATTGTATCATAATCGGGAGATGCATTCAGGTTAAGAACTGCAAGGAAGATAGTCAACAATATTGCTGTAAATCTCATAATTGAATTTATTTTTTATTAAAAAGTTATTTCCAAACCCACATTCAGCCCGGCACCGACATAACCACCCGGCAAAGGCAGTTGCACTGGCATAACTGTAAGATTCAGATTATTACTGATATCATAGTTAAAAAGGCTGGCATCAACATTGGCATCGAGTATGGTCAGAAGATACCATCCGGCGATGCCAATATACGAAAGATCCCGGTATCTCTTGTAATAATCTACCATTCTTAGCATTCCATCCTTGTAATATTGTGCATTTTGTGCCTGCGAAGTATTATTCGATTCGGGATACAGCACCGGATCATACGTTGAAGGGTCAGCTTTTATTAACTTCAGATAGCTGTCAGTTGCAGGTATCTGATCAGTAAAGTCCTGATATGCCTTTATATAGGTTATATAATTTTTTGAATTAAATTGAACACTGTAGATCAGTGCGCCGAAACCTCCGTAAACAAGGGGAAGCTTCCAGTATTTCCTGGTATAAATCTGACCAAGACCCGGGAAGGCTACAGCTAGCATTGTGGCTCTCATAGGTTCAGGTACAAATTTTGCTTTTAATGATCTGTCGGGTGCCAGTGTATCCTGAACAATGCTGTTCTTACTGATCGTGTCATTTATTGGACTGTTGAGTGATAATGTGTCCTGTGCAAAACTGCTCTGATGAAAACAAAACAGATGCATTATCACGATTATCGCTATTTTTTGAATTGTCTTCAAAATAAAAACTCACCGCCACTAAAAACCCGGTTTCAATATTTTTTGCGCGATAAAGATAATTATTTTCAGGAGTTAAGGCGGTCAAATACTCCTAAAATGCGCTCCATCTCCTCCGGATTTTCAAACGGGATAACTATTTTCCCCTTTCCGCTCTCGTTTATTCTGAAGTTTACTTTGGCTGAAAATATTTTATTCAGGTGATCAGACAGTTGTGTGAAATCCTCTTTGAGCTTCTTCTTTTTTTCAAGTTTTGACGGATCCTTCGCCTTCTCTGACTGCAGGTGTCTTACCAGTTCTTCGGCCTGACGCACAGACAGTTCACCATCAATGATCTTATAATAAATATTAATCTGCTTCTTTGGATCTTCTATGTTAACCAGGGTACGGGCATGTCCCATCATCAGGTGTTTATTCTTGATCCCCAGCTGGATCTCAGCCGGGAGCTTCAGAAGCCTGAGATAATTTGCAACTGTTGATCGCTGTTTTCCAACTCTGTCGCTCAGCTCTTCCTGTGTAAGCTTACATTCCTCTATCAGTCTCTGGAAGCTGATTGCGACTTCCACCGCATCGAGATCCTCACGCTGAATATTTTCAACCAGTGCCAGTTCCAGCATAGCCTGATCATCGGCTGTTCTTACATAAGCGGGTACATGCGTAAGCCCTGCAAGGCGTGCGGCTCTGAGCCTTCTTTCTCCTGCAATCAGCTGGTAACGTCCGGAATCTGTTTCGCGAACAGTGAGTGGCTGAACTATACCCAGTTTCTTTATCGAGACAGACAGTTCTTCAAGCGACTGCTCATCAAAGCTTGTGCGGGGCTGAAAAGGATTGGCATCTATTGAATCAACAGATATATCCCGGTTAGCCTCGACCTTTTTTTCCAAAACCTCTTTCTCCACTCCTTCAATCAATGCTCCAAGACCTCTTCCCAACGCATTTTTCTTTCCCATATTCATTACTGTTTCTGCAGTTGAAATGTTCTCATCACTACTGTACAATTTTCGTTTCCTGTTTCTCTATCAGTTCAGTGGCCAGACTAAGATAATTAACCGTTCCTCTTGAATCGGCATCATATAGTATGGCCGGCTGACCGAAACTTGGGGCTTCCGAAAGCTTAACATTCCGCTGGATGATTGTTTTAAAAACCATCTGCTGGAAATGTTTGTTTACCTCATCGGCTACCTGGTTTGAAAGCCTGAGCCTTGAATCATACATTGTAAGAAGGAATCCCTCAATCTCAAGCTTCTGGTTCAGATTATTCTGAATGATCTTAATTGTATTAAGCAACTTGCCAAGTCCTTCAAGCGCGAAATACTCACATTGCACGGGTATAATAACCGAATCTGAAGCTGTCAGGGCATTAACGGTCAGGAGTCCAAGCGAAGGAGAACAGTCAACAAGTATATAATCATAATCAGGTTCTATCTTCTCAAGAACCTTTTTAAGTATCTTCTCTCTTTCCGGCCTGTCAAGCATTTCTATTTCAGCACCTACCAGGTCGATATTTGAAGGCATTATTGAAAGATGCTCAATATTGCAGTCCATCAAAGCTTCGGAAGGTTCTTTCCCGTCGATAAGACAATCATATATTGTGTTCCTTATCTGCCTTGTGTCTATCCCTATACCCGATGTAGCGTTCGCCTGCGGATCGGCATCCACAATCAGTACTTTTTTCTCCAGGGCGGCAAGACTGGCCGCCAGGTTTATCGCTGTTGTTGTCTTCCCTACTCCACCTTTCTGATTCGCTATCGCTATTATCCGTCCCATCTATTATCTTATATTATTTGAGTTTAATTCGAGTTTCAAATTTACTACTTATGCTCTACAGCTTCCCGAAGTAAAAGATGTAATTGTAAACATTTTTTTCGGGGTTTTCAACATTTTATTAACACCGGCTGTCAGTGTAGCAAAACATAACTTATTGATATTATGAGATTAATTGTTTTTCAGTGAGTCGGCCTCTGAAAAATCCCGCATATTCATTATGTCAGGGGGGCTGTTTCAAAATTATGATACTAATCCTGATTCTTAAAATCATTCAATTTTATTTACATCTTTGTCCATCTAATTATCAAACCATCAGATGAATCAAAAAACTGAGCTGAAAGAATGGCTGGTCATTGTAAACCCAAATGCCGGCAATGGAAAGGGGAAAAAGGACTGGGAAAAGATATCATTGCTCCTTGAAAAAGAAAAGTTGCCGTTTAAGGTGAAGTTCACCGAAAAAAGAGGCCATGCTATTAACCTTACTAACGAAGGTATAAAGGAAGGCTTCAGAAATTTTATTACTGTAGGGGGTGACGGCACTCTTAACGAAGTTGTAAACGGGGCAATCCTGAATAATGTATGCCCTTCAACTGATATTGTGCTTGCATCAATACCTGTAGGAACCGGGAATGACTGGGGGAAGATGTTTGGGATATCTCCTGATCATGAAAAAGCTGTAAAGATAATCAGGGAAAATAAACAAATGCTGCATGATATCGGCAAAATGAGTTATTTCGATGGCACAGAGAAAAAGGAGCGATATTTCATAAATATTGCAGGATTAGGATTTGAATCGGTCGTAGTGAAAAAGACAAATTATCAGAAAGATCACGGACATGGTGGTAAATTAATATATTTCTATAACCTTTTAACCAGCCTGTTTTCATATAAGAACACTAAGGCAGAGATAATTATTGATGACGAAAAGATCAAATCCGATGTCTTCTCAATAAATGTTGGCAATGGCAAATATTGTGGAGGAGGAATGAGACAAACACCCAGAGCATTGCCTGATGACGGGTTGCTGGATATTACAATAATAAACGGGATGGGTAAATTTGAGATTATCAGGAATCTTAAAATCCTGTATGATGGTACCATTCTCACTCACCCCAAGGTAGACGGTTATAAATGCAGGAACATAAAGGTCAGTTCCGCTTCGTTATTGTATGCTGAAGCCGACGGCGAATCGCTGGGACACACTCCTGTAGAATTCAACATATTACCCGAAGCCATAAAAATAGTATATGGCACTCCGCTTATTCGGTAACCCTGATCTCAAATAGCTTTGGCCATCTTTTGCCAGTGACAAAGATCCTTTTCCCCGCCGGATCATAGGCTATACCATTCAGAACATCGGTGTCGGGAGTCCGGTCCGATGCCGGCAATATGCCTTTTAAATCAACATATGAAACTACCTTCCCACTAACCGCGTCTATCCTTGCAATAAGATCCGACATCCATATATTTGCCCAGATTTCTCCATTTATATATTCCAGTTCATTAAGAGAATCGACTTTCTCCTTATTGTCGTAAACTTCCAGCCTTGAAACTACTGTAAACGTCTCCGGTTCATAGAAATAGAGAATATTTGTTCCATCACTCATTACAATATTGTCACCAATGGTTGTGAGTCCCCAGCCCTCGGTCGGATAATAAATTTTATTTATAAGTTCAAAATTTGATTTTTTATATACAAATCCCACTTTATTTTTCCAGGTTACCTGGTATATCCTATCGTCATAAATAGTAATGCCTTCACCAAACAAAGAAGCGTCGAGGTTAAGCTGCCTGAGTACCTTACCGGTCTCCAGCTGCACTTCCCTCAGGCTTGAACCTGTTTCCTGTCCTGTTCCTTCATACAACACACCATTGTCATATACAAGTCCCTGCGTGAAGGCGTTCCTGTCATGCGGATAAGTATGAACCACTTTATATCCGTACATCTTTGGGACCACGTCAGAATAGATAATCATAAAGCGTGTGATACTATTTCGTTGTTTACCTCCTTTGTAAGCCACCGCCTTTAAAGATTTTCTGCCGGTGGTGACTGTAAGAGCCTGAGGAACTGTGCATTCCCATGGTGAAGATTTAATTGTTGCTACAGGCTTTCCGTCAAAAGATACCAACACTGAGTCTGGCAACCTGTCAGCCTTTTCGGGCTCAAGCGCCACTTTGAACTGTTCGTGCAATTTGAAACCTGAATTTTCATCAGGGGAAACCATTTTTATAAGTTTTGCGGCAACTTCATCATCTGTAGCTGCAACCGGCTTATTTTCTGAAACTGATACGTTCCCCGATCTACCGGAACAGGATATTGTCCAGACAAGAAGGAGAGGCACAGAAAGGGAAATAATATATTTCAGGTAGTTAGTTCTCATCTTTCTCTTTTTTCCTGATAAATAGTCTGTTAAATAATTTTCTGCTAACTGAGGTTATCTGTTTTTCTGCTTCCATCTGTTGAATCTCATACGGATTTAATAATTGCCATATCTCACTCCAGCCCGGGAACCCTCCGATATTTTTATCATCAATAAATATATCGGCATCAATCTTCCGGCTTACCGATTCATCAAATATCTCTTCAGGATAACTTTTATTGACGGCATAGAATTCCACTCCGTTTTTTCTGCAAAACTCCACAGCATCATCCAGCTCTGCCCCTGTCCGGAAAGTCCATAAGATAAGACTGGCTCCCATCTTGTTAAGTTGTTTCAGAGTCTGAAATGCAAACAACTTCTCTTTTCCTATTTCCGGATATTCATGTTCAACAATGGTGCCGTCAAAATCGACTGCAATTTTTATTCCTGTGAAGTCAATCATTCAATAATATGTTATTTGCTGCAAATCTAATAATAAATGAATGAAGATTTTCTTATTTTTACTCCCCTTCTGTTATATGATATATAATTTCAGGATGAAACGCATTCCAAATATTATTACTTCGCTTAATCTGGGTTCGGGATTCGTGGCTATAATTTTTGCCGGGAAGGGAGATCTGTTAACTGCTTCATGGCTTATCGTGGCAGCAATGGCATTTGATTTCCTCGATGGTTTTTCAGCACGGTTACTGCATGCTTATTCGGATATAGGCAAAGAACTTGATAGTCTGGCAGATGTTGTAAGCTTTGGTGTGGCCCCCGCTCTGATTATTTTTCATCTGCTTAATGAATCATTATCAAAATCTCTTCCATTAACTTTTAGCTCTGAAGTACTAAAAGTCGCAATGATATATCTGGTGTCGTCAATTATGCCAGTTTGCGCTGCGTTGCGCCTTGCATTATTTAACGTTGATAATTCACAGTCAACGACTTTTAAGGGTTTACCCACTCCGGCAAACGGAATTGCAGTTATATCGGTGGTGCTCGCTGCAAATTACTCGGGATCTGAAATAATCAGTTCTCTTGCCAACAGTCCGGCAGTGCTTATTACACTTACGGTTATCCTGTCTTTATTAATGATAAGCAGAATCCCCTTTCTTTCACTTAAAGTATCAGATATGAAGCTAAAGGGAAATGAAGGAAGGTATATTCTTGCAGCTCTGGTGCTGATAGCCTTTGTCTTCCTGGGCATAAGTGCTGCTCCATTGATTATTCCACTTTATACAGCAGTTTCCTTATTATCCCTGCTCTTCTGACCAGTCATCAGCTCTGCACTTTACTGCCTGCAAACGTGCCCGGTTTTCGCCAGACTATTCCTTTTCAGGAAATTTCTTTTCAAAAGCAGATAAAGCAAATTTAATGACAAACCAGCTTAAAATTATGAAGGCCGGCCATATCAGGTATTCGAGAATTTGGCTAATATACATGTCCCTCTGATTTCATTTCTTCCTCAGTAATCTTTTTATTATTAATCGCGCGCCATGCATACCATATATATGCAATAACAAACGGAATTATAAATGAGACAAACATCATGGTCTTTAAAGTAAACATGCTTGAAGAGGAGTTAAATATTGTAAGGGAGCTCTGCAAGTCATAAGTTGACGGATAAAATGATGTTCCGTTAAAGCCGGCTACGAGGAAAAGAGAGAATACTGCCAAAACAGTTCCTGTCCCCGTAAACCATATCCCCCTGGTGCTTTTTACAAACATTGTCATTCCTATTCCGTAAAGCACACTAACAACTCCTGCTGCAAATATGATCAAAACAACAGGCATATGAATAAAGTTTGCAAAGTATTTATATTTCTCTTCGGTTATTACTCCCGTTGAGGCATCAGCTGCAAAACCTTTTGAAAGAAGCAGCGAGGCTAAAAAGAAAAGAAAAAATACAAGAAAAAGTGCAGAATTTATTAACAAACGTTTATTGGCCCGCAGGATAAGCTTCTCATCTTCTATAGAATTAATTATATATAAAAGGCCATTTATTCTTGACAGAAATAATACGGCAAACCCCAGTGATAAGTTGCGCACATTAAGTAAGGCCTCAAGCCCGTACCATGGCGTTTCCCATTGTACCTGATTCATACTGCCAAGGCTGAACATCGAGCCTGTAAAGAAAGTTGCAACTGCCGTTCCAATAAGGAAAGGGCCCAGGGATCCGTTAAGTAAAAGAAAGGTATCAAATGTTCTCTTTCCCAGCACATTTTCAGGTTTTGACCTGAATTCATACGCAACAGCCTGTATGGTAAAACAAAATAAAATAGCAATCCATACCCAGTATGCCCCGCCAAAACTGGTTGCATAAAAGAGTGGAAATGATGCAAAAAACGCGCCGCCAAAAGTTACCAGTGTGGTAAAAGTGAATTCCCATTTTCTTCCCAGGGCATTAACCAGCAATGTTTTCTGAACATCATTTTGCGGAAGTGAATAAATCATCGACTGTCCTCCCTGTACAAACATCAGAAAGACAAGTATACCTGCGAGAAGCGAGATTATTATCCACCAGTAGTGTTGCAGAAAAAGATGTGAAATCGTTAAAGTCATTTTTTTAATCTCCTAATGTTTTGGGCCTGTTTTGATCTGTTTTACCATTATCGATACCTCCGAAACAAATAAACCCGTGAATAGAACTGCAAATAGTATGAAGGTGGTTATTACGGAACCGGTAGCAATTTTTGATACGCCTTTGGAAACCATCATCAGATCCTGTATAATCCATGGCTGACGGCCCATTTCAGCAAGTACCCATCCCAGTTCACTCGCCAGGTAAGTCAGAGGTATTGACAGGAGTGCTATCCATAAGAACCATTTGTTTTTTAATACAGTACCCTGAAAGAGAAGATATATTGCCAGTGTAAAAATCATTATGAAATAGAACCCCAGGATCACCATCAGATGAAATGAATAAAATGAAATTGATACATCAGGAATTACATCCTCTGGTTTATCTACCGACGAATAGCCAAAATACCTGAAATACCTGTCCTGGTATTCCCTGGTTACCAGGACATATTTCAATGAGTCGGCCTGGGGAGTATCATTCTCCAGGCGAGCTTTCTGATATGAACTGAGCAAAGCCATTGCATAATGGCCCCTGGCTTTTTTCTCGTCAACCGACAAAATTCCAAGGCTGTCGTTACCAAAAATATGGTCTTCAATCCCGGGGACATAAGAGTCGGCGCTGCCTCCTGTCAGTATTGACATTAAATTAGGGATCTGAATGCTGAAGGCCAGATCCTTTATATTTTTATCTCCAAGTTTTTTGCCGGTATCCTTAAGAAACCCCACAGTTACCAGACCGGCATTACTTTTGCCCTTATACAGAGCTTCCATAGATGCAAATTTCACCGGCTGCACTTTTGCCACTGTCCTTGCAGATTCATCACCGGTATAGGCAACCATAAGAGACGACAACAGCCCGAAGACTGCCGCAACCAGCATGCTTCTTTTTGCCATAAGCTCCTCCCTCTTTCGAATCAGAAACCATGAACTGATGCCCAGCACAAACATCGATGCCAGCAGGAAGCCTGAGGATATCGTATGAAGGAATTTATCCGTCGCAACCTGGTTAAAAAGCACTGCCCAGAAACTGGTCATCTCATTTCTTGCCGTTTCAGGATTAAATGTCATTCCAACGGGATTCTGCATCCAGGCATTTGCAACAAGTATCCACAATGCGGAAAGATTTGCCCCTATTGCAACCAGCCAGGTAGACATAAGGTGAAATTTTTTACTTACCTTATTCCAGCCAAAAAACATTACAGCCACGAAAGTTGATTCCAGAAAAAACGCCAGTATTCCCTCAACAGCCAGCGGCGCGCCAAAAATATCACCTACAAACCATGAATAATTTGACCAGTTGGTTCCAAACTCGAATTCAAGAATAATCCCGGTGGCAATACCAATTGCGAAGTTAATGCCGAAAAGAGTCATCCAGAACCTCGTTATCCGTTTCCACTCCTCATTACCTGTCCTGACATAAATTGTCTCCATCATGGCAAGAATGAATGACAATCCTAAGGTAAGAGGGACAAACAACCAATGGTAGATAGCTGTCAGTGCAAATTGCGCCCTCGACCAGTCCACCAGGCTTAAATCAATATTATCAATCATGGTTATCAGGTGAATTAATTAACTGTTCAAGAACATATTCACTTCTTTGTTTATCATTTTCATATTTTCTTTTAAGAAAATCCTGGAAAAAGAAGATCTTCAATATGGCAAAAATGATAAAGATCTTAAGAAGAATGATCAGCCAGACTCTTCTTCCCCATACTGACATACTTCTGAATCCGTCATAATAAAACCGGAACAATCCGTTCAATAAAGAAAATATATTTCCCATTTGAAGGTAAGATATGCTATAGATAATAACCTCTATAATCCCTAAATCAAAAGTGTCTGATCAGGGTTCCTCTTCTTTCTCAGATCCTTCATTCCCCCTGAATGACAAATGATTTGTTGCCTCAATATTTTCAGCCGAAAGACTCGAAGTGATCTTCTGTACAGCCTTAAAATTATTAAAGAACTCCCTTGCGAAAACTCGTAAAACAGTATAAGCCGGTATCCCCAATATCATCCCCGGAATTCCTGCTGCAAGTCCTGAAGCAAGTACCACGACAAATATTTCCAGGGGATGAGCTTTCACACTGTTTGAGAATATTACAGGCTGAAATACCACATTATCAATTAAATGAGTAATAGCCTCAACTATTATCATATAAGTAATCAGGGGAACAACAACAGTGTTAAAATCCTGATTCATGTGCGAAGCTACACCCATTATGATGGCAATGAACAGACCCAGCCATGGACCAACATATGGTATGACATTTAAAATTCCAAGAATAAGCCCCATGACCAGGGCCTGTTGAAATTCAATACCTGCTATTGTCATCCCTATCGTAATCAATGTCATAATACATGTGCTCTGTATCAGAATTCCAATAAAATATCTGGTCAGCAGTCTTTTTATTGAATAAAGTGCCCGTGTAAAATTCTCAGTATATTTATCCGGGACCCACATCAAAATAGATTCAAAAAACAGTCTCTGATCTTTCAGAAAAAAAAAGGTGATGAAAGTTATCGAGAATATAGCTACGATAACATTTCCCAGAATTCCCAGAATTGAACCTAAAATATTTTGTACCATCTTTATACTCAGTACCCCTGATACTTTTTTGACAATATAATCCTGAATAGTGAGGTCGCTGGTAATATCTTTGTTGAAAGCCCTGAACAGATTTTCCACCTTATTAATAGGTCCGGCAATCAGCTGGACAATTTTTTCACTGTCGATGGTTGAAAAATAATTTATCTGTTTTGTTATTAATGGAATAAAGATTACAAAAAAGAGAATTATTAATCCCCATAACACTGCCAGGGTCAGAAGTGCGCTGAGAGTACGGGGAAAAAACCATTTCCCTATCCTTACCCTGCAAATAAGATCCACCAGTGGCCGTCCTATAATGGATAATACACCTGATACCAGAATATAAACAACAATATTCCGGAAGAACCAGGCAATTGCCAGTAAAAGTAATATTCCAAGAAAAATTAAGATAGTTCTGAAAGTTGCATTCATCAGGAGAGGTTTTCTTAATACAAACCTAATCGAAATTTTTGAAATTCACTAAAAATATATATCCCAATACCAACTCAAATCAATCTCCTGACAAGCCCTGGTGGAAAATGAGGTAAATCATTTGCTTCCGCTCAAACGCTTACGAACTTGCCCCCTGACCTTATTGCCGTCAACTTAAGGGTAAGGGATTGTGATTACAGGTATTTCAATAACCTATGCCAAAAATGTGGCTTATTTATCTCACCAGCAAATATTATATAACCAGATAAAATCATAATATAGTCTTGTAAATATGTGGTTTTTACATAAAAATGTCCGTCACTTTTAATTCTTTGACATGTCATTATGTCTGTATAAAATCAACATAAAGCGCCATATTGTCATGTTTTTTAATTTGGAACAGAGTTTGACTATAAAGGATTATAAAAACGAATGTTTAATTTAAAATTATAGGAGGACAAAAACATGTTACCAACAATTACAAGAAGAAGTTTCAGGCCGTTTTACATGCCTAATATCTTTGATGACGATTTTTTCCCTGTATTGCCTGACAGGAACGGATCAATGCCGGCTGTGAACATCAGGGAGGATGAAAAGAATTATGTACTTGACCTTGCAATTCCGGGTATAGAGAAGAAAGATCTTAAAATTGATATGAATGAGGATGTTCTTACTATCTCATCGGAAACTAAAAATGAAAACGAGCAGAGTAAGGATGGATACAGGAGAAAAGAATTCAGTTATTCATCTTTTTGCAGAAGTTTCTACATTCCTGAGAATGTGAACAGAGAAAAGATTGAAGCCAGTTACAAGGACGGGATCCTCAATATCAATCTGCCGAAACAGGAGGAAGAGAAGAACAAAATATCAAAAGAGATTAAGATCTCATAATTACTCTGAGGTTGTTGAAAAAGTTCAATTAAACCGCAAAGTACACAAAGAAGGCGCAAAGCACGCAAAGATAAAAATACTTCATTGAATTCTTTGCGGACTTTGCGCATCTTTATAGTTATAGGAACTTTGTGGTCTTAGCGGTTAATGAATTACTATTTTTGATACAGCCTTTTTAATTTAACTGCATTCTTCCTGAAATTTTTTTGCAAATTTTCTGCCGAACTCAATCAGGAGGTCCGCCTTGTGGCTCCCAGGCGAAAATTTAAATGATGCAGTTTCTTCAAATACCCTGAGCTTAAGAAGCCTCAGATTTTCGAGTATTATCTTCGGAGACTCCCCGCTCCAGCCGTACGATCCGAAAGCGCCACCAAGCTTGCCTTTGTCCCTGAGAGGATTAATTAGCGAAAATAATTTGTATACGGGAAGCAACGTATTCTGATTTATTGTAGGAGAACCCACAACGATGCCATCAGCAACAATTATCTTTGCCTCCAGTTCTTCGGCAGATATATTTTCTATATCAGTGACATCGGCAGTCAGTTCTCCGCTCCCGGTGATACCAGAGGCAATCAGTTCAGCTGCCTCCTTTGTATAACCGTAGGCCGAAACATATGTTATGAGAATATTGTTTCGTTCCCTCTCAGATATAAGCTTCATATATTGATCTGCATATAATCCTGCTAATTCGACTGCCTTTCCCAGGTTCTTATGATGCATCGGGCCATGTCCGGGACATATGAATTCAATAGTCAGAGGCTTTATATTTTCAATAGCTTTCAGCATAAACCTGCTGTAAGGCTTCATGATAACATCAAAATAGTATTTATAAGTTCCGGCATATTCCTCCGTGAATTCACTGAACATATCGGAAGAGCAGTAATGAGCACCAAATGAATCACAGGTAAATAAGACTTTGTCTTCGACAAGATATGTATAAATTGAATCAGGCCAGTGCAGGTTAGGCGCAGCGATAAATCTAAGGGTTTTATTGCCCAGGTCGAGAGTATCACCATCTTTTACAACCAACGATTTAAACGGGAAATTTACAATATCTTCCAGGTATCTTATTGCATTGCCACTTCCAACAACCGTTGCTGACGGCGCCAGGTCCAATAAGAGACCCAGGCTACCTGAATGATCCGGTTCCGTATGATCAAGAATTATGTACTCAATCTCATCCGGACTGGTAACTTTCCTGAGTTTGGACAGATACGTTTCACTGAATTTTTCCTTAACAACCTCTATTATTGCCTTCCTGTCAGCATTTATAAAATAGGAATTATAGGTTGTACCATAATCCGTATTCATAACAATATCAAATGTTGTGATATCATAATCGAGTACACCTATCCATGTAACATCTTCAGTTACATTTATTATTTTGTCATCTGATCTGCTCATATTACTTTAAAATTTTCAGATTTTGGCAATTATTGTTTTATTTGCCTTTACCTGTTGAAGGATAGGGATCTCAACTTCAGTGCCAAGAGGCAAAAAGATATCTACTCTTGATCCGAATTTAATGAAACCGAGTTCATCTCCCTGGTGTATTGACTGGTCTTTTTTGGCGTATGTGACAATTCTGCGTGCAACTGCTCCGGCAATCTGTCTCACCAGTATTTCAGTACCTTCCTTTGCTTCAATAACTATTGTGCTTCGCTCATTAAGTTCCGACGATTTGGGATGCCATGCTACCATATTATGGCCCGGGTGGTATGCAACATAATTTACATGTCCCGATACAGGATACCTGTTACTGTGCATATTAAACGGAGACATGAATATGGAAACCTGCAGGCGCATATCTTTAAAATATTCCTTTTCAAAAGTCTCCTCAATAACTACAACTTTCCCGTCAGCCGGCGCGTAAATAAGTCCGGGATCTGCCTCCAGCTTTCTCGTCGGGAGCCTGAAGAAGAACAGCAGAAATATATAGAGCATCAGTGAACAGATAATGAATGCCCATCTGACCAGCTCCTGGTCAATCCAGATTATGTTCACTGCAAAATTAAGGATCAGCAGGGTCAGAAAACCGAAACCCAGTATCTTATATCCTTCCTTATGAATACTCATCCGTTTAAAATTTGCACAAAACTAATCAAGTCTGTTCAATCAACCAAACAGAGAAATAAAAAGATATACAATAGGAAAAGACATTATTGCACTATCGAATCTGTCGAGGAATCCTCCATGACCAGGCATTATTGAACCGGAATCTTTAACGCCAATGCTCCTTTTCAGCATTGATTCTGTAAGATCGCCATAAGTTCCTACGACAGAGACTATAACTGAAATGATAATCCAGTGTGCCTTATCCACAACACCCAACCAGCCGGATAAAAGCCAGGCAATAATGGCAGCAAAAACGACGCCACCTAAAAACCCCTCCCATGTTTTTTTTGGTGATATGCGTTCTATCAGTCTGTGCCGGCCGATTAAAATACCTGTCAGATATGCACCGCTATCATTTGCCCATATAAGGAAAAAGAATCCTATAATAATGCCGGGTGAAAACTGAATATCCGGATGAGGCAACAATGAATCGAGTCCTGAATGCGAGAATGCAGAGAATGGAACCATGGAAAAAGGGATTGCAGTATAAAGGACAGAGAAAAATGTATGAGCAAGGGAGTCGAATGGTCTTTCCTGTTTCCTGTATAATTCCACGATGATTATAAATATCATTACAGGTATCAGGATAAGGAATGAATTCCAGGGAATAATACCCCATGCAATCAGAGTCGCTGCAACATATACTATGATCCCGGTAATAATGCCTGCCACCATCTGAGGTCTGACACCTGTATTCCTGATCATCTGGAAATACTCGAACTGAGTTCCTGTGAGTAATATCAGTCCTGTCAGAAAAAACGATACCGGATGAAGCCAGAATCCTCCCAGTATAAATATAACTATCCAGGCTCCGGTCAAAGTCCTTCTGAAAAAATTGTTCAAAGCTTAAGTATATTATTCTTTACCTTCTGATTTTGCCTTCTTTGTTGTTTTTCGGGGAGATTTCATTTTTACGGCACTTTCTTTCCGATCCGATTCGGCGTTTATTTTGATGGCAGACACCCCGTCCACTTTCTTTATTTTACCACCTTCTTTTGTTTTAACCTCATCAGTTTCTTTTGCTTTAGCCAATGCTTCCCTTTCCTCTTTCAACTGGTCAGCTTTCCTTTTTCCAAAAATTCTTTCCAGATCTTCGGTGAATATTACTTCTCTTTCAAGAAGAAGTTCAGCCAGTTCGGTAAGGCCTTTCATATTGTTTCTCAGAACCTCTTTTGCCCTGGAATAGGATTCTTCGATTATCTTTTTGACTTCCTCGTCGATCAGTTCTGCTGTCTTTTCACTGTATGGTTTGGTAAAACCAAAATCAGATTGTCCGCTTGAATCGTAGAAACTTACATTTCCAACTTTCTGGCTCATCCCGAAGAATGCGACCATCGCATAGGCCTGCTTTGTAATTTTTTCAAGATCGCTCAATGCTCCTGTTGAGATTCTTCCGAAAACAAGTTCTTCGGAAGCTCTGCCTCCAAGTGCATAAGCCATTTCATCGAGTATCTGTTCTGTTGTGGTAAGCTGTCTTTCTTCAGGGAGATACCAGGCAGCACCAAGTGCCCTTCCCCTCGGGATGATAGTTACTTTAAGAAGAGGGCTTGCATATTCAAGCAGCCAGCTTACAGTAGCATGACCGGCTTCATGATATGCAATAGTTCTTTTCTCTTCAAGCGAAATTATCTTGGTCTTTCTTTCAAGACCGCCAACAATACGATCAATAGCGTCGAGGAAATCCTGTTTCTGAACCACTGTCTTATTTTTCCTGGCAGCTACTAATGCTGCCTCATTACACACATTTGCAATGTCAGCGCCAGAAAACCCCGGAGTCTGTTTAGCCAGGAAACCCAGATCAAAATCTTTCTCAAGCTTAATGGGGCGCAGATGAACCTTAAATATGGCTTCTCTTTCATTAAGATCCGGAAGCTCTACATGAATCTGACGGTCGAAGCGTCCGGCTCGCATCAGGGCCCTGTCAAGAATATCTGCCCTGTTAGTGGCAGCAAGAATAATAACACCCATGTTGGTGCCAAAACCATCCATCTCGGTAAGAAGCTGGTTAAGAGTATTTTCCCGTTCATCATTCGATCCGAAATTCACGTTACGACCCCTTGCCCTGCCAACAGCATCTATCTCATCTATAAATACAATACAGGGAGCTTTTTCTTTTGCCTGTTTGAAAAGATCCCTTACCCTGGATGCCCCTACACCAACAAACATTTCAACAAAGTCTGATCCTGAAATAGAAAAAAACGGAACATTTGCTTCACCTGCAACAGCTTTGGCAAGCAT
This sequence comes from uncultured Bacteroidales bacterium, assembly GCA_963815075.1. Lineage (GTDB taxonomy): Bacteria > Bacteroidota > Bacteroidia > Bacteroidales > VadinHA17 > LD21. The sequence continues at coordinate 416,077 of CAWFFK010000012.1, forward strand.
TGTTTTTCCGGTCCCAGGAGGACCTATCAAAAGAGCTCCTTTGGGAATTTTGCCTCCCAGCTGGGTGTATTTTTTGGGATTCTTCAGGAAATCCACTATTTCCATAACCTCTGTTTTAGCTTCTTCCAGCCCCGCTACATCATTGAAATTCAACTTGACGTTAGTATCCTTATCAAATATCTGGGCCCTCGATTTCCCGACACTAAATATCCCTCCTGCTCCACCTGCTCCTCCTCCCGACATTCTTTTCATCATAAAAAGCCAGAAAATAATTAACAGGACAGGCAATAAAAGCCACGACAGGACATCTGCAAGATAGTTCTTGCGAGTAATATAATCAGGATAAATAAGGCTCTTTTCGGTATAACCGGAACTCTTCTGAGCCTCTAACAAAAAAGGTTCAAAGTTGCTTATATCTCCAATATTGTAAACGAAGTTCGGTTTTGGCTCTGATAATCCAAAATTATTTGACGGTTTTGTAACGTTTGGATAACGACCCGATGCAAGTGCATCTTTTGTAAGATAAATCTCCGCCACTTCCTTGTTGACAACAGTTATCTTTTCAATATCGTGGTGAGCGATCATTGACTTGATCTCGCTTGTGGTTGTTTTAGGTATAGATTTACCTCCGGCAAATACCTGGAAAAGGATTACTGAAACTGCAAGAATTGCAAAAATCCAGTTCGTATTAAACCTCGGTTTTAAGATCTTATCAGGTTTTTTTTCGGAACCCTGATTGTTGTTGTTATTTTCTGTCATAAATATTATTCTTTCTTTATTTTATCTTCCATGTCTTCAATATCTGCATCTGCCCAGAGCGATTCCAGGCTGTAAAAATTCCTGTACTCTTCAAGAAAAATATGAACAATTACATTTCCAAAATCCAAAAGCACCCAAAAATTGTTCTCGAGTCCTTCAATGTGCATCGGCTTCTCCCCTGCTTCCTTTCTTACTGTATCCTCCACTGAATCACAAATTGCACCTACCTGTGTTCCGGAAGCAGCATGACATATAACAAAATAATCACCAATTCGGTTTTCAAGCTTTCTAAGGTCAATTTTCAGAACATTAAGTCCTTTTTTTGCAAAAATCCCTTTTATTATACTGTTTAAAAGAACTTCAGTTCCGTCAGATCTTTTCTTCATCAATTTTTATCACTTTGATATTAAGTCGCAAAAGTACCACTTTTATCTGTAATTTTGTTACTGTAAACTACTTTTGCAATTTCAGTGCCAACTTTGGCTGCAAATAAAAAACTATATTGCGAAACAGGGTCTTGCTCAGTAAATATCTGCTAATCATGATTATAGGTTCAAATATAAATTTTATCAGCGATCTGCCATCAACAAACAACTACTTAATTAATCTTTTAAAAAACACCGACCTTCGGGAAGGCACAATCATTACCACTAATTACCAGTCGGACGGGAGAGGACAACCCGGCAATAAATGGGAAAGCGAAGATAATAAGAACTTATTATTCAGCTTATTACTCTTTCCTGCTATGATAAGGCCTGAAGAACAGTTTATAATTTCAATGACACTGTCATTAGGAATTTATGATTTTATAAACAGAAATATTCCATTTTCTTATATAAAATGGCCAAATGACATATATATAAAGAATGACAAAATAGCAGGTCTTTTAATTGAAAACTCCATTATGGATGATCAGATAGAATATTCTGTTGCAGGCATTGGTTTAAATGTCAACCAGAAGAACTTCACAAGTGATGCCCCAAATCCTGTTTCATTGAGTTTAATCACAGGACTGAAATACGATCTGGCATCCTGCCTTAAAGAACTGGCTGCTGATCTGGATAGAAGATATAAACAGCTTATCTCCGGGAATTACTACATAATCAGAAGCGAATATACTGCCAGACTATTTCGCCTTAATGAATGGAGCAAATTCAGGGATTCCGATGGTGTTTACACCGGAAGAATAATTTCTGTTACCAATAATGGCAGGTTACAGGTTGAGAAAAGATCAGGAGCTGTTAAGGATTATTCGTTTAAGGAAATTGAATTTATTTTGTGATATCATTCCATCCTTTAAAGATTTCCATCTCATTAATAAGCAGTTCCAGGAATTGTGCTATTGGTTTGGCAGCTATCATCTTCATCATCTGATTAAGTTCTGCATTTAAAAATACTTTTACTTTAGCTGTTTCATCCTGGTTTAGAATTTGAAGGATAAGTTTAAAGTCATTCTTTTTGAAGGCATCACCATTAAAGGTTACTTTTGTAAATTCTTCCTTTTCACTTATACGAACACCAACTGTTCCCAGCATTGAAACAGTGAAGCTGCAAGACTCCTTTTCAGCATTCCAGTTATTTACTGTGCCCTTTGGTATAAATCTTTCAAAATTCCTGATATCGCATACAAAATCAAAAACCTCCCGGGGAGTACAAGACAGGTTCCCTGTCCTGCTTTCAAAATATGATAAATCTTCCATATTTAATACATTTTACCTCAACCCATTTGTTTTAAATTATCAGCCCCTCCCTTCCGGGGGAGAGGTTTGGGAGAGACCCCACCGCGATGGGTCCAATCTCCATTCTTTAAGTGTTTCCACTTCAGCCTGACCAATATATCCTGTTTTCAGGGCTGTTTCAACCAGGACTGAATAATTGCTGAGAGTATTTATTTTGCAATGTTCCGATGCAAATCCATCTGAGGCTTTTTCAAATTCATACGTGAATATGGCTAACATGCCCATAACTTCACATCCCGCTTCACGGAGTGCTCTTACGGCATTAAGGCTGCTGCCTCCTGTGGATATAAGATCTTCAATTACCACAACTTTTTGTCCTTTTTCGAAATACCCTTCAATCTGGTTTCCAAGTCCGTGTTCCTTCACTACCGGCCTGACATACACAAAAGGTAATCCAAGGCGGTCTGCCACAAGGGCGCCATGAGCAATTGCTCCGGTTGCCACACCTGCAATCAGTTCTGCCTGCGGGTATAGTTCTTTCAGCAACGATATAAAAGAATCACGAATATAGGATCTGACATCAGGAAATGAGAGTGTTTTCCTGTTATCGCAGTATATAGGTGACTTCCATCCCGATGCCCAGGTAAAAGGATTTGACGGTTGCAATTTAATTGCTTTAATTTGTAAAAGATATTCAGCTGTTTTTTTTGCAATATTTACCATATGGATGCTTATAAAGTTCATTTTGAAAACAGATTCATAATGATAAGCCCTGAACCCGACAGGTTACAAAAGTACGGCTTATTCCATAAATTTTATGATACAAAAGAACTTTATAAGCTAATATCTGATTTCCAGTCAGATAAGAGTGTAGATTCGATAAATGTTTACGGAACAAACATAAAACACCTGTGGAAGATCTTCAGAATATATTTCACTGAAGTAGGTGCAGCGGGCGGACTGGTAAAGCACTCTACAGGCAGGTATCTTTTTATTGAGAAGAAAGGCAGACTCGATCTGCCCAAAGGGCACATGGAAAAGGGAGAAGAACCTGAAACATGCGCTTTAAGAGAAGTTGGTGAGGAATGTGGAATAACAGGTCATAAAATAATTAAATCAATATGTTCGAGCTATCATACCTATAGCTGGGAAGGTATTTCATATCTTAAAAGGACCAGCTGGTTCCTGATGAGCTATGATGGGGAGATGGTTACTGAACCTCAGGTCGAGGAAGGCATCACACAAGTTGAATGGCTTTTCCCCGACGAAATAAATTTAATGAAGGGAAGCGCCTGGCTCTCACTGATGGATATAATAAACTGTTCAATACTAAGGGAATGACATACTAATCCTCCTGTCCCCTGTAGTCTTTGATATTAATTGATCCAGGCAAAAATTTCGATGCATCTCCGCCGCTTCTTATAATATCGCGGACAATACTGGAGTTAATATGAGAATGTTCGGGAACAGTCAGCAGAAAGACCGACTCAATTGAAGGATTAAGTGACCTGTTTACCTGCCCTATTGCCCTTTCGAATTCAAAATCAGCTGCTGTTCTTAACCCTCGAAGCAGATAACCGGCACCATGCTCTTTGCAATAATCAACAGTAAGGCCTTCATAATGATCTACCCTTACTCTGGCCTCATCAGCAAAAACTTTTTTTATTATCTCTTTTCTGGTCTCGAGGGAATAAAAATTCTTTTTCAGGGCATTTGCTCCAATTGCAATAATTATTTCATCAAAAAGGTTAAGAGCTCTCCTGACAATAGCTTCATGTCCTATTGTTAAGGGATCAAAGGATCCGGGGAATACAGCTGTCTTTTTCATTAGAATGATAATTTTTTAGGATTCCTGACCTTTTGTTTTAACAGAGCGAGTTCAAGAACTTCCATTATTGTTTGCACATAATGAAATTTCAATCCGCGAATATATATTTCCTTGATATTTTCGACATCTTTCCTGTTCTCTTCGGACACAATTATCTCTTTAATGCTTGCCCTTTTCGCTGCCAGAATTTTTTCCTTTATGCCTCCAACCGGCAGGACTTTTCCTCTCAGGGTTATCTCCCCCGTCATTGCAAGGTATTTCTTAACTTTCCGTTGTGTAAACGCTGATGCAATTGATGCAGCCATAGTAATACCGGCTGATGGTCCGTCTTTCGGTATTGCACCTTCAGGAACATGAATATGAATGTTCCATTTTTCTGAAAAATTATCAGGCAGGTCGAGCAGTTCTGCATTTGACTTAAGGTATTCGAGAGCAATAACCGCCGACTCCTTCATCACATCGCCAAGGTTGCCGGTCAGGGTAAGCTTACCATCACCCCTGCTCAGGCTTGTCTCAACAAATAATATCTCACCACCTGCCGCCGTCCATGCAAGTCCGGTCACGACTCCTGCCTGTTCGTTACCCGAATAAAGGTCCCTCGTATATTTTGGAGGCCCGAGCATTTCATAAAGAACTGATTGTGACAGGGAAGTATTGTACTTTGTATCAGAAGCTATGTTCTTGGCTGTAACCCTTATTATTTTTGCAAGTCGCTTATCCAGTTCCCTCACACCTGATTCCCGCGTATATTTGTCGATTATCAGCTCCATAATATTGTCATCTATCTGAATCTGTTCAGGATTAACTCCGTGGTTCTCCAGTTGTTTGGGAAAAAGATGATGTTTTGCTATCTCAATTTTTTCCTCAACCAGGTAGCCGGTTATTTCAATCATTTCCATTCTATCCCTCAAAGCAGGACTAATACTGGCAAGTGTGTTTGCAGTGGCAATAAACAGAACTTTTGACAGGTCGTACTCCATCTCGAGAAAATTATCGAAAAAGGTACTGTTCTGTTCAGGGTCAAGCACTTCCAGCAGGGCCGAAGATGGATCTCCCCTGAAATCCTGTCCCACCTTATCAATCTCATCCAGTATAAAAACCGGATTGGATGATCCTGCCCTTTTTATGTTCTGGATTATTCTCCCGGGCATAGCTCCGATATATGTTTTCCTGTGACCTCTTATTTCTGCCTCGTCGTGCAAACCTCCAAGTGACATTCTGACATATTTTCTGTCGAGTGCTTTGGCAACCGATTTACCGAGAGAGGTTTTTCCAACTCCCGGAGGACCAAAAAGACAAAGGATGGGAGATTTAAGATCACCTTTGAGTTTCAAAACGGCAAGATGTTCAAGAATTCTCTCTTTAACCTCATCCAGACCAAAATGATCATCATCAAGTACTTTCCTCGCATTGATCAGGTCAAGATTATCCTTTGTGTACTGGTCCCACGGAAGATCCAGAAGCGTCTGAATATAGTTTACCTGGACTGAATATTCAGCAGCTGCAGGATTTAACCGGTTCAGCTTATCGAGCTCCTTATCGAATACCTTTTTGACGTCATCCTTCCATTTCTTTTCTCCTGCTTTCTTCCTGTATTCTTCAATCTCCTTTTCAGCCGGGTTCCCTCCAAGCTCATTCTGAATTGTTTTCATCTGCTGATGGAGGAGAAATTCACGCTGCTGCTGATCCAGATCACTCTTGACTTTTGACTGTAACTCATTTTTAAGCTCCAGGACCTGTATTTCCTGAACAAGAAACTCAAGCAACATAAATCCTCGATCACGCAAGCTGTTTATCTCCAGAAGCTTTTGCTTATCCTGTACCTTGATGTCGGTATTGGAACAGATGAAATTAATAAGGTATGTATTATTTTCAATGTTTTTAATGGCGAATGATGCTTCGGGACTTATATTCGGATTTATCTTAATGATCTTAAGAGAGAGATCTTTCAGGGAGCCAACAATAGCGTCGAAGTCCCTGCTCATGATCTCAGGCTTTATTTCAGGAATCGTTTTTACCCTGGCGATAAAATAGGGATCGTCGGAAATAAGCTCCTCCAATATCATTCTTTTTCGCCCCTGTATAATTGCAGTTGTGGATCCGTCAGGCATTTCAAGAAGCTTCACTATCTGTCCTATGGTTCCCAAAGTGTGAAGGTCCTGAAAATCAGGATTTTCAGTATCCGGATCTTTCTGTGCAACCGTACCTACAATTTTATCGTTACGATAGGCATCTTTTATTAACTGAATAGACTTCGGGCGACCAATTGAGATTGGCAGAACAACCCCTGGAAACAGTACCGTGTTTCTTAACGAAAGTATCGGAATAGCCTCCGGAACTTCAACATCTTCTAATTCGCCATCGTCGCCATCAGCAATAATTGGTATAATATCTCCTTCACCATCAAGAATATCCGGAATTAATATTTCGCTGACTGGCTTCCTGAATTTTTTTTCCATTTGTTCTTTAACTCCTAACTTTTTTCATTCTTCATCCTCCGTGTCCTTACTGCTGAAGGATCACTTTTTACCTTTCCTTATTGTCCTCCGTAGTTAAGGCAGAAGAGGATTGTCTTTATTAATGCCGGGTGTGCCAAATTTACATATAATTTTAACATCTGCCCTGAAAGAGGGGTATGCAATGATTATGCCACAATAAAATAAAAGGGGTCACGCCCTGGCATGACCCCTCAATTTTATGATATAAAAAAAGATCATTTCTTTTTACCAACATGATTCTTATAACGGTTCATAAATTTATCGACCCTTCCTGCAGTATCAACAAGTTTCATCTTACCTGTGTAAAAAGGATGAGACGTGTTTGATATCTCAAGCTTGATAAGAGGATATTCACTCCCATCTTCCCATTTAATGTTCTCTTTTGAGGGTGCGGTCGATTTACTCAGGAAAGCATGTCCGTTAGACATATCCTGAAATACCACAAACCTGTAATTGCCCGGATGAATTCCATTTTTCATTGCTCTGTCCTTTTATCCTTAATATTGTATAAATATTCCTACCAATTAGGGTTTGCAAAATTAATTAACATTATTCAAAATACAAAAATAATTATTAAATTAATGAGAATACTATGCATTATCCTTCTTTAAATCCTGTCTTTCAGTCATTTCGTCTTTATATCTCTTAAAAGGAATGTTATTATTTATCAGGTAGCGGTATGTGATATGCATTTTGGCTTTTCTGGCGCCGAGAGCTTCATAGATCGCAATCATTTTGGGATTGTAATCTCCCACCCACGAAAGTTCAAGTTCCCTGAACCATGGCTTTTTTTTAAAAACCTCATAAAGTTGCAGAAATATTGCAGATTCAACTCCGCTGTTCTGATATGTCGGATGAACTCCCCCTACAACAGCCCTCATTCTGGTCATCTTATGTGAAAACTTATAGTAACCGAACCGGATCATATTCCATATATTCATATTGCCATCAAAATATCTGAGTATCTGGTTAAGGTCGGGAAAAAGGATAAAGAATGATATGGGTTTATCATTAAAATAGGCAAACCAGATAAGTTCCTGGTCTATGATAACCTTTGCTTTCTTCAGCGATTGCTTAAGAAAGGCAGGGTCGAGGGGAGTAAAATCTTCTTTGAATACCGACCAGGTGGAGTTGTATATTTCAACAATATCGCGAATATACTTGTCCTGGTTTCTAAGCTCAAAATGATGAAATGAATAACCCTGCCTCTTTGACAGCCATTCCGCAATCTTCATTATTCTCTCCGGAAACCGGGTAATCTCACCATTGCCATTCCTAACTTCCCTGTGATACGAATATTGTTCAAAATAGTTCTTAAATCCATAATCCTCAAAATACGTCCTGTAATACTTTTTATTGTAAGGCATGCCAAATCCCTGTTGAATATACCCTTCCACAAGCAGTCCCCAGTTGTTATCGTTTTCACCAAAATTAATAGGGCCGTCCACGGCTTCCATTCCACGGGCAATCAGCCATTCCTTCGCTACATTAAACAGGGCAAATGCAGCCTCCCTTTTTTCAATAACCTCAAAATATCCAATGCCTCCGGTAGGCTGGTCATTGGCAGCGGACCTTACCTGGTCGATAAAAGCGGCTATTCTTCCAATAGTTTTGTTATCACCGTCTCTAAGAATCCAGCGGCTTGCCTCTCCATGTCTGAAGGTCGGGTTTTTTGACTGATCAAAAACCGATTCTAACTCCGTATCAAGCTGACAAACCCAGTACGGATCATCTTTGTACAATACTTTCGGGAAATTTATGAATTCCTTTTTATCCTGTCGGGTTATAACTTCAATTACCTGCATTAAATTAATATTTGAGATATGGTTATCTGCAAGTCCGCTCAGTCAGCAGAGGTCACAAATATAGTCAGAATTCCTTAAGCCGCCAGTGGCTTCCGTATTTAATGGATATCAATTATCCTGTGATCTATCAGTATAAACAATACTCCCACAAGAAACGAATAGAGTGTATAAATTCTTACAGGAATGTATTCCGCCGGTTTTATATTCATTCTGATCCAGAGATATCCGACGAGGAAGCCTTTTCCGATTAAATATACTATAAAGGTTGAAAGGGCAACTCCGACAATATTGTATCCCAGTTTTATCATTAGAAGGCTAAGCGGAATATTTACTGCAAGTTCCAGTACTGCAGCTAAAAGGATGATGTGTGTCTTTTTCCGTCCGACAATAATTGTCTGTGGAAAGACAAGCCGTGGAATGATCAGTAATGAATAGATAAGGAAAATATCGGCACTCCTTTGAAAGTCCGGATTAAATATTCTGGGATATATCCACCTGGAAAACAACATCATCGTCATTGCAGCCGGAAAAAGTATATGCATCAGCCTTTTCGACTTGGCCCTGATCTTTGCCAGGGATTCTTTCATCCTTTCGCGGGTGGAAAATTCAGGGAGCATCGCTGCGCTGAGACCATTTGCAAGCATCAGCACAAGAGGAAATTCCTTGGCACCGTACCGAAACCATGCAAACTTTCCCGGGTCACGGAAAACAGCCGATACAATTACTCCGTCGGTGTACTGGGCCGATCCGCTAATCAATGTAGTAAGTATCAGTGGCAGACCAAGGTAAAGATGCTCCTTCATAAACCTGGTCGAAATCTTCATTTCCGTGTAGCGCCTCAGTAAAAATATCAGCCACACCCATCTGACGCAGGTTATTGCCAGTAATCCATATATTGACCAGATTATTCCTTTCCCAAGAAGCAAAGGAATAATTATTAGAGCCAGCTGTACCGTAAAGGTATAAACGCCATACTGGAAGATCCGGTACGACCTGTTATTAAGAAGATATATATACTCTATCAGGCATACAGGGCTGCTTAGAAGTATATAAAGCAACAGGAGGTTTATGTACGGTACATTACCTGAAAAATGAAATACCGAAAAGTTATTTTTAAGGGAATGACCCAGCAGGAAAAAAAACAGGCTGAAAATGCATAAAAGAAGAAATGCATTAAAAATCTCAGGTGACTTTGTGTTTCCATTATCTCCTATCTTACGGTATGTTTTGTTCCTGTGGTATAATGGCAGAAGGGACTGGATTATACCGGTAACCCAGAAAAAAGTTATCAAACCGCCGATGAACATGAACATTTCCCACTGACCTATCTGGGCACGTGTGTAATGAGTTTTAGTAAAAACAATGCTAATAATCAGGAAGACAAGAGGTCGCATCAACTGGAAAAGTTGCAGGCCTGATATGTTGTCTATTAATTTTATTTTTCTCAAATCGCCGTAAATAGAGGATATCGATAACCTTATAACAACTTCCCATAAAGAAAATTGTGTTAAAAGGTTCGTTTTCTGATAAACCGTCCAAAGATACTAATTGACTGCTGTCGGAGAAAATAAATTTAAAATTTTGTGAAATAGAATTTTTGACCTTATTTTGCACTCCTGAAACGGTGGATGTAGTTCAGTCGGTTAGAACGTCGGATTGTGGTTCCGAAGGTCGTGGGTTCGAGCCCCATCTTCCACCCGGAAAAATTTATACGGTAAGATTGATTGTTGCAGAGGCAGGTCTGGGACCTGCCTCTGCAATTTCAACCTCTGTTCCTGCCGTCTCTTGTGTATTTTAAATATGCCACAAGCGACAGTATCGCCAGTACAATCACTGTAATATAAACAAAAGAGGGTACGGGGACAGGATCACCGGCTGCATATGAGTGAAGACCTGATAAATAATAGTTTACACCGAAATAGGTCATTAAAACTGATGAAAAGGCAAAAAGCGAAAGCAGGTTAAATGTAAAGATATCCTTCATGCCGGGTATCAGACGCGAATGGATGACAATACTATAAATAATTATGGTTATTAAGGACCAGGTTTCCTTTGGATCCCAACCCCAGTACCGGCCCCATGATTCGTTTGCCCACACTGCACCAAGGAAAGTACCTATTGTCAGAAAATACAACCCCAGAGTGAGGGTTTTGTAATTAATGACTGTAAGTTCATCGATGGTTACGGAAATCCTTTCGCGATTTTTATCGTTCGCCAGGGAGATTAAAATAAGTATTATCAGTCCCAGTATAGCCCCCAGACCAAGGAATCCATAGCTGCCTGTAATAACTGAAACATGAAGTGTAAGCCAGTAAGATTTAAGTACCGGCACCAGGTTGGTTATCTCAGGGTCCATAAAGCTCAGATGAGCAACCATCAGGGTCATTGAGCCAAGAATAGCAGTTGCAGATAAAGCAAAAGCTGATTTACGACTGAAAATAAAACCCGCAAGAAGAGTAACCCATGAAATAAATATCATTGATTCATACCCGTTGCTCATAGGTGAATGGCCTGCTATATACCATCGCAAACCAAGTCCCAGTGTATGAAACAGGAAACCTGTAAACAGCAGCCATCCCAGTATCTTTACAAAAAGTGAGTTTTTCTTTCCTCCCCTTATAACAGTGGCTATCAGACTAATAAGCATAACCAGGCCAACTGTGGCGTAAAAAGGGAAGAGCTTTTCGAAAATGCCAAGTTTATAGTAAAACAATTCAGCATTGGTTCTGAAAGCCGATGGAAGGGCATACCGGGCAAATCTTGCCTGATAACCACTTATCGATTCTCTAATTTTTCGTGTACTTTCAAGATTATTGGTCTCCAGGGCATTTGTCAGAACGGGAATGATGTTTTTAAGGTATAATGAATCCTCCCTGCTTATAGCTTTTTTAAGAGCATCTTCCGGCGATCCCCAGTTATGCGTACCATCCTTCAGCGGAAACAGTTTCATGAAATCTCCTTTATAGATCATGTAAACAATATTCACCCTTTCATCCACCTTCATCACCTCCTTATCCATTTTGTTTCTCTCTCCTGGCGCTTTTGAATAAGCTTTGTTGACATCATCTGATATTTTGTAACTCCCGTTGGCTCCCATATCAACAAGATCGGAAAAGGAGGCGTACCTTCCACTGATCCCAATTTTTTTCTGAAGATCTTTATTTGAAACACTTATGAGAGGAACATTCTTCCAGTGGTCAAAATCAAGATATATTCCCAGAAATACCTGCATGGAAGACAAACCTTCGAATTTATTCGTCCTGGTCACCTTGCGGAGAATATCGTTGCTTAAGGTAAAGAGTGGTTTGGTCCTGCCCTTCTGATCCTGAACAAGTACTTTACCAAATTCCTCTGATACTGCTTTCCCGGTTACCAGCTTCTGGGCATTTAATGATGAAAAACCGGACAGGAACAAAATAAATATAATGGCGGTAACTGATTTCCTCAGGTTTGATTGCCAGTATCCTGCATTGATATTGTGAAAAACAGAATTTTTGTTCAACAACGACAGGATTATAAAAATAAACAGAAGGGCATAACCTGTATAGGTAACAAATATTCCTGCCAGATCGTGATTAACCGAAAGAATCGTTCCTTTTTCGTCACGGTCGAAAGAAGACTGATAAAAACGGTATCCCTTGTATTTCAGGACATTGTTCATGAAAATGACAAATGGTTTTTCAATATTATCTTTCCGGTCGATGAGCGTAACGTCGCTCTTGTAACCCGATGGACTGTTTGAGCCAGGGTACCTGTCGATAATGAAGTCGTTAAGTTTTATCGAAAATGGAAGAGTGGAAATTTTTGATCCATACGTTATTGCAACAGTATATCCATCCACAACACAACTGTCGGCGGCAACTGCGTCGGAGTTCCTGTCCCACAGATAAATTGTTTCAGGTTTATTACCTCCGTTGATATGGAAAATAAAGGCATTCTGTTCTGTATTCTGTTCTGCCGGGTTAACTGCAACGGCTGTCTCGATACCCGATTCAGAAAGTGTCTGAGGTATAACATTAATATCTTTTACTGTCAGTATCTGCATTTTGCTTAATTCTATCCTGTTCCCGGGAGCTATTTTGTTTATATTGTGGGAGCCCATATTCATCTCACCAATTTCCAAAGCTGAACTGATAAAAAAGTTACCCGAATCATCTGAAATATTTAGATCGGCAGGTATCCCGGAGTCAAAGCCGAAAGTTATCCCGCCGGATGTTTTTGTTTCTCCTTTTTTAATGATGAGTGTCTCTCTCGACCTCATGTCTTTTGTTAATATCAGCGAAACTACAGGTCCTCCCTCAGGATTTTCCGAAACTATGGCAGAAGCATTCGGAATTATTTTGGAAAGAGTCAGCTGATAATCTTTATTGTTAATTGTTATTGTTTCTTCATAATTTTCTGCAGAAACAGATGTCATTGAGTATTTATTCAGGTGGTGTGATATAACATTCCCTTTATCATCCTTAACCGAATATCCTATATACCTTTCAGTTGAGAAACATTTATTCTGCACTTCGCCCTCCCTGATATGAATTGTGCCTTCCCATCCGAAATATCTGGTTATTCCTGCTCCAATAATCATTATTATAAAAGAGAGATGAAACAATGCCCCGGTGATCCTTGTCCTCCTGAAAAGTTTGAAAACAATCAACTGCCCTATCAGGTTGACAGCAAGAAGTAATAAGATCAATTCAAACCATCTTGTATTATAGACCATATTGTACGCGGCTGAGGAACCAAAATCATTTTCGATAAAAGTTGCCACAGCCATCGATATGGCAAATATTATTAACATAACACCCATAAAGACCGGTGAAATAAGGAACCTCAAATGCTTCATAATATTGATTTGTTAAATGTTTAAAAATGTTATCCGGAAGTCAGAAGTCAGAAGTCAGAAGTCAGAAGTCAGAAGTCAGAAGCAGCAAATAATTTGTTCCGTTAACCCTTTTCTGATATCTTTATCAGTCTCTGCTTATCCAGTATTTTTATTTTTGAAGAATCGGAATAAATCACACCCATATTCTCCAGCTCTTTAAGTATTCTTACCACACATTCCTTGGCCATGTTTGTCATCTCACCCAGCTCCTGCCTTGAAAGTATCATTTCATATTCATCTGCATTGAATATTTTATCTGAGAAATAAAGCAGAGCATCGGCAAGTCTTCCCGGCATTCTTTTCTGGGCCAGATTGACCATTCTGGTATGTGATCTCAGCGATTTAGTACTTATGTCTTCAAGCAGGCTCTCCGCAAATGCTCCATTGACCCTTACCAGTTGTTTGAAAATTTCAAAATTTATAAAACATGCCTGAACGGGGGTAATTGCAGCCACAGAATAGTTATGCCGCGAGTCTACATATGCTCCGGGGCCCATTATTAATCTTCCCGGCAATACAATATTCATAATGAAATTTTTGCCATTATTGCCTTCAATGTACGTCTTAGCCATTCCGCCGGCCAAAAATAATGCATTGGATGTCGGAGATCCTTGTTTTATTATAATTTCTCCCGGTTTAAAGGTTGCTTCATACCTGTTTTCATTTACCATCTGAAGCTCGTCTTTAGTCAAAAGTTTAAAATTCTTCCATATCTTAGAACAATTTTCACAATTATCAATTAAATTTGTTTCCGACATAATACCATTTTAAAAGGGTTTTAAAAATATATTTTAATGACTTAGGGAACTACAAAACTAACAAATATCATTCAATTAATTGATATTTATCAAACTCAAACAGAATATCTATCAACATTAGAGATCGTAAATAACATAACAACTGTTAATAACATAACACAACGTTTTATTAGATTGCAGTACGAAATTTTAAATAATAAACCTGATATGAAAAACCTAATTAAACTACTTTCAGCTCTTTTTGCTGCTGGATTTATTCTTACTTCATGTGAAGGACCTGCCGGTCCGGCAGGAGAGAACGGTAAAGATGGCACAAATGGTATTGATGCAAATGCAACTTGCACCACATGCCATAACAACAGTGCATTAATTGAAGAAAAACAGGCACAATGGTCCGAGTCGCTTCATGCCAAAGGTGAGAATGCCGCCTATGCTGACAGGACAGGGTGTGTAAGATGTCACACCAGCCAGGGGTTCCTTGAGTACGTAGCGGAAGGATCTGATGCAAACATCTCAGTTCCCACTGATCCTATGCAGATTAACTGTTACACCTGTCATAAGATTCACACTACCTTCACCTCTGATGACCTGGCGCTTACCAAACCGGGAGCAGAGACCCTCATTCTAAAGTACGCAGGAGCTTCTGTTGTTTATGATAATGGCAATAGCAACCAGTGCGTAGGCTGCCACCAGGCACGCGATGTGTCCCCGTTGCCTGTTGTCGACGGACCCGATTATACCATTGCAAGCAACCGTGTAGGTGTACACCATGCTCCTATGGCAAATTTCCTGCTCGGTAAAATTCCATTCGAGCTCCCGGGGACTGCTTACCCGACAACAAATGCGCACTTCGGCACTGAGGGTTGTATAGCATGCCACATGGCTACTCCATACGGTTACATGGCAGGAGGTCATCAAATGGGCATGACATACAGCCAGCATGGTGGTCCGGAAATATTGAATACAACAGGTTGCCTTACATGCCATCCAACTGTTCCCGATTACGAAACTTTACAGGCCACAGTATCCGGCAAACTGGCACAACTGCAGGCCCAGCTTACCGCAGCAGGAATTTATGATACTGATTCTGAGCTTGCTGTTCCGGGAACCTATAATGCCAATGTTGCCCTTGCTTACTTCAACTATGATGCAGTTACGCAGGACAAGAGTATGGGCGTGCACAACCCCGGATACATAAATGCTCTTCTTGATAATTCCATTGCAGCTATGACTGACCTTGGCTACCCACCGCCAGCAAAATAGCAAATAGTAAGATAAAATATCAATCAAAAGAGGGACATGCCGTGTCATGTCCCTCTTATTTTTATGAAGTTTTTTAAACTTATTTTTTGAAGGTCCTCATGTAGTTAACAATATTCCAGATATCATTATCTGCCAGCTTCCCTTCATATTTAGGCATTTCGCCTCTTCCGGTCTTGGTTTTATAGAAATGGTCTCCATCACTCTGGTCCTGGAAATCGGCTTTTGAAAAATCACCGGGGAAGTCTTTAAGCATCCTTGACTTTACACCGTCGCCCAGACCGGCTTTTCCATGACATGATGCACAGTTCTTTAAATAAAGAGCCATACCGGCTTTTGTACTCGCTTCGCTCTTGGCGACCGGGTTCTTCATCGATTTAAAATTGGCAGGTACGACCCACGGTTTTGCCTGCGCAGACAAAGAGGCGCTCAGTAAAAATACGGCTGAGCTTAATAATAGTAATTTAACAGTTTTCATAGTTCTTCGTTTTAATTTATAATAGATATAACAATTTTCGTGCAATTTTTTTTCACTGGTTCCGGATATCGCCAGCTTCATTCTTTTTTGCATCTCTTCTTATCCTTATAAGACTTATTATTGTGAACAGGTAGTGGCCCCAGACTCCTGTGAGAAGGATTGAAAGGGTAAAGATCATCCAAAGGGGAGCTACCTTTGTCCATAGTGCTCTATGTCCTTTAGGAACTGTATATGATGACGGAACACCCCATTTTAATGTGGCTCTTTTTTCAACATTCCCAAATTCAGGATGTTCCTCAAATCTTGCAATAATTGTAATAGTTCCCTCTTTATCGCCGGGAAGGTCAGCCGGAAATTCAAGAGATCCATTGCCTGTGTCATCAAGCGTTACGTCGCCTAGAGGCAGGAGGCTGAACATTCGCGGAACATAAACAGTTATCATCTCTCCTGCTGCGGGAACCTCTTTCCCATTTTCCTTTTTCTCTGCACTCAGTTTTACGGTCTTTACGCTATCAACCTCAGTAAGTTCCATCTTCAGCGCAACATCTCTTATCAATAATTCTGCCGATCCTGATTCGATGGTATCATTTCCGGCAAACTCAGTGCTGAAAGGCCATTGACCGGTTGCATCTGCGGAAAAATCAGATTTGTCTTTGAGATCACAGGTTGCCACACCTTTTTCATCTGTAACTGCTTCAGCAATCCTGTTTTTCTTTTCTTTTCCTGAAAAAAAGATAATTTCCATCCCGGGCAGGGGAATTTCCATCCTGTTCTTTGAATATGTAAGAGTAGTTTTTAATGAAGAATTATCATTATTATCCTTGAAATACTGCAGCTGAACATACGGACTGATCTTTTCGCTTTCCTGAGAAAATGAGTACGTTGAAGCAGTAAGCAGTAATGATAATATTATTATTGTCCGTGATACCAGTCGTTTTCATAAACTTTTCTGATTTACTTCAAAATCTCAACCGGATCCTTTTCTTTCATTTCCGATATCGAAATTATCGGAGCAATCTTAGAGACCAACATAAACAGCATTCCATAAACTGCAAGCCCGGCAAATGTCAGCGACCATTCCACCCAGGTAGGAGAATACTTAATCCAGTCGGGTCGTGCATCCTGTATGGGAAGAAACGGTGTTTCAAGGGTTGGAATCACAATGATATAACGGTTCACCCAAAGAGCCGTTACTGCAATGATAGCAGCGATTGTTATATTTTGTATTGTACGGAATCGGGGAAACGCAATTATTATACACGGAATAAGGATCCCGACATAGTTTGCGAAAATAAACAGGGAATAATAATCAGAAAACAGTTTATCTATCAGAAGAGAATCCATCTTGATTGAGCCATACCATTTTGTCAGGTAATCGCTGAAGGTAAAGTATCCGTAAAAAGCTGCAATAATTGTAAGAAGAACACCCACATTCACAAAATGCCTCTTGGTAATATATTCCTCAAGGTGATATATTTTCCTGAATATCCACATTAATATTATCAGTAATCCCGTACCTGAAAATACTGCCGCAATAACAAAATAAGGTCCGAAAATTGTTGAGTGCCAGCCAGGTTGAAGAGTAACGCCGAAGATCCAGGCAAGAACCGAATAGACAATAATTGCGATGGCTATTATCATTGCTGCCATAACGTTTTTTGCGCTTTTAAGTATCTTCTTTTGCTTTTCATTTCCCGTATAGCCGAGTGAAAGTGCTTTGTAGACTTTATGTTTCCATGGTGGAACATTAAGTTCCCTGTAATCGCGAAGAATTGCAAAATCCTCAATAAAAGAGAGATACAGGAACATAAAACAACCAACAAGGTCGGTGCTGATAGCAATAACATCCCAGGTTATTGGTGACTGTATACGAGGATACATTACAAGAAACGGGAGCCTGTCCAGGCGACCTATACAGAAAAAGATAAAAAACGGACCGATCACCAGGGAGATGACAGTAATAAGTTCAGCCAGTCGAATAACCGGCTTTCTCCAGCCGGTATGAAACAGGTGCAGCACTCCGGATAAAAGTGCTCCGGCATAACTTAATCCCATAAAAAAGATGAAGTTTACAATGTAAAGTCCCCACACTACATTATCGCGCATTCCCGTTACGATGTGGCCTTTTTCTATCTGTTGTATAAGGCCATAGATGCCCACGCAGAAAACTATAAAGAAGGCTGCAAAAGTCAGGTACCACCTGAGTCCTGTAGATTCTATTTCAGGTGTCAGGTCCTCGAGTAATTGCTTTTCTGTCATCATAATACTCAAATTAGACTATTAATTACCTTGGCCCGGCATTTTTATACCTTATTCGTATAGAATCAGGAAGATCCTCGAGTCCTCGTTCAACAGGAAACAATCTTTGCACGGGGGGAAGGTAAAATACACTTGGCAAAGTACCAAGATCCTCACGATAGCGATATCCTGCCCTGTCGGTCATCAATTTGCTGAAGCGTAACGTTTCTTCTCCATTAGTCACGGTATCCTCCAGTATATCTCCAAAATAAAGCACACCCATAGGGCAGGCCGATACGCAGCGCGGTAGCTCATCTTTGCGCAATTTATCGGCACAGAATATACATTTTCCAACTGTACCTTCTACCTGTGGTATTGCAAGTTCAGGGTCATATTCAGATCCTTTCGGGACCTTAACTTCAGGATCCTTCCAGTTAAATACCCTTACCGAATATGGACAACCTGTCATGCAGAACTTACATCCGATACATCTCTGATTGTCAATAAGTACAATCCCGTCATCTCTTTTATATGTTGCCCCCACCGGGCATACACTTACGCACATGGGTTTATCGCAATGAAAACAGGGACGGGGGAACCAATACCTTGCTGTATCGTGATCATCCTGCAGAAGAAAGATTTTCATCCATTCATGATCTTTGGGAAGGAGATGACCTTCCTGACAGGCCTCAACACACTTTCGCGCATTCTTGCATTTTGCAAGGTCAATCACCATAACAAATTTTCTGTTTGGCAATCCTTTCTTAGCTTCTGCCTTAAATTCAGCAACTATCTCTTTCGCAGGCTGTATATCATCCTTATCAACCTCCACCAGTTTACCATCAGTAGAGAGCAATTTAACCTTTTCACCGGATTTTGAACGAGCCCTTCCGATAACAGATGTTCCGGCAATTCCGGCAATAGACACAGCACCAACTCCTGCACCGACTTTCTTAATGAAATTGCGTCTTGATGATCTTTTCCCTTCATTTTCTTCCATTTCTTTCATCATATTATTTTGTAACATGTTTTATTCAGATCTGTGATAACCCGTAATCATTCCCCAAAAGAGTGATGTAGGTTTGGCACCCAGTGTACATGTATATATGTGTATCAACATGAATATTGATAAAAAGAAACCCATTGTTATATGCAGAATATCGGTATAAATAAGGCCGCTCACTCCCAGAAACCTGTTTATTGTAATCTCCGGGAAAAGCAATCCGATACCCGAAATAATAAGCAAAGGTAAAGCCACATACATAGCCAGAATATAGCTGAACTTCTGCAAAGGATTGAATTTGCGCTCCTCTGTTACCGGGAAAGGGTGTTTTTCCCCCCTGAACATCCCGAATGAATAGTATCTAAATTGTTTCATAAGGTCAGAAAGAAAGGTTTTCTTATCTATTTTATAATAATGACCGTTTTTGGTGAACCGGTTACCTGCGACAAATGCTATATAATTTATTACCAGCAATATGGCAGCAAAATTATGCCACTTAACAGCCTTTGCAAAACCCACCACATATGAAGGATTATCTTTCCCGGTATATTGCATGCTTAAACCGGTTACAATAAGAACAATAAACAACAGAGCGTTGAAAACATGCCAGATTCTTATCCATTTTGGGTAAAGATACATTGTGGTCTCCTTTAATAATTTTTATTGTTTTTTCTGATCCTGAATACTATATGAATAAATATAACACCAAAAACGCCAAGGAAAATTACAAGGCTTAAAAGATTGAGATACTCATTCCTGTTTGCGCCGATAACATATGATTCATTTAAAATTATTCCATTAAAGAAACCATTGCGACGTTTTTCCTTCGATTCAAATTTATAAAGCGAAGCCATCAGCAGTGAATTCTGGGAATGACATTCATTGCAAAGTCTTACAGCCTTTTCTTTTGGCCTGATCAAATGAGATACAGGAACATTATTATTGATTTGAGTATGACATTCAATACATCTTACATTGGCAAAATGAGCAGCCTGGTTAGGTAACCAGTCGTGCTTTTGAATAATATTGATCTCTTTTCTGTCTGTCAGTAATTGAAAATTATTAAAGTTGGAATGGCAGTTAAGACAGATTGCATTATCATATGCAATCGTTTCCTTAAGATTCTGTTCGTTTCTTACACTGATCCTGTAAGTATGGGGATTATGACATTTCCAGCATGAAAATCCATCATCTCTCAGTTTGTAGTGCACACTTTTCCGGTACTCAGCTTCAATTTCCTCAAAATGATACTGCGCAAATCGTTCATCTCCTCCATGACAATCTATACAGTTGTACATCTGCTCCATTCTCAATTGTCCTGCATGAGGGAACTTGGTATACTCCTCAGAATGACAGTCGGTGCAACTGAAGCTTTTATGATTTGACTTGTAGAACTCCTCCTTATTAATAATTCTCTCTGAACACATTATGTCGCGTACCTGTCTTCCAAGCGTTTCATTAGTGTACTCATATACTGCCTGACCGTGGCATTTGAAACATCGCTGGTTATCTGCTTCATACGGTGAAACATAGGCAGTTGAATCCGGTAATTTATTTGCTTGTCTTCCTGATCTGAGGCGTCCGGCATATGTCAATGAACTCAAAGAGGTTAATGAAAACAGGATAATGATCCGGAATTTAAAAAAATTCATTCCTGATTGATATTTTTAATTAGAACCTCACAGTTATATTGAATCCAAAAAGGAACTTATCGCTCGTATTATAAAGAAGTCCTACCTGATTGATGATCTGATTATGCTGTGCCACAAAAATCTGGAAAGTATGGGTAGCCGTATTTATTTCCCAGCCAACCCCAAAATTTGGCTTTGGCTGTTTTTCGGTATTCTGTTTTGTAAGCAGCCTGTCATATTCCAGTATCAGGGAGTGATTACCAAACAAGTTGGCACGGGCACCAGCCGATAAACCAAGATTAAAGTTCTTATATCCTGTACCGTCGGCATTTTCAGGTACTGAATTGAAATATATGACCGATGGGGCAATCTGAGCTGAAATTTTCTCAGTGAACTTGCGGGCCACAATTAGTTGAGTAAAATACGATATCCTGTGGATATCCTTAAAACTTGCTTCTGGTCCGAAATTATCACTCGATCGCAGGTCAAACACTATATTTCCATAATATGACAATGAAACAGGTATTTTATTATCTTCAGTCTGATGAAGTATCAGATATTTCCACTGAATATCCTGGAGCTTATAATCTTTTGTTGTTCCTGCGCCAACCATTAACCTGTCGGTGATTCCATAATTAAGACCAATCCGTGTATTTGCCGAACCATAGATGCCATACAGATCATGATAAGTTTCAATCTGGCTGAACCTGTGCTGAATCTGCATTTGAAGCCCCCCTTTGTAAGGTGTTTCAACCGTTTGATTATCAATGAGCATATTTGTTCCGAAAGTAAAACGTACCGGGGTGGATCCTTCCTCCGTTTTAGTCGCATCCTGTGCCGACAGGGAAGAAAGGAATAATGATAAAGTTAGAAGGATTAAGAGCTTTTTCATATCAATATATATTATCGGGTTTGGTTATTATTAATTATCCAATGCTCCCTGGTTGATCCAGATGAGAACTTTTTGTTTATCGGCATCTGTTGATCTGGCCGTATGATCAGATTTATTCATTTGAGTATACAGTATGCTTGTTTCTCCCGGCTGGTTAACAAAACCTCCTGTTGTAAGCGCACTGTATGATTTACCTTCCCTCAGATCAGGTGCCCTTAATGTGTTATGGCAGGTGATACAATTTGCAGTAAAGATCGGCTGTATATCAGTTTCAAAGTGAATAGTATCAATGGGATTTATGACTGGAGGCATAAATGTGTACTTTTCACACGAAGATATCCCGGTCATTATGGCAACTAACACCATAACAACCAGAATCTGTCTTTTCATATTAACTTTCTGATTCATATTAAGATTATTGTTAATTTATTCACAAATATATCTGATTATCCTCACCAAAAGTAAATTATATGGCATAAAATTAATAACTATTCCATGCTCTTTATCATGTTAAAGATTGATCTATATCACCCTGACTATTGATATATATTTTTGTTGAATTTACAAATAATAATTAACACCAAAATTATTGTTGATAGTGAGTTTTTCTGTAGCTGAACTATTTGCGATCCGGTCTTTAGATCGAAAGAAAGGCCGGATGGCATACTGTCAGAACTTATAATAGTTGTCCTCAATAAGTTTATCGGCTATTCTGCGTCTTGCATCCTTTACGTTTATACATCCGATCCTTGTAAGATTTTCAACTGCCTTCATCAGGGGTCCACATGAATCGGTGGCTGAAAATGACCCGATAGCCTCAAGGGCGGATTTCCTTACGAGATCAGCAGTGTCGAAAAGGTTGACATCAAGCATATCCTTATAAAGCGATATATTTATATTCAATGACTCCATCTTTTCCACTCTTAGGGTCAATGATTCAGAAACATAGGTCTCCATCATCATCTCTGCTATATTGTTAAGAACCTCCTGCTCATTGATAAGTGTCTTCTCAAAACGTTTTACAGCACCATGGATACAGAGAAGGATTACTTTCTTGAAATTTTTAACATACCTGGTTTTCTCCCCGAAATAGTTTTCTCCGGGTTTTTTATCATCCGTTATATTATCCAGGTCTTCATAAAGTTTTTCAGCTTTCCCGAAAAGGTCAAATTCACCTTTCATGGCGCGCTTCATGGCTGTGTCAACAACAAGAAGCCTGTTAATCTCGTTGGTGCCTTCGAATATCCTGTTGATCCTCGAATCGCGGTATCCCCTTTCCACATCCATTTCAGCAGAATAGCCCATACCGCCGTGTATCTGAACTGCCTCATCTGAAACAAAATCGAGCATTTCAGAACCGACAACTTTAAGAATGGCTGCTTCGACGGCATAATGACTGATTGCCTCTATGGCAGCTCTTCCATAATCGCCGCAATCCACAGTCAGCTTTTTCATGAGAGTATCAACGTCGTTGCTAACCCTGTATACAGCCGATTCAGAAGCGAAAAGACGGATAACCTGCTGCGCCATTTTATGTTTGAGAGCGCCGAATGTCGAAATCAGCACACCGAATTGTTTCCTTTCATTGGCATATTTAACTGAATCGTTAATCGCCTTCTTGGCAGCCCCAATTACATTGGCTCCAAGTTTCAGACGTCCCATATGCAGTATACTGAGCGCTATCCTGAAACCCTCACCTCTTTTGCCTAGCAAATTCTCTACAGGAACTTTTACGTCATTAAAGTAGATCTGCGCTGTAGATGAGCCTTTTATCCCCATTTTGTGTTCATCCGGACCTATTACGATACCGGGATACTTACTCTCAACAATAAAGGCACTTAGCACCCTGTCGGTATCAATTTTTGCAAAAACAACGAGCGAGTCTGCGAATCCCGCATTGGTGATCCACATTTTCTGACCATTAAGGATATAATACTTTCCATCTTCACTCAACCTGGCATTTGTCTTTCCTGAATTTGCATCACTGCCCGCTCCCGGTTCTGTTAAACAGTAAGCCCCGATTAGTTCACCGGTAGCCAGCTTTGTAACATAACGCTCCCTCTGATCTTTATTTCCATAATACATAATTGGTAGCGTGCCTATACCGCAATGTGCCATATAAGCTACAGAGAAAGAGTATCCGGCTCCGGTAGTTTCGGCCACAAGCATCTGTGTTACAAACGATTGTTCGAATCCTCCAAATTCTTCAGGAATGGAGACTCCCATTAATCCAAGTTCTCCTGACTTTTTAAGTATAGCCTTCATCAGATCCCTGTTGCCTTTTTCCACCTCTTCAATCCTTGGGTAAACTTCAGCTTCCAGAAAGTCGCTGCAGGTCTGTGCTATCATCTTCTGCTCCTCGTTGAATTCTTCAGGAATGAAAATATCCTTTGCCTCAACTTCGCTTACCAGAAATTCACCGCTTTTCAAGAGTTTACTGTTTTCCATCTTCATCAGTTTAATATTTGGATTAATCTATATTTTCAATGATTGTGCAATTAGTTCTGCAATATCGAGATTTTTTATTTCTTCTTCCCTGTTTTTATACTTAAGTCCGTCAGTAAGCATTGTCATACAGAAAGGACATGCCGTTGCAATTACTTTAGCCTCAGTCTGAAGGGCATCTTCCGTTCTTTCAATAAAAATCTCTTTATCTCCCTTCTCGGCTTCTTTGAACATCTGCCCTCCGCCTGCACCACAGCAAAGCGCAAAACTTTTATTCCTGTGCATCTCCACAAAATTCCCTGTCAGCTTATTCAGAATATGACGGGGCTCGTCATATATATCATTTGCCCTTCCCAGGTAGCAGGGATCATGATATGTGACAGAAATATTTTCAAGCGATCCCGGTTCAATTTTTAACCTGCCTTTTTCAATATAACTATTTAAGAACCGGAGATAATTTATTACTTCATATTTTCCTCCCAGATCAGGATATTCATTTTTAAAGATATTGAAGCAATGAGGACAAATTGTAATGATCTTTTTCACCTCATACCTCTTAAGTATCTCTATGACCTGCAGAGCCTGCATCTGGTATAACATCTCATTCCCGGCGCGTCTGGCAGGATCCCCGGTGCATGTCTCCTCTTTTCCCAGCACAGCATAACTGACATCCAGATAAGCAAGTATCTTAGCAAAGGCTCTAACAACCTTTTTGTATCTGTCATCAAAAGCTCCCGCACATCCCACCCAGAAGAGGTATTCAGGTTTTTCTCCTCTTGCAAAGAGATCAGCCACTACAGGAACTTCAATCTTACGGGTTTCCATATTCAGTTTTTGCTTTTTTTTGTTTATCGTTTTATAAATCGTCTGCGTTTCTCTGTGATCCCGATCGCTGACTGAACTTTATGTAACTCTGTGTAACTCTGTGTATCCTCTGTGTAACTCTGTGTAAGTTCTTAATAAATACTAATTAAATAACCTCACAACTCATAAATTATATTCTAATAAACATTTATCTCCAGGTCTTTAGCCCAATTCAGCCTGTCTTCCGCAGAATATTGCCAGGGAGCCCCGTTATTTTCTATATTATTAAAAACTGTCTTGAGCTCCCCCGGAGCCGATGCTTCTTCCATTACAAGATATCTTCGCATGTCCACAATCAATGTCGGATGATTAATATTTATCGGGCACTCTTTTGCACAGGCATTGCAGGTAGTACATGCCCATAGCTCTTCTTCAGAAATATAATCCCTCAAAAGGGAACGGTTATCGCTGAAGTTCCTTCCATTCTTAACCATCAACGGGCCCTTTTCTTTCATCCTGGCCCGCAGGTCCATCATCACCTTCCTGGGCGACAGCCTCTTTCCCGTAATATTGGCAGGACATACGGAAGTGCACCTTCCGCATTCGGTACATGCCAGGGAATCGAAATAGTTTTTCCAGGAAGCATCTTCCGCATCTTTTATGCCAAATCTCTCAACAGCGACATCGTCTGTTACCGTGGCAAATGCATTATTCGGTTCGAGCATCAGTTTTACCTCCCTGGTGATATTGTCCATATTGGGTAGTTTACCAAGCGGATCGAGCCTTGATAAAAACACATTGGGTACAGACATGAACACATGGAAATGTTTTGAATACGGGAGTATGTTGGCAAAGATAAAGATCAGCAGAATATGTGTCCACCACGATGCCTCATACATGAGCCGGTAATTATCTGCCGTGCCTCCTCTGAACAGAGGAGCGATGAGTGCGCTGACGGGATACAGCCCTGCAGCAGTTTTGCCAGTAACAGACTTATAATCAATATACCCGGTATTCATCGACAAAAGCGATAGCATCAGTAAGAGAATGATTGTGAGAGCTATATTTGCATCGATATGAGAGATCTTCTTCATTTCGATACCTTCAAATCTCTTTATATGAAAGAAAATCCTGCGGCTGAGAAAAACAATTATGGAAATTGCTACCAGAAGCGCAAAAAGATCACCCGACGCCATTATAATATTATATACGGGTCCCAGAATTTGTAAAACCCTTTCAGAGCCGGTCAGCCCGTCAATAACCATTTCTATGCTACCGAAGATAATAATGCAGAATCCCCAGAATACAAGGGCATGAAACATTCCAATGACAGGACGGCGGAAGATCTTTGTCTGTCCGAAGGCAACGGAGAGCATAACATTTATTCTCTTCCCGAAATCTTTTACAGGAAAAGCAGGACGCGTAAACCTGAAAAATCTGATGAGCCTGCCAATAGTATAAGAAAATACCCCGATGGTAGCCAAAAGTGTTATTGCAAATACTATCTGCTTCGTCATTATTGTTTATTTAAATTCTATTGTAGGGACGTTGCATGCGACGCCCCTACAATGTTATTTTCGTGATTTAACAGCTTCAACCAGTTTTGGAAGGACCTTCATTGCATCGCCGACAATACCATACTGTGCTGATTCAAAGATCGGAGCATCCTTATCGGTATTGATTGCCACAATGTACTTTGATGAACTGATACCTGCCAGATGTTGTGTGGCACCTGAAATTCCTATCGCAATATAAAGATTCGGAGCAATTATTTTACCTGTCTGGCCTGTATGCTCTTCGTGAGGCCTCCATCCTTCATCGGACACCGGACGTGAGCACGCTGTGGCCCCACCCAGCAAAGCAGCCAGTTCCACAAGCGGTGGCCAGTTGTCGGGAGACTTCATGCCCCTCCCGCCTGATACCACAATATCAGCATCAGTCAAAAGGATCTTTCCAGTCTGTTTCTGAACATCTTTAACAGTTGTTTTCAGCAATGAATTGTCAAAAGTTACATTCTGAGATTCTAATGTTGCATTGTTGGGTGTTTCGACAAGATCAAACGAGTTCTGGGCCAGAGTCAGAATTTTAATATCTGATTTGATAACAAGATGTGCGTATGCATTCCCCGAATATGTTCTTTTATAGACTGTGAACGGATTCAGGCTAAGAGGTAGTTTACTGACACCCGAACCTACACCTGCTTTTAATCTTACAGACAGGCGGGGCGCAATTGCTTTCCCGGTAATATTATTTGAGATCACAATAACAGATGCATTTTCTTTCTTTGCAACCTCTGAAATTACACTGGTATAAACCTGATTATCAAGAATAGCCAGCTGGTCATTGTTAATACCTATTATTTTCCCTGCGCCATAATTTCCCAGCTTCTTCAGTTCGGTCTCATCTACTTTTCCGACAGAAACAGCTGTTACGGTAGTTCCGGTCATTTTTGCAACTCCTGCTGCATAGGAAACAAGTTCAAAGGAAAGTTTTTTGAATTTTCCTTCCCAATTCTCGGTATATACTAGTACTGACATATCGTTTTTATTTACTGTTTATTAACTAATTATCAGATAACCTTAGCTTCATTCTGCAACAGGTCAATAAGCTGTGCAGCGTTATCCGCATCGATATATTTGCATGCTGCACGCGGAGCCGGTTTTTCAAATTCCACAATAAGCGTAAGTGGCTCTGCGGCAACCGGTTCAACAAGTTTTACAGGTTTGGTCCTCGCCATCATAATCCCGCGCATAGCGGCAATCCTCGGCTCTTTGGCAATACCTTTCTGAACAATGGCCACGAAAGGTACAGGAACAGTTGCCAATTCTTTTCCTCCGTCAATCTCACGTGTCAGTACGGGCTGTCCGTTTTCAAATTTGATACCTGAAACAGCTGATACCGAAGGAATACCAAGAAATTCCGCAATCATTCCTCCAACCGTTGAGCCATTATAATCGCTTGATTCAATCCCGCACATGATGATATCAAACTGTTCTTTTTTGACCACTTCAGCAATCTGGGTTGCAACAAACCAGGCATCGGCAGGTTCAGCATTGACTCTTATGGCGTCATCTGCACCGATAGCCAGGGCTTTGCGTATTGTTGGCTCAGAACTTACAGGACCAACATGGATCACGGTGACAGATTTCACTCCGCTGGCCGCGTCATCCTTAAGTTCCAGGGCCCGTGTAAGTGATAATTCGTCCCAGGGATTAATAACCCACTGTATGCCATTTGTGTCGATTGAAGCATTGCCGTCGGCAAACTTAATCTTTGTCGTTGTATCGGGCACATTACTTATACAAACCAGAATTTTCATCTGCACTTTGATATTAGTTATTTAACTTATTCTGACCAGATTAATAGAATAATCTTTGTATTTTTAAACCTTTGAGGCGGCAAATATAATAATTTATGATTCACAATCAAACCCGAAAAACATCAATATTATCATCTATTCTAAATATAAATTCTCCCTATCTGTCTAAATATCTGCATATTATTGGGGCAGCCCGTTCATATTAAATAACATGGTCGAAATACTTTGAAAACCAGACATTATAGTATCAGATTTTTTCAGCAACATCTTCAGAATTAAAAATTTTAAAATTAAATTCGCACGCCTTTAACCGGCAAAAAAATAAAAAGATAAGACATTGAGTGACAAAATAAAAACATATGTTTCTGTAATGATGGCAATGATCTTCTGGTCATTCTCATTTATATGGTTCAAAGAGGCTAACAAAACATTTTATCCCCTGACGATTGTATTCATCAGGCTTACCTTTTCTGCTGTTCTCCTTTCTATCTATCTCTTCTTCACAAAGAACTTTATGAAGATACAGAAACATGACAGGAAATTATTCGTTATGCTGGCATTATTTGAACCATTTTTTTATTTTCTTGGCGAAAGCTTTGGTCTCACATACGTTTCAGCCACCGTCTGTTCGGTGTTTATATCCACAATACCTGTTTTTGCAACAATTGGTGCCTGGTTGATTTTCAGGGAAAGACTAAAGATTATCAATTATGCCGGTATCGTTCTTTCATTTATTGGGGTGCTGGTCTTTATCCTGAACAGGGATGGAACTATATCTTTCAATATCAGAGGTTTAGGCTTCCTGTTCCTTGCTGTTATTTCTGCAGTCGGTTATAATCTGACTCTAAGTAAACTGGTAGGTAACTATAGTCCTGTTTATATTGTTAACGTTCAGAATGTAATCGGTTCTGTCCTGTTCCTGCCTCTCTTCATTATACTTGATTTTCATCATTTTTTGGCTACACCTTTCAGTTTTAACATGTTTAAGCCAATAATAGAACTTGCTGTTTTTGCATCCTGTGGTGCTTTCATTCTTTTTGCATTCTCGGTAAGACATATGGGTATAACCAGGGCAAATGTTTTTTCCAATATTATTCCCATATTCACGGCTCTCTTCTCATTTATCCTCCTTGGTGAAAAACTGACATTACAGAATATTATTGGTATGGCCATTGTTATTGCAGGATTGTTCATGTCGCAAATCAATGGCAACAAAAAGATCATCGATGAAGCACTGGTGCTCACAGGTAAAACGGCCTGATTTTCATCAATTGCTAATAGCCTGTTATTTGATACTAATTTACACAGGGTGCCCGTTTAAATAATTCATGTTATCTTTGGCATGGATTGACAGTTATGAGAAAACACATCCTTACTTTTCTTTTATTAATTTATTTTATCCCTTCTTCATTTTCACAAACAGGAGGCGACAATGTATATGAATTCCTGAATCTTACACATTCCGGACTTGTTGCGTCACTGGGGGGGACAAACGTATCATTGCAGGGAAATGATCTTAACCTTGCCTATCATAACCCTGCATTATTGGATCAGGGCATGAATAACAGCCTGGCTTTGAACTATGTCAACTATTTTGCCGGAATAAATTATGGTCTTGCAATGTATTCGAGGTCCCTGCCTGCAACCGGAAATTTTGCACTCGGCATCACATATCTTAATTACGGATCATTCACTGAAACTGATGCTTCAGGAATAATAACCGGTGACTTCAGTGCTGCAGAATATGCTTTTTCAATGATCGGTTCGCGTGAAATTGATTCTCTTTTTACTGTAGGTGTAAACTTCAAGCCCGTTCTGTCGCATCTTGAAAAATATACCTCCTTCGGGTTTGCATTTGACCTGGGAGCCTCGTGGCACAACAGGAGCAATCTGTTTTCCGCCGGTCTGGTAATTAAGAATCTCGGGTACCAGGTCACAACATATGCAGGGGAACCGAGGGAGAGCCTGCCATTTGAGATTCAGGGAGGTATTACCCAGAGGCTGGCTCATGCCCCTTTCCGTTTTTCACTTACTCTGAGGCATCTTGAAAAATTTGACCTTACTTACAAGTATACAGATACTCCAACTTCCGAAACCACTTCATCCAAATCATCCGATTTTGCAGAAAATCTTTTCAGACATGCTGTATTGGGAATGGAACTGATACCCGGTAAAAATTTCTACTTAAGCGCCGGATATAACTATCAGAGGAGAAGAGAATTAGCAATAGATTCAAAAGTGTCGACTGTTGGATTTTCCTGGGGATTTGGCATTAATACATCATTGTTGGATATTGAATTTGGCAGAGCCACATACCACCTTGCCGGATCGTCAACAAATGTGTCGCTGATCCTCAGACTTGATAACATCTATAAAAAGTATCGAATTTAAAACAAACACCGTGGCGCCTTAATGGATAAAAGACTTATTATAGCAATCGACGGGTACTCATCGTGCGGAAAAAGCACTTTCGCAAAGGCCATAGCAAAAGAACTCAATTATCTGTATATCGACAGTGGTGCCATGTACCGTTCTGTAACTCTGTATTGCATCAGGAGGGATTTTATAAGTGAAGGATCGCCGAATATTCGGTCTATATTATCCGAACTGGGCAATATTCACATTGACTTTGTCTATAATCCTGATATAAGTGAATATGAGACTTTTCTTAACTCCGAAAATGTTGAAAAAGAGATCCGGAATATGAAAGTAACGTCACACGTAAGCAGGATAAGTCAGATTCCTGAAGTGCGGGCAAGGATGGTACAGTTACAAAGACAGATTGGAGCAGCCAGGGGAATTGTGATGGATGGCAGGGATATCGGTACCGTGGTATTTCCTGATGCAGATATCAAAATCTTCATGACAGCTTCGGTTGATATACGTACGAAGAGAAGGTATGATGAGCTCCTGCGACAAAATATAATAGTCGATCTTGAAGAAATAAAAAATAATATCATTGCCCGCGACATTGCCGATGAAAACAGGGATATAAGCCCACTGAGGAGAGCCGATGATGCCATAATTCTGGATAACAGCAAGATGACTGTAGGCGAACAGATGTTGTGGATAAATAAGATAATAGAAAAGAAGATAAATGCTGGTTGAAACAGACAAACAGTCGGGTTTTTGTTTTGGTGTGCAGAATGCTGTTGAGATAGCAGAAAAAGCTCTTTCAAAAGGTGAAAAAGTTTTTTCCCTGGGCCCTATTGTCCATAATGATAAGGAGGTGGAGCGATTGTCGTCCCTTGGACTTGTTTCAATTGACCACGATAAGTTCAGGACACTTAAGGATTGCAAGGTGCTGATAAGGGCTCACGGGGAACCGCCTGAGACATATTTAATTGCCGAAAAGAACAACATTACTATTATAGAAGCTACCTGCCCAATTGTTAAGCAGCTTCAATCCAAAATAAAAAACACATGGATTAAAACCAGGAAAGGGAACGGGCAGGTAGTTATATTCGGTAAAGCAGGTCATGCGGAGGTTATAGGGTTGCAGGGACAGATAGAAAATGATGCTATACTTATTTCAGGACCTGACGATTTAAGGAAGATAGATATTACAAGGCCGGTATATCTTTTCTCACAGACTACCATGAGTGTAAAAGAGTATCGTAACCTGATTGAGATACTTCGTTCAGGGATGAGAGAAAAAGGGATAACAGATCCTGATAAAAACCTGGTTATTAATAAAACAATATGCGGACAGGTTTCGAACAGAGAACCCCATCTGAAAATTTTTGCAAAAAAACACGACACAATAATTTTCGTCAGTGGAAAGGAAAGTTCAAACGGCAGAATGTTATATTCAGTCTGCAGGAACGTCAATCCCGATACACATTTCGTTTCCTCTCCTGAAGAAATTGACAAAGCATGGTTCAAAGGGAAGAACTCCGTGGGTATTTGCGGAGCAACCTCAACTCCCAAATGGCTGATTGAAAACATAGGGGATATCGTTTCAAATATCTGAAAACACGTAAGTTCCGTCTCTTGTGGAGCAAAATAATTGTATTACCTTTGTACCCTTGTTCATTAATAATATTTATGGGAAAAATAAAAAGAATCGGGGTGCTGACATCAGGAGGAGATGCTCCCGGGATGAATGCGGCAATTCGCAGTGTTACCAGAAGTGCTGTTTTTAACGGACTGGAAGTTATGGGTATCAGGCAGGGTTATTCAGGGATGATTAATTCCGATTTTATCCCTTTGCAGGCATCCAGTGTAAGCGATATAATACAAAGGGGAGGCACCATTCTGAAGACTGCAAGGTCAGAAGAGTTCAGAACACCAGAGGGAAGGCTTAAGGCTTATAATAACCTCAGGACTGCACAGATTGACGGGGTTGTCGTGATTGGCGGAGACGGATCCTTTACAGGGGCGAGGTTATTCAATGAAGAACATGACATTCCCATTGTCGGTATACCCGGAACAATTGACAATGATATTTACGGTACCGATTATACCATAGGTTACGATACAGCTCTTAATACCGTTGTTGAGGCTGTCGACAAGATCAGGGACACTGCGAGTGCTCATAACAGGATGTTCTTTGTGGAAGTGATGGGCGCAGAGGCAGGTTTTATTGCTCTTTACAGCGGGATTGCCACAGGAGCGGAAGCAATAATAATTCCTGAATTAAAGGACGAAGAACGTAACCTGATTAAGATGATGGAAGCCGGCAACGCACGCAAAAAATCCAGCAACCTGATCATAGTCGCGGAAGGTGACGAAGGAGGAGGCGCTTTTGCTCTGGCTGAAAGGGTTAAAAGCGTTTTTCCGGATTATGATATAAGGGTATCTGTTCTGGGGCACCTTCAGCGGGGTGGTTCACCTTCGGCAATCGACAGGGTGAATGCCAGTCGTTTGGGGTACGCTGCTGTGGAAGCTTTGCTCGACGATCAGAAAAGCGTTATGGTCGGAATAATGAACGATGAAATAACTCTTGTCCCTTTCCGCAGAGCAGTTAAGCTCCATAAAGATGTTAACCACGATCTCGTTGAACTGGCCAAAATATTATCAGTATAGAAATAGTTTCAAGTATGTCAGCATCCAAAGTCTATTTTACAAACCTAAGGGCAAAACCATCACAAAATCTTTTTAAAAAGCTTGATGCACTCGTCTTAAAGGCAGGGATTGAAAAAATCGATTTTCAGAAGAAGATAACAGCGATAAAGATTCATTTCGGGGAACCCGGAAATCTTGCCTACCTGAGGCCAAATTTTGCTGCGCGTATCGTAAAATTGCTGAAGTCAAAGGAGGCAATACCTTTCCTTACCGATTGCAATACACTTTATTATGGCAGGAGGTCAAATGCTCCCTCACACATTGAAGCAGCCTTTGAAAACGGGTATAATCCCCTGGCAACAGATTGCCCGGTTATTATCGCCGATGGGATCAAAGGCACCGAATTCCGCGAAGTGGAATTAAATATGGAATACTGTGCCACTGCCAAAATAGGGAGTGCAATTGCCGACGCTGATGTTATTATCTCAATGAACCATTTCAAAGGACATGAGATAACAGGATTCGGAGGCGCTTTGAAAAACATAGGGATGGGTTGTGCTTCGGTGGGAGGAAAATTATTCCTTCATTCAGGATCTTCTCCTGAAATATTTGAAGAGAACTGCACAGCCTGCAAAATGTGCGAAAAATACTGTGCCCATGATGCTGTAAAAGTGGGGAAAGACAAAATAGCACATATTAATTATGAAAAATGTGTCGGTTGCGGGCAATGTGTTGCAGTATGCCAGTATGACTCAGCAAGGGTGGTATGGCAAAAATCTTCTGAGACAGTTAACAGGAGGATTGCAGAATATGCCCTGGCTGTAGTAAAGGATAAACCTGCATTCCATATAAATTTTATTATGAATGTCTCGCCCGACTGCGATTGCTGGGGTTTTAATGATTATCCTCTTGTACCTGACATAGGTATTGCAGCCTCGTTTGACCCTGTTGCCCTCGATCAGGCCTCCGCTGACCTGGTAAAAGCAGCTCCTGCTCTGCCTGGAAGCAGGATATGTGAAAATCATGTGTATACCGATATGGGCGGGGAGGATAAATTCGTGAAAGCACATCCCGATACTTTCTGGCAATCAGGACTGGAGCATGGGGTTAAAATAGGGCTTGGAAAAACAGATTATGAACTGATAACTATTTAATATTCAGTAAAGTTTTCTTTATTAATATCTTGGCTTCTAAATATATTCTGATTATATTTGAGTATTCCCTAATCACTCCGAAAGCCCTATGAATATCAAAGTAAGTATAGCCCGTCTTTCAATATTTTCCAACACACTGCTTATTTTCATGAAGCTGGTCGTAGGGATTATAAGCGGATCGGTAAGCATTATCTCAGAGGCAATACATTCATCAATGGACCTCATTGCTGCCATTATTGCTTTTATTTCTGTAAGAATATCGGACAATCCGCCCGATTCAAGGCACCCTTACGGACATGGAAAGATAGAAAATATATCAGGGGTTATAGAAGCACTACTTATCTTTATTGCTGCAGTCTGGATCATTGTAGAGGCAATAAAAAAACTGCTGGGAGAGAGGATAGACCTCGATTCCATATATCTGGGGGCAATCGTAATGCTTGTATCGGCAATAATTAATGCGATTGTTTCATCAAGGTTATATAAAGTGGCCCGTTTAACAAAATCATTAGCCCTGGAGGCTGATGCACTTCATCTTAAAACAGATGTTTACACCTCATTAGGTGTGGCTGTAGGGCTTGGTCTTATAATCATTACAGGGATCAAATGGCTCGATCCGGTAATAGCTATTCTGGTTGCCCTGTTCATCATCACTGAAGCTTACATTCTTCTCAGGAAAGCTTTTACCCCTCTCCTCGACACAGCCTGGGCTGAAGATGAGATAGATGAGCTGGAGAAAACATTAAGACATCTTGGAGTGAGCTATCATGATCTCAGGACACGAGTGGCCGGTAACTACAGGTTTATAGATATACATGTGGAAATGCCGAAAGATGAGTCTGTTGGTGACGCACACAAATATTGTGACACGATTGAGAATGAACTGACCCAAACCTACGAGAACCTCAGTGTGACGATTCATGTGGAACCTGTCTAAATATCTTTGCTGACTTTACCGGTGTGTTTTTCTGCCTCAGCCAACCTGGCTTCAATTCTCTCTTTTATCACCGGGATCAATTCCTCGCCTGACAGTTTGAATTTTTCAATGTTTCCCGGATTATTAAGATAAACCTTTGTTCCGGGAGACAGTCCCCTTTCAACAATGATATTCTTATCGTTAGCCTTGCCAAGGAGAACGATCTGTTTCCTCCGGTTTTTGGTATAGACAAAAGGGATGCTGTCAAGACCTGCATGAACACATTCCGTTGGTATGTATACAGCGTCAGATATATCATCCATAATTATCTTGTTCCCGGTAGTCATGGAAGGTCTTAATGAAGGATCTGATTTATTTATCTTGATCTGCACTTCAAATACCTTATCGCTGCTATTTGGAAGTATCTCACCAATATTTGCAACATTCAGAACAGTGCCGGTATATGATCTTTTCGGGAAAGCATCGATGGTTATAGAGACTTTTTGTCCGGGTCTGACTTTATTCTCGTCAATCTCGTTTACAAAGGTTTTTGAGATCATCGAAGCAAGATCAGGAAGCGTAGCCACCACCCTGTCAAAAGGATTTATTGATGAGCCCACCTTTCTTTTGGATCCGTTCCATTCTCTTTTGTATATAACCATCCCCGGGGCAGGGGCTGTAATTGTGAAACCTGACAGGATTTCTTTCAGGTCTTCAGCCCTTCTGTTTATCCTTGAAATGAAAAGCTCCTGATTTGATATATCAGTTTTATTCTGCGCTTCATTAAGCCTATAGCTCCTTCGTCTCTCTTCAAGCACTCGCTTTGCCTTATCAAGGGCAATCTCAGCCTGCCTTATAATCGGTGGAGATTCATATTTTGAATTCCTTAGAGTCATTGCAGCCTCTGAAACTACGTATTCCTGGTTCCTGATATCATCTCTTAATGAGCTCTGAATAACAGCTGTGTCGAGCTCCTTCATTTCAAGATTCGTATTAAGGGTTTGAAGCTGATCCAGCTGGTCTTTCAGACTGTTATCCAACTCTGTCCTGTCAAGCGTTGCAATATAATCGCCTTTATTTACAACTGTCCCTTCGGGTATAAGATCCTGGATCTTAATACTTCTTGACCTGACAAATCTTCGGTTGGAAAAATCCGGACCTTTAATATCTACGGAATTTTCAGCAATCAATTCCCCAGTTGCAGATATGGCGATCTCAAAATCGCCTTTTTTAACTGTCGCAAAATAATCGGGAGAGTTTTTCTTTGATGCAATTCTGTTGAAAGCAAACAAAAGCATAAAGGCAAATCCAATTCCAATGCCTGTAAATATAAGTGTCCTTTTCATTTTCTTGTCCTGTCCTGTTCTCTGTAAAAATATCCTGTCAGTTCATAAAACCACAAAAGTAGGACTTTGCACCGTTTATAAAAAACCTTTTAACAACTATTAACATCCGGGAGGTTTTAAAAGGATACATTTTTATTATTAACTTTTGATCCTTTATCTTTATATCGCGATTAGGAACCATCATTGAATAATTTAAAACTCTCATTATGTCACTTACCGAGAAAATTGCAGCAGACCTGATATCTGCGATGAAAACAAAAGATAAAACAGCCCTTGAGGCAATAAGAGCCGCTAAAACCGCATTTGTCCTTGCACGGTCAGAGAAGGGAGCCGATTCGGTGCTCACCGCTGAGGAAGAACTGAAGATCATTCAGAAACTGGTTAAGCAAAGAAGGGAATCGGCAGCTATTTATAAAGAACAGAACCGCCCCGATTTATACGAAAAAGAGGTGGTTGAAGCTGATGTCCTTGAGAAATACCTGCCTGCAAAAATGAATGAAGAGGAGTTGCTGAAAGTGCTAAAGGAAATTATTAGCCGTGTCGGAGCAAAATCACCTGCTGATATGGGAAAAGTTATGGGTGTTGCCACGAAAGAGCTCGCAGGAAAGGCTGACGGCAGGGAGATCTCTGCTAAAGTGAAAGAATTGCTGGGTTAACAATAACGACTCACGACTCACGACGCACGGCACAAGGTGCGGAGGGAAGATGTATTTTAAACTATGGACCGCATTATTTCATGTTGCATTTTTAAACAATTCATGTAACATCTTTCTTCTTGCTATGTAAAGCGCCTGTGCCTCTTTAATGGATATTTCACTGAAACGCATATGGTCACCGGGAATCATCTGGGCCACCAGGATCAGATCTGCACTGATAACATTTGCTATGCGCGAATAACCACCTGTCGGTTGCCGGTCCGCCATAAGTATAACGGGTTGCCCATCTCCGGGTATCTGAATTGTTCCTGCAGATATTCCCGCTGAAATAATATCAGCATTTGAAGATCTGTGCTTAATTGAATTACCGGACAGACGATATCCCATCCTGTCGCTTTGACCGGTGACAAGGTACTCTGTTGTAAGCAGCTGCTGAATCCCTTCCAGTCCAAACCGGCTGATCTCAGGACCCGGACAAATCCTTATTTCCTGAGAGGTTTTATATACCGGCAACATATCGCCGGGTATCTCCATTATTCTCTTCCTGTGTGTGCTCTTCCCTAGTGGCAATTCATCACCGGACCTTAGTGCCCTCCCTTCGAAGCCACCCGTTCCTGCCATAAGGTAAGTTGACCTGCTGCCCATTATACGGGGGACATCAATACCACCCGAAAAGGCAATATAGGATCTGCATCCGTTTTTTAAGCTCCCAAAACTTAACCTGTCGCCGCTCTCTACCTCAATTGTTCTGTTAAGACGCAGTGGAGTCCCGTTCTTTTCCGGACTCATATCAGCACCACATATCGCAATTGCTGCGGGAGCGGTGAAAATTATTTCCGGACCTGTTATTGTTGCTTCAAGGCATGCCTTATCGCAATCATTGCCAACAAGGAGATTAGCCAGTCTGTACGAAAAGATATCCATAGCACCTGATACGGGCATTCCAAATCGCTGGTATCCAAATCTCCCCTTATCCTGGACCGTGGTAAGCATACCCGCCGACTGAATAATTATAGACGACATTATCAAGCCTGTTTACTTTTTATCACCTCGTAAATCCCATCCTGTACCCTGCTCAGGATATCCCCGTATTCATCACCCGAAACACTGAAGAATCGAACATAATCACCTGCCCCTATCAGGAACTCAGGTTTTCTCAACGGGTCAAAGAGCCTTAGAGGGGTTTTTCCGATAATCTGCCAGCCGCCAGGGCTCTCAATGGAGTAAATGCCAGTCTGTTTATCAGCTATACCAACAGCCCCTGCAGATATACTTAACCGGGGGGTCTGCTTTCGCGGAGTTGAGATCCTCTGATCCATCCCTCCCAGGTAACAGAATCCCGGCGTAAAACCCAGCATATACACATAGTAATTAGCTGAACAATGTATTTGTATCACTTCATTTTCTGAAAGTCTGCTGAAAGAAGCTACCTCCGGAAGGTCAGGACCTTCATCCCCGCCATAAAGAACCGGTACATGAATCACCCGCGGTTCAGGCAGTTTGATTGTTTCTATATCTGCTTCGACGGAATGAAGAATGTGAAGAAGATTCTCATAACTTACAATCGCCGGGTTATAACAGATCATTAGCTCATTATATGAGGGAATAAAGTCTATGATACCATTAATTTTCTGATTTTCGAACAAAAACAGCAGTTTCCTTACAGCATGGTTTGTTTTAACTGAAATATCATTTCCCGTTTTAATGATAAGCGCCGAATCACCACATGAAATTTCCTGATACATCACTTTACCTTTTACCCATTGACTTTAAGATAATGCCTCCTGCCCGGAGAGCTTCCGACAATCTCCTGGCAAAAACAGCAGCCATTTCATTGTCGCCATGAAGGCATACTGTATCAACCCCGATCGGAATAATTTTCCCACTGACAGTTTCGACCACCTTTTCATTTATCATCCTGATGACCCTTTCAATTACCATTGCCGTATCATGAATCACAGCTCCCGGGTTATCCCTGGAGACAAGAGTCCCGTCATCATTGTATGCCCTGTCTGCAAACACCTCCCGGGCGGATGGAAGTCCTGCAGCGCCGGCAGCCTCGATGAGCTGCGATCCGTATAGTCCAACCAGTATAAGCGAAGGATCTATCTCCCTGACAGACCTGGCAATTACCATTGCCATATTATGATCAACCGAAGCTTCATTATAAAGAGTGCCGTGCGGTTTCACATGCTGCAGCCTGGCACCCGACGCCTCCGCTATTGTTTTTAAAGCGCCGACCTGGTAAAGGATCGATGCCCGTAGTTCCTCATCTGTAAGCGACAGGGATCTTCTTCCAAATCCTTCCCTGTCGGGGTAACCGGGATGCGCTCCGATACCTGCACCATATTTTATTGCAAGCCTGACAGTTCTCTCCATAATAAGCGGATTTCCCGCATGTAGTCCGCAGGCTACATTGGCAGATGTGATAAAGGGCATTATGGCTTCATCGTTTCTGACATTTCCCGAAACATCATATTCACCAAGGTCACAATTAATATCAATAATCATATCATTTAGGTTCAAATTATTCCAAACACGTGCAGAAGACTTCTAAGTCCCAGTCCTGATGCAATCAGAACAACAATTGCTCCAAATATATTAGAAAGTGCTGTATTGACATTTTTCCCCATTATCTTTCTACTGTTCATAACCCACAACAGATATATTGCAATTACAGGCAATAAGATACCGTTTGCTACCTGGGCGAAAACAATCGCGTTGATGGGATTGAATCCAATTACAGAAAAAACCACCCCGGTGAGCAATACTAAGATCCAGATAAACCTGAAGCGCAATGAGTTAAGATTCCTCCCCCAGCCCAGTATACCGGTTGTGGCATAAGCTGCTGCAAGGGGGGCAGTGATAGCAGAAGAAACGCCTGCAGCAAAAAGGCCAATACTTATACAGTATTTAGCCCATCCTCCCAGCAGCGGCTCGAGCTGTATTCCCAGGTCGGAAGCATTTATAATGCTGTTTCCGGTTCCAAAAAAGGCTGCTGCCGAGGTCACAACGATTGCCATTGATATAAAACCCCCAAGTACTACAGAAACGGATATGTCCAGTCTCGCTTCAGGCAGATCGTCCTGATCTGTCCATCGCTCCTGCACGGCCGAAGCATGGAGAAAAAGATTATAAGGGACAACGGTAGTTCCTATCAGTCCAACAAGGGCAACTATTGACCCCTTTGGTATTGAGGGGACGAACATTCCTTTCAGGATCCCTGACAACTGCGGGGAAATGATTATTGCTGTTGCAAGAAATGTGAGGCTCATAAGGATGACAAGGGATATCAGAACCTTCTCAATAAGCTTATAGCTCCCGATAATGAGAAGCATAAAGGACACAATACCTGTAACTACAGCCCAGAACGCGATATTAAAGCTTCCGCGTTCAGACAATGATTGCAACCCGAGCGATGCGCCCAGGATGTTTCCTGTTTCAAAGGCTGCATTGCCAATTCCGATCGCTGATATTACCAACGTGGCGGTGACTATCTTAGAGAATGGCGATGAAAACTGTTTTCGCAATGCCTCTCCCAGACCTGAGCGGGTGATTATCCCCAGACGTGCTGACATCTCCTGCAACACTATGGTGGCTATGATGGAGAAAACAAGCCCCCATAAAAGGGCGTACCCGAATCCGGCTCCTGCCAGGGAACAAGTAGTTACGGTACCCGGACCAATAAACGCTGCCGTCACAAGGCTCCCGGGACCAAACCGAAATGATCTTCGTCTTCGGGAAGTCAAAGGTTTTTCATCCATCTTCTCAAACATGTTCGAGTAAATGATAAAAGTAGAAAACAAAAATGGAAATAAGAGCATTTTACAGAAAGTGAGGCTGTAAAAAAATAATATTGTAAGTCGCCGGATGCGCTGTGTGCTTTGCTTTGAACCACTATCAGCTTGTTAAATTGTAACTATTAATTATATTTGGTACAACATTTGCACTTGCAATTACGAACAACGTGTTCTTTAAAAAATAAACACCATGAAAAAGTTAATAACCATCTCACTATTTGCAGCGCTCTTAACCTCAGGTATGGCGCTCAAAGCACAGGATCAGCCCAGGGAATATCTCGGTCTGCCTGGCGATAATCTTAACCTGTACGCAGTAATGCAGCTGTTCCAGGATTCAAAAACACTTGAAGAATTTGAAAAGAACCTTAATGATCCTAACTCAAATATCAATAACCTCGATCTTAATGGTGATAACCTCGTGGATTACCTCAGTGTTTTAGACGATGTCGACGGAAATGTACATAACATTGTTATCCGTGACCAGATAAGTCCAAATGAAAGCCAGGATGTTGCAGTGTTCACAGTTCAGAGGTTTTCAAACGGAGATGTTCAGATTCAGCTCACAGGTGATGAAGCCCTCTATGGAAGGAATTATATCATTGAACCCAGATTTGATAATTCAAACCTGACACCGAATCCGGGATATACCGGTGATAACGAAGTAGTTAATGGGCGAACAGTAACCGTGGTAACTACCTCACCGGTAATGATAGCAACATGGCCAATGATAAGATTTATCTACAGTCCGGGTTATTCGGTATGGCGCTCCAACTGGTACTGGGGATATTACCCCACCTACTGGCATCCATGGAAACCCTTCTACTGGGATTATTATTACGGATACCATTATAACCTGTATAACAACTACTACAGACATTATCGTCGCTGGGAGACCCACCGGTACACAAACTGGGATACATACTACTATAATGGCAGGCGTGCACATTCTCCGTATGTTCATAATAAGGTTCAGGCAGGTTACTACAAGAGCACATATTCACATCCTGACCAGAGAAAATTAGGAGAAAATGCTTACAGGAAAACATATCCTTCGCAGAACAGAAGGTCAACCGGAGACTACCATGGTAATAATCCTTCAGGAAGAATGGATAGCAGATCAGGAACAGTTGCTCATCCTTCTGCAGCTACCTCAAAAACTACTACAACACGAAGGACTACCACCAATGTAACCAGAGGTACCAGTTCAAATCCAAAACCTGTAGTAAATGACCGATCAAACCAGAGATCATCAGCAACTGTTCGTGACAGATCCGTAACTGAACATCCGGGAAATCAAACCACTGTTACTCACAAAACAACTCAGCAACCTGCAGTTCAGAATAAAGTAACACATAGAACAACTCAGCAACCTGCAGTTCAGAATAATGTAACACGTAAAACAACTCAGCAGCCGGCAGTTCAGAATAACAGTGCACGCCCGACAACTCAGAAAGCTGCCGGGAAAAGTTCCCCGGAACGGAAAAGCGTAAGAAGCAGGACGGTCAAAACATCAAAAGACAATAAGAAAACCGCTAAGCCAAAAAAAACTGAGACATCCTCTCCCAAACGCAGAAGGTAGCATGTAAATAGAAAAAGAGATCCTTATAAAATCAATTCCCTCCTTAACTAATTAAGTTAAGGAGGGTTTTTTTATCTGATTTGAATTCCCTGCACCGTGCACAACATTCCATACACCTTATACCTGCACCAAATATATGTTGCAATGAAAACCGCTATGAAAATTTCTGATACTGGAATTTTGTACATAAATTGTACCTTTGAAGAAAAGTCAGTTATGAAGTTCAAAACCATCATCTTTATTATTCTTCTGATCCTGCTTGTTGTTTTTGCCCTGCAAAATGCTGAGATTGTGCAGATAAAACTGTGGCTCTGGTCAATTGAAACACCAGGTGTATTGCTGATACTGGTATCTGTATCTGCCGGAGTTATTATTGGAATGATCTCAACTCACCTTGGATCAAAAAAATCAAAAAAAGAACCTGAAGAAGAAGCGGACGTAAAAGAGTCGGAAGAAAACAATTTTTTCGAATAGCAGTTCGGTCTGCAATTATCAGAATTATAGAATAGCAGTACCGCAGGATTAATCATCTGTCAGGAACAGAACTTACCATTATGAAAAATAAATTCCGTAAAAGATCCGATATCTCCAGGCTGATCCCAAAGATGGATCGCCCGGCTTCGGTTCCGGGTTCAGTCAAATATATTGGCATAGACAGGGAAAACCCTGTCAGAATTCACGTACTGGATTATAACGAAACCGAATTTACAGAGAAAGAACTGGGAAGCATTTCTGAAAGCCTGCCTTTTAAAAAGAGTCCGACTGTGACCTGGATGAACATTTCAGGGGTTCATGATGAAAAGATCGTTCATGAGGTGGGAGAAGTATTCAATATTCATCCCCTTGTATTGGAAGATATCGCCAATACCACACAGCGTCCCAAGATTGAAGAGCATGATAACTATTTATTTGTCGTAATAAAAATGGCCTATTTAAAAGCAGGTAAC
Source organism: uncultured Bacteroidales bacterium (assembly GCA_963815075.1). Taxonomy (GTDB): domain Bacteria; phylum Bacteroidota; class Bacteroidia; order Bacteroidales; family VadinHA17; genus LD21. Next base: position 459,758 of record CAWFFK010000012.1, read on the forward strand.
AGCGAACTGCAACTCGAACAGGTCAGTCTGCTGGTTGGAAAAGATTATGTGATATCACTACAGGAAAAAGAGGGTGATATCCTTGAAGGACTGAGAGAACGTATCCGTAATAATAAAGGTAAGATAAGAAAACTTGGCAGCGATTACCTGATGTACGGTATCCTGGACACAATTGTGGACCATTATTTTTCGGTTCTTGAACACATCGGAGAACTTATTGAAGAGACGGAAGAACAGCTTTTGCAATCTCCCAGCCAGGAAACACTGAATAAAATATACCACCATAAACAGGAACTCATGTTCCTTCGTAAATCCATCTGGCCTATGCGGGAAGTGGTAAGCTCCCTGCAGCGCAGCGATATTGAATTGATCAGTAAGGGTACATTTCTTTATCTGCGCGACGTATATGATCACACTGTGCAGGTAGCCGAAACTCTGGAGATATTCCGGGAGATGTCTTCCGGAATGCTCGATCTGTACCTTTCAACAGTCAGCAATAAGATGAATGAGGTGATGAAAGTGCTTACAATTTTTGCAGCAATCTTTATACCTCTCACTTTTATTGCAGGGGTATATGGAATGAATTTCAAGTTTATGCCTGAACTGGAATGGAGATATGGATATTTCATATGGTGGGCATTTATTATTATAATTACTATCGGGATGTTCTTTTTCTTCAAAAAGAAGAAGTGGCTTTGATAATAAAAATTAAGGAATCAGACTTAAAGGGCTTATATAATCACTTCTTTGCTGCATATCCTACAGTCTGTCCAAACAGTACCTGCTGATCTGAACGTAAATTTAATTTTTTTGAAAGAGCAGGTTTATTACAGTTATGAAACCATGCAGCCAGTCCGTTTGAAGCAGCATATAAATACACGTTGCCTGCCATGAGTCCGGTATCAACAAAATAATATGATTTCTGAATATCCGGATCCTGCAGTCCGGGTTCCTGGTAACCGGCAGTGTGAGAAAGCTTAAACAGATCCGCAACAAAAATCAGACGTACAGGAGCATTGTCTCCGAAACCCGCCTGGCCCCTTCCGATTGCCAGTGTACGAAGATCTCCTTCAACAACAGGATCCAACATGTGAAGGAGCGGATCATACAGGTAAACTCCTTCAGGCATGGCAACATAAAGGTCAATCTCCTGCGAATTACTGGCAGTTGCAGCAGTTCTTCCCGGTATGTCAAAAGGGCCCTTCTTACGGTTTATCCCGCCAGCTGCCCAGAGAAGATCGGAAAGCATCTGCAGCGAAAGTCTCCTTTCGCTTATTTCCCTGGTGGTCCTCCTCTGAAGCAAAGCTTCAAGCACTGTTTTCCCTTTGTCGCGAGATGGTTTCAGAAGGGTAATCGGTTTCAGACCACCTGCGAAATCGCGATCGTCCGGATTCTTTTCATTAGTTCTTACAGACATAGCATACTCCTTTCTCCGGTAAACTTAAACAACTTATATAAATTCTATTTAACTGATCAAAATATTTAATAACGATGCCCAAACCTTCTATCTTAAGACAAATTAGTCTCCTCTATTTTTTTTTGTTTTTGAGCATAGTAAGGTTTAATTTTGGTAAAGGTTTATAATTCAGCTCAGAGATTTGTAATTTAAAGCTTAACACAATGGCAAGCATAGTAGAAGGTTATGAGTACGATATCTTTATCAGCTATCGCCAGAAAGATAATAAATATGATGGCTGGGTAACTGAGTTTGTTGACAATCTGAAAAAAGAACTTGAGGCAACTTTCAAAGAAGATGTCTCAATCTATTTCGATGAAAATCCGCATGATGGTCTTCTGGAGATCCATAATGTTAATAAAAGTCTGGAAACAAAGTTGAAATCGCTGGTTTTCATCCCGATTATTTCCCAGACATATTGTGATCCGAACAGTTTTGCCTGGAAAAATGAATTAATTGCCTTTAACAAGCTAGCCGGCGAGGACCAGTTTGGAAGAGATATTAAACTGGATTCGGGTAATGTATGCAGCAGGATTATCCCGATAAAGATCCATGAGTTGGATGCTGCTGACACCGAGCTTCTTGAAAATGAACTTGGTTGCCGGCTTCGGTCAATAGATTTTATTTATAATGGTGCCGGAGTGAACAGGCCGCTGAAACCTGATGATAATCCGGATAAAAACCTTAATAGGACCTTCTATCGCGATCAGATCAACAAGGTGGCGAATGCTGTAAAGGAGGTGATTTACAGCCTGCACCCCGATCCAAAAAAACGGATCTCCAAAACATATCAGACAAGAACACAGGCTGGTTATTCTGAAGTTAAACCTGCCGCTGTTACCCGAAAACGAACAAGAAGCAAACTTTTATCAAATACGTCCGTCGTCCTTATATCATTTTTATTACTGTTACTATTATCTTTGTTGTTCTATTATCCAGGCTGGTTAAAAAAATCAAAATCCGAGACATCATCATCTCAAATGATCCGAAAATCGATTGCTGTACTGCCTGTATCGAACCTTACCGGCAACCCTGACCTGCAATATATTGCCGATGGAATTCAGGATGATATTACTGGAAAACTTGGAACTATCAGCAGCCTGAACGTGAGACCAAGGTCATCTACTCTGCAATTTAAGAACTCTGAGGAATCATTGCAACAGGTAGCTAAAAAGCTTAAGGTGAATACTATGGTTGAATCATCTATTAAAGGGTCTGAAGGCAATCTTCAGCTTGAAGTAGGGTTAGTTGAAGCATTCCCTGAAGAAAAATATATCTGGAGATCTTCATTTGTTCAAAGCTGGGATGAGATTGCAAAAATTTACCGCGACATTGTCAATCATATAATTGATGGCGCCAAGGTCAAACTAACATCTGAGGAAGCAAAGAACCTTTCAATTATTCAAAAACATGATCCGGAGATCATCAAAGCTTGTTATCGGGGAAATGAATATATGAGCAGGCATACTGCCGAGGATTTTGAAAAGGGAGTTAATTGTTTTAATGAAGCAATTGCAATAGATCCCGCAGACCCGTTACCTTATCTGGGACTTGCACTGGGTTACAGTAATACCGGGCACACTTCGCCACTGGCAGATGATGCACTTAATAAAAGCAAAAAGTATGCTCTGAAAGCTCTTGAACTTGATTCGACCCTTGCTGACGCCTATGTTATACTGGCTACTCATTATCTTTATACCGACTGGGCTTTTGATGACGCTGAGAAAGAAGTAAAACATGCTCTGGAACTGAATCCCAATATCCCATCGGTTCATTATACTTATGGATGGATTCTTCTTCTGCACAATAAATTCGATGAGGCAGCAGATGAAATGAAAAAGGCCATTGAGATTGATCCTACGGATCTGACAAGCCAGAACTACCTTGCCTGGTTGTACCTCTATTATGGACGTTTTGAAGAAGCAATTACTGAGGCAAAAAAAACATTTCTGCTTGATCCAAATGATGCCCTGGCATACTATCTTATTGGTTCAGCCTATTGTGAAATGGGAATGAATTTTGAGGCAATTGAAATGCATAAAAAAGGACTTTCAATCAGTCCGGGATACGAAAGTGGCCTTGCCATTGCTTATGCCCGCGCCGGACAGAGAGATAAGGCCCTGGAAGTCGTTGCAACTATGGAAAAGTACAGCGATTCATGGTGGTATGAATGGGGTCTCGCAGAGGCATATTCCGTATTGGGAGAAAATGAAAAAGCCATAAAATCTCTTGAATCAGTGTATAAACTTCATGGAGATTTCATGCCGTGGATGGTTGCAGATATTTATTTTAAGCCATTATTAAACGATCCAAGATTCCAGGATATCGTTAAGCGGTTAAACCTCCCGTCTTAACAGGTGTACGGTAATTTATCTGTATGTAACTTTAGATCTGTTTATCAGGAGGTTTTAAAAATTTGCTCTGAAGAGGAGGGGTCGGCCCGATAATGGATATCTCCCCTTTTAATACATTAAACAGAATTGGCAGCCGGTCAATTCCCGACCGAACAAGGAATTTTCCTATTTTTGTTTTCCCGGAGTTTTTATTTATCAGGGATTCAATTTCTTCAACATCATTTTTCATCTCCAGATCATTCCATTGCCTGTCATAATCTGCAAAATTCACCCTGAACTTATAGAGTCTGATCTGATGACCCCAGCCTATTACAATTTCCTCTTTCCGGATGACAGGGCCACGTGATGTAATCATTATCAATAAACTTATAAGAATGAATGCAGGTGATAAGACAACAATAGCAAGAAGGGCCAGGTTAATGTCCAGGGTCTTTCTTATTGCCAGCGCATAATAATTCTTAGATATATTAATAAAACGCAGATACTTCCCATCTGCAAAATTTGTTCTGATGGCGGAAGAAAGACTGACTTCCGATTCATTATAATTTAACAGTAACGTTACTCCCCATGATTCGCATGAGATAAGTATTTCCCTCACTTTAGCCGGATCCGGATTGTCCTTCAGGTAAAATACTTCATCAATCAGGTTCACCTCTAATAAATCATCAAGTATTCCAAGATATTTCTCAGGAAGAACAATGGTCGACCTATTGGCTTTTTCTTTAACCAGATCCGAATCAGTGAATATAACATCAATATTATATCCCATCAGTTTCTTTGAAAGGAGACTCTCAATAAATGGCAAAGATGAATTCTCAGCTATAATTACTATATTCTTTTGAACATGCCCTTTTGCACTGAAGTTTTTAAATATATAAAACCCGATTATACGTACCAGAAGAGGAAAAAGGAATCCCAAAAATGACAATTCCAGCAAAAAGAGTTTCGGTATCCTGGATAATTCAAAAACAAAATCATACTGTATAAGAATGACAAAAATGATAATAGAGGAATGCAGGTACACAAAAAACAAAACTTTATAACGTTTAGTCGGAATTTTAGTAAATCTTATAAGGTATAGAACATATATCCAGAAGGGTAATATTAAGAGGAATAACCATACCAGGCTCTTTTCCGAAAAAAAGAATCCTCCTTCATGCAGATGGTTAACAGAATATACGCATTGGAAGACAATCAAAATAAATAATACATCAATCAAACCCGGTAATATGATCCTAATATTCCATCTCCTGAAAAATGATTTTAAGGAAAAGCTGTAAGAGGTTCTTGACACTTCCATAATTAAATATACAATATCAGGTAATTCAGGTTATTTTATGAAAAATTCCATAAATGTCCGAAAATAACAATATTTAAAATAATTTTCTGACTTTTTAACAACAAAAATCTGTTGGCATGTCAAGTTAAGTCTTATGGACTTGTGAAAAGTTCTGAATTTTTGACTGAATTTTTAAACAGTATGTGAACAGAAATTTTAAATAAAATGATCTGCTACAATCCCTTCAAAATCCTTAGAGACTCATCGACATGCCTTTGGGTTTGTACCTGGGAGTTAAAGATATAAACCACTTTACCGGATTTATCAACTACATAAGTGACCCTGCCAGGCAATAAGCCCAGAAAGCCGGAAGGTACGCCAAAAAGTTTTCGTACTTTATTCCCTTCATCACTTAGAAGTGTAAAGTCGAGATTATATTTGTCGGCAAATTTTTTATGACTTTCCACTGACTGACCGCTGATGCCTATTATCAAAGCATCAGCCTCATTAAACAGTTTATACTGGTCGCGAAAAGAGCAGGCTTCTGTTGTGCAGCCAGGCGTATCATCTTTCGGGTAAAAATAGATCACAAGGTTCTTTTCCCCCTTTACTGAACTAATGGAAAACATTTTACCATTCTGATCAGCCAGCATAAATTCGGGAACATCGCTCCCAACTTCAATTCTTTTCATATCATTATCCTGATATAACAATGAATATCCGGCTATCCGTCCGGTACTCTATCTTTCTGAATCTGCTGCTATAGAAGGTAAGCGGCAGACCCCAGACTATGAACATAATAATCCATTTTTTATTCATAGAATATAAATTATTCCATAATAACACCTGTACGGGTCATAAGTTTCCAGATTACAAAAATGGTACCCGCCTGTGCAGTTAAATACCTTCTGAATGATGGCTATCTAAATAATTTACAAAGAATTATTAAATTTGCTTCATCATAAGTTCAGGATATGGAACAGATTGGCAAAATATTGATCATTACCGGTATTATTATGGTTATTTCGGGACTAATACTTTATTTTGCCGGGAACAGGTTAAACTGGCTTGGTCACCTACCCGGCGATATAAATATTGTGAGGGATAATGTGAGAATCTTCATCCCGATTACCACCATGATCCTTCTGAGCGCAATTGTGTCACTTATTCTGTATCTTATAAGGAAGTTTTTTTAATTGTTCAGAATCTCCGGTGTTATTATTTTGCCTATTTTCACCCCCGAAGTATTTCAGATACTTTTTAAAATTTATCTGACCCTGATATTTTAGCGTATTTCTAAACAGAAGTTTTAAGAATATGATTAATAAGCATTCTCTTGACAAGAGCAAGATCAAAGTCCTGTTACTGGAAGGCATACATGAAAATGCTGTCAGGCATTTCAGTGAAAACGGCTATAGTAATATTGAATATTTAAAAGGGTCCTTGTCTGAGCCTGAACTGGAGGAAAAATTAAGGCAAACCCATATCGTTGGGATCAGAAGTCGTACTGAACTGCGCAAGAGTCTGCTTCATAAGGCTCCCAAATTATTTGCAATCGGATGTTTCAGTATAGGTACCAACCAGGTTGACCTGCTTGATGCTGAAATGCTGGGGATACCCGTTTTCAACGCCCCGTTTTCAAATACACGGTCAGTGGCTGAACTGGTTATCGCTGAATGTATCATGCTTATGAGAGGCATTCCTGAGCGAAATATTCTGGCTCACAATAAGATATGGATGAAGGCCATCAACAACTCTGTGGAAGTAAGAGGTAAGAACATAGGAGTAATAGGATACGGACATATTGGTTCACAGGTCTCCATCCTGGCTGAAAGCATGGGTATGAATGTTTTTTATTACGACATTGAAAAAAAGCTCAGCCTGGGAAATGCCAAATCGCTGGCCAGCCTTAATGAACTTTTAAAAATTGCTGATACGGTGACTATTCACGTGCCTTCAACAGAGCTGACAAAAAATATGATCTCCGATAAACAGATTGCTCTCATGAAAAATGGTGCCTGTCTTATAAATGCCTCAAGGGGAGATGTTGTTGATTATAAAGCAGTGGCTGAAGGCCTCAGGTCGAAGCATCTGGCCGGAGTTGCTGCAGATGTTTTTCCAAAAGAACCAGCCAGTAATGAAGAACCCTTTGAGAACATTCTCCAGGAATTCAATAATGTAATTCTTACACCTCATATTGGCGGCAGCACTGTGGAAGCTCAGGCAAATATAGGGCTTGAGGTATCCGAAAAACTTGTAAAGTACAGTGATACCGGCTCTACCCTTGGTGCTGTGAATTTTGTTGAGATTTCACTCCAGGCCAATAGCTCCAAGCAACGCTTCTTACATATCCATGCAAATGTTCCCGGTGTTCTGCGAGAAATAAACAGCTACTTTTCAACCAGAGGTATAAATATTTCTGCGGAATACCTGCAGACCGACCCCTACATTGGTTATGTGATCATTGAGACTGAAAGTGAGCTCGATCCGTCAGTAATACTGCGCGACCTTAAGAAAATCCCCCATACCATACGGGTTAGAATATTATTCTGAAACAGACGGGCGCGATCCACAGCTCGAAAGAGCAGTTCTGGAAGCAATGAAGCTTATAAAGAATATTATTCTGAATATTAAAGCACCTCCGTTTTCCACTCCTGCAAGATAGAGAAGACCACTACTTTGAAAACCATCAGAGATAACCTTTTTTTATACTCTGCTGACCTCTGTGGTTCTCCGTGGTCCTCTGTGTAACAAAAAAGAACTTACACAGAGTTACACAGAGGAGCACAGAGTTGCACAGAGGAATTGCTATACAGTCAGGTTCGTATTATACAAGTTGATCATAATTGATATATCATTGATCAGGGCACCACACTTGAAACAATGAAGCCGGGAGGAATGGCAGGGATGACTGTATTAACCCCGGAGTTGAATAGAGAACCCGAAAAAAAGAAAATGAGAATAAACGGGTTAAAAAGCAGCAATAATTGATTTTTTATGTTTATTTGCGTCAGCCTCAATAACTGAGACAACAAATAGTATCAGATAGAAAAATTATTATTCTCCTGAATATTATTTTATTTATTGCGGGGGATTTGGTAGGGAAATCTGTTTTTAAACTAAAAAGTGTATCTATGTTACTTCATCAGCAATTTGTCTGTATGGCAAAGAAACATGCCGGAAAATCTGCAATTATCGATAAAACGACTGGTAGCACCGTCACATTCTCCAGGGCCCTGATCGGAGCCCTGATCCTTGCCTCGAAATTTAAGAAATACGACACCGGATTCATTGGTATAATGATTCCAACATCTGCCGGTTGCGCACTTGCTACGGTAGGAGCATTAATGAGCGGCAGGATCCCTGTAATGATAAACTATTCCACCGGGGCTGAAAAAAACGCAAGATATGCACAGAAAAAATGCAGCTTCACAACTATCATAACATCCAAAGCATTGCTGGAAAAAATCGATTGCCCAGTTATTGAAGGTATGGTGCTTATAGAAGATATAATGAAAAGTGTAACGACAGGAGAAAAGCTTAAAGCAGCTTTGAAAACAAAGCTTCCTCTTAATATGATCCTTAACAATATCCATAAAGGGGAAGAGAATGACACTGCAGCGATCCTGTTTACCAGTGGCAGTGAAAAAGATCCTAAAGCAGTCCAGCTGACCCACCGCAACATTGCCTCAAACATTGAAAGTTTCGGTGCATATATAGATCTTAAAGAATCTGATATCATGCTGGCTAATCTTGTTTTCTTCCATATTTTTGGATTAACTGTAAACCTATGGGTATCATTCTATTACGGGATGACCATGGTGACCTACGCTAATCCGCTTGATTTTCAGACTATCAGCACAATAGCACGGGAAGAAAAGCCAACAGTAATGGTTGGCACACCGAGTTTCTTCTGGGGCTATCTCCATAAATCCGAACCGGGAGATTTTAAGACTCTAAGGCTAATGGTGGCCGGAGCGGATAAATGTCCGGATACCCTTCGCGAAGGGTGGCTGAAAAAACATGGTGTCACTCTTCTCGAGGGCTATGGAGCTACAGAGACATCTCCTGTGATCTCAGTCAATTCACCTGAATTCAACAGGCCAGGGAGTACAGGAAAAATTATTCCGAATGTGAAGGTAAGGATTGAGAACTTTGAGACCGGTGAAGAATGTAAAACAGGGGAAACAGGAAAGATACTGGTAAAAGGCGACCTGGTAATGAAAGGATATTATGACGATCCTGAGCTTACTGCTGAATCGGTGGTCGACGGATGGTACGATACCGGCGATATGGGGTACCTCGATGAAGATAGTTACCTGTGGCATGCCGGCCGGTTTAAAAGATTTGTAAAGATCGGAGGTGAGATGGTATCGCTGGTCAAAGTCGAAAATACACTGGAAAAGTTTCTGCCGATGGAAGTATCATGTTGTGTAGTGGAGGTGTCGGACGAGAAGAAAGGCGCTTCAATAATTGCAACCGTAACTATCGAAGTCAATAAGGCGGATATCCTTAAAAAGATGGGAGCTGAATTGCCAAACATTGCTCTACCGAAACAGTTTGTTGTCATCAAGGATCTCCCTATGATGGCAACCGGGAAGATCGATTTCAGAAGCGTTACAAAGATTGTTCAGGATATTATAAATAATTCGGAATCTGAGTAGTAAAATATTAATATTTAACATCGATGGAGCTGTTGAAAAAGTCCTTTGTGCGACTTTGTGCAAACCTTTGTGCCCTTTGTGGTAAAATATAAATCATTGAACCACAAAAAGGAACACAAAGGAATTAGGTCAAAAAACTCACTTTTTCAACAGCCCCGCATACATTATTCTGAATGCTGTTAAGACTAAACTTGTTCAGGTTTTGGCTCTTCCGGTCTTTCGTAGCACTCTTTCCTGAATCTGTCCTTGTAATAGTTACTCCATTCTTTGCTTCCCGGGTCTTTGCTTCTCCAGTAATAGGGCCTTCTGTTGTGATGACCCGGAGCCACTCCTGTCAGAAGAATTTTTGAGAGAATGAACAACCCGGCAGTCTGCCAGAATGTGAGAACAGGTCCATGGAACAATAATGGAATAAGTGCATTCCAGAGACTCATGGTGAGAAAAACCGCAAGTATGATAAATCCTATTCCGAGGATCGCGAAACCTGCAAACTTCATAACTTTTAGTGCTTTCATTTTATTTATTTTTTAACAGTTTATATAATTCATTTAATCTTTCCCTTAGAGCCAGAACCGCATATCGTTTACGCGAGATAAGGGTATTGACCAGTACACCGGTTTTTTCAGATATCTCTTTAAAGCTCAGTTCCTCAAACTCATTTGCAATAAATACGCTTCGTTGCTCTTCAGGTAAATCCGCCAGAGTATTTTCGATGGTTTCCCAGATCATATCCCTGATTTCATCATCTTCCGGTGCAGGGCCCAGCGCGGGAAGAATATCTTCAAGCGAGAGAGGACCATCTTCATCATCCATGAAATTACTGCTGTAGCTGACACTTACAGGCCTCTTCCTGCGAAAGAGATCAATTATCCGGTTATCAGCGACCGTGTAAATCCAGGCTGTGAGATTCTCAACCCTCCTTATATCCCTGAAGCCGACTGTGAGCTGATAGAAGACATCCTGCAGAATATCTTCTGCCTCAATCCTGTCGGAGATTCTCTTCCTGATATACCCAAGCAGACGATTGCGCTCATGTTTGTAAACATTTCCTATTCTTTCTGACTCTTTAGGACTCATATCAGAGGGTCTTTTGATCCATAGACGAAAGGGCTTAGCCAATATTTTAAATTTTTTGATAATTTTAATCGGGATTATTTATAGATGAAAATAAAATATTGATTTTGAGAAATTTAGATTGATTACAATATATTGCTCAGGAGATATGAATCATCTTTTTGTAATGTTATGAAATTTCCCTTTATTTGAAGAAGAGTATCATAAACATTTAAAACAAACATTATATGATTTCCAAATCCTTACTTTTTATTTATTTCCTGATTGCCGGCATGCTTCCGGGTATGCAAAAGACCGGCGCTCAGGATGAGAACTGGACTCATTTCAGGGGAAGCAAACTCGATGGGAGAGCAGAAAATGAAAAGATCCCTCTGAAATGGGATGATTCAACCATTAAATGGAAAACAACAATCCACGACAAGGGGTATTCATCTCCCGTTATATACGGCAACCAGATTTGGGTGACTACCGCTACCACCGACGGGAAAGAGCTTTATGCCGTTTGCCTTGACTTCAATACCGGGAAAATAATTTATGATATCAGGGTCTTTACTCCGGCTGAAGTAGAAGGTAAACATTCGCTCAATACCTATGCCTCTCCCACTCCATGCATTGAGAAGGGTTTCGTATATGTGCATTACGGAAGCCTTGGAACGGCCTGCATAAATACTTCAAACGGTTCAATAGTGTGGACCCGTACAGATCTAAAATGCAGACATGTACAGGGTCCTGCTTCATCCCCCATACTATATAAAAACCTTCTTATTCTTCATCTCGAGGGTACCGATGTAAGGTATATAATAGCCCTGGATAAATCGACCGGTAAAACAATCTGGAAAACCGACAGGCCGGCTGAACCCTATGTACCATTGCCGGAAATTGGCAGAAAAGCCTATATTACACCAATCATTATAAATGTGAAGGGCCGCGATATGCTCATCTCCAATGGTTCAGCAGTATGCGTTGCCTACGACCCCGATAACGGGAAAGAGATATGGAGGGTTGTTGATGGAGCCGAGTCGACAATAGCCATGCCAATTACAGAAAATGGGATCTTATACTGGTACACCGGATTCACAGAAAACAGTAACGGGAAATACACAGAATTCATCGCAGTCGATCCTGACGGATCAGGTGACATTACCCATACAAATATCCTCTGGAAAAAGAAGGAAGAACTTTCACGAAACCAGTGCCTTACTCCCGTCATAAAAGATGGACTTATATATACTGTCAATACCAGGAATACGATGATGTGTATTGATGCTGCAACAGGAAAAGAAGTCTGGTCCACACATGTGACTTCAAATTACGACGCTTCCCCATTATTTATTAATGGAAATGTATGGTTTTTCTCGGTCAGGGGCGAAGTGCTGACATTAAAAGCAGGCAGGAAATATGATGTTGTGGCAAAGAACCGTATGGACTCCGGGATATGGGCAACTCCTGCTGTATTAAGAAATTGTGTGATACTGAGAACGGAGAAGTACCTGTGCAGAATTGGAGGGGAATAGGAGTGAGGAGTGAGGAGTGAGGTATGCTGAGTGCTGGGTTTTAAGAGAGTAAATTAGCCTACTGATCAGCCGAAAACCCATTTTATGATAGAAAAAGCTGCCATTAAAAGAATAATTACTGAAATAATATTCAACATAAATCCTGCTTTTATCATTTGCTTCACCCGGATATAACCGCTTGAAAAAACAATTGCATTAGGAGGTGTTGATATTGGGAGCATAAATGCACAACTTGCAGCCATGGCTACCGGAAGAGAAAGTAACAACGGATTCATTCCCAGTCCACCGGCTATCCCGATTACTACCGGAATATACATTGTTGCCAAAGCTACGTTACTCATCAGTTCAGTAAGAAACAGCATAGATCCGATCAGGATCAGGTATATTAAAAAGGAGCTCATTTGATTTTTTGACACAAGATCTGCAATAACATTGATGAGTCCTGTTGATTCCATCGCTTTGGCTAGTGTCATCCCACCGCCAAATAATAGCAATATACCCCAGGGTAATCGCCTGGTGGCTTCCCATGGAACCAGGGTCAATCCTTTCTTAAAATCGACCGGTACGGAAAACATAAGTATACCTCCAATTATTGCAGTGGCAGTATCATTTAATATGTCCCTGCCAAGAAGTGTGTTTATAGGGAGTTTGAATATCCACATGAATGCTGTAAGTCCAAATATATAGGAAACAAGCTTTTCTTCTCTTCCCATATTACCAAGTTCTTTAAGTTCATTTTCGATTAACTGTGTTGCAGAACCAATCCTGCCCAGTTTATTGCGATATAATACCCTGGTTAAAAGGATGAATGTAAAGAACAGGAGGGTAACACTTATTGGAATACCTACAAGCATCCATTTTGAGAAATCAATATCAGTATTCAGTAATTGCCTGGCATAACCAACAAAGACAACATTAGGTGGTGTCCCTATAATAGTCGCAAGACCACCTATATTAGCTGAATAGGCAATACCCAGCATAAGAGATAACGAGAAAATAGCCAGCCCCTTCTTGTTTTCAACCGACTTGTTAATGAGAGTGGTTACAGTAGTTGCAATTGGCAACATCATAATTGTAGCAGCGGTATTGCTTATCCACATGCTCAGAAATCCGGTGGCTAACATAAAACCTAATATGATTCCATTGGCACTTGTGCCTGTAATTTTTATCAGGTTAAGTGATATCCTTCTGTGAAGGCCATGTTCTTCGAGACCTAAAGCAATGAAGAAGCCGCCCATAAATAAGAATATTACCGGGTCGGCATAGGATGAAGTAGCCTGAGTCAGGTTGAAAACACCAAGTGCCGGGAATGTAATAATAGGCAGTAAAGCTGCTATAGCCATAGGTACCGCTTCAGTTATCCACCAGGTTATCATCCATGTACCCACTCCCAGCACATCCCACGCCTGGGGACTGAGTGCATCAATGAACCTCAAACGGGAAATAATTATAAATAATGCCGGACCTAGGATCAGCCCGATTGTCCTGATGGAAATTTTCATTGGCTAAATAATTACCGTCTAAAGTAATATAAAATGATTTTCAGGACAAACTATCAGGAAAGTTTTGAGCTATAGGTTCTGGGTACCAGGTGCTGGGTGCTGGGTGCTGGGTGCTGGGTGCTTGGTGCTGGGTGCTGGGTGCTGGGTTGCTTGGTTGGGGGGTAAATTCGCAGGGTGCAAGCTGCATGTGAACAAAAAGGATTATTCTCCTGTTTAGATTTCATGATTTATTTAAGAATCAGGGGCTGTTTAAAAAATCCTTATTAACCGGGAAGTGCGCTAAGAAGATGCACCTTAGCGGTTAAAGGATTTCGTTTTTTTAAACAACCCAAAGTCAGTAAATTATGAAATAATGGCTGGTCCCTTCTTTTCGGTAATCATTACTACTTACAACAGGGAAGTCCTGTTGAAAAGAGCTTTAGACTCGCTGATATCACAGACGGAATGCGATTGGGAAGCTGTTGTTGTTGATGATGAAAGCACTGATGACACTTACCAGCAGGTTAAATCATATCTGAAAAAATATCCTCAGATCAGGTATATAAAGAAAGAACACAGCGGAGAACCGTTGTCAAAAAATGCAGGTATATTCTCATCGACAGGCAGGTTTATAACCTTTCTTGACTCTGATGATGAGTATGATCCGGGCCATCTTGCATCGAGAAAAACCATACTGATGAACAATCCCTCAATAATGTTTTTACATGGAGGTGTAAGCGTACTTGGTAACCAGTTTGTCCCCGACAGGTTTGATCCCGAAAAGTCTGTAAGTCTTAAAGACTGCGTTATAGGGGGGACTTTCTTTGTCGAAAGAAATACAATGATCAGTCTGAACGGTTTTAAGGATGTGTTACTGGGGGCAGATGCCGATCTTCTTGACAGGGCACTAAAAAAAGGAATAAAAGTGAAAAAGGTTATTTATCCGACCTACATTTACCACCATGAAACTGAAGATTCAATAACCAATATGTTATTTTCTGATAGAAAACTAAGCAAATAAATATGTTTTTAGGATTTCAAATCATTAGCTATGAAAGCACTAACAAAAGAAAAAATAGAGGATTTCCTTTCGAAGAATCTTACGAAATGGAAGTATGACGAAGGTTTTCTTACAAGGGGATACAAGTTCAGGGATTTCACGCAGGCATTTTCATTCATGACCTCAGTAGCCATGACTGCTGAGAAAATGGATCATCATCCCGACTGGAGCAATGTATATAATATTGTTATCATCAAGCTACGGACTCACAGTGCCGGTGGAGTGACCAGTCTGGATCTTGAACTTGCCTCAACAGCCGAAAGACTATCTGAAAAGTATTTCTGAAATATTCCTAATCACCTGCCGAAAAATTCCCTCTGCAAAACCGGACCGGTAATCTGACTGCTGGGACTATCGCCGCGAGAAACACAGACTGCAACCTTTGCATTCAGAGTTTCGAATATTTCAGCTACATCTTTATGGCTGAATCCCGGACATAGCAGGACGGAATCGATTTTATCCTTTTCATATAGATCCTTGCATACCTCTAATGCCTCGTATTGATTTTTAACAACATAAGTATAAAGCTTATACCTGCCTGTTTCTATCAGCGAATGATTCTTTTTATAATCTGCATCAGGTGCATGCGCAATAAATACTGCCTTGAAAGCCATAATTACCTCCTCTTATAAGTTAAATAATTTGATCGTCATAACAGACATTTTCCTTATTAGCAGTTTGCAAGAAGTCTCCCAATCCACCCTCTCTCTCAATTCACCCTGTCTCCCATTCTCCTACTCTCCCCCTCTCCCTCTCTCCCCCTCACCTTTTCATTCCTGTTTGCCACTGCGCCATTGTGCCCTTACGCCTTTGCACCTTTACGCCTTTACATACCTTTACGCCTTTACGCCTTTACGCCTTTACGCCTTTACGCCTTTCTTAATACCTATGATCGAGCCAGTGAATAATATTCAGAAGCAATTTGACATTATCCTCTGCAAAACTGGAATTAAGTCCGGATTTGCTCAGTCCGGGGCCTGTAAGCTGAGCGGTGAACATGGCAGCTTCGCCAAACATCACCACCCTGCCTTTTCCATATTCCATAAATGCCCCCTGCGACCAGGTGCTGTCGAGCGGAGTGAACTTTGTGTTGGGACCAAACACCCAGGCAGTGTCCGACTCCAGCAGTGTGTACCTTTTGTCGAACCGGAGGATTGATATTGCCTTTTCAGGGACTTTGAATGCCTGTCCGGTAAAAGTCACGACTTTATTGACCCTTTCAGTACTGTCGCGGCCATTGGTTATAATATCCGACGAGAGTGAGTTATCGCTCCTGTAAAAAAATGATGTTCCACCCTTGGCTGTATCAACAGCAAATCCGTTGGTAAACCTGAACCCGAAAGCTGCAGCAAGATCCGCTGCCGCACCTCCCATAGGCATATGATCTGCAATCAGAAAAAGAGAACCCCCTGCCTCCACCCACTTTCTTACCGTCTCTATTTCCCTGGGAGAAAATGCTGAAGGAGTGGGCAGGTACCAGTGTAGAACATTGATCTTGTTCATGGCATTGGCAATAACAAGTATCCTGGCTTCCTGCAATAACTGCAAATCAAACCTGCCGGCATACCCTTTTACCACATACCCGTCCTTTCTCAGTACTTTCGCAAAAGGGTAATACCTTCCATCGATTGTATGAAAATTATTGTGCCCCTCATCGACAACAATAAGAGGTCCGCTGCCAGTGGAATATTCAGGATGCAGTATTACCGGACTATATGCCGTGTCAGCTATCTGCTGCGAAAACAGGCTGGCTCCCGCCAAACCCGTTATAAGAAACATGAGTATCAGTTGTCGCTTCATCAGACTGAGTTATTTGTAAGTGGAATATTACGGTAAACGTAAAGATAGTCAATTTTGGTTTCTTTGTTTAGCATTTATTTAACCGCTGGTGACATGGAATTTAATCACGGAGTGGCACATGGTCAGACACAGGGCAGCAGAGTTCCTGTCTCATGGTCACCCTTCTCCCCTCTCAACCTATCAAATGCTGCTCGATTATGTAACTTTGCTTTCGAAGAACAAGACCTTCTATATTTTGTTTTATGGATTGTGTATAATATCTCAATCATATCTTTAAATAGTGTGACAATGAAAATGAACGAAAGCAATATGGGGAATGAAAAACATGACAGCAAAAAGAAAATGCCTGTATTATTCCTGGGACACGGGAGCCCGATGAATGCCATTGAAGAAAATGAGTTCGTTACAGGATGGCAAAATATATCAAGAACTCTTCCGATACCCGAGGCAATTTTGTGTATATCAGCACACTGGGAAACACAGGGAACGTTAGTTACTGCGATGGAAAAACCAAGGACCATTCACGACTTTGGTGGATTCCCGAGGGAATTATATGAGGTTCACTACCCGGCCCCGGGAAGTCCTGCCCTGGCCACAGAGACTATAAGCATTATCAGAAAAACAGTGGTAGAACCTGATAATACATGGGGGCTTGATCACGGTTGCTGGACCGTGGTAAAACATCTCTATCCCCGGGCAGATATCCCGGTTATTCAGCTCAGCCTGGATTATTTCAAGCCGTCTCAGTATCATTACGACCTGGCAAAAGAGCTTGCGCCCCTCCGGAAAAAGGGCGTTCTGATAATTGGAAGCGGTAATATGGTTCATAACCTTGGTATGGCCAGTTGGGAAAAGATCGACGAATTGGGGTATGGTTATGACTGGGCTATCGAGGCGAATGAAAAAATGAAGAAATTTATCCTTTCGGATGATCATCAAGCGCTTATAGATTATAAATTGCAGGGAAGGGCATTTAACCTGGCTGTTCCCACTCCTGAACATTTTCTTCCCTTGCTGTATGCACTTGCATTGAAGGAAGAAAATGACGGAATTATTGTCTTCAACGATAAACCTGTGGCAGGGTCATTGACCATGACTTCAGTGAAAATCGGGTAGGCCCCCTCCCGTTAAAACTTACCCCCCTAAAGGGTCTTTGACCGGGACTTGCCAATTCTGTACCACACCTGTAAAAAGAACCGGTACCTCAAAAAGGTTATCAATGTGCAAACAAATTTGACTTCAGAGTGTTAATTGATGTAACTTTGCATATGTACTTTTCAGATTGTTGAAATGGGTGCAAATTCCGATAAATATAAGAAAACAGTTCAGGATATGCTGGCACTTGCCGGGGTTGAATTAAATGGCTCCAAACCGTGGGATATCACTGTTAAAAATGATAAGTTTTACAGGAGGGTACTTACTGAAGGCGAACTGGGCATCGGTGAATCCTATATGGATAGCTGGTGGGATGCCGGTAAAGTTGATGAACTGGTCTACAAAATTATGAAAGCCCGTCTCAATGAAAAAGTACAGCTGAAGTTATCTGTTATATTGAAAATCTTTTCTGCCAGGCTCTTTAACATGCAATCTGAACGCAGAGCATTTATCATAGGAGAAAAACATTATGACATGGGAAATGATCTCTTCAGAAATATGCTTGACAGGCGAATGAATTACAGCTGTGCATACTGGAAAGATGCTGACAACCTGGAAAAAGCCCAGGAAGATAAACTTGAATTAATCTGCCGTAAAATCCATCTTGCAGCCGGAATGCGCATTCTTGACATTGGCTGTGGATGGGGTGCATTTGGGAAATATGCTGCAGAGAAATACAAAGCTGAAGTTGTAGGAATAACTGTTTCAAAAGAACAGGTCGGGCTTGGAAGGAAACTTTGTGAAGGTCTTCCTGTTGAGTTCCGGCTGATGGATTACCGCGACCTGGACGAAAAGTTTGACAGGATAGTAAGTGTCGGAATGATTGAACATGTAGGTTATAAGAATTACCGGACATTTTTTGAAATTGCCGCTAAATGCCTGAATGATGATGGCTTATTCCTCCTTCACACAATCGGAAATATAAAATCCGAAAAATCTATCGATCCCTGGACGGATAAATATATTTTCCCGAACGGCATGCTGCCTTCAGTGGCACAACTGGGTAAAGCTTTCGAAAAGCTTTTCGTGATGGAAGACTGGCACAACTTCGGAACAGACTATGATAAGACTCTTATGGCGTGGCATGAAAATTTCGTAAGGAACTGGGACAAGATAAAAAACAACTATTCAGAGCGTTTCTTCAGAATGTGGAAATATTTTCTGCTCTCAGCCGCAGGAGCTTTCAGAACTGGCATCGGTAACCAGTTATGGCAGATTGTGCTCTCAAAGAACGGGGTCCCGGGTGGTTACCGGTCAGTAAGATAAGGACACAACAACGCATATTTTCAGGGTTCACCAGGCCCACCACGGGGCATTTAAAAATTCAGCATAGACCAGAACAAATTTATCCGTCTTATGTCAGGCAGGTCGCTCAAGGCATTGCCGGTAAAGGTTTTGTGATTACCGAATCAGTTAAAGATGCTGAAAGAAATTCCAGACCGGTTAAGCCTAATAAAAGATTGAAGTCTTTCTGAGATATTTTTACACCGACCATAAAACGTGGTCTGAATATCTCCAATACTCTTTTCATGCCTGCAATATCCCCGTCATATCCGGGCCAATGCAAGGTTTAGTTTACCAAAATCATTCTGCCATTTCATGATATTAAAGATTAGCCAGTTAAGTTACTTAAAATTAATAACAGGGTACCCCTTTTTTCCTCTATAAATTTTAAAATTTCGCAGAACCCGATTCTTTTTATAATTTTGATTTTTGTTTAAACAGATAATATCATGAAAATAAATAACAATGAAGAGATCTTAGCTGCCGAAGTAGAAATGGAAGGTGCTAAAAATGTGAAAATGAAAATTCTCATTGGCCCGAAGGACAAATCAGAAAATATTATAATGAGGCATTTCTTTGTTGCACCGGGGGGGAATACACCTTATCATCAGCACAATTATGAACATGTAGTCAAAGTTGAAAGAAACAAGGGGATTGCCGTTGATGAAAACGGTAATGAACATGAGATCAAAAAGGGTCAAAGTCTTTTCATCAAACCAAATGAGATGCATCAGTTCAAAAATCCCTTTAATGAAGATTTTGAATTTATCTGCATCATCCCGAATCCTGATAAGAAGTAGAAACGGCCCGAAACCAACTGATTATCCCTGGATGTCTTTCTTTTTCTCCGCAAATTCCTCTTTGCTTATCTCACCCCTGGCATACCTCTCATTTAATATATCCAGAGCAGATCTTCCAACATCTTTGTAACCGCTGTTACGGTTTGTCGATCTTACTACTAACCAGATAACGACTACAATGACTGCCAGACCTAATATCCAGCTCCATCCCATACCCCAATAATGATACATTCCGCCCATATTTATTAATTTTTAAAATTACATAAGTTGTAACACCTGATGAGCCTGATTGTTCTGATTCATTTACCCACTTTCTACATTATTTTCATCGGGGAACAGGCGATCGGCATCAGGGTCCGGTGGTTTAAAGGAGGGTTTTTTTAACTATGAGGGGCTGTTGAAAAAGTTAGTTTTTTTGCTTTACTACTTCGTGTTCCTTAGTGATGTACTTTGTGATCCTTTGTGGTTCAATGAATTATATTTTACCACAAAGGCCACGAAGGTATACACAAAGTCGCACTAAGGACTTTTTCGACAGCCCCATATGAAGTTGAAACGTAAGTCTTATGTAGTAATGCTCTGAGGTTCTTATCTCTAAGTTTCTTAATCCTTCAGTCTCTTAGTCGTCTTCTCTTCCCCCCACTCCTTTAGATAATGAGAAAAAAGTGTTAACTTGTTTCCATCTTTATGTTTTACCTTAAAATAAAGGTCATGACAATATCAGTGATTGTAATCTTCGTACTGGGCTATATTGCTATAGCTGCCGAGCATAATTTAAAAGTTGACAAAGCCGCCTCAGCCCTTTTAACAGGTGTGCTTTGCTGGCTGCTTTATTTTTACTCCGAGCCCTTGCTTGATAAATCTGAAGGTGAACTGATACACCACCTGGGAGAAATTGCCGCCATATTGTTTTTCCTGATGGGTGCCATGACCATTGTGGAAGTTGTGGACTCTCACCAGGGCTTCAGGCTTATAACTGATTCAATGCTCACCAGGTCAAAACCAAAATTATTTGTCATCATAACATTAATGACATTCTTCGTTTCGGCCATCCTCGATAACCTGACCACATCAATTGTTATGAGCTCTCTCTGTGCCAAACTGTTAACCAAAAGGGATGATCGTTTATGGTTTGTTTCGATGGTCATTATAGCTGCAAATGCAGGAGGAGCATGGTCTCCGCTAGGGGATGTTACAACAACAATGCTCTGGATCGGTGGCCAGGTAACCGCGTACAATATTATTATCAAAACCATATTGCCCAGTTTAGTGGTGGCAGCTGTTCCTTTATTAATAATGATGTATAAGTTCAGGAATCAAAAAATTGAAGTGCCTGAAGATAATAACAGCGGACTCCCGGCTGAGAGTAAAATCATTTTTTTTACCGGAATAGGTTTACTTATTTTTGTGCCGGTATTCAAAACCATAACACATATGCCGCCTTTTATGGGAATGTTACTTGCCCTTGGCATCATATGGGTTGTCAGCAGTATAATACACCTGGGAAAACATGCCGAAGAAAGATATCATTACTCTGTTACCAGGGCATTAAAAAAAATCGACACCTCGAGCATACTGTTCTTCCTGGGGATTCTCCTGGCCGTATCAGCCCTTCAATCTTTTGGTATCCTGGCACATCTGGCACAGTATACTGTTAAATATGTTGATAATGTATATGTAATTGGCACAATAATGGGTCTTTTTTCCGGAATTATTGACAATGTCCCGTTGGTAGCTGCCGCGCAGGGGATGTTCAGCCTGGAAATGTTCCCGCCGGATCATGTTTTCTGGGAATTCCTTGCTCTCTCAGCAGGAACGGGTGGAAGCACTATCATAATCGGTTCAGCTGCAGGTGTGGCAGTTATGGGCATAGAAAAGGTTAATTTTTTCTGGTATATGAAAAAAATCAGCCTTCTGGCTCTGGCAGGTTTTTTCGCCGGGTTGATCATATACATTTTACAGCAATCCCTGATAGGTTAAATGCCTGATACCGTTTCTCCCCCTCACCCAGTTGCCTGGTTACCTGGTCATACCCATTATCATCCCTCCAAAATAAGGGATTAGCCATATCAGCCATACGATTAAACTGTACCTGTGGAATTTTTTTCGCAAATTTTCTTTTCCTTTTATTACAACATAAGTTGCCCAAATTGCATGAATGAGCATAAGCCAGATAGCAATCTGACCTGTGAGGGTATGAAGATCAAGGAGATTAAACGGACCCTCCGAAAGCCTGCTCATAGCCCAGGTGCCTGCAACATCAAACATGAATCCTGTCCAGAAGAATGCAACATGCCACGCCTTCAGGTATTTTGATAACCGTTCCGACCATATGCCCGTTGAATAGAAAACAAGCGCCAGGGTAATAAGGGTTGTTGAGAGAATAAGAAGCTTATTCATTGCTGAAATTAATTAAGTGTTGAATGTAGTAACAATTTAATATTCAAATCTCTTAATACAATTAATTTTCATAACTTTATTTAGATTATACTATACAACATGAAACCATTTATTGGCATTTCCAAGCTGATCATTATTCTGACAGTTACAATCATCTTATCTTCAAATTTAAAGGCCCAGGTTGAAGAATACACCCCGGGTATGGCTCCTGTTGTTCCTGTGACCGGTTATGCAGTGCTGAGCATGGGTGATACCGTCTACGGTAAGCTCAGATGGACTCTCAAATATGTTGAAAACAATCCTGTAGAGATAAAATTCATTGCTGAAAACGGAGCAACAAAAATACTTAAGGCCGGTGAAATACAGGGCTTCGGTTCCAAAATGGAAATGTGGCTCGGGAAGAGCTCCATTCCGGTATCAGAACAAATGGAGCATTATGTAAGCCTCCCTTCATTTAAGAAAGGAGTGCCGGTTTTTATGAACAGGCTTGTTAATGGAAAAATAACTGTATATCAAAACAGAAGCGCCATTGGAATGTCTTCTTCAAAGGTTACAGAAAAAACCAGGATAGATGGGATAGGATTCACCTGGTCAAGTGATGAGGGATTAGCAATCGGACCTACTTACAGGACAGATTACACGATAATTAATGGAAAAAGCCGGTTCTCCAGCTACTTTGTAAGTAAAAACAACGAACCTTATATAAAAGTGGAAAAGGACAATTATGAAGCCATGTTCAAATCGTTATTTGGCGATTGTCCCGAAATTGACAAGGAAACAGGAAAAAATCCTGACCTCCTGAAGTTTAAGAACTTTTTGATCGTTGTGGAAGTATATAACAGGGTATGTGAGGAGTGAGGAGTGAGGAGTGAGGAGTGAGAAGTAAGAAGTAAGGAGAAAAGAAATTATTGTAAAATAAATATCTTAAAAAGAATGTAATGAATATAAAATCTCACACACACTTCTCCGTAATCGGACTGGCTATGGTAAGTGGTTTGACAGCTCCTTACTGTAAGGCGCAGGTTCCTGATGAAAAACCAAATATTTTATGGATAGTAAGCGAGGATAACAGTGCTTATTTTACTGGTTGTTACGGTAACTCGTTTGCCACTACCCCGAATATTGATAAATTAGCCGGCGAAGGATTTCTGTATACTCATGCTTATTGTACCAACGCAGTTTCATCTCCATCGAGGAATACAATTATTACAGGTGCATACGCTTCTTCGAATGGTAACGAAAACATGAGGAGTAATTATGCATTGTCGGCTAAAGTGCATACATATGCCGGGTATTTGCGTAAATCAGGTTATTATTGCACCAATAATTCCAAAACCGATTACAATACCGATAGCATAGATCCTAATGCCATTTGGGATGAAAGCAGCAGTAAGGCACATTACAGGAACCGCCCCACGGGAAAACCATTTTTTGCAGTCTTCAACTCCATGATAAGTCACGAAAGTTGTATTCAGCAGTCTATACCCATTGAGAAGCTGAGGCACGACCCTGCAAAAGTCGTTTTGCCACCCTATCATCCCGACACGCCTGAGATGAGGCACGACTGGGCTCAATATTATGATAAGATTGAAGATATGGACAGGTGGGTGGGAGCTTTGTTAAAAGAGCTTGCTGAGAGCGGGCTTGCTGACAATACCATTGTAATGTATTATGGTGACAACGGAGGAATTCTGGCAAGAAGCAAACGTTTTGTATATGAGACCGGAACGCAGATCCCTTTTATCATCAGGATACCTGAGAAATATAAATACCTGTTCCCGGCAAAAAAACCCGGTGATAAAGTTGACCGGATCATCAATTTTGTCGACCTGGCCCCAACGCTTCTTAGCATTGCCGGAGTTCCAATCCCCGATTACATGCAGGGAGACGCCTTCCTGGGGAGCCAGAAAACAAAAGATCCGCAATATACCTTTATGTCGCGCCAGCGTATGGATGAGCGTTATGACCTGGTAAGGGCAGTAAGAGACAAGGAATATCGTTATATAAGAAATTATATGCCATTCAGAATTACGATGCAGCATGTCAGTTACATGTTTCTGGCTCCTTCTGCACAATCATGGGAGGACGCTTATAAAGAAGGTAAAACAAATGCGGTACAGAGCAGGGATTTTCAGCCAAAACCTGTTGAAGAACTATACGATACGGAGAAGGATCCATGGGAGGTCAATAACCTGGCCGGTGATCCTGCCTATAAAGCAGTGCTGGAAAGAATGCGAAAAGCCGAAACAGACTGGATGAGAAAAACCAGAGACGTCGGACTGATTCCGGAAACAGAATATAGTGTTTTTGCAGGAGATAAGTCAATGTACGATTATATGCGATCGGCTGCATGTCCGTTTGAAGAACTGATGAAAGCTTCCGACCTGGCTACTCTGGGGAGGCCAAAAGCCCTGGATACATTTATTGGTTTTCTGAAGAGTGATAACAGCGCTATACGATACTGGGGAACGACAGGCATACTGATACTGAAAGATGCGGCAAAAAAGGCAGTCCCTGCATTAGAGGTGGCAGCCTATGATAAGTCAGGATCGGTGGCCACACTTGCTGCCGAAGCATTATATGGCTTAGGTGAAAAAGAAACTGCAAGACTGGCATATAGGAACTTGCTGAAGGATACAATATCGTATAATATGACTGCCCGGAATTTTGCCCTGAACAGCATTGATGCCATCAATGATAATGATCCTGTAATTATTGCAGCCGTACAAAAGTTATATAATGACCGGGGTGGCCCGATACAGGGATTTGCCCGATATAATTTTTACGATGTGCTGATGGCGGAATATTTACTGAAGAAGTGGAAGGTTTACCCGTAAAATAACTTCTTCAGTACCTTCAGGAAATTCAAAACATTTTATAATTAATATAATTTCGTCAGCATAATTATGAACATATGGTTAAAGCCCTCAATAAAAACGTACTATAAATGAAAACACT
Source organism: uncultured Bacteroidales bacterium (assembly GCA_963815075.1). GTDB lineage: Bacteria > Bacteroidota > Bacteroidia > Bacteroidales > VadinHA17 > LD21. Next base: position 485,037 of record CAWFFK010000012.1, read on the forward strand.
TATTGGTCTTGCAAGTACCTTAAACCCGTACCAAAACCGGATGGTTCAGAATAAAATCGAAAAGCAATAGTAAAAAAACTTCCTCCCCAAACAAACCAGTCGCCATTATGTCATTTCTTTATCCATGTCCGCCAATATGACTGTATAATTAAGATAAAATTATCTCATTTAACATTTGGCTTCAATATTGTTAATTGTTATATGGATGTTTTTAACACGGGAGGTATTATGGATGTTTTATCTGATATAATCGTAACAGCTGTTGACAAAGTCAAAAATGCTGTCGTCAAGATTGATAAATATGAACTTTTCAGAGGCAAGGAAATGATTTCCGGTTCAGGTTCGGGGTTTGTCTTTTCAAGTGACGGGTTTATCCTGACAAATGCTCATGTAATAGAAAATGCCAGCAGGATAAATGTCACTCTGCTCGACGGGGATGAATTTACAGGTGAAGTGACGGGTATTGACAAAGATACGGATATTGCAATCATTAAAATATTTGGTACCGGTTATACTCCGGCAAAGCTGGGTGTCTCAAGCGACCTGAAAATAGGACAGCTGGTGATAGTTATCGGTAACCCGTTAGGGTATCAGCATTCGGTATCGGTGGGGGTGTTAAGCGGTGTGGGACGAACCATGCGCACGCCGGATGGCCATTTGATCGATAATATCCTTCAATCCGATGCAGCGATGAATCCTGGTAATTCAGGAGGTCCGATGATAGACACCGGAGGTGAAGTGATCGGTATCAATACTGCAATAATTCCAAGCGCCCAGGGATTAAGCTTTTCTATAGGCATCGATACAGCCAAAGAAATTGCAAAATACCTGATCAGGGACCATAAGGTAATAAAAGCCTACCTGGGATTAATGATCCATGAAATTGAGATCCATCCAAGGATAAGGAACTTTTATAAGCTGAACTCAAAAAAGGGATTAATGGTCATCGGACTTGAAAAATCATCACCGGCTGAAAGGGCGAAACTCCAGGAAGGAGATATAATTATCGAGTTTGACGGTGATCCAATTACTAACAGTGTCGATCTCACAAAACACCTCACCGGCAGCAATCTGATATTCAAAATCACTAAAATTAAGATTATCCGGAGGACAAAAATAGCGGAAGTAGATATTTTCCCGATAGAACGTCCTGCGGCATAGGAAGTAGGATAGTAGGCAGCAGGTAGTAGTCTATAGCGGTACGGTTTGACGGTAAGATGGTTCCAGGATTTGACAGTCTGCATTGCGGTTGCCGGATACATGTTTTTGGTGTAAATTTGAGTAAAGATATTAGCATGAACTCACTCAAAAACAAACCAGGGCAGAATAGAGGAAAACGTTACCTGTATTTATCTTTTATAATATTATTTCTTTTTGCAATACTGACAGCTTTCCAGGGTTGTTCACAGAAAACCGTGAATTCCCCTGGGTCAGCTGCTGATGCAGCAATGAGCTTAATACCTGTTCCGCAGAAGATATCCTTTTCAGGCAGAATCTTCCAGCTGAATGACAGCTGGGTACTGGAACCGGGAAGTATTTCGAAAGATGATCCAACTGTCCAAAGCCTTATAACAGGCTTTAAAGAACAGGGCAATTTAATAATAAGCCCGGGGACAAATAAGAATAAACATCCCGCTATCCGGCTGACCGTCAGACCAGGCTCCGTAACATTACCGGATGGTGACTCGACAAATTCCTCATTAAGGGACCAGGCTTACCGTATAAAAATGGATGCCTCTGAGATTACTATAGAGGCTAATGCACCTGCAGGTCTGTTCTATGGCATACAGACCCTTCTTCAACTTTTAAGGACTGAGAACGGTAAGGTCCTCCTGCCGGAAGGAGAGATCAGTGACTGGCCCGATCTGGAACTGAGAATTATTTACCAGGATTGTGCCCACCACCTTGAGAGGATGGAGACATTTAAGCGAGTAATAAGACAGGCAGCTTATTATAAGATAAATGCAATAGCACTGAAACTCGAAGGCCATTTTCAGTTTGCAAGTGCAAAACCCATCGTTGAGCCATATGCCTTTACACCGGCTGAATACCAGGAACTGACTGATTATGCAAAGGATCATTTTATAGAGCTGATACCGTATTTAGATGCGCCGGCGCATGTTTCATTTATTCTAAAACACCCTGAATATGCCAGCCTGCGGGCTATGCCCAATTCAAACTATGAGCTCAGCGTTACCAGTCGGGGTACTTATAAGCTCATCTCAGGTATGTTCAATGACCTGATGGACGCAAATAAAGGGGGAAAATATATCTTTCTTTCAACAGACGAGCCTTACTATGTAGGGAAAACAGAAGGCGAAAAGAAGGCTGCCAGGGCCCTGGGAGGGAACGGGAAATTGCTGGCTGATTTTATCACAAAGATCTCAGATAAACTGCATGATAAAGGACGCACAGTTATTTTCTGGGGAGAGTTTCCCCTGACCCTGACTGATATAAGTTCATTGCCAGCTTATCTGGTAAACGGGGAATACAACGAAAAATGGGCTCCGGCGTTTAAACAGCAGGGAATTCGCCAGCTTATTTACACCTCAACACAGGGTGAAGAACCATTGTTCCCGGACTATTACCCGCTGAGCGCGAATGAAATGGTCACTTCAGACGATAAGCCACAACAACAGGAAACACCTAAAGGCCGTGTTGAAGGCCTGTTAAATGAGATCTTCACCGATGTTGCCGGCGGAAAACAGGACATCATGGGAGTAATAGTAGCTGCCTGGAGCGATGCAGGGCTTAACCCTGAGACATTCTGGCTGGGATATGTTGCAGGTACTGCAGCCGGATGGAATACCCAACCACAGACAGCACAGGAACTGACGGACCGTTTTCTTAACTCCTTTTACGGGCCGGGATCATATAAAATGGACCGGGTTTACCAGCTGTTAAGCAGGCAGGCCCAGTTCTGGACCATCAGCTGGGACCGTGAACCATCAACATTGAGGACACCAATCGTTGGTAATTCGGAGGGTATTTACAAGATACCTGAACCTGCCACGGATTGGACCCTGCCGGACTTACCCGTCCCGTCTGCAAAAGATCTTTCGTTGGATAAAGACTGGAGTGCCGACAATTCCTTGCGCCTTCAGTCTGCGCAAAAATTTTTAACAGAGAATGATGAACTTGACAGCTTATTAAAAAACAATATCCAAAATGACGGTCATCAGATATATAATTTGCAGGTTTTTCATTCCATCGCAATGCTCTGCCGCCAGAATTTAAATTTCCTGCTTGATCTGCAACACATCGACAGCTTATTAAAGCAATCAGCAATTTTGGCCTCAACGAATCCTCCTGCTGCGATATCCTTTATTGACAGGGCCCTTGACCAGGTGAGGGTAACCTGGCAGGGGCGCACTGAGGTTTTTGGATCGCTTACAAATTTATGGTACCAGCAATGGTACCCTGTTGTGACAGAGGCTAACGGTCGTAAATTTTTATTTCAGGCCGATGATGTCAAAGATCATCTGCCAGGCAGAACAACAGACCTGAGTTATCTGATCTACCGTGAGATACATTACCCGTTAGGAAAATGGGAAAAGGACGTCCTTACTGTCAGAAATCTGTATGCCAAAGAGAACAATCTTCCTCTCCGGACAGACATAACATACTGGGAATACTATTAGGATCGGGCTCCCATACTGATTGCCATGCGGCGCCTGCAGTTCAGTACGCGGTATTGCCTGTAGGTTTAACCACGAAGTTACCCGAAGCTTATACGGAGTTTCACTGAGTAATTCACTGACGCTCTTGCCTCTTAGTCTCTAATCTCTTTCCTCACTCCTCACACCTCACACCTCACTCCTCACTCCTCACTCCTCACTCCTCACTCCTCACTCCTCACTCCTCACTCCTCACTCCTCACTCCTCACTCCTTCTCCACCTTTGTGCCGTGCGTAATGCCCGATTCATTAAAGGCATCAATACTGAAATAATAGGTCACATCCTTATTTAACCCTGTAAGCATAAGAGAATCTGCATTATATACCATAAACGGGTTGTATAATTTCCCCATATCAGTGCCATAGTTCACTACATAACCAGTCGCACTGCCATCGTTGGTCCATCTTACAATTGCCCGCCTGGTATCAGATTCATTACGTTCCACTTTAAATCCGGTAACCTCATTGGGATTCTTTCCTGCTTTTATTCCGAATATTCTCAGATCATAAATGGAAAACTTTCCATCCGGCACTTTAACATTTTCAATTTTAATATACTTTGCCATCACAGGTTTTTCGAGCTCAATATAATCATGACATGCATCCTTTGTATTTTTACTTTTATCAACAATTGTCTGCCATGTCTTCTGGTCATCTGAGGCGAGTATCCTGTAGCAATACCGGAGATTCCTGCTGTCGGGACCGAGTTTTGCCTCGTTATCGGCAAAATTTACCTGTATAGCATTAACGGTAACCTTATCATTCAGATCCACGCTTAACCATTCTCCTTCACTTCCTGTATTAGCCGACCACCAGGTCTTTATGTTTTCGTCGAAAGCATTTTTCACAGGATATTGCACCATAGATGAAGATGCTGTGGCATTTTTGTTGTACGATAAAAGCATCCATCCCCTGAAAAGGCTTTCCTTATCAAAATCAACCTTATGGTCCGGCATTATTGTGGGATAATCGCCAAAGGCGGTATAAGTCCGTAACACTCCGTCTTTATCAAAGCTTGCAGGGAACAGTCCCAGCCGGCGTTCAAACATATGTCTCACGGAAATTACCATGGAGGATATGTGCCAAAAGTTGCCGTATTTATCCTGAAAGGTGGAACTGTGACCGGCCCCTCTGATAAAGCCACCCGGTTTATAGGAGAAAGGGCTGTACGTTTCATACCTGAAAGGACCCATGGGTGAATCGGAGGTATAGACACCATCAGCGTAGGTCCTGAATTCCGTTCCGGGTGATGCATATTGAAGATAATAGCGGTTATTGAATTTATTTATCCATGCACCTTCATTATAACCATTTTTATCAATCTGGTTAAATTCGCCCGGATTTTCCCATCCGTATAATTTTGGATTATGCAGTATAAGAACTTTTGGTTCTGTAACAGGCTGCATTTTTGAGTCGAGCTGAACAACACGGATCGGGTTGGAATCATTATCGGAGCATCCCCAGTAAAGATACACCTTCCCGTCATCGTCCCTGAAAAGATGTGGATCCCAAACCGCAAAAGGCAAAGGTTTGGTCATAGGTTTCCAGTCGTCTTTAAAAGGGTTGGTAGTATAATAAATGGGCTTCTTTGCAATTGATGAAGCAATATAGAAGGTTGTGTCGTTAATCGTGATCACATCCGGGGCATAATCTTCTATAGGAAGCGTCTTCACAGGAACAAAAGTCCAGTTCAGCAGATCATCAGAATACCAGTAGCCTCCGCTATGAGAGGCATATAGAAAATAGTTATCCCTGTACATGCTCATGGTTGGATCTGCGGCTTCCCTGTAAGATTTCCCGATAGTCTTCTGAAACCTGTAATTCAGGTTCATGGGATTGCAGAAAGTTTTTTCCTTTTCCCCGGAGAATGAAAGACTTACAATTGCAATGACGAAGAAAACAAATATTACTCTTTTCATATAAAGGTATTTTTGAATATTATTCTTTCCGGGTTTAAAGATAAGAATTAATAAGATCAGATGTTTCTGATTCCCCTCCCCTGTGTAATACTTCCTAGTTATGGTAACGTTTAAAATTTATAATATTTTTGTGACTTTTAAAGTTCATAACAACCCCCTTCCTGGCCTTCCCCCAAGGGGAGGGCCGAGCGTTAAGGAGGGTGTCTCAAAAGGACACCTTCTTTTTATATATTGTTCATTTCTTTTTGTTCGTCCAAAAAGAAACGAACCAAAGAAAAAGGGCGCCGGAAATGATAACTTCAGCCTTTTTTTGCAAAATGCCTTAGGCTTCACGCTCCCAAAAAAGGCTGAAGTTCACGCCATTTCCGGTTTGCCCACGCGCCTAAAGAAGTTTTAAATTGTTGATAACTAGTGAAAAAAAGGGGGGTGCCTCCCAAGGAAATTTTTGCTCAGAGGTCTTGAAAAAGTAGAAATAGAGGTCGGATTATTGGCTTTATCACATAACTTAAGCAAAATAGCTGCAAGGAATTAGAAGAAAATCCTTGCCTTTTTAGAAATCCATGCAGAAATCTCATTAAAATCATAAGTCTTTATGATCACCATAAAAATCTCAAATAAAAAAGCCGTCTCATTTATGATATGAGACACCCTCTAGCGAAGGAGCCAGCCTGTCGAGGGAGCCCTTTCTCCCTTGGGGGAAAATGAAAGTGAGGTAAAAAGCTTCATAAAACAGAATAAATTTGTACCTAAATACTGAAGTATTACACCCTGGAGGGTCCTGATAGCTCCCGAAAACTATCGGGACAGGAAGGGGTCCGAACAGTGATGAAATAATCTCCTTAAAGGGTCCTTTGCCTTGACATTGTTTATTAATATGCATAATTTTGAGTTATCATTCATATGCCGGTTCATTTTTATCAACTTAAAACAATTGCCATGAAAACAAACTCTCTGAATGTAAAGGCACCTCTTTGCAAGGGTAGAACACTTACCATGGTTGGAGGATTAGTATTTGCCCTGTTTCTGGCCGCGAATTCAGGCACTACCTATGCAGTCCCAAGTTTTGCGCGTCAGACAGGATTATCATGCAAAGCCTGCCATAATGTATTTCCCGAACTTAATTACTTCGGCAGACAGTTTAAGCTGAATGGCTATACGATGACCAATATCAGTACCATAACACAGATGGAACCAAAAAAAGAGTCAAAAGAACATAGAACCTCTCTGAATCTGCTTAAGATTGCACCGCTGGCCGCAATGTTTCAGGCAGGTTATACGAATGTGGCAAAGACAATTCCCGGCACACAGAATAATGATGTGGAGTTTCCGCAGCAGATCAGCTTATTTTATGCAGGTCAGATATCACCACACCTCGGAGCTTTTGTTCAACTTACACTCGACGACGGATCGGGAACCCTTGGCATGGATAATACCGATATCCGTTATTCCAATACAGCGAATGGGAAAATACCATTAGTGTACGGAATCACTTTAAATAACAATCCAACAGTTCAGGATCTCTGGAACTCGACACCCGCCTGGGGCTATCCATATTCAGGTTCTGGTGCTGCATTAACACCTGATGCCGGAACGATAATAGAAAATCTCGGGGGAACGGTTGCAGGACTGGGAGCATTTACAATGATAAATAACTTGGTTTACCTGGAGCTGACAGGATACCGGACAGCCCAGCTTGGCGCGTCAATGCCCCCAGACAACACGGTATCGGGTGCACTGAAGGGAATAGCGCCTTACTGGAGAGCGGCTGTTGAGCATCAATGGACCAAATCGTACATTGAAGCCGGAACATATGGCATGGCTGTTCAGCTATATCCTTCAGGGATCTCAGGTAATACAGATAAATATACTGATATTGGGCTTGACCTTCAGTTTAAATACCAGTTTACCAACAGCCAGCTCACTCTTCACTCATCATTCATAAATGAAAAACAAACCCTTGATGCGACATATAATGATAGTGGAAGCGAAAACTTAACGAACCATCTTAATAAGTTCAGCTTCGATGCAAGTCTCTTCCTACGGCAGAGAATAAACTTTACTCTGGGATATATTGATTATTCAGGTTCCTCCGATATCATTTTATACGGATACAGGCTGCCTTCTCCGAACAGCAGTGGTTTTTTGGCACAGTTAGATTACCTGCCATGGGAAAACACGAAGATATCGTTACAATACACTGCATATGGTAAATTTAACGGATCATCGGCAAACTACGACGGTTCCGGAAGAAATGCCTCATATAACAATACCTTGTATTTGCAGTTCTGGGTCTTATTCTGATCGTAAATAATTGCATCGGGGATTCAGAACAAAGACCACAGGTAAGTTGTTAGTTTTAAAGTGTGCTGATGCATAACAGTTATTGTTTAAAATTTTAGTCACAAAAACCCGGATTTGCAATCATTAACCAGTATATTACCATTATGAAAAAACTTGTTTTAATATCTCTGTTTGCCGGTATAACATTCTTTGCATTAAATGTTTATGCACATCTTCCGGAAAAGAAAGCTTCTGGAGATACGGGCCCCGTTGTAATCACACCTGAACTGCAGGCTTCAAAATACCAGAAAGGTGCCAGGATCTATAACCAGCTATGCTTTAGATGCCATCAACCCAACGGCATGGGCATCCAGGGAGTTTTCCCTCCTCTTAAAGGGTCTGATTTCCTAAAAACAGCCACTAAGAAAAAGTTGCTGGAACAGGTTCTCCGGGGATCAAATGAAAACCTGACCGTCAACGGCACTCAGTACTTCACACCTATGCCCGGACAGGTAAAAAACATTGATGATGCTGTGGAGGTAGTCAATTACATATTACATGCATGGGGTAATAATTATGGGGTGGCAACTGCCGAGGACGGCAAGGACCTGATAAAGGGAAACAATTAATTTAATCCGTATTTATATCTTACTGTCCCGGGATTTTTTCTTTTTTGCCTTCTGCCAGAAGATAATGATCAACAAAACAACAACTGCGTAGATAAAAAAGGTTACATAGAAAAATATTCCTGCAGAATCGGGTGAATCAATTTCAGCCCTGTTAATGTGATTTATACTGAGGATATAGGCTTCAATGTTGGCAATTTGTGGCTGTGTCAGGGTGTAGGAATCGCCATAATCAAACATGGTAAGAGATGCAGCTGGAACGGTCTTTACAGAGCCATGCTGTATAAACCTGTCGATGTTTTCTGCAAACTGCACAGGAGATCTGCTGAACAAAGCCCTGTTTATCGGATCCAGTACCGGAACGCGGCCAAACCGTGACCCATAGTTAGGTTCGCCTTCAGCTCCGTTTATGCCATGGCATGTGGCGCAGTTCACTGTATATAACTTCTGTCCCACCACCACATTACCTATGATTGAGGCTGCTTCACCCGGATCGCCTAATTGATTGAGCTTCATTCTGGTGTCTTCCTCCTGCGCTATCCTGATGCTGTCAGCCGATATCTTTCCTGTTACAGCCTGGGCCCTGGTTGTATCACTTTTTGTAGCGGGCCTGTGTGGCGTATTCAGGTATTCAACCAGGTCATTCAACTGTTCTTCCAGGAGCATAGTGTAATTGGGCATTATGGAGGTGGGGAAATGTGCCTTTGAGTTGGTAATCTGAACAATAAGCCATGCCTTTGACCTGTTGTTCTCATATTCGTTTGTCAGATCAGGACTAACTTTACCACCCTCCCCGCCGATCATATGGCAGGCAATACAGCCGTAAGTTTTAAAAAGTGTTTCGCCCCTCACTGCCGATGGTGACAACTCGTAGGACACAGGACCTTTATGTTCAGTTGTACCCGGTAAAGGTTTTGAAAGGATTTCTTCAGGGTTGCTTCTGGAACCGATAATGGTATAGACAAGCACGAAGACAACAAACAACAAGCCGCCTGTCATCATTCCTGATCTTTTCAGGGGACTATGGCTCTTATTTCTGTCGAGGAACGGCACAATTATTAAAATAATAATTATAAGTACCGGAATACCTACCGTACCAACTACCTCAAAGGGTCCTTTGAAAAGTTTAAGAAGCTGATATAAAAACAGAAAATTCCATTCAGGTTTGGGTTGAAAGGCAGAATCGGAGGGATCTGCGGGTCCGCTGAACGGAGCAGGATGAAATGCCGATAGCCACACGATCAGCACGAAAACAAAGCCGCTGACTATCAGATCTATCGCGACCTGGTCGGGCCAGAAATTGCCTGTTTTTTTCCTCTTTGCTTCATTCCATGAACCAACGCTTCCGATCTGCCTGAAGGCCAGTAAATGGAACACTATAACAACAATGGCAAGAGCAGGAATGAGAACGGTGTGGATAGTAAAAAATCTCGAGAGAGTGAGTTGTCCCATGGAATAACCACCTCTGAAGAATCTCTCGAGAAATCCGCCGATAACAGGTATCGTGCCCGCTATGCTGGTCCCGACTTCCGAAGCCCAGTAACCTGTTTCATCCCAGGGGAGTGCAGCTCCGGTAAAGATTAATCCGGCAACCAGGAAAAGCAGGATTACACCTATAAGCCAGGTGAGCTCTCCGGGCTTTTTATATGCTCCCCATATAAAGACCCTGATAATATGCAACGCCACCAGTATGGCCATAATATTGGCCCCCCAGTAATGTATCCCGTGTATAAGCCATCCGTAGGGAACATTTATCCTCAAATAGCTGAGACTCTCATAGGCATGGTCAATAGTAGGTGCATAATAGAAAAGTTGCCATATTCCTGTCAGCACCTGCAGGCTGAAAACAAACAGTGTCGCGCTTCCCATCGTATAAAGAAAGCTTGCCCCTCCAGGTATTTTCTCATCAAATACAGCCCGTATCATACTTCCCACAGGAAGTCTTTCCTTTAACCATCTTCCGGTTTTTTGTGCCATAACAATATCAGTCAATGATTATCTTGTCAGGAATACCTGCTTCGAATTTTTCATACTCCACGTATAAGCTTTCATCCCTGATCTCAACAGGCAACTCATCAAGTCCCCTGGGTGCCGGACCCGAAGACACCTTTCCTTCAATGGTGAATACGCTGTTATGACAGGGACATATAAAAAGCTTCTTTTCCTCATCCCAGCTATACCTGCACCCCAGGTGAGGGCAAACGGGTGAAAAGGCCTTAATGTCATCAGTTGATTTCTTAATTATCCATACCTGTACAGGCTCCCGGGTAGTCACAAAAGCATCCTGGTCGGTCTTTGAAAAGCTCATTTTGGTGGGCTGCAATTCTGGCTTAAATGAATTCTGTATGTTGCTTAACGGCCCAAGTTTGTTAAAAGCTTTTTTCACCATGGCCTTTGAGCCGGAAGCCAGCGATTCGATAAGAGGATACCCGATCATAATGGTCAGAAAAGAACCGATTCCTGCAGCAGTCCATCTGAAAAAATTACGCCGGGATATGCTGCCATTTTTATTGTTTTTCTTACCCATCTGTTATACTTTTTATAAGGAACATAAAGATCACAAGCAGAATAACTGTATATAAAGTTATAAAAATATAATTAGAATGCGACCTTTTATAATACCACAATCAGACTGAAAGGCAAATTATTAATCAGCTCACGATGAAACAAAAGAACCATATGTGTATGATCTGTCGACGGGTAACTGCTGACAGCATCCGGTTCCCCTACAGCTATACCGGATATGAATATTATCCTGGATGAATTCGTGATTATGCCTGATCATTTTCATGCCATTATAACAATTGGTGAAAACCAATATAACCGGAATATAAATCGGGTGAATCATAAAACCGTTATGCATCGCAAATACACCGTGTGTCGTAGAAACACCATGCATGGCCTTTCTAATCCCAGACGAACCTCCAGTTATTGTCTTGCTTTTTCCAGACGGTATGGAATATACCTGTACGTTCAATAGTTTTACCAGAAGTGTCTTGCGTGGAATAGACATATTTTCCATAAGTATATCCAAGTGTTCCACAATCTGAAACACCAATAAAATCAGGTGTCCAGGTTAGTTTTGCACGAGGGTTGGCATTTTTGTCATAAAAGTGTTTTATGTTTTCTTTACCAACGATGAGAGAGTCATTTCCTCTTCGAATTACAGCATTTTCAGATGCAAAATAATAAAATGCATCAGCAAGACCTTTCTCAGATGCCATTTTTTCAAATGCCTTTTCAGTTTGCAGAATTTCATTTTTGGCATTCTCAATGTTTACGGTCGGTTTACAGGAAAACAACATTGGCATTAAGATCAGAATAAAATAAGCTCTTTTCATATTTACAGCAGGAATTAGTTGGTTTAGTATATAGCCAAGATACAATAACATGCTGAATAATTGGCACTCGTTTAGAATTTACCGCTAACTGAGGGTGTCTCAAAAGGACACCTTCTTTTTATATATTGTTCATTTCTTTTTGTTCGTCCAAAAAGAAACGAACCAAAGAAAAAGGGCGCCGGAAATGATAACTTCAGCCTTTTTTGGCAAAATGCCTTAGGCTTCACGCTCCCAAAAAAGGCTGAAGTTCACGCCATTTCCGGTTTGCCCACGCGCCTAAAGAAGTTTTAAATTGTTGATAACTAGTGAAAAAAGGGGGGATGCCTCCCCCCTACATAAACCTCAGGTTATGTAACTTGAGGTATGCAAAACAATAGATCAAAGGTAGTATTTAAAGACTACAGTCCCAATCAAATTTTGCTTCTTCCTCCCTCACTGGAAGAGATGATCGATCCCAACCACCCGGTTAGAGTTGTAAATCAGGTTATAGATACCCTCGATTTAGATCCGTTAATAAAGAAGTATCATGGAGGAGGCTGTTCGAGCTATCATCCACGGCTTATGCTTAAGATCTTGGTTTATGGCTATCTGACCAACCAGTACTCAAGCCGGAAGATAGAGCAGGCAGTGTCCCAGAATATATACTTCATGTGGTTGAGTGGAATGAGTTATCCTGATCATAATACAATCAATCGCTTTCGCAGTGACCGGTTAAAAGGAGTTTTAAAAGAGGTGTTTAGTCAGGTTGTACTGTTGTTCCTTGAGAAAGGAATAATAACATTGAAGGAAGCTTACCTTGATGGGACCAAGATCGAGGCCAATGCCAACCGTTACACTTTTGTCTGGGGACGCAGCATAAGTAAGGGTAAGGAGAGGATAAAGAAACAGCTGGATGAACTATGGAGCTACGCAGAATCTGTCGCCAGGGAAGAGCTTGAGAATAATGAACCTGATAGCTTTGAGAAAATTGATCAGGAATCGGTTTTGAAAACAATAGAAAACATTGATAAGGTACTGAAGGGAAAGCATGTAGATAAGAAAGTAAAACAGAAACTTGACTATGCCCGCAAGAACTGGCCCGAAAATCTAAAAAAGTATGAGCAGCAGGAAAAAACATTAGGCAATCGTAACAGTTATTCAAAAACCGATCCTGATGCTACCTTCATGAGGATGAAAGAGGATCATATGCTCAATGGCCAACTAAAACCCGGCTATAACTGGCAGATAAGCACCGAGAATCAGTGTATTTTAGGATACACCATTCATCAAACTACCAATGACACAACTACACTTGCATCCCATATGGAATCTTTAAAAGAAAACCTTGGCAAGATGCCTGATACTCTTGTTGCTGATTCGGGATATGGATCTGAAGAAAACTATGAGTACCTGGGAAACAATAATGTAGAGGCTTTTGTAAAATACCAATACTTCCATAAAGAACAGAGTAAAAAATGGAGGGAAAATCCTTACAGAACTGAGAATCTACCATATAATGAGAAGAACGATAGTTACACCTGCCCAATGGGTCAACAAATGAACTTTATCAAAGAGAAGATAAAGATTACAAATAATGGGTTTAGACAGATAAAACGATTATATAAGGCAGAAGACTGTAATGGTTGTCCAGTGAGAGATATCTGTAACAAGAGCAAATCAGACAGAATAATAGAGATAAACGAAAGGCTAAATCACTATAAATCAATAATAAGAAAAAGACTTACCAGTGAACGAGGGAAAAAATATCGAAGTCAGCGTCCCGTAGATGTGGAAGCTGTCTTTGGAATAATAAAGTGGAATAGAAACTATAGGAAATTTTTGCTCAGAGGTCTTGAAAAAGTAGAAATAGAGGTCGGATTATTGGCTTTATCACATAACTTAAGCAAAATAGCTGCAAGGAATTAGAAGAAAATCCTTGCCTTTTTAGAAATCCATGCAGAAATCTCATTAAAATCATAAGTCTTTATGATCACCATAAAAATCTCAAATAAAAAAGCCGTCTCATTTATGATATGAGACGGCCTCGTTGAGGTTGAGGTTAAGGTTGAGGTTAAGGTTAAGACAAAATTATAACATTAGATATTAACTTAAATAGTTGAAGAATTAGCCCCCTGGGGGGGTTGGGGGGTAATAAGGTTAAGGTTGAGGTTGAGGTTAAGGTTAAGGTTAAGACAAAATTATAACATTAGATATTAACTTAAATAGTTGAAGAATTAGCCCCCTGGGGGGGTTGGGGGGTAATAAGGTTAAGGTTGAGGTTAAGGTTAAGGTCAGGGCAGGCCTGACAACTACGCTAGCCGTCTTCGTTGGCCGAAGGTGGACTTTGACTACCTTAAGCCGGGGATTTCTTTGCTTTTATGATTTCAGCCGGAAAGGTGTTTTGGCTTATCTGGCAGTCATCAATGATTTCAAATCCTGCTGTTTCAAGATGTTTTTTAAATGTAACCGGTCTACAGCCAGTCAGCAGACCAGGTATATATTTTGCTATCCAGAACCAGAATCTATTTATCCTTTTTGTGCCGAATGAAAAAGTAGAAATAACTGCGATGCCATTTGGCTTTAATAACCTGAAGAATTCAGTTGCGATACTATCAAAGGTACTTTCAGGCATAAGGTCAATCATGAAATTATTTAATAAAAGATCAAATTCATCAGAATTTATGTTCAAACTGAGAACATTAGCCTCATGTAACTCGAAGTTCTTCAGGCTGCTCTTTTGCAGTCTCAGATTTGCTTTTTGAAGCATATCAATTGAAAGGTCAATTCCAACATTATGACCATTAGGGTTTTTGGTCACAATTTTTTCAAGCATTTTACCTGTTCCACAAGCTATTTCAATTATATTCTGATTATCTTTAATATCAGCTAGTTCAACAACTTTCGCTAATGCCCTGGATTCAGTTAACCGGCTCCAAAAGTCATAAAACCAAAGTACTTTTCGATAACTTTTGATGGTTTTATCGAAGTCTAATGTTCTGTTTAGTATTGTTTCCATAATCTAGTGATTGTCATTGAATTATCGCTAACTCATTTTTATACTCAGGCTTTTATCTGATTCTTTTATAGCCACTTCCAATAATATTACCAGGATCACTTAAAGAGAGTGTGTCATGATATATTGAATATATTTGAGCTATTGAATTATAATTAAGGATGTTTGAAGTATCCTTTCCATTAGCAGAAACTAATTTGTAAGTGCGAAATTTGCCAGAGGTTACTAATGTATCATTTTGAAAAATACTATATATTGAATCAGGTGTAAAAACCAGATCGATTGTAGTATGTTCTGCTTCGGGTGTAACACACCCTGCAAATCCTCCACAAGTAATAAACCACGACCATTTGCCAAATAAGCTTGAGGAGTAGATATAAGAATTATCCTTTTCACATCCGTAACACGATAAAAAGACTATCAGCAGAAATATTACCCTTTTCACAATTTTATTGTCGGGTTAGTTAATGTTAATTTGTTAACTGCAAATATTATTCCAAATAAGCCCTTTTTATTGAGTAATGTTAAGCTGAGGTTGAGGTAAAGGTAAAGGTAAAGACAAAATTATAACATTAGATATTAACTTAAATAGTTGAAAAATTAGCCCCCCCTGTGGGGGGGTTGGGGGGTAATAAGGTTGAGGTTAAGGTAAAGGTAAAGACAAAATTATAACATTAGATATTAACTTAAATAGTTGAAAAATTAGCCCCCCCTGTGGGGGGGTTGGGGGGTAATAAGGTTGAGGTTAAGGTAAAGGTAAAGGTTAAGGTTAAGGCCAGGATGTCAGGGCAGGCACGGCAAACAACCTACCCGTATTACAGGAGTCAGATTTAGATGAATTAATATGTTATACTGTTCATTTATATAGTTAATATATCCAATATCTCCTGAGGGATACCCTCGTATAAATTTACCATTACTTGCATTTCGTATTCTTCCTTGAATCCGATCTCACCTATTTTTAAGGAATAGCTGTTTTTAACATATTTTAGATATAATTTTTGGTAACCCTCTTTTTGTAAATCAAAATGACAGCTATAATTATTAGCATTTATTGAAACATCAATCCCGCTTCCGTGGGAAATATTTTCATCTGACAAATAAAAACAATTAACTGTGCTTCTTATTAAACCACTTCCCCAATATGCCGTGTAGCTAAGTTCATATATATTATCATTGTTTAAATCGGTAACAATCAGATTATTTACATCAGAGTCTTTTGCATATTGACTGTAATGGAAGCCATGCAAATCGTAAACTTCATTGTTTTTAATAAACAGCCACCTGTTCATCAAGCCAGGTACAATCGATCTGGCAGAAAACACCTGTCCCCCTAATTTTGAGTAAATTTCATCATTTGTCAGTTCAACTATACTGTCAAAAGAAAAAGAAGGATTCATATCGGGATTATATTCCTTAAATACCCAATCAGTGATTAATTTATTTGCTTCCTCAATTGTAATTCTCTTTTCAATTTTCTTATCTTCCCTTTCGCATGATATATTAATAACCCAAATAATCATTACTATAAAGGCTATGGTTTTCATTTTTAATAATTTTTTGTATTAAAAGTTTTAAATAATAAAATTACAAACTTTTAATCTATCCTTCCGCTAATTTGTTTTAATTTAATTCTGATGTTCCGGCAATAAAGAGAACCGGGCTTTAAGGTTAAGGTTAAGGTTGAGGTTAAGGTAAAGGTTAAGACAAAATTATAACATTAGATATTAATTTAAATAGTTGAAGAATTAGCCCCCCCTGTGGGGGGGTTGGGGGGTAATAAGGTAAAGGTAAAGGTTAAGACAAAATTATAACATTAGATATTAACTTAAATAGTTGAAGAATTAGCCTGCTCTGTTTTATTCAAATCGCAAAGATTCCACAGGATTCCTCGTTGCTGCCCACCAACTTTGCAAACTTACTGTTAATAAAGCAATTCCAAGAGAGATAACCCCAGCCAATACAAAGATCCACCATCTCAATTCTGTTTTATATGCAAAACTTTGCAACCATTTATGCATAAAATATAAAGCGATGGGTGTGGCAATTACAAAGGAAACAACTACCCATTTTAAAAGATCTTTACAAAGCAATACCATCACTTCGGAAACATTTGCTCCATTGATTTTGCGGATACCGATTTCTTTGGTACGGCGTTTTACCGCAAACAGAATCATACTTAGCAAGCCTAAGCAACTAATAAAAATGGCTATGCCTGATGAAGCACCAATAGTGCCAGCCAATCGTTTCTCCTGCTGATATTGTTGCTCAATCATGTCATTATAAAAAGAATAATTCAAAGCGAAATCCGGGCACATGCTTTTCCAAACCTTGCTAATATAATCCAGTGTTTTAGGGACATTCTCAGAAGAAATTCTAAGACTCAGACATGTCAGCTCTTCATCAGAGAAAAAGATAACGCCAGGAGTTATTTCATTATGTAATGATTCAGTATTAAAATTCTCTGCGATTCCAACTATTGGAATATTTCTACAGGTTGCTGCAGACAGATCTTTAAATTCTGCCTGTTTATAAAACATTTCATTAACAATACATGCCCTGCCTTTTTCACCTGGCAAAAAGAAACGACCTTCCTTTAACTTTATTCCTAGTGTTGAAAAGAAATCCTGATCGCAATTGATTTCCCAATAACGCATTTCCTTTTCGTTAACATCGTTTTCACTTATTGAATAAACATTACCTGGTGCACCAAATGAAGCCGTAGCTTGCAAAACAGAAGGATTCTTTAGCAATTCCTGTTTTAATGTAAGTGTCTGTTTGCTGAATGTATAATGAATAGGGATAAATAATAAATAATCAGGCTTATATCCCAGTTGGTGCAACTTAACAAATCTGGTTTGTCTGACTATAGTTATTATTGATACAATCAAGACTATTGTAGCCACAAATTGAAATACCAGGGTGCCTCTTGAAATTATTATAAAAGAGAAATTTTTAAATCCCCTCTTCCAGAAAAGATCTATAGGGTTAGCTTTCGCAAAATATAATGACGGGTAAAGCCCGATACCAAGGTTTAGTACAATGAATGTTCCAATTACAAACAACAGGTAGGGAAGGCTCAAAAAGGTTTTAATATTAATCTGGCGTTCAATTTCAGTATTAAACCAGGGCAATGCCATGTCAATGATCATCAATGCCACGATTAAAGCCAATAATAGTGTAAAAGAGATGGTGCTTAAGCCCTGCCAGACAATATGATGCCTTTCAGCTCCGGTAGATTTCAGGATGCAGGCTCGTTTCGTTTCTTCGAAACTTTCTGAAAGCAAAATATTGAAAGTATTGATTATTGCCAGTAACAGCACCACAATTCCAATAGAAAGTAATAGAAAAAGTATCTTTTTATTAGTATGTTCAATATTACCGGATTCTTCGATTCCTATTGTGGAATGTAAAGCAGAGAAAGATTGCAAGGTGAGATTTGGATTCTCTTTTGCCCACTTCTCAGTATAAGAATTACGAAGAAATTTGAGTGTTTGCAATGTGTCCTTTTCATTTCTTAATAAAATGTAATATTGAAATAATTCTATATGAAAATGCCCATTATTATTCCAATAATCCCCTCCCGTCCAACGCATATTCCTGGTATATAATGAAACCACTGCATCGGGCTGTATACTTGAATTTGAAGGACTATCCTGCATTATTCCGGTAACGGTACAGTACTCCTTCATATCTATTCGTACCAGCTTACCAATTGCTGAAGTATTAGGAAACAATTTTGCAGCAAGAGACTTTGAAAGTACTATTTTATTAGGTCCATTCAATACATCAACCGGCGAACCTGTGATTAAAGGGAAACTGAATACCTGAAAAAAAGAAGAATCTGCAATTGCCAGTTTGTCAACGTTCACAGGATTGGTTTCATTGCCAAGCATAGCGGAAAATATATTCATTCGACAAACTTTTTCAATGCCAGGCAAGGCATTAACCAATGAAATGGCATATTCCTTATCAAGTTTGGCAGTATTACCTGTTTTGTTAACTATCCAGTAAATTCGGTTATAGTTTTGGTGGAATTTATCGAAGCTATTTTCATTAATAATATAAGCTCCGACTAACATTGCTGTTGCAAAGCCAATGCCAAGGCCCAAAACGGAAATAAATGAGTTATGCTTTTTGTTGATCAAACTCCTGTAAGACAATTTAAAATATGTTACGATCACTTGTAGACTTATTATAGATTTCTATAATTGATTCTGTTAATAGGGTCATCAGAAAGTCATCTTTCCTGTTGTCAACTCTTTGAATTATTTATGAAATTATAATAAGGCTATACTATAATGATGCCATAATTGTAAGTGCCAGAAATACAATTATATAATAATTATTATTATCTCATATAGTAAAAATATTTTACAGTTAATCGTAAATGAATTTTACAAATATTAAATATATTGGCCCGGCAATAAAGAAGGCCGGGTGTTAAGGCTAAGGTCAGGTTTCAGTTCCTGATTCCCCTCCCCCTTCATTCTTCCCTGCCTCTGCGCCATTGAGCCATTGAGCCGTTGTGCCCTTGTGACTTTGCACCTCTGAACCCTTTGGCCGCTGAAGCCTTCTGTGACCTCCGTATCTTTGCTGGAGAGGTGGCGAAGGTGGCTCGCAGGTTTTTGTTTTTATAATCCCCTTCCGAATAACCTTTTTAAAAATGACCTTTTTTTAGGTTTGGCTTTATTCGACCCGTTATCAAAATTTGTTTTCTTATTTTTAAAAAGATCAAAGAATTTGTCAATAATATTATCTTCTTTAAAATCAGGGCAATCAAGCGCACTTTTCAATTCAGGAGATAAATCAGGAAAGGGCATAATTAATTGTTCCATTAAAACCGGATTCATCTGTACTTTTTTTAAGGTTAATGCTACCAGTGGTAATGCCAGAGCACTTCCTGAACCATTTGAGCCATTGTTGAAATGAATTGCATTTGTAGAGGCCCCTACTCTGCTTATTATAACCAGCTTTGGATTAAATGCGGCAAACCAGGCATCTGCATAATTCTGTGAAGTTCCTGTTTTTCCGGCAAGTGGCAGATTAACACCAAAAACGCTGTTCATTGAAACTCCGGTTCCCTCCATGATCGCTTTCTGTAACATTGCACTCATCAGCAAACTTGTTCTCTCAGTCAATATTCTTTCTTTAGTTTCAACTAATTCATTCTCATAAATAAGTTCTCCATCAGGAGTTTTGATTGATATAATGCTTTGCGGTGTTATTTTATAACCTCCGTTTGCAAATGCTGAATAAGCCACAGCTGTTTCTATAATGTTTGCTTCAGCTGTCCCCAATGCCAGCGATGGATTGTTATTTAGCGTGAAGGAAAATCCCATTTTTTTCCACAGCGAATCAAGCTTTTCGAATTCAATATTTAAAAACAAACTAAACGTCGGCACATTCATCGACTTGACTAATGCGCCTGCAACTGAATATCTTCCGCCATAGGAATGATCATAGTTTTCGGGACTCCAGTCCTCAAACCCCGAGAGGATAATAGAATCATTATCAATATATTGACATGGCTCAATCCCTTCTTCAAGGGCTTCAGCATACAAGACCGGCTTGAAAGCTGAGGCAAGCTGCCTGCGGGCATAAATCTGATCGTAGGGCTGCGATTTAAAATCAACACCGCCTACCCATGCTTTGACAGCACCCGAAATGGGATCTATGGCAAGCATTCCCGCATGTAAAATCAACAAAGCCTGCTTCATGCTGTCACGAACTGTAATCGTATCGGAACGGGTACCATCCCAGTCAAAGATCTGCCGCACATTGACCTCGTTTTCCCGATGCTTCAGGTTAAGCCTTTTAAGCTCTCTGTCAGCAATCTCTCCGACCAGCCTTTCTCCTGAAGAGCCCTGATATTGCTTCCACAATCTTTTTTGCATAACTGACAGATGATCATGAAAAGATTTAACTGCGTAGTACTGAAGAGAAAGATTCAAAGTGGTTGTAATAATCAACCCGTCTTCTTCAACATTCCATTTTTTACCTGTCAGAGAATCTATTCTCTGCAGTATCTGTTCAGCCTCATCTTTAACCCTGACCAGAAAATAGTCAGCCGGACTTCCAGCTTCAATGTTTGCATTATTTTGATTCAATGGAAGCCTGCAAAGTGAATCTGCCTCTGATGGTTTAAGGTATTTGTACTTTACCATCTGACGCAAAACAACATTCCTTCTGCTTATTGCATTTTCAGGATGAAGACGTGGATTGTAAAAGGTGCTTGCCTTGAGCATACCAATCAAAGTGGCCGATTCTTCAACGTTCAGGAGTTCGACTTTTTTATTGAAATATCTTCCTGCTGCAGCTTCAACGCCAAAAATATTTTCTCCGAAGGAAACGGTATTCAGGTAAAGCGTCAGTATTTCTTCCTTGGTAAACGATTTTTCTAGACGATGAGCCAATATTATCTCTTTTATTTTGCTGACGGGAATAGTCAGCGGGCCAAAATTTTTCCTGCCAAACATGTTTTTTGCCAACTGTTGGGTAATGGTACTTCCTCCACCTGAACTTTTATTGTTAAACAAAATAGATTTAAACAGAACCCTGAAGAGGCTCCTCGAATCAATACCATTATGCTCAAAGAAACGGGTATCTTCAGTTGCAATCAACGCATTCACAAGATGTGGCGGAATCTGTTCGTATGCAATATTTGTCCTGTTTTCAGAAAAGAACTTACCAATAAGCTCACCTTCCTCAGATAATACTATAGATGCCGTTGCGTTCTTATAATCCAGAAGCTCCTTCCTGTTCTGCAGTCGTCCAAATGCTCCGCAGTATATAAATAATATGAACATAACCGGCAACGCAATAAGAGCCAGGAGTGCTGCAATTATAATTTTTAGTCTCTTTTCCATTCTGTAAAGATAGTTCAGTACCTAAAACGTGACAAAGCTCTTAATGTTATTTAATTACCACTTTGGGGAAATTATGCAGACAGCAACTTCTTATCTTTCTTTATTAAGAGAATAAAACTCATATAAACTCCGTTATCAGGCATAGTCTTTATTGATGAATAAATATATTAAATCCAAAGGGTTATACCTGGCTCTGTTAATTGCCGGATGTCAGTTACTTACCACTTACTGCTCCAAAGAACTTTATCGTCAACCATCGTTTCATAATATCGAAAGCAGGAATGAAAAGAAAAAGCTGAAAGATTTTATGGATGGAGGCACCGAAAAACGGGTAAATACTAAAAATACCAGTGCTGATGAAATCATTAAAACCGCTCAACAATACCTTGGTGTTCCCCATTGCATGGGCGGATCTACTATGAAATGCATTGATTGTTCCGGATTACTTGTAGCGGTTTTTGCCAGACACGGCATTCGCCTGCCCCATAACTCGGAAGAACAGGCCAGGTATGGAAAAAAAATAACAGGGATGAATGAACTTCTGAGAGGTGATCTGGTCTTTTTTACCAGATCATATAAAACAAACCAGTTCATCACTCATTCGGGCATTTATATCGGAAATAATAAATTTATCCACACTTCCTCCAAAAAGGGAGTAATCATCACTTCAATAAACGATCCCTGGTGGAGTGAAAAATTTATTTTCGGAACAAGGGTGTTTTAATAAATCAAATGATTCAGTTGTCTTTAATTCTTTATGATACAGGTGTCCTTATATCTGGTTTATAATTGAATTCTAAGCCCTGTATATCAATGATTTGCAGGTGTTTTTAATTTTAGAGGGTGACGAAAATGATTATTGATTTTTTAAATGTATTCAATTATGAATTCAGGTTAAATACCTGACACCGCTCAGAACATCTTCGTAGCTTTTTGCAGATCTATCCTGTCCGGTAATATTTTATCCCAGACCGGGTATGCGCCGTATCAACTCTGACCACTCATCACCAATTGCCTTTTTTATAAGTTGTTTTGCCTGATCAAATGCCGGAGGAGGCATCACCATTTGCCAGATACTGGTCATGTTCTCACGGTCATTGATACCCATCAAAGGGTATATCCATGCAATAAGTTCAGCAAAGCGTTCCCGGGGAACTTCATTAGCCATGATACCGACTGCCTTACCCTGATCAGTCATAGATACACGCTCCCTGACTAAACGATATAAATGTGAGTCTTCCTTTCCGAGATGCATGTCGAGATGGAACTTGAATGCTGCCGTAGCACGGGCAGTTGCCAATACGTCATTTGCTGAAACTGCAGCATTCAATGCATCGAATGCTGTATCGAGGCCCCGATGATCTTTCTCATATGCTTCTGAGACTGAAGGTGCAACCGCCTCGACAGCTGGAAATACAGCTATCTCCTCGCCATGAGCATGCCATACAAGTACTTCATTTAAGAACCGGAAGCGCTCAATCGTTGAGTTAAGCTTCTTCCCGCTTCTTGCTGATTCGAGTGCTGAAGCATCGATCAGTTTCATATCGGCCCTGAAAGCATTGTGAAATGCTTTAATTGCATCCAGTGGCTGTGCCATTTTGTGATCTCCTATACTTTAAGTTGATACTGATTTATTTACAAAATAACAAATATTTCGCTTTTTTTGTTTAATCCGGGTTAATTTATTCAATAAGCTTTGATTATATATTTCTTTATTGTCTGACTCATTTTAGAAGAGATCAGTATTGCTCTATATTTAATGAAATGATAAGAAATAAAGCTAATCATCCGACTGAATAAAACTCCATGGGATTGGTGGCACCACTTTAAAAAGAGTGAGAGTGAGAGTGAGAATGAAAGGCAGAGGGAGAAGTCGAAATACCATTCAGTCTGTTATCCCTGATTTTGACCCGATAGGATTAGATCTGACCCGACACCAGGAGTGATTTAAGAACAACTATTAACTTCTATTGTTAATAATTTTTCTATCAAGTAACCATTGGAGTCTGATAATAAAAAGGAATAATGACTACTTTTAAAAAAAATATCCTGACTGTAATTATCCTTATGAAATAGTATTGATCTTTAACTGAATAAGAAATGGCGCAACAATATTTAGATCATTCAAAAGCAATTTTAACTTCCAGTCGTTCAAATTTTAAAGGAGGAAGCAAAGGTTCCGGTATTATCTCTTTATTCGGGTATCAGAACGAATATGATCTCAGAGAAGGGTATCCGTTACTGACTACAAAAAAGATGGCTACAAGATCTATGTTTCATGAAACAATATGGTTCTTGAGAGGGGACACAAATATTAAATATCTTGAAGACAATAACGCACCTATATGGCGACCTGATGCTTTTCAGGACAATCTTCCCGCGATGCAAAAAGAAGGAATTTTTCCTGAAGGTATTGTGAAGTATTCTCCCGATTGGGACAAAGCAATGGCAGAATATGGCCAGAGAATAAAAGAAGATCCTGAGTTTGCGGAAAGATGGGGCGATGCCGGACCAATTTATGGGAAACAATGGAGAAGATGGGAATATTTTGATCATGACAAAGGGAAGTTTGTTGAAATTGATCAACTGGGAAAATTGATAGAGGGCCTGAGAAAGAAACCAACCGGGAAAAAACACATCGTTGATTCATGGAATCCCGGAGACACTCCAAAAATGTCTTTACCTCCATGTCATGTTTTATATCAGGCAACTGCCAATGAAGAAGGCGAGTTGGAATTGCAGCTTTACCAGAGAAGTTGTGATCAGTTTCTGGGTGTTCCTTTCAATATAGCCAGTTATGCTGCTCTTACCCGGGTAATTGCTCAGGGAGCAGAGATGGTCCCAAAAACATTTATCCATACTTTTGGAGATTCACATTTTTATGCCGGTATTGGGAAGAGAACCCAATGGCACAGAGATAATTTCAAGGAACTACAAAAAAGGATAAGAAATGTTTCTGCAAGAGAAGAATATTTAGAAGTTGTTGACTGGATTAATAAAAATGCTCCCAGCGACGGCAATGAAGAAAAATATGATCATGTAACAGCAATTCTTGAACAAATGTCAAGAGAACCCAAACCGTTACCAAGATTACATATTACAAAAAAACCGTTCGATCAGCTGACTATTGATGATTTTGTCGTAGAAGATTATGATCCTCATCCTCCAATCAGAAGGAGTATGGCAGTTTAAAGCGGTCGTGCAGCAGGGCAGGAAATCCATTAACCGCAATGGTCGCAAAGAAGAACGAAGAACTTACACAGAGGTACACAGAGAAGCACAGAGAGCCACAGAGAGCCACAGAGTCTAACTTTGCAGGACTGCATGACTGAAGGACTGCAGGACCGCAGGACAATTTTGCCCTTACGCCATACATTCAGGATGGAAAATATGTCAATCAGGATGTACTGACTTTTAATAAATTTCGATAACATGGAGGAGTTGGTATTTGCTTTCCCGACAGTCGGGCTTTGGAAATTAATCACCTATAAAAAAAAAGGATTAATAAAGGGAAATAGTGAAGTATTAAAAAGGATTGTTCAGAATGGCCTGTTTCTAAAAAGAAGTGAATTAGAAGACGACCCTTCCTTCAAACAAATCATTCCGTATGCAATTATCTCTGATAAACAATCATTTTATTTATTCAGGAGGACATCGGGGCAGACAGAAAAAAGATTACACAACAAATTCTCTTTAGGAGTAGGAGGTCATATGAACCCTCACGACTCTATGGAACCGAAAGAACATTATTTAATTGATGAATTAAAAAGAGAATTTTTCGAGGAAGTCAAATTACAAAATGGATGTTTTATAGAGGATATTGAATTTATTGGCTTTATAAATGATGATACAATTTCGGTTGGGAGCGTTCATATCGGACTTTTGTATAATATACATGTGTCAAATAAAGAGGTATATATTAATGAAACGGATAAAATGACGGCAGATTGGATAGATAGATCCAATTTAGCCGAATATTACGAAGGAATGGAAACCTGGTCTAAAATAACATTTGATTTCTATATTAAATAAAAGAATACATTAGCATAATAGCAATTTAAAAGGCTCACGACGCACCTCGCACCCCGTACCCGGCAATTTATTGTTCTTTAGCTATTTATCATAAAGCTGATTTTGGTAGATACATTTTAATTTGATAACTTTGACTTTTAGCTAAATAAGGTCTGACACTGGTAGCAAATAGGCCGGAATCAGGAAGTTGATCAATATTATTAAAGGCTACAATCACACTTAGTCATAATTTCATTGATTCTCAGGCAGTTTCAAATATTTTATTTTTGTTTTCAGGTCAGATTTAAAGAAGTCTGTGAAAAACATTTTTTGGCTAACTGAAATAGTCAGAGAGACTCTTTGGCGCAATCGGGTAGCTGATTTATTTTTGTTGCAGGATGAGGTCTGATTCATGGAATTTATCAGACATGGTCCGGGACTATATCAAATTCTGATTTTACAGCTTCTATAAAACTGTACAAAAAACAGCATAATATCCGGCCGGCATGAACTATTCGGAATACACAAAGAGAAATTGGTTTTACATATATTATAAAATAAAATAATTTATGAAAAAAGAAGAGTTTAATATATTGGACTGTGCCCTGATTGTCATTGCGACAGGTGAAAAGGCTCAGAATCTGAGAGAGCTCAGGGATATTTTGAGAACTATCCATCCCGGGTGTCTTTATTATCATTTCTGGGGTGGTCTTTTGAGGCCTCATTATGATAATCCTGAATTTCAAAATGATTTTGCGGAGTGGGCATCGAATAAACTGCACGATTCAAAAATTTCAGAACAACTTTCGATAATCGATCCCAATGTTTTTATAGATATAGAAGATCTTCGGCAGGAGGTTGTTGAAATTATCGAAGAACGTTTATCAGAGTCGGAACATGTTCCCTGGGTAAAAACCGGACAGGATTTCCACTTTATCCGTTCACAGATTGTGATTTTCAATACCGGTGTTTGTCTCAGTGACCCGCGAGAATTGCTTGAGATTATTCCGAATATGTCATTGGGCAGTATTTTTTATCATTTTATTGATGCCCGTCGGAGAACACCTGAAAACAAGAACGATTTTTCAATCTGGTTAAAAAGTTTTGGCGATAAATACGATCTTCTCAGGGATGATCTTGATAAAGTTGATCCGTATTTTACAACCCTGAGTGAGCTTCGTCAGGAAATAAGTACAATTTTTCATAAAAACGTAAAAGGAGGTGCCTAATGGAAAGTCTGCTTGAACAATATGCGCATATAGTAGGAAATGAGATGATTGACCATTTAAGGCAATTAGCATATCCTTTGAGAGGTATGAAGATACTACATATTAATTCTACAAAAGAAGGAGGAGGGGTAGCAGAAATTCTGAACCGCCTTATCCCGCTGAAAAGAGAGTTGGGAATAGATGCAGAATGGGAAGTTATAACAGGAGACAGCAGTTTTTACCAGTGCACAAAAAAAATGCATAATTCGCTACAGGGCAATCGCGACGATATTTCTGCTTCCTTATTGGATGTTTATGAAAAAACTAATCTTCTGAATTTTGAAAGATTACACACTAAGCTCCAGGAAGCTGATGTTGTTTTCATTCACGATCCTCAACCGGCAGCATTCCTTCACTATTGTAAAGAGAGAAAAGGTAAATGGGTATGGCGATGCCATATAGATGTGAGCCATCCTTATCGCCCGGTCTGGAAATATTTACGCGAATATATTAAGGGTTACGATGCCAGCATATGGTCCCTTTCATCATTTGCACAGCAACTTTCACATCCTTTGTATTTAATCCCTCCCAGTATAGACCCTTTAAGTGAGAAGAATATAGAACTTTCAGAAAAGGAAATATCAGGGTATTTAGATTCATGGGGGATCAACAGGAATTCACCGATAATAACTCAGGTTTCGCGCTTCGACCGCTTTAAAGACCCGATCGGTGTTATCCGAAGCTACCGGTTGATTAAAAAATATGTGCCTGTGCAATTGGTTCTTGCGGGAGGAGGTGCCTCGGATGACCCTGAGGGAAAAGAAGTACTTGAAGAAGTAAAAGCTTTCGCAAATGGAGATCCCGATGTACACATTCTTGAACTCCCGCCCGATGCTCACAGGGCTATTAATGCTTTGCAGCGGGGATCAGATATAATTGTACAGAAATCTCTTAAAGAAGGATTCGGGCTTACGGTTACAGAAGGTTTGTGGAAAGGGAAACCTGTAGTAGCCGGTGATACCGGCGGTATTAAACTGCAAGTTATTAACCATTATAACGGGTTCAGGGTTAATACCCCTGAAGGAGCTGCAATCCGAATACGCTATCTGCTGAAACACCCCGAGATTATAGAAACAATGGGGAAAAATGCCCGACAGCTTGTCTTAGATAATTATCTTATTACCCGTCACTTAAGAGAATACCTTACAATTGTGGTAGCATTATTATTTGGCTCTGAAGAAAAGATTGAACTTAAGTTACCAGAATAATACCGGTTGACATATGATCGGTTCACTAAGAATCCTTATGGTCGCATCAGAATGTGTCCCGTTCGCAAAAACCGGTGGTCTGGGAGATGTGATAGGTGCATTGCCTGTTTTCTTAAAGGAACCCGGGCATGATGTACGGGTTGTTATTCCAATGTACTCATTTATAGATCGTAAAAAATTTGATATAAATGTTGTTATAGAGAAGATGAGCGTTCAGATGGGTAATGAACATATCATCTTCAGCGTCTGTAAAGCCATTTTAGATGAAACTGTGCCAATTTACTTTATTGACTATGAACCATTTTTTGGGAGACCAAATATTTATCACGATAATTATTTTAACGACTATCAGGATAACCCTCAACGTTTTTCATTTTTATCCAAAGCGTCGCTTCAATTGTGTCACGAATTAGATTTTAAACCGGATATTGTACATGCCCATGATTGGCATACTGCCATATTACCTGCTTATCTGAAAAGACTTTTTAAGGATGATCCTCTGTTCAGAGATACTGCAAGTGTGCTGACAATTCATAACTTAGCGTATCAGGGGCGTTATGCCCGGTACTATTACTATTATACAGGGCTGCAGGATGAAGATTTCACACCTGACAAATTTGAATATTATAATGCCGTTAATTTTTTAAAAGGCGGAATTCATTTTGCCGACATGGTCAATACTGTGAGCCAGGGGTACGCTTCGGAAACCAGAACATCATCTGGAGGCTATGGCCTCGATTATTTTTTGAATAAAAAAGGAGATGATTATATCGGAATACTTAACGGAGTCGACTATAAGATGTGGGATCCCGAAACAGATTCATTAATACCGGCTAAATACACTGCCGGTGATATGAAAGGAAAACGTATTTGTAAAAAAGTCCTTCAAAAAGAGATGGGATTAACTGTGAAAGATAAGACTCCGATTATCGGGATCGTCAGCAGGTTCGTAGAGCAAAAAGGCTTTTATCTCCTGTCGGAATGTATCGAAGCAATAATAAATAATATGGATGTTCAATTCGCAATTTTAGGAGCCGGAGATAATCAACTGGAAAATTTTTACTGGAATTTAAACCGACTATATCCTGGCAAAATAGGATCATTTATCGGTTATAATAATGAATTGGCCCATTTAATTGAAGCTGGAAGCGACTTTTTTTTAATGCCTTCAATATATGAACCTTGCGGATTAAATCAAATATACTCGCTTAAGTACGGGACTCTTCCCATAGTACGTGCAACCGGTGGCTTAAATGACACAGTTGAAAATTACGATCAGAATACCGGAGAGGGTACAGGTTTCAAATTCCTGGAAGCCAGCGGAAAAGCAATATATAATACTGTTCATTGGGCTCTGGAAACTTACCATTTAAGAAATCCCCATATTAAAAGACTTACTCAAAATGCAATGAAACAAAATTTTTCATGGGAGGACAGCTCAAGGGAATATCTTAAACTTTATCACAGGGCATTGGGGAAAAAAGCTTAAATGAGATATTATTTTTTAACTGACGGCATCCCCGGCCGGATCCGGAGCGGTTATCCTGGTGGAACAGATGGTCTTACCCGGGCGATCTCATTTTTAAGGAAGATCCTGAATGATCCCGAAAAGAAACTTATCAGCACAATCCCTTAAAGCGGATATGTATTTAACGGGACTGCTGTGATATGGGATATTGAATCAGATAGTATAGCCTTTAAGCCGTTATGCCTTTACGTCTTTACGCCTTTACGCCTTTACGCCTTTGTTTTGTTCCGGCTGAAAAAACAAACCTGATACCGCAAGTCAATATTATATATGTTTAAAATAGTTATTATCCTTTTAATACACCTATATTTGACGATACAGGTTCTTTCATGAGATTCAATATTCCGGTTCACAGTAATTACTAACAGAAAGGATAATGAAATGTGTTTTTCACCAGAAGCAAGTTTTACGGGCGGTATTATCATTTCTGCAATTGGTGTTATTACTGTAAGAAAAGTTCATAAACCATCACAGATTCTATTCGCATGTATACCATTATTCTTTGGTTTCCAGCAATTTGCAGAGGGCAGCCTGTGGTTAATGCTGCGATCAACTGAATATAATCTATTTAAGGAAATTTCGACATATGTATTTTTAATAACAGCCCAGGTAATCTGGCCTGTAATGATTCCTCTTTCGGTACTTTTCCTGGAAGAGTCGAAGAAGAAGAAAAAAATATTAGTTGGTCTTCTTATTGTCGGGATTATATTATCGGGTTATTACGCTTTTTGCTTATTCTCATTTACAGTCACTCCGGTAATTGAAGGTTTTCATATTAAATATCAGAATGACTTTCCAAAATCTCTTGGAATGACGGCTACAATATTTTATTTAGTTGCAACCATTACTCCCCTGTTTGTATCGAGTGTTAAGAAAACACATCTGCTCGGAATCATGATGACATTATCATGTGCTGTTACTGCAATCTTTTTCACTCAATACCTTACTTCAGTATGGTGCTTTTTTGCCGCACTCATAAGCGGAGTAATCTTTTGGATTTTAACCGACGTAAAAAAGGAATTTAATTTAGAAAGATTATCTCTGCTGACAATCCATAAACAGGACACAGCCTTTAAATAGTGGTCATTTTAAAAAACAGGAACCTTTAGTTTGAGATTTTTAAATCTATTTCAGGACAAGACACTCTCTACCATCCCTGCCTCTGTACCGTTGCGCCGCTGTGCCCGTTGACCGCCGAAGCCCTGTCGCTTACGCCACATACCTTTTTGGACGGAGTGGTGAAGGCCGGACAACTTACCTTTATAGTATGGGTTAGTTGTCAGAACCATATTTTTTGAAAGCGTATGGGTGGAAAGGATTATTAATCAATAATTTATAAAATATTTTAAAAATATCTACTAAAACATTAGTATATATACTAAAGAGTTAGTAGCTTTGCTTAATGAAGAAGTCAGATATGGATTTAACAAAAGCAGAAGAGCAAATTATGCAAATTCTCTGGAAAATTGAAAAAGGCTTTGTTAAGGATATTCTTAATCATTTTAATGAGCCGAAGCCTGCATATACAACAGTTGCGACATTTATGAAAATCCTAGAAAAAAAGGGATATGTTTCACACAAACCGTACGGTAATGCTCATCAGTTTTATCCGGTTATATCAAAAGAGGAATACTCGGCCACACATGTAAATTCGATTTTTGAAAGGTATTTTAAAAATTCTATCAGGGATGTGGTATCGTTCTTTACCGATAACAATAAAGTAAGTGTTAGTGACATAGATAATGCAATTAAGCTGTTAAATGAAATTAAAAGCAAAAAGAAATGATTCATCTTTTCATTTACCTTATTGAAGCAAGTATTTGCCTGTTCTTATTATATCTGTGTTATGTATTACTGATAAATAATGATACTTTCTACAGGTTTAAAAGATTTTATCTCATATTTTCGGTAGTAATTTCCGTTACAATTCCACAATTGCCCTCGCTAAAAAATACAAAAGAGTTTAAACAGACCTTTACTGCATATAATCTGGAGAATAAAGACTATTCAGGCTATAAGGACAAATTTGAAAATGTTGTTTTTGGTAATGTTCCGGTTCAACCTGCCAATATAGGCTCTAAGTCCTATCTGAATGCCTTCCTCATCATTCTTCTAGCCACTTATTTGTCCGGTGTATTTTTACTGATATTCAGGTTGATAAACAATATTAATCAATTATTGAAACTTGCAAAAAGTAACAATATTGAACCATACGGAAAGTATACGATAGTTCATCACCATGGGGATTTACCGACCTTTTCCTTCTTCAGGTATATATTCCTGAACAGCAGTAATTTGAACAACAGCGAAATGAGTACTGTACTCAAACACGAGGAGGCTCATATCAGACAATGGCATTCCATTGATATGATATTTATTGAAATATGTAAAATACTATTCTGGTTTAATCCTGTTATCTGGTCGGTTAAACGATCTCTTGTCAAGGTGCATGAATGTGAAGTGGATGATTTTCTGATTAGCAGCAGGATGGAAGATATCAGCGATTATCAGGCGTTATTATTAAAGCAGTACTTAAGTAACATCAACATAGAGCTAGCTCATCCTTTTAATTATTCACTTGTTAAATTTAGAATTAAGATGATGACAAAAACCAAATCGAAATGGACAGCAAAATACAAAATGCTTTTTGCCATGCCAGTAATAATTTTGAGCATATTGGCCTTTTCAAATGACAATATCAGGTTGTCAGCCAGAGAATTTACAGGAATGGTCAATTCAGCCAAATTATGGGAACCAGAACCCAAAGAGATGTATTATATTCCTGCAGGAAGCTTTGTTTTAAAAAGGACAGAGGGCAGTAAAACGAAAGACTTTGAAGTTACTACTGACGCTTTTTGGATGAAATACGGCGAAGTAAGTAATAAAGAATACTTTGCGTACGTCAGATCTGTACAGAAGGATTCATTAAAAGAATTTTATGAGTCTGCCCTTCCTGATCCTGTCAAAGCACCCTTTAAGGATTATTTTTCAGACAAGAAATACTCTGATTTTCCTGTCGTCGGAGTTTCATTACAGCAGGCGACCGACTTTTGTAAATGGAAGACAAGGTTTGAAAATCAAAAACTGCTGAGCAAGGGGAAAGCTCCGGTCCAAAATTATCGGATCCCATCGGAAGTAGAATGGGTATATGCTTCATCCGGAGGAGTGAAGCCCGAAGAAATTGTGAAGCCCGCAGTTTCAGGTTTGTCAAAAATCTCATCAAATAAGCAAAATGAATGGGGGCTGTACAATATGTTTGATAATGTTTCTGAATGGACATGTACAGCATTTGATCCGGAAACTTACCTGAGCAAACTTTCAGTCAATTCCGGAACCGGAATCGATAAAATTGTTGTGAGGGGCAATAATTACAAAAATTCAGTTGTTGATGAAAAGATCATTCTGAACGGTACAAATTCTTACGATTATGTTGGCTTCAGGTATGTTCGATCATATTTAGGAGAAAATTATGGAAAGAACTGAGGAGCATCTTTGAAAGTGGTTGCACCAGGCGACCACTTTTTTTGAGAGAAGGCAGTGGTGCGACTGCCCCGCCTCGCGATTAATGGTTATTGCCCCCCATCGGAGAAACCAAATTACAACTACTCATACCTTAATGCCTCAACCGGATTTCTATTGGCGGTTCTGTAATAGTTTACAGCAGCAACCAGTGCAACTAAAAGCAGGACTGACAAGCTGCACACAACAAATATTCCCCAGTGAAGCGGCACTTTTCCGGCAAAATTCTGCATCCATTTGTTTATTGTAAACCATGCGCCAATCAGGCCTGCAAGAACAGAAGGAATGGCAATGTATTCCAGCCCGAAAATAAAAACCCTCAGTATATTCGACAGAGTAGCGCCATTGATTTTTCGTATGGCCACTTCTTTCTGGTGCCTGGTGGCCTCATTTGTTGCATAACCCAACAAGCCAATAATTGAAATGAGTAAAATAACTATATTCCCAACCATCAATGCGTTACGAAATCCCTTTTGAGTGTTATACATATTTTGGAGCTCGACTTCAAGGCTGCTGACAGTGGCATCTTTTTGCGGCATACCCAGATTAAAAACATCTGTAATTTTTTTTATCATTCCTGCTTCAGTCCCTTCATGAACTTTTACCAGGATTATAAATGGAGCAGAAGGTCTCTCTGTTTTCAATTGTTCAAATTTTTCTTCAGGCAGATAGAAAAACACCGAAGGCCGCAAATCCGGATCTGCCATGGAATTAATAATGAAATCGGGGAAGACACCACATATAGTTGTCGGATCATGTTCGCTTATATCGATTTGTTTTCCAACAACCCCATCATTCCAGCCGTTGTTTAATTTCAGAAGTTCTGCTCCTTTTTGACTGATCAGCACATCGTTAGTAGCAGCATTTTCGGGTGAAAAATTGTTTCCGACCGATACCTGAATATTTAAAATTGAGAGGTAATCCTCATCAACCTGGTAAAAATCAGCAACATTGAACAAATCACTTTTTCTATCCTGTGAACTCACGTTATTTCCCGAAGCACCATGCAGTGGTAAATCATAACCCAATCCAACCTTTTCCACTTCAGGCATCGCCCTTAATTCGTTAAGTACGGCAGAAAGTTTGCTGCTTTCCATGCCCACTGTCGATCCATAATAAACTCCCTTTATCCTGTACCCGTGATCAGCGTTCTTCATTCTGCTGTATTGCATTGTTACAATAATCATCAGCGTAAGGATAAACGAGGCACCAATAAACTGAATGGCGAGTAATACCAGTTTCCATGTGTTATTTTTCAACTTGTAAGACCGGAAAACTGTTGCCACCGGGATACGTGAAAAAAACCGTCCGGGCAGATAACCAGTGACCAGTACCAATACAACTATTATTCCCAGCAATGGCCAGATAACATAAGGGTTTAGTACCGCACCGATACTATGTTGCAGTTGTGATTCAGCAACCGGTTTCGCTGCTGCAATTATAAGAACAGCTACGATAACAGAAATGAAGAACAGCAGAAAGGTTTCAATAAATATCAATTGCTGCAGGTTCTCAGTCTGAGCACCAAAGGTTTTATATATGGCCGACGATTTTGCACGATTTACAAGTGCGCTCAGCGTTAGAAGAATATAGTTCATAAGCGAAACAAAGAGTACTGCAAATGCAATGGTGCTGAGAATGATAATCATGTCCTTTACGCTATCGGCATGCATTTTCCTGATTGGCAAAAACGAGTATTTTAAAACGAGGCCTCCCAGTTGCTTTTCCAGTTTCGAAATATCCTGGTGTATCTCCTGCATTTTCCTGACAGCGGGAGCAAGACTTTCAGGACTGACTCCAGGTTCCAGCTTTACACATGAATAGTACCGGTCGTTACCCATCCAGTTAGCTGTTCCATCCCATGTAAACTGCTTTGTAGAAACCATCGAAATGAGTATATCGTATTCATAGTTGGTATTTTCAGGAAGATCTTTAAATACCCCGGCGATGGTAAGCTTTTTGTCGGGATACATCTTTAATGTAATCACCTTCCCGATTACGTCTCCTCCAATCGCTTTAGCAATTTTAGATGAAATCATGCAGGACATAGGCGTTTTTAATATCTCTCTTGGATTTCCGCTTATCACCGGACGGGGGAGAACGTCAAAAAGATATTCATCGCTCAATGAGAATTCAGCTTCATAGCTATTCAGATTCTCGGTATAAAAAACATTTTTCCCAATAGAGTTCAGCCGGCAGGCAGCTTCAATACCCGGAACTTCTGCCTTCAGACCCGGTGCAATAGCACCACTGACATTCGGATAGCTCATAAGCTTTTCCACTGACTTATCCGGCTTAAAGTTCTCGTGAACAACATAAATCCGGCTGGCATCAGGATAAAAACTGTCGTAACTATAATAGTAAAATACTTCAGCCAAAAGCAATATGCCAAAAGCCAGTCCGGTTGCTAAAGATATGATACGGGTAGCAGTATGCTCTCCCTTTCGAAATAAGTGGCGAAATGCTAATTTAAATGGATTCATGTAAAAATTATATATTAATTTCCTTTTTAGCTATAGACGAACAAATCATCAAATTGTTAAATTTATAATTAAAGTATGTAATTTCTCACTTTATTATTCAACTGTCATTCAGTGGTCATTCAATGGTCATTCAATGGTCATTCAATGGTCATTCAATGGTCATTCAATGGTCATTCAATGGTCATTCAATGGTCATTCAATGGTCATTCAATGGTCATTCAATTGTCATTCAATGGTCATTCAATTGTCATTCAATGGTCATTCAGTTGTCATTCAGTGGTCATTCAATTGTCATTCAATGGTCATTCAATTGTCATTTTGAGGTTTTTGCAAAGTACATGCTATTAACATATTAACGCGACATTATTACACCTTCGTTTCTCATAATCAATTAAATTAATATAAGTTAAGTACAAACGTCTCTGAAAAGTGGCATGGCATCAATAATAATTACCAGGGAACAATTTAGCGTGAATTATGTAACTCTTATCATAAATTGTATAACATCGGAATCTTAACACGGTTTATCTTTGCATAAATTTACAATTACCATAAAACTAAGGAGGAATCAGCATGAAAACCGATGAAGACAACACAACTAATGCCGCAAGTGAAAACGCAGAGCTCAGGAGAAAAGAAAAAGTTAAAATTGATCTTGAAAAAGACGAGGCAAGGGAAGAGGGGATGAAAAAAGGGGTTGTAAGAACTTCTGTTATCGCGTTTATTATATTGGTGGTTGCGGGAATTATTGTTTTTTTACTTTATAGAGGCGAACATAATAAGCTTTTAAATCTGATGGAAACACAGAAGACGTCCCTTACTGACCAGGTAACTGCACGCGATTCTGTCATCAGCCTATGGGTAACGACTTTTGATGATATTCAAAAAAATATCACTTTGATAAAAGAGAAAGAGAAATTAATTACTGTCAATTCTTCGAATGCTGAAATATCCAATGACAAAAAACGACAGGTTCTGGAGGATATAAAAGCGATAAACACCCTCCTTGAACAGAACAAACAGAAAATTGCCTCCCTTTATGCTCAATTAAAGAAGTCTGGCGGAACAATACAGGTTCTTCAAACTAAAATTTCTGAACTGGAAGCAACGATGAAACAGAATGAAGATGAGATTTCGGAATTAAAGACCTCGCTGGTCAACAAAAAATTTGAGGTTGAACAGCTCAATACCAAGGTGATAGTTATGCAGGATACTATTACAAAAAAGGATGAGAAAATCAGTAACCAGACTTATGAAATGAATAAGGCGTTTTATGTCTGTGGTACTTATAAAGAATTGAAAGCTAAGGGTCTTTTAACTAAAGAAGGTGGATTTATAGGACTTGGCAGAACGGAATCTTTGACTGGAAAGTTCCCCAATGATTCGTTTGTAGAGATCGATTTAACTCAAATGAAATCGATTCCTGTCAACTCAAAAAGCGCTAAACTTATCTCTGATCATCCTGCTGGTTCTTATGAGTTTATACGTGACAAAGACAAGAAAATTGAATCTCTTGAGATAAAAGATCCTGCACTTTTCTGGAAAGCTTCAAAATATGCAGTAATAGAAATAACTAAATAAAGTTATAATACATTAAACAAAACCCCGTAAGATCAACGTCTTGCGGGTTTTTGTTTTGAAGGGGTTGACGGATTCGGTGATGGATTTTGTAACGTGCTAAATCTCAAACAAATCCACATTCAAACCTTCTTCTACTTCCTAATAATAAAACCGTTTGACTTTAACTTAATAAAGTTATAAATTTGATTTCCATAAGGCTCTGATTAGTGGCAAATTAATTCTTAATTGGAATAAATTATTTGAGATAATATGAAATCACTTTTTTGGACTGGTAAACTCACACTTCCTGTCAGGTTACTTGTAAACACTAATAATATTCTGGCCTGGCTTCTGGGAAATACAAGAAGAAAAAATCAAATGAAAGAACGAGTTAAGCAAGGATATGAAGGTAGATTTACAAATCATGTTACAAGATACGATGAGCTCGCGGCTTATTTTCAGAAGAGGTCTGCAATTGCTCAGATAGAAAGGATCGATTTCCAGGGAAAGGAAATAATTGATATAGGTTGTGGAACCGGCATTATTTCTTTCCTGGCTCTGGACTCAGGTGCTGTAAAAGTAATATGCGGAGATATCTCGGATTATATGTTAAAACGAGGAGAGGAAAATGCAAGAATACTTGGTTATAATTTAAATCAGATTCAATTCTGTCAGTTAGATGCAGAATCATTACCATTTGATGATAATAGTTTTGATATTGTTATCACAGGTAATTCTTTTGGATTATTTCCCAATCAGGAGAAAGCTGTCAATGAAATGTTCCGTGTTTTACGTCCGGGTGGTTTGGTATCATTAGGTGCTCATGGACCTGAACATTATTGGGAAGCTATCGACACAACAATAAGGGCTCTTAATAAAAAGAATGTACTTGGTTATCGTTTTGAGTTCTGGCCACGTTCCGAGAAACAGATTTATAACTTAATGAAAAATGCTGGTTTCAAAGATGTCCGAACAAGCAGATTCATCTGGCGAAACTTATTCAATACACCGGCTGACGCATGTGATTTTTTTGCAGCTGTTTCTTCAAACTGGTGGTATGCTAAAGTTCCCGAAAAAAAGAGATCGTACGAATACCAGAAAGCAAAAGAGTTGTTTGAAATTAAAGGAATCAACCAGGTAACCGATGATGTTATTATATCATATGGAATTAAGCCCTGATATTAGCTTTTATGGCATTTACATAGTGCTTCCGGAAATCATAAAAAAACCCGATTAGGAAAGGAGGCCTCACAACCTTATATGCAGACTCCTGCAGATCAATGATTTGCAGGGGTATTAATTTCTTGTTGACGGATTTGGTGATGGTTTTTATAACGTGCACGTCACCAATCTCCCCCCTCAGTCCACCGTAGCTTTAGCGTAGGTGGACTCTCCCTCTCTCCCCTTCTCCCCTTCTCCCCTTCTCCCCCCTCACCTCTTCTCCCCCTCTCCTTTTCCCTCATTCTCCCCTTCCTGACTCTGGCCATCTCTATTGAGGCAGCCGAACTGAATG
This sequence comes from uncultured Bacteroidales bacterium, assembly GCA_963815075.1. Classification (GTDB taxonomy): domain Bacteria; phylum Bacteroidota; class Bacteroidia; order Bacteroidales; family VadinHA17; genus LD21. Next base: position 523,831 of record CAWFFK010000012.1, read on the forward strand.
AGCTTTTCCTCTGGAAATCGACAGAAGACTGTGAACTGGTGGATAAGAATAAGCTAAAGGGACTGCGAAAAAATATAACGAACTGTAATCTGATCAATTAACAATAACTTTTCCAGTCATTGTAGGATGGACTGTACAATAATACTGAAAAGTCCCGGGTGTATTAAAAGTATGGCTGAAAGTTGCACCATTGACCATTGATCCGCTATCAAAAAGGCCGTCATCGCTTGTTACAGTATGTACAATGCCATCTTTGTTTATCCACTTAATTGCAGTTCCTGCTGTAATTGTTATTGAAGCCGGGTTGTAAGCCATGTCCTTAATCCACACTTCATTGGTCCCTGGTCCGGTTGGACCTCCATTACCTCCCGTATCAGTTCCAGCAGTATTATCCATTGGCTTAGAACAACTGTTCGTGATACTGAAAATTATAAAAATAAAAGCTATACCAGTTAAAGCCCTGCTTTTGTAATTAAATGATGTTTTCATATCAGACATTACTTTTGTTTATTTAGACATAATAAACATTGTGCTTAGAAAAATGTTCAAACAAGATAATATATTTACATTGCAGACTATTGTGGGGGGGGAAAACTCTGACCATAATTGTGTGAAGCAAATTAACACCTGTAGCCGATGTTAAATACTTATTATTTAATTATATATGATAATTACGTTATGACGGTGAAGGTAGCGAACATGTATGTCTTTTGTCCCTGACAGCCATAATTACTCAGTTATCTTTTATACAGACAAATCACATGAAAATATTGGAAAGGAAATTGAATATAGAACAAACTCTCACAAGTTATAAAAATATTGTATGGTTTTATGACTTCTGGAGCTGGCTTACAGAATCGAAAGCCGCAAAGAAGGCAATCGAACTGGCTGATATAAAAGATAATCAAACTATTCTTGAAATGGCTTGCGGAACGGGTATCGTATTTGAAAAGCTTGTCAGGAGAAATCCAAATGGACATAACTTCGGAATAGATCTCTCAAAAGATATGCTTAATAGAGCAAAAAAAAGAATTCAGAAACTTAATATTCAGAATTATGAATTAATGGAAGGCAATGTATTGCATATCCCTTTTAAAATCAACTCGTTTGATATTGTGGTAAACAATTTTATGGTTGACTTAATGCCTGAAGACAGTTTTGATATAATTGCATCAGAATTTTACAGGATATTAAAACCCGGCGGAATCGCAGTTATATCAATTTTTTCATTTGGTGAAAAAAGGGTTAATAACTTTTGGTATTGGGTAGCAAAAAAGATTCCTTCAATGTTAACAGGTTGTCGTCCGGTAACTTTTAAAGAAAATTTAATTAAGGCTGGATTTATCATTGAACATGGTTTGCAAATTAGCCAGAATACTTTTCCATCGCAAGTTATAAGAGCAAGAAAACCAATTTATTCCAATTAGAACATTTGTGTGTTTTCAAATAAATCATTTTAGAGAAATGATAGATTTATATTTTATTTCTACCTTTAATGGTGGGGATTTGTAATAAGAATATGTGCTATTACCCATCAGTTGATTTTTAATCTGTTTAAGATGAATAAATTAATAATTAAACCTATTAATGTGATTGACCATACTGATCTGCCTGAAATATTGGTTGATCATATCCCGACAGATGGTGACCCACTGGAAATCAATAAAGAATTGTACTTCGTTTGTGAAATGAATTACAAAAAACATGATGATCCTCCTGTGATTGGGGTAATTCCACTTGTTGTAAGAAATCCGTCTAAAGTTTCAAATATTAAAAAATATATAGAGTGCCTGTCAATAGCTCACAGAAAAGTCCTGTTTAAAAATGATAACGGCATTTGTGATCTTGACGATTGTGATGAAATGATTATAACATAACAAAATCAACCATTACTTCCAACTCCTGTTATTTTGTCTGCCTTTTCAAGATTTCACGGAGTCAGAAAGATTCCTGGTGGCATCATACTCCTAAATCGCAGGCCACTGTAGATCAACGATTTACAGGGGTCATTAAATTTCCTGTTGACGGATTCGGTGACGGATATTATAATAAGCTAATTAGCAGATAAATACAGGTGTTTAATCAGTGTGGTCTGTTTTCTTTATGAGTATTTGATCAACCATTCCTGGTATTATCATTCTTAGCCATAATCCTAACTTGCCCTCAAATGACATAACAACGTCACGCTTGCGTTTTGCAACCGCTTTTATAATTATTTTGACGCAAGTTTCTGCTGACATTGCACCTTTCTCATGGATTGAGATTTTTCCTGTTGGCGTGCCGTCTGTTTTAATTGCCCGGCCAGAAATACCAGTACAAACCCAATTAGGGTAAATAATTGTTACACTGACTCTACTATCAGCTAGTTCATTTCGGAGGGAAGAAAAAAATCCAGCCATTGCATGCTTACTGGCACCGTAACCATCCGCGGTCCCTGATGGCAATTTCCCACGGATACTTGATATAGCTACTAAACGTCCATGAGTCTTTTTGAGATACGGTAGTGCATAATGGGTGCAATATACACTGCCGAAAAAATTTACCTGAATAACCTTTTCAAATAAACTCAGTTCATTAAATTCATCAAATCTTGATGCTATACCAAAACCTGCATTATTGATAAGGGTATCAATCCTCCCATATTTCTTAACTGTTTGCTCAATTAGGTTTTGACATTGAGATTTTTCAGCAACATCTGTTGGGATAACGATTACTTTACCACCAAGCTGCTGACATTTTTTCGAAACTTCTGTTTTCCCATTTATTCAATCTTTACTATAGAGTTAAACTACTATTCAGACTTTGTATATGAAATCTTTCACTTATAAGGTTTTTGCATAATTTTATATAATAAAGTACCAAAATAATAATTTATGTATTGAAGGTCAAATAAATAGCAGAGAAAGATCATAAGGTTACAAGAATTTCAGGAGGAGGAGCCTTAGAAACAAGTAGGTGTTGTTTAATCTCAAGTTCACATATGTCAGTTGACACCACTTAAGAAAGAGAGAACACTCTCGTTCTGGTTTCTCACACTCACACCCACACTCGCACTTTCTTAAGTGTATATATTGCTGTCTTTGTAAATCAATGATTTGCAGGGGTCTTTAAATTTCTTATCGACGGATTCGGTGATGGATTTTGTAACGTGCACGTCACCAATCTCCCCCCTCAGTCCACCGTAGCTTTAGTGTAGATGGACTCTCCCTCTCTCCCCTTCTCCCCTTCTCCTCTTCTCCCCCCTCACCTCTTCTCCCCCTCTCCCCTTCATTCTTCCTTGCCATTGCGCCTTTAGATTTATTTCACTACATTAGTACTACCAATCCTATATCGATGAATGACATTCAACTACTTATCGACGAACTTGTTAAGTTCCGCGATGATCGTAACTGGGACCAGTTTCATAACACCAAAGACCTGGCTCTTGCCATCTCTATTGAGGCCGCCGAACTGAATGAGCTTTTCCTGTGGAAATCGACAGAAGACTGCGAACTGGTGGATAAGAATAAGCTAAAGGAAGAACTGGCTGATGTTTTTGCGTTCAGTCTTCTGCTGGCAGGGAAACATGGTTTTGATGTAAAGGAGATCGTGCTTGACAAGATCAGGAAGAACGGAGAGAAATATCCTGTTGATAAAGCAAAGGGGACTGCGAAGAAATATAATGAACTGTAATCCATGATCATATACAGCAACTCAACGGAACAGTTCCGGGAGGATGTTCTCTATAACAGGATCTCTAGATATTATGAACGAGGCATTCGTGACAAGCTTTCGGTCACAAAGTACAACCTTCGGAGTTGCTTTCTTTCCAGAATTCCCTTAGTCGCGTGAAAGATCTGATTGAGATATCGGGAATAAAAGATAATCACATTGCGCTGGAATACCAGGTCCCCTATAACCAGAGCCGGATTGACTGCCTCATCTTTGGTAAGAACCCATCAGGAAGCGATAATATACTTCTTATTGAGCTTAAGCAGTGGACAAATGTTACTGCTCTTGATATTGAAGGCAATTTTGTGGAGACCTATACCGGTGGAGGAATGAAGGTGGTCCCCCACCCTTCACAACAGATAAAAGGATATCATAACTACCTGCTCGACTTTGTCGAAGAATTTGAGAAAGAGCCTTCTCTTACACTTACAAGCTGTTCTTATTGTCATAACTACAGCAATACAGATAAATCAGGATTATTCAATACTATTTACAAAAATATACTGACTGATTACCCTGTATACTGCAAGGAAGATGTGGTAAGGCTGGCAGAAAAGATAAAAGGACTCCTTTATTCCGGGAAGGGAACCGAAGTATTTAACAGGTTCATGATGAGCAGGATCAGGCCATCAAAAAAGCTTCTTGAGAATGTCCAGGGGATCATACAGAATCAGGCCACCTTTTCTCTGCTTAATGAGCAGCTTGTTGCCAAGAACCTTATCTGGGGAAAAATACGACGGGCTGATACCAGGAAGGAGAAATCAGTTATCCTGGTCAAAGGGGGTCCGGGAACAGGGAAATCACTTATTGCCCTGAACATACTGGCAGAGGTAGCTGCAAAAAAGAAAAAGATATTACTTGCCAGCAAATCGAAGCCATTTCGCGACGGGTTACAGGCCTGGGTGGGACCTACCGGCAGGAATATATTTGTCAGTCCCTATTCACTGACCCCATCCAGGATGGAGGAAAACGGTCTTGATGTTCTACTGATTGATGAGGCTCACAGGATTGAGACAAGTAACGTGTATCAGCATATGAGGGCCGCCGACAGGTCAGATATGCCAATGGTGGATCAGCTAATCAGGTGTGCAAAGACCACGGTGTTCTTTATAGATGATAAACAGAGAGTTAGGCATCAGGAGATCGGGAACTCTTCATTCATAAGAAACTCGGCACAAAAGTTAAAGGCCACTGTGGAGGAGGTAGAGCTGCTCTCACAGTTCCGGTGTATGGGCTCAAATGATTACCTGGAATGGGTTGAGTCGGTGCTTGGATATACCGATCAGAAAAAGATCCTGAAGAAAAATGAGTTATTCGATTTCAGGATCTTGAGTTCCCCCTCAGAACTATATGGGGAGTTACAGAAGAAAGAGGCCGAAAAGGCGAACTCAGCCAGGCTGGTGGCAGGTTACTGCTGGCCCTGGCATGATCCGCGTCCTGACGGGACTCTTGTAAATGATGTTAAGATAGGGGATTTTGAGATGCCATGGGAGACAAAAGGGGAGCATGCCGTTGGAGGATATCCTGTATGGTACCAGTGGGCATACAAGCCCAACGGATTCAGGCAGGTGGGATGTATCTATACCGCCCAGGGATTTGAATTCGATTATATCGGAGTTATTATTGGTCCTGATCTGAAATACAATAAAGAAACAGATTCGTTATCTGGTGATATGTCGGAGACAAAAGACCCCACGCTCAGGAGAGATCCTTCTAATTTCGAATCTTATATGAAAAACGTCTATAGGGTTCTCCTGACAAGAGGGATGAGAGGATGCTATGTTTATTTCACTGATAAAGAGACGGAAGGGTTTTTCAGGGGGAGGATGGAGTTCTAATAATGTCTAAATTTTAAAAGTTAACAATTAAATACACCTAATATTCCTGTTAATTTACTATTAAGAAGATTTACCTTGTTCGATTCCTGGTGGGGCTACAAACACAGATGAATAAAGTCTTGATATACAATAATATCAGGACTTCTTCATTTAAACTAGCTGGCACATGGCTGGCACTATTTCTAAGAATTAGTTACCTTAATTTGCCATGAGCATACCGACTGGTTACAATCGCATTCAAATTCGATTCTAAATCTTCTGACTTGTACAGAACCCTAATACCTATTCTGAATCCATTTACTATACCAATTTTAGTGTAATTATTTAATGTTGGCAAGCTAATTTTCAGGAAGGTTGCTGCTTCCTTCCTTGTCAGATATTTTGTTTCATTTCTTTTTGTAGTTGAAGCCAGCTGAATTTCCTCCTTAACTATGACCCTAATAATATTCTGCAACTCATCAACTGTAAAATTCCGGATAAGAATTGAATTTTCCATAATGGTTTATTTAAACATCTCCTTATTAAAAAATAAGCTATTGTGTTATTATATCCCAACTTCCCCAATAACATTAAATCAGGGATTTGGGGGGTTGTGCGAATAAGTATTATGATGTGAAATGTTATATTTTACTTTTTGAATAGATCCCAACCATACTTATAATTTTTGGGGTCATCAATTTCTATTCGAAACCGCCTCATATCAGTCTCTTGAACTTCATTAGTTCTAGACTTCAGCCATTTATTATGTTGCCATTTTACATATCTGGCAACTTCCTTGCTTGGAACAATAAAGAACTTTGGTAATATGTCTTTATCTTCTTCGATATATACAAAACAATAAATCAATTTTTCATCATTAATCTTTTCATGTTTTTTTGACATTGCCCAATGATAAGTTTCCTTGTTATTATGGAAAAGCTTTTCTCTGGAAGGTGGAAGAATCGTAGTTTTGACCTCAACCTTGAATAGTTTATTGATTTCCTGATTTGTAACAAGAATATCAATTCCTTTAGTATTCCCTAATGTTAACGTGGCAATAAATCCTCTTGCAGTCAATTGGGCTAGCACATAATACTCTCCCGCCAATCCTATTTGTGATTTGTCTAAAATCATATTCAAATTAATTAAGATTTATAAATCTGTTTATACTAAAATTATAAAATTTAGATCAATTAGCATAAATTTGATATGCTGTATTGAAACGTGTAAAATAATGTTAAAAATTTATGGTTATGGAAGATACTGTTCCCAATGGTAATAGACCTAATCAATCGTTTACTAGTCTATAAATTTGAACCTAATCCAGTTAATCCAAAACAGACTAAAGTTAGTGAATGGAGAAATCTAACATCACCGAAGGCTTATAAGCTGATCCCTTCTAATTATAAACTTTGTGACGAGGCTAAATTTAAGAGCAAGGATTACTATTTGGTGATCCATTTAAAAAGTGATATAGATAATATCTGTTATTATTATATAAATAATAATTAACAACTAAAGAGGCACATTCTTTTACCCTAAGGACATGGCGTTTTTTTATTTCGAGAAAATGCAGCGAGACAATATGTACCACCTTTATAAAAAAAGAAATGACCAACCCAGGTCCTAAAAGCCCAAGTCAGTCATCATTAACAATAAACTTTAATATGTTTATTATGTGTCTGTTACATAAATGTCAAATTTGACAATATGCTGTATTTAGCTGTTTATAAGCGTTTTAAAGCATCATGGATTTGAAATGATGGTTGATACTGACGAGGTTTAGAAAGTGTCGTAAAATGGCTGTAAATGGGCTTAAATGAGATTCTACTATTATTGTATATGCTTGATATACTGGTAATTGAAGAATTTGGGAAATTGGGAGAATAAAATGCAAAACCCGTGACAAACAACTTACCTATATTGTTCGTATTATAGGCAGTGTTTTATTTTAAAATTGTCAGGATATGACAAATTTATGAGTCATGGTTTGCAGGATTTTCCCTTTTCAAGCTCTTTTAAAAGCTTAGGTTGCGTTTCAGCAAGTGTGGATTTTAAATGTGCTTGCAAAATGAATTTGTCAAGTTCTTAGCCTGTATTTAGAGATATCCATAACACATCTACACTCAGACCATTCACAAATTTGACCTGAATCTTTTGGAATAAAATTAACTAATTCTTTCGCTGGAATAATGAAAGGCCCATCAATTGCAGATTCGTAATCTAGATTGACTCCTACCCAGCAGTAAAAATAATAGGAGTTTATATTATTCTGAGCTGTTAGCCATTCAGGCTTAGAAATAAAAAACCTAAAGGCTACTGAGTTTGAAGAATCTGAAGCTTTGACCTCAATGTTGATTTTATCATTTTTATTATAAGATGCTTGAAGAAGCTTTCCTCTTATAGATAAAATGTCAAATCCAAATTTGTCACTAATTCGTGATGCCCATTTTACAAAATATTTTGCAGGAACAAATCCATCAGATTTGATTCTATTAAGCTCATGATCAAATGTTAAATTCTCACCAACATCACCTATTGCTTTTTTAATCTTGTTTTTATTATCCTCATATTTGGACAGAACCTTGTCCCACCAAATATTTACATCCTCCTCTTCGAAATCAAATAGTTTAGCATTGTCTAAAAGTGTTACCCATTCGGGATCATTCGCCAATATTTGTTCTCTAAAAATTGCAGAATCTGTATCATAAAAGATGAGCCATTGAAAATTATGGTACGATATTAAGTGAAATAGCAAAGCCCTTATAACATTGACGTTAGGGTCATCTTGGTCACACTTTGGAATTAGTTTTTCTTGTGCAAGTTCAGTTAGATAAAGCAAATCTTCATTAATTCTTACTAAATCATAATCCAAACAAATTTTTAAACCTCGTTTAACTGGAAATGTACCACCCATTTTACCCATTTGAAGGGCTATATTTACTGCTTTTTTTGGAGAGATTCCATTATATCGAGAAATCAAGTAAAGAATGTTCCATGAGGCAGCAACATGACCGTAAGTAATTGGGTAATAGTTGATTTTCTTCCTCATTTTTCTAGTACGTGTTTTTTAATTAGTTCATAATCTTTAGAATCAATTCCAAGTTCGTCCTCTAAAAGAATATCAGCAGGATCATATGCTAGAGAATTTAAGTATGGGTCTTCCAGGACTGAACCCATAGTTTTGATCTTTTCGTTAAGCCTTGAAATTAATAATTCATCAATTGAATTTTCAGAAATCAGTATCTCGACTTTTGTTTTAATACCCTTTTCCAACCCAAGCCTATGAATTCTATCAATTGATTGAAGAAAATATGCTGCATTGAAATTTCTGTCCAAGTAAATGGCATGATGGCAAATCTTATGTAGACTAATTCCTTCTCCACATGCTTGTGGGTTTGCAATCATTACTTTGCATGAAGAATCTTCATGAAACTTGCGAATGCGACCCTCTCTTTTTGCTTCATCTTCGTCCGAACCAGATGGGATCCCTCCATAGATAGTTACCGGATTTTGATCTTTAAATATTCGTTCGAGCATCAAAATATTTCTAACAAAGTATGACCAAATTAAAACTTTGTTATTAGTATCCTCATTTAGTATTTCATGGACTCGATTTTTAAGATATTCGATTTTAACTGGTTTCTCGTATTTTTGGAAATCATCAAGCAATTCCCAATAATCTCGATTTTCGGGTTTTTGGAATATTTCCTCACCATACTCATCTTTTGAAGTAAGTAATATTGGATTGGTTGCTGCTTGTAATAATTTAATTACACTTCGACCTATCCTCCTGAAATTAAAGAGATTCGGTTTGTCAATACCAGCAATGATTCTAGCAGTTTCAGATTTAAAAAGTTTGTATAGCTCTGATTGAATAGGGCCCATCCGAATACTTTTATAAGTAATTATGGGGTCCTCTAATCCTAATTCATTTTTGGTGGTTCTTACAAAAAGGCCATTAATCGATTTATTAATGTTACATAATACATTTTCATCACTAAGCCTATTTGACTGTTCAGAAATTACTTTTTCGCCCGGCCAAAGAAAGTCAAATTGAGGATATAAGTCTAAATAGTTTTGTGGCATTGGTGTTCCAGATAAGATATCTCTTCGCTTGCTAAGATCAGCAAGTTTAATTATCTGATTATAACTTATATTATTAGTTCCGCTTTTTACTCTATGTGATTCATCAAGGATTAAATGAACTTTGTTATGAATAAAAAATGGCACTATTTGTTGGATATCTTTTCTGAGCTTTTCATAGTTAACAAGAATAATATCTGGCTGTTCTTTAATTAAAATCGAAAAATCTATTATATGTGATTTCTGAAGACGTTTGACAACTGGCAAATTTTTTTTAAATATCTCATTTATCTCATCTTCCCACGAAATGAAAGCATTAATCGGAGAAATGACAAATAATTTTGAGACTATCCCAATCTCTTTTAACAAGGAATGAACGGCTAATAGGGTAGTCGTTTTTCCTGCTCCTGGAACAGAAAAGTTTGCTCCATGTTTAAGATTGAGTAGGTTTAAAACATCTCGTCTTTGCTCAGGTTTAAGATTTCTGGAAAACCCTATTTTGTTTAATAACGATAGAATATTGTCATTATCAATATTGTATGAAGATTTTTTTTCTTTAATGCTTTTTCTGTCATTTATTGCCTCCAAGAAAAGGCTTTTGGAGAAGTCATCTAACTCCAACTTTGCGTTTTCACGTTTTAATATATAGGCAATCCCAGAAATGCTTCTCCTTAATTCGTACCAAGGTATTGTAATTTTTTTATGATAATATGTAAAATTTTCTGATAACCCGGAACAAATGATTTTTAATTCATTGATAATCTTTTCATTCTCACCCTCAACGAAAATATGAGCAATTAAGCTGCTCGGGTCAACTAATATTTTGATATTAAGCATGTTAATTTGATATTGAGTTCGCTTCATCCAATAAGCGATTTGAAGCTGAAATTATTTGCTCTAGTTTACTTTTGATACTACTAATTTTTGCGGTGTAATTATCAATTGTTAAACCCTGTAATTCCCTTAATGCAGAGCTAATAGCTTCATAAGCTGCTTCTGTATCTCTCTTTTCCTTATTTTCTGCCTGAACATCCGCGATTACCTCTATCAACTTACTTGCATTCTCTGACGCGTTTTCGTGATTATCAAATATTTGAGAAACAGAATTATCGTCTTCTCTTAAAAGATCGTCCAATATATCTGGAGTAGTCTCATTTACTGATCCGACCTTCTTACTCGAATCTTCTTTGTCTGATTCATTTGAAATTCTTTGGTTTACTTGATCGAAACTTCTAAATAATTCCATTACATAATTATATAGCCTGCCTGCAGGGGGTCTTTCTTCAATAAGGGTAAAGACAGCATTTTGTAAAGATTCACGTTTAACAGGATCTTTTGCATACTTTTTACTTGCTTTTTCTAACTGTTGGAATATTTCTTTGGCATCATCAAGTTTTGTATAATCATACTCTCCTGGAATTTTTTTCCAGATTAAGAAAGCATCAATTAAGTCCAACATTCTGAGCTTAATTTTTAAATCTCTTACTTCAAGCCGAAGATTTGAAGCAAGTTCTTTTTCCGTAAATTCTAAACGCCTATCATTTAACCCCTTGCGAATATTTTTTAACTCGTTTATCCAATGATAGTCTTCCCTAAAATCTTGAGATATTTGCAATTGCTGTTCGAGAGAATATATATCTTTAATTGAAGTATCTTCGGGTAAAACAATACAATCAATATATCTATCCCCAAGATATTTTATGGCGGCGGTCCTTCGGTTCCCATTAACAATATATCCATCATAAGTAATAATGCATGCATCATCCTGTTTCCTGATTTTCAAGTCCTCAAGCAAATCTTTTCCTTTACTTCTTACCATTTCAATTAAAATAGCTTCTTGAGCATCTTGAGCGAAATAGGATTCGGGATCATTAAATAAATCTTTCGATAGAGAATTTTTCCTAATATATGTAAGTTGCTGAATTTCAGTTCTTGAATTTTCTATCCTGTACATGAGAAATTCACAATCTATTTGAATGATTTTTCTATAGAGAGGTTTACCACGCCAATTTTTTATAGTGTAGTAATTTTTAATTGTCTCATCTTCATTTGCGGTTTTAAAAACCCTTCGAATATGTTCAATTCGTTCTTCTCTCGATTTCATTTTGGTTAGTTTGATAGTCCAATCACTAGAATTGGAGCGGTTACTATTTTATTGAATTGGGCGAGTTCTTTCGCAAGTCTGTCATATTGAGCATAATTTGCTCCCATTTTAAATGACTCAATTTTGTGAGGCACAAAAATAATTCCGACATTAATGACACCAGTTTTGTGTAGCTGCATAAGTTTCAATATATCTGCATAGGTTCTAGCGACATTCCCTATTTGAAAACAAACACCTACCTTAGATTTTAAGAAACTTATTGTGAGGTTTGAATTGCCAACCTTAACTTTATCAGCCCATCCTTTTGAATTGAAAGCTTCATTTATCTTACGTTTTATTTCATTTGGAGAATTTACACCAAATTTCAGAGCAGAATTGTTTACAATCTCTTTAATTTCTTGGAAAATAATAGATTGCTTTGTAATAGTTTCCAAAGCTTCGTGATGATTATACTGATCACAGATTTTCATTTTTCTTAAATTCTGGTGGTACAAGAGAAAGTTTGGATTTATTATGATCATAGATTGGCAATTCTAGTGGACGAAATTTTAAAGAACCAACTTCAAATTGTGAGATTCTTTGTAGACCTATTTCTTTATATTTCTTTACCTTTTCTATGCCCACTACATTCCGGTTATTCTTTAAACAAGCTAGGATTGTTGAACCTACTCCTGCATACGGGTCTAAAATCCAATCATTCTCATTTGTCAGAGCGAGGACACATCTTTCAACTAATTCAATCGGATATTGACAAGGATGATCAGTCTTTTCGATGTGATTAGCTTTTACATTTGGTATATCCCAAATTTCTTGTTCCCAGTCATATAAAACAATATCCCAAATGTCAGATGGGTTTTTCCCATTTGGATTGCCAGAATATTGTCCTTTCTTTGGTCCTTTAAAATATTTTTTACCTGGATATTTTGATGGCACACGTACGGGATCAAGTTTGAAGGTGTACTTATCAGATTTAGTGAACCATAATATGGTTTCATATCGACCAGAAAATCTTTTAGATGAGTGCAATCCATGACCGAATTTCCAAATGATTCTATTCCTTAATTTTAAGCCTTTGTTTTTAAAAATATTATAATAAAATATATCAAGAGGATAAACCTCCCCCTTTTCCATGAAGTTTCCAACTTGCCAACAGATACTCCCCTTAATGTCTAATACTCGAATGATTTCATCAATGATTTCATTTTGTTCCTTAAGGTAAAGTTCTATGGATTGCTTAATTTCATATTCTTTGCCAACATTGTATGGGGGCGAAGTAATTATTAAGTTGAACTTTGAATCTCCAATTTTCTTGAGAGCTTTTAATGAATCACCAAGTATGTATTTGTATTCAGCCATAATTTTGATTAATCAGATTTTTTAAAGGTAGCAAAGTATTATGAGTTTTGAAAAATCCTGAAAATTGAACTTGTCTTAACTTGATGGTTCAAATTATTAATCCATGTTTGGAGTGTTGGTAATTTGGCTCTTTTGTTTTTGCATATGGGTTGGGTTAAGTGTGGCGCTTAAACAAATGTGCCAAATGCGCGGTCGAGTTATATTACATAGTTGTCTTAATGAAGTCTATCTCGTTGATAACGTTGGCTATAATGGCCCGACAATAAAGAGGTCTGAGCGTATATATACAGCCCTGAGGGCTGTTTTAGCGACAAACTAGCCTGCAGGGTTGGCATTGTAACTAACATAAAAATTTGACTCTTATATCGGTGCTTTAGCTGGGAAGTTGTTCCGATGGCAAGACATTTATGGCGTGCTTTTTGCTATCCGGATACAATTTTTATTGCGTGTAGGCGCGGTCGCGGTACAAGTTTGAAAGACTGCCGGATATTTCTCCCGGTAGATAAAGTTGCGAAAGGGCACTGGCGCATTGTTTTCAGGAGTAGTCTCGGAGCCGGAAAATCAGTCATGGTTGCAGGATTTTAGTTGCTGGCAGCTACGCCTATCCGGGTTTAGCACCAATTACAAATTTGTCATGGGTGCAGGGGCAAAGTGCAAAAACCGTGACAAGCTGATTTATTATATTGATCATGTTAGCTTTAGTTGATATCTATTTCAAATCATTGTATACATTGAATGCCTCTTTTAACTGATTGGTGAAGGTCACCTGCTTAATTAACTGTTTGTCGTTAACATTTAGTCCTGATAATTTTACAATCTCAATTGTATCCTTGAAAGCTATAAGAGTCTTTTCGGAATTATTAAGTATTTCAATAAGGGGATTACAATATTCAGAACATGCCCTCTCACTCGTCATTTGGGTTTTAGGAAGGACACGTTCATTCAGTCGCATTCTGAAGAGCATTAATAGAAAAAATTTAATTTTTCGATAATTGCTATCAATTAACTGAGATCTGAACAGTGATTCTAATTTATAATAAGCAAGTGCTGAATAATAATATAGAATATGTCGGTGTCCTGAATTGAAGATCGTTGGGTTCTCTATTCCAACATTCTGTTTTACTATAGTCCCAAAGTATGTAGTAACCCTATCTGGATTTTCATAAAACATTGAGGAAAAAGACTTGATAAGGTTTTGCATATTGATAATTCTTGATTTAATTACATTCCCATCACTTTGATATTGACCAGACCGTCTTTCATAAAATAGTATGCCGTCCCCAGGAATTGACTGAAAGTAATATTCCAAATTTTTTTGAAAATCTGTCATTGCTTGAAGTTGTTCTCTCCTAATAGCTGTCTGACTATTAGTGGCAATAGTAATTTTATTTTTAATTTCATCGTCATTTGTAATGACTAATTTGATTGGGATATTAACAGTATTTAAGCTCGTTTCTTTAATGAAATTGTATAATATATTACTTGTTTGACATCCGTTAACAATTTGATAATCGAAAATAGTAAATCGATTTCCTGAGTTTCTAAGCGAATCAGCTACAACTGTAATTCCATTATTAAGCACTGTGAAAAGTTCTGGGTTATCTCCATTTAATGTATTCATGACTCCATTATTTACGGGATTATCATAGCCTTGGAAATCCCGAACATTATCATAAAACACATTTCTCAAGTTGCCATTGTCATCAACCAAAATTTTTTTAAACTCTTCTAAAGGAATAATACCAAAATATGATTCAGAAATACTTGGTAGGTCTGGTAGAGTAATTTTTTCTTGGAAGACGAATGTAGTTGTAACGGAATTTTTTGAATCACGATAAAATTTGGATATCTCATTAGCACCCAAAGCATCATAGCTTACTTGTGAAAAGAGATTTGTAGCTCTTAAATCTGCAATTGTTGAATCAATTATTGCAACATTATTTTGATCACCGTTCCAGATTCCATTAGTAATATAAAATAATTTGCATTTAGGATTTTCTCGAAATTTTGAGGCTTTGCTCAACAAATAGTTAGATATTTGAACAAATGATTGGATCTCTGCATTTCTCCTTAATCTCGGTCGTTCGCTAAAGAAATCTTTCACTCCATATGAGAAATTATTCATTTCACTTGAACTGAAATCATTTGATGTTTTAGCTTGGATATATAAATAAGTTGCTTCTAAAATACTACTACTCTCGAGCAGAAAATCAATCTCTTCAACATTCTCGATTAATTGTCCGTTTACGATGATGGCAATTCCATCTATTCCAGTGTCATCTCCATATCCAGTCAAAGAAGTTAATAAATCAAACTCTTTGTTGTACTCTTTTGAAATAATACAAAAATTACAAAAGATTTCAAAGTCTTTATCTTGACCACAAGTTGTCAATTCTTGCTGTGCAAGTAGATCGGCAACGAGACTGCTGACAATTCTATCCATAAGAATTAAATTTTAAATTGTATTTATGAAGATAATTTATCAATTTAAGCTAACGACCGGTAATATGGGAAGGTTGTGTTACCCGACGCAAGCACCGGGCAGGGACCTGGTACTTTAGCAAGGAAATAGTCCAGGCAATTAAAGTTGCAAAAGAGCACTGACGTTGTGTCGGTACAAACTGTCTCAGAGCCAGAAATAAGTCATGGTGCAGAATTTTAATTGTGGGATGATGCGCGTCGCCGGGTGCAATAACCATTACAAATTTGTCTCAGGAGCAGGAGCAATTAAAAACCGTGACAAGCTTATTAAACATACCGTCCGTGTTACCAG
Source organism: uncultured Bacteroidales bacterium (assembly GCA_963815075.1). GTDB lineage: Bacteria > Bacteroidota > Bacteroidia > Bacteroidales > VadinHA17 > LD21. The sequence goes on from CAWFFK010000012.1 coordinate 539,678, forward strand.
CAAGCGTTCTATTTTGTTTTTTTCTATTCTTGAAATCACTTTCTATCTTCTTTGGTGAAAAAAGTTTATATCTAATCCTTCCTCATGAATATATTCAAAGAAATTATGCGAATTGAAAAAATCAATAAATTCTTGTTTTGGTAATGTTTTCTTTTCTAAGAGAAGTTGAGCAAGATTTTCATGTAAATATTGGACTTTATTATCATTTTGAAAAAGTGTAATCAAGTCCATTATTTTATATCTTACAAATGACCATTCACTCACACCGAATACTTGACCCAAATTTGGAGAAAATCGCCTAACAATTTCAAAGTCTCCTCCACAGCCAGTCAAATCGAATAACTTGTTATATTCCTTTGTTTGGGTAATTTCTAATAATATATAATCTCTTTGTTTTATTAATTCCATATTTTGCCCAATCAATCCAGCCAAGGCTATAGCTGTAATTTCATTTGCACGTTCTGAAACAAATTCATTTTTGATGTCAAAATTTGCTGTAATATGTAATGCTCCATCCATTTCTTTATCAAGCAAGTTTTTCCGTTCAATCGTTAGTTGGTTAACATTCCAATTTTCACTAAATAAACACCAGACTATTCCGTGCGCAGCTTCATGTTCAGCTATCTTTTCTATACTCAGTCCTGTTTGAGTTTCCACATCAATATTATTATGTATGAATATTGAATATAACTTTTTTATAAATCCCATTACTACTTTATTACTTTATTTTATTATTTTATCCATGAGCAAGGTTGTCTTTCACTTGCTGATAACCGGCAATAAAGAGAGGTTGTGTTACATTTCGCAGCATCTGGGCAGAGTCCTGGTACTTTAGCCGGGAGTAGTATCGGTACAAGGCAGGTACGGCACGTGTTTTTGCCGTCATGGTACAAAGTTTATTGCGTAAAGGCGCAGTCGCGGTATAAGGTTTTATAGACGACCGTGTTATAGTCCCGGTAGATGAAACCAAGAATGGGTACTGGTGCAGTGTCGCAGAATAAATTGTCTCGGAGCAAGAAATTAGTCAAGGCGCAGAATCTTAATTGCGTGCAGATGTACGTGTCCGTATGCAACGGCCATTACAAATTTGTCTTAGATGCAGGAGCAAAAGCAAAAACTGTGATGAACCTGCTAATCAGTATGTCAGTGCAAGCGTGACAAACAACTTACCTTTAGCATTGTCCGTGTTAGCGTTTCGTGTTTATTCTTCAGGGTCGATTCCAATTATAAGTTGTTGTTCTGATAGACATTTTGGTAACACTGACTCAGGATGTTGTTTTGGGAAATCATTTGTTACTAATACTGAAGCTGCTTGATGAGCAGAGCCGACCAATCTATATTTTGTATTTGTAGGTCTTGAACTTTGAATTAAATATTTAGAATATACCCCACCTTGGGTAGTATCATTAGATACTTCTCCAATTGAACAAGTACATAGAAGCACCTCTTGATGAATTGATTCCAGAATTCTGTTCTCATACTTTTTGCGTATTGCAAAGTCAGTTATTGTTTCAGAAACTGCCTTATAAACAGTTTCTTCGAAAAGTCTTTGAGGATAGGCTCTGCAACAATCGAAAATGTTTAATTGACGATTGCAGATGTTTCTAATTTCTGATTCATTCAACGTCTCTGCATTTGGATTCAATTCAAAGATCGTTTCTCTCTTTTGACCTCCATGACCACTAAAAATTACAATTAAGTAATCGAGAGATTGAATTTTAAGTCGTTGGATTTCTTTTAATAAATCAAGCCTTGAAACATTTAATTTGGGAATTAGTTCCGAATCAAGCCAAGAACCACCAATGGGACTCTTAAAGAATCTTTTGTAATTTTCGATATCTACCTTAACACCTGGTAGCCCGTCATCGTTGCCAATAAGTAAAATTCGTTTTTCCATTTTCTTAGATTAAATAACTGTTAATAAAATTCACAAACCTTTTATCATAACTGTCTATATTTTCATAGGTAGATGGTGGATGTATCCAGTATTCACCATGTAGTTTCACCCAATCTTTTATTGCCAAATAGTTTTCGATTTTCTTCTTATTATAATTGTAATGATCTGCTACACGAGACAAGTAGTTATAAAGCAATGTACAATAAACGTCGTATCTTAGATATTTATCGTTATTTCGATCAAAATCCTTTGTCCATGTGGCAGTAAAGGCTTCACTCTCCAAGTAAGGATGATCAATAGCGATCTTTAGAATCGCATCAAGTTGTTTTTCAATGGCTTGAGTCTTATTAGTCCTTGTTATCCATAAAGTGACAAAGGAAGAGGTAGTTGCAGATAGCAATGTCGCAATGGCTGCTGATGTGATTGTCATTTCCATAATTGATCTTTTAACTGTTAATATGTGGGTAGGATTTTACATTAACGCTAACCAGCGGTTTGGTTAGTCGCCGTCAGAGTCGCAGTGGCGTAGTTTTTGCCTAAGTCCCAGTAAATGGACACGCAGTTTCTCGTCCAGGCAGAAGTGTCCAGATGGCTGAGTCCCAGTAAATGGGGCAGAAGATTTCATGTCATGGTGTAGTTTATAAGTGGCACCTGCAAAAACCATGACACCTGTGTGTCGGCCAGCAGCCCTATTGACTTTGTCTCGGCAGCAGGAGTAGTCATGGTACACAAAGTTTTATAAGTTGTGAGATAGCTTCTCGCATAGACTTTTTGAGCTGATTGAGAAGTTGAATGGGCTGCCGAAAGAAATTACCCAGACCATCCGTGTTAGGTTTTTGCACCAATTTTAAAATCATTAGGAAATGAAATCGTCTCTGGATGTTTATACCGGTCAACGCAGCAGTCTGTATATTAGAATCTGTTGATGATTATTTATTAAAAATTATTTAATTTTAAATAACATACAGCTATTCATCATCTTATATCGTAATATATTAGATAACGGGTTTATTGTAATTATGAAAAATTGATTTAAAAATTGTTATATAATTAATAGCCACATCGTTAGTGTGCATGTCTGTAAATATTTGCATAAATATTTGTTTATGTCCTTAAGTTGTTTTATATTTGACAAATAATTTAAAGATGATGCTATGAAAAAAGCTACTTCAAATAGAGATGTTGTCACTGCTCTAAGACTTAAATCAAAAGAACTATTAAAAGACAATGAAGAGTATGAAAGACTTATTGCTCTTAATAAGGATATAATTGATTCTTTAAATAAGAGTATTATTGCTTTAGGTGGAAGCATAAATGAAGGAAAAGCAACAATAACTTCTGGTTTTACTTTTAAAGATAGGGTGCTTAAAATACTTGAAGATGGAAAGCCTCGTACTTCTAGACAAATACATAATGACTTTATGAAGGCTGTCCCGGAAACCAATATTAGAGATTTTTATGATTTTAGTGGACGTTTTGCAAATATTACTAAGATAGCTGGAATTAAAAAGCATAAAGTGCCAGAGAATCCAATTAATATTAGGTTTTTTTATGGGCTTTCTGACTGGTTTAACGGAGATATTTTAAAAGATGAATATCTTAAAAGAATAAATTATGAATAGTAAAAAAACGGACACGAGTCCGTTAAATAAGATATTCCGTTACTTGTCGAGGGTTTCGGATACAGTGGCGAACCTGCCAATAATATACAGTTGATGCAGAGGTTTGTCTCATAAGCAAATACTCTGACATCATTAACCACTGGAGGGGCTATCATTAAGCCCCTTTTTATTGTTATATTGCTAAGATACTGATTAGTTTCAAAACTGCAAAATTTATTTTTCATTAACTTACAGATTAATAAGATTTTGTATTCTAATTTTGTCACCCGGATATCTGAATTGTGGTCTCTATTGGATCAGTGCAAAGAACTAATAGCGTTATAGTTATTGAATGGATATTTCAGATGACGTTAGGTTTCGGACCCTTATTTTATGTCCTTGTAAGTGGGCAGGAACCAGGCTTGAGTGTGTCGGTAAACTTGCGGATGATGCTCATAGACCGGTTTTGCAAATTCCCTAAAAGCAAAACCTTGAATTGTCATATGCAAGTGAGCGAAGGGCAAGCCGGACATGTCAAGATTAAATTGGTAGATTGCGAAGTCCCGATAAGTGGACGAAACTTAATTGTCAAGGCAAAATTTTATTAATAGCAGGTTGTTTGTCGGGTCGAAAGGGTATGAAACCTAACTCTCATTTAGCCTTATACTCCCCAATCTTTATTTAATAACTCCTCTCAATAACTATAACAAAGTCTCATTATATTTAAAATCCCTCCCCTCCTGACATGCTTCCGCCGGGTCACTCACGGGAAAAGGCGTAAAGGCGTAAGGGCGTAAAGGCGTAACGGTAAAAACCAAAACAAATTAAACTTAGAATAGTGTACCATACATTTTGCTTTCAATTCAGACATGCTTCCGCCACCTCACTCACAGGAAAAGGCTCAAAGGCGTAAGGGCGTAACGGCGTAACGGCATAACGGCGCAAAGGTAAAACCTATGTAACCTAAACTCTGAACTTTGGACTGTATATTTTACATTCATTTCGGATATGCTTCCGCCGGGTCCCTCACGGGAAAAGGCTCAATGGCGTAAGGGCGTAAAGGCATAACGGTATAACGGCGTAACGGTAAAACCTATGTAACCTAAACTCTGAACTTTGGACTGTGTATTTTACATTCATTTCGGACATGCTTACGCCGGGTCACTCACGGCTAAAATGAGGACAGATATGGTTATATAGGGATTGGGGGGGAATTGTTACCTTTTTTTGCTCGCTGTGCTCGCAAGTCTTGCAGGTCATGCAGGTCGTGCAGGTCTTGCTCTGTCAACCGTAGCTTTAGCGAAGGTTGGCGGTCTTGCAGTCATTCAATTGTAATTCAATAGTAATTCGGTAGTAATTCTATAGTAATTCTATAGTAATTCAATTGTAATTCGGTTGTTTTTGAATTAATTACTATGAATTACATGCCCCGCAAAGCGGGGTAAACTCCGCAACATATTATTATGAATTACTGTCCGTGTCAGGCACAGGTTTTTTTAATAGATGAATGGAATGAACTTTTTAACCTTTCCCTGATATTCTTCAAATTGATCACCGTATTTTGACTTTAAGTAATTATCAAGTTTTGGGATATTATAAAAGGCAAAAAAGCAAAAAAGGAAAATTGGAATAGATATTGAATACCAGTTTCTAGTTAATAAAGCATAAGCTGAAACCCAAAGAAATACCCCAAAATAATTTATATGCATCGAATATTTGAACAGACCAGCTGTATAAAGATGACCTTTGTTTTCAGGCTTTTTCTTCCAGATGTCTCTGGCCAGCTCTGAGCCTGTATTTAAGAAAGAACCAAACAGGAAAAGCAGCATGGCAATTATCTCCACAGGACCAATTTTCAGGATCTGATTTGTATCCAAAAAGAGCAAATCCGATATAATATAGTGCGAAAGCAAAAGGAATGCTAAAAGCTTCTTCCCAGGGCATCCTTCTTTTTATTAAATAGAAAGTGGTGACAAGAATTCTTAAGAATACAATGATATTTAAAATGAATAAAATTATATGCCTTGTATAATTCCCTGTCACAGGATTTACAGAATGAAAAATTCTATTATATCCATTTGCAAACAGGATCCAATAACTAATTAAAATAATGATTATTTCCAGTGTTGTTAAGACAAATTTTTGTGCATAGCTTTTGTCTTTTTTATTGTACAAATCCATAATCTATTCTTTTAAAGACTATCAAAATTCGTGTCAGTTTATGCCTGACTCATATATATCAATATATTTTGTAATAGCGACTAAAATAAAAAATAATCTAAAACAAGCTGTTGCTAAATTAAAACAAAAATTCCTCAACTCCAGACATGCTTCCGCCGGGTCACTCACGTGGGAGAAGTGAGGACATATGGGGTTATATAGGAAATGGGGGGGAAATGTTACCATACTCGGTGCTGGGTGCTGGGTACTAGGTGCTGGGTAATTCAATTGTCATTTGCGCTCACTCCGTTCGCGCGTCATTCAATAGTAATTCAATGGTAATTCAGTAGTAATTCGTTGTAATTCAATGGTAATTCAGTAGTAATTCGTTGTAATTCAATGGTAATTCAATAGTAATTCAATGGTCATTCGGTGGTCATTCAGTTGTTAATCAGTTGTAATTCAGTGGTAATTCAATAGTAATTCGATAGTAATTCGATTGTAATTCAGTAGTAATTCGTTGTAATTCAATGGTAATTCGTTGTAATTCAGTTGTTTTTGAATTAATTACTATGAATTACGTTGCGAAGCAACAAATTACTATGAATTACGGCCCGAGGGCCAAATTACGCGCGTAGCGCAAATTACGGCGACTTTGTGCACCATAGCTTTAGCGGAGGTGCAAGCCAAATTACAATGAATTACGCCGAAGGCGAATTACGGCGCAGCCGAATTACAATGAATTCCGCCGAAGGCGAATTACAGCGAAGCGAATTACGGGCTAAGTCCGGAACTAAAGCGGATAAGAAAGCGAGGGCTGGACAACTTACCATTGTCCGTGTTAGTGGCTGGTTTTTTTTATTTGTCCCCCTAAACTGATGTGTTAGTATAGTAGAATATTTGTTATTTGAGTTTTAAGAATTCACCATCAATGATCATTACTTTCACCCCATTTTTGCTAAATGAACGATGGGAGCTCAGATCATCAGAAACCACATAAGTCATTCCCTTTTTTAAGGTGGATTTATCACCGTTTTGCAATTCACTAATAAACTCACCCTCCAAACAATGAACAATGTGTCCTTTCTGGCACCAATGGTCAGCGAGATACTCTTTTGAATATTCTACAATTCTGATTCTCAATCCAGGAAATTGAACAGTTTGCCAAGTGGCGGTACCAGTTTCTCCTTTATATTCGACTTTGGGGATTGTTGTCCAGTCGATTGTCTGAAATGGAATGTTTTTGTCAGTTGTCATGTACTAATGTTAAGTGATTGCTATTTATCAAATGTAATGAAATTATCAGGATCTAAACTGTTGGTCACACTGGCACCTAACCCCGGCAATAAAGAGGGCTGAGCATTAAGTCCCGACATGTTATATCGGGATAACGTCTTCTTAACCTGTACACTGGCTATGGAACCTCAAAGAAGTGCCTCCTGTCTAAAGGCTGGCAAACCCGCCATTGCTGCTTAAAACAGTCTGTAGTCAGCCATAAGCCGGATAAAACAGGCGGGTATTACTGAAAGAGGGCGTTGCTTTGTGTGTTGTATACCGTAACCTACAGACCAATTGTGAATCCAATGACACACTCCTAGAACTCGAGTTATTAATTAAATAATTGGTTTGAATACTTCTAATGGAGCCTAACTTTATTGCTGACGCCTACAAGTATCCCCTTAACCGTTGCTTTACACGCATCAAGAGAAGCATGCGTCACTTCATTAATAGCGTTGATCTGAAAGCTTACATCAATGCTTTCTCCGGGATTTAACTGTTTGATAGTCTTTTGCCAGATTATTCTTCTGTCGTTTTCTTTACCGGAATAATTAGTAAATCCGGGGCCCACGGCAGAAAAATCATTAGAGTCAAAATTATCCTCAATCAAAATATCGTTAAGCTGTTTTGACCCTATATTAGTTATTTTTAGAATTATCTCAACAGGACCTGGTTTGATATTTGCGGGAATAATTTTTTTGTGAATTTCCAAGCCCAGATTATTGGTGTTGTATACCAGGGTGAGAGGAGTCAGATATATATTATTTGCCTCAAAGTGCAGAATCGTCTTGTCGCCCTCGTTACTCTTTTTCATCGGTTTATCAGATCGTAAAAACACCAGCCCCAATGGAAGCTCTATCCTTATTGTGCTATTTCTTATCTGCTTTTCAGGTACAAATCCATTTATTAAGGGTACTAAATCTACTTTCAGACTTCTTGTAGATTTATCTTCTCCGGTTAACAGGTAGGCCGGTTTTACATTTAACTGATTTTTTTGTTTGGATTCAACCATCAGTCTCTGAACCTCTCCTCCCCTTAACCCAACAGAGAATTCCTCATTCTTTTCACCCTCGTTCAGAAACTCTAAAACAACGTTGAAGTCAGGCACTCCGTTTTCATTAAGTATAATCTTTACATTTATATTGCTGATGACAATATCACCTTTATAAAAACGGATCGGATCACCTTTTGACATATCATTTTGCTGGGCACATAAAACACTGCCGATCAGCATAAAAGCATATATTAACGATATTTTTTTCATGACTTCAGTATTAAACTATTTACAGGTGTTTCTATAATAGATAAGATTACTCCACTCTGCTGGGCAGTCTTTGCCTCCAGGGAAGTTATCTGTATTGTTTTTCAGGTAGTTATGAGTAGTATTATTGGCTCCTCTCGGGCCATTAACTTCGTTCCATCCATAATACGAATTAATCGTACCCGAATTTAGCCTTCTTTGTATCAAACCATAGTCCATTATCCTGTAGGCTCCTTCAAAAAGGACAACATTGTATTCATGAGTAACAGGATTGTTTATTACATCCCATATACCCCATGGAGCGAATCCCAATGCACGGAGCAGTGCTGCGCGTAGAATGGCATGATCTTCACAATCTCCCTGATAGTCGTCGCTAGGAGAGGCATTGGTTAAATTTCCTGAAATAGTCAGAGTAAGGTCAGCGGGTTGTGGAAAATCCCATCCCGGAGAGTAGCTTGCCCATCCGTTGTTTGCGAAAACAATTCGATTCAGGGAATCACTTCTCCAGCTCATATGCTCATCAACATAGTAAGCAACCGCAGCGACCAGACTATCTGCTATATTATTGATAGCACCAATAGTAGTTCCCGAAAATTAGCGAATTCTAATAAAGCATCCTGGGCAGTAGAACGAACAATTGTTTTATTCAACTGGTACAGATTGGCTCCCGTTTGTTCTGAAGTAGCGTTGGGATAACCATTATTACTGCCGTTTGGTGTAATAAAAGTATATACGTTTTTGGGGTTGACAACATAAACCCACCCGGGTTTGGTTGCGGTTGATCCGGTTGACTTAACAGCTATGCCAGCATAATTCATCTTTAAATTGGAGTAAGCAGGGTAAGGGCCCCCTGTATAGGTCAGGGTTGTTCCGGGCTGAGTGGCAACAATGGTTCCTTCTATATTTAAACGCATTTCAGTAACCGTTCCACGTGTTGTCCCTTTATTAACCGTGAAAGAAATTTCCTTATCAGAATCAGGGTGTATCGTACTTAGATATACCACAGGACGGCAGGCAGTTAAGACAAAAACTCCTAAACATAAAAAAATTAAATTTCTTTTCATGATCGATAGTGTTAACATTTTGAAGTAGTGTTGAATGATTGCACTAATGCATTACTCACTATATGATTTACCAGATTGTTACCGCAAGTTATGACAAATATTTATTCAGGTCAATCCCCCTAAAAGGGGATTTCCCTTTCGAAATGTCTAGCTTTATATGCTTTGAAAACCAGATTGGCGGAATTTTTAGCCTTAAACTTGGCTAACAAATTATTCCGGTGTGACTTAACTGTTTCTTCTGAAATGAAGAGTTGTTTTGCTATTTCACTATTGGTGAAACCGCGTGAGATCAGGATTAATACCTCGTTTTCTCTATTTGAAATTTTAACCATGAAGAATTCTTCTTCAGTCAGGCAGGGAAAAATGCTTCTGAAAGCATATCAGCCATCTCACTTCTAAGAGAGTGATTAGCATTTAGCGCCATACGACTCTATGCAAAATGCATAGTAATAAAGTGAAGTCGGCAGAGGAAACATCAAACAATTACTCAAAGATACATTTTAAGAGAGTAAAAGTCAAGCGGTTGCTGTCTTATTGAATAAATGCCTAGGTTAGACCATATTCAACGGTGAGGTACAACAGGATTTACATGGAATGCGAGTCAGCTATTTTCTGGCTCTGATATATACCAGCTCTAATCTTCGCCCAATCTGTTGTAGGCTCATCTATTTCGAAGTTCTTCTTCAGAGATTTAATCACAGAGGTGTTTTTTTCATAGCCATAATTCCTCCGCTCGAAGTCAGGTTTCTTCTTAACAAGTAGGCTTCTGACATCGCCTTACGATCCAGCAATAAAGGAAGGATGTATTACCTGGCGCAGCCATCCGGACACAGGTCCTGGTACTTTAGCCAGAAATTTGTCCCGGCGGAAAGACAGGTATGGCGCACCTACCTACGGCAGGCAGGCTTTTTGCCCGCTGACTGGCGTATTGTGGTTTTCGGTTTTATGTTTTACTTGATAGAATGCCTATAAACTGATGAATAAAACTTAGCTTGAAAGTATTCTTTCGACAAGTTACCATTGGTTGTGGTATGTAGTCATGAATTTCCAGTCCATTGCTGCTAACTCACATTTATCATTATATTTAATAATCCAAATTCAGATAAAGCAATATCCATAAACGAACCATGCATTCACTTTTAGACCCAAATCCCTCCCCTCCGGATATGATCCCGCCACGTCACTCATGGGGGAGCAGTGAGGACAGATATGGGGTTATATAGGGAATGGGGGGAATTGTTACCATACTCGGTACTGGGTGTTGGGTACTAGGTGCTGGGTAATTCAATAGTAATTCAGTGGTAATTCAGTGGTCATTCAATAGTCATTCGGTTGTCATTCAATTGTCAATCAGTTGTAATTCAGTGGTAATTCAATAGTAATTCGATAGTAATTCGATTGTAATTCAGTAGTAATTGTTGTAATTCAATGGTAATTCGTTGTAATTCAGTTGTTTTTGAATTAATTACTATGAATTACGTTGCGAAGCAACAAATTACTATGAATTACGGCCCGCAGGGCCAAATTACGCGCGTAGCGCAAATTACAGCGAAGCGAATTACCATGAATTACGGCCGACCTGTCCACCGAAGCTTTAGCGGAGGTGGAAGGCCTTATGACCATGAATGACGGGCCCCGCAGAGCGGGATTTACTCACGATGCTCGTCAACCTTCTGCCTCCATTCTTAACTTTATTGTCCGTGTTATAAGACGTTTTTTTATTTGATCTTGTACTTAGTTTTCATATCAGAAACAGAACTTGATATAATCTTCTTTAATACCTCGAGATTGATGTCTTCAATTTTATTTATATAGATGCATGATCCTGAGCTAATTTTATACTTACCAAGCTCCTTGAGCAGGTTTTCATAATTTTTAGCTCCAGACATTATATAAATTGTGATATTTTGTTTGCGTGGTGAGAATGCTGTTAATGGCCAATCTCCTTCTTGTCTACTGCGCTCTGATTTGTAGTGAAAAGAGCCATAACCTATCATATTATTGTTCCATAGGCTTGCTTTTTCTTTAATAACCGAATCAAAAAGCTGTTTTATTTTAATACTGTCCGACCTTCTCTTTTCTGGTTCAATAGTCATCAGAAATTTATCGATGTTTGAATCAACAGGTTTTGTTTTTATTTCTGCCATAGTGTTTTTTTTCAGATTGTAATTATCAGGATAACAATTTTCGATTCACTTTTGTTGATGATTTGAACAGGTAGTTTATCATTTGGTAATTATCATAAGTTAATTTTCAGTGCAGTATGTAATATTAACAAACGGTTTAATTATTTGTCTCGTTATCTTGCGGTTTTAACTGAGAGTCAAATCAATAGGGTGAATGACACATAACAGCCCGACAACAGGGCCTAGCGTTAAAGTACCGATCTTTAAGAAATTAGCCCTTTGGCTAATTTTATGGAGGGGCCAGGTTGAGCGATAGCCCGGCGGACATTTTTAGCATCTCCTTCGGCAAAACTGTGAAGATCAAAGGAAGGAGCCCGGCTGCCGCGCTGGCATTGGATAACCAAGCTACCGGTCACCGGAATAATTACCTTTATTGTACGTGTTAGCTGTTCGTGTTTTGTTTTGTTAGTTTACTTAGCTCTCATTCTATTCCCTTTTGGATCATGGGTCAGATCTGCCAGTCCAAGTTTTTCCATTAAAGGGGGAACATACATGCCGAATCGTCCACGAAGCCCTTTTTTAAGACCATACCATCCTCCAACAGGGTTTTTCTTAGAGCGACCCCATGCTTCAACTGTCCCCTCTTTAGCAGGTTTCTGTTCATCAGCGCTACCAAGCTCCATCCAGTCACCATGTTTTTTAAGCATAGCATTGAGGTCAGCCAGACATCGATAGTCATAGTACAAAACTGTTTTACCAACCGTACATACTAACACTTCTTTGTTGTCCTTCACCTCTTTGTGCATCGTGAAGTCAGATGAAAGTGATGGAGTTTTAAGTGTCCAGGGATTTTCTTTTGTGCCTTGTTCCGCTGCCATTGTCATGAATTTTATTGGTCAAGATGTACCCTAATAAACACAGGGAATAAGCTCATTGTTCAAAGTCATTTATTTAAAAGTACTTCGGTAATTTTTTATTGGCCGTAAGTTAACTTGTTATATCTAAACTTAATAGGGGCAGTGTAAGCATACGTGACAGTTAACTCGTATTTAACAGTAGATTATACAACATTAATTTGGGCAAAACATTTTTTACAAACAAACCATTATTTCTTAAATAAAACTCAAATCCCTCCCCTTCTGTCATGTTTTCGCCTCGTCACTCACTTGGGTGAAGTGAGGACATATTGGGTTATACAGGAAATGGGGGGGAATTGTTACCATGCTGGGTGCTGGGTGCTGGGTGCCAGCCTTCGCTAAAGCTACGGCTGACAAAGCTGGGTGCTGGGTACTGGGTAATGGGTACGATGGTTCAAAGGTACGACGGTTCGAAGGTATGATCGTTCGATCTTTAATGACACACGACACACGACGCTCGACGCACGACATTCAATCTTTGAAGATCCTTGCAATGAATTTTTTGGACAGAATTTTATTAATCAATGATTAATATATTGGAGCGGAATGTAATGTTAAAACCAGGTATAATACAGGTGATTCCATTTAAAGGTCGTTAATTTTTTTCTCTGTAAAGCATCAGTCCAATTTTACCTTTATCGCCAAGGGCTCTGCCTTTTATAAGCCAGGCAATCCCAAAAGCAATAAGAGAAAGCGCTTCCAGAATGAGAGTGGACCTGCGAAATAGATTTAATAAATCACAAATCGGGATCATAATTATAAAAACCATGATTGCCCATCCACAGATCCTGTAAATATTATTTTCATTAAAACGACTAATCTTAATGTCTTTGTCGACATTTTGCCCTATTGTAAAAATCTTGATTGATATAATAGCAATGATTGCGAAAAAGATAGCTGCAAAGATATAGTGGAGCCATCCTAACAAGTTGGCACATACAGGTATAAGGGTATATATTTTTTCAGAACAATTATCCGGGTTTGTAGGAATCAGTGCCACACAAAGTGCAATAATACCCGCAAGACTGGTCATTTTATCATCATTTTTCCAGAATACAGGGTTTTCAAAGCTTTTATATCGGATTAAAAAGAGGCTGACTGCACACAGAATTCCGGTAAGTACTTCTCTTAAATTAGTGTAATAATAATAGCTTATGGAATTCTGAACATTTGTTTTAAAAAATGGAATTAATGAGAGTATCACCAATGCAAAGGGGAGACTGATACCAAGCCAGCCGATTGCTTTCCTTATTCGTCTGAAGGTTAAGATTTCATATTCAGTCGACGAAGCTTCAGGATTATTTTTCATGATCTTTCTTTTTTAGAATTTATAGTTTACAAAAAATCTATTACCAATCCCGGAACAATTTTAAAGCAAAATTTTAATCATTGTAAAATCGTATAAAAGCCGCTGTTATCATTTCGTTGCTTTTATCAATCCTTTATACATCTTACCGAACATCCCTCTTTTGAATAATATAACCCCATTGTTAAAACATTGTCACCGTAATATAGAACATAACCTTTTGAATTTTCAGCGTTAAACGCGGTCGAAGACCAAAAGATAGCATCATATGATAAATAATAAAAGAAATAATATGGTTCATTAAAAAGAAGAACCCTGGAACCACCCGGGAGTGCTGTAAAACCACTTGAATTTGTGGCACCGGAATTAAGCGCCCAATGAGTAGTTCCTGATTCTTTCATTTTTCCACCCGCAACATCAGATCCTCCCAAATACGTTTCTAAGGTGGTCCATTCTGCATCAGAAGGTACATGCCAACCTAAAGGACATAAATTATTTGAACCGACGGCATACCAATTGTATAATGCACCATAATCTGATGCATAAGCTAGAGAATCATTTTCATAGAAACACAATGCTCCATGTAATATATTAGTCCAGGTTATTGAATCTGTAATATTTGGAATAATTTGTCCATTACTATAATGGATAACTTTCAGGTTCTCTGCCATCCACCATTGTTTTCCAATTTTTACAGTTTTATATATATTAGCATCTACATCAGTGACGGTGCCTGTTTCCTGAACTGACGAATCATCATTATTTTCATTACTTTCTTTCTTCTTACAAGAAGTAGCCAGTATTACTAATATCCCTGTAATTGTCAATGTGAAAATCCATTTTTTACTTTTCATAATTGCTTTACATTTTTAAACTTAAATCATAGTACTCAATTTTATTGTTGGATAGGTCAGGCGGGTTGCCCCGCATTACCTTCCTGAGAACCGTACTTGCGACTTTCATCGCGTACTGCTCAAGCACTCAAAAAGCTTCAGGCAAATGTCACCCGGTGAAGGAAATCATTATCTTCGTGGAAAATAAACAGGTAACTTTTTCCCGAAAGCTTCACACCTGGAAATCACTTTCTACGCATGTGTCGGTAGGCTACTCATGATGGAAAAAGGGTTAACCCGATTTGAAGAATGTTGCCATAATACTTTTATTAACAGTTATATAGAGCGATTCTCGTATCGTAAAATGTATGAATGCTAACGGCCCTTCGGTATAATCAGTAACCGTTACTCAACGAAGCATCCGGACAGTCCAGATAGAAAGCATCAAGTTTTATTGTCACAGTAAATTGCCTGGCGTGTATGATTATTTTTTATTTCGCACATAATTGTCATGTTATCAATGGCTTGTCCATATCGGCCCGGCAATAAAGAAGGCCGTATTGAGGCTAAGGTTAAGGCTTAGCTAAGGTTTCAAAAACTG
>CAWFFK010000013.1:0-83405 GCA_963815075.1 uncultured Bacteroidales bacterium
GAACTTCAGTATTAAAACTTTTCATTTTTATTGATTCCGTATCATAAAGATACATATATTTGAATACTTGTCGCCTCATAAATTGCAAATATTATATGTTACTCAAAAGCATTAATCCTTATACGAACTTCGTGATTGAAGAGTTTGAAGAGTTTTCAGAAAGTAAAACTGATAGTTCCCTGATCCGATCAGGAGATGCTTTTGAAAAATGGAAATTAACCAGTTTCTCCCAAAGGAAATCACTTATAACAAAAGTCTCCGGGCTCTTACTTAAAAATAAAAAAGTATATGCCGGGGCTATTACCAGTGAAATGGGTAAACCAATTTCAGAAGCAACGGCGGAGGTTGAGAAATGCGCATGGGTTTGCGAATATTATGCAAAAAATGCAGAAACTTTTCTCAATCGCGAAATTATACAGACTGATGCGGACGTCAGTTATGTGTTTTATGAGCCCCTTGGTCCGATCCTTGGGATTATGCCATGGAATTTCCCATTCTGGCAGGTATTCCGGTTTGCTGTTCCAACTCTTATGGCAGGAAATACCGTACTGCTAAAACACGCATCAAACGTGCAGGTTTGTGCAAGGCATATTGAAAATATTTTTACTGAAGCAGGATTTCCATCTTGCGTGTTTATTAACCTTGTTATCGGATCCGGGAGAGTTGAGAAAATTATTGGGCATAAGAATATCAGAGCCATCTCCCTTACAGGAAGTGAATCAGCCGGACAACAGGTAGCAGAAAAAGCTGGCAAGGAAATAAAAAAGACTGTGCTTGAACTGGGTGGCAGTAATGCTTTTGTAGTACTCGAAGATGCAGATATTGAGCAGGCTGCCGGGGTAGGGATCAGTGCACGTATGCAGAATGCAGGGCAAAGCTGCATAGCAGCTAAACGCTTTATAGTTGATAAGAAAGTAAGTGATAAGTTCATAGCACTGTTAAAGGAAAAAATCGGAAAATTAACTATGGGAGATCCCATGAATGAAGCAACTGATTTGGGGCCCCTTGCAAATATTCAGCAGGCTGAATCAGTTGAAATGCAGGTCAGAAAGTCTGTTGAAATGGGAGCAAAAGTGATTGCAGGAGGAGAACGCAAAAATACATTCTATCCTCCAACCCTGGTTATTAACGTGTTACCTGGCATGCCTTTATTTGATGAAGAAGTATTTGGTCCTGTAGCGCCGGTAATAATTGCCGGTAGTACCGGCGATGCCGTTGCCCTTGCCAACAAAACAAAGTATGGGCTTGGAGTTTCGCTTTTTACAAACGACCTGAAGAAAGCTGAAGACCTTGTTCATGAGTTCAACGACGGTGCTGTTTTTATTAATTCACTGGTGAAATCGGATCCCAGATTACCTTTTGGAGGAACAAAACAGTCAGGCTATGGAAGAGAATTATCGATCCAGGGTATACGGGAATTCGTAAATATCAAAACAGTATATTTCAGGAAATTCTGAAACATTCTGTCTGATAAAATTTTCTGATCATTTCTGATTATTTTCTAGATAATACGGAGTAACCTGGTAAACACAGTAGTTGAGCCAGTTTGAAAACAGTAAGTTAGCATGGCTTCTCCATTTAACCAGCGGTGGTTTTTGGGGATCATCATTCTGAAAATAGTTTTTAGGAATTTTAATGTCCAGACCTTTAGCTACATCTCTTTCATATTCTGAATTGAGAGTAAGCGGGTCATATTCAGAGTGTCCGGTAACAAAGACCCTCTTCATATCTTTGGAAGCCACAAGGTAAATACCTGCTTCTTCGGAGTCTGCCAGTATTTCCAGATCCTTCACTTTCAGAATATCCTCTTTCCTGACTTCAGTATACCTGGAATGCGGAGCAAAAAACTCATCATCAAAACCCCTTAGAAGAACATTCGTTCTGTCATATATTTTATGACTGTATACCCCGAACATCTTTTCTCCCATCATGTATTTGGGTATGCCATAATGATGATATAACCCGGCCTGTGAGGCCCAGCAAATGAATAAAGTGGAGGTTACGTGCTTATCGGCCCAATCCATGATTTTTAACATTTCCTCCCAGTAATCAACTTCCTCAAATTGCAGATGTTCTATGGGGGCTCCTGTAATTATCAGGCCATCATATTTATGCACGGAAATATCATCAAAAGTCTGATAAAACTCGTCAAGATGCTGCTGCGGAGTATTTTTTGACTGATGCAACCTGGTATTAATAAGTGTTATCTCAACCTGAAGAGGGGTATTTGAAAGAAGTCGTAAAATCTGAGTTTCTGTTGTGATTTTAGTAGGCATCAGGTTAAAAATCAATATCTGTAATGGTCTGATATCCTGATGAACAGCCCTAGTCTCCCTCATTACGAATATATTCTCTTTTTCGAGAATTTTCACTGCTGGTAAATTATCAGAAATATTAAGTGGCATAATTCTTAAAATAAAAGTTCACTAACACTCAAATTATATTCTAAAACAGGCTGGCAAAGTTATGCAAAATAAAGTGAAGCTATTAAGTTTCTTCCCTGTTAACAAAAAAGGCTTAATTAATATCTATCATGACGGACTTATAAATTAATTCCTTAATTTTATATAAATGATTCATTACAGCAATATAATATTTTGTTGAAATTCTGTTGAGATGGCATTTTTCCCATTGTTGATATTTCTGGTTTCATATCTCTTTGCTTCTCACATTCAGAGTGATACAAGTAAAATTTACCCGTTAATACCAATAAGGTACGATTTATCGCATCCTGATAAAATATATGAACTGCCAAATTCTCTTAATGAAATTTCGGGTATAACAGAAATGGATGCAACTTCAATCGCATGCATTCAGGATGAGAACGGGATCCTTTATTTCTACGATCTTGTGAAAGGGAAAATCAAAAATCTCAGTTATTTTTATCAGGATGGCGATTACGAAGGGATAGCAAGGGCAGGGAAAACAATATATATTTTAAGAAGTGACGGTAATCTGTTTGAGGTTACCGGGTATGAATCTGAAACTGCAAAAACTCAATATCATTCAACAGGCATCACTGCCGAAAATAATGAAGGTTTATGTTTCGATCAAAATGCTGACAGGCTATTACTCGGCCCAAAGGTTGAGGTTAAGGAAAAATCAGAGAATAAAAATAAACGGTTCATTTTTGCTTTTGACCTGAAATCAAATAAACTTAATAAAACCCCTGCTTTTATCTTCGATTTAAAGGCCATTAAAAAGTTTGTCCTGACCAATCATATTAAAGTACCAATGAAAAATAGCAAAAAAGGGGATAAAAAAGAACCTGAAATAGAATTCAGGATCTCTGCATTAGGCATTAATCCCCTGACCAAAAAGCTATTTGTATTATCAGGGATGGAACATATGCTGTTTGTTTTTGATCTGAAAGGGAATATTGAATATGCAGAAAGACTGGACCATGACATTTACAACCAGCCCGAGGGCATTACATTCCTGAATAATGGTGATATGCTGATATCAAATGAGAGCACTAATAAGAAGCCGACAATAGTGAGGTGCAATTATTTAAAATAAATTTATAATTATTCCAAAAAAAAAGACCCCACCGGATTATTATCCGGGGGGTCTGATTATTGCCCGACATGACTTACACCTGAAAATCAGCGGAAAAACCTAATTCTTTAATTCCACTACGGCATATTTTGATACTTTCCAGAACTGATCCGGATCTTTTATCTCAATATAAGCAACCTTATTGTTGTTATCACGTATCAACTCATATGAATTTGTCGGATGCTCGGTGATAAGTTTTGCATTTTTTGAATTTACGGGAATAGTCCGCATTTCAGTTATGTTTATCTTAGCGAATGCGCTGTCAGAAAAATTCTTTATTAAAGATTCTTTCCTTCCCAATCCAAGAAATCCGCCTTCTTTATTAAGAATACCTCTTGCTTTCAGCGATTTGTAAGTTCCTGATACATAGAACGCTTTATTGATTTCGTTAGTCTGAGTAGAGATTGTTTCATCCTTCTGGGTAATAGCAACCTGCATATCGCTCATTTTTGAATTAAGCTGATCTATCTGGAAATCTTTCTGAGTAAGTGCTGTCTTAAGGTCAGTTATTTCTGTCTCACGTTGTGCAATTGAAGCCTCAAGTTCAGCTACTTTAGTCTCCAGGCTTTTAATTGTCATTCCAGATTTACTCAACTGAGCGCTTAATGAAGCAATCTTCTTCTTATTCTGATCAAGTAATGTATTTATATACTCGATATCCTTTATAATCTGTTGTTTCCTGTCCTTTGAAAATTCCCTGTCCTCTGATTTTAAGTTGATTATTTTTTCTTTCTCTTTAATCATAACAAGGTCTTTTTCAATCTGATCAAATGTGAGCACCCATTCATTAATAACTGAATCGCGTGAAGTAAGCTGTTCGGTGAACTGGGTTTTCTGACTTTCAAGCATGGTCAGATGAGTTGCCTGCTCACGCTTAAAATAGGAATTTACCAGAATACCTCCGGCAATTAGGATGACAACAGTAATAATAGCTGTTATCAACACTCCCTTAGCCATTCCGTCTTTCTTGGCTTTCTGTTCCTTTTTCCAAAGCGCGGCATTTTCGTCTAAAATGTCGCTTTTACTCTTTCCATCATTTTTCATTTTTGGATCTTCAAAATTTTGCATTTCTTTTCCTCCCTGAATTAATTTATTAAAATCTAGTTATTACTTTTCAAATTTGTCAACCTCATTTCCATAATTATTTCAAAACAAGAGACAATTATGTTATATAATTAACTGCCCATTGACAAACTCTGTGCCCGGGATTTCAAACACATATATTATGCTAATAATGAGCCTATTAAAATATCGAATAATGTACAATGCTTAATCAAAATGAGAAAACAATTCTCATTTTGAGAAAAACTTCGATGGAACCGGATATTAAAATGCAGGACGGGATGATTTATTCTTTCTTTTCTTCCTTGAGCAGCCTGTAAATAGATGAGACTCCGATATCAAGCTTTGCGGCTGCTATTTTTACGTCGTTTTTGTATTTTTTCAGGGTTGCCTTTATGATCTTTTCCTGGTATTCTTTAAGGGTAAGAGTATCGTTAAGTACAACTGACAAAGGGTCGCCACTGTCAATAACAATGTCGGGCGATTCGATCTCATCTTTTGCCGATAGTGTGACTGCAAGTTCAATAATTGATTTCAATTCCCTTACATTTCCAGGGAAGGAATAATTCATCAGCTTTTTTTGAGCAGATGCAGAAAGCTTCTTAGGCTGAATACCATTTTCAATGCAGAATCTCTCGGTGAAATAGGTTGCAAGGATCAGAATATCGTTACCCCGTTCATGCAATGGAGGCAACTCAATCGGGAGACCTAACAGCCTGTAAAAAAGATCTTCCCTGAAGTTGCCTTTTTTAACCTCTTCTCTGAGGTTTTTATTGGTTGCAACAACTATACGGCAGTCGGTTTTCACAGGTTTGTTACCACCTATCCGTACAATCTCCTTTTCCTGTAAAACGCGCAACAGTTTTGCCTGCAAATTCATTTCCATTTCTCCTATTTCGTCAAGAAAAATGGTACCACCATCTGACTCCTCAAAACGCCCTATACGGCGAAATGCAGCACCGGTGAAGGCTCCTTTCTCATGGCCGAATAATTCGCTTTCAATAAGTTCCGAAGGTATTGCTGCAACGTTAACCGTGACAAATGGTTTATCCATCCGTTTCGAGTTGTAATGAATAGCCTTTGCAACCAGTTCTTTCCCTGTGCCTGTCTCGCCTGATATTATTACCGTTATGTTTGTGGCAAGAGCTTTGTCAATAAGTTCGTAAACAACTTTTATTGCATCACTTTCGCCAAGTATGCTTTGGCGAAAAACATATTTTTGCTGCACCTCCCTGCGCAGTGTTGATATTTCCCTTCGCAGACCAATACCGTCCCGAATATTTTTCACAGTGTTAAGCAGCCTGTCCCTTATGTCGTCCGATTTGGTTATATAATCATAAGCACCCAGCTTTAACAGGGTTACCACGGTATTTATATCTTCCTGTTCCGATATCATTATAACCTGTATATCACTGTTTTCCTCTTTGATCTTTTTGAGAACGTCCAGCCCTGTAACATCAGGAAGGCGATAATCAAGGGTTACGATATCAGGTAATTCAAACAGGCAGCCCAGAAAATCCCTGCCATTCGAAAAGCTCTTTATTTCGTAATCAGGATTTGAAGAGAGTGTATGTACCAAAAGCTTGTTGTACCATTCACTGTCCTCTACCACGAATATTTTAAAGGGCCTTTCAGTCATATAAAGATAATTACCAGGTAATGTTTATAACCTTAATGTACAAAGTAATAAATATCCGGGGTTATTTACCAGAATTTTAACTGATTTTTAAAATATGTTCCTGCAGTAGGTCATTTACAGTCTCAGATTCCTGTAATGACCTTTCAGAAAGTTTTTTAATAAGCTCCGAATCAACATCCTGTTGCACACCCTCTTCAATCTGGCGAAGAATAGTGCACAGTTCGGTTGCGCCGATATGTCTGCAGGGGGGCAACAGCTTATGAGCCAGGTTTGCTGCTGTTTCCCATTGCCCTGTATATACTGCTTCATTCAATTCCTGGAGACCACTTTTAGTTGTATCGGTAAATGACAGTATCATCTGCTTTACAAACTTATCATCACCACCCGCTATATGATAAAGATTTTCCAGGTTAATCCTATCGGAACCGGCCGATTTATTTTTTGCTTCCGTTGTGTCGTCAACCTTATCCGGAGTATAATCTTTAATAACCGAAAGGATTGTTGTTAACAACATCTCTTCTGTAAATGGTTTTGAAAGAAATGAATTCATTCCAGCATCCCGGTATTTTTGCCAGTCCTCATTCAATGTTACAGCAGAGATACATATTACAGGCATTTCCGATTCGCTGATATTCATTTCATGGCGTATGACCTGCGTTGTTTTTAAGCCATCTATCCCGGGCATCCTGGCATCCATAAACGACAGGTTAAAACGATTGGTCTTTAGTATTTCCAGTGCCTCACTACCGCTGGAGGCTTCCCTGTAAGCAATTCCCCATCTGTCAAGTATCATTTTGAACAGCAACCGGTTGTATTCCTCGTCGTCCACAATGAGTATTTTCAAATTTTTTATTTCTTCTGGTACAAAAAGGGGCGGGGTAATATCGCTCTTAATCTTATCCTCATCGCCTTGCAGGTAAGGTATATGACATATAATACTGGTACCCTGGTTCTTTTTGCTTATACATTCAATGCTTCCGTTTTGCAGTTCCACAAGCTTTTTTACTATTGATAATCCCAACCCGGTACCTCCAAATTTGCGGGTCGTGCTCATCTCCTCCTGAGTAAAATCCTCAAAAATAGAACCTAATTTTTTTTCATTAATTCCGATACCCGTATCAGTAACCTCCAACACCAGCTCAAATTTAGGCGAATTCTTAAAAACTGCTTTTACCGAAAAATGGACCTTACCCCTATTTGTGAATTTCACAGAATTACTTACAAGGTTTATCAATATTTGCTTGAGGCGATAAGGATCGCCTAAAAGTACAGGTGGCATATCAGGACTTATAGAATAGCTTAATTCCGTATTATCCCGCCTTGCCTGTTTTTCGAATAATGTATAAACATCTTCAAGTATCTGATTGATATTGAAGTGAACCTTTTCCAGGACCAGTTTGCCATTTTGAAGCTTGGAGAAATCAAGAATATCATTAATAATATTTTTCAGATGATCTGATGAGGATTTGATTATCCTGAGTATGCGGGTGATGTTTTCATTCAGGGGTTCATGCAGAAGCTGTTCGGTAAAACCTGTAATTGCCGTTACAGGTGTTCGTATCTCATGGCTCATATTTGCCATAAAAAGTTCCTTTGTCTTTGTGAGCTGTTCTGCCTCCTCTTTCGAATTTTGGAGTGCAACCTGATAATCATGTGTTTTTCTTACAAACCTTACTATAATGAACATTACAATTATTGCGAGGAGGGTACCTGATATCAGGAACAAGGCCAGCCAGATATAAGTTTCATGTGCCTGGTTTTCAGCAGCCAGGGCTTTTGCCTTTATAAGATCTGAAATTTCCTTTTCAACTTTGGCAATAAGGTCGTAAAATTGTTCTTTTAACTCACTGCCGGTACTGGCCAGCTGTGCTTCCCTTGCCATTATCCTTTCTTTTGTTATCCTGTCCTGTAATTCGATCTCCTGCAGATCGCTTCTCAGTTCAGTCTCATCAAGCCGGTTGTTATTGTTTCGATTGAAAACGCGTTTAAGTATACCGTTCTCAGTCTGAAGAACCTCATCCGGACTACTATTAAGGCGGTCGGATAATGATTTCAGATACTTTACCACAGTCTGGTTGTTATTAAGATACAGGAGCCTGTTCCATGTAACAATGTTTTCTTCAATGAGTTTGCTGATGGTGTCAGTCTGCCGGAGGAGTATCGTATCTCCCACACATTCAGATCTTAGTCTGCTCACTTTTTCATCGATGGCGGATATTACATTGTAATATGGCTGAAGATCCTGTGTCTCGTTTGTTATTGTATAAATACGAATACTATTCTGAGCTTTCTCAATATCCATTGAAATGTCACGTATACTTAACAGCCTGAGTTCCGGATTGATATCAACATTAATCGAAGAAACAATTGAAGAAAGGTTGTGGTAGGATAAATAGCCGGTAGCCGAAAGCAAGCCAACTGCCATTATCATAAGCAATCCAATCTTAAACTGTATCGAGACTTTTCTCACCTGTACAATAACCAATTAATAAAATACAAAACTAGGAAAATTTATCTCAATATAGTAAATGATACCCGGACAGCTTAAAATGATATTTAAATTAGTCTTTTGGGTTACCGGCTAAAATAATCCTGGATCTTACATTTATTTGTTCTTTATTACTTTATACGAATGCTGACTTCTCTCTCCGAAATGCACGAAATAAATACCGTTGACCAGAGAACTAATATCAATAGATGGGTTTTCCTCGGTCAATTTACCGCTTAATACCATTTTGCCGGTCTGATCCGTAATGGAATAAGTTGACCCGGGAATGTTTCCTTTGATTGTTATTATATTATCCGCAGGATTTGGGTATAAAATAATATTTTCTTCTCCAACCGACATCTCCCTGAAACCTGTGGTTGTATTGTATGTATATGTTAATCTCTGAGAATTGTCCCAGCCGGATCCATTCCACGATTGCATTAAAACCTGAGAAGGTGTTCCGTCAGTATTATTTGTAAATGTACTCTGATCGGTATTAACCCAGGCAGATGAACCCGAATCCCAAAGCTGATTCAAAGTTAGAGTTAGATGGCCACTACCATCATATGTTTTTGTTTCCAGGGAATATGCCTGCCAGTCAGTGCCCGACCAGTCATCAGTTTCAAGGGTGAGCTCTTTGCCGGATCCATTATATGTGTAAGTGATACTATGTAAATTAATCCAGGAGCTGTTTCCATCCCAAGACTGACTTATCTCTGTCATCACTTTTCCGGAACCATTATTTGTATAGGTTGTCTGGCTACTATTTTGCCAGGTGGATAAAATAAAATCCCATGTCTGTATAAGGCTATTTGTAAGATAACCATTGACATCATAAGTATTTGTCGTATAGGTACTGTTCTGCCAGGCCGCAAGCAGCCAGAGTTCCGTAACTTTTGTCAGCACTTTCTTGTCTGTGTTATATGTGTAGGTTGTTCTAGTAAAATCATTCCATGCGCTTACTCCGTCCCACATCTGGTTAAGAACCACACTGGCAGTTCCGTCAGGATTATTTGTATATACCGCTTGGGTCGCATCATTCCATGAACTTGAAGGTATATCCCACGTCTGGGAAAGCATGTTAGTTAAATATCCATTCCCGTCATAAGTAAATAATTGTTTTGAAGAGTTCACAAAACTAGCACCTGACCATGTTTCAACAAGCAGGCTCTGAATGTTTTGACCATCTAAATTTATGCTCACGAAGAAGCATAGAATAAGGGGGTAAAGCTTACCGGTAATTTTATTGCTTTTCATACTTAAATTAGTTTTATGTTTATACTATTTGGCTATCTCGTTTCAATGCAGCTAAGGCAATTTCCGCTTTCCTATGAAGATTGTGAATTTATTTATGATTTTCGTGACTTACCGGCCCCCCATTCAAATTTACACGATCACGATGATTTATACCAAATTTAAAATTTAATGTAACTAAAAGCAAATAATTTTCCACGTTGAAAAATACTGTTTTACATAATCCATATCCTAAATGAGAAACAATATCTCAGCTGAAATGTTTATGATCCCCAGTGATTTTTCCAGTATTATATACTAAAGCAAAAAAGGGTCTGGTTTTTGCTACGAAAAAATCAAATTAGTGAGCTGATTTGCCTTAATACTTCCCTATCGGCATTATATACGGAGGTTCTTCCTCAATGGGCAATTGCTTTAATTCTTTCACTTCTGCATCGTTGAAGGAACCTATTGCACAGGTTCCCAGCTTAAGCGCTTCAGCAGATGGAGCCGTTCTGAGACTACCCCATGGTGTGTTCATATGCGTTCGGGGATTTGTTAATACCATTTGCAGCCCAAAGGACCTTACAGATTATATTTACCATAAATCATTAAATAAGAGATATTTAACTGCAGTATATGCAGTTCAAATTAAGGGAACCGATAATGATCAGGACTACTGGCTTTTTCATATGCATTGAAAAAGGTAAAGACCGAGTGATAATATCTCAGTTTTTTTATCTAACATTGTTCAAAAGGGTTCGTTATAATAATTAGTTAAAATATAACTGATTAACTTATAAATGAAGCATACGTTCCCTTTTTAATAAAAATAATTCAGTTTAAAATATAATCAGAGACCCATGCAAGCTACATTGACCAGAAAGGATATTAAGTTCCTCCCTGACCCCAGCAGAGTAATAGCCCGTTTCCTCTATACTTCAGCTGAAAGGAGTAAAGATATTATCGTTAATGTATTGGCTATGTCTGATAATGAGGTAAATATTGCATTAAGTCAGGTTCTGAGAGGGTATTCCCGACGTCACAGGAATATTTCATTAATATTTGAAACGCATTTCAGAAAATTGTCTGATCTATTTAATGATTTGGAAATAAAGCAAAACAGTATCAATCAGTCGCGGAGAGCGCTTATGGGTTCATACTTTACAATGGAATATTCCATTGAAGCGGCAGCTTTTTTCAATCCTTCCATTGTTGAAGATCCTGATCAGTCGGAATTAGGGGCGGATGAAAAAAGACTGATTTTCAGTTTCAGGGCAACAGGTGAAGGTCATATTTCATCAATTGTTTTTCGTTCAGCTGTTATTGATAAAAACTGTAATCTGATAATTGAACCCGTAGGCAAAATGCTGGCAGAAGCAGAGCGAATAAAAAGGCATATTTACAATAAAAAATCTTTTGTTAAGAAACTTGATGAAATGCATGATTTCGACAATAAAATTTCTCCTGTCTTTGTGCTGGAAAAACTGGGCAACAGATTTACATATGGGGACTTGAAAAGGGCTGCAGAAGAAACCAGAAGAACACATGAGATGTCTGCAAGCAGAGAATTAATCATTAATCAAATGCTATGGCTGGCAAAATCTCATTACGAACTTGACTTTTCACTAGATTCGTCAATCTCTGAGAGAGTTATTTTTCCTACCTCCGAAGCTGAAAGAAATGGCATTGAAGATGCACGTTTTGTTAAATTCACTGATGATAACGGTGAAGTAACTTACTATGCTACTTATACTGCTTATGATGGTCAAACCATATTGCCTAAGTTACTAGAAACTAAAAATTTTTACCACTTCAAAGCATTAACCATTAATGGTGAAATTGCCAGGAACAAAGGCATGGCCCTATTCCCAAGGAAAATAAAGGGTAAATATGCTATGCTGTGCCGGATAGATGGAGTGAATAATTACATAGCTTATTCTGATAATATTAATGTCTGGCGTGAAGCCAGCCTAATTCAGGGACCAAAGTTTCCATGGGAGCTGATACAAGTTGGAAATTGCGGCTCACCTATCGAGACGAAAGAAGGCTGGCTGGTAATTACACACGGAGTTGGACCCATGAGAGAATATGCTTTAGGAGCATCATTATTTGATCTTAATTATCCTGAAAAAGAGATTGGCAGGCTAAAAACACCTTTATTGTCTCCCAATGCCGTAGAAAGGGAAGGATATGTGCCCAATGTTGTTTACTCATGCGGTTCTGTTACCCACAATGGCAATCTGATTATTCCTTATGGCATGTCAGATTATGCATCGACTTACGCTTCTGTTAATTTAATTGAGCTTCTGAATGAACTTAAGAACTCAATATAGCAGCCCCATAGGGGAAAACAAATCAAAAACAGTTGCCGTTATAGTAGCTCACCCCGATGATGAAACATTATGGGCCGGTGGAACCATACTGAGCCATTCGTCGTGGAAGTGGTTTATCGTTTCTCTTTGCAGGGGAAGCGATAATGATCGCGCTCCAAAATTCTTTAAAACATTACAAATTTTAGGGTCCAGGGGAATCATGGGGGATTTGGACGATGGTCCTGACCAGATGCCTCTTGATGAAAATGAGTTGGAGCAAACAATACTGAAGCTATTGCCACCGATCCATTTCGATCTGATTATTTCACATAATCCTAACGGTGAATATACAAAACACGTCAGGCACGAAGAAACAAGTAAGGCGGTAATTAAATTATGGCTTGCAGGTAAAATATCTGCAGATGAACTCTGGACTTTTGCTTATGAAGATGGTGGCAAGGAATATTATCCAAGACCTGTAAAAACCGCTTCTTTCTGCCACATACTTACGGAACAGATATGGCTGAAAAAATACAACATAATTACAGAAACTTATGGATTCAAACAAACAAGTTTTGAAGCAGAAACAACGCCACATGCTGAAGCATTCTGGCAATTTACAAATCCTTACAGTGCAAATAAATGGTTAAATAATGGAGGAGTTTTATCATGAAAGTGTTATTATTATATGACTACCCTGCATCTCCGGGGGGGTTGGCAACCCAGGGAGATTTGTTATATAAGGGGCTTCTTAAAATGGGTATTGATGCCCATGCAGTAAATTTCGAATCGGCACAGGAGAAGGAATGGTATTATCGCTGGTTTGCCCCGGATATTGTTGTCGGAGTTGGTTATTGGGGGCATACACCCCATCTGGTGCTCCACCCACAGCGATATGGAGTTCAGGCTGTACCCTGGCTGGTAGCTGACGGGTTCATTGCAAACTACCACGAGGTACTTAATGCTCTTCCACTTATTATGGTAACATCGAACTGGGTAAAAGAAATGTATGTTCGCGACGGTATAAACAGCAATATAATTGAGGTATTGCCAGTTGGCTGCGATACAGATGCTTTTGCCCCTATTAGCAAAGACGACTCAAAAATAATAGCTGTACGCGAATCACTGGGAGTTTCACCGGATCAATTAATGATTCTGACCGTTGGTGGTGATGCTGCTTCAAAAGGTGCACAGGAAGTAATGCAGGCACTAGCCATTATTGATACAAAAGCGCCCGACTGGAAATATGTATGTAAAGTTTGGCCTCAGCCAAGGACTAAACTTCAGAATCTGGCTGATCTGGAATTGGCGAAACACCTTGGTATCGAAAAAAGTGTCATCTATTCGACAAATATAGTTTCACGTAATTTCATGCCTTACCTGATAGGTGCCTGTGATATATATGCTGCGCCTTCGCGACTTGAAGGTTTCGGAATGCCTCAGGTGGAAGCAGGCGCCTGTGAAAAACCGGTAATAAGTATTAAGGCCATGGGAATGCTCGATACTCTTGTAAATGGCGAAACCGCATTCCTGGCAAATGTGGCACAGAAAATTGATGTCAACGAAGTAATTCTTGGTGATGAATCTGGTTTTGAAGATAAGCATAGAGTTGTTTTTAAAAATCCACGGACAGTAGATTACCGGGCAAGCGTTCATGATATTGCCAACTATTTGATGGATCTGATGACTGATTCTGCTTTACGTGAGAAAATGGGCAAAGCCGGAAGGGAGCGTGTAGTCGGGATGTTCGATTACCGTGTTGTGGCTAAACGTTTTATACAGATTATACAAGAAAGATTGGGAATAACCTGAACCATCATAACCATGCAAAATTCAGACTGGGAGTATATAAGAAATGCAAAAAAAGCAGCTCTTGAAGTGTTGCTTCATAATACACACGGACCATTTCATGGACTTCCGCGTACTGCAGGCTGGGGGTATCCGGAACCGTACACACGGGATCTGATGTTTTCCATCCTGGGAATTGCCGTTTCTGAGAATCAGAAGTTGATAGTGAGCATCCGAAGAGTACTGGAAACTCTGGCAAAAAATCAGACTGAACATGGTCATATCCCTTCACTTGTGCATGACAAGGAGGATCGTGGATCAAGCGACTCAACTCCGTTGTTTTTATTGGGTACTGCTATTTTCAGGGAATTATCAGGTGAACATTATTTTCTTCAGGATGCTGTCAGTAAAGCACTTACTTGGATGACTTATCAAAGCCCGGCAGATCGCTATCTGGTTGCCCAGCAGCCTACAAGCGATTGGCGCGATGAACAATGGGTTATGGGATATGGCCTGTTTGTAAACACCTTGGTATACAGCTACCTGCGGCTGTTGGGTCAGAACAGAATAGCAAGCCGGGTACGTCAGGAAATGAGCAGGTTCACTATTACCGGAGGATATATGCACCATCATGTACACGAAGGTCTGATAGTAAAACATAAGCCCTACTATGCTTTATGGTCTTATAAAATCTACAGTAGCGAACGATTCGACCTGCTTGGTAACAGTCTTGCCATTCTGTCAGGAATAGCATCTCCCAGCCGGGCTGAAGAAATGATTTCCTGGATTGAAGAGGAATGTGCAAACATGAGAATAAGAGGTGAACTGGCAGTTGATCTGCCACCGAATTTCTTCCCCTTCATTAAACCTGAAGACCCTGACTGGCGTGAGCGCTATTCAAAATATAACAACCCTGGAGAATACCATAATGGAGGTATATGGCCATTTATATGCGGTCTGTACGTGGCAGCCTTAGTCGCGGCAAAAAGGTACGAACTAGCCGGGAAAAAGTTAATAGCACTTACCCATATTATTAAAACATCAAATAATGGAAATATTGATTTCGGGTTTAATGAATGGTTAAAAGCCCGGGATGGCAAAGCCATGGGCCAGAACTGGCAAACATGGTCCGCTGCTCTTTATCTGTACGCTGTAAAATGTGTGGAAGAAAAGAGTACTCCTTTCTTTGATAAAATACGAAATTGTGCTGATGAGTCGAAAGTTGAGTAAATAAGGCAGCAGCGAATGACTTCTACTTATGTGTGTCCAAAACCTTCTTATAAACCTCCAAATAACCTTCAACCATTTTTTGACGGCTGAATTTTGAGACAGCATAATCCCTGCAATATTTCCTGTCAAGAGAATTAATACTATTCACCGCTTGCACTGCATCATCGATGGTATTGATCAAAAATCCTGTCTTTCGATCAAGAATTAATTCTGGCATAGAACCCCTGTTAAATGCAATAACAGGTGTTCCACAAAGCATTGATTCTGCAACACTTAATCCGAAAGGCTCCTCAAAACTGACAGGGTGTAAAAGCGCATAAGCTTCCCCCATGAGCTTATCTCTTTCCTTTGGGCCCGAATTACCAACATAAACGATGTCATCATCATTAATGGATGGCTTAATCCTACTTTCAAAATATTCCTGATGCTGGATTAAACCTGAAATGATTAGTTTTCTTCCGGATCGTTTTGCAATCTGAATGGATTCATAAGTGCCCTTTTCAGGATGAATCCTTCCAAAAAACAACAGGTAATCTTTTGATTCAGAACGAAATGTAAAATCTTCAGTATTAATTCCATTGTAAACAGTGGCAATGTAATCAAGCCCGGGACTTCGATCAGAATTACTTATGGAAACGTAGCTACTGGTGCTATTATACTTTTTATAAACGTCCAGTATTTTTTGTGAAGAAAAACCATGAATTGTAGTTATCATGGGCGTTCTTATCAAACGAGAATAAGTTAGTGGAAGAAAGTCAAAATTATTATGAATCAAATCGAATTTATCTGCCTGCTCCATCATATTGCTTATATGAAGACATTCACATACTTTAGGGTCAAGCTCTGTATGTTCTGACCAGGAATGTTTACAAACAGATTCCAGGTTACCTTTTGTAATGGAATCAGCGGTAGCAAATAAAGTAACATCAATCCCATTTTCAATGAGACCTTCGGCAATATTTGAAGTAACCTGCTCCCAGGGTCCATACTTTCTGGGAGGAGTGCGCCAGGCAACAGGCGATAATATGGCTATCTTCATATGCATCCCATAATAACTTTCAACCTTACAACTTGCAACAGCTAACTATATTGCTTTTCTTGAGTTATTCAAACAATGATCAACAAGATCTTCAATATTTGCTGTACCCACACACATCACTTTGTCGGCACCACCCCAATAGATTTTAATACTCCCATCTTTTTCGGGAACAGCACCGCAGGTGAAGACTACATTATGCACATAACCAGTTATTTCATAAACTTCTTCCGGTTGCAAAATCCATTCATCACCAACAGCAATTATCTGAGAAGGATCTTCAAGATCGTGCAAGGCAACACCCAATCTGTAAACGCATCCGTCCATGGTAGGAAATACTCCGTGATAAATGCTTAACCATCCTCGAGCAGTTTTAACCGGAGGTGCTCCGGGACCTATTTTCATTTCATCCCAGTGATATTGAACAGGTTTCATTATTAATTTTGATTCGCCCCAATACCTGAGGTCGGGAGAATAGGAAATCCAGATTGACCATGGAGATATCTCAGAATGAGGACGATCCAGTCGTGCGTATAAACCGTTAAATTTTTCGGGAAAGATTACAACATTACGATAATCGGCCTCAGTGATCAGAGAAAATCGTGTAATGGATTTAAAATCTTTAGTTTTTACAAGACCTATACGTACACCATGACGTGAATATGCACTATAAGTTATAAGATATTCCCCATCGAGAAAAATAATCCGGGGGTCCTCAACGCCATATTCCTCATATTCTTTAAATATCCCTTCAGCAGCAGGAATCATGAAAGGTTCTTTATCGACTTTAAAACTATATCCGTCATAACTTTCTGCTTTGCCCAATACACTTCTGCCGTTAAGTATATGAGACCGGAAAATCATTATGTATCTGTCGTTGTATTTTACAACACCGGCATTATGTATTGTAGCGACCGGATAAGGCACATCATCCTTTGTAAGGATCGGGTTTTTATTATATCTTTTTATTAACACGATTTATAGTATAATCCCCATTTAACACCTGTTGCCATCATTTAATTTCTATTTTTCGAACTCTTCAAATGCCATTAAAACTGTTAAATGAGAAATCAGATAGGCCAGTGAACTTTCTGCACCCTGATTTCTATTTACCCCATAACTCTCAAAGCCATCGCAACACCCTTTGGTTTCAAAATCGAACAAACTCATCCTGAGATCATTTTCTCCAAGGAACCACATGAAGGATGCAAATAATTTATTTAAATATTCTTTATCCCGGGTCAGATGAAAAGCCCGATAATACATTAATACCATGGCAAGAGCATCCACAGGCTGTTGAGCGTACATCGAACGTTCAGAATCTTTCTTATACCATTTTTCATTACCAACGATCGATAAATAGCCATCTTTAAGCGTAATTTCAGTCAAAAAGTTCATGGTTTCCAAAGCAGTTTGGGTTATTTTTTCATCTTTTAGTATTTGTGCAGAATGTAAAAGAGCGAGTGGTAACATCCCATTATCATAAGCCAGCAATGATTCAAACCATTTCCAGTCAGGAGTGCTATTTTCATCATAATGTTTGATCAGCTTAAAGCTGAGATTCTTCAATATTTGAGTCATTGAGTCATCCGACGGATTTCTCCTGAGGTAATAACTTATACCTACCATAGTATTAGCAATACCTCTGATAGATTTGATTTTCTCAAAATTTACTGATGCATCGAGGAATACTAATCTTCCGGTTTGGTAATAGGCATCGTTCGGTGCATAGGCAATCAGGTATCCAAGTGCCCAGATGGTTCTTCCAAAGGAATCTTCGGAACCTGTCTCATCAAGAAAGTTCCGGCTGAAACTGAGAAAATTCCTGAAGGTCCCGTCTTTGTTCTGCATATAGTTGATATAACTTAAATATATGGGGGCCAGTTTCAGGGCCTCTGAATCCTTTTTCTGTCTGTAAGCCATAAGTACCATAAGTAGGGCTCTTGCATTATCGTCCAGGCAATAGCCTTCTTTTAAATTTGGAATACCAAATTTTGCATGTTGAATGATCCCTGTATCATCAGTTAACCGTAATATATGAGCAAGCGAAAATGGAGGCAGAATGAGCAGATCAAGATTAGTTTCTTTTTTAATCAATACTTCAGGCTTACTTGAAAGAATTTTTTCAGCAACTTCGCAATATTTTTCTCCTGTTTTAGGCCATCTTATTTCTTTGCCATAATTATATGCCTTTTGCCGGAGCATTTCCAATACATCCGGTTTATCAAGCAATTCCAATATAATATCTGAAAGTCCGTCTGAATCATTAAAATTAAAAAGTCTTCCCCTTCCTTCCGCCAATAATTCAGTTGCATGCCAGTAAGGTGTTGAAACAACAGCCGAACCAATACCTATTGCATAGGAAAGTGTACCACTGGTAACCTGGGCTTCATTCAGGTATGGTGTAACATAAATATCTGATGCTGATAAATATTTAAACAATTCCTTTTGATTAAGAAACTCATTCAGGAAAAAAACATGTTCTCCAAGCTTAAGGCTTTTAACTAACTGTTGAAGATAAATACGGTATTCTTCGCCGGAATACCTAAGGACATTCGGATGCGTCTTTCCCAAAACCATATATAAAACATCAGGATACTTTTTGATAACTTTCGGTAAAGCTTTTATTACCGTTTCAATTCCTTTGTTCCGGCTGATAAAACCAAAGGTAAGCAGGACCTTTCTATTTTCGACATTGAACTCCTTTTTGGTCAGATGCTTATTAAACTGAAGATCAGGCACCCCATGTTCAATATACACAATTTTCCTTTTATCTACGTTGTAGATCGTTGTAAGAAACTCAATTGCTTTATGGCTCATAACAACTACTTTTGTAGCCATTTTACATATTTCCACCAACACAGCTTTTTCGTCGTAGGACGGACTTTTGATAATTGTGTGAAGTGTAACGATAAGGGGAATTTTAAGTCGGTGGAGCAAAGGAAGAATATAGACGCCATTTTGTCCGCCAAATATCCCAAATTCATGTTCGAGTATACAAAGGTCAGCACCGCTGAGATTAATGAATTTTGCTGCCGTTAAATAATCTCTTTGATGTTCCTGACGGATTGTTAGTTTTACTTCCTCAGGATAATCGTATGCCAGCTCATGATCGTTCATTGCTATTATGAATCCTTCTCTTGAACCCGTCGTGGTTTTATTGTCCATTACCATGGATTTATAAAGATTCATGGTAAAGGTACCAATGCCGCATTCACGGGGTGGATAAGTTCCTATATATGCGAGTTTCATAATTAATGATTTTGATTTGAATAAACCAGGATGTGACTACTAACCCTTAAAGATAGTCAATATCATGCAAATAGTATCAACCTACAGGAAGATAATTCTATACCTCGTTCTGCTGCTTGTATATGAAATAATGTCAGTACATTTGTAAAATACAAGTTTAATCCTGCTAGTAAAGTTGTTTTATTATTTTACTATTAATACCGATGAAGATAACTCTGGCACTTATACTTTCAATATTTGTTGCTTTCGGTATGGTGGCACTCGGGTTTACTCTCTTCCAGATATCAAAGGAGAGGACAAAGCTAACGAGTGAACTTGAAACAAAAAGCAGAAAGGCTGTAGAGGACATATTCAGGAGCGATTCATTATTCTTTAAGCAGAGCAGCCGTGAAAAATTTGAGAATTATGCCGACAACATCGTTAAACAGTATGATTTACTCGGGATTGCTGTTTATTTCAGGGATGACAGCATAATGAGCAGCCGTTCTAACCGTAATCTTGTCTCTCATTCACTTAAATACATCCCGCTTTCGTTATATACACATACTTCGCTTGGTGTTTTAATTTCAGTTTCAGGAGAAAAAATTTATCAATTTATCAAACCGGTAAAAAGTGCAGATAAGTCAGAAAGTGCACTTGTTATCTATACTGATGCCGGATACATCGACAGATATATCGAAAACATCTGGCTAAGGAATCTGACAAAATGGTTTATACAGGCATCTCTGGTGTCACTTATCCTTGTGGCGATAATGCGCTGGGGAATTTTCAGCCAGGTAAACAAAATTGCTGCATGGGTGAAAGCTGTTCGAACAGGAAATGTTGAACAGATAAAGAAACAAAAACCGATAAAATTCCTCGCCCCCTTGCATAATGAGATAGAACACATAGCAAAAGCAATGCATGAGGCAAAGACCAATGCAGAAGAAGAAGCACGTCTGAGGACCAGTGCAGAAGCAATCTGGACCCCTGAACGATTGAAAATTGAAGTTGGAAATCTTCTGCAGAACAGGAGAATGGTTGTTGTCTCCAATCGCGAACCCTACATGCACATTCGCGATGGAAAAGAAATAAAATGTATTGTTCCTGCCAGTGGGATGATCACTGCTATGGAGCCTATTCTAAAAGCTTGCAGCGGTCTTTGGATTGCATCGGGGACAGGAGACGCGGATAAGGAAACTGTAGATAAAAATGGCAAATTGGCTGTACCGCCTGAAGAACCAAAATATACTTTGAAAAGACTATGGCTGACAAAAGAAGAAGAAGAGCATTTTTATTATGGCTTTTCAAATGAAGGATTGTGGCCCCTTTGTCATATTGCACATACACGTCCCACATTCCGAATCGAGGACTGGAACTATTACAAAAAGGTGAATGAAGATTTTGCCCTGGCAGTTCTTAATGAAACATCTGATGAAGAACGACCTTTTATCCTGATACAGGACTTTCATTTTGCCTTGCTCCCGGAACTGATAAAAAGAGATAAACCCGGAGCCAAGGTTGCCATATTCTGGCATATCCCATGGCCTAATCCTGAATCTTTCGGCATTTGCCCCTGGCAGAAAGAGATACTGAAAGGAATGCTTGGTGCTGACTTAATAGGATTCCATACACAATATCATTGCAACCACTTTATTGAAACTGTAAACAGTGCACTTGAAT
Source organism: uncultured Bacteroidales bacterium (assembly GCA_963815075.1). Lineage (GTDB taxonomy): Bacteria > Bacteroidota > Bacteroidia > Bacteroidales > VadinHA17 > LD21. The sequence goes on from CAWFFK010000013.1 coordinate 21,264, forward strand.
CGAGAGTCTCATGGGAAGATTTTTCAATAAAAATCGGCGAACGGACGACCCTGGTCAAACCATTCCCCATCAGTATTTCGTTCACATTAAAAGATTATGATAATATTTCGCCAAAAATAAGTGCATCCAGCCTTTTGCTCAAGCATGGTGTATCTGCTAAATTTATAGGAGTTGGAGTTGACAGGATTGATTATACAAAGGGCCTCATTGAAAAATTTTTGGCGATTGAACGGTTTCTTGAAAAGTATTCTTCATATGTAGGAAATTTTACTTTTATACAGATCGGCGCACCTAGCCGGACTCTGCTGAAAAGTTATTCTGACATGGTTACCGCTGTTGAGAATGAAGCTGACAGAATCAATATAAGATTCAGGTCAAAAAGCTGGAAACCAATTCTTTTATTAAAATGGCATCATAGTCATGAAGAAATAATGCCCTATTATTCCTCTGCAGATTTCTGCATGGTAACATCGCTGCATGACGGGATGAACCTTGTTGCCAAAGAATATGTTGCATCGCGAAATCAAAATGACGGCACTCTCATCCTTAGCCGTTTTGCCGGCGCATCGCAGGAGCTTCAGGGAGCAATCCTTGTCAATCCCTACGACATAGAAAAATTAGCCGATGCCATAAAATCAGCCCTCGAAATGACCAAAGATGAACAGATCCAGAGAATGAAACAAATGAGACTTATAATTGTTAGACAGAATATTTATTCATGGGCGGCAGGCCTGTTAAGAACGATGGCTACCATAAAGGATTAATAAAATATTCATTCATACGGTAAGTCATATTAAACTATTTTTAAATCATTAATGACATGGAATACATAAGATTCGGCAATACAGGGCTTAAAGTATCGAGGATATGTTTAGGCACCATGACCTATGGCAGGCCGACAGAAAGGTGGCAGTGGGCATTAAACGAAGAACAAAGCAAACCATTCATTATGAAGGCACTGGAGCTGGGGATAAACTTTTTTGACACTGCAGATATCTATTCACTTGGTGCCAGTGAAGAAATTGTAGGTTCTGCACTTAAAGATCTTGCCCGGCGCGATGATGTTGTAATAGCTACCAAAGTTTTCAACCCCATGAGTCAGGCTCCAAATGACGGAGGTCTTTCCCGAAAACACATTATGAGTGCCATAGATGCCAGTCTTAAACGACTAAAAACCGATTATGTTGATATCTACCAGATACACCGGTGGGACTACAATACACCTGTTGAGGAAACGATGGAGGCTCTGCACGATATCGTAAAAGCAGGGAAAGCGCGTTATATTGGGGCATCATCAATGTTCAGCTGGCAGTTTGCGAAAGCTCTGTACACTTCGGATTTGCATGGCTGGACCCGTTTTGTATCTATGCAACCTCATTATAATCTGATATATCGTGAAGAAGAAAGGGAGATGATCCCATTGTGCCAGGATCAAAAAATTGCAGTAATCCCCTGGTCTCCATTAGCCAGGGGACTATTAACCGGTAACAGATCGAAAGAGAGGAATGAAACCCTGCGTGCGAAAACTGATCAGTTTGGAAAAAGTCTTTACAAAATGGATTCAGATTTTGACGTCATAAGCCGGCTTGATGAAATAGCGAAAAAAAGAGGGTTGCCCAATGCTCAGGTAGCACTCGCCTGGTTGCTGAGTAAACCCGCCATTACTTCTCCAATTGTCGGAGCAAGCAAACCAGGGCATTTAGAGGATGCTGTGGCAGCTCTGTCAGTCAGATTAACTGAAAAGGAAATCAATCAGTTAGAAGAACTGTACGAGCCGCATCCTGTAGCCGGACACGTATAAAAGTAAGAATTCAGGCAAAAATTAAGTCTTACGGGCAATCACCTGACTAAGGCCTGTTTCAAATTCAATTCTAGTAATGTTTGTAAATCCGGCAGTTTCTAACATATCTGTAACTTCCTGTTCTGTAAAGGTATCGCCGGCTTCAGTTCCTACCAGCATATTTATTGCAAAAATAGCTCCGAATACGGGAAATGTTCTGTCATTGTTCATAATCCAGTCCTGAATTATGATTTTACCATTCTTGTTTAAAGAGGTATAACATTTCTTTATTAAATTCTGATTCACCTCCAGGGAATTACTGTGAATAACTGCAGACAAAAAAACAAGATCGAACCCCTTTGGTAATTCATCTGCCGTGTAATCTCCCGTATAGGTTTTTATTTTGCCTGAAAAGCCCTCTTTATCAATGAATTTATTTGTTATGGGGATGACTTTAGGCAAATCAAAAACGGTTGCTTCAATTCCTGGCTTTTTTGAAACAAATTCCATGGAATATGCACCTGAGCCACCGCCAATGTCTAAAACAGTCCCTATTTGTGACAAATCAATACCTGCCAACTGTTGAGGAGCCTGCTTTTTTGCCCTGTCGTGCATTGCATTTATAAAAGAGAAAAGCCATTCTTCTCCCCTGTCGTTAATTTCTGCCGGATGAGCCGAGACACCTGTTTTTACGACTTTAGTAAGGTTGCTCCATGTATTCCAGAGATGGTTTGAATGCATCAGACCACCCAGATAATCCGGGCTCTTTTTTGACAGGAATGCAAAACTTTCACCGGTGTTGAAAAACAAATTATCATGCTTTGTGAGGAAGCCCAGTGCCACAAGAGCATTTAATAAACGTACGCATGCATGTTCATCTAAATCAAGCCTGTCCGCAATATTTTTGCCCGATGTACCTGATTCATCAATATTTGTAAAAATATCAAGCTCAAAACTGCTTAATAATATTCTGCTTTTCTGATATGAAGAAGCAAATTCCCTTATTGTATTTTGGTTCATGATATAGAAATTTTAAAGCCTGTTGTCAATTCTGACCTGATTGCATAAGCTCTTAGCAAGTCAGTCGCATATGAACAACAAACTTATAAGGGAATGGTTTTTATTTATGGCTCATGAATTATGAACCTGTCATATAAAAACAGTAAAAGGCTGCCTAAGACCGCGATCCCGGTAAAGAGGAACCATATGTTTGATGGATGATAAGTATCCCAGAGATACTTTTCCAGCCGGGCAGAGTTCATATTCATCAGGTTTTGAGCTTTTGAAAAAAACTCATTCTGAGTCAACCCCTCCTGACTGAGTATTATCCCTTTATCGGCCAGGGCACGGCTAAGAAGATAATATTTATCTGCAATTACCTCGAAAGGTCTGCCCGAGATCCAGCCAGCCGCAAAATGCCCCAGTGCAATAGGCAGAAAAGATGTTCCCATATACAATGCCTTTTTATCTGAAGGCGCTATCCGGCCAACATATTCAGTATATTTTGGTGAGGATGCCATCTCCCCTATTGCAAATATCAAAACGCCCAGGATCACCAGCCAGGGATTCTGTGTAAAGAACATCAGCAGTAATCCGGCTCCAAGTATCATTATCCCGGTGATCATTGAATGAATCGGTTTCAGCTTCATGCTCAATGAAGAAATATATATCTGCAGGACAATTATAAAAAATGCATCCAGACTGGTCACAGTCGGTGCAGTTATGGTTCCGGGAGCAAGTCCGAAAAAAGCAGAAAGCCTGTCCATGTTGACCCACTGATCAAGAAAGACCGGGAAGGAGTAGAAAAGCTGGTTGAAAGCAGTCCAGAATACTGCCATAATAAGCAGGAAAAGGTCATATCTCCAGTCTTTCAGCGTATCATAAATATTTCTGAAAGCGATGCTGATATTCCGGAGAAAAGTCTTGTCAGAGATATCCCTGTCTGGTTCTTTGAAGAAAAAAATTACGAAAATGAAGTTTATAGCAATAGTAACAATCGACATCAGGAAGACCAGGTGCCATGAGACCTTATAAAGGAATCCGGCAATAAACGGGCCTATGAATCCTCCAATATTTATCATCATATAGAAAATCCCGAAACCGATTGAGGAGGTCTCCGCATTCGTTGTTTTTGCTATGGTTCCGGATATTATCGGTTTAAAAAGAGCTCCCGCCACTGCCAGGAAAATATAAGCTGCAAAAACCATTGAGAAGGATTCGAAGGTTCCTACCATAAAGTAACCTGCTATATATGCCGCAAATGATAAAATAAGTACCTTCTTAAACCCTATCCTGTCTGCAATGGCCCCTGTAATCAGTGGAAGAAAATAGAGGAGCATCGAGCCTGTGCCAATTATTAAACCTTTCTGAACCTGGTCAAAACCAAGGGCCCCGGTGTCTTTTGAAAGTGTCAGATAGAGCGCAAAGGCGTTATAAAATCCATACCAGGCCCAGCGTTCAAACAGCTCCATAAAATTGGATATCCAGTATACTCTGGGTAATTGTTTCAATACTTTGGTCAGATTGCTCATACTAAAACGGGTTTATATTATAAAGGGTAACAACAGATTTCACTAAAATTTTCGTAAAGATGGAAAAAAATGTTGTTCAGCTAAAATTTTTCAGTATTGGAAAATAAGACAAATATTTCTAAAGTTTGTATGAAACTAAAGTAACCTGAAGAAGATCCAGAAGCCTGATTCAAATCAAAAGCTGAAGGGAGGCCGGAAAGGTCATGCGATGGTAAAGCAGAGGTTTGATTTGTCTTTTCATGTTCATGTAATGCGAGCCGTTCCAGTATATCCGGTTACAGACATTACACTTTTTGAATTTCCTGTAATATTGCCGGGTTTTAGGTAATAAACGGTCCAGAATCTCCTTTTTCGGAACATCTTCCAGTACTCCGTTGCAATTCATGCAACGTGTAAAAAGAGCGACCCGGCCGGTTAAATCAAATCGACGTATTACATCCTTTAATTGCTCCCACGGGTGAATCGATCTTATCCAGTAACCATGAGTAACTTTTTTATTCTTAAGCAATCCCAGGTCCCTGGTAAGAATAACTCTTTCATCCGTTATAGCGAGATTTATGATTTCCTGATCATTTAAGTCAGTACGGTAATATGTATCGAAGCCACATAATCGCAGATATCTGGTGAGTTTCCCCAGGTGAACGTCAGCGACAAACTTCATATCCCGCAATGGCCTCTTCCTTAAATGAGTTACAGAGGTTATGTCCAAGCTTTCAAAGACAGGATAAACCGATACCGTATCTGCATTCTTAAGTTTATATGAAAAATTCACCGACAGGCTGTTCGCCAGAATTAAGTCAACTTCGACATGCGGCACCCCCAAAGCCTCAATAGCATCCTTAACGGAAGGATTGCCGTTAAAGGCATAAGGGAAAAGCGTCTTTTTCTTCTCTGAAGGCAGAAAATCATTCAGCTCCTCATAAAACCTGAAATATGCAAAGTGCTTGCCCATTTTGCCTGAATATCATGAGGTTTTTCATATCTTTCAGAAGGTGAAGCCAAGCTTAGTCAGTCCGTTCTGCACTTCAGGGGCTGACATAAACAACTTCCATAGAAGTCCTGTCCGGTAGTTTTCAATCATACAAATAATTGGCCCCTGGTCGATAGCAAGGGTAGAAGTTGCCCACCAGCCCTCTTTTACATCAAATGCATCGTAAAAGCCATAATCGCCCCAGAGGCGGTCGCCAAGAAAATAATAATCAGTTTTCAACGCATTCATCGATTGGGTTGGAGTATATGCTATGGAAGAAATTGCAGCAGTAGGCGTTATTACACCAAGGTCATTCGTCGGAGATTGTGCATTGTATCCCCAGGGGTTATCGGAGGCTGTTAATCCCCATACCGAAGCACCATAACCCGGATATTTTTGGGGATTTGCAACGCAATAGTTCCAGTTTATCAGAGACTGGTTTACATTTTGTTCCCAATAATCAGCATATTGATCTAGCAGGTTTCTGGGATCAAGTCCCAGAAACGAATATTGGGTAAAGAATAAGGGTCCTCCATAATCTCCTCCCAGAGGCAATACAATCCCGTAAAAGGATCTTCCGTTTTTTATTCCTCCATTATTTGCATATCCATTTGTATAGGCATCCTCTGTTATGGAATGAGTCGGAGAAGAAGCAGCAAGAACATAGGTGATCAGGGTCTCATTGTATCCCTGAATTTTAAGATTATATCCATAATCAGGTGACCATGTCCAGTAGAGGGTTTGTTCACCATTTGTGAACCAGTCAAATTCAACGGCTTCAAATAAATTATTGATCCTATCGATTTCTGTTTTTTCTGCAGCTACTGTAGAATCAAGGTATTGTCTCATACAAAGCAGGCCCTGAATCATACTGGAGGTTTCCACAATATCTCCTCCGTTATCAGTAGAGCTGAAGGGTTGTGTTTTTCCTGTAACACCGTTCAGCCAGTGTGGCCAGACACCGTGAAATCGATCACAGGTTTCCAGAAAGCCCAGAATTTTATCCAGTCTGGCAATACCATCCGCTCTTGAAATGAATCCTCTTTCCATAGCCACGATCATAGCCATAATGCCAAATCCTGAGCCTCCTGTGGTAACGATATCGCCTGAGGTATTTCGTTCACGTGCCATTCCGCACGAAGGATGGCCGAAATCCCAGAAATATTTAAATGTTTGTTGTTGCACAAGTGTTAAAAGATCATCATCCGATAACATTGGGAATTGGTAGGTTGAATCGATTGCGGTATAAAAATTATAGGAAGAGCCGGCGAAGGTAAAGCCTTCAGCTGAAGTTAGTGCGGAAGAGATGGAGAATAAGTATGGGGTCAGACCTTTCGCTTTTGTGCCGGTAGTAGCTGTAACAGTCATGTTGTCATCTGAGAGAATGAAAGACATTGGAGGTCCGTTGAATGAAAATGACGATTTGTATGTGTTTGGATCCAACGCCCGGGAAAAGGTCACCTTTATGGCCATTTTTTCAGGATCGATATTTTGTAACGGCGTAGTTGTCATGGGGGTACCATTCAATCTGATTGAATCAATCACCATGGAACCCGCAAGGGTTGTAAATTTAAACTGGATGCCCGGAAAAGTCTCCCCGTTAATACCGTGTAAAGCCGAGGAAATTGCCAGGGTGTAATCGGTGGAATACTGCAAAATATGAGTCGGAGTCAGTGTGAGAGAAGCGGAGTTGCTTATTGAAGAGCATTTATAAGCAATCTCGTCCCCTTTGGGGTCCGTTAGTGTGATCACAGTCTTAATTGAACTGGTATCCACCTCACTGTTAAACTCAACCTGAACCGGTTGATCGTCGGGAACGTTTTTTATTGTGCTGCTGCTATTAAGCGTGGAAGTGCCTATCTTTGCGCTAATAAGTTGTATCATCCCCCCACTTTTATTTGCAGAAGTATCTTTCCTGCAGGAAAGGATACCAATGAAAAACAGGAATAAAATGAAAGGGAATATCTTATTTTTCATAAGCAAAAGATAATAAATAAAAAGAAAAGGAAAGGCTTATTGCCCTCCCTTTTCTTCTGATCAGAAAAACCCTTACTGTATCCCTGAGTTGTACATAAGTGTTATCAAAGCAGGTGTAAGAACCGAATGATAAATTGCTACATCATCCAGAAGGCCTTGAAAATGTCCATTGGCAGGATCATTGTAATCGGCCCAGCCATCCGGTAAAGTTGGATCAACTTTATCCTGGATAAAGCCAAAGACAAGAGCGTTATTGTCAGCATTTCCGGCAAATTTCAGTCCTGTTGCATTATACAAAGGATTGGTTGTGCCATACAGGTTAAAATCCTGTTCTTTCATCTTCGCTCCATTAATATACAAAGTACCTATCTTGGTAGCATGGTCATATGTGCACACAATATGAGCCCATTTTTGAGCCAACAAACCATTTACCCCGGTTCCATTATTAGAAACAAGGTCCTGGGCGAAGGTCCAACCCTCAAATCCTCCATTGTCCTTGGTTGTTCCGGTTGCTGACCCGGTAAACCACAAATCCTGTGAGGCAGAAGTTCCGTCACTAAGACTGTATTGTGCTGCCAGTTTGCATTGGCCTATCTGGGCAGTAGCGCCTGTACCATATACATTGCTGTTGTACTCGAACTGGAACCCAAACCATGCGGATAATCCCAGTACAAACTGGTCACGTTTTGCGGTAGTGTCATCTTTCATCCAGAAACTTATAGAGAAATCGGAAGTATTTGACAGTGCATCTCCATTGGGAATCTCAATCAGAGATGTGGTTCCGTTAAATTCCGCAGCCTCTCCGGAAGCCGCATTACGTCCGGTTACATAGGAAATATCGGTTATCCCGCTTGCCGAAGGATTAAAGGTTCCTGTCTGATCATTGGCGTTCCCGTCAAAGTTCCAATAAGCAACCATTCCTGCCGGCAGAAATGAACCTGCAGTAGTAAACGATCTGTTGAAGGAGGTGAGCATCTCGCCATTAGTCGCTTTTAATCCTGACGTAATGACAAGTTTATAAAGTGCCCCGTTAGCCAGGTTGCTTGTAGGAGTGATCGTAACAACTTTCGCAGCAACCGCGATAGTTAAAGGAATGGAAACGTTATCATAATCCTCGGTAAGGGTTATGTTACTCGCTGTTGCAGTCGTCTCATCAACCTCCGTAGTAAAAGTAGCGGTTATTGTTGGGTTAACTGGCACGTTCGTAGGGGCTACCGCGGCATTCAGATCAATGTTGTCAACCATCAATGTTCCCAGGTCAAGCGGTGCAGGACTACTTTTCTTACAACTATCCAGTAGTGCAATAGCTGTCATCATAATAAAAACGCTGAGCGTTAAAATCTTTCTTTTCATAATTTTCATTAATTTAGTTATACATATCCGAAAGCATTTAAATACATTAATAATTAGGATTTTGTGTTAATGATCCCTGTGATATATCAATTTCAGTCTGGTGAATGGGCAACAATTCATTTTTACCGGGGACAAATCCCAGCGGACCCAGAACCGAAGCAGCTCTGCCGGTTCGAACAAGATCCCAGAACCGTTCTCCTTCCAGAGCAAGTTCATGTCGGCGTTCAAGGAATATTTTATCCCTGAGTAAGCTTTGGTCTGTAACAGTAACATCCGGAAGGATTGAATTGTTTCCTTCCCTTGCTCTTTTCCTTACCTGGTTCAGATAGGTAAGTGCATCAGCCTGTTTCCCATTTTCGTTCAGGGCTTCAGCAGCCATGAGCAATACATCAGCATACCGGATCAACCTCCTGTGATGCGCCCATTGGGTAGGTGTATCGTTCCCGGGGGTCCACACTTTCCGGTTATAACACTGAATATTAACTGTATCTCCGTTTTGATCCAATGTTATAACCGGATCGTTTGCCGGTGAAGGATCACCCTTTATATAGATTCCGTCAATCGTATCGCCCAGATCAATTATAGTCCCCTTCAGACGGGGATCTCCCGGTTCAAATGACTTTCTTAAGTCGATTGAAGGCCGGTTGAAGCCCCAACCCCTGTTCGGCACACCTCTGACTCCCTGGGTGTTGGCGTACTGTGCCCCTCCCCCGCGAAAACTTTCCACATCCAGAGCCCCCACTTCGAAAATGGATTCGACGCCGTTGTTACCATCCACTCCGTTGGCATCAATAAAGCGTGGCTCCAGAGAATATTCATTGGACTGAATGACTTTCAGGGCATAATTTTCCGCATTTACAAAATCCTTCCGAAAAAGATATACTCTTGCCAGAAGGGCATCTGCAGCTCCTGTTGTTGCTCTTCCCTGATCAGAGGAACCAAGCTCGCTCTTTTTTGTAAGGTGGGCCTCTGCATACAGCAAATCTGAAAGGATGAGACTATATATTTCGTCGCCCGTGACCCGGCCCAGGTGCAATGGTGGATTTAGAGTGGTCACTTCCGGGACGCCTCCCCAGGCACGAACCAGATCGAAATAGTAGAGTGCCCTCAGAAATCTTGCCTCACCTATATACCGGTTTCTTAAGGTAGTATCCATTGATATGCCAGGTACCTTTTCAATAACAACATTGGCCCACCTGATACCTTCGTACAAAGAGGCCCACCAGCGATCCAGACCATCTCCGGTTGTATTGAATGTGAAATTATCGTAAGCTCCTACAGTCGACAATTGGTCATTGGTATTACTTCCTTTATAGGCATCATCCGTCATGATATCCAAAATGGGGTAGCCACCCGAATTGTAATACCAAACTCTTGTCTCAGCATAAACAGCATTTGTAGCCTGCAGGGCATCAGAGGAAGAGGTAGGAAAAGAAGCCTGTGTCAGATCTCCCTGGGGATTAATCTGCAAGAAATCCGTGCAACCTGCAATCAGGAGGAATACAAGGAGGAAAAATACATTTCTTATTTTCATGACAATCAGAATGTTAAGTTAATGCCAAAAGAATATTCAGAAGTGACAGGATAAGTACCATTATCAATCCCGTTGGAAAGGACATCAGAACTTCCAATTTCAGGTGTATACCCAGTAAACCTGGTAATAGTATATATATTGGAACCTTTTACATAGATCCTCAATTGTTTAATTGTTATTTTTTCTGTCAAAGCCGATGGTAAAGTATAGCCCAGAGTTACATTTCTCAATCTGGTAAACGATCCGTCCTGGACAAATTTATCGGAAGGAAGGTAATTATTCCCTCCATAAGTTGCTCTTGGTTCCGAATTGCTCGTTCCGGGACCCGTCCATGCCGCCAGAACATGTTTTTCCCAGTTATAGGGATCAGGTCTGACAACTTCCTTGGCATTGAAAAGCTTATTACCATATACTCCCTGGATCTCAAAAGAGAAATCAAAACCCTTATAATCAGCCTCTGCATTGACTCCCAGAATAAATTTGGGAATTGGTGATCCAATGTAAGTCCGGTCATTGCCATCAATCTTATTATCGTTGTTTACATCGACAAAACGTAAGTCACCGGGAACCGCTGTGGATAAATGAGGATATGCATTCAGTTCATCAACAGACTGAAACACTCCGTTTGTTTTGTATCCATAGAAAGCTCCAATGGGCAGACCCACCCTGCTTTGAGTTACGGCAATCCCATTAGCAAGGTATCCGCCATACAATACGGAATCTATCCCGCTGCTTCCTCCAATTTTTAACACCTTGTTTTGAAGGGTCGACCCTAAAACAGAAATGTTATAATTTACCTGTCCTATTTTATCCTTCCAGGTTATTTTGCTTTCAAGGCCACTGTTTTTTACTGAAGCTGCATTGAAATCTACTTTTGCCCCAGACCCGTTTCCAAGGTAATCAGGTGTAGACAACGGAATAAGAATGTCACTTGTGATACGATGGTAATAGTCAAATTCTCCGCTCAGCTTGTTCCTGAAAAGGCCAATTTCCAGACCGGCATCGCTTTGTGTAGTACTTTCCCATTTCAGGTTCGGGTTACCGGAAACAGCATAGGTGATGGCTGAATTTGCTACCGAAGGAGTTCCGAACACTGTTACAAGGTTCTCGGTAAGTGAATATTGTTTATCGTATGCTATTTTATCATTGCCTATGACTCCCCAGCTCCCACGCACTTTCAGATAGGAAATGAATGGTAATTTTTCCATAAAGTGTTCGCTGGAAACAATCCAGCCTGCAGCAAATGAAGGGAAATTGCCATACCGGTTACTGGTACCGAACTTGGATGACCCGTCACGTCGGAAGGTGGCAGTTAAAATATATTTTGACTTGTATGTATAGTTAGCCCTGAAAAGATAAGAGATCATGGAAAAGTTTTGATTGGGATCCACTCCGTTGGATATGCTGCTCAGGGTATTCACCTCATTAGTGGGATCATAAATATAACTTGGATTGAAGTACCAGAAATCGGGAGAGGTACGGATAATGTTTTTCCCTGACATTGAGAAATCCTCCGAGGAAGCTTTCTGCATTGTATAGCCTGCCACTGCGTCTATGGTATGAATACCAAATTTCTTATTATAAGTAAGAGTATTTTCCCAGAGCCACGTGATATTATGGCTGTTTCCTTTATTGAGGGTGTTGAGCAGATTTTGTTGCTGCGAAGAAACATAATATGCCGGTGTAAAACTTATGGCCTGATTATAGCCGGCATCCATACCAAAGCTGGTTTTGGCTTTAAAATCTTTCAGAATAGTTGCCTGGGTATATAAATTGCCCACACCACGGACCCCTTTATTATAATCGTTTGAATAAGCCAGGTCAGCTAGAGGGTTACCCACATTAAATACTTCGGCAAAGCTTCCGTCGGGATTATAGGGAAGCAGATCCGGACGGGCTCTGTAAGCTGAATAGGTCACATTCGGCGCATTTTGTTGCTTATATGGAGTAATAGATAAAAAATTACCTACCTCTAAATTTTTTGTCAGAGAGTAGGTATTGTTCAACTGAAAAGTAACCCTTTCATAGCTTGATTTATCAACAATACCCTTCTGGTTGAAATAGCCCACACTGACATAATATTTTGACGATTCGGTAGCTCCTGAAGCCGATAATTCATGGCTCTGAATAGAAGCCGGATGAAAGATAAGGGACTGCCAGTCCGTGCTTGGTAACAAATCTACATTATTATAGGTTGGAGTAATTTCATTAACCACTGTTGCATATTCAGGTCCGTTGAGTAAATCGATCTTTTTTGCCAGTAATTGCACAGTGTATTCGCCGGTATAACTAAAGGTGGCTTTTCCATTGCCCTTTTCTCCCGATTTAGTGGTTACTATAATGACCCCGTTAGCTCCCCTGGAACCATAAATGGCGGTTGCCGAAGCATCTTTGAGAATATCCATTGAAGCAATATCATTGGAGTTAAGGAAGGAAATATCATTCACGATCACCCCATCGACCACAAAAATTGGAGAACTGTTGTTAAATGTACCTACGCCCCTTATACGAAGTTCAGGCGCCGCCCCGGGGGCTCCGGAGGTACTGGTAACCTGAACGCCGGTAACTTTTCCCTGCAATGCCTGTTCCGGGTTTAAGGAGGTGATTTTCGTAAGATCACTTGATTTGACCATGGATACAGAACCAGTCAGATCGCTTTTTTTAACAGTACCGTAGCCAATAACAACCACTTCGTTCAATTCCCTGGCTTCCTCAAGCATCTTAACGTCGATGATCGTTTTGCCGGCAACAGGAATCTTCTGGGTTGCCATGCCTAACATTGAAAACACCAGGGTGTCCCTTGAAGAAGCATCAATGACGTAATTGCCATCAACATCGCTGAAAGTGCCTCGTAATGTGTTTTTTACCTGAACCGATGCACCAATAACCGGATCATTCTTTTCATCTGTAATCTTCCCCTTAACAGACTGTTGAGAAAAAACGGGAATAAGAATAATCTGTGAAATAAACAAGATCAATAATTTTTTCATAAGTTCAGAGCTATTTTATTGATATCTAAAGAATAACAGCTTTAAGGCAATACTATCCAGGAACTCTTTACAATAAAAGCTTCATTATTTAACAATCTTTAAACAAATGGAATTTCAAAATGTTTGGAATAATTCATAATAAATCTGAGAATATTTTATCTATAAGAGCCATTTTTTAAATAATTGGAAATGATATAATGATGAAAAAAATCATCAGTGCAACTGTTCATTGATATTATGAACTGTTTATTATCAGATAAACAAACCGGATTTTTCTGCGATTTTACTGAAGCTTAAAATCAATGTGCACAATGTACCACACCGGTACTGGTTTGCCATTCATTTTGCCTGGTTTAAACGGCGGAAATGTTTTCACAACTCTTATTGCTTCTGCATTGAGTTCAGGATCAACACCTTTTAAAATACTGACCTGATCAACGGTCCCTTTGGAAGTGACACAGAACCTTACGTATACTTTTCCCTGGATGTTATTATCCAAAGCTATCTTGGGATATCTGGTGTTCTCGGCAATGTACTTATAAAGACCCGCCTCGCCTCCTTCCGGAACGGGCATTTCTTCAACCGACATAAAAGGTTCAGGTTCGGCATCCTGTTCCTGAATCTCCTCCTTGACTGCAGGAACTATTTCAGCAATTGGTTCATTCTTGACTTTCATCTGTGCCTCATCAGCAGTCATAAATTTTGCTGAAGACTTCTTGGGTATTACTGAGTCGACAACGACAGGAGCTACATATTTAATCTGTTTCATTACATTTTCAGTTGGAGGGGGAGGTGGTGGAGGTACTTCAGTTAATGGTTCATCCGGTTTATCAAGATGCTCTATTGTGATTGCCACATTTCGTTCTGCCGGCTGCTGCTGGTTTCCCTTGGTTCTTTCTCTCAGGAATGGCGTAATAGTCGCAGTGGACATAATCAGAATCCCAATCAGAAGTGAAATAATAACAGTGGGCCTGTATTTTTTACGCAAATCGTAAGCTCCGTAATCCTTGTTCCTGATCCTGAATATTATATCATCGAAATCAGGAATTTTCCTTAAGTCTTTTCCCATTACAATAAATTTCTGAACTTAATATCATCCCTATTTCAATATATAATCCACCATATTTGTGGTTTCATTACTGATAACAAAAATCAACCTCAGATGTTCGCATCACGGCGTATCTGAAAATCTTTTTTACTTATCTCACATTTCAGGTATTTGCGAAACAAATTAATTGCCTTAATCTTGCGGATAAAATATTCCGGACCAGTTCTTATAACTCCACCCGGACGTACCTATTATGCAATCTTTTAATTTTGCTTTATGAGCTCTCATGATTGCCTGTTCCATTCCTTTTCGACCATATTCATACGGTTAGAGTACATTTAACAACCATAATTAAATATTCTTATTTTGATTGAACAGGATTAAGTCTGATACTATTGAATTTCAAAAGTTAAGGGTTTGGCTCCACCTCCTTTTCCTGAAAAATGAATGTTTCCCAGATTATCTATCCTGATGGGTTCTTTTTTCCCGTTGACTTTCAGCCTGGTTGGCTGTCCGGGAAGTTTAATCAAAATTTCATAGACACCTTCTCTGAGAGGCTGATAGGATGCTTTGAACCTGTTGTCTTTTCTTTCGAAAGAGACCAGTTTTGAATAAAACCTGTATTCATTTTCAGGAATTACAGGTGCCAGGCTCAATCCATCTCCCGTAAATGCGATCCCTAAAAGTTTTGTCACGGAATACAATTGCCATGCTGATAATCGTCCAGGGTTGTGGCTCCAGCCAGAGAAGATCATCTCCTATCCAGCCTAATTTATCTGACAAATAAGCTCTTTTATACCATTTTCCGTTCCATTCTTCCTTCACTGCTTTTCTTTGAGTTTCGGCCTACCGGCGAACATCCGGGACAAGAGCTGTATCTTTTGTAAATGTCAGTAATCTGGCGAACAGATCAAGTACGTAAGGTGTCATTGCTGCATTCAGTACACTTTCACCCTCTTTTTTAACAGCCGGTTTATCTTCATTTTTTACATAAGCCGACACTACTCCATCGTTCCAGTCGCCATTTGACAACCGCTGAATGTTGTGTTTCCCAGTTCCTGAAATGACAGTATAGTGATTATAAGCGGTTTTCAGTAATTCAATGATTGTCTTCTCAGAATTGTCTTGAGCATAAATTGGATAAGTTTCGATTTTTACACTCAGGAAATCAATATCCTTTGTTGCCAGCAC
The DNA here is from genome assembly GCA_963815075.1 of uncultured Bacteroidales bacterium. Taxonomy (GTDB): domain Bacteria; phylum Bacteroidota; class Bacteroidia; order Bacteroidales; family VadinHA17; genus LD21. Next base: position 36,638 of record CAWFFK010000013.1, read on the forward strand.
GTATTCGCTTGCTAACCAGAGCAGCCATAATTCATGGTCCGAAGGGCGCAGTTCCACCGGTACATAATGTCCGAAACCCGTAATCCCATAAGGTATTTCACCATCTGGTCTCATCATTTTTAATGTATACCGTATTTGTTCTCTTACGATCTGCGGATTATTAAATATGAATGGCAAGGCGTGTTGCATGGGATCGCGCATCGCTATCTGCGCTCCAAGAAGGTACTGATAAACATGACCCTGTGATAGAATATGTTCCCTGAAGAAAGAGTCGTAAGTAAGATTGCCTCTCAAATAATAATAGTTCCATGCCATTTCACGATCTATCCAGTCTGAGCCGGCTACAGAAAACTTCATCCTGTCTGATTTCCATTGATTACATGAGAGCAAAAATTCTTTTTTCTTTACAGATGAGTATTTATCAACCAGTTTATTCATTGAAAAGCCCTCGGGCTTTATGGCACAAAATTCCACAGATCATTGAAATTCTGTTGTTATATAAAAAATAGTTGCGTTTCTATTTTGAATAATAAAGCCAGACTGAAGGATGCATGGTATAGAGTCTGAACTTTTCACCATCGAACACCAGTATGGGACTCGAATGGTCGCCGGGGACGATTGGGTTTCCGGAATATTTTATCCAGTGAATCAAATCTGCTGACATAGCTACACTCGATGTCCAAATACCTGCTGAATCTGCATGGTTTTCCTCAGATAACCCATGATAATACATGTAATACCTGCCTTTATATTTTACAACCTGGTTTGCGGCTAACATTGTGAAATCATACTTCTCAGGCCCCCTGTTAAGAACAGGTTCGTCCTGTATGTTTATCCAGCTCCGGTGGTCATCCGATTTTGCGAGCCATATGCCTTCATCGTTGCGCTCGTAAAAAAGATACCATTGCCCATTTTCAATTAAGATGTTAGGCGTGCCGTAAGGTCCCGGAATAGTATCGCCATTTACCTTACGGATAATCAAATCTCCCTGTTCCTGCCAGTTTATTCCATTATCGGATGTAAGCAGATGTGCAACATCATTTTTGCCTTCAGCATACATGAAATATTTATCCTGATACTTCAGAACAAATACGTCTTCAGTCCATTTTTCGCTGAATATTGGATTTCCGGGATATCTCTTCCAGTTAATACCGTCATCGGAGGTTGCATAACCAAGAGCTTTTGGATCATTATCCTCTTTTTGATAACCGGTATACCAGAGCTTATAGGTCCCATTTTCATATAATATATATCCGCGTTCACGAATTGTTCTGTCCCAGGTTTCTTCACCTGTCCCTTTGAAAACAGGATTTTCATTATAAGGTGTGAAAGAGACCATTTCAGCAGGGAACTCTTTATTAGTCACCTGAGCGACGACAAGTGTACTTCGGTTTTTACAACCGGGCAGTACAAGGACCACATAAAATAAGCATACTGATATAACGGTTTTCATTATTTTGGAGTTTTAGTAAAATCTGTTGTGGCTAAGATAACAATTACGGCAGGAACTGCAATAAAGCGGCAAACAGAGATATTATTGTATCGTCTATCCTGCAATGTCCGGACAAGTTATTGCTAATAAATTTCATCTTTTTACAGCTAATTATTCTGGTCAGTAATGTCCTCTGCTATAATATTCTTATACTTAATATAAAGGAAAGATATTATTAAGAGAAGAATTCCCAATGAAATAAGTATTATGGTTTTAGGAATAGTATCAAGATGGGCAAGATCATAAAAGAAAAGCTTCATGAGGGCAATTGCAAAAAGAACGATTGCACCAATCCGGAGGTGCTTTTTCTTTTTCCGGATTCCCAAAACAATCAGAAACAAGGCATAAACACCCCATAATATACTCAATCCCAGTTTATAAGTTTGTGAGAAATGCATAATATCCATCCACGAAATCATTTCACTGCTTATAATCCAGATAAGGAAGGTATAGAGCAGAATATCAAACGCCATTTTAAGATTAAAAGGTACGGGGTTCAGAAATTTCTGATTAACATACATCTTAACAGAAACAATAATTAATCCTGCAAATGCTAACGAAATGTACCTGATTAAAATGTTAAAAATGCCCCCGTGATAATATTCAGAAAGTGTCTGATTCAGATAACTTCCTCTGAGATTACCCAGGATATATAATCCGGAGATGAGAAATACCAATAACAAAATAGTGTTTAAACCAAGGTTTATATAACCCCAATTCCTGCTTTGAAATTTTTTAATGTTTAAAAATGAGAGAACAGAGGAATATAAAATAGAATAATTTATTATCCAGATCTTTTTGAAATATATTAAATCGGTGTTCCAATATCTGCCGGTTGATTCCGGCCCGGTAATGTCTGACTCAATTAAAGAACTTATATACAATTGATTCCAATAACCTGATATTTCAACCCTGAAAGTATGATAGACCGAAATCAGGAGAACAACTAACATTGAAGATGAAATAAGCTTCTGTACTTCTTCCCTGGATTTAAAAGGAGAAGGAAATTTTGAATTATGATTAAGAAAATTAATGAAGGTAAAAGAAATAATAAATATTAGTGATGTCAGGAATCCAATATTGAACAGAGGAGTAATTATTTTAAAATGTTGCTCTGATGCAATCGAATTTCGAAATGCCGCCCAATCCTGAACAATGCTGAAAGAAGCTAATACCATTAGTATATACGAAAGCACTTCATAAAATTGAACCTTATTGGTCCTCCCGATCCAAAACAGCAATGCAGCCTCACCAACCCACAAGAGGGTTACCCAATTGCCATTTAACTGGACAGGAATTGCAATAGTAATAAAAATTAATCCCAGGCCTGAAACAAGGTAGAATAAATTGCGGTTGGCAGGTTTTTGCCGATAAATAATAATACTGACCAGAAAATGTATAATAGCATTTAAAAGAGTAAATAAGCCTAAAGTATACTCACCGGAAGCTTGCCTGGAAAGTATATTATATCCAACTCCATAAAAGATGAATGCATTTGAGAGCAACAATAATACATCGTAAATTTCAAATCTTTCTTTTTGAATCAGTTTGTAGGCAAGAAACATCAGATAAAAAGTTACAAAGAATATTGAAAGGAAGGTCAGTGCAAATGCAAAATATTCATCGGTGCGGTACTTTGAACCGAACCAGGTTAAATAGATCAGCCATGTCAGCAGAAATGAAGAATAATAAAGTGGTTTCCAGTATTTCTTAAAGGCAATAATAAGAATTCCAATATTAATAATTGCCATATAACTGAAAAGTATCTCCACTTTTCCGGAGCCTTCACTCAAAAGAAAGGGAACTGCATACGCGCCTACTAATCCAATATGAGCTATAATTTGTCTGTTGTAATTTATTGCTGCTGTAACCGTAACAACAGTAAATACTACCATCAGTGCAAAAGCAAAAGTTTGTGGTAAAAGGTTATAAAAACTATAAGCAGCATATGTAATAAAATACACTATTGTCATCGAACCGCTTAACAAAACAGCACTGAAATTTCCATATTTCTTTTTCAGCCCTATTGCAACAGCAAGGAGCCCCAGCCCAAATAAATAGCCAAGCAGAATTCTTGTCAAAGGGCTTATAAGCTGATGGTTAATGGCATATTTTACTCCGATCGCGACTCCAATAATAGTTATCGTAATTCCAATTTTGTTTATCAGATTCTCACCAATAAATTTCTCAAGATCCGTTTTGATATATTCTGATTTATTGACTCTTGCGGCAGTTTGAATTTTTGACTCTTCCTTTTCGAGGTACTTGTTTTCGTTAAAATCGGTTGTCACTTTGTTTTCTTCAACTTCAACTTCTTTGTTATCCCCTGAAATGCTCTCTGATGTTTCCGTAACCTGATTTTTCTCTGAAATTTTTAATCGTTTTAATTCTTCTCTAATATCAGTTACTTCTTTTGAAAAGGCCTCCTGCCTTTTCATAAGATTTTCCAGTTTTTCAAGCAACTTATTAATTATGTCATTGTTTTCAGGCATGATTTGATTCATTTATAATCCTGAATGGTTCTGTAATCTGTAATTAAACCAATTAATAAAATATAATTAGACTTAAAAATTATACGGCAGGACTATTTGCCATATTACATCAACAATTATTAAAGTTACACCTTAATTAAACAAAGTCAATTTTTTATAATACTATCATTTCATAACGGTTTTCGGGATCACAAGTTCCTTTTAATAACAGAAATCAATATAACTCAATCAATTGAAGCACTTTTTTCATTAGTAGATTTAAATTTACTATATTTACATTAGAAACTTTCTGCTATGAAAAAAATAATCATTACTGTCATTTTCACTTTGGCTCTTCTTGGTGCAGGATTTACGGCTTTTATGTACTCAGGCATTTATAATATAAGTCAGTTAAGTCCTCATAACAGAATTACAAGATGGATGATCAGAACAACAAAGGAAAATTCCATCAAAAGAAGAATTAAAGCGATCAGGGTACCGGCGTTTACTGACACATCAATGGTAGTGCTGGGTTTCATGCATTATAACGATATGTGTGTTATCTGCCATGGCGCTCCGGGAATTGATCCGGCGGAATTGACACAGGGACTTTATCCTAAACCCCCCAGGTTTTATAAGTCAGATGATATGCCGGATCCTGATGAAGCATTCTGGATCATTAAAAACGGTATAAAAATGACCAGTATGCCCGCGTTTGGCCCAACACATAGTGACGAAAAAATATGGGCAATCGACGATTTCTTATTAAATAAAATGAACAAAATGTCCCCTGCAGAATATCTTGAATGGATAAAAAAGTATTCTGAATAAGATGTTTTTATTATTTTTAAAGTCTGAACAGCACAACAGGGAAGGTTCTTGTAAGAAACCTAAGATGAATAATTTCGGCTTAATGTATTATTTTGCCGGGAAAAATCAAAAGTGTTGTCAAAATGGAATAAGGTAATAAATATCATTTTTCCAAACATCCTGCTAGATAAAACAATTTTAATTTTTATTTTTAAACCTTTCATAAGAATAAATGTTAATAATAATATGATAATCAGAACGAATATGAAACTAAGAAACGTAATTAAAGCAGCTAGTCTCATTGTTGTTGTAGTATTTTCAACAACAACTATTAATGGCCAGGGACGAAATGATGTAATCAAAGCTTATAATGAAGGTGCCAAGGCGGTACAGACGGATCCACAGGCAGCAATTAAAGCCTTTGAGAGTGTGGTCAGCATGTCCGAACAGGTTGGAGATTCTGTAGCTGATCTCAAACAGCAGGCGATAAAAGTATTACCAAGTTTATATTATAATGTTGCCGCTAATGCCTATACAGGGAAAAAACCGACGCCCGAAGTAATTCAGGCTGCAAAAAAAGCAGCTGCTGCAGCAGTAAAATATGATAATACATCAATTAAACAAAATGCTGATATAATCCTGGTAAAGGCATATAGTAAAATGGCTGGCGAGTATTTCTCCAAAAATGATTACAACAGTGCCCTTGCCGCATTTGACAGCGTTTTGTTAATAAATCCCGATTATTCTTCAGCCCTGTATAATAAAGCACTTATTTATGTTCAGCAGGGTAACTCTGACGAATTTGAGAAGACTATTGATGCTTTTATTGATAAAATGAAGAGCGGAAATGATGATGCAAAAGTCAAACAGGCCTCAGATCTGGCACTCAACTATTTCCGTTCTGCCGGATCAAAAGCAAACCAGGAAGGTAAGCTTGATGAAGCTTTAACTCTGCTGAATAAGGCTGCAAAATATGGAGATGACAAGGATCTCTTCTATTACTTTGCCGATGTTTATAACAAACAGAAAGATTTCGACAAGGGATTGGATTATGCCCGGAAAGGTCTGGCCCTTGAGACTGGTGATGCCGAAGCCAAGGCAAAGTTTTATTTTCAGGTCGCCCTTGCACAGGAAGGGAAAGGTCAGATATCAGAGGCTTGTGAATCATTCAAGAATGCCTCTTATGGTGTTTTCGCTGCGCCTTCTAAAGCAAAAAGGGCTAACCTGAAATGTAAATAACCTGGTTAAAAAGTAAGACAATTACCTCTGGAGCAAAACTGTTGAAGTCGGATCACCAGGCGTGAATCTTTGTGGCACTGTATGTGTTGAAAAGTGCAACATTGGATCGCATCAACAGAAAATTTAAAGACCCCTGCAAATCATTGATCTACAGGGGTCTGCGATTTAGGAGTGTGGTGCCACCAGGAATCGAACCGGGGACACATGGATTTTCAGTCCATTGCTCTACCGACTGAGCTATGGCACCTCCTTTTCGGACTGCAAATATATATCTCAAATCCGATTTACCAAAAACTTAAGTGAAAAAAATCTATTTGGATTCATTTTAATGAAGTGGTACATTTGCATCCTCATTAATTACTTAAGATGAATCTCTTCCTCCATACACTCGATAACGGTATCAGGCTGGTTCATTACAGGATCCCGGGACTCGTTGCACATTGCGGACTTATAATAAACACCGGTTCACGAGATGAAAAAGAATCTGAACATGGCATTGCCCACTTCATTGAGCATATGCTTTTCAAGGGTACAAAAAAGAGAAAAGCATATCATGTACTGAGTCGGCTCGAGGATGTGGGCGGAGAGCTAAATGCATACACCACAAAGGAGGAAACAGCCGTTCATGCATCTTTTCTCAATGAGGATTACGAAAGAGCCATTGAACTGATAAGCGATATTACATTCAACTCGGTATTCCCTGAAAAAGAGATCATTAAGGAGAAAGATGTGGTTATTGAAGAGATTAATTCATATCTCGATAATCCATCTGAACTTATATTCGATGATTTTGAAGATCTGATATTTGCAGGTCAGCCTATCGGGAGAAATATACTTGGCACACCCGATTCTGTAAGATCATTCTCGAAAAACACAATCACTGGTTTCATTTCAGATAATTATAACACCAGACAGATGGTATTCTGCTCAGTTGGAAATATAACCAATGAAAAGATACTTAAGCTTTTTAAATCTTACTTCTCAAATGTTATAACAAAACAAGAAGGGGGCAGAACAGAAAAAACATGGTTGTACAAACCATCAAGCCTTACAAAAAAGATGGATACTTTCCAGAACCACTGCATAATAGGAAACCTGGCATACGACCTTAAAGATGAACGCAGAATGAGTATGTTTCTTCTTAATAACATACTTGGCGGACAAGGGCTCAATTCAAGACTTAACCTGTCGTTGCGCGAAAAAAACGGACTTGCCTATAATGTTGAATCGAGCTATAATCCATACTGTGATACCGGGATCTTTTCAATTTACTTTGGGACCGACAGTCAGTTCCTGAATAAAAGTATCTCTGTTGCAATGTCTGAACTTAAAAAACTCCGCACAACCAGACTCGGTGTAATACAGTTAAGTAAAGCCAAAAACCAGATCAAGGGCTACCTGGCAAGAGGTTATGAGAATCATGAAAGCCTGATGCTGAGCCTGGGAAAAAGTCTGCTGATATTTGACAAAATTGAAAGTCTTGAAGATATCTCTGACAAGATCGATAAAATCACATCTTCAGAATTGCTCGGGACGGCAAATGAGATTTTTGAACCATCAAAAATGTCGACATTAATATATAAATAAGTCCGAAGTCCGAAGTCCGAAGTCCGAAGTCCGAAGTCCGAAGTCCGAAGTCCGAAGTCGGAGGACCGGAGTCGGAGGACCAAAGTCGGAGGACTAAAGTCGGAGGACAAAAATATACACTGAAACATATAATTAATTTCATGAAATTTAAATTTGAAAAGCTTATTATTTGGCAAAAATCAATGGAGTATGGTGAAAACATCCATCAAATGGCAATGAAATTTCCTAAAGAAGAAATATATAATCTCTCATCACAAATTCGTAGAGCTGCTGATTCAATAGCACTAAATATTTCTGAAGGAGCTATAGGTCAGTCTAATCCTGAGTTTAAGAAATTTATAAGTTATGCTATTCGTTCTCTGGCTGAAGTAGTAACTTGTTTATACAAAGCTTCAAAAAGATATTATATTTCTGAAGTTGAATTCAATGAGCATTATGAATATGCTTTCAATCTGATGAATATGCTGACAGCATTCAAAAAAAACATTTATTAAATTAAATTAAAAAACCAAACTCTTCTGACTTCTGACTCCCGACTTCTGACTTTTAACTTTTAACTACCATGAACCGAAATCTCGAACAATATATCAAGCACCACACCACAGCTGAAGATCCTATATTGGAAGATCTCTACCGCCAGACCCATATCAGATTCGTAAATCCCAATATGGCCAGCGGTCATTTACAGGGAAAGTTCCTGGAACTTATTTCGAGGATGATCAGTCCGGAATATATCCTGGAGATTGGTACTTTTACCGGCTATTCAGCTATTTGTCTGGCAAAAGGATTGAAACCGGGAGGAAAGCTTATGACAATCGAGATAAATGACGAGCTTAGCGAATTCGCGCGTTCTTATTTTATTAAGGCGGGGATGGATTCAAAAATTGTGCAACTAACCGGCAATGCACTTGAAATTATACCCGGATTAAACCAGATATTCGACCTGGTGTTCATTGACGCCGATAAGCGGGAATATATCGACTATTTCGGAAATATATTCGAAAAAGTAAAACCCGGAGGCTTTATAATTGCTGATAATACTCTCTGGGGAGGCCAGGTAGTGAAACCGGATACAACTGATCAGCAGGCCAGGGGAATCATTGCATTCAATGAAATGATAAAAAACAATTTATCAATTGAAAAGATGATCGTCCCCCTGAGAGACGGACTTACGATCATCCAAAAGCCATTGTAATTTCGTTTTCTAAAAATAATATCATGACATGAGCAATTGCATTTTATTGTTAATAAAATAACAATATATTTGGTAATTGCCTTTACAATTTGAAATTTGTCAGGAGTTAAAGGGTTACACAGGATAAACACTGTTATATTCTTTTCATAATAAATACGATATGAGAGACAGGCCGGATTGTTCAACGTGCTGGGTATTTAATAAATCTTATTTTTCAATTCTGGAAAACGGGGATCTCGAAAATCTGAAATTTGAAAAATCAAGTTCCTTTTATAAGACCGGCCAGCAGATTTTCCATGAAGACAGCCGTGCGGTAGGTGTTTATTGTCTTCATTCAGGTAAGGTTAAGTTATACAAAGCCGGTGCCGATGGCAAAGAACAGATTGTAAGATTTGTTACACCAGGGGAATTATTCGGATACAGATCAATAACCGGCACACGTCATTACCTGGTGACTGCCGAAGCAATAGAAGACTCAATTATTTGTTTCATAAACATCAACACCTTTTCTGAACTTACAGAAAAATATCCCACAATCACTAAAGCCCTGCTCACTAACCTTGGAGACATGCTCAATGAAGCAGAAGACAGGATGATATCCATAGCTCAAAAACCTGTCAGGGAACGTTTGGCGGAAGCACTTCTGACACTTTGCCACAAGTTTCATCCGGAGGGATGTAAAGACGACAATGTTCTTAACCTGTCGCGCGAAGACCTGGCAAATATTGTCGGTTCTGCAACAGAAACAGTTATCAGGCTGCTTTCGGATTTTCGCGAAGAAAAAATAATAACGATTGAAGGCCGGAGAATCATCCTTAAAGATGTCAGGAAACTCAAACGAATTGCAAACTTCAAAATTCATTAAGCTCTCCTGTTTCCGGGAACACCCTTATTCTAATTAACAATAATAAACCACAGAATCAAACGGAGTCAGTGCACATTAGCACTGTTGCAGAAATTATAGATTCAGGCTTCCTCAAAATTGTGAATACTGTTTCCTGAATAACACATTGTTAATGAGTGGTTAAGGAATCTTAAAAGGATGATTTCATAAACTAAAAATATAATCGCCTGTCTATATACGATTTATATAGTTAAATATGATTGACGTCATGTGACCGGATAACAATTATTATGGCTGTGATTGACAAAGACTGGCTGTCGTCCTGACTAAGATTTTACAATCACCTGACCTGACTCATTGGAAAGAAATAATCGTCTTCAGAAATTAGCCGGGAGTTTTTGAATTTAGTTTTTAAGCCGGGATAATGAATGATATTTTTAAAATCAGTCTGGAAGAATGGGAGAGACTGATAAAGTCGCTTTCTTCTTCGAATAATATTTTTGCCCCGGTCAGGAAAGAAGGAGGTCTCGATTACTCATTGATAAACCAGGAAAATGCAGGGAATATCGTATACAATGAGGCTAAACCAGCTTCTCCCCTGAAGATTTTTTTCCTCCCCGTAAAGCTTAATGTTACAATCCCGTCCGGTTATTCAAAAAAAACTATCATTATCGGAGCTCCTGCTTGTGATATTGAAGCACTGAAACTACTGGACAAAATTTATCTTGATGACAAATTATCAGATGGTACCTATCTTGAGAAGAGGAGTGATTCCTTAATAATTTCAAATGACTGTTATATAATCCGGGAACATTGCCACTGCACAACTTATGGAATAACTCCTCACTCACCGGAAGGATGCGATATAAACCTATCATCAGATAAAGAGTACATATATTTAGAGTCATATTCTGATAAGGGCAGTCTTTTTATTAAGGAAAATATTGAGGCAAATCTGGTCATTAAAACGAGTGAGACTAATATTAAATCTATTTCCGGTCGCCGCGATCAGACAATTAAATCTCTTTCAGACAATAATAAAAAATTACCGGGGACCGAAAAGACCGGAAAAAGTATAAAGTATTCTCCACAAGAAACCTGGAAAAAGTACTCTTCAAAATGTGTCTCATGCGGAGCCTGCTCTGCTATTTGTCCCACCTGTACCTGTTTCCTTCTTATCGACAAGCCCGATTTTGAAAAGGTAAAACAACTTGATACCTGTCAGTATCCGGCATTTGAAAGAGTTGCTGGAGGAGAAGATCCTTTGAAGGAGCTCAGCATCCGGTTCAAAAACAGGTATATGTGCAAATATGTCTGGAAACCGGAAAGATTTCATACAGTGGCATGTACCGGATGTGGGAGGTGTATTGAAGCCTGCATTGCAAAAATAAGCAAAAACGAACTCATCATGGAACTCCAATCGTAAGTCAAAATATAAATGAATAGTGATAACAAATAATCTATATAAGGTTTTAAGAGCCTCCGTTGAGGGAGTAATAGAGGAATCTCCTTTAATAAAAACATTGGTTTTGACTCCTGAGTCGCCATTCAAATTCAATACCGGTGAATTTATTGAACTCACCCTGAATGGTTATGGAGAAGCACCGTTTACTCCATCCTCATCTCCGTTAATAACCGATAAGCTCGAAATAACAATAATGAAGACCGGTTATGTAACCGAAAAGTTCCATAATCTCAGACCGGGAGCCGTTTTAGGTATGCGCGGGCCCTTCGGAAGAGGTTACCCGGTTGAAAAATTCTTTGGTAAGGAGGTGGTTATTCTGGGAGGCGGTTGTGGACTGGCTCCCATCAGATCGCTTCTTTTTGCATTGGAAAATGTGAAGGACAAGCTTAGAAGAGTAGTATTATGCTATGGTTCCAAAACGCCTTCTGATTGCATATATAAACCTTTATTCAGCAGGCTGAACACTCTTGACAAATTTGAAACATACCGCACAGTCGATAAACCTGAGCCCGGATGGAATGAGTCAGTCGGAGTGGCAACAGTACTGCTTGACAAGGTGAAAATGGATATTGATAACTCGGTGGCAGTAGTTTGTGGTCCACCTGTAATGATGAAATTCGGTACTCTGAGGTTACTTGAAATGGGTTACAGGGACAATCAGATTTACCTGTCTATGGAAAAGAATATGTCATGTGGGGTCGGTAAATGCGGACATTGCATGATGGGTGAATTCTTTGTTTGCAAAGATGGTCCCGTTTTTACATATGAAGAGGTTAAAAGCCTTCCGGACTTATGGAAATAATTCAACATTCAACAACCTGTTAATGAGTAAAAAGATTCTTATCGATCTTATGAAGTGCCGGCAATGCAATGACTGCACGGTTGAATGTGCTTATGATTATCATCCGGGAAACAACGGTATGATGCATCTTCTGGAGAATGCTGTTTTCAGATTCACCTGCCGTCAGTGTGAGGATGCACCTTGTATTTCGGTTTGTCCTGTTGATGCTCTTTCAAAAGACAGTTCAGGAATTCTTACAAGGGCCATAAACATTTGTGTTGCCTGCAAGTCGTGCGTGACAATTTGTCCATTTGGAACAATGCTGAACACTTTTTTTGAGGTTAGAAAATCAGTATGCAACTATTGTCATCTGAACGGAGAAGTAAGAACACTTTTGTGCGTGGAAACATGCAAAGAAAAGGCGTTGGAAATTACTGACGAAGACGAAAATTCCCGGGAGAACATTTACAGGTTAAACGAAAAGGTGCTTGTAAAGGAATATATCTGGGAAAAATTAAAACATGAATAATTCAATAATATGATAAAAGATCTCTTTTATTTTATTGTTTTCCCCGGGATGATCTTTTCTGTCCTGATCGGAGGGATACTTTCCTGGAGTGACCGGAAAATCACAGCCAGGATTCAGTTCCGGAAAGGGCCTCCCTTCCTGCAGCCATTTTATGATCTTGGAAAATTATTTTACAAGGAGACAATCCTGCCGAAATATGGAGCGAAGATTACTTTTCTGGCAGCTCCGGTATTCGCTTTGTTCAGCGCCAGTCTTGCCAGTGTTTTTATTCTTCTTCCCTCCATATTTCCGAATTCCGGATTCAAGGGAGACCTCATCGTAATCTTTTATCTTCTTGCAATTCCTTCAGTTTCCTACATTATAGGGGCGCTTGCGTCAGGAAATCCTATCGGGGCAGTTGGAGCTTCCCGCGAAATGAAACTTATTATTGCATATGAGTTCGCGTTCATACTTGCTCTTGCTGCCATAGTCATCAAGACGGATATGAGCATAACAATAGGCGATATCCTGGCCAAACAACATGCTAATGGGGCCAATATCGGGAGTGTTTCCGGGATTATTTTATTTCTTGTCATTCTTTTTGTGGTTCAGGCAAAACTTGCCTTTGTGCCGTTTGATATGTCGGAGGCAGAGGCTGAACTTGCTCATGGTATCTTCATTGAGTATTCAGGTTCGGCTTATGCAATAATTAAAATGGCAAGATACATCATGTTGTTTGCCCTGCCTTCGCTGCTCGTCACTCTCCTCCTTGGAGGATTTCGTTTTGAGGGGTTAGGTATACTATGGTCTGTGCTTAAACTGATCCTGATTTTGCTTCTTATTACATTACTGAGAAACACTAATCCCAGGGTCAAGATAAATCAGGCAATGAAATTTTTTTTCATCTGGATGAGCCTGTTTGCACTTGTTGCGATCGGATTATCTGCTATTAACCTGTAAATAAAAAGAAATTGGGACTAGGTAGTTATTGCTTTAAAAAATCGTTGTGGGTATTCCATTTTGGCGGTGCCTCATGCAACAATTGTGATATAGAGATCCTGGATTGTCTCACACCAAAGTATGATGTTGAACGGTTCGGCATTCAGCTTATTGGTTCAATAAGACATGCCGATGTGCTTTTAGTATCGGGATCCATAAACAGGAAGGGGAGGGAACGTTTGGTTGAACTATATAACCAGGCACCAAAACCACTGCTGGTAGTTGCATTCGGAGCCTGTGGCTGCACAGGGGGAATTTTTGCAGACGGCATACCTTTTGCCGGGCCTGTAGATAAAATAATTCCTGTTGATGCCTATATTCCGGGCTGTCCTCCAAAGCCGGAAGCAATCCTTGCCGGGATCATTAAACTGACCAACAAATAGGGCTATGGGAACAATTAACTACGATATACTACCTGAAATATTAAAGCTGAATTTCAATGGCGACATCAGAAGAATTCTAGTTCAGCAAAGAAAAAGGCTGGTTATTCAAATACGTAAAGAAGCTTTACCTGAGATTGCAAATTATTTCCTTGATGAGCTGGCATACAGATTTATTATTGCAACAGGAATGGTAAGTGACAACGGATATGAAATTATTTATCATTTCAGCGACGACAGGAACGGTTACGTTATTAATCTTATGACCAGCCTGCCGGAAAACAAACCGGAAATAGAATCACTGGCAAATATTATCAATGCTGCCAACTGGATAGAACGAGAGATACATGAGCTTTTTGGGATAAACTTCATCAACCACCCGAATCTGACTAAACTGATCTCCGATGGCATCTGGAAAGAAAATGAATTCCCCTATGCAAGGAAAAAGGGTGAAAAATTTAACCCTTCCGAGTTATGAATACAAAGACAATCATACCAATTGGTCCATATCATCCCCTGCAGGAAGAACCTGAGTTGTTCAAACTATATTGCGAAGGTGAGATAGTAAAGGATATTGAATGGGAAACCGGTTATAATCACCGGGGTATCGAGAAGATCAACGAATCAAAAACTTTCGACCAGGTGTTCTTTGTTGTTGAAAGGGTATGCGGAATATGCTCCACATCACATCCTTTTGCATTCGCAAATGCGATGGAAGAAATAGCCAAAACTGAAATACCTGACAGGGCAAAATACATTCGTACCATAATAGGAGAACTCGAGAGGTTGCACAGCCACTTGCTGTGGGTCGGACTTGCAGGCCACTTTCTTGGATACAATACCGTCTTCATGTGGGCATGGAAATACAGGGAAATTGTTCTTGATCTTTTCGAAAGAATAACAGGAAACAGGAATAACTATGCTATGTTCAGGATCGGCGGAGTGAGAAGGGACATCCCTAATTCTTCCGTCGCTGAGATCAGGAAATTGCTCGATACTCTTAAACCCAAGGCTGACCTGCTTACCGGTGCGGTAATGGATGATCCTGTAATTCATGCCAGGACTAAAAATATAGGGATCCTGACGAAGGAAGATATCAGGAATTTTGGTGCAGTCGGTCCTACTGCCAGAGCATCAGGCATCGCAATAGATGTAAGGAAGGATGATCCGTACGCTGCTTATCCCCTGGTTAACTGGAAGGTAATAACTTCGGAAGGTTGCGATGTTTTTGCCAAAGCTGAAGTCAGACTTCTTGAAATATACGAATCTATATCAATAATAGAACAGTGTCTTACAAAAATGGCCCTTCTCAAAGAGGGTGAGATTGTGACAACGGTCAAAAACATACCTGAAGGCATGGGATTTGGAAGAGCTGAAGCACCGCGTGGGGAAGTTTTTCATTTTGTTAAATCGGATGGTTCAAACTCTCCGGTAAGGCATAAGATAAGAGCTCCCAGTTATGTCAACGTTGCCACATTTAAAAAATCATGTATCGGGCAAACCATAGCTGATGCGACTATTATTCTTGCAGCTGTGGATCCATGTTACTGCTGCACCGAAAGGATGGCATTTGCCTACGATTATCATTCCGGAAAGAAGATTATGAACGGCCTTGATCTGATCAGGATTTCCCATCAGAAAACCAACGCCCTCAGGATGAGCTTATAAAATAATTATTATGAACGAATTCTTATATATAATCTGGATACCTTTGATAGCGGGACTCCTGTTCTTCCTTGTACCCGAATCATTCAGGAAGATCACAGGCATAGCCGCTTCGGTTATATCAGGAATCGCCCTCGCCTTAGCAATTAGCCTTTTTTTCAACAAGGGATTTTTTGCTCACGGTGTTATTTCTCTTATCTCTCCCTACAGTGAGCAGTTCTCAGATTATAACAGGTTCCTCGGAAAATTCGGTGGCGTGTTTATCGACAACATAGCAAAAGTGGTTGTTATGCTGATTGCTCTTTTCTCGTTTCTGATCATTATCTATTCAATTGCATACACCGATAAAAATCACAGGATTAAAGGATACTATTCATATATATTACTGACAGCCTCATTTTCTTCTCTTGCCGTCATTTCCGACAACCTTCTGTT
Organism: uncultured Bacteroidales bacterium; assembly: GCA_963815075.1. Classification (GTDB taxonomy): domain Bacteria; phylum Bacteroidota; class Bacteroidia; order Bacteroidales; family VadinHA17; genus LD21. The sequence continues at coordinate 52,509 of CAWFFK010000013.1, forward strand.
TTTCATATTCTGCTGGGGCATTCTGGGAATACTTCTTTATAAACTTATAAAGGGCTATGATGAAGAGAGTTCGGCTGCGGCAAAGAAAACTATGATACTCATCGGCGGATCAGATACAATTATGCTTATTGGTATTGGTATTGTATACAAAATAAGTGGTTCTTTCAGTATATCCTCAGGTCCGATAACAACAGGAACCACCTTGGGAGCAGTTGCAATATTTGCATTGCTGACAGGCAGCTTCACCAAGGCAGGAGCTTTCCCGTTTCATACCTGGGTTCCGGATTTTGCAAAAAAGGCCCCTGCTTCTTCCTCTGCTCTTCTTCCTGCATCCCTTGATAAGCTACTGGGCATCTATTTCATGTTCCGCATCTGTACAAGCCTTTTCACCCTCACCGGATTAATAACATTGGTTTTGGTTATCATCGGTGTTGTAACCATTATATCAGGTGTAATGATGGCCCTTGTTCAGCATAACACCAAGCAACTACTTGGTTATCATGCTGTATCTCAGGTCGGTTATATGATTCTTGGGCTTGCTCTGGGTAATCCTATCGGTATTGCCGGAGGATTGTTTCACATGATTAACAATGCATTATATAAATCGGGACTCTTCCTGGTTGCAGGTAATGTTGAGGACAGGTTTGGTACAGATCAGATCGAACATCTTGGAGGTTCTGCAAAGCTGATGCCTGTTACGTTCATTGCTGCTGTAATTTTTTCGCTTTCAATATCAGGAGTTCCTCCACTTAACGGATTTGCATCAAAATGGCTTATTTACCAGGGAATCATAGACTTCGGGCATGGCACGGGGATAGTCAACCATCTATGGATGATTTGGCTTGGTCTTGCAGTACTGGGATCTGCTCTTACACTGGCAAGTTTCATGAAATTTCTGGCCGGTGTTTTTCTTGGGAGGACAAAGGATACAACCTCGGTTAATTATAAAACAAAAACGATGATGATGATGCCTATGACCATTCTTGCTTTGGTTTGTATCATTACTGGAATATTTGCTTCAGGTTTTGTTATACCCTTAATCATTAAGCCTTTATATTCAGGATTTGAGAACCCGGGAATATGGCAATCTGGCCAGGTTGCTTTTCTGGTCGGTGTTTCAATTATTATCGGGATATTAATTTACCTGGCTGGCAATATCAAAAAATTCAGGATTGAAGATAGTTACATCGGCGGTGAAAAAGATCAGGATATAAGCAGGGCAAGCGTACTTGATTTTTACAAGACTATAAGCACAAACAGGATTTTCTCGGGGTTCTATTATGCTGCTGCTAAAAAATGGTTCGACCTTTATGACATAGGCAGGAATATGGTCTTTTCATGCAGCCGGGTTATCAGTTCATGGCATACTGGAATTCTCCCGTTTTACGTCGCCTGGATGATCTCCGGACTTATTATATTGTTGATAATAATGCTCATATAATTATGATTGATATGGAAGTTACTCTTAATCTGATTCTTATAATAATGATTGCCGGATCTGTCTTCTCTCTTCATGCAAGGGACCTGCTTTCAGCTATAGTCTCCTATGGCATTGTGGGATTCAGTCTTGTTATTGCTTTCCTGATCCTTAAAGCTCCTGATCTGGCCATTGTTCAGATTGTTGTGGAAACCATATCGCTGATAATAATGATCTCCGTTCTTATTATAAGCACAGGAGAAGATCTGTCGGAAAAAGATACCGTCAAAATAAAAGGAAAATCATATATAAACGTCCGGAAATTATATTATATACTCTTTTCTGTTGTGGCTGCCTTTTCACTTGTTTACTTTTTTATTCTGGCTACCGGTAATCTTAATCCATTCGGATCACATGAAACCAGGATGGCGACAGAGTATATTAATAATGGCATTAAGGACATTGGAGCTATCAATCTGGTAACAGGAATTGTGTTCGATTACAGGGGCTATGATACCCTTGGTGAAGCAACAATCCTTTTTACGGCAGTAATGGGTGTTCTGGCCATTCTGAGATTAAAAACACATAAACAGGACATTAAATGAAAGGAATGACTTCGATAGTAAAAAAAGTTTCAGCCCTTATTTCAGGCCTGGTCTTTCTGTATGGTTGTTATATAATATTACATGGTCACCTTACACCAGGAGGTGGTTTTGCCGGAGGTACAATTATAGCAGGGTCTTTCATACTTCTGATAATTGCCAATGGCATACAATATTTCAGATTAAAGAAGGAAAAAGAGGAGTCGTCGCTGGCTGAAGGGGCCGGCATCCTGCTTTTCCTTTTGTTTGCTGCAGGCGGGTTATTGCTTGCAACACACGTTTTCTTCAGAAATTTCCTGCCTTACGGCACGCCTGGAAACCTTTTAAGTGCCGGTGTAATTCCGCTTTATAACATATTCGTGGGAATTGAAGTTGCAGCAGGTTTACTTTCGATATTCCTTGCATTCGTAATCTATAAAAAGGAGGATTAATATGCTTAATTACATTCTCTGTTTTGTATTGTTCCTCGTCGGGCTCTATGGTGTACTGACCCGGAAAAACATAATCAAGATAATTATCGGGCTGTGTATAATGGAATACAGCCTGAATTTATTCTTTATCATGATAGGATATATTAAGGGTGGGGTTGCACCGATTGTTAACCTGTCTTACTCCGATAAAGTCACATATGTTGACCCTTTGCCTCAGGCCCTTGTACTTACTGCTATAGTTATTGGTCTGGCAACCACTGCATTGCTCCTGGCAATAGCAATTAAATTATATAAGAAGTATAAAACCTTTGATATAGATAAGATTAACAATTTAAAAGGTTGAAAGATGGATTCACTGATCCCCCTGTTTGTCATAATTCCCCTAGGTATTGCTTTCATTATCCCTCTTATATGGAAACTGATCCCGTCAGCATTTAAATATCTCCCGGCAGCAGGAACCCTGTTTCTCCTTGTGCTTGCATTTTATATTCTTATTTCAAACGGGAATGAGACACTGACTTACAAAATCGGGGGATGGCAACCGGTAAAAAATATTCCCATTGGTATCCATCTTGTGGTTGACGGGCTTGCAGCGTCGATGCTTATTATTATAAATCTTATTGGATTCCTGGCCGGAATCTATGCAATTCCATATATGAAAAAATTCACGGGTGAGAATTATTTCTTCGTCCTATTCTCTCTGATGGTAGCAGGAATGAATGGTGTGGTAATTACAGGAGACCTCTTCAACATGTTTGTCTTTCTCGAGATATCCGTTATTTCATCTTATGCCCTTGTGGCATTCGGCAGTTCAAAAGATGAGCTTGAAGCATCGTTCAAATATCAGGTTCTTGGAGGAATTGCCTCACTTCTTATACTATTTGCCCTGGCAATAACATACTGGTATACAAGCACTCTTAACATGAGTGACATTTCTCATCTGCTTAAGCAGGCTCCCGTCAATAAAGTCACAATATTCATTCAACTGTTTCTTATTGCAGGATTTGGGCTCAAGGCAGCCCTGATCCCGTTCCATGCATGGCTGCCTGACGCCCATTCATCCGCACCATCTCCCATTTCAGCCATGTTATCAGGAGTCCTTATCAAAGCTATCGGAATATATGCACTGCTCAGGCTGTTCTTTAATATGTTCCGTGTTACATACGAAATAAGTGTTATCATAACTGTTATCGGTGTGTTGTCGATGGTAATGGGTGTTATACTGGCCATAGGGCAATGGGACATGAAGCGCCTGTTCGCATATCATAGTATAAGCCAGATGGGTTATGTAATTATGGCTGCAGGTATTGCAATGATAATAATTGCAAAAGGAGGAAACAGAAATATTGCCATATTATCATTAACAGGAGGCCTTTTTCATATGTTTAACCATTCAGTTTTTAAGGGCCTTTTATTCCTGAATGCAGGATCGGTGGAATATGCAACCGGAACCCGCAACCTGAAAGAGCTGGGAGGTTTGTCGGAGGTATTACCTGTGACTTCCGCCACATCGCTTGGCGCCTCATTGTCCATATCGGGAATACCTCCTTTTAATGGCTTTTTCAGTAAACTGATCATCATAATTGCCGCCATCGAAGGAAGGTTTTATTTTCTTGCCTTGCTGGCTGTAATTGTGAGCATTATTACACTGGCTTCTTTTATGAAAGTTCAGAGATATGCCTTTCTCGATAAGCTGAAAAAAACCGGATCAAATATAAAAGAGGTCCCTTTTCTGATGTGCTTTTCAATGATCATCCTGGTAATTTTATGCCTGGTAATGAGCCTTATGGCTATCCCCGGAATAAGAGAAACATTCCTGATGCCGGCTGTTAATTCACTTATATCACTAAAAATGTAAAAATCTCACCAATGAGTACCGTTATATATTTCATAATGTGCTTTATTACCTGGATGCTGTTAACCGACAGGTTCTACTGGCAAAATCTTATAGCCGGTGCATTGGTTTCACTGATAACGACTCTGATTTTCTCAAGGTATTTTAAGATTGACACAAGAAAACTGGTTCAACCCGCGAGATATTTCTGGCTGTTTGTATACATTCTTTATTTTATCTGGGAATGTATCAAAGCCAACTTCGATGTAGCTTACAGGGTTCTGCGCCCCTCTATGCCTGTCAGACCGGGTATAGTTAAGGTTAAACTTACGCTCAGAAGAGAGCTTGCAAGAACAATTCTGGCCAACTCCATTACCATGACGCCCGGCACTATTTCAGTCGATATCATAGGTGACACATTATACGTTCATTGTATCTATCTGCACGACACAAATCCCGATAATTACACAAATAATATTTCAGGCAAGTTTGAGAGAATATTAACTAAGATATTTGAATAATGGAATGGACTGACTTTTCGCTTTATTTCCTGATTGCCCTCGTGTTCTTATGTCTCTACAGGGTAATAAAAGGGCCAACTGTTGCTGACAGGGTCGTGGCAATAGAGATTCTGGGAATAATCGTGGCCGGTATATGTGTCATCCTCAGCATTAGCACAGGAAGGGCATTTATGATTGACATTGGTATAGCCTGGATAATTCTTAGTTTTATTGGTACACTTACCATGGCAAAATATCTGGGAAGGAGGCGATTGGATGAATAACATAATAAGCAATATTTTTATTGGCATAGGACTGATATTCAGTCTTATGGGGTGCATCGGGCTTATCAGGCTGCCCGATATTTACAATCGCCTTCAGGCAGCAACAAAATGCGTAACACTGGGAGCATGCTGCATACTTATCAGCCTGGTCATCAGGTATGGATTCAATGAATCAGGAATAAAAGGACTTTTTGCCATACCTGTATTGTTTTTCACCTCTACCGTTGGAGCGCATTCTTTAATCAGGGGTGCCCATATTTTTGGAATAAAACTATGGGATAAGAGTATAATTGATGATTATGAGGCAGATGGGTACGGACACAGTCCGGATACTGAGAATCAAAAAGAATCGAATGATGAGATATCCTAAATTAAGAGAAGTAAAAGAGGCGGTAATTTCACTGTTTTCGCCAGCCTATACGACAACTTTCCCGTATAAGGAGCATATCCCGGCAGAAAAGTTCAGAGGGAAACCGGTTGTTGACGATAAAAACTGTATTGGTTGTCTGACATGCGCCAATGTTTGTCCCCCGTCTGCTATTACAGTTACTGACAACAAAGAAAATGGCATCCGCACCATAACACGCGATTATGGCAAATGTATCTTCTGCGGGCAATGTGAAGCATTCTGTCTTACAGGCAAAGGTGTTAAGCTTTCCAATACGATATATGATATAGCTACTTTTAATCTTGAGAGTAATATTGAAAAACAGGAAAAGGAGTTACTTATCTGCAAGTACTGCGGAGATGTAATCACAACAAAAGAGCATATTATGTTTATGTTCAACAAGCTCGGACCAAGGGGATACTCCTCAGTATTAAGTCTTAATTTACTGAATGAAAGCCTTGTCCCTTCAGCAAACGAAACTGATATTGAAATAACGGATGACCTGAAAAGAAAAGACATGTTCAATATATTATGTCCCGATTGCCAGCGGATCATTCAGGTCAAAAACCTGCTTTAGGTGAAGATAAAACTTGAAAATATTCTTAAAAAGGACCTCACTAAGATTCTCCTGGCAGGAGTTGGTAATGTTTTAAGAAGTGATGATGGTGTTGGTGTGTATATTGTTTCTGGTATTGAAGGTCATAACAATCTTTCAAAACTTCTTGTTGAAGTAAGCATTGAAAATTATATTAACAAAATAAATTCAATTGCACCTGATATCCTGGTAATTGCTGATTGTATTGACTTTAACAGGGAACCTGGTTATGCAGATATAATACCGGTTGAACAGACCAATGAGTTCAACATTTCAAGCCATAACATAACACTAAAACGCGTTTCAGAGTTTCTGAAAATGAAGGTATATGTACTGGGTGTTCAACCTGCCAGCCTGCGTGTTGGCGAAAATCTGACTCCTGTTGTAAAAGAGTCTGCGGAAAAAATAATTAAAATTATGAATGAAATAGCAGGATAGAGTTAGCCGGAAAAATTTATCAGATAATCACCTGATAATTAAATTTTTAACATGTTTTTTTGCAGTTTCTCAGTTTTCTTTGTAATTTTCAAATGAAAAATGGTGGTTATTACCAGGGTTAAATGCCAGGAAGGTCTTTAAAAAACATTATTTCTTACTTTTCCTGTTTAAAGCAAATTTTAAATAACTAATTATGGAGGGTAATTAATATGAATGAAAAATCAAAAATTCTGATTATTGAGGATGATATTGATCTGGTAGCCGCTATGAAAAAAATGCTGGAAAATAAAGGATATGATGTAATATTTGAGTACGATCCCGACAAGGGCTACGAGAAGTTAAAGCAGGAGAAGCCAGCTATGATCATTCTTGATGTCATGTTCGGCAGCAAAGGAGAGTCTCAGGGTTTTAAGTTTGCAAACAAAATCAGAACGGACAACCGGTTTTCAGGAACGCCCATATTAATGTTAACTGCAATTAATTCACAGAATCCTTTCTTTAATTTTTCGCCTGATACGGATGATGAATATTTGCCGGTTGATTCCTTCCTTGATAAACCGGTTAAATTTGATGAACTCTTTCTGAAAGTAGAAGAGCTTTTAAAACAAAAAATCAGCAAATGGAAAAACTGGCCTGATAAAGAATAATGGAATTTGAATCAGCCTCCAGAGTTAAATGACTGATTATTATAATTCAGAAGCATTTAAATTCATCAATACTAATGGGAGCATCCAATGAATGACAAACTGGTTCCTGCACATATACATTTTGCGAGGTGGTTTATCAGACTCAGGTGGTTTGCTTTGTTAATTCTGATTATTTCAAATTTCATAGTAAGGCATTATTTCAACGTCCCCATCCGGGAGGTACCTATTTATTTTATCTCACTGGTTCTCCTTATATTAAATATTCTTCATGTGATTATCCTCAGGCAAATCACAATAAAAGGAGGTGACAGGGTAATATATAAAATCAAGATGTCTATTGATTTCCAAATACTTACAGACCTGGTCCTTTTAACCTTCATTCTTCATTATTCGGGAGGTATCGAGAATCCTCTGATACTTTTTTATTTTTTTCATATGATCATTGCAAGTTCCATATTTTCAACACGTAAAAGTTATTTCTACACAATTTTTGCCATCATACTTATTGCTTTACTGGTGGCACTTGAGTATTATTCTGTAATTCCTCACTATAACCTGACAGGATTTGCTGGTAATAATCTGTATAATAATGCTTTCTATATTTTTGGAACCGGTTTTATATTTCTATGCACCTCAATTATTATTGTTAGTCTTTCACACATGATTATTTACCGATCAATAAAAAGCGAGGAGGCTTATGTTAATGCCAATATTGAATTGGAAAATAAGGATAAGCTGAAAAATGAATATGTCCTTCGTGTAACGCATGATATTAAGGGTCACGTTGCAGCAATTCTGAGTTGCATTGAAGTTATCAGGTCAGGAGTAGCCGGTCCTCTTAATGAAGTGCAGGAAGAATTTGCAATCAGGACTTTTGATCGCACAGAAATGCTGTCAGCCTTTGTAAAGAACCTCCTGAATCTTACAAAGAAAAGGCTTAAACACGATATAGAATTTGAAGAAATATCAGTTAAAGACCTGATAAATAAAATAGTAAGTCCAATTCAGTTGCTTGCTAAGGACAGGCATATTGACTTTAATATTTATGTAGACAGATCAATAGAAATGATCACAGGTGATCCTTTTACCCTGGAGGAATTATATTCCAACCTTTTGCTGAATGCAATTAAATATACACCTGATAATGGACATATTTCATTGACAGTCAGGAACCGTCACAATCATATACTTACGGAAATTTCCGATTCCGGGATCGGGATACCGAAGGACGAACTTGTAAAAGTTTTTGACGAATTTTACCGGGGGACCAATGTTCCCAGGGATATCAAGACCGGGTCGGGTTTAGGCTTGTCAATAGCAAGGCAGATAGTAGAGAATCATAATGGAAAGATATGGGTTAGCAGCGAACAGGGATTATGGTCAAAATTTACATTCACTCTTCCAAAGAATCAGTCTATTATTCCTTAAAAGACAAATTAGATACTCAGGGGAAAAGTTAAGATAAAGAAAGAAATGAATTCTTATGCTGAAATGAATACATACCGGATAAATATTAAAGGACTTGTTCAGGGTGTGGGGTTCAGACCATTTATTCACAGGCTGGCTGGTTCGCTTAATTTGTACGGCACAGTGGAAAACCGCAACAATGGAGTTTTTATCTTTGTTAATGCTGATAAGGACGATCTTGATAATTTCCTTGAAAAAATAAAAAGCGCGGCACCTCAGCATGCAAGAATAGATGAGCTGACTGTAGATATTCTTGAAACTATACCCTTCTCAGAATTTTCAATTATCAGCAGCGGTAATGTTTCAGACGATATTACCGGAATAAGTCCTGATATTGCCGTATGCCCAGATTGTTTATCGGATATGGAGACACAGGCGAACCGTAAAGATTATCCGCTTATCAACTGTACCAATTGCGGTCCCCGGTTTTCGATAATAAAAGGAGTTCCCTACGATCGAAGCATGACAACTATGGCAGAGTTCAGCATGTGTAAGATGTGTGAGGAAGAATACAGCGATATAAACGACCGCAGATTTCATGCACAACCAGTTGCCTGTAACAATTGCGGTCCAATGTATACAATTCACTATATTTCTCCCCCTTTGGGGGGAGATGGCTCAAAGAGCCAGAGGGGGGTTATCACTTATAATAATACCAGCAACAACATTTCTGACATCACAACAATTGCCGCACAACTTATAGAGGATGGATCGGTTGTTGCTGTAAAAGGAACAGGTGGATATCACCTACTCTGTGATGCTGTTAACGAAAATACTATCAGGAAACTCAGGATCGCAAAAGCCAGGGAAGGGAAACCATTTGCAGTAATGTGCAGAGATCTTTCCACAGTTAATAAAATTGCCAATATAACTTCAGGAGAGGAAGAAATAATAACCTCATGGAGAAGGCCCGTTCTGCTTCTTGAAAGCAAAGGGCTCCTGGCTCCTTCCATTTCCAACGGTCTGAATACTGTGGGTGTGGTTTTGCCTTACATGCCTTTTCATTATCTTCTTTTTAAGAAACTGAAAGCTGATACAATTGTCTTTACAAGCGCCAACTTTTCTGATGAACCGGTAATAATCTCAGATGATAAAGCACTTACTGAATTAGAGCACCTTGCTTCGGCAGTGATTACATACAATCGGGAGATTTTTAACAGGACTGACGATTCAGTATGCCGTACAATAAAGGGTAATGAATTTATAATCAGGAGATCCAGGGGTTATTCCCCCTCCCCGGTCAACCTTGCAATGAGTACGGAAGGTATATTCGGGGCCGGGGCAGAACTTACAAATTGTTTTGCTATCGGTAAAGGCAAACAGGCAATTCTCAGCCAGCATATAGGAGACCTGAAAAATTCTGAGACACTTGATTTTTACACTACCTCATTTAAAAGGTTTTCCGACATGTTCAGGTTTGAACCGGAAATTATAGCCAAAGATCTCCATCCCGATTACCTTTCGTCATCCTTTGGTGAACAAATGGCCGCAGAATTGAATATTAAAGTGGTTAATGTTCAGCACCATCATGCACATATTGCCTCCTGTATGGCGGAGCACAAGCTTAACGAAAAAATCATAGGAGTTGCTCTTGACGGTGTCGGGCTTGGTATTGACGGCAATATCTGGGGAGGAGAATTTTTGATAGCTGATCTCTGCGATTTCGAACGTCTGATGCATTTTGAATACGTTCCGATATCAGGAGCCGATAAAGTATCTCCGGAGCCATGGAGATCAGGTGTTGCATATCTTTACAAATATGTCGGAGATATGATGACGGCAACTGAATCTTCACGGTTAAAAGAGATTGGGAACGACAATATAATGCTTTACCGGAGAATCATGAATGCAGGAATTAATGTTTGTCTCTATTCCGGAGCAGGCAGATTATTTGATGCAGTAGCTGCAATTACAGGTATTTGTCTTTTCTCTGGTTACCAGGCAGAAGCACCAATGCTGCTTGAATCGGCTGTTAAAAAGGGAATATCGCGATACTATGATATCGAGCTAAAAAACGACGAAATATCATTTGGCAAGACCATTACAGAAATATTACATGATATTGATAAAGGTGTAAATGCAGGAGAAATTTCTGCTGCGTTTCATAATACAGTTGGCAGGGCAGTTATTGCAGGGGTGAAAGAGCTGAATGAAAATAGCGGAATACGCAAAGTAGTCCTTTCGGGTGGTACCTTTCAGAATAAATACCTTTCTGAATATATTATTAATGAATTGTTACGTGAAAAATTTTTTGTATATTTTCATGCTCAGGTGCCGGCAAACGACGGAGGGCTTGCGCTTGGACAGGTGGCTGTCGCAGCAGCAAGGAGAGCCGAAGGGTATTTATAAAAATCAGGGGTGATGCATGAAATGTCGGTTGTACAAAGCATAATTAATATAGTTTCCGCGGAGTCAGAGAAAAACGGAGGAAGACGCGTCCTGGAAGTTAATCTGGAAATAGGCAGTCTTTCTGGCATTGAGTACGGTTCCCTCGAATTTGCACTGAAGCACCTGGCCCCGGGATCGATCATAGAGTCTGCTGAGATATCGATAGAAAAGCCTGAGGGAGTTGCCCGCTGCAATAGTTGCGGCAATGAATTTATGCTGGATGATTTTATCGGATGCTGTAACCTGTGCAATTCATTTGATCTCGATATAATCAAAGGAAGAGAACTCAGAGTAAAATCAATAACTGTAGATTAAAAGTTAAGGATATGTGCGATACATGCGGTTGCGGAAAACCCGGGGAAAAAGCGCTGATAAGAGTCCCCGGTGAAGATACGGATAACAATGCAGATAGCCATCATGAGCATGAGCATAAACATGGCCACCCTCATTATCATAGTCACGGACATGAGCATAATCATGATCATGACCATAGCTATGATCATATCGATCACGAAAAAATGACGATAAATTTAGAGGCGGATATCCTTCACGCCAATGACCTGATGGCAGAAAGAAACAGGGGGATGTTTGAAGCAAAGGATCTCACAGCAATCAATCTTATGAGTTCACCCGGGTCGGGAAAAACAACCCTTCTTGAAAAAACGATAATTGAATTAAAAGAAAGGATCAGTTTTGCAGTCATTGAAGGCGATCAGCAAACAATGAATGATTCTGAGAGAATTGACCGCACCGGGGTTCCCGTTGTACAGGTTAACACCGGCAGTGGCTGCCATCTTGATGCTGAGATGATCAACAGGGCAGCAAAAAGACTGAACCCCCGGAATGGCTCAATGATAATGATAGAAAATGTGGGTAACCTTGTATGCCCGGCATTGTTCGATCTCGGTGAATCTGCCAGAGTGGTTATTATGAGTGTAACAGAAGGCGAGGATAAGCCTGTAAAGTATCCTAATATGTTCCGGTTCGCATCACTTTGCCTGTTAAATAAATGCGATCTCCTTCCATGGCTTGACTATGATGTTACTAGGGCAATAGAATACGGGCACCAGGTCAACCCTCATCTTAAGTTCATTCAGTTATCGGCTAAAACAGGTGAGGGAATGGCTGAATGGTACAAGTGGCTGGAATCGATGTTGCGTAAAACACCTCTGACTTAAAACCTGATATGCTTCTTTTATGGGATTCCTTGGTGATCCTTTATGTAATCCTTTGTGCTCCTTAGTGTTTAAAAAATAAAATCGTTAACCACAAAGAGCACAAAGGATTACACAAAGGCACACAAAGGGAGATTAATCTCTCAACAGATCCTTGGTAGCTGTTCTCCGGAAATCATATCGACAATCCTGGTTGAACCGACTACAGTTTTAATTTTTACTTTAGGAGGTCCTTCTGTAACATGGCCGATGACTGCTGCGTTTTTACTTAACGGATCTTTTCGTATTTCACTGAGGACGTCAAAAACATGCTTATCCGGCAACACAATAAGCAGCTTGCCTTCGTTGGCCATATAAAGAGGATCAAATCCCATTATCTCGCATGCTCCTTTAACCTCATCCGATACGGGAATCCTTTTTTCATCCAGCAGAATACCGCATCCTGAAGAGGCACATATCTCATTCAGTGCGCTTGCAACCCCTCCCCTTGTAGGATCCCGGAGCATGTGAATATCTTTTGTAACTCCGAACAGAATATCTGTAAGACCATTAAGCGGTGCAGTATCGCTTTTAATTGCTGATTCAAAGCTCAGCCCCTCCCTCGAGGAAAGAATGGCAATGCCATGGTCAGCAATATTACCAGTAATAATAACTGCATCACCGGGTACGCATCTCTCAGGTGAAATATTTATTCCCCGGGGAATCATTCCCAATCCTGAGGTGTTAATAAAAATTTTGTCGCCTTTGCCCCTCTCTACAACTTTTGTATCGCCTGTGACAATTTTAACATCTGCTCTTAACGCAGCATCCCTGACAGCCCAGATTATTAACCTGAGATCATCCATTTTAAGTCCTTCCTCAATTATGAGGCCCAGAGAAAGAAATTCCGGAACGGCCCCGCAGCATACCAGATCGTTAACTGTACCGTTAACTGCCAGATCACCAATATTGCCACCCGGGAAAAAAAGCGGGCTTACCACAAATGAGTCTGTTGAAAAAGCAATTCTGCCGTTCATTTCCAATACTGCACCATCATGTGCCTTCCTCAGCCATGAGTTATCAAGTTCTTTGATGAAAAGATCATGGATCAGCCGGTCTGTTAGTTTCCCGCCTCCTCCATGGGCCAGTGTAACATAATCAAAGTTATTGACAGGCAAAGGACAGTTACTATTCATATTATGATTATTGGTAACGGTAATATGCAGAACAGGCTCCTTCGAGCGAAACCATCGGAGCGCCCAGAGGATGCTCAGGAATGCACTCTCTGCCAAATGCCTCACAATCTGCCGGCTTACAGGATCCCTGCAGTATCTTACCAGCAATACAAATATCTGATTCTCTGCTGCCTGTGATTCCGGTATCAAAGTGTTTTTCAGCATCAAACATTGAATATTTCCGGCTGATCCTTAACCCGCTGTCCGGAATAATACCTATTCCCCTCCACTCCTGGTCCGTTATTTCAAACACGTCATTCATGATTTTCAGAGCATTTGGGTTACCTTCTTTTGAAACAACCCTCCTATACTCATTTTCAACCTCATACCGGCCGCTTTCAAGCTGCTTTACAAGCGCCAGTATCCCGGTGAGGATATCTGCCGGCTCGAATCCGGTAACAATAAAAGGGATATGGAACTTATTTGCAATAGAGATATAATCATTATAACCCGTTACTGCACATACATGACCAGGAGCCAGAAACCCCTGAATAGAAGATCCTTCCAGTCCAAGTATCATCTCTATTGCCGGAGGTACCAGTACCTGGGAGCAAAGAAGAAAATAATTATCGAGGTTTAAATTTTTTGCTTTAATAATTGATAATGCATTTACCGGGGCAGTTGTTTCAAAACCGATGGCAAAAAAAACTACCTTTTTCGAAGGATTTTCCGAAGCTATTGTAACGGCATCGAGAGGAGAATAGACCATTCTTACATCACATCCTTTCGACTTTTCCAGGAGCAGATCCGATTCTGTACCGGGAACTCTCAGCATGTCGCCATAAGAGACCATGATAACATCTTCCATCCCTGCTATCGCAAGTGCCTTATCGATTTTTTCGAGAGGAGTGACACAAACCGGACATCCCGGACCATGAACAAGGTTTACCTGGCGGGGCAGTAATTCATTAAGACCATATTTCATAATCGAATGAGTCTGTCCGCCACATATTTCCATTACGTTCCATGAATGCCTCACAACATCTCTTATGCTACATGCAAGCGCATTAATAAGATTAATATCACGGTATTCATCAATGTATTTCAAGACAATGAGTTTTAACTGTCGGTGTTTGTTTGTGAAATCAGTCTGAATAAATCAAGAGTCTCTTCAGCTTCCCTGGGATTGAGTATCGTAAGAGCCGATCCGGCATGCACAATAACATAGTCGCCAACATGTGCCTCAGGTACCCATTCAACGGAAATATTTTTTATGACCCCGTTAAAACTGACCCTGGCCATTTTCAAACCTTCTTCTGAAGATATTGACATTATCAACCCCGGAATTGCTAGACACATATCAAATAATTATGCGATCTTGCTAATATAATTTAATTTCAGCAGATATTACAATGAATATTAAACTTAGTGATAAAACAGAAAGGGTATTTAATTGTTTTTCTTATTATTGTTCCCTGTTGGTATATTTTTTGTATATTATTATCAAACTTTATGAAAGGAGAAGTTTATCAAAAACATTCTCCAGGACAATAAAATACTTAATAGCAATGTTATAACGTACCATAAAAATATATTATGATGAAAAAAATAATCTTATTGTCATTTTTGATATTCGGAGTTATTTCCGGTACTGCCAAGGCAAGTAAAGCTGACCTCCTTCGGAATCTTGAGAAAGCTCAGCAATCAAATCAGAATGTTATTACAACAGCAACATTAAAATCCGCAAGCCGCCTTTTTGGAGAAAGAAATGACCTTTCAAGTGTCATATTCATTGTGCCGGCCGACTCCGTTGTAACTGTTCTTGGATCAGACAGCACTTACCTTTATGTTACTTTTCAGGGTGCCGACGGGTATATTTATAGAAGAGATGCGGTTGTAAATAAAACAACTGTTGCATCTGCCCCGGCAACACAACCACAACAACAGGTTCAGGAGAATCAGCAGCAACAGAATCAGCAGGAGAACAGGTTCTCATACCTGGAAAACAAGTACGGATCGAACATGGCCGCCAAGCTCATGGCAGGAAAGATCTGGAAAGGCATGAATTCGCAGATGGTCAACGACAGCTGGGGAACAGCTCAGAAGATAAACAGGGTGGTAAGTGGAAATGTGATTAAAGAAGAGTGGATCTACAAGGATACATGGCTCTATTTCGAGAATAACACCCTGGTTGACTGGGGTCCTGTAAAAAATTGAATCTTTCTATGTAAATTATGATTCCCGCGTAATTTTATCAGCTGATATTTGCAGATAAAAAAAAATTCTTATTTTTGCCCGTGAAATTGCGGGAGTAGCTCAGTTGGTAGAGCACGACCTTGCCAAGGTCGGGGTCGCGGGTTCGAGTCCCGTCTCCCGCTCAGGCAAAAAAGGCTGTGATAACAGCCTTTTATTATTTTAACAGGCCGACTTAAGTTTACTTGAAGGAGGTCTGTTAAAATAATAAAAGAGCCACGTCAGTGGCTTTTTTGCCTGATAGCATCTCCCCTCCGGGTCCGCCATGCCGCAGGCATGGCAATCCCGTCTTATAATAATTCTCGTCTTTTTTATCTGATAGCATCTCCCCTCCGGGTCCGCCATGCCGCAGGCATGGCAATCCCGTCTCTTTATATTTCCCGGAATGTTTTCCTGATAGCATCACCCTCAGATGCTCTCTCAAAAGTCAAAATCCATAAACCGCAAAGGGGCCCAAGCGTTAAGAAATAGCCCGGTGGGCTATTTTAGCGCAGGGAACAATTGCAGGGCCGGCTATATACTCAAAAAATCGCAAATAATTGATTGTCTTTATTTTATCTTTGCGTGCTTTGCATCTGCTTATCGTTCTTTGCGGCTTAAAAGAACTTTATCGACTATCCCAATGTAAAAAATTGAATCTTTCTATGTAACTTATGATTCCCGCGTAATTTTATCAGCTGAATATTTGAATAAAAAAAAAATTCTTATTTTTGCCCGTGAAATTGCGGGAGTAGCTGAGTTGGTAGAGCACGACCTTGCCAAGGTCGGGGTCGCGTTCGAGTCCCGTCTCCCGCTCAGGCAAAAAAGGCTGTGATAACAGCCTTTTATTATTTAAACAGGCCGACTTAAGTTTACTTGAAGGAGGTCTGTTAAAATAATAAAAGAGCCACGTCAGTGGCTTTTTTGCCTGATAGCATCTCCCCTCCGGGTCCGCCATGCCGCAGGCATGGCAATCCCGTCTTATAATAATTCTCGTCTTTTTTATCTGATAGCATCTCCCCTCCGGGTCCGCCATGCCGCAGGCATGGCAATCCCGTCTCTTTATATTTCCCGGAATGTTTTCCTGATAGCATCACCCTCAGATGCTCTCTCAAAAGTCAAAATCCATAAACCGCAAAGGGGCCCAAGCGTTAAGAAATAGCCCGGTGGGCTATTTTAGCGCAGGGAACAGATTGCAGGGCCGGCTATATACTCAAAAATCGCAAAGAACTGATTGTCTTTATTTTATCTTTGCGTGCTTTGCATCTGCTTATCGTTCTTTGCGGCTTAAAAGAACTTTATCGACTATCCCAATCACTTCTTCTCCTGAAATCAGTTAAATTCATAAAATTTGTTAAAAATCTGATTATCAATGAATATTTTTACTATTTTTCAATTTCTGAATACTAAAGTACCTTTTAACCAAAATTTTGACTATCATGAAAAAAACCTGGTCGCTATTTTTAATTTCATTTACTCTTATTTTTTCATCATGTTCCACAGGAAAGAAGGAATCAGCACTTTCAATACCATTTGAGAAATACACCCTGGCAAATGGTCTGACTGTGGTTCTTAACGTCGATAAATCAGATCCCATTGTTGCTGAAGCTATTTACTACCATGTTGGCTCAAGTCGTGAAGTACCCGGGAAAACCGGCTTTGCTCATCTTTTTGAGCATATGATGTTTCAGAGGTCAGAAAATGTTGGAGAGGATCAGTTTTTTAAGAATATCCAGGGAGCAGGTGGAACATTAAACGGGAGCACAAACCAGGACCGGACAAACTATTATGAGGTTGTTCCTGAAAATGCGCTTGAGATGGCTATGTGGATGGAATCGGACAGGATGGGTTACCTTACAAATACGGTTACCGGGTCAGCACTTGTAAATCAGCAGAATGTTGTTCAGAATGAGAAACGCGAAAGTGTCGACAATGCTGCATATGGATTTAATTACGAAATAATTGCAAAAAATCTTTACCCGGCGGGGCATCCTTACAGCTGGACCACTATCGGAAAGATGGAAGATCTGACGGGTGCAACAGTGGAGGATGTAAGAGCTTTCCATGAAAAATTCTATACACCAAATAATGCTACGCTGGTTATCTCAGGAGACATTGATACTGTTGCAGTTAAGGCAATGGTAGCGAAATATTTCGGTGAGATACCTTCAGGAGAAATTATAGAGAAAAGGAAACCTATGCCTGTATCTCTCGCGTCAACAATAAAACTGTATCACGAAGACAGTTTTGCCAAAGCTCCCCAGCTGACTCTGGTGTTTCCTGCAGTCGAGCGATTCTCAAAAGACTCCTATGCATTAAATTTCCTTGGCGATCTTCTTGCCAATTCAAAGAAAGCGCCATTATACACTATCCTGGTGAAAGACAAAAAACTTACATCCAGGGTTATGGCAAGGAACAACTCACAGGAACTTGCAGGAACATTTATGATCTCAGTTGCCGCAAACCCGGGTGTGAATCTGACTGAAGTTGAAAAATCAATTTTTGAAGGATTCGATAAGTTTGAAAAAGACGGATTCACCGAAGAAGATCTTACCAGGATCAAAGCAGGATATGAAACACGTTTTTATAACATGTTCTCAAGCGTGCAGGGGAAAGCTTTCCAGCTGGCAGAGTACACCATGAACACCGGTGATCCCGGCTATTACAAAAAGGATCTCGCTGCAATACAGGCTGTTACTATGGCAGATGTAAAATCTGTTTTTGAAAAATATATAAAAGGAAAAAACTTTGTTGAAACAAGTTTTGTCCCGAAAGGACAGGTTGACCTTATTGCTTCAGGCGCAACAAATGCTGGTATAGTCGAAGAGGATGTCTCCAGGGCAGCTGAGGTAAAAACTGTTGCATCTGCCGAGGAACCAATCATTAAAACCCCGACAAAGCTTGACCGGTCAGTGATGCCTCCAATCGGACCTGACCCGGAAGTGACAATTCCAACCCCCTGGTCAGATTCTCTGTCAAACGGATTGAAGATATGGGGTATTGTTCACAGTGAACTTCCCCTGATACAGTACTCGCTTGTAATTGAGGGTGGTCATATACTTGACAATATTGACAAACCGGGCGTTGCAAATATGGTTGCAACAATGATGAATGAAGGTACCAGAAATAAGACTCCGGAGCAACTTGAAGATGCAATAGGGTTACTCGGAGCATCAATAAGAATTACTTCCGATAATGAAGAAATTTCAATAGATGTAAGCACACTTGCTCGCAACTTTGACAGGACCCTTGCCCTTGTTGAAGAGATACTTCTTGAACCAAGATGGGACGAAGAGCAGTTTGCACTTAACAAAAGCAAAATCATTAATGGTCTGAAACGTAACGCCGCAAGTCCCGATTATCTCGCATCCAAAACAGTGAATAAGCTGATGTACGGGGATAATATTCTTGCCACCGAAGCCACCGGGACAGAAGGATCTGTCGGAGCTATTACAATGGATGACCTTAAAGAATTTTACAATAAGAACTTTTCACCTTCCATCGCTAAATTTCTCATAGTCGGTGATATTGATAAATCAAAAGTCGCAGCGGCTCTTGCGGATCTGAACACAAAATGGCCGGCAAAAACAGTTGCAATCCCTGAAATAAAAATTCCAGGTCCCCCCTCAAAATCACAGATCTATTTTGTAGATGTTCCCGGGGCAAAACAATCTGTAATAAGTATAGGCACACCCTCTATACCAAGAACGGATCCTGATTTTTATCCGGCAACAGTTGCAAATTATAAGCTTGGAGGATCGTTCAATGGTGTTTTCAACCTGATCCTTAGAGAAGAAAAAGGATTTACATATGGAGCCAGATCGGGCTTCAATGGAGAAAAAAATTATGGCGCATTTACCGCATCTTCAAGGGTTCGTACAAATTCCACTCTTGAATCTGTAACAATCTTCAAAACTGAGATGGAGAAATACCGTAAAAATATTCCGCAGGAATATGTTGATTTTACCAGGTCATCTCTTTTGAAAAATAATGCCCTGCGTTTTGAGACTTTGAGAAGCCTGCTGGGTATGCTTAACACAATGACCTCGTACAATCTGCCGGCCAATTATATTAAAAAGGAAGAAAATTTCGTTAAAAGCTTGACGGTTGACAAAGAGCTGGCATTAGCAGATAAATACATAGATCCTTCAAGGATGTATTATGTAGTTGTTGGTGACGCCAAAACCCAGCTTAAACCACTTGAAAAAGTTGGATTTGGAAAACCAATTCTTGTAAAAAATTAAACCTTTTTTCACTTTGTTCCTGTGTGTTTCCTGCGTGTAACTCTGTGTAACCAAAAAACTTACACAGAGATCACAGAGAAGACACAGAGTCCCACAGAGAATTGTTTTACCCAAATTCAATAAATTTTTCTAATAAGTGCCGGGAAATAAAAACATACTGATACTGGGCCTGGGTAATGATATCCTTACCGACGATGGAATAGGTCCCAGGCTTACGAACGATCTTTCAAAGATGATCGTCAATAATGATATGCATTTTATTACCACCTGCTGTGGAGGTCTGGAGATCGTGGAATATATAAAAGGCTATCAGCAGGTTGTTTTCATAGATGCCATACGAACAAGAGAGGGCATACCGGGAGATGTTTACTATTTTAAGCCTTCAGATTTCAAGGAAACATCGCACCTTTCTTCTCTTCATGATATAACTTTCCTCACTGCTCTGAACCTTGGAAATACTCTTGAGCTTGACTTGCCCTCAGATTTGCATATCATTGCTGTGGAAATAATCGAAGATATGGAATTCAGTGATGAACTTACTGCTCCTTTAAAGGCAGGATATCCGGAAATACTCAAGAAAGTAATCGCTATAATAAGCAGTATTACAGGCTGATATATTATTACGGTTGCCTCATTTTAAAGATTAGGTAAATTTTATTTGGCTTGAGTGTGTTTTATTGTTATTTTTATAACAGTGATATTGTTATTTTATTAACAATAGTGATGAAAAAATATTGTTTCTTCATTAAGACATAAAATTATATGGAATATAAACCACAAATCATTGCATTTCTATGCAAATGGTGTTCATACACCGGTGCCGATCTCGCAGGAACATCGCGCATGCAATATAAACCGAATGTAAGGGCCATAAGAGTAATGTGTTCAGGCCGCATTGAACCCACATTTGTGCTCAGGGCTTTTCAAAAGGGTGCAGATGGTGTGCTGATATGCGGATGTCACCCGGGAGACTGCCATTACCAGGAAGGTAACTATCGCTGTCTGAGAAGGTTCCTGTTACTGCAGAAGTACATTAAGCAGATGGGGATCGAATCAGAAAGACTGAAGCTTGAATGGATCAGCGCCAGTGAAGGAAAACAATATGCTGAACTGATAAACAGTTTTACTGAAACTATAAAGACTCTGGGTCCGTGCACTATAAAAGGGACAATGTCGGTTTTAACATAAAAAAATCTTAATAATGGAAGGATCAAAGCCAAAACTTAAACTTGCCGTTTACTGGGCTTCTGCATGCGGAGGTTGCTGTGTTTCAGTTCTTGATGTTCACGAAAAGCTGTTCGATGTAGTGGCAGCTGCTGATCTGGTTTTCTGGCCTATAGCCCTTGATATCAAATATAAAGACGTGGAAGAGATGCCTGATGATCATATAGATGTTACACTTTTCAACGGGGCAGTAAGGAACAGCGAAAACGAGCACATGGCAAAGCTTCTGAGAAAAAAAAGTAAAATTCTCGTTGCATATGGAAGTTGCGCGCATCTTGGAGGTATACCGGGATTGGCGAATTTTTCAACTAAAGAAGAAGTTTTGCGAAGGGTTTTTGAAGAAACTGAATCTGTTATCAATCCTGAAAAAACAAGACCGGTGCCTGAATATAAAGTACCGGAAGGAACACTCAATATACCGGTTTTCTATAATGATGTCCGTTCCCTGGCTCAAACAGTCGATGTGGATTATTTTCTTCCCGGGTGTCCTCCACAAACGGAAAGACTTCTCGAAGTATTTATGGCTATCGTCAGTGGTGCTGAACTCCCTCCCAGGGGTTCCGTAATCGGAGCCGACACAAAAGCACAGTGCGATGAGTGCATCAGGAAAAAAACAGAGAACAAGAAAATAAAAAAGTTTTACAGACCGTGGGAAGTTGAAGATGATGGCGAGACCTGTTTTATGGAACAGGGAATCTTATGCATGGGTCCTGCAACACGGGCAGGTTGTGGTTATCGTTGCATTAAAGGAAATGCACCATGCAGGGGTTGCTATGGACCTGCAACTGGTGTTACCGACCCCGGAGCCAAGATGATGTCTACCATTGCCAATATAGTTGACGAAAAGGAACCTGAAGAAATTAAAAGAGTACTGGAAGATGTCGTAGATCCTGCCGGATTCTTTTACCGCTTCAGCTTGCCAGTCTCAATAATCAGGAGGAACCTGTCATGAAAAAGATAACTATTGATCCTATTACACGCCTCGAGGGTCATGGGAAAATCGAGATTTTCCTTGACGAAGAGGGAGAAGTTAATAATGTATATTTCCAGGTTCCCGAGCTAAGGGGATTCGAAAAATTCTGCGAAGGCCGGCCGGTAGAGGAGCTTCCTTCAATTGTGGCCAAGATATGCGGAGTCTGCCCCGGGTGTCATCATATGGCATCGGGGAAAGCTGTTGATGCCGTATTCGGAGTGGAACCCCCACCTACCGCCAAAAAATTAAGGGAACTGTTTTATATGGCTCATTTTGTTCATAGCCATACAGCACATTTCTATGCACTTGCAGCACCTGATTTCGTAGTAGGGCCTGATGCGCCTGCATCTAAAAGAAATATCCTGGGAGTAATTGAAGTTGTTGGAAAGGAAGTAGGCACTGAAGTCATCAAACAACGGCGCATAGCTCAGGAAATACAGGCCCTTCTTGGCGGACATCAGACCTTTGTGGTGATGAATATCCCCGGAGGGGTAAGAAAAGGGCTTACTGAAAAGGAACGCGACGATATAGTAGCGAAAGCAAAAGGATTTGTAGATTTTGCTAATTTCTCACTTAAGATCTTTAGTGATGTTGTTCTTGGCAACAAGCAATATGTTGATCTGATACTCAACGGGCCTTACAGCATGAAACTTCACTCAATGGGGCTGGTTGATGCAAACAACAAGGTAAATTTTTATGACGGGAAGGTAAGGGTGGTTGATACTGAAGGAAAAGAGTTATATAAATATTCACCTCCGGAATACCTCAATTATGTTGCTGAACATGTTGAACCATGGAGCTATCTTAAATTTCCGTTTCTAAAAAAGATTGGATGGAAAGGATTTATCGACGGGCAAAATTCAGGATTATACCATGCCACGCCATTATCGAGGCTTAATGCCTCCGACGGTATGGCAACACCTCAGGCACAAAGGGAATACGACCGTATGTACTCCACTCTTGGAGGTAAACCTGTTCATGCTACTCTTGCAATGCACTGGGCAAGGCTCATTGAGCTGTTATATTCAGCCGAAAGATGTCTTGAACTTGCAATGGATCCGGATATTACAGGAAAGGAATTACGTGCCGCACTGGGTCCCATCCCGGGTGAGGGAGTAGGCATTGTTGAAGCTCAGAGAGGAACTCTAACGCATCACTATTGGACTGATGACAGGGGACTTGTCACTAAAGTAAATATCATTGTTGGAACAACAAATAATAACGGAGCCATTTGCATGTCGATCAAAAAAGCTGCACAGGGATTGATCAAAAAAGGTGTTGAGGTTACTGATGGTATTCTGAATATGATCGAGATGGCCTTCAGGGCTTATGATCCATGTTTTTCATGTGCTACTCACAGTCTGCCTGGTCAGATGTCGATGGTTCTTGAAATTCGTGATTCCAATGGAAAATTACTGAACAGAGTTGTCAGAAATTAGTACTTTATTAAACAAGGTAAGTAATTTATTAAATAATCAATAAAGAAGGAATTATGCGAACCGGAGTCTTTTTTTGCCAGATGGACAACAGCAGGAATCTTAATATTGATGCCATAGCAAAGTATTCAGCTAATCTCCCTGATGTTGAGACCGTCCAGATATTAGGGGTAAAACCTCATCCCGATTTGAAAATGCTATCCGGACAAATCAAGTCAGACAACCTTGAAAGGATTGTTATAGCCGGCGATATGCCCGGATATTTCAAGCCTGTTTTTACAAAAGCAATGGCACTGACGGGAGGCAATACCGATGAAATACGTCTGGCTTCATTCCAGGAGCATGGTGCCAGAGGTGAATATGCTTTGGACCGGGCTAAAGCAATCGTGGCATGTGCCACTATGGGTGTTCCCTTCCCTCTTGTTGCTGTAACAGGCGGAAATCCGGTAAATCATGCAACTCTTATAATCGGGGGAGGAATAGCCGGAATACAAGCTGCCCTCGAGATAGCCAATGCCGGCAAACAGGTATTCCTGGTTGAACAGACAGGAACTATTGGGGGTCACATGGCCATGTTTGATAAAACATTTCCGACACTGGATTGTGCCGCCTGTATACTCACTCCAAAAATGGTTGATGTCGGACAGCATGAGATGGTCAGGCTGTTGACCAGATCGAAAGTGGTGGGTATATCGGGCAAGCCCGGGTCGTACCGTGTTAAGATAAGGCAAAACGCACGGTACGTTGACGTAAAATCCTGTATCGCATGTAACCAGTGTGCTGATGTATGCCCTGTAAAAGTTGAAAGTGAGTTCGATGCAGGCATATCTTTGCGGAAAGCAATTTATATTCCATTCCCCCAGGCAGTCCCTAATGCCTACCTTGTGGATGATGAACATTGCACCTATATCCTTTCCGAAGGTAAAAAATGTGGCGTTTGCATGAAGAAATGTCCCAAAGAATGCATTAACCTGAACGAAAAAGAGCATACAATAGATATTGAAGTTGGGAATATCATACTGGCAACTGGTTATGAACTGCTGGATGTCAGCAAAATAGAGCAATATGGATACGGTGTTTTCCCTAATGTACTGACATCACTTGAGTTTGAACGGTTGACTAATGCCTCAGGAACAACCGGAGGAAAAATTGTTACCAAAACAAAGCGTTTTAATAAAAAAACAGAGAAAGACGAATGGGTATTTTCATCCGACGGGATGCCTCCAAGAAGTGTTGCACTTATTCATTGTGTTGGATCGCGAAATAAAAAATATAACCCTTACTGTTCCCGCGTCTGCTGTATGTATTCCCTGAAGTTCGCTCATCTGATAAAAGAAAAGATCCCCAATGTCTCAGTCTATGAATTTTATATAGATATGAGAGCTTTCGGCAAAGGATATGAGGAATTTGCGGAACGGATAAAACAGGAAGGCACATTTGTTGTACGAGGTCATTCCGCCTCGGTAACAATGAAAGACGGATTGATGTCCGTCAGGGGTGAAGACATATTTAATGACAGGCTGGTTGAATTTCCTGTTGACATGGTTGTTCTGGCGGTCGGACTTGTTCCGGCGCAGGGAACCGAGGAGCTCAGCAGGATGCTGGGTGTGGACAGAGATACAGACGGATGGTTCTCAGAGCTTGATTACAACGGCAGCCCGACTGATACTGATAAAGGCGGCATTTATGTTGCCGGGATGTGCCAGGCACCAAAGGATATTCCGGATACGGTTGCCCAGGCTTCTGCTGTGGCTGCTGGCGTTTTAAGCAGCCTTACAAGCGGAAAGGGTATAGGGCACCTTAGCAGTATATCATTGAGTGAAATTGAAGAAAGAGCTAAAAATATTCATGTAATTTAAGGAGGTCATTATGGCAATCAGAGTAAATCCGATGTTCATTGATGTTCTTGACCGTTTTGGAGCTGAAGATGTCCAACTATGTTATCAGTGCGGAGATTGTTCAACAGTCTGCCCCCATGCTGATGAGGTGTACAAATTTCCGCGTAAATCAATGCGCTCGCTGCAAATGGGACTTGAACAGAAAATTGAAACGAGCCTTGAGCCATGGCTTTGCTATTACTGTGGTCAGTGTTCAACACAGTGCCCTAGACAAGCAGACCCCGGGGAGACAATGATGAGTCTGCGACGGTGGCTGATTTCACGATACGATTTTACAGGGATAGCTGCCCGGTTCTTTAAATCGAAGACAACCGAAATCCTCGCTGTTCTCATAACAGCCCTGCTTACAGGAATATTTTTACTATACTATGGATTATCAGGAGGGAGTATTCATATTTATGACGGCGAGGGCGCATTCCTTCCCAGCACATTTATTCACAAATTTGATCTTAGCGTAGGACTTGTGGTCGCAGTGTTTCTGATCATTAACGCTATCCGTATGTGGTATCTTACAATGATCAAAGGGTCGCCCTTCCCTGTTCCCTGGTGGCTTTATGTCGTGGAATTTTACCAGGTACCATGGCATTTCTTCACACAAAAACGCTACTCGGAGTGCGAAAGCCAGAATAAAAAGTCATTTTTTATGCCATGGTTCATTCATCTGGGCCTTATGCTTGGATATGTAACCATGCTGTTGCTTGTGATGGTTTTCATTGAACAATTGCAGTCGGGACCTGACATAAACTGGTCTGTCCATGTTTTTGGCTACCTGGCTTCCATCGGACTAATTATTGGTACCATTTATTTTATCGGTAACCGGTTTAAAAAGAACTATGTTCAGTATAAAAAGTCTCACAGCACCGACTGGGTCTTTGTGGTTTTATTATTCCTTATAGTTTTAACAGGAATATCCCAGCATGTTTTTCACAGGTCAGGTCTCTTTGAAATGGCGAATGTCACTTATATTATTCACCTTATGTGCGTCGTGCCCTGGTTGCTCAGGATGCCTTTCAGCAAATGGGCCCATCTTGTTTATCGTCCCCTTGCCATGTATTTTGCAGCTATCCGCAGAGATGCTCTGATGCGACAGGAAGAGGTCATACACTCATCACCGGTTTTTGTTAAATAAAAAAAGATACTGATGAAAAATTGCAGAATAGGCGTATACATTTGCATGTGCGGAACAAATATCGCCAAGATAGTTGATGTTGAAGCAGTAGCTGATTTTGTGTCACGGCTTCCCAATGTTGTGACGGCCAAAATATATAAATATATGTGTTCTAACCCCGGGCAGGAGATGATAGCCCAGGACATTAAAGAGAATCAGCTTAACAGGGTGGTTGTAGCTGCCTGCAGTCCGAATATGCATGAAAGGACTTTCCGTAATGCCCTTAAATCTGCCGGTATTAATGAGTATTTGCTTGAGATGGCAAATATCCGGGAACAATGCAGCTGGGTACATGAAGATCCTGTTGAAGCAACTGAAAAAGCCAAAGCTCTTGTTCATGCAGCCGTTCGCCGGGTGGAACTTCATGAAACGCTGGATAGTATTTCAGTAAATATGTGTCCGAATGTGCTGGTAATAGGAGGAGGAATAGCAGGTATGACTGCCGCCCTCGAACTGGCTGATGCAGGTAATATTGTCCATCTTGTAGAAAAGGATGATCATCTGGGTGGTAATCTCTCAAGGGTTGATCTTACGGCACCATATCTTTATTCTGCCCGTGATCTTATAACGGAACGGGTTACACGGATCATGGCGCACAAAAAGGTAAAGGTCCACTTAGAATCCAAACTGACCGGCCTGACAGGGTTCATCGGAAATTTCAGGGCACAGATCCAATCCCTGAATGGCAGACCGGCAGGCGAAAATAAACAGGATGAAGTGGAAATTGGCAATGTAATTGTATGCACAGGGTATAAGGAATTCGATGCATCCCGTATTGTTCACTATGGATACGGGAAATTGCCCAATGTAATAACATCTTTTGAACTGGAAAGGATGATACGGGCGGGACGAATTGAGACAAAAGAAGGCAATATACCAAGATTCGTTGCTATAATTCATTGCGTCGGAAGCCGTAACCAGGAATTTCACACCTATTGCTCGAGGGTCTGTTGCATGACTGCTTTAAAGTATGCTCATGAAATCAAAAATGCAAATCCCGATTGCTATATTTCAGATATATACATTGACATGCATGCCTTCGGAAAAGGACATGAAGATTTTTATTTGCAGTCGTCGGAAGCCAAGACTTTGTTTCTGATGTATGAAAAAGATGACAGACCTGTAATTCGCATGGCAGGTTCAAAGGATGATTGTGAAATGCTTATTGAGGTCAATGAAAAACTTTCAGGTGAACAGATAGAAATTCCTGCTGATCTGATAGTCCTGATGGTAGGAATGGAAGCGCGCGAAGATTCACATGAAATTGCCCGCATTGTCAATATCAGCCAGGATAAAGACGGGTGGTTCATCGAGAGTCATCCGAAACTTGAACCCGTTGCAACCACCACCGATGGAATTTTTATTGCCGGCACATGTGTTGCACCGAAGGATATTCCCGATACCGTTGCACAGGCAAGGGCGGCAGCTGCGAGGATCCTGGCCAGGATTTCAAAAGGTAAGATAGAGGTTGATGCATTGTATTCCGAAGTAAATGAAGATATCTGTTCAGGTTGCAGGTTCTGTAACCAGCTATGTTCTTTCAGCGCAATTGAATTCCTTGAAGACAAAAGAAAAAGTCATGTAATAAGCGCTCTATGTAAAGGGTGTGGAGTTTGTGTGGCCGGTTGCCCGTCGGGGGCAATTAAAGGCCGGCACTTCACTGATGAACAGGTGCTTGCGCAGATTGACGGATTGCTTGAAGTTTACTAGCTAATTCCTCTTGGCAACTAACGGGAATTACTTTCCTTTAAAAGGCAGCTGCTGTTTTATTTAATAATTATTTGTTATAAATTTGCCGCACCAGTCCGACATAATAGCCCGGATGGTAGGGGCGAACGTTAAGAGGGCCGAGCGTTAAAAAACAGCCCTGTGGGCTGTTTTAGCGAAGGAGCCAGGTTGCAGGGGAGTCCCGGTGGGTGTTTTTAGTGAGCAGCCAGACTGCAGGGGTAGACATTCCACCATCCCCCGCAGTAAACGAGGAAGTTTAGTAAAGGCAGAATTATTATATTTACAGGATATTAATAGAATGCCCGGATGGTGGAATGGTAGACACGCAGGACTTAAAATCCTGTGACCATTGCGGTTGTGCGGGTTCAAGTCCCGCTCCGGGTACAGAAAGCCTCGATTTATCGGGGCTTTCCTCATTTAGTAGGTGCAAATCAGGTGCAAATTTTTATTTTGTAAAAACTCTAAATTGACTTATTTTTAATAATGAAAGTCAATATGAGTAAAACGCAATTTAAAGAGCTACTTGAAGAGTATATCTCAAACCTCGAAAAGGATTATGATTCTAATCAAACAGGGAACAGTAATCATCCTACTTACTCTCTGATTAAGAACACCTACCAAAAGATTGAAGACAAATATTATTATCGGAAGTTAGGCTTTACCCTAATATACTTCTTCTTCTGTATAATATATATTGCAATAACAATTGCCTTCCCTTCTCTCCCATTGGCATTCTTTATAGTATTCCCTTTTATGATCTTATTTTTCTTTTATATAGTAGTAACCAAACTTATTAAAACACCAGACCTAGTCGATATTACAAGTTTAGGAGACAGGATCTTACTTGTAAGAGAAAAAATAAAATACTATGATTTTGATTATCTCGAAGTTAAGGAAATGATCATTGATATTGATAAGATTTATCACTTGGAAAGATTAGCCTACTTGAAAAAGTACTATGAATTAATGAAACCAACTTTTGACGGTAACAAAAATAAAAACACCAATTATGAATCAAATCCAGTTGAAAGATTGATTGCAATCGATCAGATAATTGAGACAACCAAGATTCCGATTCAGAATGAGGAACGAGCGTTGCTGCTTTCAAGTATTCTCAGGATTAGTGATTCCGATTTCCCGAATGTAAAAACATTACTGAATGTTATAAACAAAATAAAAAACAAAGAAGATTTGAAGGCCAGTGAGTTAAAAAAAATTGAAGCACTAAGAGAATCTTTACGAAATACTATTACTATTCTGCAGGTTGCTACTAAAAATACTGAAAATTTGTTTAGTGCATTGGATAAAACTACCTAAAAACAAAGTCTTTTCAGACCTGAATTAGACTTAAATAGATAAAATATTGTCATTTTTTTGTGCTGGACATTAAAATTGCACAACATGGAAAATATCATTATAGTTAATCCAAACGACTTTTGGGATAAGCATCGTGAAATAACCAAGCAGGTTATAAGGGAAGAATTAGATAAAGAAAACCCACGAAAGGAAAATGGGGAGGATATCATGGTTATTGAAGATGTTTGTAAACTCCTCAAAAAATCCAAACAGACAATCTACAACTGGATGGAGGCCGGTATAATTAAAGGCCATCATATTAATGAAAGTCTTTTCTTTTTTCGAAGCGAAATAATAGATCTACTTAAAAACGGTATTAAAGAATATAAGAAGAGATGATGGAACTTGCTCATAATCAGTATAGCAAAAGTATCTATGAGATACTTTTAAAGTATGCACTAGATACTAATAAGGTATTTATTTTACCCTAAATGGATACTTTTCAGGTATATAGAAGTTGTGTGAAAGGTATCATTTTACAGTAAAAAAGTTACTTGTATGAAATATATCCCTTTAAATAAATTCCCGGAGTATGACGAAAATCCATTCATGGAGAATGCTTTACAGGAGATAAATAAACATTCTATTCAAAAGAAGGTGTTTGTAAGAGGGAATAAATCTGTGTTAAATCAGGTAATCAACGATAATGGAGAGATCGTCGCCCATAGTGCCTTTTTGCGAACCATAGAAGTCGATGAAAGCCAATTTGTTAAGGTCTACTTAAGTCGGTTCGCTGCATTCTATGATTTGAATAAAGCTGCGATGAAGGTTTTCGGTTATATTCTTACTAAATGTGTAATACCTAACAAGGATATATTATATATAGACTTTGGTGAGGCAAAGGACTTTACAGGCTATTCTGCCAATAATATAATTCGTGCCGGATTGTCTTGTCTTGTAGAACAGGGAATTATTGCCAGGTCAACAAATCCTTATAAATACTATATGAATCCTTTAGTGGTCTTCAATGGTGACAGGATAACGTTTGCTGATTCTTATATCAAGAAGAAAAAAAAGATATCCGAGTCAAATAAAAACCAATTATCAATTTGGTCAGAGGAGCTATAAATCATTAATAAGGTCAGAATGAACTGTAACGACGCCAAAAAAATTGACATAATTAATTTCCTTGCAAAAAATGGAATTAATCCTGACTATAATCAAGGGGTCAACTATTGGTACAAATCTCCTCTCAGGGATGAAAATAATCCTTCCTTTAAAGTAAATTCTTATAAAAATCTCTGGTTTGACTTTGGAATCGGAGATGGCGGAGATATCATCAAACTTACAAGCCTGCTTTTTAAGGTTGATAGTTCGA
>CAWFFK010000014.1:0-147974 GCA_963815075.1 uncultured Bacteroidales bacterium
TATACCTCTTCTTCATGAAGGTGACAGTGGGGAAAAGATCTCCTAAAATATAGAGTGCCTTACGAT
Organism: uncultured Bacteroidales bacterium; assembly: GCA_963815075.1. Taxonomy (GTDB): domain Bacteria; phylum Bacteroidota; class Bacteroidia; order Bacteroidales; family VadinHA17; genus LD21. The sequence continues at coordinate 67 of CAWFFK010000014.1, forward strand.
GAAAGCCCGGTATATCTCTTACAATTTCTCTGTAAAAACCAGGCTTGCCAAGAGGAGGATTATCCCTGGGACTTTTCAGGAAGAAGATAAACCTGCTGAGGGAATCAGGCGGATGACATCTTTCGATAAAATCATTAACCCATCCGGGAAACTGCACCCCCCAGAAATCCCTTAACGGTTCAAGGTGCCCGGCGAGTATCTCACATATACCGGCATCCGCAGCAAGAGACAGAAGATCATAATTGATTATCTCAGTGGGATACTTCTCAATCATTACAACCAGGTCGGTATATAACCGTAGCTGCGACTCATTATTCAGCTCATGCATATGAAGATGCCTGACGAGATAAAGAAAAAATATTTGCGGACGTGGGATAAATGCTTTTTCGCCTTTAATGTCAATCTCATAACTGCTGTCATAGAGCCTCCTTGTAAGTGTTTTCTTCCTGTCGCCAAAAAGCTCATGGTGTATTTCAACTGAGGCCCCGTCCTTTATCAGCGATGGCAGATGCTTACCCGCATTGGTTATTATTAGCTTATGGAAAGCCGATTTTACAGGGAGGGAAACATATCCGTGGCTGGTAAGAATATCCCTGGCTTCTAAACATTGCTCCCTTGCGATCAGAATATCAACATCACTCATCTGGCGAAGTCCGGCATTTCCATAGACACTGTTTTCGAGGGCCAGTCCTTTAAGCAATACAGTCCTGATGCTGTTAATATTCAGTAACCTGAGCACCTCGCCCATGGCCTCTGTGTGAAATGTATTTCGGCTGATGCTCTTCATCAGGGCTCCCCTGAGCAGGGCAATACTATCCATGGGAATATCCTTCAGAAGCTGATGTCTCTCAAGATTATAATAAGCAAGCGCTGCCACACCGTGTGAGTTGGCCAGACTGGTGAATAAATTCCAGTCGGTGATAAGAGATGAAAGTTCCCTAAATTTCTTTAGCTGGTCCTCACCGAATTCCAGCCGGCATAATCCAATCAGAAATTTTTCCTCATTGCTTATGTTGATCTCTTCACTCATTGGCTAAACCTGCTGCTTTGCTGTGAGTACATTTTAAAGTATATTCCGCCTTTTTTTATAAGCTCGTCATGTGTCCCTGTTTCAACTATTGACCCTTTATCCAGCACAATTATCCTGTCTGCCAGACTGACATTTGTGAACCGGTGACTGATTAATATGGAAGTTCGCCCTTTAACTATCTCCCTGAATCTGCTGAAAATATCATATTCAGTTTCAGTGTCAAGGGCGCTTGAGGGCTCATCAAGGATCAATACCGGGGCATCTCTGAAAAGTGCTCTTGCCAGAGCTATCTTCTGCCACTCTCCCCAGCTGAGCTCGCGACTGTCGTCAAAGAGATTTCCTATTACTGTATCATAACCATTGGGAAAGCTGCTGATAAGATTATGAATGCCGGTAATGCCTGCTGCATGCCGGATTCCTTCCGCGGGCGTATTATCCTCAATATTTCCCATCCTGATATTCTCACCTGCTGAAAGGTTATAAAGCATAAAATCCTGGAATACAACTGAAAAAAGCTTCCTGTACTCTTCCGGGTATAAATTCTTTATATTATCGCCATCAATCTTAACTACTCCTGAATCGGGATCGTAAAGCCTGCACAAAAGCCTCACAAGTGTGCTCTTCCCGGCTCCGTTAGCCCCTACCAGTGCAATTATTTCTCCTTTGTTTATCTCAAAAGAGACATTATTTATTGTACTAAAATTATTTCCGGGATAGGTGAAGGAAATATTTTCAACAGCAATGTTTTTGTTTAATGGATGTATGGCACGAACGGGCTCCTTCTCAACAATATTTTCCTCAAGATTAAGAAATTCAAATGTGTCACCAATGAAAAGACTGTCCTCGTAAAGCCCTGCCAGCGAAACAAACAGATCTTTGATATATATCATTCCCTGTCTGAATGCCATCAGGTACATAGCCATTTGTCCTAAAGAAAGTATTCCTCCGATTGTTTCACGCGCGATAAACAATAAAGTTATCAACAACGCAGTTGCTTTAAAAAGATTTGAGACTAATTCAATCTGGGTTCTTTTCCTGATTATATTGATTTCTTCTTCCTTTTGTTTCAGGAAGGAGCTCCTGAACAGATCCTTGAAATAATTTCCCAGTCCGAAAAGCCGCAATTCCCTCGATGGTCTGTCTCCTGTAAGAAGCCAGTTAAAATAAGCCGATTTTCTTGCCTCGGGGGTCTGTTCCCTCTGAAATGTATAAAGAACATTTGCATAATGAAGCCGTAACCATATTCCGGGAATATTTGCAGCCAGCAGTATCACGGCAAGTGACCAGTGCAATGTAAAGATCAGGCCAGCCATAAGCAACAGAGACAAAAGTCCCCGGAGCATTGAAATAATATTGTTTAAGATACTGTTCGGACGCCATGGAGCCTCCCGTGAAGCACGGGTAAGACAGTCAAAATATTCAGGACGTTCAAAATTGATAAGATCAAGTTTAATAGATTTAGTATGCAAAAGGCCATACATGTATATCTCAAGCTTCAGAGATTGTTTCTTCCTGACGTAGTTGCTGAAATCGGATGAAGCTTCATCAATAAACCATATTAATGCAAGAGCAACTATTGGCCGGAGTACATTGACCATAGTTGTTCCGGCACCCGATCTGGCAGCTACGGTTATATCATCAATTACCACTTTCAAAAGCCATATTATAACAAGAGGAAGGATACTCCGCAATACTGACATAACAATATTTGCCATGGTCCATCCGGGAGCACTCTCCCAGACAAGCCTTACCGATTCCCTGAATAACCTGATCTTTTTCTCCATATCATCAACCCGATTACTTTTAACCTGTTAATAAAATAATTTGGTCTCGTATTGATCCTGATATCTGCCCGTACCGGATTTTCACCCGTGGTTTCAGCTCCGACAACCCTGCCGACTATTTTATCGATTTTTACAGGATGGTCAGCATATGCATTACTGTCTCCTCTTGCAATATAGCTTGTTATGCGATTATTATATATTATTTTAGACAAACGATGTACAATAAGTCCGCTTTCTCTTTGAATGGCAATTATCTCTCCCGGAACAGGGAAGCCCTTAACATTAATTGGTTCAATAATTAACAACGAACCGGGTTTTATACATGGATACATACTGTAACCATGAGCCTTTATCCTGATGGTCTTCCCTTCTGAGAGAAGCGTCAGGCTTATATCCTTGACAATATTAATGTTCCGGGGATTATTCATTTCTAAGGATAAGATTAATTACACTTATAGTTGGTTTGAAGGCTAATTTAGCAACAGGTATCGTTGTACACATAATCGACACCGACCCTAAAAGTCTGGCAATAATTTCATGGCCCCAGTTATGCTGAATGCAGTTGGTCATTATCAGGCTGACAGCCACAGCGCCTTTAATGGGGGTAAGTTTGTTATCAAGACCATGTTCAATAATGAATATCTTATCCAGAGACGATTCCTGTGGCACATCATCATTATAAACAGGAGTATTATACATTTTGTACCCTTTTTCTGTCTGACGTATGATCAGTCTGTCATCGTGTATGACCCTGGCACATACCTCTTCCCAGAGCTTAGCCATGGTTGACTTGCCTTTACCCGATTCGCCGCTGAAAAGATATCCCTGTCCATCCTTGTTTATCCCCGATGCATGAATCATTATATCGCCATGAATAACGGTAAGGTAATATAATATCAAACCGTCGAGCGGGTATTCAAAAGGATCAATCTTATTATCATCACCTTCTATCCAGAGATCCCATTCCCTGGCGGTTAGAGAGAATTTCAGAGTTGCTGATTTTTCTGATGATGAAAGTGGAAAGATAGTCTGGATGAAAAGATCGGAATGATATTTCCAAATGCTCCAGAAGTTTGTTTTATGCCGGATCTGCATGCCGTTTATCTCTTCCACGAAAGGAGCATGAAAAACTCTTTCTGCTGTTTTTGGAAGCTTCAAAGCACCGGAGCGCACAGTAATATAAACATCTGCCTCGCATTTCGCACAGATATTTCTCAGGAATCTTTCCGAAGGTACCAGATCCGGTCCCCCCGGAGATGCCTCGAAACTTATATTATATCCCGCAATATTTAAATTATACTTCCGCATCTTAAATTCACTACTGCTTATTTCATGTCAATTTGCCCCCCCTATGGGGGGGTTGGGGGGGTAAAACTCCCCGAGGCAAAGGTAACCTAATTTAGTTTTTAACCCCCCTTGGGCCTGCCCCGAGCTTGTCGAGGAAGGGGGTTGGGGGGTGAACGATTATCAAATATTTACTCATATTCTCAATAAATGAAATCACATCCTCTTCAGCAATCTTTTCATCTATATTATATTCATCAGTCAAAGCCTTGATTATCTCTTCAACATTTCTCTTCCCGTCGATATGTTCCCAGATGAATGCCCCTGTTTCATTAAGCGTGTAAACACTGTCCATATCGGCAATATTATTGGTAATAGGAACAAGAACGTACTCATTCCCGGTCTTCCTTGTAACTATGGAAGGAGAGTGGGAAAGTATTGATTTTAAACCTGTCATGATCTTCAATTATAAACCAAATGTATTAAAATTTATGGTTCATTTTTGTACCTTCGCAAAAACTGAATTATGAGCAGGAAGGGAAGCAATAATAAAAGTTACGGTATTTCAAAAGAATCACTTACAGAACAAGTACTTGCAACATTGTCAAAAAGTCCCGATCAGGGATTTAACTATAAACAGATATCCACGCGTCTTAATATTACCGATCCGTCTTCAAAAAAGAAGATCTCCGATATCCTGAGGGATCTGACAAAGCAGGGCAGGGTAAAGGAAATCTACCAGGGTAAATACAGAATAAAACAGGACAGAGGCTATATTACCGGCACTGTTGATATGACAAGGATGGGTTACGGCTTCATCTCTACAGAAGACCTGGAGGAAGACGTTTTTGTTACGGCAAAAAACCTGAAGACAGCTCTTCATGGGGATAAGGTGAAAGTGAGGCTTTATGCAAGGAGAAAAGGAACACGTCCCGAGGGGGAAGTGGTAGAAATAATAGAAAGATGGCGCACATCATTTGTAGGCACAGTCGAGATAATGCCCAATTTTGCTTTTCTTATTCCCGATAATAAGAATATGCCTTTTGACTTATATATCCCGACATCAAAACTTAATGGCGCTCAACAGGGTCATAAAGCCGTTGCCAGGGTAACCGACTGGGATCCTAAATCAAAAAATCCTGTTGCCGAGATCATTAGCATTCTTGGATTCCCGGGACTGCACGAAACTGAGATGCATGCCATACTGGCTGAGTTTGAACTGCCATATCACTTTACTGAAGAGGTGGAAAATGAAGCTGAGAAAATATCGGAGGCAATAACCGAAGAAGATATCAGATCTCGTCGCGATTTTCGCCAGGTACCAACTTTTACAATCGACCCTGCAGATGCAAAGGATTTTGATGATGCCCTGTCGCTGAAACAACTCGAAAACGGAAACTGGGAGGTTGGTGTTCATATTGCAGATGTGACACATTATGTCCTTACAGATTCTCTTGTTGAGGAGGAGGCTAAACAACGTGCGACTTCTGTTTACCTCGTCGACAGGGTGGTACCTATGCTTCCTGAAAGACTTTCCAACCATATCTGTTCTCTCAATCCTGCAGAGGACAAGCTTACCTATTCAGCTGTTTTTGAACTGAACGATAAATCGGAGGTAATCAATGAATGGTTCGGAAGGACCATTATCAATTCTGATAAGCAATTTTCATATAATGAGGCCCAGCAGGTGATCGATACAGGCGATGGTGATATGAAGGAGCAGGTTCTCCTCCTTCACAGGCTGGCACAGCAGTTGCGCACAAAAAGGTTTGCAGCCGGAGCGTTTTCTTTCGAAAAGATCGAAGTGAGATTTGATCTTGATGAAGCCGGCAAACCTCTTGGCATAAAATTCCGCGAGATGGGAACAGCAAACCAGCTTATTGAGGAGTTCATGCTGCTGGCCAATAAACGTGTGGCGGAATACGTCGGTAAAAAACTGAAGGGGAAAACATTCGTTTACCGTATTCACGACAGGCCCGATCCTGAAAAGATCAGCAATTTCAGCCATTTCATAACGAGGTTTGGTTATAAGCTTATTGAGGATGATAAGACCTCCCTCCCGAAAGCAATGAATAAATTACTGCAGTCTGTCGAAGGGAAAAAGGAACAGAATATTATTGAAAATCTGGCTCTGCGATCGATGGCAAAAGCAATTTATTCCACCGATAATATTGGTCATTATGGACTGGCCTTTAAATATTATACTCATTTTACATCACCAATCCGCAGGTATCCCGATATAATGGTACACCGGCTTCTTTCAGCTTATCTTGCAGAAGAAAATCCCGGACAAAAGGATAAATATCAGAAGCTTTGCGACCACTCGTCAAAGATGGAACGGCTGGCAGCCGAAGCTGAAAGAGCCTCTGTCAAATATAAACAGGTCGAGTACATGAGCGATAAAACAGGACAGGTATTCGAAGGTGTAATATCAGGTGTCACTGAATGGGGAATATATGTTGAAATAGTTGAAAATCAGTGCGAAGGGATGATCCACATCAGGGAGCTTGATGATGATTTTTATGAATATGATGAAGAATGCTACTGCATAAAGGGCCGGTCGACCGGTAAAGTCTATACCCTGGGTGATCGTGTCAATATCGAAGTCGTAAAAGCCGACCTTCAGAAAAAACAGCTCGATTACCGGCTGGCCTGATCCTCTTCGATCATCTTCAGCAACTCCTTCACCGCATCTTTCTCAGGGACGTTCTTAAGAACAGGCACAGTTCCCTTGTAGATATGAACCTTCCCCTTCGCCGCCCCAACATACCCCCAATCTGCCCCGGCCATTTCACCTGGTCCGTTTACAATGCAACCCATAACAGCTATTTTGAGCCCTTTCAGATGACCTGTTGCCTCTTTTACTCTCCTGATCGTCTCCTGGAGATTGAAGCTGGTCCTGCCACAGGTGGGACACGAAAGATACATGGTTCTGGTTATCCTTGTCTCAGTGCACTGAAGAATTGAAAAATTAAGAGCAGTAACGTCTTTGAAACCAACCTCCCCGAAGTTGGTTATGGAAATACCTGATACTCTTTTGTCAATAACAAATTTCCCCAGAAGAGCAGAAGCCTTAATTTGCAGATCCTCGAGGTTATTCTCATTGAAAACAGGATTAAGTATGATATTATGCTCCGTCCCGTTCTCTTCAAGAACATTCAGGAATTGATCCGGGGCATATCTCTCCTTTTCCGGGTTAAAGGTGAAAATAACAAGTGTGGTGGCAGGATCGGGATTCCTGAGATATCTGATATCAAAATGGGAACCGGTAAGCAAAAAATTCAGCTGGTCCGACTTGTAAGGTGTTCCATGAAAAGTCTCGGGAGAAAATAGCGGGAACAAGTTCTTATTCTCCTGCCTGTCAAACCACATCTTATAAGGAAGTATAATGGAAACATCATCCGGGATATTTTCCGGACAATTCTTTGCGATTATAAAATCTGCTGAACTGTCAGTTCTTTCAATTATTCCGTTTTTCCCATTTAGCCTGAAGCCGGCTTCTATGAAACTGTCAGAATTGATTTCAGCAAACGATGTCATATTTGAAACCACAATAGGGCCTTTTATTCTTTTCAGTGCTTGCGGGGGGGATGCAGGAGCTTTGTAACCCAATGGTCTGTCAGGTCTTGTTCCGGGTAATCCCCTGGGATAATATCCGGCAAGCTTTTTTGCTACAGGTATTTCTTTTTCAGGATCTTCCGAAAGTGATACTCTTATAGTATCACCCAGCCCTTCCGAAAGCAGGGCTCCAATTCCGGCAGCCGATCTTACCCGCCCGTCTTCACCCTCACCGGCTTCGGTTACTCCAAGGTGCAATGGATATGATACACCCTCGCTCAGCATTTTATTGACCATCATCCTTGTAGCCTCAGTCATCACTGCTGTATCCGATGATTTCATTGATATAACAAGGTCATTAAAATTCTCAGCACGAAAGATCCTTATAAACTCCATTGCAGATAATACCATGCCATTTGGTGTGTTCCCGTACCTGGTCATGATGCGGTCGGAAAGAGAACCATGATTGATGCCAACACGGATTACAGTTTTATGCTCGCGGCAGATATTTATAAGAGGCAGCAGTTTTGTGTGAGTCCTTTCAAGTTCTTCATTGTATTCCTTTTCGGTAAGCTCCTGCTTTTCAAATGAGGCTCTTTTATCTGCATAGTTCCCGGGATTTATTCTCACTTTTTCAACCAGACGTGCCGCGGTTTCTGCGGCTGCAGGATTAAAATGTATATCAGCGATCAACGGTGTGTTGAATCCGGCCTTTCTCAGCTCTTTCTTTATAACTGCAAGGTTCTCTGCTTCTTTCACACCCTGAGCCGTAAGCCTCACATAATCCGCACCTGCCTCAATTATCCTGATGCATTGTTCCACCGAAGCCTTTGTATTAAGGGTGTCGGTGTTTGTCATCGTCTGTATACGTATAGGGTTGTTCCCTCCCAGTGGTATGGAGCCGATGGTTACCACAGAGGAAATATAATTCAACCCCCTGTGGTCCCCCTGGGAGGGGGACAAATCCTTTTCAGAAATGAGTTTATTCATTCAATGACCCCCTATGGTCCCCCTGAGAGGGGGACAAATTTGTCGTAATATATTCCTTTATCTTATCGATTACAGTTTCAATATCATTATAAACATCAAAATTTGTGAAACGTAAAATATTATAACCGTTAGCCCTAAGCATATTTTCACGCTTGTTGTCAGGATCGATATTTTCTATTAAAGCATGAATTTGTCCGTCAACTTCTACTATGAGTTTAAGATCGTGACAATAAAAATCTACGATATAATCAAAAATAGGCTGTTGTCTCCGAAATTTGTAACCATAGATATTTTTTGATTTTAGTTTTGACCAGAGAATAGTCTCAGGTTGAGTCATATTGCTCCTTAATACTCTGGCTCTTCTAATCAACTCCTTGTTCTTATCGTATCTCATTCCCTTTCAGTTCATTCCATGTCATTTTATCCCCCCTCTGGGGGGATCATAGGGGGGTTCACAACCACCACAACTCAGCTCCATTTATCCCCCCTCTGGGGGGATTATAGGGGGGTTTCACAACCCCCACAACTCAGCTCCATTTATCCCCCCTCTGGGGGGATTATGGGGGGATTTACTCCCGTAACCTCACTCCCGTTCCCACTCCACCCCCTCCTTCAGATCCTTCAGTCCTACACCCGCTTCTTTAAGCATGGTCCTTATTTTATCCGAGGTGGGAAAGTCCTTATTATTTTTTGCATTCTGCCTGAGATCAATGATGATCTTCATAAGGTCGTCGGTGAGTTTCTCATCTTTCTGCCCCGCTGTTTCATCTTTTAATCCGAGAATATCGAATATAAAGGTATCAAAGAGCCACTTCAGAGATTTCAGACCCTCTTCATCTGTTTTTTCCGAACCATCGGCCACTGAGTTGATGAGACGCACACCGTCAAAGAGATGAGAGATCAGGATCGGACTGTTCAGGTCATCATCTAGGGCTCCATAGCACTTGTCTTTTAGATTACCCACATCAATTGTTGATTCGGATTCAGGCTTCAGCCTGTTAAGCGTCTCAATCGCCTTCATCAGTTTCTGAAGTCCTTTTTCTGCGGCCTGCAGAGCTTCGTTGGAAAAATCAATCGTGCTGCGGTAATGAGCCTGAAGTATGAAGAACCTTACGGTCATCGGACTGTAAGCTTTTTGCAGCATGGGATGATCGCCGTTGAAGAGCTGGTCGAGTGTGATAAAATTGCCAAGCGACCGGGCCATCTTCTGCCCGTTGATGGTGATCATGTTATTGTGTATCCAGTATTTAACGGGCTCTTTTCCAAGTGCAGCCGTTGACTGTGCAATCTCACATTCGTGGTGCGGAAACATCAGGTCCATTCCGCCGCCATGTATATCAAATTCGTTGCCAAGATATTTTGTACTCATTGCAGAACACTCAAGGTGCCATCCGGGGAATCCGTCACTCCAGGGTGAGGTCCATCTCATTATATGTTCCGGGGCAGCCTTTTTCCACAAGGCAAAATCGAAGGAATTCCGTTTTTCATCCTGTCCTTCCAGTGTGCGGGTATTGCTTTGCAGCTCTTCCAGTACTCTTCCCGAGAGTTTTCCATACCTGTATTTTTCAGAATATTTCAGCAGGTCAAAATATACAGATCCGTTTGTTTCGTATGCATAACCCTTGTCGATCAGCGTACTGATAAGAGTCTGCTGTTCAATAATATGTCCAGATGCCCTCGGTTCAATGGAAGGGTGAAGCGTATTCAGCTGATCCATATTCCTATAGTAGGTGTTCATGTACTTCTGTACCACCTCCATTGGTTCGAGATGTTCCAGCCGGGCTTTTTTTTCAACTTTATCTTCACCTTCATCAGAATCATTTTCCAGGTGGCCGACATCTGTTATATTACGAACATATCTCACTTTATATTCCAGGTGTGTAAGGTAACGGTACAGAAGGTCGAAAGTAATTGCCGGTCTTGCATGTCCCAGGTGGGCATCGCTGTAAACGGTTGGTCCGCATACATACATCCCCACAAAAGGAGCATGAAGGGGTTTGAAAGGTTCCTTCTTTTTCGACAGACTGTTAAAGATGAATAAGTTGTTCTGCATCACAAATTTATTTGATATACAAAAGTAAGGTAAATATTTTATTTTTTTTGCATTTCCAAAAATCCTCATTATCTTTGTCGCCACAAATCAAATATTCCTTCCTTTAAAGGGTGTTTGATTTTTATTAAGAAGGGTGAAGAGATTAGGCTCTGTGAAACCCTGGCAACCAATCCTTAAGTTTCGGAGAACGGTGCCAAAACCTAATCCCGGAAAGCCGGGAGATGATAAAAATTTTAACACTAAAAAAATGAATTCAATTCATCTGACTCACAACAACTTCATTATGCCGCTCATGCCTATGTGCATGTGCCGGTAAAAGCTTTGTTTACAATCGCACATTTTATAAGTAAATCGCCGGAAACAGTGACCGGATTGTTATATCTGCCTGTCCGGTATTTGTAAAACCTAAAAATTAAAACAATGGGAAACGCAAAAATAAAATTTGAAACATTGCAGGTTCACGCGGGACATCACCCCGATAAAGATACATTATCAAGAGCAGTGCCTCTCTACCAGACATCGTCATATGTATTTAAAAACGCAAAACATGCAGCTGATCTTTTTGACCTCGCTGAAGGGGGGAACATTTATACAAGAATGAATAACCCCACAACAGATGTGTTCGAGAAAAGAGTTGCTGCCCTGGAAGGTGGTGTTGCCTCCCTTGCTGTTTCGTCGGGTCATGCCGCACAGTTCATTGCATTGACCACAATCCTGAAAAAGGGAGAGAACTTCATCACATCTCCTTTTCTTTACGGCGGAAGCCATAATCAGTTCAAGGTTACATTTGCAAACTTTGGCATCGAAGCCAGATTTGCAAAGGATCTGAACCCTGAATCTTTTGAAAAACTCATAGATGACAACTCCAAAGCCATTTATGTTGAGACAATTGGTAATCCGGGATTCAATATTCCCGATTTTGAGGCTTTCTCAAAACTGGCCGTCAAACACGGATTGCCTCTGATCGTCGACAATACTTTCGCTGCCTGCGGCTACCTCTGCCGGCCTATCGAATATGGTGCAAATATTGTCGTGGAATCTGCCACCAAGTGGATCGGCGGGCACGGTACAAGCATAGGAGGTGTAATTACGGATGCCGGTAACTTTAACTGGAATAATGGTAAATTCCCCGTATTTACCGAACCTGCTGAAGGGTATCATGGAAAAATATTCGGAGATATTTTCTCACAGACTTCTCCCGCCGGAAATATAGCTTTCATTGTCAAGGCAAGGGTTGAAGGGTTACGGGACCTTGGCCCCGCCATAAGCCCGTTCAACTCATTCCTTTTTTTACAGGGACTTGAAACCCTCTCGCTGAGGATGGAAAGGCATGTTGAGAATACACTGGCTCTGGCAAAATGGCTTGAGGCTCATCCGGGAGTGGAAAAGGTAAATTATCCGGGCCTTCCGGATAACCCTTACCACCAGCTTGCAAAGAAATATTTGCCAAAAGGAGCCGGAGGAGTGCTAACCTTTGTTCTTAAGGCAAAAAAAGCCAGGGCGGTACGACTGGTGGAACACCTCGAACTGGTAAGTCATCTCGCAAACGTCGGTGATGCAAAAACCCTCATTATCCAGCCTTCTTCCACAACACACTCACAGCTTTCTGCCGCTGAGCAGCAGGCTGTAGGAATCGAACCCGGAATGTTCAGGGTATCGGTAGGTATTGAACATATTGATGACATCATAAATGATTTCGAACAAGCCTTCAAACAAGTATTGTAATTAAATAACTGTATGATTTAAATATAATTTTAACCCCATTTCCAAAATGGTACAAACAGGGAGGAATTGATTATAATCATTTCCCCCCTGGGGGAAACAGGAAAGGGGGTATAAGCAGAATCAGGAATTATAATAATTATGACAAGAGAAAAATTAAGAATAGGATTATTTGGCTACGGATGCGTTGGACAGGGCCTGCATGACGTACTGAACAGCAGCAAGGGGTTTAAGGCTGATATTGTAAGAATATGCGTCAAGGATCGCACTAAGAAAAGAAGGATCCCTATGTCGAATTTCACCTTCGATAAAAATGATATCCTTAACGATTCTTCAATAAACCTGATTGTCGAGCTTATTGATGATGCCGATGAGGCTTTCAATATTGTCACCACTGCAATGAAAAACGGCAAAAATGTAGTGACAGCCAATAAAATGATGGTGGCAAAACATTTTAAGGAGCTTGTTGAGATGCAGGGAAAATACAAGGTCTCTCTTCTTTACGAAGCTTCTGCCGGGGCCAGTATACCCATCATCAGGAATCTTGAGGAATATTATGATAATGAGCTGCTGCATTCCCTCAGGGGCATCCTTAACGGCACAACAAACTATATCCTTACAAAGATGCATAACGAGGGACTGCCCTATGAGACCGTTCTAAAGGAGGCTCAGGCGAAAGGCTTCGCGGAATCGGACCCGACTCTTGATGTTGAAGGATGGGACGCCAAATATAAGCTTTGCATAATAACAGGTCATGCCTATGGGCTTTTTCTCGACACTAATGAGGTTTTTCATTATGGCATCAGCACTATATCCAAATTTGATATCCAGTATGCCAAAGAAAAAGGTTATAAAATAAAGCTGGTCCCATATGTGGGGAAAACAAATAAAAATACTATTACAAGCTTTGTCCTTCCGAGATTTATATCATCCGATAAATATCTGTATAACGTCGATAACGAGTATAATGGAATAATAACGGAAGCTGCCTTTGCCGATAAACAGTTCTTCAGCGGCAAGGGAGCCGGGGGACATGCCACGGGGAGCGCTGTGCTGTCGGATATATCTGCAAACTCCTATGGCTACAGGTATGAATATAAAAAATTCCAGCAGGGGACAGTCTCAAAATATACCCGGAACCATAAACTTGAGATCTACCTTAGGTATAATGATGAAAAGGACAGGGAATTATTTGGATTTGAGGAAGTGTCGGAATACTTTAGCAGTAAATTTAATAAGTACGTTATCGGAGTTGTCAATCTCGAAAGACTTTACGCTCTCAGGGAACAACTTCGTAACTATGAATGTTTTTATAGTTAATACAGGAAAGAAAATTGACCCCCCAACCCCCCATTTGGGGGGCTGAAAAAAGAACAGGTTTTAAAAGTCCCCCATCTGGGGAGCTGAGAAAAAAACAGATTTTAAAAGTCCCCCATACCGAGCTTGTCGAGGTAGGGGGATTTAGGGGGTAGAAAAAGTAAATTTAATAAGTACGTTATCGGAGTTGTCAACCTCGAAAGACTTTACGCTCTCAGGGAACAACTTCGTAACTATGAATGTTTTTATAGTTAATACGGGAAAGAAAATTGACCCCCCAACCCCCCATCTGGGGAGCTGAGAAAAGAACAGATTTTAAAAGTCCCCCATTTGGGGGGTTGAGAAAAGTAAAGTTTTAAAAGTACGTTATCGGGAGCTGTGAAACGAACAGATTTTAAAAGTCCCTCATTTGGGGGATTTAGGGGGTAAAAACACCTTTGGGGAGTAAAAACACCCGGAGGAGTCGGGGGGCTGAGAAAAGAAAAGGTTTTAAAAGTCCCCCATCTGGGGAGCTGAGAAAAGAACAGATTTTAAAAGTCCCCCATACCGAGCTTGTCGAGGTAGGGGGATTTAGGGGGTAGAAAAAGTAAATTTAATAAGTACGTTATCGGAGTTGTCAATCTCGAAAGACTTTACGCTCTCAGGGAACAACTTCGTAACTTGAATGTTTTTATAGTTAATACAGGAAAGAAAATTGACCCCCCACCCCCCCAGGACGGGACTTTAGAAACCTGCTAATTTTTAGCCCCCCTTGGGGGGTTGGGGGGTAAAAACACCTTTGGGGAGTAAAATCACCCGGAGGAGTCGGGGAGCTGAGAAAAGAACAGGTTTTAAAAGTCCCCCATTTGGGGGGCTGAGAAAAGAACAGATTTTAAAAGTCCCCCATACCGAGCTTGTCGAGGTAGGGGGATTTAGGGGGTAGAAAAAGTAAATTAATATCATACAACATTGAAACAACCACTTGAAAATATTATCCGGCAAAAGATCCTGATCCTCGATGGCGCAATGGGGACAATGATCCAGAAATATAAGCTTCAGGAAAACGATTTCCGCGGCGATAAGTTCCGCGATCATCCTAAACCACAGAAGGGTAACAACGACCTTTTGTCTGTTACCAGACCTGAAATTATTAAAGACATTCACAGGCAATATCTCGAAGCCGGGGCCGATATTATCACAACAAATACATTCAATTCCAACAGGATTTCCATGGCTGATTACGGTATGGAGGATCTTGTTTATGAAATGAACCTGCAGTCGGCCCGGATCGCAGCCGAAGCAATTACAGAATTTGAGAATTCAAAGGAGCCTTCGGAACATTATATTGTAGGTACACTGGGCCCCACCAACCGTACAGCATCCATGTCATCCGATGTTAATGACCCGGGGGCAAGATCCGTGACATTTGACGATCTGGTTGAGGCTTATTCTGTCCAGGCAAACGGGCTGATAGATGGCGGAGTTGATATTCTTCTTGTTGAAACGATCTTTGATGTTCTGAATTGTAAGGCTGCGCTTTATGCTATAGATACGGTCTTTGAAGAAAAAGGAGTACGCCTGCCCGTAATGGTTTCAGGTACAATTACCGATGCCAGCGGCAGAACCCTTACAGGCCAGACACTTGAAGCATTTATAGTTTCTGTTTCCCATTTTCCCTTATTCAGCATCGGACTGAACTGCGCTCTGGGTGCTGAACAGCTCCGTCCTTTTGTTGAGGAACTGTCGGGGAAGACAGGTTTTTATGTTTCGGTTCATCCTAATGCCGGACTGCCTAACCAGTTTGGGGAATATGACCAGTCTGCTGAATTTATGGCATCCATAGCAGATGATTTCATGAAAGAGGGATGGGTCAATATCATCGGAGGCTGCTGTGGTACTACTCCGCTTCACATAAAAAAAATTGCGGATGCATCAAAAAAATATAAACCAAGGGTAAGACCTGAAATAAAGAGATATACAAGACTCAGCGGTCTCGAAGCCCTGACAATAACCCCTGAGACCAATTTTGTGAACATCGGAGAAAGGACAAACGTATCCGGATCGATAAAATTTGCGAGGCTTATAAAGGAAGAAAAATATGATGAGGCGCTCGCAGTTGCCAGGAACCAGGTTGAAGGCGGAGCCCAGATAATTGATATCTGCATGGATGAGGCTATGCTCGATTCTGAAAAAGCCATGGTAAAATTTGTGAATCTGGTAATGGCAGAGCCGGATATCTCAAAGCTTCCGCTGATGATAGATTCATCAAGATGGAATACCATTGAAAAGGCCCTTAAGTGCATACAGGGAAAATCTGTTGTTAATTCAATAAGTCTGAAAGAGGGAGAAGAGGTTTTTCTCGATCATGCACGACTTATTAGAAAATATGGAGCCGCCGCCGTAGTTATGTTGTTTGATGAAAAGGGTCAGGCCGACACATATGAAAAAAGGATCAGCGTTGCCGAAAGATCATACCGCCTGCTTGTTGATAAGATTGGTTTTCCGCCTGAAGACATTATTTTTGATCCCAATGTACTGGCGGTTGCCACGGGTATAGAAGAGCATAACAATTATGCGGTTAATTTTCTTAAGGCAACGGAATGGATCAAGCAGAACCTTCCTCTTTGCCGGGTCAGCGGAGGTATAAGCAACCTCTCATTTTCCTTCAGGGGCACCGATAAGGTTCGTGAGGCCATGCACTCGGTATTCCTTTATCATGCCATACAGGCGGGTCTCGATATGGGTATAGTCAATCCCGGCATGTTACAGGTTTATAGCGAAATTGAGCCGGATCTTCTTCATCTTACAGAAGATGTGATCCTTAATCGCAGAAAAGATTCCACCGAACGGCTTGTGAAATTTGCCGAAGGAATAAAAAATGAAGGTAAAAAAGCTGAGAAGGAAGACAGCTGGCGCACTCTGCCCGTTATTGAACGTATAAAACATTCTCTGATAAGAGGACTCGATGAATATATTGAACAGGATGTTGAGGAAGCGCGGACGCTGTTTAAAAGGTCTATCGAACTTATTGAGGGACCTCTTATGGGAGGGATGAATGAAGTGGGAGACTTGTTCGGCTCAGGGAAAATGTTCCTTCCGCAGGTGGTAAAAAGTGCCAGGGTAATGAAAAAAGCTGTTTCCAGACTTGCTCCTTATATCGAACAGGAAAGCGAAAAGGGAGAGAAAAAGATCGCCGGGAAGGTTCTTCTTGCCACTGTAAAGGGCGATGTGCATGACATAGGAAAAAATATTGTTGGTGTGGTACTGTCGTGCAATAACTATGAGATAATAGATCTTGGCGTAATGGTGCCGGCTGAAAAGATTCTCGATACCGCTGTTCAGGAAAAGGTCGATTTTGTAGGGCTGAGCGGATTAATAACCCCTTCTCTGGAAGAGATGGTACATGTTGCCTCTGAGATGGAGCGAAGAAAATTCACAATACCTCTCCTGATAGGCGGGGCAACAACCTCTGAGATACATGCTGCAGTAAAGGTTGCTCCGGCATATTCGCATACGGTCATTCATGTTAAAGACGCATCAAAAGCTGCCGGCGTTCTCTCATCGCTTCTGCAAAAAGACAACAGCAGTTATGTATTGTCAATAAAAAACAAATATGCTAAAATGAGGGCCGATCATATTTCCAGGCAGTCCGAAAGAAACCTTCTCTCATTAGCCGCGGCAAGAAAAAATAAATACCTGACCGACTGGAACTCAATCAGGCTTTTCGAACCGGCAAAACCGGGCATATATGTTCTGCCGGAAATAGACCTTGATGAGCTCTCCGGGTATATCGACTGGACCTTCTTTTTCTTTGCCTGGAAAATATCGGGAAAATACCCTGCAATATTCAGCGATCCGGTAAAAGGGGAAGAAGCCCGGAAATTGTTTGACGATGCCCGGCTGTATCTTAAGAAAATAATAGATCTTAAACTGATTACAGCGAAAAGTGTATTTGGAATATTTCCTGCTGTGTCTGAAGGAGATGATGTTAAAGTATTTGAAAATAATAACAGGAAAGAGGCCAAAGCGATGTTCAGGTTCCTGAGAAACCAGGAGGTTAAGGAGAATGGGGTACCGAACCTCTCCCTTTCCGATTTTATCGCTCCGGAATCAACAGGACTGACCGATCATATCGGGGCATTTGTGGTGACTGCTGCGCTTGATAATGAAGCTGTAGGGGCATTCAGGGATGATGATTATGCAACAATAATGATAAGGATACTCAGTGACAGACTCGCTGAGGCGGCAGCTGAATGGCTTCATGAAAAAATAAGAAAAGAATACTGGGGCTATGCGCAGGAGGAGAATCTGAATATAGATGACTTGCTTAAGCTTAAATATAAAGGAATAAGACCCGCACCGGGCTACCCTGCCTGTCCCGATCATACTGAAAAGCGGGTGCTGTTCGATCTTCTGGGTGCTGAAAAAAATATTGGTTGTGAGCTTACTGAAAATTTTGCCATGGTGCCACCCGCTTCGGTGAGCGGGTACATATTTTCACATCCGGGATCGACCTATTTTAATATCGGAAAGATCGGACCTGATCAGTTAAAAGATTACTCTTCGCGTAAAAATATGACAATTGAAGAAGCAGCCAGATGGCTTGCCCCTAACTTATGATGCCGATATAATGAGTGTAATAGACAAGATTAAGAACGCAAA
Organism: uncultured Bacteroidales bacterium; assembly: GCA_963815075.1. GTDB lineage: Bacteria > Bacteroidota > Bacteroidia > Bacteroidales > VadinHA17 > LD21. The sequence goes on from CAWFFK010000014.1 coordinate 18,446, forward strand.
AAGCCCATTGTTCACCTTTGAATTACTACCTCCTCTGAAAGGACATAGCATTGAAAGGATTTATACGGCTATAGACAGGCTGATTGAGTTCAATCCGGCATATATAAACTTTACCTCTCATCGTAATGAGACTTCCTATATTGAAAAGCCCGATGGTCAGATTGAGAAGAAAGTGGTACGCATCAGACCGGGAACAATTGCCCTGGCTGCTGCAGTAAAATATAAATACAATATCACAGTTGTTCCCCATCTCCTCTGTGGCGGATTTTCAAAGGAAGAGACTGAGAATGCTCTTATTGAGATGAAATTCCTTGGTATTGACGATGTTCTGGCTCTCCGCGGTGATCCCCCAAAAGGCACACACCGGTTTGTTCCTGATAAAGACGGACATACATATACTTTTGAACTCGTAAAACAGATAGCCAATATGAACAGGGGAAAGTACCTTGAGGAGTCACTTGTTGATAGTACACCGACAAATTTCTGTATTGGTGTTGCAGGTTATCCCGAGAAGCATTTTGAGGCGCCTAATAAAGAAGTCGATATTGACAATCTAAAAATTAAGATAGAGGCGGGGGCTGACTATGTAGTTACCCAGATGTTTTTCGACAACAGCAAATTCATAATGTTCAGGGACGATTGCAGGAAAGCCGGGATAACAGTACCGATAATTGCAGGACTTAAGCCCATATCAGCCCTTAATGATATTAAGTTATTGCCTCAGGCTTTCCATATTGACCTCCCAAACGACCTTTTTTCGGCAGTTCAGAAATGCAAAACCGACAATGAAGCCCGCGAGGTGGGAATTGAATGGGCTACTATGCAGTCAAAAGGGTTGCTGAAAGAGAAAGTCCCTGGTATTCACTATTACACCCTGGGCCGGTCCGATAATATCGCCAGGATAGTAAGGGCATCGTTCTAGTTTTTGCCCCCAAACACCCCTTTGTTTTTTCCCCCCCCAACCCCACCAAGGGGGGGCTAATACACGTCGTGCTTAGATAATTTGTCTTATTTTCAGAGGATTAGCCCCCCTTCAGGGGGGATGTCAGCGAAGCTGACAGGGGGGCGGTTACACCCGAAGCATTTGTTTCTCTTATCATAAAAAACTTAGAGTCTATTGCCTTTTGCCTAGGTCCAGCGTCGAGCGTCTAGCGCCTTATATCTTAAACGTCTCCTTTATTTTATCCACATAATCCAGCTTCTCCCAGGAAAAGAATTCGACCTTTTTCAGATAGACTTTTTTGCCGTTGCCATTAGCCGGCCTGGGTTTGCTGCCTGGCACTTCATAATAAACCTCAACATTTGCGGTGAAAGGATCACGTCCGAAATGGCCGTATGATGCAGTTGGAATGAAAACAGGATTTTTCAATCCGAACCTTTCCACTATCGAATAGGGACGCATGTCAAAGATCTTATTTAGCTTAAGTGCAATATCGCCGTCAGAGAGTACTTTCCCTTTATTGTCTTTTACTTTGGCTGTACCGTAGGTATTTATAAATAATCCCACGGGTCTGGCCACCCCGATAGCATAAGCAACCTGTATAAGAGCCTGATCAGCTACGCCGGCTGCAACAAGGTTCTTTGCCATATGACGTGCTGCGTATGCGGCTGACCTGTCCACTTTTGAAGAGTCTTTACCGGAAAATGCTCCTCCGCCATGGGCCCCGTGACCTCCATATGTATCAACTATGATCTTGCGTCCCGTGAGACCGGTATCACCGTGAGGGCCACCGATAACAAATTTGCCTGTGGGGTTTACAAGGAGAATCATGTCGGGGGTGAAAAGTTTCCTGACCCTTGCCGGAAGACCCTTTTTAACTCTTGGTATCAAAACCCTCTTAATGTCGTCGCTTATCTTCTTCTGCATTGCAGCTTCCGATTCCATCTCGGCTTTATGCGAACTGTTCTTCGGCAGAACAAATTCATCGTGCTGGGTGCTTATAACTATAGTGTCAATCCTTACAGGTCTGTTATTGTCGTCATATTCGACCGTGACCTGCGATTTGCTGTCGGGTCGCAGATATTTCATCTGTTTTCCTTCGCGTCTGATGGCAGCCAGCTCCTGTAGAAACCTGTGAGCCAGTTCAATGGTCAGGGGCATGAAGTTATCCATCTCGCGGCAGGCATAGCCGAACATCATCCCCTGGTCGCCTGCCCCCTGTTCTTCGGGTTTTTCACGTACAACTCCCTGCCTTATGTCGCTTGACTGTTCATGAATTGTTGAGATAACTCCACATGAGTCGCAATCGAAACGATATTCCGCTTTTGTATAACCTATATTTCGTATTACCTTTCGGGCTGTCTCCTGAACGTCAACCCAACCCTCTGTTCTCACTTCACCCCCGCAAACAACAAGACCTGTGGTCACAAAAGTTTCACAGGCGACCTTTGATTCGGGATCCCAGCGGAGAAATTCATCAAGCAAAGCATCTGATATCTGATCTGCTACCTTATCGGGGTGTCCTTCTGATACTGATTCGGACGTAAATAAATATCCCATGATTCAATTATTAATTGATTGACTAACACTGAAAGGAAGTTTGGTTGATTGTAAAAATGGAATTATCCGCGGTTTAGCATTTTTTTCCTGTGGTTGCAATCAGCTCAAATCTTTCCACTAAAATTATAGTGCAAAACTAATAAAGAATTCAGGAAATACAAAAAAGTGGATAATAGATTTTTCTCATGGTTTTAAGACTCTATTTTTTGTCACTGCTCCAATCCTTTCTTTAAACCAGTTTTAACCCCTCCCCATTCCTCCCCTTAAGCAATAAGGGAAGGGTGAAGTACAATGATTATTTTCCGGTTGGGTCTGTTGAAAAAGCCCTTCGTGTTACTTCGTGCAAACCTTTGTGCCCTTTGTGTTAAAATATAGATCATTGAACCACAAAGGATCACAAAGTACATCACTAAGGAACACTAAGGAATAAGGTTAAGAAAACTCACTTTTTCAACAACCCCCTGGGGGGATGAGGTAAAAATGCGGAGAAGGGAGGACGGGGTGGTTATCAGATCACGGATTTGTCAGCATCCTGAAGACCTCCTCGAGATTGCTCTCCTGTTTCTGAAGCGAAAGGACCGTCAGTTTGTTTTTAACGGCAAAATTGAATATGGCAGGACGTATATCCTCTTCTCCTTCAGCATCTATAAGCCAGGAGTTGTCTATCACATGTTTTACAATGCTGACATTCTCTATACCTTTCAGGGATGTTTCTTTGACAGGCTTGTCGAACTCAACCCTGACAACCTGTCCGGGTCGCTTGATTTTAGAATATATATCGCTCTTTTCCTCGTTAGCAACAATAATGCCTTTATCAATTATTATCACCCGGTCGCATATTGCCTCCACCTCCTGCATAATGTGCGTTGACAGCAGTACTGTCTTCTCCCTGCCGGCCTCCTTTATGAGGTTGCGTATCTCAACTATCTGGTTGGGATCGAGACCCGATGTTGCTTCATCGAGAATCAATACACCCGGATTATGGATAAGAGCCTGGGCAAGTCCAACCCTTTGTCTGTAACCCTTTGAAAGTGATCCGATCTTTTTTTTCTGTTCAGGTGCAAGACCTGTGGTTTCGACTATATTGTCAATGAGTTTTTTCTTTGGTATCCCTGTTCTGTAAATTGAAGCTACGAATCCTAGGTATTCCCTTACATACATTTCAGGGTAAAGAGGATTGTTTTCAGGGAGATAGCCGATTTGTTTCCTCACTTCAAGGTTTTCAGTTCCCACCTCAAGATCATTTACCGTTACAACTCCGGAAGAGGGAGGTATGAAACCGGTAATTATCTTCATCATCGTTGATTTTCCGGCGCCATTAGGACCCAGGAAACCAACAATCTTCCCTGTCTCTACACGAAAGGATACATCATCAAGTGCTTTTTGTTCACCATACAGCTTTGTAACTCCCTGAACAACGATCGACATACAGCTTTCCCTTTCAATGAATGAAGGTGCTAAGATAAATTATTGCAGTGGCATCTGCAATTCCATAATTTATTAAATTTGGATATCATCAAACAGCAGCGACAAATGGAGAACCGGTTATTGATTATTTTGGTAATGGTAATTTATATTATGCTCCTTATATCATGGGGTATTTTCCAGGGAAGAAAGGTCAGAACGGGAAGCGATTATGCAATTGCCGGACGAAAATTACCAGGATGGGTTGCTGCACTCTCTGAAAGGGCAACAGGGGAGTCTTCCTGGGCATTGTTGGGACTACCCGGAGCTGCCTATGCGATGGGCCTGACAGAAATATGGACTGCTATAGGATGCGTGGCGGGAATAGTAGCAGCCTGGGCCTTCCTTGCATGGAGGCTCAGGGATGAAGCAGAGAAATATAATGTATCGACCTTTACTGAATATTTAGCTGCAAAACATGGTGAAACAGGAAAAATGTTAAGGATAATTTCAAGCCTGGCAATCGTCTTCTTTTTCTTTTTTTATGTCGGGGCACAGTTTCTGGGCGGAGGTAAAACACTGCATACTCTTTTCGGCCTGAAACCGGGACTGGGTGTTCTGATAACAGCAGTTGTTATTATTCCCTATACTGTATACGGAGGATTCAGAAGCGTGGTTTACACCGATGTTGTACAGGCTATCCTGATGATTATAACACTCATTGTGGGCCCCGTTGTCGGTCTGATATTTATTTTTCATAACTCCGGTACATTTGCTTCCGGTATTTCTGAAGCATTGATAAAATCCGGCAGCTCATATCACTCAGTTACAGGTGCAGCCAGAGGATTTGGAGCCGGGCTTATGATAACAGGCGGTTTCAGCTGGTTCTTCGGATACCTGGGAGGGCAGCCGCAGCTGAGCATTAGATTTATGGCTATCAGTAATGCCCGACAGGCAAAAAAGGCACGCAATATTGGTATAGCCTGGACAATCATAGCCTATATAGGTGCTCTTATGATCGGATGGATAGGTATTGCAATTTTTGGGCCTGCAGGATTAAGTGATCCTGAATATGTTATGCCTCGTGTGATATTGAAGCTTTTTCCTCCTGTTATTGCAGCCCTGCTTATTACAGGGGCAATAGCCGCCATGATTTCCACCGCCGATTCATTGCTCATTCTCTCGGCTACGGAACTTTCAGAAAGCATATTGAAGAAAAAAGGGAAAGAAGGAGTGGAGAACGCATCAGGGACATTAAGACGGCATCGTATAACAACTGCTGTAATAGCTGTTATTGCCCTGGTGCTGTCATATTTATCCCCCTCAAAACTCATATTCACTCTCGTCAGTTATGTCTGGGCAGGTATAGGATGTACCTTCTCTGTTGTAATCCTTTTCACTCTATTCTGGAAAAAGTATCATGGCAGGGCTGCTGTCATAACTGTTATAACAGGAATATTGTTTACTATTATCTGGATAAGCGGCGGATTTGAACAACATTATAAGATCACGCCGGGGAAAACAGAATTCCTCCTGGAACAGAATGTAATAAATCCGGCAGAAAAGAATTTGCTTCTCAGAGCAGAAGGCAGAAAGTACATAAGCTCAGCGAGGTTTGAATCTGAAATATCCAATATCCTCAACGAACCTTCCGGTGCAAAAAGAATTTCTGTAATTACGTCATCCTTTACAGAAAAAGGAGTACCGGCACGATTGACTACTTTTTTGATTTCGTTTCTGGTGGCAGTCTTCTCAACTTATCTTGTTCCTCCTAAGCACCCCAGCCGCCCATAAATTGAGATGAACTGGCAAATGAGGATTTTGGATTAACACAGCAGACAGGGATTTTTGAACTGTTGGCTATTATATATTGTTCCGATGCCCCCACCACATAGTCAGCAAAAGTAATATTCTTTGTCGTCACAATTACTATGAGATCTGCTTTTATCTGCTGTGCAAAATCGATGGTCTGCTCTGCTATATTGCCTCTGGGCATTTTGTGAATCTCATACTCTATGTTGTTTTGCATAAAGTATTTGATTGCAAAGTTTAGATTGACATTGGTCTTTTTAATAAGTCCTTTATCTGAACTGGCTGCAACCAGCAGATGTATTTTAGATTCAAAATATTTGCCCATAAATATTGACATCTGGATCTTCTCCTTATTCTCTTTCTTGAAGTCAACAGGAAAAACAATATTATGATACCTCTCCTGGTCAGCAGGAGGATCCTGAACAACTATGAAAGGCATCTTAGTTTTAACTATTACTTTAAGAGCCCAGCTGCCGGTAAGTTTTTGCATACCCTTCATGCCGTGTGTCCCCATAACAACCAGATTGGCATCCTTTTCATTTGCAAATTCAGCTATTGACTTGAAAATGGTTCCCTTCAAAATTTGATATATGATCGGCATACCGTACTTCTGACTGTTTACCTCAGCCACCTGCTTTAACAGGGCTCTCTTCTTTGTCTCTTCTTTCTGGGGAATGCCGGTGCTGACAATGTGCAGAAGACAGATATCATTATTTATCATACGGCTGATCTTAACAGCATGCGCCAGGGCATGGTCGGCAACATTAGTGAAATCCCAGGGCACAACTATAAGTTTTTTATTTTCTTCCATAGCTATAGATAGTTTTCAATTTATACTCAAAGTTATTCAGATTTTACCAATTTTCAAACCAATTATATTTGAATGCCGGATCGTCCTGTATAATAACTGTTCTGCATGATATATATTATTCGTATCCGTTAAATAAACTGAAAAAGAACCGTCTGATGCACAAAAACAATGCCATAAAATATTAAAACCCGGCTATATTAGTTTATAATATGGGGATAAAAACAAATTAATGATGATTTAGTGAAGCTTAGCGGCTAACATTTTATTATTTTTGCGCTACTATTTTTATTGAATATATAAGATGCTGATGAAAAGAACTAAGGTTAAACAATTATTATCAAATCCTGTCCTGGGATCAGACATACTTGTTAAAGGTTGGGTAAGGACCAAGCGGGGAAACAGGAATATTGCATTTATTGCTCTGAATGACGGGTCGACAATAGATAACATACAGGTGGTTGCCAATGCAGCTTCGTTTGATGAGAACCTTCTTAAAGATGTTACAACAGGCGCCTGTATTGGCGTAACAGGGAAACTGGTCGAATCGCAGGGCCAGGGTCAGAAGGTTGAAATTGATGCTTCCTCAATTGAGGTTTATGGTAAAAGTGATGCCGAAACATACCCTCTTCAGAAAAAGGGACATTCTATGGAATTTCTCAGGGACAACGCTCATCTCAGGTTCAGGACAAACACATTTGGTGCTGTTTTCAGAATAAGGCATGCAATGGCATTCGCTATCCACAGGTATTTTAACGATAAGGGATTTTTCTATCTTCATACCCCTGTAATTACAGGAAGTGATGCTGAAGGCGCGGGCGAGATGTTCCATGTCACAACCCTCGATCTTAAAAATATGCCCCGCACTGAAGACGGCTCGGTGGATTTCCGTGGCGATTTCTTCGGAAGGGAGACGAATCTTACTGTTTCCGGACAACTTGAAGGAGAGCTTGGAGCCCTTGCTCTCGGCGACATTTATACCTTCGGACCAACATTCAGGGCAGAAAACTCCAATACACCACGACACCTTGCCGAATTCTGGATGATAGAGCCGGAGATGGCATTCTATGATCTTGATGACAATATGGATCTTGCCGAGGAATTTGTCAAGTACCTGATAAAATACGCTCTTGACAACTGCAGGGAAGACCTGGAGTTCCTTAACAGTATGATCGAAAAGGGCCTGATTGACCGCCTTAAATTCGTCCTCGATAATGAATTTGTCAGAATAACATATACCGAAGCAGTCTCGATTCTGACCGCTTCAGGGAAAAAGTGGGAATACCCGGTTGGCTGGGGTCGCGATTTACAGGCTGAACACGAGAGATATCTTGTTGAAGAGCATTTCAAAAGGCCTGTGATCATTATTGATTATCCGAAAGAGATCAAAGCTTTTTATATGAAACAGAACGATGATGGGAAAACAGTCAGGGCAATGGATGTCTTATTTCCTGGTATAGGAGAAATAATTGGAGGATCACAAAGAGAAGAACAATATGAGAGGCTGATTAACCGTATAAGAGAAATGAAAATGCCCGAAAAGGATCTCTGGTGGTATCTTGATACAAGGAAATTCGGAACTGCCCCGCACAGTGGTTTCGGACTGGGTTTTGAGAGACTTATTTTATTTGTTACGGGAATGGCTAATATCAGGGATGTTATTCCATTCCCAAGAACCCCAAGGAATGCGGAATTCTAATTAACTCCGATCATGAATATTCTTTTTGAGGAGGAAGGATGTTAAAACAAAGATTACAGCAGAAGTTGCTTCAGAAGCTTTCGCCACAGCAGATTCAGATGATAAAGCTGCTGGAGATACCTACTTTGCAGATTGAGCAGCGGATAAAAAAGGAACTTGAAGACAATCCGGCACTGGAGGAAGGTCAGGAGGAAGAGGAAATACGTGCGGAAGAAGAAGAAGATCAATTCGAGGAAACCGACAAAGACGAGGAAGAATTTACCCTGGATGATTATATCGAGGATGACGAAATTCCTGAATATCGCCTTCAGACAAAGAATCAGAGCAGAGATGAAGAAAAAAGAAGTGAGATTCCTTTTTCTGTGGGATTTTCATTTCATGAACACCTCGAATCTCAGCTCAGTTTACGTGATCTGAACGATAAACAAAAAATACTGGGGGAATATATACTGGGAAATATCGATGAGGATGGCTACCTTCGAAGGGAGCTCGTTAACATTGTCGATGATCTTGCTTTTCTTCAGAATATTGAGACTACAGAAGGCGAACTGGAAGAAATACTTAAAATAATTCAGGATCTCGAGCCGGCAGGTGTCGGTGCCAGATCGCTCAGGGAATGTCTGATGCTTCAGATTGAAAAGCGTGGGGAAGCTGAAAATAATTTAGACCTTGCATATACAATTCTTGATTTGTATTTTGAGGAGTTCAGTAAAAGACATTACGATAAAATAGTTACAAAACTGGGTATCACGGAAGCCGAACTTAAATCGGCTATTGAGGAGATACTGAAACTGAACCCGAAACCGGGCGGGGTTTTCAGTGATCCTTTCAGTAAAACATCCCAGCCGATAATTCCTGATTTTATCCTGGAGCTTTCTGAGGATGGCTTCGACCTTCACCTTAATTCAAAAAATCTGCCCGAACTTAGGCTCAGCTCCGCCTACAGCGAAATGCTTCAGTCGTACAGCAGGGACAGAAGTCAGAAGAAGGAGATGAAAGATGCTGTTATGTTTGTCAAACAGAAAATAGATTCGGCCAAATGGTTCATCGACGCTATTAAACAGAGACAGAACACTCTCCTTCTAACAATGAATGCTATCCTGGAATATCAGCAGGAATACTTTATCGATGGTGATGAAACGAAATTAAAACCGATGATCCTTAAAGATGTTGCAGAGATGACAGGACTTGATATCTCTACCGTCTCCCGGGTGGCAAACAGTAAATTTATACAGACTCATTTCGGGATCTTTCCTTTGAAGTTTTTCTTTTCCGAAGGTCTGCAGACTGATAGCGGAGAAGAAGTCTCTACCCGTGAGATAAAACGGATACTACAGGATTGTATTGATAATGAGCAAAAGCGCAGGCCGTTAACTGATGAGAGGCTCACAGAAATATTGCAGGAGAAAGGTTACCAGATAGCCCGCCGTACCGTTGCAAAATACAGGGAACAGCTTAACATTCCGGTTGCCAGGCTGAGAAGAGAGATATAAATTAAAAATATAAATTGATGAGCACTGACGAAAACAAAAGTTTCTCCGGTTCTGCTGCAAGAATACTATCAATACTTTTTCACCCGTTGTTAATGCCTGTATATGGACTCGTAATCATCTTTTCAGCACCTACACTATTCGGTTACATGCCATATGATATAAAGAGATTATTATTACTGATTGTCTTTGTAAATAATGTTTTCCTGCCTCTGTCGTTATTACCGTTTTTCATGTACAGGAATATAATCTCTTCGTGGACCATCAATAAGAGAGAAGAAAGAAAGATACCGCTCATAATGGCAACTATTCTATATGCAGCCAGTTCTTATATTATCTTTCGTTTTCCCCTCCCTTCCTTCCTGAAGTCGTATATCTATTCCATATTTTTTCTTTCGCTGGTTTCAACTGTGATAAATTTCTGGTGGAAGATATCGCTTCATTCAATAGCTTCAGGAGCACTTATAGCTATTATATTGGTGCTTTCCTATAGAATGTATACTCCCCTTACAGGGTATCTTATTGCAGCAGTTATTGTTGGCGGAGGAGTTCTTTCATCACGGTTGCGGCTGAATTATAATAGCCCTCAGCAGGTATGGTTCGGGTTCCTGACAGGATTTCTCGGGCTATCGCTTTTTATGATGGTTATCTGATAATTCATCCAGTGCAGCTTTCAAAAGCACCTTGCTTTTATAGACGATTTCAGAAGATGCACGTATGTCGTGCTTTAAAGGCAGGGTGATCCCTTTTTTAATTTTCTTCTGCGGTATGAAACTGAACCAGCCTTTATCCGAAAGATATTTAGCCAGGTATTCCTGCTCCGTCTGTCCCGGTGTGGGTATCAATAGTGCACTGCAGTTCAGGCTTACCAGATCCATTATAGTGGTGTACCCCGACCGGCATATTATATTTTCGCTTTGTATCAGCATATCTTTCATTTCGGGCGAAGGAAGATGGTTATAATAAATAATATTTTCTGATCTGACGATATCTTTGTTTTGTCCCGGTTTCCCTTCCAGGATGACACTTACTGCCTCAATATCTTTCAGGAGGCCTGTGAGTTTCTGCTTAATGATTGTTCTCTGCGGCTCCGGCCCCGACAAAATAATTGTGTTATGCCTTGAAAGATCTTTTGGCTCGCCCCGGGTTGCTGTCACAGAAATGAATCTGGAAAGTATTCCTGTGAACCTTACATTTTCCGGGAGCTTTAACCCATGAGATAATCTTCCGCTAAGATTCTCCTCTCCGGGAAGATCAGGAATAAAGCAAAATGAGTACTTTTTTATCACAAGCCTGTGCAACAGGACACCTGTGAATTCTAGGAACCTGAAGGGTTTTGGGAAAGGTATCCTGGGCATGTGGGTCACATATACCGAAGTTATATCGCTGTTCCATAGTCCGAAACGGTTATCGCTGATAATAATATCGATTTTATAGTCACGGATAATATTCTTCAGCCGCCGGTGTTCTATTATTATATGATAAAGAAGTAGCGGGATTTTAAAAAACATAGCAATGTGCTGGGGAAGATGCCGGGAATATGCTGGCTTGAACCCTCCGAAATCAATATAGTTCAGTCCGGGAAGTTCGGTCCGGAAAAGCGAGAGATGCTGTTCTCCTGAGCCGATGAAAATATTGAAATTCATCTTCTGAAGCTCTCTCGCTACAGGGATCATCCTGGCTGCATGACCTAATCCCCACTCAAGCGGACAAATCAGTATATTCCCTTTCATATTCAATCTTAACCGGAGACCTGCGTGCTGATACCCAGTTCCTCAACCATCGATGCTATATCCCTGAGTCGTTTCACAGGTACCTTTTTTAGTTTATCGCCATACGGTGTGTCCCTTGAAATAGTGTAAATCATTACTTCCGATGGTTTTATCTTTTTTATGGCTCTGAGCCAGGCTTCAATTTCAGTATTTGTAGTGTTATCAATAACCTTGCCCTTATACTCACCTTGCAGGAACAATGTCTGAATTATAAGCTTCCCGTTGAATCCGGCAAGATTATCAATAAGTTCTGCAGCATTGATATGGATCCGTGGCTGATTATGTAATTTAATAGTTGAATCAAATGCTGAATCAAGCTTGAGGATATTTTTATCCACCTTCAGAAGGGCGGCTTTAATCTGAGGCTGACCGATCGTTGTGGCATTTGACAGTACTGCGATCTTTGCCTTGGGGAAATATTTGTTTCGCAGTATTATACTGTCATCTATGATTCCCGGGAATTCAGGATGAAGAGTAGGTTCTCCGTTACCGGCATATGTAATAACATCGGGAGGCTGGTTATTTATTTTCATCTCAGCCAGCTTATTCTCAAGAGCTCTATAAACCTCCTCACGATGAGGCAGATGGGAAACCGCCTTTTCAATATTCCTTGTCAGGCCGCATTCGCAGTAGATACAGTTGAAATTACAGATCTTCCTCTTCGTTGGTAAAAGGTTTATACCAAGAGAAGCGCCAAGCCTTCTGCTTTTCACCGGTCCGAATATTATTTCATCAAACAGGAACGTGGCCATTTCAGATTACTTTTTCAGGCTTCAAAATTAGCAATATTTGCAGAAAAGCCTTTTTTATTTTTCAGGGGGATTGGTTAAAGCCCCCCCTGGCGGGTTTGGGGGGTAAAAAAACAAGGGAGGTTGCCAGCCTGCCGTGTAGACAGGAGTGGGGTTAAACCAGCCTTGTCACATAACTCCCTGGAAGAAGCTTCATATTAATAAGGTCGACATTCTGAAGCAGCAATAATCCCGGCTTTTTTCCGGGCTCTATCGTTCCGAAATATTTTTCCTCCCCGAGAGCCCTGGCTCCATTTATTGTGGCCCATGCAACAAGATCTTCAATACCGAGGGAAGGATAGTTTAACTGAAGGGTAATCAGTTCTGAAAGTATGTCGAGTCTGGTATTGGAGGCAAGGCTGTCGGTGCCGATCACTAATTCACAATCTTCTTCAAGCAGCATGGTTACGGGTGGGATAGCTTTTTCAATATAATAATTGGAATTCGGACAAAGACACCAGAAAATATTCTCTCTCCTTTTTACAGTTCTGACGGTTTCCCTGTCAGCAAAAGTGTTATGGACAAGGATAAGATTTCCTGACAGTGTCAGTTCATTCAGAATTGCATCAGAGTGGCTGTTAACGGTTTCCAGCTTCGATGGGAGTAATCCTGAGCTTTTATATGAAGACATAAGCATCCCCGAATGATCTTCGAGAAATGATTTTTCCGCCGGTGTCTCCATAAAGTGAATAGATGTGACCTTGTTTCTACTTGTTATTTCTTTAAGAAGTCGAAGAAGGCTGAGGGACATTGAATATGAGGAATGAGGTATGATGTAAAAGCGGAGTTTCATATCGGATGCAATTTTTGCCACAGCCGATATTTCATCTATGCTTCGGTGAGCTCTGTCAGGGTTGATGCCAAAGACTTCAAGCATGTTGATGTACATGATGCTGCTTTCCTTTTTTAATTTGAAAGTATCGGAAGTATTGCATACATCGGCGCATAATACTATTCCTGCCCGGAACATACCATTATCGGCCTGCGATGCAGACTTAATTATACTTTCCGCACTTTCTTTACGGATATTTCTGACCTGTTCTATAAAAGGGCCCAGGCCCCCGCCTTCTGCAATTGTACCTTTAAGATGCGAAAGTTCCAGGTGGCAATGACAATTGACAAATCCGGGAATTATTATTCCATTGTAAAATTCAACGGTATGTTTTTCAGTCAGATCTCCTTCTGTTTTTTCAATACTGATAATTGTTCCGTCATCCTCTGTATTTATAATTGCTCTTTTAAGCGAAGGTCCGGCATTCGTAATAACGTACTGCGATGATAGACGTTTCATCTTGAGGGAGCTGTATATGTAAAGGAGATTTTTTCAATTCTCAGATGCCTGCGGAAATCAGCAGGATAATCCTCGAAATCGTAAAGCCAGCCTCTTAACAGAACAATCGATTTACCGGGAATCGTCAGATAAACAGCATATGTATGCGGTTCCCCGTCTTTTAAATAGTTGAGAGTTTTTATCCAGTATTTTTTACCCGTTTCAATACTGTCGTAATTGCAGTACCAGGCTATCAACCGGGGATTAACGGAATAATCATCGGGAAACAGGGTAAGTGTATAAGTAAGTATGGAAACACCGGGTCTGACTTTAATACTGAAATAGGTGGAATCACTTCCGGCAGGCTCAGGATAGAGGTAGAGCTCTTTCCCGTTCCAAATATTGGCAACCCTGTTTTCTTCAAGTAAAAGCTCTTTTTCAAACCTTGAATCCATTGCACTGTATGTGCCAAGAACGTGATCAAATATCTTTACAAGATCTTTAGGCTTCTTAATGAAGTAATATTTAATTGTTTTATCCATGGCTTCTTTTGTGTAGCCATATTTCCCTATCACCTCTTTATAAGTCGAAAGTGAGTCGATCGGAATATACCAGGTACGGACTTCCGGAAGGTCCAGCAGGGCGTTTGTAATATAGATGTCTCTTATTATGGAGGTCAGGTCCTTCTCTGGTATAATGCCGCTCCGGTCAAGCTTATTCTTGCGGCTTGAACATGCCCCTGCAACTAATGAAAACATGATAAGTATGATGAGAGTAAACCTGGTCATATTATCTTATTGTTTGATTTTTTTCCCGTTTTTATGAAAAGCAACCGATTTATCATTACCTGACAGTAAATATACTTATTGATTGTCAAACATCCTTATTCAGGAATTTCTTCGTCAGAAACCTTACAGGGTACCATGCCGCCCAGTACCCTATTAACAAAACAGTTCCCGGGACAATAATAAAATCTTTCAGCTTCAGGACCACGGGGTAGGAATCCATGATAAGCGATTCGCTGTGAAGCTTGACCAGCCCGTATCTTTGCTGGATCCAGCAGACGAGGAAGCCAAGAATGATACCTGTGAATGCTCCTATTATTGATATCAGCCACCCTTCAAATATGAAAACCTTTCTGATAAGGCTGTTATCAGCGCCCAGACTTTTTAATATTTCAATATCCCTTTCTTTTTCAATTATAAGCATAGTGAGGGAACCTATTATATTGAATGATGCAATAATGAGTATAAGCGTAAGTATAAAAAAAATGGCCAGCCTTTCCGATTTCATTACTTTATAAAAGATCTCCTGCTGTTCATACCTGTTCTGAACTAAAAACCCCTTGCCGAATATCTTTGTAACCTCTTTCTGAACTGCCCCGCGATCGGCATCCTTACGCATTTTAATCTCTATTGAAGTAATTCCTTTCTCAATTTGAGTCACCTCGCGTGCAAAATCGATAGGAACATAGACATATTTGGAATCATATTCTTTTTCAACCTCAAAGATGCCGGAAGGGAATATATATTTTTTATTTAAAGCATCTTCAGGACTAAATTCTCCGCTCCCTGATCTTTTAGGGAAGATAATAATAAGCGGAGTGATAAAATTGATCCTGATGTTCAGGTATTGCGCCACTCCTAAACCCGGAATTGCATAAGCCCGTCCTTTTTCATTTTTCAGCGTAAATTCACCTTCCCACATCGAACTATCGATATTTGTTACCATAGAGTAACTGTTATCGACACCTTTAATAGTTGCTATGTACTGCCTGTCGCCGTATTTTAAAAGAGCATTCTCCTCAATGGTCTTGGAATAGCACGAAATCCCTTTAACA
Source organism: uncultured Bacteroidales bacterium (assembly GCA_963815075.1). Taxonomy (GTDB): domain Bacteria; phylum Bacteroidota; class Bacteroidia; order Bacteroidales; family VadinHA17; genus LD21. The sequence continues at coordinate 33,829 of CAWFFK010000014.1, forward strand.
TGAGCAAGGAGCTTCAACCTGGCGGTATCGGCAATAAAGGTTTTGCCCTCAGCTGCTGTTATCTTCAGATCAGGGTCAAATGTGTTGAAAATAGATGTTACCATGGTCTCCAGTCCGTTAAAAACGGAGAGAATTATTATCAGTGCCATCGTTCCAACCGCAACCCCGGCAACCGATACGGCAGAAATAACATTTATGGCATTCCGCGATTTTTTTGCGAAAAGATACCTTTTTGCTATGTATAATGAGAGTTTCACTTTTCTTATTTTCTGGCAGTAACAAGCAGCCCTGTTCCTGTTTTATGTATTAATCTGAGATCAAAAATGTTAAGAATTATTGAAACAGGAAAGGAAACCAGATAATAAAACGGAAGAATAATAAAGAAGAGATATGATATATTAAGCATCTTAACAGGATATTTCATTGACAACCGCCATGAAATATTCCCGGGTTTTCCGTAGGTATAAACTGCTTCGGTATTTTTGAACCCGGCAAGTGAAAGCTTCTGCGTTATATCAGTTATGCTGTATCCGTCGCGCACATGTTCATCAATAAACGACTCCTCGGTATCGTTGTGAACATCCGATCCACCCTGATCAGAAGGTGTTGATATAAGTAAAATACCATTGTCTCTCAATGAATTGTAAAAGTTTTTAAAAACCCTGACATCATCTTCAATATGTTCCATCACATCTACCGACAAAATAATATCATAACTGTTGAGATCGGATAATTCAGTAAGATCGCATATATTGAATTTTACCCTTTCAGCCAGACCTTGTTTTTTGAAGAAACTGTTGCAATCAGTTATCTGTTCCTGGTTGATGTCAACTGCGTTAATATTCCATTTACTGTTCATCCTGCTCATACGCCAAGAGTACTGTCCGAAACCCGATCCGGCATCAAGCACTGAAGCAGATCCCGGGAATAGTCTTGCAATATTTTTTAACGCTTTTTTCACATGCCAGGTACGAAGAAGAAGAAGGTCGAGTAAAAAATAAAGGGTTTTTCTCATAAACCCCGATTTTGCAAAGAATCTCCCAAGCGATCTTTTAATTGGTTCGTACTGCATATATGTCAGGAATTCAGTAATTTGTCTATTTTGTCAATATAGTCAAGGCTGTCATCGATATGGAATGCAATATCCGGAACAATTCTAAGCTGCGATCTCACTTTCTGCCCCAGTTCGAACCTTATCTTTGAAGTATGTTCCTGTATGGAAAGGAATATATCATTCTGATTGACAGTAGGGAAGATACTTATATATACTTTGGCAAAGGAAAGATCGGGACTTACCCTTACTCTTGTAATGGAAACCAGTTTTCCGTGAGTAAGCTCATTGCCCCTTTTCAGAAAGATTTCGGCCAGTTCTTTCTGGATCAGGCGTGATACTTTTTTCTGTCTTGTCGATTCCATGGCCAGTTTTATTTAAAAAGCCAAAGGTACTATTTTTCGATTTAAATACCTCTCCCCCCTAATACAATGATTGTCTTCTGGGTGGGGCTGTTGAAAAAGTCCTTAGTGCGACTTTGCGTATACCTTCGTGGCCTTAGTGGTAAAATATAATTCATTGAACCACAAAGGATCACAAAGTACATCACTAAGGAACACGAAGTAGTAAAGCAAAAAAACTAACTTTTTCAACAGCCCCCAGGGGGATGAGGTAAAAAATACAGGAGAAGGGGTCCCGATAGATATCTGGAAGGGGAATGAGATGGAAAGATATACACAGTTTCACTCATCATAAGGATAGTATACCTTTGTGCCGTTGAGTCCTTGTGCCTTTCCGCCTTTTTATTACCTTTGCGTTGAATTTTTATTAAAGAGAAAGATGGACACAGTTGTAAGTGGTATCAGATCGACAGGAAACCTGCATCTTGGGAATTATTTCGGTGCAATTAAGAATTTTCTTAAGATGCAGGCCGAAAATAATTGCTATTTTTTTATTGCTGATTATCATGCACTTACAACTCATCCAAAATCAAAAGATCTTCACTCAAATATAAAACAGGTTCTGGCTGAATATCTGGCATGCGGTATAGATCCGGAAATAGCCACAGTGTTTATCCAGAGCGATGTTCCGGAAGTTTCTGAGCTGTACCTTCTTCTGAATATGAATGCCTATGTAGGGGAACTGCAAAGAACCACCTCTTTTAAAGAGAAAATAAGAAAACAACCTGATAATATAAATGCCGGACTATTGACCTATCCGGTGCTTATGGCTGCTGATATCATAATTCACAGAGCGAATAAGGTACCCGTGGGTAAAGACCAGGAACAACATCTGGAAATGACCAGACGATTTGCCAGACGGTTTAACATGATGTATGAAGTTGACTACTTCCCCGAGCCTGATGCATATAACTTTGGAAAACAACTTATTAAGATACCAGGACTTGATGGAACGGGTAAGATGGGCAAAAGCGAGGGAAATGGAATTTTCCTAGCCGATACACCCCAGGAGATCAGGAAAAAGGTCATGAGAGCAGTGACTGATACAGGTCCCACAGCTCCCGGACAGGTACCATCCGAACCTGTCAAAAACCTTTTTACATTAATGAAGGTCGTTTCTGAACCCGAAACCGTTAAATATTTCAGGGAAAAATTTGCTGCATGCGAAATACGATACGGCGACATGAAAAAACAACTTGCAGAAGATATCATTAAGTTCACTGAACCAATAAGACTCAGGATAAATGAGATTCTGGCCGACAATAAATATCTTTCAAAAGTTGTTACCGGGGGCGCCGAAAAAGCAAGGGCAAGCGCATCTAAAACCGTAAAGGAGGTGAGGCAGATAATCGGGTACAGGCCATTTTAATAAAAAAATAAAAGCCAGGTTTTTGACCTGGCTGCCCTGAATAATCAGGGATATGTTTAAGATTGCCTGTGTAATGATAGTATCTCAAATAATATGCCAAACTACCCGTTTTAATCTTTTTTATTCTTAATCTTTTCTTAAAATTTGAAGTCGGGTGGGTTTTTAATAAAAAAACCACTTTAGCCTTTTTAGCTTTTATTTGCTACTTTTGAATTTACTATTAATGATCGCCTGTGGGGAAAAAAGTAACAATATTTCTGATTATAATATTATTTGCGGGCCTTGCAACTGGAGTCTATTTCCTTCAGCAGGGAAGAAAGGTTCTGTTTACAGATCCTTATAAAGCAATCACACCAAAGGCCTGTATCGTTGTTGAAACAGTTGATCTTCAGAGTTTTATTAATTCTCTTGCAACAGGGAAGGGATTGTTCGGTGATGTTGGTAAGATAAAGGAATTTGACAGCTTTAATCAAAAACTAAAATATATTGCTGATCAGCTTAATAAATCTGCCTTTAATAAGTTAAAGACCGATGGCCCTGCAATTATCTCCCTTTATCCGGCAGCAAAGGGAAAATCAGGAATTTTACTTTCCATGACTGTTCCCGGAGAACTTCGTAGCAGACATATTAAAGAAATGTTGAGAAACTCAGGCATTAAAGAGATAATTGACACCAGACAGAATGATAATACTGTTTTTAAGATCCCGTTCACAATTAATTCAGCTAAAGATACTGTTTATGTATCACTTATTTCGGGGTTAATGTTGTGCAGCAATTCCGGAGTTCTTATAAGTGAAGCTGTTGTGCAGTTAGGTCAGCAGAACGATGTAAGGAGCCTTCCGGGATTTTCAAGGGTATTGGTGGCTTCAGGGAAAAACGAAGACAAAATTTTTGTGGTCTTTGAAAATCTTGCTCCCTTATTTAACACTGTTCTGGCAGGCGAAGGGAAGAAATTGGTAGCAAAAATATCGAAGCTGGCCGGAACTGCAAGCGGTGATATCTATATAAATGAGGACGGGCTGGCTCTCAGCGGCTATACTGAAACCAACGATTCACTTGATTTACTATACAGGTATAAATTTGTTCAGCCGAAAGAGCTTCATACATATAAAATACTCCCTTCATCAACAGTGCTTTTTGAAACACTCTTGCTTCCTGAAAATAATGTATTCAATATATCCAAAAAGGAGGCATCATCACAGAATGCATATGATCTTGCAGGTAAGCTCAGGGAATTTACAAAGGGGGAGATAACCAGGGCATATATTGATATAAAGAAAAATCCTGTTGCCGATAATACATTGGTTATTTATGAGTTGAATAACCGGGTTGAAGCTGAAAAGATTTTCCTTGAAAATACCGGTCAGGGGAATCAGGTTTTGTATTTTCAGCCCGACGACCAGACAAAAATACCGGTTTACAGGACATCCTTTAGCGGTCTGGCCGGAATAATGCTCCCGGGTTTCGTTTCGGGATTCAATGATAGCTTTTTTGCGTTCTATGATAATTATTTGATTTCAGGAAATTCCTTTTCTACCATATCCCGGTTATTGTACGACAATATTTTGAACAAGACTCTTGCAAATGATCTCGTATATCGCGATTTTGAAAATACTCTTCCAAGCCGTGCAGGCTACTTTTTCTTTTGCGTCCCTTCGCGCATCATTGACTATCTTGCCGGATTTTTTAATGATAATATAACAGGATCACTTAAAGCAAATGTTAAGTCGTTAAGTAAAATTCAGGCCATAGGATACCAGATATCTTCAAGTAACGGGATGATATATAATAGTTTATCAGTTAGTTATAAGGAAGTTGCCAGGGAAGAATCCAATACGGAATGGGAAACTTTGCTCGATACTACGGCATGCATCAAACCTTTCTTTTTTATAAATCATATCACGGGTGCAAAGGAAATATTTATACAGGACCTTAAAAACAACGTTTACCTGATAAATGCAGCGGGACGAGTATTATGGAAAGTTCCCCTTAATGAAAGAATTAAGGGTTCGGTTTATATGATTGATTATTACCGGAACGGAAAGTTTCAGTTATTGTTTTCGGGGCATAATTATCTGCATATTCTCGACAGGAATGGCAATTATGTTGAACGATACCCGGTTAAATTGAGATCTCCGGCAACAAACTCCCTTGCACTTTTCGATTACGACAATAATATGGATTACAGGCTGTTTATTGCGGGAGAAGACAAAAAAATCTATTCTTATGATAAAACGGGCAATGTAGTTAAAGGTTGGAATACATTCAGGACCACAGGTGTGGTCAATTCGGAGATAAGTTATTTCAGGGTATCCGGGAAAGACTATATTATTGCGGCTGACGAGACATCGGTTTATATTCTCGACAGGAAGGGAAATATAAGAGTTAACCTTAAAGAACCTGTTACCCGGGCAAAAGGATCAGCCATGCGGCTTACCCCCGGATCTGAACCGGCAATGGTATGCTCAGCTCCTGACGGTACCGTTCAGTATATATATTTAGACGGGTCAGTTAAGAAATTCAGCATGAAAAAGTTTTCTGTTGACCATTCTTTCGATATTTTTGATGTAGACGGCGATGGTTTTGGTGAATATATTTTTATTGATAAAGGTATATTGTATCTTTATGACCATAACAGGGCAGAGATGTTCAAAAGAGATTTTGGATCCGATGATCTGGGGGGCCCGATCAATTTTATTTTTTCAGGATCTGTCAGGGAAATCGGAGTTTTTGACACAACCAGAAACCTGATATATCTTATCGGTAAAAAAGGCGAAACAATGAAAGGATTTCCTCTTAAAGGGGCATCGATGTTCTCAATAGGGAAATTGTCTGACAGAAGCGGATGGCATCTGATTGTTGGAGGTACTGACAGGTTCCTGTATAATTATAAAATAGAAACAGATGTTAAATAAGGAAGAATATGAAAAGTAGACCAGTTCTGTTAATTCTTATAATCATTGTTCTCCTGGCTGGCAGTTGTATTAAGGAAACATACGATATGAACAGGCTTTCGAAAAAGAATGAGCTGTCACCTACAATAGCTATTTCTGCCGTAAAAGGGAATGTCTCTCTTCTCGATATGGTTAAGCCAAATGATACCATTGTTTATGACCAGGATAAATTTATGATCCTGGTTTTCAAAAAAGACACTGTTGTCACCCTGACCATGGACAACTTTTCTGCAAAGGGTCCTCTTATGACTGCAACCATTGAACCGGGAACATTCGACCTTGGTATTGAGGATGTTCTGAAACACATCACAGGTGATTTCCTGATCTCGAGTCCGTCTTTGATATTCAATTATTTAAACTCTTTTACTGACCCGCTGGAAATAACCCTTAATGCGACCGGGATCAGAAACAATGAATCTGTAGATCTTAATGATGTCCTGTTTACATTGACAGGCCCTGATACTCCGGGACAGGTCGTTTCAGCGTCCTATACGATCGATAATACCAATTCCAACTTACCCCAGCTTATATCGCTGCTTCCTGAATCAATATCTTATTCAGGGACCGCTACCCTTAATCCTCCTGAAAAGAAAGGGCTGGTGTCTGAATACGATCAGGGGATCAATCAGCTTTCAGGATCATTTGAACTGGACGTGCCTATGGAATTCAGGATGAGTAATCTGCAGTTTGCAGATACAACAGATAATTTTCTGAAAAGTGATAATAACAATAATGATGCTTTTAAACCGGAAGATTTTAAGCTGCTCAGGATTGACATCAGAGCAAAGAACGGATTTCCCCTTGGAGTTTCAGTCAGTATGAGTCTTTATAATTCTCAGTCAGGTACAATAATAAAGACTGTAGACGCAGAGAACCTTCTTGATGCAGCACCGGTAGACAGCAATGGAAAAGCTTCAGGGGTGACCGAAACATCAACAACCATTGAATTCACAGAGGACTTCTTCAGTTCAATAGACAAAGCTGACAATATAATTTTCATTTTTACCGCCAATACAACTGACGGCGGAACAAAAGATATCAAAATATATTCCGACTACAGGATAAATTTTAATGCTGCCCTGGTAGTGAAACCTGATATAAAACTGAATTGAATATTTTATAGGAAAATAATATGAGCGGGAAGACAAAATATTTTCTGATTCTGATATTGGCAATGATATTTGCTGATGCTTCTTCACAGAACAGCCAGGTCATGTACTTCATGAACCTGCCTCAGAACCATTTTCTGAATCCAGCCTTAAGGCCTTCTAATTCATTATATATTGGATTGCCGGCGTTATCAGGCATTGATCTGAGCATAAACAACAACTTCGTCAATTTCTCCGATGTATTCCTTAAAAAACAGACATCTGATTCACTATTCACTTTTCTGCAACCTGATAACAACGCCTCCATCAATAAGTTCCTATCAAAGATAAAAGATAAAAACTCCTTTGAGCCCGAGGTTATGATACAACTTCTTGGCTTTGGACTCTCCGTCGGTAACAATTCCTATGTATTCCTCGATATCAATGGACGCGTAGAAGGAGATATTGTATTACCGGGAGATTTTTTCAAACTTGCCCTTAACGGGAATGAAGGATTTGTTGGCCATACCATTGATATGTCGTCCTTAAGAGGAAGTATGATGGCTTATAATGAGATAGGACTGGGTTTTTCGAAGAATTTTACAAATAAGTTACGCATAGGAGTAAAGGGAAAATTATTGTTTGGCATTGCATCCGCTTCAATAGACAACAAGTCGTTGGGCATAGCTGTTAACGACGATTATTCACACACACTTAATGGCGATGTGACTTTCAATATAAGCGCCCCTGCAGATTTTTACACAAGCCGGGAAAATATTATCGACAGCGTCGTTTTTGATGATAATAAGTTAAATGCTAATTTCTTTTCGGGTACAAAGAACATGGGCCTTGGTATTGATATAGGTGCTACTTATGAACTTACCGATAATATTATCCTGTCGGCCGCAATAACAGATCTCGGCTTTATTAAGTGGAAAAATGATGTTACAAATCTGACATTCAGCAGCAAGTTTGATTTCAGCGGATTTGATTTGCTTGACGTTATTAACGGCACAAAGACATTTGACGAACTTGCTTCGGAAATGGGTGATTCATTAAAAAACTCAGTAAATATTTCAAACACAAATAAGCCGTTTACTACATTTCTTCCATTTGGTGTGACTGTAGGAGGCAACTATATGATCAACCAGAGATTTTCAGCCGGGCTTATATCATATACCAGGTTCGTTGGAAAGCAGGTACGTGAAGCCGTAACTGTGTCGGGAAATGCTAACCTCAGCAATATCCTGTCAGCCAGCCTGAGCTATACCTTTACAAACCATCGTTATGACAACTTTGGAGCGGGCCTTGCCGTCAGGGCAGGCACATGTCAGTTTTACATCATGTCTGACAGGATACCGGTATACTGGAATAAGATTGTCTCGGATAAAAATGATATTGTTCTTCCTGCTAACTGGAATACCATAAATTTAAGATTAGGACTGAACCTGGTATTTGGGAACCATGTTAAAACCAAAAACGATACTCCGATGGTATCGGTAGAATAATTATTTAACTGTATATGATTTTATTTCGTTACTTTTTAATATGCCTGATAATTTATCTTATAGTCAGATCATTTATAAGATACAGCGCGGGAGATGATCAGCCGGAAAGATCTGAACCGGAAAGTCAGACAAAAACGAACAAGAAGGTCTCAAAAGAGATAGGAGAATATATAGATTACGAAGAAGTTGACGAATAGGCCCCGGAGATATTATTCTCTTGTCAACTTCAATTGCTTGGCCAGGGAATTGGCAAACACAAAATGATTCAGTATCTCACAATCCGAGTTAAGTATTTGATTTTTATTCCCTTCCCAGCATTTTTCTCCGTCGCTGATAAAAACTATTTTTTCACCGATTTCCATAACTGAATTCATGTCGTGGGTATTCACGATTGTTGTCATATCATACTCTTCCGTAAGCTCCTTTATAAGCGCATCGATCAGTATAGCCGTCAGGGGGTCGAGACCCGAATTGGGTTCGTCACAGAAAAGATATTTAGGATTTAAAGCTATAGCCCTGGCGATAGCGACCCTTTTTTTCATTCCTCCCGACAATTCTGCCGGATATAGCTTGTTAGCATTCAGTATATTAACCCTCTTCAGGCAAAAATTCACCCTGTCTTCTTTTTCCTCATTGCTTTTATCAGTAAACATATCAAGCGGAAAACGGACATTCTGTTCAGCTGTCAGGGAATCGAAAAGTGCGCTTCCCTGGAAGAGCATACCCATCTCGCTGCGTATCTCTTTTCTATCATTGAAGGAGAGCTTATTAAAATGAGTATTTTCAAACCAGATTTCTCCGCTGTCTATTTCATGAAGACCCACAATAGATTTAAGCAGAACCGTTTTGCCCGATCCGCTTTTCCCTATTATCAGGTTGGTCTTTCCGGTATCGAATGTCACTGAGATATCGGTCAGTACATTATTCCCGTTAAACGATTTATTCAAATGCTTAACCTTTATCATGACAGAAGGAGTTGAGTAAGTATAACGTTGAACATCAGGATCAGTACACTGCTGTATACTACTGCTTTGGTGCTTGCCCGTCCCACTTCAAGCGATCCTCCTTCAACGAAGTATCCCTGGAATGCTGACACACTCGATATTATAAATGCAAAAACCAGGGTTTTAATTAATGAATAGGTAATATAATAAGGAATAAAGTCATATTGAATGCCGTAAATAAAATTCTCTGAGGTGATGACACCCGACAGTGTTCCTGCAATCCAACCCCCGAATATTCCTATGATAATGGCGATCAGGGTAAGAAAAGGATTAAAAAGAACTGTTGCAATTATTTTTGGCAGAATGAGATATGAGGCAGAATTCACACCCATTATCTCAAGTGCATCAATTTGTTCTGTGACCCTCATTGTCCCTATCTCTGAAGCGATACTGGAACCAACTTTCCCGGCCAGAATAAGTGCGGCAACGGAAGATGAGAATTCCAGAATCATGGAATCGCGGCACCCGAGCCCTATAAGGTATTTGGGGTAAATAGGGTTTTCGGTATTATAAGCTGTTTGCAGGGTAATAACTGCACCCATGAAAAAGGATATAATAGCTATAATACCTATTGAGTTCACCCCCAGATATACAAATTCGCGCATGGTTTGCCTGTAGTACAAAGATGGTTTCTCGGGTTTTGAGAAAACCTTCTTGAGCAGGAGGAAGTAACTTCCAAATTGAGTCAGGAACTTAAGCATAATATTGTTTTATTAAAGTTTAAAATTACTAATAATTACCAAATTTCCACAACCGGTCTGCTAAAACACTATCTGTTGAAAAGATTGGAATTATATATTTTGCTTCTAAACAGTGTTGCAGTGATTTTGGTTATTTCGGTATGTGCGTGGATTGCGTGATTGTAATTAAAGAAATCCTGAAAGGCAATTTGAGTTAATTAATTATATCTTTGCATTATTTGTAAAAAGAAACAGCTATTCTTATGGATAACAGGTATGTTATTATAATGGCAGGAGGAGTAGGCAGCCGTTTCTGGCCGCTGAGCCGTCGTGAAAGACCAAAACAATTCCTCGATATAACCGGGAGTGGAGAAACTCTTATTCAGCAGACATTCAGAAGGTTTAAAAAAGTATGTCCCGAGAAGAATATTTTTGTGGTTACAAATGCCCATCATACTGATCTGGTCGTTGAGCAGCTGGGTATTGATCCTTCCCGTGTTCTTGGGGAGCCTTTTCGCCGCAATACTGCACCCTGTCTTGCTTATGGAACATTCAGGATATTAAAGGAAAACCCTGAGGCTGTTATCGCTGTTACTCCTGCCGATCACCTTATAGTTAAAGAGGATAAGTTTAGTGAGGTTATACAGAAATGTTATGAGTTTGCTGAAAAGAACGACAGCCTTGTAACGCTCGGTATAAAACCCGACAGACCTGAAACAGGTTATGGTTATATACAGGCAGATCAGAAAAAAACGGTTAAGGGATTTGAAAATCTGCTTAAGGTTAAAACATTTACTGAAAAACCGGATATCGACCTCGCCAGGATTTTCATTGAGAGCGGAGATTTTTACTGGAACTCTGGCATATTCATCTGGGATATTAAAACAATAATGGCAGCATTTGAAAAACACATACCCGATATTTTCAGTGTATTTGATGAAGGTAAAGACCTGTACGGTACAAAACTTGAAAAGAACTTCATTGGAAAGACCTATGCCGAATGCAAGAGCATTTCTATCGATTACGGTATTATGGAAAAAGCCGATAATGTGTATGTTATGTGTACAGATATCGGCTGGTCCGACCTTGGGACCTGGAGTTCTCTTTATGAGCATTCAACGGCCGATAAAAAGGGAAATATCCTGGTGAGGGGCGATGTCTATTCCTATGATAATAAAGGGACAATATTTAATATTGCTGCCGGCAAAATTGCCGTTATACAGGGACTGAAAGACTATATCGTTGTAGATTCTGATGATGTTCTCCTGATCGTTAAAAAAGAGGAGGAACAGAACATCAAACAATACCTCGAGGATGTGAAAAAATCAACAGGGGATGATTACCAGTAAATGCGGATATTAAAATGCAGAGGCAGGTAAAAAAATGCAGAGGCGGGTCCGCGACCCGCCTCTGCATTTATAATGGAATGGTGATGTTTTAAAACGATTAATATTCCCAGAGGTCGTGTTCAAAGTTGAAAAGTTCGGATTTAATGCGGTCGGCCTCAAAAATGGCAGATTTACCAACTTCGTATTCACTGACCTTCCTGTCGTTATATACGTTGGATTCTCCCACAATAACGCTTTCGAATCTTCTCTGCATGAACAGGTCATCATATGAAAGTCTCTGTGCGTCGTTATTAGTCATAAAGACTTCCTTCTTTGCAAGAGCATCCCTGAGTTCGTCGAATTTAACCCAGAACAACCCTATCTTCTTTGCTCTTCCGAGTTGCTCATCAAAACCCATATAGATAGGCTCGATGGATATTATTCTCACGTCAAGTTTCGAAAGTTTCTTGTCGAAATACCACTCTTCATATAGCATAAGTTCTTTAACTTCTTCAGGTTTGGCATCCATCTTAATGGTGGAATCACGTGTTGCCCCGGATGCATTTATCGTAATCGAAACATTCTTTTCAACGGCACCCATTTTTACCTCAATATCAGAATAGGTTGTATTGACATTGGGATTCGTGGCGTCATAGGCATTCAGACGCCCTGCTTTGATCTCATCAAGAACTATATTGATGAAACTCTCTCTTCCATCCAGTGTCGGAACTGTCGGATAATACAACGGCTGGTTCATCTTTTCTCGCAGGTCGATCAAACGAAAATATCTCTTGGACCAAATAACATCTGCTTCCCTGAGATACGGGTAATTGATCTTCTTTGCATCCGGAATCGATTTCTGGTAAATATCGCCAATTGTCTGACCACTGGCCATACCTGCAAAAGTAAGAGCGATAATGCCAAAAAGAATTTTCTTATTCATGATGGGCTATTTATGTTATTATTAGTCAATTTTCAAAATTATAGAATTTAAATCTCTTATTATGCCGTCAGGCCCCTTGGCCTTGATATCTTTAATGATCAGGTTCTTTCCACGTGTAATCCTTTCAAGCATCTGCTTTTGTTTTGCCGTAAGATTGCTGCCGTTGCTTATTTCTTCCTGGTCCATTCCCTTATCAGTATAAAACAATGTAAATCCGGTAACCTGGTAACTCAGGTCGAAATCAAAATCAGGCATTATGGCAAATACCCCCTGCTGTGCTGCAGCCGTTGCCCTGGCAATACTTCCGGTACTCTTTCCGCCAAAAACTGCTGTTGGAGGAGGAACCGGCTTAACCCTGAAATCAAGTGGGGCAAACTGCATCGGTTTCCCGCCTATGTCGGCCGTAACTATAACCTGAACATTCTGGGTTTGAGAAAGTGGTTTTATTATCCAGTTGCCCCTGAAGTTTTCACCTTTTGAGTTTTTAACTTTTCCTATTTTATTTTCACCATTGACGACCCTTATCTTAATCTTATCAGGACTTACATTAGGAACAGATACATCAATAGGATTGTCAATACCATAATAAAGCACGTTCATGGCAGTGGGAGATACGACAACATTGGGTTCGCCCACAACATAAGACGCATCGAAAGGAAAATCCCTGGTTGTACCGTCAGGTGCCTTCAGAGCGATTATCCCACCCCATTTTTTAGGACCTACTGAACCAGCCCTGACCTTATAGATTCCTTTCCCGGTCTCATCGAGCGGAAGTTTACTGTCACCTACAGTAATTACCGGAAATAGAGTCGAATCTGTGGCAGATATAAATACACGTGCTTCGTAATCGCTTCCCAGTGTCACATAATTTGAACTGACAGGCATTACAATTGCATCAAGCTTGGTAAACTTAAAGGAAGCGGCATCAATCTGGGTATAGAGGTAGTTAAGAACTTCTGTCTCGGCGTTTCTTACATTGACCTGCATTTCCGACAGGATACAGATTACGGCAATCAGGGGCATTGTCTGGAATGTCAGATTTGCCCAGGGCGAAGGCTGACCATCCGGATCTCTGCCATCATCTGTATTAAGACTTTTTCTCAGGGCTTCTTCGGCTGTTGGATTTTTACCTTCAAGTGTGGTGAGAAGGAAATCGCGATACGTATTTATAACATTTTTGAGTTCGTATGCCTTCCCGTTTTCGTTGGCCCCGAGAAGAATTTCTGATGGTACGTTTGTATCATCAATATGTTTTTCAACTTTATCGATAATTATCTGATTGCCTTTAACAGCAGGTGTTTCCGGATCTTTTTCAGCTTTCTTGATTATTTCGATCTTCAGTTGCTGAATATAATCGGAGGCCTCATCAGCCCTTTCTTTCACAGCATAGGCAGCAACCTTGTATTTCCCCGCTTTTAAATGGTTTTCGGCATCAGCCCTGTCGAAGTCTTTATAAATAATATTATTTTTAGCAACATAATTTTCGACTGTCTGAGTGAGTCCTTTGTCAACTTTTTTAAATGCTTCAATGGCTTCTTTTGATACGTTAAGTGCAAGCATGGCAGTGAGCACCAGGTACATCATACCGATCATCTTTTGCCGTGGAGATAGCCTTTCGTGAGCCATTATACAAGTTGTTTAGTTAGATAAAAAAATGCCACGTTATTTAACATTCATTGTAGCAAGCATATTTCCATATACATTATTTAATGCTGACAGATTATCATTCAGTCTTGTTATCTGTTCGCGATACTTTTTAGTGTCACCAGCTGATTCCGAGAGATCTTTTATTATATTCTGAATTCCTTTATACAGGTTTTCTGATTCTTTTATATGTTCGTCTGCTCCTTTTCTCTGGAGTTCATAAACAGTATTCAAAGCGGACAGGTTTTTATTAAGAGATTCAAGCTGTTGCTGGTATGATTTTCCTCCAACTTCAATTACTGAAAAAGAATCAGCCATGTTGCGATATGTGGAACTTGTTTCATTGATAAGCTTGGCAGTGGACTGATATGATTCGGACAGTTTACCGAGAGAATCAGTTGCGCCGTTAATGGTATTCATATATCTTGAAGAAGCGGCTGAGATATCGCCCATTGTGTTCATGTTGGCTGTCGATTCGCTGAGTTTTTTCATGCCAACTCCCAGCTTCTGAAACAGGTCGGGAGAGATCTCTGCGTTTTCCAGCATCTCATCAAATTTTGCCAAAGCAGCTGCACCGGCACCACCGCCATATCCGCCGCCGCCATATCCACCGCCACCACGACCGGTACCGGTACCTGTACCGGTTCCACCAAAGCCACCTCCGATATATCCGCCTCCGGCAACACCGCCCCCTGCATAACCGCCTCCCTGGGCAGCCAGTTCCGGTGTTTCATCTTCAGGAATTCCTGCAAGCTCAGGATATACCAGTGACCAGTCAACCTCCTCATGCAATGGTTCGAAAGCCGAAAAGAAGAAGATTACTGATTCGGTAAGAAGGCCAATAGTAAGCATGGTGCCAGCCAGTGGCCAGTGCTGTATTTTGAAAAGGGCACCAATAATAACTACTGAAGCACCTAAACCGTAAAGTTTAGCGATGAAGTTTTTCCACCCGCTGCTTTGTACTAATTCTGCTAGGCTCATATACCTGATTATTTTAAGATTATTTCAAAATATTTAATTTACCCCAATATAAGACCTTACGTTACGGAAACCAATATAAGGTTTTGTAGAATCCTGATATTCATAATCTCTTGCACTGGTTTGAAGAAAATAGGCTATATCCTTCCAGGAACCCCCGCGGATAACCTTTCTCTTCATAACCGGAGGATCCTGAGGTGTTGCATTATACTCATAGTTTGGCTGCAGATCGTGCTCGAAAATGTAAGCTGATGGATGATAAGCACAGCGGGTCCATTCCGAAACGTTTCCCGACATATCATAAAGGCCAAATTCGTTAGGTGCGTATGATCCGACTTTTCCTGCATATACGTTGCCATCGTCGATGTAATTTCCGCGTAATGGTTTGAAGTTGGCAAGGAAGCATCCCTTATAGTTTCGGGTATAAGGACCGCCCCATGGATACATCGAAAGGTCAAGTCCGCCTCTTGCAGCATACTCCCACTCCGTCTCAAGCGGCAACCTGTATTCCTGTACATCAGCAACTCCGTTCTTCCTGAGGGCTGTGTTCATATAATCGGTCCTCCAGATACTGAATGCGGTTGCCTGTACCCACGATACGCCCACTACCGGGTAATTATCGAAGGATGGATGCCAGAAATAAAGTGAAGCCTGAGGGTCGTTGAAGGAATAGGTAAAATCCCTGATCCAGCAAAGAGTATCGGGGTAAACATTTATGAGATTATGCTTAATGAAAGAAGAACGGTCCTTAATATCGGTATGGCTACCATCAAGATTTGTAATCTGCCCTTCATACTTACCTGATGTTTTCTCAGCGTCATTATATTTATAGACCGCTTTTGCAGCTTGCTGATAATCAACCCAGAAATATGAATAATTGAGCTTTCTTACATCAACCTGCTTCTTCCCGTTGAATCTCTCTTCAGGAGGATAATACATTTCTTCAATAACTGCTTTTGTATCCTCGTCTTTGGGATCGACCTTCTCATCCCAGTTGATGACATGCGGTTCAATAACATTCTTATCCCTGTCTACCACGAAATAATCCCTGTCTGCAATACCTGCATCACCCAATTTTGTCCTGAGGATAGAATCGCGGACATAGGATACAAACTGGCGATATTTGTTATTTGTCATTTCAGTCTGATCCATCCAGAATGCTTCAATTGTAACAGATTTTGATATGCTGTTCATTGCAAATACAGCATCCTGGTCACTGGGACCCATCATAAAATTCCCTGCTGGGATGAAAGCCATCTCAAGAGGTTCCGGTTCAAAAAATTTCTTCCTTCCCTGGACTCCGGTCAGTTCTCCGTTATTTGAAGAGCCACAGCCAGTTAAAAGGAATATTAATATTAGAGCAGATAGGGTTATCTTTTTCATAATACTTTCAAATTTTATAATGCAAGTAAGTTAAATTTTTTCAATATTCATAAAAATCTGATACTTTTATATTTCATAGAACTCTTGCCCAGGCTAAGGTCGAAACAATAGTTAACCATGAATTCATGAGAGCCGCCACTGCTCTTCCTTATGTCCGACAAAGTAAAGTCATAAGAATATCCAAGCCGGAGTCCGTTATAAAGTTCCAATCCAATCATACCGATCAGGGCATCACCGGCTCTGTATGAAACGCCGCCCCATACTTTTTTATTGTATCTGATTAAAGAAGTAACACAGAACTGGACAACCTTTCCATCACTATAGGCAAATACAGATGGCAGCAATTCTAATGACGGATTAGGAAGCTGGAGTGTATAACCGGCTGTCAGATAATAGTTTCTGCTTACATATGGTGTCCCTTTTGAATACCTGATTACCGGCTGGTTGATGTGAGTAACCGATAACCCTGCATAATACTTATCAGTCCTGTAATATACACCTAACCCGGCATCGAAAGCAACATAACTCTCTTTGTTCTCAGGTATCAGGGGGTCTCCCGATGCAGGTGTATGTACATCTCCTGTAGGGATTTCCCATGTCGGATCAAGTGTCTTATCAAGCATGCCCAGATTTATTCCAATACCCAGCTTCCCGGTACCTAAACTCATAATGTAGGAATAGGAAGCTGAAAGATTTATGTCTTTATCGAATCCTATATTATCGCTTTGAACCAGCAAGCCAACCCCACTGCTGATATGAAAAGGGGATACGGGAGCGCTTATATTAAAAACTGTCGTTGTGGGCGCTCCCTTAAAGCCAACCCACTGCTGACGACTAAGGGCAGTGGCACATATCATACCTGAAGTACCTGCTGCTCCGGGGTTATATGTCAATGTATTAAACATATAATGACTTGCAACCGGATCCTGTTGAGAAAATCCCTGTTGTATCAGAATAACTAAAAAAAGAAATGCAACACTAAGCTTTTTCATTTCTTTAATTAATGGTGTTTTGCAGTTTCGTTGAATCAGTAAAATAAATAAAATTATAAATCGTAAACAAATTTACTGGTATTTATTTAAAGTATCTGAATATCTATTTTGACGAGCGTGCCCGTATGTTAGACGAATAATTGCTGCAATTATAAAACTATGGTTTTCAGGACCTGAAATCCTGTGCAATTTTTTAATGCCCGGTCAGGGCCTTAATCTTTCAACGGCTCTAACCCATCTCTCAGGTACTTCATTACGGTTAGCCATGAGATAATCTTCATGGGAGCAGGCAATATAATGATTCTGATCTTTTTCTGCAGATATTTCCATCCACCATCTGTCAGTAAGATTGCTTTTAACAAAGATAAGATCGTCTTCAAGATCGGTAATCCTTACATGATATTTAATAAATCGTCCGGAATGGCTGACACTCAGAACAGGAGTCTCATACTGTTTTTGTGAAAAACCTTCAAGGAAAAACCATATTATCTGAGCAGCAAGCCCTGTTGTATGCGATCTGATGTCAAACTCAGGATTGACATCGAACAGACCGAATATCCTGATCTTGTCGGATATTCCTGAATACCTTGATAAAAGACAGATTTCCTCTCCATAAAATCCATTAGGAGAAGGGCTTATTGTACCCGGTGCATCAGATTGCCTTACAGATGAAATATCAAAAACAGCAACTTCTGAATCCCTGAACAGAGGTTCAGTAAGATGAATCGATTGCCTGACATCCCCTATCCTGACCAGTTCTGCTTTTTGCTTAAGAAATCGATTAATAACCTGCTGATCATTAAGATAGGTCTGGTAACCTATATTAATATAATGGTCAAAAGTACTTTTATTATTATTTATGATAGAATTAAGATAATTGAAGGAATCAGGTACTTTTCTTTCGCTGCTGAAATCAATTCTCGGATCGACTGCAGTTAATGTGTACCTTGTTTTATTCTTCGACATAGCCATATCTATAGCCGGGATAAGCGCACTGCTTCCTCCTATTATTACCGGGAAAAGATCCTCATTCATCAAAAACAGCAGAATGTCGGTCAGGCCTGCAAGGGTATCGTTGAAAGTAATGCCCTGTTTCATGTTTCCGAGGTCGATGATCTTAAGTTTCCCTGGTATTTTTGCCAGCCTGTAGAGTTGGCTCCTGATGCTGTCGGGCCCTTTTGCCGAGCCTGTATTAGAGGAATTTCGGCCCTCGGGTACTCCAAGAATAGCAATCTTGTATTTGCTGAAATCCTTCAGGGGTCCATTTTCTGTATGTATGGAGATATTATGAGGAAACCCGGCCTGTGCAGTCATCTGCTCAAAATCTGGTTCCTCAATACTTACAGGATTCAAATAGTCATTAAGGTCTACCATAATATTTAAGAACTCTTCTTGTTTTTATCGCTGTTTTCAATTATCCTGATGCAATCGTCTTTTGTAAGTTTCCCGGTATCTGTGCCTTTTGGGAGCCTGTAATTTAGCTTGTCCTTCGACAGGTAAGGGCCATATCTCCCGTTAAGAAGCATTATATCGCCGAAGTCTTTAAGGACCTTCTTCTTATCGTTTTCATTTTTCTCCAGAACAATCTCAATAGCTCTTTCAACAGTAATAGTATAAGGGTCATCCACACCTTTTTTCAGTGAGTAAAATTTATTCTTATACCTAACGTAGGGTCCGAACTTACCAATCCCTACTACCATATCTTCCCCGTCATAATCTCCTAAAGACCGTGGGAGACGGAAAAGATTAAGGGCCTCTTCGAGAGTTATCGTTTCAAGAAGCTGGCTCTTTGAAAGGCTGGCAAACCTTGGTTTTTCACCATTACCCGATTCCCCAATCTGTGCTATGGGTCCGAATCTTCCCATCCTCACGGTTATCGGTTCACCCGTATCCGGATGGTTTCCGAGCACCCTCACTCCGGTTTTTCTCTCTCTCTTTTCCAGAGTATTTATAACTGTTTTATGAAAAGGGGAATAAAAATTATCAAGCATCCCTGTCCATTTGAGTTTCCCGAGGGCAATCTCATCAAACTGTTCTTCGATCTCTGCCGTAAAGTGGTAATCGACAATCTCTGAAAAATTCTCAATAAGAAAGTCATTAACTATCATGCCTATGTCCTGGGGAAAGAGTTTTGACTTTTCTTTTCCTGCAATTTCGGTTTTTGTTGTAGATGCAAGCTTCCCATTGTTCAGAGAAATTATCTCTATCTGCCTTTTTTCGCCTGGACGGTCTTCACGAGATACATATCCCCTGTTCTGTATTGTTGAAATAGTCGGTGCGTAAGTTGAAGGACGACCTATACCCAGCTCTTCAAGCTTTTTAACAAGGCTGGCTTCTGTATATCTTGGTGGAGGTGAGGTGTATTTTTGTGTTGCAGTGATATTATCATACAATAGCGGCATTCCTTTAACAACTGGTGGAATAACATACCTCTCTTCATCTCCGTTTTCCTGATCTGTCGACTCCGCATATACTTTTAAAAACCCGTCAAATTTAATTACTTCTCCGTTGGCCTGGAATGTTACGGGAGAATTATCCATGTCAATTGAAATGGTGGTTTTCTCTATCTCGGCATCTGCCATCTGCGAGGCAACCATTCTCTTCCAGATAAGCTCATATAACTTCTTCTCATTCTGGCTCCCGACAGTTGTCGGATGATCGAGATAAGCAGGACGGATAGCCTCATGGGCCTCCTGAGCTCCTTTTGATTTTGTCTTAAACTGCCTGGTCCTTGAGTATTTTTCACCGAACTCCGAGATAATCATTTCACGCGATTTAAAAAGCGCAAGTTTCGAAAGATTGGTCGAATCGGTCCTCATGTACGTAATTTTACCGGCTTCGTAAAGTTTCTGGGCTACAGCCATCGTTTGTGAAACAGAAAATCCAAGCTTGCGGTAAGCTTCCTGTTGCATCGTGGATGTTGTGAATGGCGGCGCAGGAGAACGGGTACCCGGCTTAATGGAAATACTGGCAATGGAATATTTTGACAGGTCACACAATTCAAGAAATTTCATTGCCTCTTTTTTGTCGGGAAACCTTTTGGAAGCCTCAGCTCTCAGAATAGCATTTTCACCATTTGAAGAATCAATCCTGAAAATAGCAGAAACCCTGAATGATGACTCAGATTTAAATGCAATGATCTCTCTTTCCCTCTCCACCAGGAGACGCACTGCAACTGATTGTACCCGTCCTGCCGATAATGCCGGCTGAACCTTTTTCCACAGAACCGGTGATATCTCAAAACCGACAAGCCTGTCCACAATTCTGCGGGCCTGCTGTGAGTTGACAAGATTCATATCAACCTGCCGTGGGTTCTCAATGGCGTTGGAGATCGCTTCCTTTGTTATTTCATGAAAAACAATTCTTTTTGTTGTGTAAAGGTCGAGGTTAAGAACATTTACGAGATGCCATGCTATCGCTTCTCCTTCACGGTCCTCATCAGAAGCAATCCATATGTTCTTGGAATCAGCTGCCGCTTTACGCAGCTCACTCACAACCTTTGCCTTTTCTTTAGGGATCTCATAGGCAGGAGCAAAATCCTTCTCAATATCAATGCCAAGATTCTTTTTCGAAAGGTCCCTTATATGCCCGAAACTCGAGACTACACGGAAATCTTTTCCCAGAAACTTCTCAATAGTTTTCGCTTTCGCCGGAGACTCAACAATTACAAGATTTTCGTTCATTTGTGCAGATATTTATTCTTTTATCAGACGACAAAGTAAATCAATTAGGTACCAAACTTCAAAATAAACCATCAAGATTCTTTAATATTTACTATTTTTGGACCAAATTTCTTAAATAAATGAAAGACAATTCTGACAACAAAAAATATCTCATCTGGTTCTGGTCATTATTCAGCCTGCCATTCGTTGTTGTTCTAATATTGTTCATATTAATCTCAAATGAAAAGCTCGGCCCGATGCCATCTTTCAGAGAACTTGAAAATCCTGAATATTATTTAGCTGCAGAAGTCTATTCAGAGGATGGTGTTCTTCTGGGGAAAATAAGCATAGAGAACCGGACCTGGACTAACTTCAGGGATATTTCACCATATCTGATCCAGGCACTCATTGCCACGGAGGATGTAAGGTATTACAGACATTCAGGTGTCGATCTGCGAGGTCTTGTACGTGCAGCTGTTCGTACAATACTGCTAAGGCAAAGCACCGGTGGAGGCAGTACCATTACTCAACAGCTGGCAAAACAACTCTACCCGAGAGACACAACCAGAAATTCAGCTTTCATGCGAAAGATCAAGCTTGGAGTAGCTAAATTCAAGGAGTGGGAAACTGCTATAAAACTTGAGAGAAGCTATACAAAAAATGAGATCATAACCATGTACCTGAACAAGTTTGATTTTAATTATAATGCCATTGGAATACGAACTGCTGCAAGGGTTTATTTTAACACCACACCCGATTCTCTTGATCTGCAGCAGGCCGCGGTACTTATTGGTATGCTTAAGGCATCAACTAAATATAATCCTGTCAGAAATCCTGATCTTATGACCCTGCGGCGTAATGTAGTTCTCTCACAGATGGCAAAATACGGGTTCCTTACATCCTCTGTCGCCGACTCGGTAATGCAACTGCCACTCGGCACTGATTTCAAAGTTGAGGATCATAATTCCGGACTTGCAACCTATATGAGGGAGTATATCAGGTATACTATGGGAAGACCTGAACCCGACAGGAATAAATATATTCAGCAATCCTCATACGATGACGCATTGCGGGATTGGCAGAACAATCCCCTGTACGGCTGGTGTAACAAGAATAAAAAAGCTGACGGATCTTATTACGACCTGTACCGGGACGGATTGAAAATTTATACAACCATAAATTCACGGATGCAGATATTCGCCGAGGAGGCTTTAGCAGAACATCTGTCAAAAGAAATGCAGCCCGATTTTTACAGGAGAGCCAGGGGGTTCAGGAATCCTCCCTATTCCAATGACCTGACAAAAAAAGAAGTGGATGATCTGTTAATGGCATCAGTTAAGCAGAGTTACAGGTATAATATAATGTGGGCCAGGGGCGTTTCTGAGGATTCCATCATGCTGGCCTTTAATACAAAAGTAAAAATGAGAGTCTTTTCCTGGAAAGGTGAAAGGGATACCATAATGACGCCACTCGATTCCATACGGTATTATAAATACTTTATACGTTCAGCTTTCATGGTCGAGGATCCCCACAATGGCTATGTAAAAGCATATGTGGGCGGTCCTAATTTCAAGTATTTCAAATGGGACGGAATAACACAGCAAAAAAGGCAGATAGGAAGTACGATTAAGCCTTTCCTCTACACTATTGCCATGCAGAACGGATATTCACCATGTTATGAAGTGGAAGATATTCCAAGATCTTTTATTCTCCCCAATGATTCGGTCTATACTCCTCGAAGCTCCGGACCTAAGGAATACCATGGCAAAATGGTAACACTTGCCTGGGGGCTGGCCCAGTCGGAAAACTATATATCCGCATGGCTGATGCAGCAATTCAAACCCTCGGCAGTGGTTGACCTGATGCACAGAATGGGAATAAGGAGTTTTATAGACCCGGTTCCGTCAATATTTCTGGGTACCTCCGATGTGAAGCTCGAAGAGATGGTCGGGGCTTATGGCACTTTTGCAAATAAAGGAGTATATACTAAGCCAATGTATGTCACAAGGATTGAGGATAAGAACGGGAACGTTATATCCAGATTCACTCCCAGAGTTGACGAGGTTCTGAGTGAAGATCAGGCATATCTTATGCTGAATCTCCTTCAGAATGTTGTTTCACGGGGAACAGCTATTAGAATGAGGCTGGCACCCTATAACCTCAGGAACCAGATTGGTGGTAAAACAGGAACAACCCAGAATCATTCGAATGGCTGGTTCATGGGTGTTACACCAAACCTTGTGGGAGGTGTCTGGAGCGGTTGGGAAGATCAGGCTATCCATTTTGAGACACTCAGTGAAGGACAGGGAGCCAATATGGCACTCCCGATCATGGCAATATTCCTCAGAAAGATATATGACGATCCTGTTCTTGGAATCATGGAAGCAGATGAATTTGAACGTCCGGCTAATTTCAATATAGAACTCGACTGCGATAAAGTGAAGAAAAACGATACACGTGGTGATAATTCACGCAGGGTGAAGTACTAAAACGGCGCAGCACGGCTTACGACTCACGGCTACCGGCATCCGGCTCCCGGAGTCTAATTTTAAATTTTTATTCTTAAATGGTTTTCCGTGCGTCGTGCGTCTTGAGCCGTGGGTTGTTCTAACCAAACAACGACCTTACCAGGTTCTCTATCTTGGCAACAGCTATTACTTCAATATTAAGCCCTTTCAGCTGGATATTCCTGTGATATTTTGATATATAAATTTTTGTAAATCCCATTTTGGAGGCTTCACGTATTCGCTGTTCAATCCGCGAAACGGGCCTTATCTCTCCCGAAAGTCCCGTCTCTCCGGTAAAACAGGTGTCCCTTCCGATAGGGATATCAAGATTGGACGATAATACTGCGCTAATTATTGCCAGATCTATTGCCGGATCACTGACTTTTATACCGCCTGCAATATTCAGAAAAACATCTTTTATGCCAAGCCTGAAACCTGCTCTCTTTTCAAGTACCGCCAGAAGCATATTCAGCCTTCGAATGTCAAATCCTGTGGAGCTTCTTTGAGGTGTTCCGTAAACAGCACTGCTGACCAGAGCCTGTGTTTCAATCAGAAATGGTCTTAATCCGTCGACCGTGGCAGCTATGGAAATGCCACTCAGCGGTTCATCATGCTGGTTAATAAACATTTCCGAAGGATTGTCTACTTCCCTTAAGCCAGTCTCAATCATTTCAAAAATGCCTATTTCAGATGTTGATCCGAACCTGTTTTTAACGGACCGCAGTATACGGTACACATAATTGTTATCTCCCTCAAAATAAAGAACCACATCTACAATATGTTCAAGCACCTTTGGTCCGGCAAGTGTTCCATCCTTCGTGATATGTCCAATAAGGAAAACCGGAATGCCGGTTATTTTTGAATATTTCAGAAGCTGTGCAGCACATTCCCTCACCTGGGTAACAGAACCGGGCGATGACTCGAGCATCGCATTATTCATGGTCTGTATCGAATCAATTATTATTAACCCCGGTTTAATGTTTTCTGCATGGGTAAGTATGCTCTCGAGGTCAGTTTCACTGAGGATATAGCACTGCGGATTTGAATTCTTCATCCTCTGAGCCCTGAGGCTGATTTGCTCCTCACTCTCTTCACCCGAAACATAAAGGATCTTTTTCCCTTTCAGGGACAGTGCAAGCTGAAGGGCAAGCGTTGATTTTCCCACACCCGGTTCGCCTCCAAGGAGAATAAGAGAACCGCTTACGATACCGGAGCCAAGTATCCTGTCAAGTTCCGATATCCCTGTTTTCATACGGCCATTTTCACTGGCTTCGATATTATCGAGAAGTTCAGGCTTCCTTTTTTCCTGATTCATAATAAAACCTGTATCGCGCGAAGTAGCAGGAGCAATGATCTCTTCGTGATAGGTGTTCCACTCTTTGCATGAAGGGCACCGGCCTATCCACTTTGCCGATTCAACACCGCAGTTCTGACAAACCCATACTGTTTTACTTTTGGCCATAATTTTTGTAAGAAAATTCAATTCATCAATTTTCTTGGTGAATTCTTGGAGTCTTGGAGTCTTGGTGGCATTTTTTCTGCCACTAAGACTCCAGGGCACGAAGTTACACCAAGTGAAGAAAAAACAAAAATAGAATATACTCAGGATTTTTCTGCCTTATTTTCTTTTTTGAAAATAATAAAGAATGAAATAGTCCCCACAATTACAACAAATATCAACTGAGATTCATGGGTGAGCAAAGCATAAACCAGTCCGTCCTCGAGAGGGATGCCCTTTACAAAAAGAAGACCCCGTGAAATTATATAGTGAAAAGCTCCAAGTCCGCTCTGAACCGGTGCCGACATGGCAAGGCCCCCTATTACAAGAAGGAATATACTGTCACCGAAAGTAAGATCAGATGTGCTTTTGATGGAAAAGACCACAACCCAGGTCATAAGTGCATAGTTGATCCATATGAAAATGGTAAGAAAAATAAATTCCCCTTTTCTTTCCAGGCTTGTTATTGATTTGAGTCCGTTGATAATACCCCTGGCAAGGTCGAACATCTTCGAGAAAAACCTTATTTTCCTCAGATTCTTTTTATAAAGGATCATCAGGAACAGTGCTATTATCATCAACGTAAACAGGATAACCCAGAGTATCCAGGTTACTCCGAATACGGAGAATATTTTTTCCTGTATTGGCAATAGGATACTGTCTTTGAGAAAGATGTTAATCTGGTCACTGCTTGTAAAGATCAGGTAGATCATTATTAAAAGGAGTGAAAGGAAATCGATAGTTCTTTCAATTACTACTGTTCCTATAAGCTGATCGACAGGTATTTTTTCTTTTTTCCCCAGGGCGACACATCGTGTTATTTCACCTACCCTCGGTAAGGCGAGGTTTGCCAGGTAACCGGTCATCAAAGCGTAAAAAGAGTTTTTCAAAGATGGTTTGAATCCAAGAGGATTGATAAGAAGTATCCATCTCCTGGCCCTGCTGACATAAGCAAAAAGACCAAAAAGAAGCGACAGGAAAAGCCAGGAATAATTGGCCTGCTTCAGGTCGACAAGAAGCTTCTTAAAATTTACATCATGAAAAGCAGCCCAGAGCAGTGCAATTCCGACAATAAGGAAAGCCAGAAACTTGAGAGCCTGTAAAACACCTCTTCTCAATTTCAGATCAGTTTATTTGTTTTTGTATCGGGGAATACAACTGTTGGACTGAATGACTTTGCCTCCTGAAAGTCAAGCATCGCAAATGAGACTATAAGCACTATGTCACCCACAATAACTTTTCGGGCAGCGGCACCGTTAAGGCAGACATCTCCTGATCCTCTCTTCCCTTTAATAACATAGGTATCAAGACGCTCACCGTTATTTAAATTTAAAACCTGTACTTTTTCGTTTTCAATTATATTGGCTGCGTCCATAAGATCCTCATCAATTGTAATGCTTCCCATGTAATTCAGGTTTGCACCCGTAATGGTAACCCTGTGGATCTTCGATTTTAATACTTCTATTAACATTTCAGGATATCTTGTTGATGTTAACTCCGCTGCAAAGGTAATTAACCTTTTGTTTCAGACCAACCTAAATTCAATATTATCTATCAGACGAATATTTCCTGCCTTAACGGCTATGCATCCGAAATAGAGCTTCTCTTTATTAATTTCGTTTTTTCCGACAACAGGGATCAATTCAGTATCGTCCACAATTTCAAAATATTCGACACTGAAACCACGTTCATTGTTTATTTTATTTTCAACGAAAGATTTTATTTCAGATATGTCATGCCGGATTATCATTTCCGATGCGGAGCGAAGAGTATTATAAATTACAGAAGCACGTCTTCTGATATCAGGATCAAGAAGCCGGTTCCTGCTGCTCATCGCAAGGCCATCCTTTTCACGAATGATCGGGCTGGTAACTATTTTCACTTTATTGCCGGTTTGCCTGACCAGCTCTTTTACGATGGCAACCTGCTGAAAATCTTTGAGCCCGAACCAGGCAATGTCGGGAGTTACAATTTCAAATAGCCTGCTTACTACCTGCCCCACTCCGTTAAAATGCCCGGGCCTGTGAAGACCTTCCATTACAAGATCGAGATTACCGAAATTGAATTTTCTCTTATCTTCTTCAGGATAGATTTCTTCAGTGTCAGGTGTAAATACAATATCATTCCCGCGAAGTATGTTCGAAAGTATTGCAAGATCATCTTCAATGTTCCGCGGATAGTTTTTGAGATCATTTTTATCGTTGAACTGCGTGGGATTCACAAAAATACTGACCACTACCAGGGGACACTTATCCACTGCACTTTCAACAAGTGAGATATGCCCTTCGTGAAGAGCACCCATTGTTGGGACAAAACCCAGAGGAAAAGGGTTGATTTCATGGATTCGTTTTTGTATCTCCTTTACTGTATTTATAACTTTCATTCTTCAGATTTTTTACAAACTTAATAGGATTTTCTACCACTTTACGCCCGCACAGGTCAGATTATGTTGATTGTATGCATTTTTATTATCTCATAATTTTTTACTATCTTTGCACGTTGAATCGAAATGGTATATCCAGGAAGGTAAATGGAAAGTAGGAAGGTATTATTCATTTCACAAGAGATCACTCCATACTTAGGTGAAACGAAGTTGTCGAAGATCGGAAGGTTTCTCCCGCAGGGCATCCAGGAAAGGGGCAAAGAGATCCGGACTTTTATGCCAAGGTATGGTTGTATTAATGAAAGAAGGAACCAGCTTCATGAGGTCATCCGTCTCTCAGGGATGAATCTTATAATTGACGACACCGATCACCCTCTCATTATAAAAGTAGCCTCAATTCAATCGGCCCGGATGCAGGTCTATTTTATTGACAATGACGATTATTTTCAGAGAAAACATATTATAAGCGATGCTTCGGGACGTGAATTTGAAGATAATGATGAACGGGCACTGTTTTTCGCCCGCGGTGTTATTGAAACAGTTAAAAAACTTCGCTGGGCCCCTGATATTGTTCATTGCCATGGATGGATGTCGGCACTGGTGCCGGTTTATCTTCGCAGCATCTACAACGATGATCCATTGTTCCATAATTATAAAATAATCTATTCCATTTACAATAATGATTTTAAAACTCCGTTTAGATCAACATTCGCTGATAAACTGCGTTTCGACGGAATAGACGGTGAGAATCTTAAAATGGTTAAAAACCCTGATTTTGTCAATGTGTCAAAACTGGCTATTAAGTATTCCGATGGGATCATTATCGGTAGTGAAAAAATAAATGAGGAGTTGACCAATTATATCAGAACAATTAACAAACCGGTTCTCCCTTACAAAGATGAAACCGAATATATTGATGCCTATAATGACTTTTATGACCAGATGTTATCATAATTCAAGACTTACCCGCAGACACAGTTCTGTATCTCATCAAATAAATAAAATATTCCGCCTGACAATTTTTGCATTGGTGGCTTTTTTCATAACCTCCTGTCTGGAAGACCCCACAAAAATAGGGAATTCCCTTCTGCCGGGCAGTGATTTTGTCACAATTAAATCGATCGATACTCTGAGTTCAAGGTCATATACAAATTTCAGTGATTCGGTGCGAACTGATAATCCCTCGACTTCATTCCTCGGCACTTTATATGATTCATATTTTGGTACGACCACGGCTGCATTTGTTACGCAGATAAGGCTTGGTAGTGCATGGGACGATCAGCCTTTTGTTGTGGATTCGGTTAAATTATTTCTGCATCTGCTCGATGTAAAAGGTGGTGGCGTTGGTATATTGCATAAAATAAAGATCTCGGAAATAGCAGATGAAATTTATACCAATAAGCCATACTATTCAAATACCAAAGTTGATACTACCGGGTTTGAAGTGGCTGATATTGAACTTCCACAGCTTAAGCCCGATACAATAAACGATATTCAGGTCAGACTGCCCGGAGACGGGATAGATTTCGGCAATTATATACTGCGCGATACCTCACAGTTATTTTACAGTACCACAAAACCCGATTTCAGAGCCTATTTCAAAGGATTGCTGTTCCGGATGGAACCCGACGCTGATCCACCGCTTCTTTCTTTAAGTGTAGCTCCTAATTCTCTCGGCTATTATTCGAATTATTTTGTTGTGTTCATGCACGATCCCGATGGCATTGCAAAACAGTACTACTTCATTCTGGATGCTGTAAATCTTAACGCTTCGTTTAATAAATTCAATTTTAATTTTTCAACTGCCACCGCACCCCTCAGGATCAGTCATATAAATGATGGATACCTGGATACTCTTACATATGTGCAGTCCATGAACGGTGCTTTTACAAAGATCTCATTACCCGGACTTGCAAATCTTAAAAGTGATGCATATTTTAATAACATTGCGGTCAACAGGGCAAAACTGATCGTTCCTGTCTACCTCGATGGGTTTCAGTATAGTGCCTCTACAGTACCTTCCGTAATGTATATCAGGTATCAGACAACTGAGGGCAATAAATATCTGGTTCCTGATTTTAATCTCGATTCATACCATTCATTTTATGACGGGACTCTCGACACATTAAACAATTTATATAATTTCAACCTTGCTGAATTTGTACAGAGGTATTTCGACGATACCGCAGATACTATAAAACCTGAGCTTGAATTGTTTCTCGGGGGAGGGACAAAAAATGTGCTTCTGAAAGCTAACGGTAGCAAAACGCCCGTTAAATTCGAATTTACCTATACCAAGTTCTAGATTTTGTGAACCAAAATTACTAATTTCGCCCATGATGATTTAATACCTTTTCATTATGTGTGGAATTATTGGTTATATAGGATCGAAAGCAGCCCGTGAAATAATTATTAGTGGGTTGAAGAGGCTTGAATATCGCGGATACGACTCAGCAGGGATGGCCATTGTTAACGGTGAAACCAGGATCTTTAAATGTGCAGGCAGAGTGAAAGATCTTGAAGCAATGGTGAATAAATCAAGTTTTAACGGTACAACAGCAATGGGGCATACCAGGTGGGCCACTCACGGTGAGCCTAATGAGCTTAATGCTCACCCCCAGGCCTCCTACAAAGGTAATTTTGTTGTAGTCCATAATGGTATCATTGAGAATTATGCCACTCTTAAGAAACATCTCGAGAGCCGTAATATCAAATTTGTAAGCCAGACAGATACCGAAGTTCTTGCCAATCTTATCGAACACATGTATCTCGAAGGTGATCTTACCGCGGAACAGGCAATTACACTTGCACTTAACAGGGTTGAAGGAGCTTATGGCCTGGTCATAATCTGCACCCGGGAACCGGATAAACTGTTTGCTGCAAAAAAGGGAAGTCCCCTGGTTATCGGGGTGGGAGAAGGTGAAAACTTCGTTGCTTCCGATGCCACGCCAATTGTTGAGTATACCCAGAGAGTGATTTACCTCAAAGATGACGATATTGCTATTATTAAAAAAGATGAACTTATACTGAAAACGATCCGGACTGAAAAGTTCCAGCCCGAAGTTAAGGAACTTGACCTCAAGATTGGAGAAATTGATAAAGAGGGATTTGCTCATTTCATGTTAAAGGAGATATTTGAACAGCCCAGAGCTATACATGATACTTTCAGGGGAAGAGTACTGCCCGATAACTCGGGGATAATGTTAGGCGGTCTTCACAACCTGCTCGATACTATCTCCGAAGCTGAAAGGATTATAATTATTGCCTGCGGAACTTCATGGCATGCCGGGCTCCTCGGTGAATATCTTTTTGAAGAGTATACCCGCATTCCCGTTGAGGTTGAGTATGCTTCGGAATTCAGGTACAGAAACCCGATCATTAAGAAAGGGGATATTGTTATTGCAATAAGCCAGAGCGGAGAAACCGCCGACACTCTGGCTGCTGTCAGGCTGGCAAAGGAAAAGGACGCTAAAGTTCTTGGAATATGTAACGTGGTTGGCAGCAGCATACCGCGCGAAACAGATGCAGGAGTATATACTCATGCAGGACCTGAAATTGGTGTCGCATCAACCAAGGCTTTTACAACACAGGTAACTGTTCTTGCAATGATGGCTTTTGTTGTAGGACATAAAAAAGGGATCATTTCTGATGCTGCTTATAAGGGTTTGATAACCGAGCTGGCATCAATCCCGGGTAAGATTGAAAAGGCACTAGAAGTTAACGACCAGGCCCTGGAACTGGCAAAGGTCTTTCAGAATACCCATAATGCTCTTTACCTGGGAAGAGGCTACCTCTTCCCTGTTGCACTGGAAGGAGCACTTAAACTGAAGGAGATCTCATATATTCATGCAGAGGGTTATCCGGCAGCTGAAATGAAGCATGGTCCAATTGCACTGATTGATGATAATATGCCGGCTGTGGTGGTTGCAACCAAGGATGATACCTACGAAAAAATAATCAGTAATATACAGGAGATAAAGGCAAGGAAAGGAAAGGTTATCGCTATTGTTACAGAAGGGGATGAGCTTATCAGGAAAATGGCCGATTATGTTCTTGAAGTTCCTGAGACTCTTCCGGCATTTTCAGGATTGCTCACAGTTATCCCTCTTCAGCTGCTGTCTTATCATATTGCTGTTTTAAGGGGATGCGATGTGGATCAGCCCAGGAATCTTGCTAAATCGGTAACGGTCGAATAAAATAAATTAATAATCCATCCCCCCGGGGGATTTTAAAGAAATATATTTTTTGAATTTTTCCCTTTGTGTTACTTTGTGATGTACTTTATGACCCTTTGTGGTATAATGAATTCTAATTAACCACAAAGGACACGAAGGTTTGCACAAAGGCACACAAAGGAATCTATTACATAATTATGAAACCGGTTCTGGAATATCGCAACTTAACTTCGTCGGAAATTGAACTCCTGAAACTTAATAATTGCCGATGCGACGACTGGAACAGGGTGAAGGTCCTCGATGGATTTAACCCTGCTCATTGTGTTAATGTAATATTCTCGGGTGACATCTTACTAGGCATTTTTACCGATCCGTTTATTGATGAGTCAGGCGTTGTGATGGCTGGCGGAATATATAATGCACGGCTTCATAACTGTACTGTAGGGTCAAATGTAATAATCAGTAATATAGGTGATTACATAGCAAATTACAACATTGAAGATAAGGCTGTAATAAAGAACTGCGGGAAAATTCACACACAGGGCAGGTCAACTTTTGGGAATGGTCTCTCCGTTGCAGTGCTCAATGAAACAGGAGGAAGGGCTGTTAAAATGTGGGACAGGCTTTCAGCCCATGAAGCTTATATAATTGCGCTTTACCGTCACCGGAGTGAGGCAGTTAACATTATAGAGAATATGGTCGATGATTATGCCGCCACGTTAATGTCAGATAAAGGCACAATTGGATATAATTCCAGGATATTTAACTGCAGTAATATTCGTAATGTGAGATTTAGTCCTTTCAGTCGTGCCGACGGAGCAATAAAACTGAATGAGGGATCTGTTAACAGCTGCGCCGAGGATCCGGTTTTTATCGGACCCGGCGTAATAATGGAACATTTTATTATCTGTTCAGGATCCGTTGTTTCGGAATCGACTCTGGTCGATAAATGCTTTATTGGGCAGGGATGCGTCCTTTCAAAACATTATTCGGCCGAGAATTCACTGTTTTTTGCCAATTGCGGAGGTTATCACGGCGAAGCCTGTTCAATATTTGCAGGACCTTACACTGTTACTCATCATAAATCGACTCTTCTTATTGCCGGGATATTTTCGTTTATGAATGCCGGCAGCGGGTCAAACCAGAGTAATCATATGTACAAACTTGGCCCTATTCACCAGGGAATAATGGAAAGAGGTTCCAAGACCACCAGCGACTCATACCTGTTATGGCCCGCTCGCATTGGCCCTTATACCCTGGTTATGGGTCGCCATTATAAAAACCCTGACACCTCTTCACTCCCTTTTTCCTACCTGATTGAGAGCAACAATGAAAGCCTCCTGGTGCCGGGGATTAATCTCAGGAGTGTTGGAACAATCAGAGATGCCCAGAAATGGCCTGTTCGCGACAAAAGAAAAGATCCGGCAAAGATTGACCAGGTGAATTTTAATCTGTTAAGTCCCTATACAATCCGTAAAATGCTGGAAGGAAGAGAGTTACTGCGAAAAATAAAAATCAGCGCACCTGAGGGTACTTCTGCTTACACATATAACAGCATGCGCATAACAGACTCGTCGCTGGAAAGGGGTATATACCTTTACCAGACCGGTATCAATAAGTTCCTAGGCAATTCAATAATAAAACGGCTTGAGGGAACTGAGTTCAGAACAAATGAAGAGCTCAGGAAAAGACTTGTTCCTGATCATAAAACAGGGAAGGGAGAATGGGTCGATCTTGCGGGCTTAATTACACCCAAAACAGAAGCAGATAAGCTGCTTGAAGAAATAGAGTCGCGGAAGATCGATTCAGTTGACAGGCTTTGGGAAGCTTTTGAAATTATGCAGAAGTCATATTACGACTGGGAATGGACCTGGGCCTGTGAGAGGATTGAAGAGGAGTCCGGGATCTCAGTTTATGATATGACTGCAGAAAATGTGATTGAGATTGTCAGGAAATGGGAAAAAAGTGTAGTTGACCTCGATAATCTTCTCTATGAGGATGCCAGGAAGGAATTTGCATTATCATCCATGACCGGCTTCGGAATTGACGGAGGTGACGATATCAAACGACGGGATTTTGAACAGGTTAGGGGCGAATTCGAATCGAACACTGTCGTTTCTGCAATAAGGCAGCACATAAAGGACAAATCTGCCCTGGGTGATGAGTTGATAGAAAGGATGGGGAGGATTAAAAAGTGATCCTTTACCTGCCGGAATACATCATATCATAATACTTGCTGTAATCACCAGATAATACCCTGTCCATCCATTTTGAATTGACAAGATACCATTCTGCTGTTTTTTCAAGACCCTCTTCAAATTCGGGTATGGGCGACCAGCCTAGTTCATTGTGTAACTTTGAGGAGTCAATGGCATATCTCATATCATGTCCCGGCCTGTCTGTTATATAGGTAATAAGCTTCTCTGAACTGCCGGCCGGACGGTTAAGTTTTTTGTCCATGATCCTGCAGAGTAGTTTTATCAGGTCAATGTTTTTCCATTCGTTATTGCCTCCTATATTGTAGGTATCTCCTGCCTTCCCGCAATGGTATATGAGGTCGATTGCAGATGCATGATCTTCAACATAAAGCCAGTCGCGGATGTTTTCGCCTTTTCCGTAAACAGGAATTGGCTTATTGTTTTTAATATTATTTATTGCAAGAGGGATGAGTTTTTCAGGAAACTGGTTAGGCCCGTAATTATTTGAGCAGTTTGAAATCACTGCCGGGAGGCCAAAAGTATGATTATATGCTCTTACCATGTGATCGGAACTTGCCTTGGATGCCGAGTATGGACTTTTTGGATCGTAAGCGGACTCTTCAGTGAAAAGTCCCTCTTTTCCCAGCGATCCGTAAACCTCATCGGTGGATATATGAAAGAACAGTTTCCCGTTAAAATCATTTTTCCAGCTGCTTAATGAAGCATTCAGCAGGTTAACGGTACCCACTATATTTGTAAAAACAAACTCATCGGGCCCGGTTATGGAACGATCAACATGCGATTCAGCAGCAAGATGGATCACCCCGTCAAAATCATATCTCTTAAAAAGATCCAGGACATTATGTTTCTGAACTATATCGATTTTTTCAAACCTGTAGTTCTCCTTTGATTCAACATCGGTCAGGTTTTCTAGATTGCCGGCGTAGGTTAGCTTATCAGCATTAACTATAAGATAATCGGGGTAACTGTTAACGAACCGTCTGACTACATGTGAACCAATAAATCCGGCACCACCGGTTATAAGAATTGTTTTTTTCATGATAATCACTTCTTGTTCCTGATTTTCTTTTCCCATTCCCAGGCTGTTTTCATGGCTTCATCGAGAGAACTTAATGTTCTCCAGCCCAGTTCCCTGTTCGCAAACGAAGGATCGGCCCAGATCTTTTCGATATCTCCGGCCCTCCTCCCGGTAATTCTGTAATTTAATTTAACTCCGCTGATACGTTCAAATGATTTGATAGCCTCAAGTACCGATACTCCTTTGCCCGTTCCGAGGTTAAATACTTCAAAGTTATCCCTGTTTCTGTTCTCTATAAGCCGTTTTACAGCTACAACATGAGCTTTTGCAAGATCAACAACATGCAGATAGTCCCTTATGCATGAACCGTCGGGGGTATTATAGTCATCACCGAATACTCTCAGATCATCTCTTAATCCGTAAGCGGTCTGGGTGATATAGGGCACAAGGTTCTCAGGAACACCCCTTGGCAATTCACCAATAAGAGCTGACGGATGAGCTCCTATAGGGTTAAAGTATCTTAATGAAACTGCTTTGATTTGTTTGTCGGAAACAGTTGTGTCCCTTATAATTGCCTCCCCTATCTGCTTGGTATTTCCATAAGGCGAAGTTGCCGGCTGAAGAGGAGAATCTTCTGTAACAGGAAGTTTTTCGGGTTGACCGTAAACAGTGCAGGAGGATGAAAACACAAAATCGGAAATACCGGAACGTTTCATAGCTGCAAGAAGATTGATTAGCGATAAAAGATTATTCCGGTAATACTCAAGTGGTTTGTTAACAGATTCACCCACAGCTTTATAGGCTGCAAAATGGATAATTGAACTGATATCGTTGTGTTTTCGGAAAAACTCCTCCAGCTTATTGCCGTCGCACAGATCAAACACTTCCAGGGCGGGTCTGGTACCGGTTATCATCTTTATCCGGTCAGCAACCCAGGCTTCGGAGTTGCACAGGTTGTCAATTATTATGACATCGAAACCCTCTTCTATCAGTTCAACAGCAGTATGCGAACCGATATATCCCGTTCCCCCTGTTACCAGGATTTTCTTTTTCATTTAGAGACTCCAGTAGGGATGTTGCTTAATTTTACCGCGTAACACTCCTTTTATATCAACCACAATTCCATCCTTATTGAGAAGAGAGGCAAAAAAAGACTCATCCAGATTTAAATATTCTTTATGGCATACTGCCAGTATAACGGCATCGTATTTTCCTGAAGGATGCTTTTTCAATTCAATTCCATACTCCTTTTTGACCTCATGAATTCCGGCCCCCGGATCAATTACATCGACAATGATACCAAAATCATCGAGTTCACTTATAACATCAACTACTTTTGAATTGCGAATGTCTGTAACATCTTCTTTAAAAGTGATACCCATTACAAGCACGCGAACACCCTTAAGATTTTTACCGGCAGCAATTATTTTCTTAACAGTCTGCTTTCCGATATACCTTCCCATACTGTCATTTACAAACCTTCCTGAGTCGATAATCTGCGGATGATAACCCAGCGATTTTGCCTTGTATGACAAATAATAAGGGTCAACTCCTATGCAGTGCCCGCCAACCAGACCAGGGTAAAACTTAAGGAAATTCCATTTTGTTCCGGCAGCTTCAAGCACTTCAAATGTATTGACACCAAGTCTGTTAAATATAATTGAAAGCTCATTCATAAAGGCGATGTTGATATCGCGCTGCGTATTTTCTATTATTTTTGCAGACTCTGCAACTTTTATTGAACTGGCACGATGTACTCCTGCCTTGATTATCATTTCATAGACCCCGGCTATGTTTTCAGCAGATTCTGCATCGCAGCCACTGGTCACTTTGACAATTTTTGTAAGAGTATGATTTGTATCTCCCGGATTTATTCTTTCAGGAGAAAAACCCACCTTAAAGTCGGCACCGCATTTTAAACCTGAATATCTCTCAAGCACGGGAATACAATCATCTTCAGTACAGCCAGGATAGACTGTGGATTCGTAAACAACATAATCACCTTTTTTCAGGACCCTCCCGACAGTTTCGGATGCGCCCAGGACAGGAGTAAGATCGGGAAGATTGTTCCTGTTGGTAGGAGTCGGAACTGCAATAATATGGAACGATGCAGTTTTAAGGTCGGCAGGATCACTTGTAAAAACAATATCTGTTTCTTCAAATGCTTCAGGTTTTAGTTCATGGCTTGGATCCAATCCCTTTTTCATAAGTTCAACCCTGTCGGGCTTAATATCAAATCCTACCACCTTTATTTGTTTAGCGAACTCAAGCGCAATCGGTAAGCCTACATAACCGAGACCAATTACGGAAAGTTTTGTCTCTTTATTTACAAGTTTGTTATACATATTATTTGATTGATTTAAGTATGGGATGATAATCGCCCTGTAATCCGACAGGTTTTGCATTTCTTATTAAATATACCATTTCGACTGACTGCCTGGCTTCCTTCAGGCCAAAGCCCCTTCCAGCCAGTATTTCCTCGTAGGTCAGAGTATGAAGATCGGTAAATCCTTTACTGAATTCAATCTCTTCACCGTCTACAATTATCGATCGGAATGTTCTTTGCCCGCTGGCTTTGACCGAATCGGGAATATCATTATAATCGATACTTAGAAACCATCTGACCCTTGCCTTTTCAAGCTCCAGGTAACCGGCAGCTTTATTGGGGAAGGAAATATTAACAATATTACTTCTCGCAGGTCCGAATATCCAGCTAAGCATATCGAAGAAATGAATGCCTATATTTGTGGCAATGCCACCCGACTTCTGGATATCTCCTTTCCATGATATTGAATACCAGTTTCCGCGACTTGTAATATATGTTAAGTCTATATCGTAAACCTTGTCTTTCGGGCCTGTCCGTATTTTCTCCCTGAGTTCCAGTAATTTCGGATGAAGTCTGAGCTGAAGAATTGTATAGATGTTCCGTCCCGTCTCCTTCTCGATCTCCTGCAGGGCATCTACGTTCCAGGGGTTGAGTACAACAGGCTTTTCGCATATAGCCTCAGCCTGGTGCCTCAGAGCAAACCTGATATGGGAATCGTGGAGATAATTCGGAGAACAGATGCTCACATAATCAATTTTTGTTCCGGTTCTTTTCAGCTTGTCAAAATGTCTGTCGAATCGTTCAAATTCAACAAAAAAGTCGCTCTCGGGAAAGTAGTTGTCTATCCGGCCAACACTGTCAAATTTATCAAGACTGGCCAGCAGGTTATTGCCTGTCTCCTTTATTGCATGAAGATGTTTCGTGGCAATATAGCCCGCAACACCAATTATCCCGAAATTTTTTGGTTTTTCTGTCATCTGGGTATCCGATATTGGTGCATAAAAATACTAAATTATTTTAGAAACCATGCCGTTTTCAAGATGGTATCTCTCATTGCTTTCAGGGCATACTGCAATACCATTTATGTCAAAAGAAAGCTTATGTCCGAATTCACTTATCCAGCCTGTCTGATGAGCCGGATTACCGACTACCAGTGCATAGGGTCTGACATCTTTTGTAACGACGGCTCCTGCTCCAATGAATGAATACATGCCTATCGTATTTCCGCATATGATCGTTGAGTTGGCTCCTATTGAAGCTCCTTTTTGAACAATCGTCTTCATATACTGGTCTTTGCGGATTATTGCACTCCTGGGATTGATAATATTTGTAAATACCATCGATGGCCCCAGGAAAACATCATCCTCGCAGATAACTCCCGTATAAACAGAGACATTATTCTGTACTTTCACATTATTCCCCAGTTTTACACCGGGAGATATGACCACATTTTGTCCTATGTTGCAGTTTTCACCGATCTCGGAATCAGTCATGATATGGCTGAAATGCCATATTTTTGTTCCTTTTCCAATTTTACAGCCGACATCAATAACAGCTGTTTCATGAGCAAAGTACTTTTTCTCCATTATAATTGTTTATTGAAGAATTCGAGGACACTGTTTACAATATAATCAAGCTGTTCCTGTTCCATATCGGGATGGACAGGTAATGAAAGGACCTCCCGGCACAGAGAAGTTGTAACAGGGAAATCATTTTCCTTATATCCAAGGTACCTGTATGCTTCCTGCATATGAAGCGGTCCGGGATAATAGACCATCGCCGGCACCTTTTTTATACCAAGAAATTGTTTCAGATCATCTCTCAGTCCGTTCTTAACCTTTATTGTATACTGATGAAATATATGAGAAGAATAACCTGCTCTTTCAGGAGTGATTATTGAATTACAACCCTTAAATGCTTCATCGTAAAAATCCGCGACATCAGCCCTTGCCTTGTTAAATTGAGACAGATACTTCAACTTCACCCTAAGTATAGCAGCCTGAATAGTATCAAGCCTCGAGTTAATGCCTATGTCGTCGTAATGGTACCTGACTTTCATGCCATGGTTTGCAATGCTTCTCATTTTTATTGCGTACGCATCGTCGTTTGTGTATATAGCTCCCCCGTCACCATAACAGCCCAGGTTTTTCGACGGGAAAAAGGATGTAGTCCCTATATGTCCTATAGTACCGGCCTTTTTAGCGGTACCATCATGGAAAAAGTAATCAGCTCCAGTTGCCTGTGCTGCATCTTCTATTATGAAGAGGTTATGGTTGTTGGCAAGCTCCATAAGGCTTTCCATGTCGGCACACTGTCCAAAAAGATGCACGGGGACTATAACTCTTGTGCGTGGCGTAATAGCTTTTCGTACAGCCTCAACAGAGATATTAAAAGTGCCCGGATCGGGATCTACGATAACCAGTTTTAAACCGAGAAGGGCAACCACCTCAACAGTCGCTATAAATGTGAAGTTTGTGGTAATAACCTCATCACCGGGTTTTAGTCCCAGCACCATCATGGCGAGATAAAGCGCATCGGTTCCGTTCGCGCATGAAATAACATGTCTGATTCCCATATATTCCTGTAACTCTTCCTCAAAGAGCCTGACATCCGGCCCTTTTATAAAGGCAGAAGATTCAATCACCGATTTAATTGCCCTGTCAATTTCATTTCCTAGCTTTTCATACTGGGCTCTCAGATCGACCATCTCTATATCTCTCATACCTGGTGAATTTTTTGAAATACGAAGATAATATTTTTAATATACTTTTTTCGCTTTATCTGTAATGTAACGGGGGGTAAAAAAAACAAAATCATAGCGGTCTTTTTCAGGTAGCCCGGAAGTAAAAACGAGTGAAAAAGTCATCAGAGATCTATTCTTTGCTGCAATCAATAATTTTTTCTTAAATTTGTATTCACGGAAAAATGAGTTGAAATTGGATATTACTGCTTTTATACGGGAATTATTGTTCGGGCACGATTGCGTTATTGTTCCAGGCTTTGGTGGTTTCATAGGTAACTATACACCTGCTCAGATCGACAGGAATACCGGGACTTTTTACCCTCCTGTCAAGCAGATTTCCTTCAACAGGAATCTGAATCATAACGATGGTCTCCTGGTTGGAAGAATCTCAGGCACATCAGGGATTAATTATGGTGACGCCAGGAACCTTGTTGATGAGTTTGTTTCTGGCATCAAAAGGAAGCTTGAGAAAGGGGAGAAGGTTACGTTCGATAAGATCGGAAGCTTTGTTAATAACCATGAAGGGAATATTCAGTTTGAACCCGACAGGAACGTTAATTATCACCTCGACTCATACGGGCTGGAATCTTTTCAGTTCATGCCGCTGGAGGGATATGACGTAAGAAAGCGGATTACAAGACATATCGACAAAGATCCTGTTAAGCTGGCTTACAGAAGAAAAATATTATGGCGGGCTGCGATCCTTATTCCTCTCCTTGCTGTTGTTTTAGCGGTTCCTCTGAAAACAAACCTTTTTAAGTCGAAGGTGGAGGCAACAACGATGAATCCGCTGGTTACAGCTGAATTGGAGCATAATAAGAAGGCTGTTGATGAGAGTGTTAAGAATGTGGCAACCATTACTGAAGGGAACAGCAAACCTGTTATTGAGGAGCCGTCTGCAGTGGTGCCTGAAAGTCCGGCTGCTGTATCTGAAACGCCCCCGGCTTCTGAAATTAATTTTTATTTCATCATAACCGGTAGTTTCAAATCGGAGGCAAATGCACTTTCCCAGATTAAAATGTTAAAGGAAGAAGGCTTCAGCCCCGAAATTGTGCCTGCTCCAAATGGATTTTACAGGG
The DNA here is from genome assembly GCA_963815075.1 of uncultured Bacteroidales bacterium. GTDB lineage: Bacteria > Bacteroidota > Bacteroidia > Bacteroidales > VadinHA17 > LD21. The sequence goes on from CAWFFK010000014.1 coordinate 74,762, forward strand.
TCTGTGCCGTGGGGTGTAATAATCTTACTACTGCTTTATCAAAAAAAGACAGTATAGCCAAAAAATTCCCCGGCTCCTGGGTCTCCAGAAAAAAATAGATTATTTTATCAAACTTCCGTTACTGACTTTATCGGTGGGAGTGACCATAACCAGCTTACCGTCTGTGTCCTCAGCCATAAGTATCATACCTTTTGACTCTATCCCTTTTATTTTCCTGGGCTCAAGATTGGCTACAATTGAAATCTGTCTGCCAATAATTGTCTCCGGATCATAATATTCGGCAATACCTGAAACAATAGTTCGTATATCAATACCTGTATCAATTGTGAGCCTGAGGAGCTTGGTGGTTTTTGGAACTTTCTCAGCTTCAAGGATAGTGGCAGTTCTGATATCTATTTTACTGAAATCGTCAAAACTTATTATTTCTTTTCCTGGCGCAGCCTGTCCATTTACGGATTCATTGGCTTTTTTCGTTGCAAGAAGCTTGTCTATCTGCCGTTTGATCTCTTCGTCTTCGATCTTTTCAAACAACAGTTCAGGTTTATTGAGGATATGACCTGGAGGCAGCAGATCAGTGAGTCCGGCGTTGTCCCACTTCATATCACGGAAATTGATCAGTCCCCGCAGTTTTTCCATGGAAAAGGGCAAAAAAGGTTCACAGATAATTGTCAGATTTGCTGTTATCTGCAAAGCGATGTTCATTATTGTCTTTACTCTTTCAGGATCAGTTTTGATAACCTTCCATGGTTCAGCATCGGCAAGATACTTATTGCCAAGTCTCGCCAGATTCATTGCTTCCTTAAGGGCCTCCCTGAACCTGAATGCCTCGAGGCTGGTCTCAACATTTTCTTTTATGTGTCTTATTTCATTCAGCACATTTTTGTCATTTGCATCGGTTGTCCCTCTTGCAGGCACCTTCCCGTTATAATAATTATTCGTAAGGACAAGTGCCCTGTTTATGAAGTTACCAAGTATGGCGACCAGTTCATTGTTGTTCCTGGCCTGAAAATCCTTCCAGGTGAAATCATTATCTTTTGTTTCAGGAGCGCTTGCACAAAGGGAATATCTCAGAACATCCTGCTTCCCGGGGAATTCCTGCAGGTATTCGTGGAGCCATACCGCCCAGTTTCGCGAGGTGGATATTTTATCATTTTCAAGGTTCAGAAATTCGTTTGCAGGAACATTATCAGGAAGGATGAAGCTTCCTTCTGCCTTGAGAATTGCAGGGAAAATGATACAGTGGAAAACGATATTATCTTTCCCGATAAAGTGAACCATCCTGGTCTCTTCGTCTTTCCAGTATTTCTCCCACTCGGGTGTGAGCTCCTTTGTTGCAGAGATATAACCTATCGGTGCATCAAACCACACATACAGTACCTTTCCTTCCGCTCCTTTTACAGGAACAGGAATACCCCAGTCGAGATCGCGGCTGACAGCTCTCGGCTGTAAACCCTGATCTAACCACGATTTGCATTGTCCGTATACATTAGTCTTCCATTCCTTATGGTCTTCCAGTATCCATTTTTTCAGCCATGGCTCGTATTTATCGAGTGGAAGATACCAGTGCAATGTTTCGCGCAACACCGGTTTGCTGCCGCTTACCATAGAATGAGGATTAATAAGTTCATTCGGGCTCAGCGATGTCCCGCATTTTTCACACTGGTCGCCATAGGCATTCTCGTTTCCGCAATGCGGACATGTACCGGTAATATACCTGTCGGCAAGAAAACACCCGGCTTCTTCATCGTAATACTGTTCCGAAGATTTTTCAGTGAATTCCCCTTTATCATAAAGTGTCCTGAAAATTTCAGATGCCGTATCATAATGTACCTTATTGGATGTTCTTGAGTATATATCGAAAGCTATTCCAAAATCCTCAAATGCCTTTTTATTAATTGTATGGTACCTGTCAACAATCTCCTTTGGAGTAACACCTTCTTTGCGGGCTTTCAGGGTTATCGGCACGCCATGCTCATCTGATCCGCAGACTGATATCACATCTGCCCCCTTCATCCTCAGGTACCTGGTATATATATCGGATGGAACATAAACTCCTGCAAGGTGCCCGATATGTATTGGTCCGTTTGCATACGGAAGAGCAGAGGTTATAAGATATCTTTTGAAATTCTTCATGATTCTGATAATGAGGCGTTAGCAATTTTTAAAACGAAACAAAGATAATAAAAATTCAATTTATCCGGAATTTCTCCCCCGTTGGGGGGAGATGTCCCGCTCTGCGGGACAGAGGGGGGTTTAGCCACCTAAACAGAATAATATAGAAACACCCTGCAGCTTGATACACCCCCCTTGCCCCCGCAAAGCGGGGCAGGCTCTTCGGGCACTCCCCCCAGGGGGGAGAAAAGCAACAACTAAGTGAAATTTCACCGATGTCATTGAAGCTTACAGGTGGGCCATCTTGCAAATAGAATCAATTTCGAGTACTTTTACATATATTTAATATATATATGCCTGAAAATAAGATACAACCCCCTTTTTTGAAACCTGGCGACGAGGTGGCAATCATATCTCCTTCATTTTTGATCGACGACCGGAAGCTGGACGAAGCAGTCATCTTCCTGGAAAAATGGGGTTTAAAGGTGCGTGTTGGGAAAAACGCTTCTAAACAAAATGGTCCTTTTGCAGGAAGTGATAATGAAAGACTTGAAGATCTGCAGGAGATGGTAAATGACCCTTATATTAAGGCCGTTATCTGTTCAAGGGGAGGATATGGCGTTTCGAAAATAATAGACAGAGTTAATTTCTCAACATTGAAGGTAAATCCCAAATGGTTTGCAGGATTCAGTGATATTACCGTTCTTCATTTGTGGCTCGACAGGGTATGCGGACTGATCACATTGCATTGTGAAATGCCTCTGAATTTTAATAATCCTGAAAAAACCCGGGAGACCTTCAGCACATTAAAAGATGCATTGTTTGGTAACCTGAAGAATTGTGAATGGGAGGGTCCTGTTTACAGGCCCGGAAATGTCAGAGGAGAGGTAACCGGCGGAAACCTTTCACTTATCTGGAGCCTGATCGGAACACCGGCTGAACCGTTAACTAAAGGGAAGATATTGTTCCTTGAAGAGACAGGGGAATATTATTATCATATTGACAGGATGATGACTTCACTGAAGCTGGCAGGTATGCTGGAAGGCCTGGCTGCAATGGTTATTGGAGGCATGAATGAAATTTCGGATTCTAAGATTCCCTGGGGTAAGAGCGCGGAAGAGACTGTATTGGACATTCTGAAGGAGTATGACTATCCCCTCTTTTTCAATTTCCCTGCAGGACATGTGCCTGATAACAGAGCCTTCTATTTAGGCAGGCAGGCAGTAATAGAGTCTGAAGGGGGAAAGTCTTTTCTTAAATATGATTAATAATCAGAAGGCAGTAAGAAGAAGATCAAGGTCTTTCGAAAGCAGGCCAAATTTTTGTCCCAGTGTTTCATTTGTCAGCATCCCGTTATACAGGTAAGCACCGTTCCTGATACCCAGATCATTCTTCAACAGTTGGGTAATGCCTCCGGCATCAGCCAGACTCTGCAGCAGTGGCGTGAATATATTGCTTAGTGCTATTGACGCTGTTCGTGCGACCCGCGATGGCAGATTCCATGCTGAAAAATGAATAACGCCATGTTTCTCATAAACAGGATCTTTCAGAGCCCGGCATTCAGTAGTCTCAATACACCCTCCCCGATCGATGCTAAGGTCAATAACAACGGCCCCTTTTTTCATGTTGCGCACCATATCCTCCGTTATATAATACCACGGACGAAGATCCTCGAGTTCAATAGCTCCAATTAACACATCGGCAGATTTAAGGGCTTTGCTTAAAACCTGGGGATGAAAAACAGAAGTTTGCAGGCGTCTTCCAAGCAGGTTCTGGAATCTTCTGAGCCGGTTAAGCGAGTTGTCGAAGATTTTCACCGTCGATCCAAGTCCGAGTGCGGCTCTTGCAGCACATTCCCCTGCCGTATTTGCTCCAAGAATAAGCACTTCTGTAGGAGTAACACCTGTAATTCCTCCCAGCATAACACCCTTACCACCATGCATGTTGCTCAGGTATTCGGAAGCGATAAGGAGAGATGTGATTCCCGATATCTCGCTCATCGACTCAACCACCGGGAATTCCCCGTTACTGTCACGGATCTTTTCAAAAGCAATTGCCGTCACTTTTTTCCTTATCAGTTTTGCCAGGGTCCCCTCACTAAGCTTCAGAACATTGAGATATGATATGACCAACTGGTTCCCTCTAAGATAGTCGGTCTCTTTTTCAGTGAAGGGCGCAACTTTTATGACAACATCAGCACTGAACACCCTTGCAGGAGAATCACTTATAATTGCCCCGTTTTCGCTGTAATCTTTATCGGTGTAATTGGCTCCGAGCCCTGCACTTTTCTGAACAATGACTTCGTTGCCTGTTTCGAGCAGCAGGTTAACAGCTTCAGGTGTCAGTGCCACTCTTTTTTCATCATCTTTTCTGTCTGTTGGGATCCCGATTGAAATCTTCTTATTCTGAACAGCAGTCTCCAGAAGCTCTTCTTTTGGCATGAATGCAGTATTGCCAAAAGTGACATTTCCGCTCTTACCTTTATTATTCATCATTGAGTCAGGGTTATTTCCCCAAAGGTAAATAATTTGGAATACAGAGCAAAATCGGAAATATTTTATGATATCGACAGGGTCCGGTGCTCATTTTTCTCGACAGAAATTCTTACCCTTACAGTATCAGGTGGAAGAATATTTTCAATAAGTTCCGGCCATTCCAGAAAACAGTACGAATCACCGTACAGATATTCTTCCACCCCAAAATCAAATACCTCTTCAGTTTTTTTTATTCTGTAAAAATCAATATGATACAGGCTATCCCCATGCGAAGTCTTATACTCATTTACGAGAGTGAAAGAAGGACTGCTGACAATATCAACCGCTCCCATGATTTCACATATGGCTTTAATAATGGTTGTTTTTCCTGCTCCCATTGTACCATAGAAAGCAAAAATCTTCCTGCCACTGCAATATTCCAGAAGCTGTTTAGCAGCTGAATGAAGATTCCTCTTGTCTTTAATAAGAATTTTCATAAGGATCAACGGACTGGTTCTCAGATAGGCTCCAATGTGGCAACCGGCAGCATGATCTCCTGCATTGATACACCACCATGCTGGAAGGTTTCCTTGTAATAAGCAGCGTACTGGTTAAAGTTATTCTGGTACACAAGATAATCTTTATTAAGGGCAAAGATATATCTTGAACTGATATTCGTTTTAGGTAGCATGGCCTTCTCGGGATTTGTCAGCTCAAATACTTTTTTGGGATCATAATCGAGATTTCTGCCCATCTTATACCGAAGGTTCGATGATGTCTTCCTGTCCCCGATAATTTTAACCGGATTTTGTACCCTTATTGTGCCATGGTCGGTACTGAATATTACCCTGACTGGCTGCGTTGATATGGTTTTGAGAAGTTCAAACAGCGATGAATGAAGGAACCATGAGCGGGTAACGCTCCTGTAAGCCCGTTCGTCATTGGCAAGATCGCGGATCAGGCCAACATCCGTTCTTGCGTGAGAAAGCATATCAACGAAATTGAAGACGAGTATATTAATGTCATTATCGAGCATCGAGTGTATCCTTTCATTAATCTTTTTACCCTCAACGCTGTTCCCAATTTTACTATACGACCATTTGTATTTTAATCCCCTGCGGTCCAACTGGTTTTGGAATAAAACATCCTCAAAATTGTTTTTCCCTTCCTCTTCATCATCATTTATCCATAGATCCGGCATCGTTTCAGCTATCCGAGAAGGCATCATTCCTGCAAAAATGGCATTGCGGCTGAACTGTGTAGCTGTCGGAAGGATGCTGAAATAAATTTCCTCTTCGATTATTCTGTACAGACCGGTAAGTTCAGCGGAAATTGTTTTCCATTGATCATATCTCATATTGTCAATAAGAATAAAAAAAAGTGGTTTGTGCGATTGTACACGTGGAAATATTTTTTTTGCGAATAAAGAGGGTGAAAGAAGGGGCTTATCAGGGGTTTCAGAGCTTAACCAGCTGAGGTAGTTATTCATGATGAACCTTGAAAATGAATTATTGGCCTCGTTCTCCTGCATTTTGAGAATCTCATCCATGCCCGAATCGGTTGATTTCTCAAGTTCCGATTCCCAGAATACTATCTTTTTATAAAGTTCCGACCAGTCGCTGAATGTTGAAGCGGATGAGATCAGACTGCTGATCCGGTTAAAATCCTGCCTGTATTCCGAAGTGGTTTTTTCCGTTATGAGCCGTCTCTGGTCAAGTATTCTTTTTATTGCAAGAAGGATCTGGTTGGGTTTGACCGGCTTGATCAGGTAGTCAGCTATCTCAGAACCTATTGCAGCTTCCATGATATTCTCTTCCTCGCTCTTTGTGACCATGACAACCGGGACGTCTGCCCTTATCTCTTTTATGAGCCTGAGCGTTTCAATTCCGCTTAATCCTGGCATGTTCTCATCAAGAAATATAAGATCGTACCAGTTTTGTTTCACAAGGTCAATTGTATCATTCCCGTTTGAGCAGGTATCAATCTCATAACCTTTTTCCTGAAGGAAAAATATATGAGGTTTGAGCCCTTCAATTTCATCATCCGTCCACAGTATCCTTATTGTTCTCATTTTATGATTTTTGTCTTTTGCCACACTCTACTGTCCATTTCTCCTGTATTTCTTACCTCATCCCCCTGCCCGCTTCTCCTAAAAGAGAAGGGGGTAAGAAGCAGACAGTTTGCATATTAGCCCCTCCCTCCTGGGGCAGTGGTTGGGGAGAGGTATATTTCCCGTCACTTTAAATAGTTCTCCACAAAGAACAATCTGTATCGTTCGGGATCCTTATCGTTATTAAGAACTCTCAGATTATTGTTACTGATAACAAAAGACATCGTAGGGGATCCATTCGGGTTCCTGATCGGGTTTCCGGCTATGAATAATTTATAGTAATTCATTGCAGCGGTAAAATTCTTAAAGCCCGAAACAGTGATCATTATATATTTATTGTTAACAAGAGTTCCTTCTGTCTTATAATTGCTGTTTGTAAAATTATCAATGTTGTAACTAATTACGTCAAACGTAGCCTGGTTAATATTGAAAGCAGGATCATTTATTATCAGCGCGAAAATATGAGTTGCCGTTGTATCTGCAACATATAATTCCGCTGCAATTTTCTTGTCTTCTTCAACTTTCAGTTCAGGTACTTTCTGGTTCAGGTAAGCAATCAGTTCTCTGGCTCTCTTGCTCTCGTTTGATTCAGGCCATGCCTTGATAAGGTTATTAAGATCCTGCTTGAATGTTCTTTCATCGCTTACCCTTGCTATTGAATAGGCATGAAGCAACATAAATTTGGGAGCCAGGCTGTTCTTCGGATCTTTTTTTAAGGCACTGTCGCATAATGACAGAGCATCGTTGAAATTTTCCTTGTTAAATGCGTTATATGCATCTTCGTAAATCTGTTCATTTTTTTTCAGAGCGGCTATCTTTTTCTCAAAATAAGTCGGATCTGAAAGTATCTTGGCATATTCGCTGTCAGGATACTTTTCAAGCAACCGTTGCCTGTATGTCTCTGCTTTGGTACTGTTAATATTTTTATTGATATTGTAGAGGTTATACAATGCTTCAGGTACAAGGTCGCTGGCAGGGTATCTATCGATCAGCGATTCAAATGTCTCCGTTGCGCTTGCCTGATCAGATATTTTTTCAGAAAATGCTTTGCCTGCATTTAGCAGAGCCATGGCGATCCTGTCATTGGAAAGAGCCATCAATGAGTCTGTCAGAGGCAGGTTCTTCAGGTAGAATTCAGGTTTTTTGTAATTCATTTCGGCCGCAGTTGTATCCAATACCAGATGTGTGGCATCTGGTGAGACAGCAGAGGTCTGTACTATATTAACTCTTGTTTTGTTCGATCTTCTCCAATTGTCCTCGAGCTTTCTGTCACCCCACCTCCTCCGGAATTCAGTGCGGCCGAATGTAAGAGCTGTCTGATTATAGAAGTACCATTTTCCCTCCTGGGTAATATTTCCCTGGAAACGTCTCTCATTTTCATAGTATTGCCCGAGATTATACCTGTCGGCATATTGAGATGTTTTTCCTTCACTCTCATCTTTGACTATTTTGTCAATGATTGCTGTTATAAAACGGTTCCTTTCTGCTTCAGGCATTTTGGCGATCCGCTGAAGGCTGTCTTCCCTTTGAACTATAGTCAGCTGCGAAACGAGGGAATTAAGATTCTGCGATTTAGCTTTTAAGGCCGGGTAATCGGGATGCTTCTGATCGAGAAAATAGACAGTGCTGTCAAAATACTTTCCTGCTTTCATATAGTCAGGTTTCTCATAATAATATGTAGCCATCGCAAGATAGGCCCGGCCTTTCTGATTCTGATTCTGTGTACTGACTGATGCAGATTTTTTGTAGAACCCGAGAGCTTCTGTTTTATTTCCCTCTTTCATCGATAAATTTCCAAGTGCATAATAGATCTGGTCCTGGAAATCCCTGTTCTTTGAATCTCTCAGCATTTTTTCAAGTTCCCTTCTTATTTCCTTCGGATTTCCTGAGTTCACATCAAATACTCCTGCAATATTTATCCTGGCGTTAAACTCAACGTCATAAGGCGGGTTCATCTTAACAACCCGACGATAAAGGGCAGTGGCCCTGGCACCATCCCCTGTTTTCTCATATACCTGTGCCAACAGGTAAGTTAACCGGTACCTTTTCCTTTTTCCGGTTATATATTCAATTGCTTTACTGAGTGGCTCTGTTGCTTCGGCATATCTTTTCTGTTTAATGTACATATCGGCCAGGGTAGTATAGTACATTGATATTAAGTATTTTGTGAAATCCTTAGTTATATCGAGCCCGGCCAGCAGCCTTGAAGATTCGACAAAATTGCCATTTTCATTATTGATCCTGGCAAGCCAGATGGTTGCCTCGGTCCTGATCGCAGGATCATTTGCCTCATTGATGCAGTAACTGAATACCGCCTGTGCCTCGTTGAATTCATGTTTATAAAATCGTGCTTCGCCAATAAGCAGGTAGCTGTCGTCAACCCATTTATTGTATTCTTTCCTGTTAAGCAGTTCCTTCTCTTTTTCTGTGAGATCGCGCTTTACTTTCAGTTCGGGCTTGGCTGTGATTGATTTTAATGATATAAGTTTTGATGCCTTCTGAATCGCCCTTTCCATATCTGAGGAACATAGTGAGACAGTAGAAGGATCACTGTATTCAAAAACTCTTAACAGTTCAGCATAGTCATCGACGTACCTATTGTTTATTTTATCAAGGCCGGCTTTAAAGCTCTCATAACCATTGAAATATATATTATATTTTGCGGTCATGCTATTATAAAACCGGCTGGCGTCCGTGTTTTTTTCAACCGAACAGTTTGCCACAATAAGTGACAGCCCTACTATCAGCAGATGCTTATATAATGTTTTCAGTGAAGCCAATAATTGACTTTTAATACTATAACTGACTAAATTAGTGTATAGTATTTCAAAGATAAATAAAATTGAGATGAAGTGCTTTCTCAGGCTGAAATAACTCTTCTGATTTCCGGCACTTCCTTCATTATTGCCTGTTCAACCCCTGCTGTTAAAGTCTGCATGCTGAAGGGGCAACCATGACAGGCACCGGTAAGCTTGACCTTAACAGTCATATCGTCAGTTACTTCTATAAGATCAATGTCACCGCCATCCGACTGTAAATAGGGCCTTACCCTTTCAAGCGCCTTTACAACACGTTCTTTTACACTAATAGTATTTGTCATATCATTTGAATTTTTACTTTGTCATCTCAACTTTTACCGTAGGCCTCAGTTCTTTGTTTCTTTGGTCGGTCCTTTCGACCAGTTCAGAGGCCAGATCCATAAATGCATTACCCGTCAATGAGTCTGTAAGAGCCACGGGCTGACCATTATCGCTGCTCTCGCATATACTCTGTACCAATGGTATTTGTCCAAGTAACGGGACATTCATTTTCTCAGACAGGTTTTTACCGCCATCTTTTCCGAAAATGTAATACCTGTTTGAAGGTAGTTCAGCAGGAGTGAACCACGACATATTTTCAACCAGCCCAATCACCGGGACATCAATTTTATCACTTCTGAACATTGAAATTCCTTTTATTGCATCTGCAAGAGCAACATCCTGGGGCGTGGTCACTACGATAGCTCCTGTAACAGGAACTTCCTGGACAAGAGTAAGGTGTATGTCGCTGGTCCCGGGAGGCAGATCCACCAGAAGATAATCGAGAATGCCCCATTTCCCCTGCGTGATAAGCTGCTTAAGGAAGTTTGATGCCATGGGTCCTCTCCAGATAACGGCATCGGAAGGGTCAACAAAAAAGCCTGTCGAAAGAACCTTGACGCCAAACTTTGATAAGGGTATAATATAATCTGTATTATTCTCCCTTGTCACCTCTGGTCTGTATTTTTCCTCATTGAACATTTTAGGCACAGAAGGTCCGAATACATCTGCATCCAGTAATCCTACATCATAACCCTTACGGGCAAGCGCAATGGCCAGGTTAACAGCAATTGTCGTTTTCCCGACACCTCCTTTTCCCGATGAAACAGCAATAATGTTAGTCACTCCCGGCAAAATTTCAGGTAGTTTATCCTGATGTTTCCCAACAACAACCTTTGGTTCAACTTTTATCTCTCTGATAACCGTTTCAGGTCCAAATTCTTCTTTTAAGGTTTTGACTATTATGCTCTTTATCGATGAAATGAACGGATCATTTGACTTTTCAGGGGTCAGGGTAATTGAGATACCTTTTTTCCCGGCTTCTATCCTGGATACCATCCCGAGTGCAACAATATCTTTTCCCTTATCGGGGTGCACTATCCTTGTAAGTGTTTTTGAAATCTGTTCTTTTGAAATCATATTAAATTCTTATTTAATGTCATTTATCAACAACAGCCACTTTTGGCTTATATTTTTTCTTCAGGTCCTCTGTCCCTCAAAAGACGGGAGGATTCAATTCTTTCTATTTTTTGGACAGGTGAAAAAATAAGTTTTTTGGCTTTAACTCTTTGTGATCCTTTGTGGTTAAATGGGTTATATTTAACCACTAAGTACACTAAGGTATTCACAAAGTCACACAAAGGACCTTTTCAACTGCCCCCTCATGGGCCTATTTTTATTTAAATCAATTATAAATAACATGCAATTTTACCAAAAAAACAAGAGAATACAAAATGCATCAATAATTAAATAGAGTTTTGAGTGGTTGAAGGAACTGTACTTAGAGCAAAAGGATTTATTCCTGGTGAAACTTTGTGCCTTTGTGCCCTGGTGGCAGACAGATACTGTTAGCAGAGATATTAACAGGTCAATTTAAAATATTCCCCCGCTCTGTTAATCATTTATTAGTTCTGTCCCCGGATCCCAGAATTTTTCCCGGAAATTGACAATTTGGTCATCCTGCACTATGATGCCTTCGTTTTCAAGAAGCTGTTGCATTGTGGAGGAGTTGCCAAAATGATGTTTCCCTGTCAGAAGGCCTTTATAATTTACAACTCTGTGGGCAGGGATGAAATCAGGATTGATATGGGATGCATTCAAAGCCCATCCTACCATTCTTGCCGATCTTCCCGAACCAAGATAGCGGGCTATGGCGCCATAGGAAGTTATCCTTCCGAAGGGTACGAGCTTTGTGACTTCGTAAACCCTTGAGAAGAAATCATCATTATTTTTTTGTTTTTTGTGTGGCATCTTCTATCACTTTATCTTTGTCAAGTCTGAAAGAAAGGAAGTTGATCTTTGATCCTGCCTTCAGGAAAATGTTCTCATAATGAGTTCTTATTAAAAGAATATCAGTAATAACAGCATTTTTCCCGTCTGAATATGCCGGCCCGTTGTTAAAATGCAAATGCATCGCATCAGATTCGTTATTCCCGGAATAGAGGTCGGTTGTGGAAAAAACGAGTTCAAGATTATTGTGATTTACAATGGTTGTGGTAAAGTTGTAAAGTTCAGTGTTATCTGTTTTAAGATGTATCAGTCCTTTGTTTTTAAGGAACAGTCGATAAGCATTAAGATAGCGGGGAGATGTAAGCCTTTTATTTTTGTTTCTGCCACCTTCATGAGGATCGGGAAAAGTTATCCATATTTCATCTACTTCATCTGTGGTAAAGAACGAATTTATAAACTCAATTCTTGTCCGGAGAAAAGCTACGTTTGATAACCCCTTTTCATTGGATGTTTTTGCACCCCTCCACATTCTTGCCCCTTTAATATCAACACCGACATAGTTGTACATCGGGAACCTGGAAGCAAGGCCAACAGTATACTCTCCTCTTCCGCATCCCAGCTCAAGTACGAGGGGATTGCCGTTCCTGAAGATTTTTTCTCTCCATAATCCTTTTACGGGATGATCCCTGCCGGATACCTCCCCGGTTTCAGGTTGAATGACATTGGCAAAAGATCCCAATTCAGTCCATCTTGCCAGTTTATTCTTTCCCACAACCAGACTTTATTTACTGAATTTTTCTATCCTTATTCCGAAATCATACACCCCTTTAAGATCTTCAACACGCATACCATGCTGAATTTTAAACTGATACGTTCCTTTTACGGGGAAGAATACGTTGGATTTATAGGGAAGGTTCAGCTCATGGATATCCCCGAATCCTTTACCATACCATTTTCCCTTGTCGTCAGCAAGATTATACTGGAGGGTATCAGTAATTTTTCTGTCGTCAGGAGATGTTGTTGTTACAAAAAGGTAAATATTTCGAAAGGGGTAGGAAGAGCCTGTCCGGATGGTAAAAATTACATTATTCCTGGTAACAGTATCGGTAACAGGAACATTAAACACCGGAATATCCATGAGTTTCCAGGTTTTCCCCGGCATGTCGTGAGTATCGGTGAAAACAACATTACTGCCGCAGGACGAAAGTAAGATTAAAGATGCCAATATTAAAATGAACGAATGCTTATCTATTCCTTTTATCATTGAATCTTCTGTTTTTTCTTTTATGCGGATTTCTGCCCTGCTGATTTTTTTTATCAGGAGGATCAAAACGGGTAAGGCTGTTATTTTTAAGAAGATCATGAGAAACTGGCGATATTTCCCACGATTCTTCAATAAGCTTAAGCTTCTCAACCTTTTTCCCGGTTTTGTTCAGTGCCTGTATCTCTCTTACACGGTCAACAGGCAACGCAATCAGGTTTGCTGATGAATGTTGATCAGTGGAATACCAGTAAATACCTTTATGAACTTCCATCTTCTGGAACCATGCGGTGCTGTCTGTAGCTTCAAGCGGGATATCACGTGGAGGAAACAATCTTTGTGCTTCCACATAGCAATCGAGTTCAAAGTTGAGGCAGCATTTAAGTTTACTGCATTGCCCTGCCAGTTTCTGCGGATTAAGTGACAGCTCCTGGTACTTGGCATGTGTTGTGGTAACTGACATGAAATTGGTAATATGGGTTGCGCAGCATAACTCCCTTCCGCAGGAACCAATTCCACCTATCCTGCCAGCTTCCTGCCTTGCGCCTATCTGTCGCATCTCTATCCTTACCCTGAATTCATCAGCAAGTACTTTGATGAGTTGCCTGAAATCCACCCGCTCATCCGCAATATAATAGAATATAGCCTTCGTTTTATCACCCTGATATTCAACATCGCCAATCTTCATGTTCAGCTTAAGCTCTTCGGAGATCTTGCGTGAGCGCAGCATGGTGGTTATCTCGAGTTTTTTAGCTTCCTCCCACTTCTGAATATCTACTGCTTTTGCCTTGCGATAAACTTTTTTCATGTCCTCAGGGGAAGGAACAGCCTTGAATTTTTTCATCTGTTCGGATACCAGATGTCCAATCATCGACACTCTGCCAATGTCGTGGCCGGGAGAAGCTTCTACCGCAACAACATCACCTATCTCAAGTCTGAGGCTGTTAACATTCCTGTAAAATCCTTTTCTGGTGTTCTTGAAGCGGATCTCCACAATATCGTTTTCTTCCGGAACCTCCGGAATATCTTTAAGCCAGTTGAAAGAATCAAGTTTATTACAGCCGGGTTTATATGTAACATCGGGCATTATGGGTTCTTCACCACTCTGACCCTGAATATCTTCATTATCTGTCATAATATTTTTATCCTGTCGAAATTATTTCGCAAAATTAGTGAATAAAAACATTATTTCAATATTTAGGTTATAATGATCATCTGATCAGCCTTGTAACCTTTAATGCGAGGTCGAGAAAGATGATTTTTGCATTCCCGTTGGCTTCGATATGGGAGTATCCGAGGTTAAATTCATCGGTAAGCTGATAGATGTTTCGTTGAGTGATAAAAGGGTGGAAATTTCCGGAAAAAGCTTCTTCTTCACCTGCAAGGAACACCAGGTTGTTTTTCATCTGGCCAAGCGTAAGCATAAGGTTTTCCCTTAGTATTCTCAGCGTGAAGGAGATAAAATTCTTTTGTGCTTCCCTCCCGGTTAATGCAATTTCTTCTGACCAGTTGATTAATGATATAATATCCCGTTTCCAGGCAAACCGCATCAGACTTTTAAAGTTCTCAAGGTTGGAGAGGGATGATTCCTCATACTCACATTGCTCAATGGCCCGCGTTATATTCCCGATGGAAACACGTGCAATATCAGCAGCTTTTTCGCGTGTGATGCCGAAACGCTGAACCAGATATTTTTCAATATCAGCAGGTTTGAATGCAGGAATTTTTACCATCTGGCATCGCGAGAGTATGGTAGGGATTACTTTATCCGGCTCTTCCGATACAAGCAGGAACAGCGTTTTTTCAGGAGGTTCCTCAATCATCTTCAGAAGCTTGTTGGCTGTTGCCTGGTGCATCTTTTCAGGCAGCCAGATTATCATGATCTTAAAATCCGATTCAAATGTTTTGAGGCTTAGTTTCTTAATGATCTCGGAAGCTTCTGACGCAAAGATCATTCCCTGTGCGTTCCCTACTTCAATTGTATCGAGCCAGTTGTTAAGAGTAAAATATGGAGAAGTCTTAACAAACTCACGCCATTCCTCCAGATAATTGTCACTGACAGGATCAGTTGCTTTTTTACCTTTAATAACAGGAAAAACGAAATGCAGATCGGGATGGATCATTTTTTCATATTTGACACACGATTTACATGTGCCGCATGAGTCAAGCTCCGACCTGTTCTCACAGCTGACATACCGGGCATAGGCAAGAGCCAGGGCCAAGCTGCCGCATCCCTCAGGACCGGCAAAGATCTGTGCATGGCTCACTCGTTCCTCATGAACTGACCTAAGAAGTCTTTCAATAATCTCTTCCTGACCCGGTATCTGCGAGAAATTCATCTTTTGCTAATTCTTTAAGGAAAAAAGTATTTTCGGGAATCGGATCTCACAGGGCAGCAAGAACCTCATCGTAATCCGGTTCATGGGACATCTCTGTAACTTGCTGAGTATAAACTATCTTTCCTGTTTCATCAACGATTATTACGGTACGTGCATAGAGGCCTCCAAAAGCTCCGTCAAGCACATCAATGCCATAAGATTTTCCAAATTCCTGATCCCTGTAACCCGATAGTGTGACAACATCGGTGATCCCCTCTGATGCACAGAAACGCTTATGAGCAAAAGGAAGGTCTTTCGAGATACCCAGAACTATTACATCTTTCTTTCCGGCAGCGATCTTATTGAACCGGCGGAGTTGGGCAGAACAGGTCCCGGTTTCTTGACTGGGGAATATACTTAGTATCACTTTTTTCCCTTTCAGGTCTGAGAGTTTCAGGTTTGACAGGTCAGATTTGACCAGGTTAAAATCAGGAGCTTTGCTTCCTACTTTTGGTAAGTGTCCGGATAAATGTGTCGGGACTCCTTTAAGTGTAAAATTTGCCATAATGTTTTTTTATCAAATTTAGTTAATCTTTTATGAAGTGGAAACATTTAAAAGAGATGATTGGTTCAGTACGTTGCCTGTTTATCATTCTCTGTGTAACTCTGTGGTTCTCTGTGGTTCTCTGTGTAACTCTGTGGTTCTCTGTGTAACTCTGTGGTTCTCTGTGTAACTCTGTGTAAGTTCTTAATTTCTTTTGTTACACTGAGATCACTTAAAAGACACAGAGTTACACAAAGCAGATTAAAAAGAAGCTTTATTATTTATAACAATAAGTTGATTTCTTGCATTTAAATATTTCCAAAAAAGCAGTAGGTTTGTGGAAGAAATATTATTTATCCGATAAACTATATGATATATGAAAATGATTCAAGACTTTAATTTCAAGGGAAAGAAAGCAATAGTCAGGGTTGATTTCAACGTCCCCCTCGACAAGAAAACCTTTGTTGTAACCGATGATACCCGTATAAGAGGTGCATTGCCCACCATCAACAAAATTCTCAGCGATGGTGGTTCACTGATCCTGATGTCGCATCTTGGAAGACCAGAGGGCCGCATGGAAAAATATTCCCTTAAGCCTGTCCTTCCTGTTCTTGAGAAGTATCTTGGTAAAAAAGTCATGTTTGCCGATGATTGCCTTGGTGACACAACTGAAAAGATTGTTGCAGCCCTTAAACCGGGAGATATTCTTCTTCTTGAAAATGTTAGGTTTTATCCTGAAGAGGAAGGGAAACCCATTTTGCCGGAAAATGTAACTGAAGAGGAGAAAAAAGCTGCAAAAGCTGAGATGAAGGTACGACAGAAAGAAATGGCTAAAAAGCTTGCAGGTTATGCAGAAATATATGTTAATGATGCATTCGGCACGGCACATCGTGCTCATGCAACCACAGCTGTAATGGCCGATTTTTTCGATCCCGATAAGAGAATGTTCGGGTTCCTGATAAACAGTGAGCTGGCTGCCATGGACAAGGTGCTGAAAGACCCGCAGCGTCCGTTTACTGCCATAATGGGAGGAGCAAAGGTATCTGATAAAATTATGCTTATTGAGAATCTTCTCAACAGGGTCGATAATGTAATCATAGGAGGAGGTATGACCTATACTTTCGTGAAGGCTATGGGTGGAAAGATCGGCAAATCGTTATGTGAGGAAGATAAACTGGATCTTGCGCTTCAGCTTATTGAAAAGGCCAAAGCTAAAAAGGTGAAGATCTATCTGCCGGTCGACAGCCTTAATGCCGATAAGTTTGAAAATGACGCTTCCACTGTTGTTTCAGCTGTTAACGCCGTTCCCGATGGATGGATAGGACTCGATATAGCTGCAAAGACCATCGAAGAGTTTTCTTCTGTCATTGACAAATCGAAAACAATTCTCTGGAACGGACCAATGGGCGTTTTTGAAATGGAGAAGTTCTCCAAAGGCACTACAGCTATTGCCAAAGCTATTGCAGCGGCTACTTCAAAAGGTGCCTACAGCCTGATTGGAGGAGGAGATTCGGTGGCTGCAATAAATAAGAACGGTCTTGCCGATAAAGTGAGTTATGTATCCACCGGGGGAGGAGCAATGCTGGAATATATGGAAGGTAAAAAACTTCCGGGGATCACGGCTATTCGCGGAGAATAGAAGAAGGAGGGGGAGAAAGGGAGAAAGGGAGAATGGGAGAGTGGGAGATTGGTTGACTTAGGGACTCAGAGACATAAGGACTATGAGACAAGATATTATTAAAAGGCTGCTTTAATTAGCGGCCTTTTTTATTGGCAGTTTCTTAAAAATTAGCTAATTTGCTAAAATATAATATATAAAATATAAATTGCAAAATATAAATTGCAAAAAGTAAAACGCAAAATGTAAATTATAAAACTTATTTTAACAGATGAAAAAGCCTCCAACTCCCTTTCCGACAACAGGTTATTTTGCGGCAAAATATTTTTGCAACAGGGAAGAAGAAACTGAAAGAATGCTTTCCAATATTAAAGGAGGACAGCCAACAATACTGACTGCTCCCAGGAGAATAGGAAAAACAGCTTTAATACAACATGTTTTTGACAAATTGCCAAAAGGAACAAAAGGTATATACCTTGATATCATGCCAACTGAAAATATGTCGGGATTTCTTAATGAACTGACTGGCGCAGTTATCAGAACTGTTCCCGGAAGTAAGGCATCTGGCAATAAAGTCTGGAATTTTATTAAATCATTAAAAGCCTCTGTTAGCTTTGATACTCTGACAGGGTCGCCACAAATCTCATTTTCGTTGAAAGAGAATGAAATAAACAACCAGATTGAAACAATATTTGAATTTCTTGAAAAACAGGAAGAAAAATATGTAATTGCAATTGATGAATTTCAGCAGATACTTAAATATCCTGAGAAAACTGCAGATGCCTGGTTAAGGGCTGTAATTCAGAAACTTAAAAATGTTATATTTGTTTTTGCCGGTAGTCAGCAGCATATATTAAACGAGATGTTTACTATGCCGTCAAGACCTTTTTACAACAGTGCAGCGCTTCTAAAAATAGATAAGATTGACCAGGGAAAATACAGAACATTTATCAGAAAACAGTTCAAAAATAACGGGAGGTCTCTCGATGATAATATAATAGATAATATTCTTGAGTGGGCCGATTGCCATACATATTATGTTCAGCTGATTTGCAACCGGACTTTTCTTACAGGTGTCAATATTATCTCTGAGAAGATATGGAAGGAAGAGGCAGAGAGATTACTGAAAGAACAGGAACCGGTTTTTTTTAATTACAGGAATATGCTTACACGTCCGCAATGGGACCTGTTAAAAGCAACAGCAAAGGAAGGGAAGCTTTACGAACCGACGGGAATGGAATTCATCATGAAATATTCACTTGGAAATCCCTCAACAGTATTGAGGTCGCTTGAAGCCCTCGACCGTATGGAACTCATATATTTTGATTTCAGCCGGGAAGGGAAAAAATACTATTGCGTCAATGACCTGCTTTTCAGGCGCTGGATCGAGGGTTAGCGAGGGATCTCCAATATTACCCTTTATGTCTCATTTTAAGCGTTATCGTTGACGGGAGCGATAACCTCAGGGTTTCTTGCTAATAGTCTTTAATCATTTGTGAAAACAGGGTTTTTTGAAGCAATAATTCACATCCCGGGTCGTTGTCAATGTATAATTACGATTTGCAACACAAGTACAGTGTGATTTTGTTTTATCTTTGCAATAATGATGAAAAAGTTACCTTATATTTTACTTGTAATACTGGCTGTTATTTCAGGCTGTACCAAAACTGAGCCGACACGCACATCAGGGACAGATAAAATTGATAATATCACTTATCAGTCATCTACCTATTATGTATATGGTTTTTCATTTTCACGTGCAAAACTCGTTCCTACAACAACAACTCCCGGTCCGGATATTATTATTTATGTAAATCAGGATAATCCTCCTGCAAGGTTAACTTTACAGACAGATAATCTTAAACCCTCGTTTTATAAAGTAGGCGACTTTGCCGATGCCTCTTCTGCAGCGTCAGCATTCAATAACCTTAAGACAGTGTCGGTATCGCAGTGGGAAGAAATGGCTGATCCCCTTGAAGTAAACCAGGTATGGATATACCGGACAGGTACCGACTGCTATGCAAAGTTCGTGATTATCAGTACGGTCAATGA
The DNA here is from genome assembly GCA_963815075.1 of uncultured Bacteroidales bacterium. Lineage (GTDB taxonomy): Bacteria > Bacteroidota > Bacteroidia > Bacteroidales > VadinHA17 > LD21. Next base: position 94,278 of record CAWFFK010000014.1, read on the forward strand.
AACCCGGCAGGGTATAGCCTATGGAGAATGCACTTTCCAGTGGGTCTATCAATCCGATGGCTCATCAACTTTTCCGGGCAAATGATATCAGGTATCCGTGATAAGATCTTCAATATCAGCAAACAGGAAGATTTTTGGAGCATTGCATTGGAAATATATACCTGGCAGCAGAGTAATAATTTAGTTTTTCATGAGTTCATAAGTGACCTGGGAAGAGCAGGGGATTCGCCTGATACACCGGGGAAAATAACATTTCTGCCGGTGGAATTTTTCAGAAACAGGAAAATTGTTACGGGTGATCTTCCCGTTGAAATGATATTTGAAAGCAGCAGCACCACAGGAATAACCCCGGGGAAACATTTTGTAAATGAATTAGGTCTTTATGAGGAGAGTTTCAGAAACTCATTCCGGATATTTTATGGTGAACCTGAGAAATATGTGATCGCAGCATTACTGCCTTCATATACTGAAAGGAAGGGTTCTTCTCTTGTTTACATGGTTGAAAACCTTATAAAATGGAGCAATAATCCTTTAAGCGGATTTTATAAAGGAGAGATTGAAGATCTCCTTACGGCAATAACTGAAGCCATAGAGAAAAAGTATAAGACAATATTACTCGGAGTCAGTTTTGCCCTGCTCGACATGGCTGAAAATCAGTCACCGGACCTGTCGGATGTTATTGTCATGGAGACAGGAGGGATGAAAGGCAGGAGGAAAGAGCTTACCCGTACGGAGCTCCATGAGATACTGATCAAAAAGTTAAATGTGACGGCAATTCATTCCGAGTACGGTATGACCGAGCTGCTAAGCCAGGCATACTCTAAAGGGAACGGGATATTTTACTGTCCTCCCTGGATGAAAGTACTAATAAGAGACCCGCATGATCCGCTGACTATTTATACTGAACCGGGCATTACAGGAGGAATAAATATAATCGATCTTGCTAATATCAACTCGTGTTCATTCATTGCCACAGGCGATCTGGGTAAACTTCATGATGATGGCGGATTCGAAGTCCTGGGAAGATTTGATAACAGCGATATCCGGGGCTGTAACCTCCTCGCAGATTAGATTTTAAATAGTATCAGAATTTTTTTGTCACACAGAGTTACACAGAGGAGACACAGAGAAACACAGAGCTGTATTCTCTGTGAAACTCTGTGATCCCGATATTTTATCGGGACTCTGTGGTTCTCTGTGTAACTATTTGAATGACTTTCAAATTCCCAGCTTAGTCTTAATCTCGGGAGGGATTGCATTTTTATTTACCAGTATGGAAATAGTCTTGGCCCTGACATAATTTTCTGACATGTTCAGGTATCCCCCGTAGGAATTTCTTTCAGTTCCCCATGAGTTTTTTGTAATGTAGTATTTTGTACCGTTCTGGTCTTTTGCAATGCCGGTTACATGCATAAGGTGATCGTCGGTAGTTTTTTTGTTGTCGTATCCTTCTTCGCGCGACTCCTGAGTAACCGTGGCTTCAGGAAATGGATGGCTGAACTTGTATGCTTCTGCGGTTCTCTCCTCGAGGGTCATCTTTCCGTACATGGCTTTATCGGCACTGCTATACTGGTCAATCTTTTCCAGTTCAGGGATGATTGCCACACCTTTGGAATGAGAAAAGCCTTTTTCACTCACATCGCCGTCCCATGCTACCGTGTAGCCATTATTAAGGGAATAATCCATTATTTCCGTTATTTCATCGATAGGAACATTGTAATAATTCACTTTTCTCCAGTTATCGGGGATAGGCAGAAGCCCCTGGGTATAAAAAGGGAAAATTGTAAATGAGGTTATCTCCACATAATCATTGGGATTTATTCCCAGGCTGGCGGTAAAAGATTTTGGAGTATAGCTGACTCCTTTATATGTGAATGATTCCGGGACTTTACCAAGATATGTGTCAAGTACGGCATTTACTATGTCAAAGTACTGGTCGCTCTCCTTTTTCCTTTGCACAGGTACCGCAGCTATTGCCCTCACAAAAGCATTAAGTTCGCTGTGATTATGGTAAGGCAGGCTGTAATTCAGACCTGTATAAACCTCATTTGGAACAATGCCATTCTTTGAAAACTCTATCAGCCAGTCGTGTCCTACACTTCCTTGTCCCAGGTTTCCTTTTCCCTCCTGTACAAAATTATCTTTCAGCCTGTCGACATAGTTATATCTTACTATCCACATCTCTGAAAGATCGTATTCGCCTTTTCCTTCTCTGAGAAGTTCAGATTCAATAAATGACGTAGTTGCAAAACACCAGCAGGTTCCGGTGGCAGACTGATTCTTAACCGGTGTGGCTTTTAATTCCGCAACGGGAGTAAACTTGTATCCTTCTTCTTTTTTAAGGGCTGCACTTTTCTTCTGTGCGTACGAAGGGGCAATAATTATTGAAAGAAATAATGCCAGCAGTATACGGGTTTTCATATCTTTAATATTTTATTGAAACAAAACAGAAAATTAATTGCCTGGATTTTCCAGGAATAATGCGCTAAGCTAATAAAATATCTTGTAAAATTATTTTTTGATACTATGTTTTAAACAGCTGCCGGCTGAATGAAGTCGGTAGTCGGTAGTCAGAAGTCTATGGCTCTTGAATCCCCTCCTGGAAGAGGTAGGGTGGGTTTGGTCAGGGTCAAGCCGGAAGTCAGACGCCGGAGGCGTCGAAATCCAATAACCACAGTTCAATCTGTGGATTGGGATGCCAAAAAAAGGTCAACCCCGGAGTGGGTTGAATAAAAAGTCAGGTCTAAGAGAAATCCGACATTGCAGACAAGAATACTGAAATATATAACACTGCTTTGGTGCTTCAGGAATCATGGGATCTCTTTATTCAGGTATAAAGCGCTCAGAATGACCCGATTTTCCACATTCCTTGTATTGACAATATCTGGCAATTCGAATAGTATCTTTTTATCGAAATGACGACTAATATCATCAGCACTAAATCTTGGTATGGTATTTGACATAATAACTTCAAGATTATATTATTTATTTAATACTGCCTGGTTTTAATTGATAATCCGGCTTAAACTTTTAAACAATGAAATGCAATAATAAAAACCCAATCAGAACAATTATAGGAATAATCGCTTTATCTCTGGTATTATTATGCCAGAATACAAATGCTCAGCCAGGTTATGTTTATCCTCCCGGAAGGCTAATGCCACATTACCGTTCTGTAATTGTTCCGAATCCCCCTACACAAAATTACCGTCAGGGTTATAGCCCGTATTTCCAAACGGGAGGCTTTCAGCCTTTCATAAACTTCGGTATTCATTTTGATCCTCTGATCAGCTGGTTTTCGACTTACAGTTATGATACCCAAAGTGATGGGGTGGTTTCCGGTTTTAATTTCGGTATTTCATATAACAAGTATTTTGGTCCCAACTATTCCTTTTCTTCAGGTATTGATATTATTAATGCCGGCGGAAGACTCATCAACAATGAGACCACCCATTTCGAGCTGAAAGATTACACAAGTACAATTTTAACCGTCCAGCCCGGAGAAGAAATTATATATAATATAACTTATCTCTCAGTACCACTGGGATTAAAACTCCAGACAAACCAGATCGGTTATGGAAGATTTTTTACAGATATTGGACTCGATCCAAGAATCGTAGTCGGAGGCAGGGCAGACATACCATCACTCAATATAAAAGGAGGTAATGCTTTGCCGGAACTGAACACATTCAACCTTTCATTCCATATTATGGCAGGTATGGAATATCCTCTCTCAGAAAATAATTACTTTGTTGTTGGTATTGGATATAACAAAAACCTTTTTGACATTACACGGGATAACGGGGATCAGCCATCGAATGTGATTACTCAGAAATCGTTATCATTCCGGATAGGGATCACCTTTTAACTTTCATTAAACGAGATTTAATGTAGCGCACAACAATTACCAAATGAGGATTTTTTCATAAACAAAGAACTTATCTGCAATTCAATAAAGAAAGTCAGGATGCTTTTTTGAAGTAAGAAATCCCGGAAATTTAATGCTTACCTTTAATCAGGTCATATGAATGATCGATCCACGAAAATACCTCTTTATCGGGAACTGTCCCATCAAGATTTATTGTGTTCCAGTGTTTTTTATTCATATGATATCCCGGGGTTACTGAGGGATATCGTTCGCGAAGTTCAATAGCAAGTGTGGGGTCACATTTAAGATTGATACTCAGATCACCGTCAAGGTTTACCAGTGCAAATATTTTACCGGTTGTTTTAAAAACCAGGGTATCCTCGCCAAACGGGAAACCTTCAGTTACTCCCTTTTTCGAAATGCAGTATTCTCTTAAGGTTACTATATCCATAATTAGTATGGGGGTTTAATGAAGTGCCCGAAGTGCCTAAAGTATTTTGAGTCATTATTTTTTTACAAAGCTTCATTCTGATTAACTTTAAGTACTCCAAACTCCGGCTCACTCCAAACTTATTATCTCAATGTCGGGTAAAACGCATCTTCCAAATGATCAATCACATATTCCGTGTCTTTTTTTATGACCGTGATTACGTCAAAACGACCCTCCTTGTCAATATTATAACGACGTATATAACCGTCAGCAGCACTGATCATTGATCTCTGTTTTTCCCTGGTGATTGCAGTCTTTGGGTCCATAAGGTAATCGTCGGTCCTGGTTTTTACTTCAGCAAAGATTACGGTACCTTCTTTTTCAGCAATAATATCAATTTCATGTCTGCCCCATGTCCAGTTCCTGAACAGTATTCTGAATCCGGCATCTACAAGGTATTTTACAGCCAGGTCTTCGCCTTTTTTACCGAGGTCATGCGATTCAGCCATTATATCTCAATCAGTTTATTTCTTATTGCAAAGAGAATAAGGCTTGCCGTGTTTTTGGAATTTGTTTTTCCCAAAAGATTTGCCCTGTGCTTATCTACGGTCCTTTTGCTGATAAAAAGTGTTTCGGCTATTTCCTGGTTGGAGAGCCCTTCACAAATTTTAAATAATATCTCTTTTTCTCTTTTTGATAGGTTGGCCGATTTACTTTCGTTCTCACGGTGTTTGATCTTCTGAATCACATGATAGAGAAGCTCCTGAGAGAAGTAGCTTCCGCCTTTTCTCACTGTCAGAATAGCCTCTTTGACTTCTGATATATCCGAATCTTTAACAAGAAATCCTTTAGCTCCGGCATCCACCATTTTATAATAATACTCTTCCTCTCCATACATTGAAAGTGCTATTATGTCTATTTCCGGACAAATTTTAAGGCCTTTCCTTGTTGCCTCGATACCATCCATCTCCGGCATGTTGATGTCCATAAGGGCAATATCTGCCCGGGTATTTTTAATGATCCTTAGAAATTCCTCGCCGTTTGACGCCTCACCTGTAACTTCAAATTCAGGGAAAGCATTTAGAAGTATTTTCAATCCGTTACGAAAAAGCTGGTGATCGTCGGCTATTATTATCCTTATTTTTTCCATTGTCGGTAATTCTGAAATATTAAATGATTATTCAATCATTTTAATAAGAGCGCTTGTTCCTTTTCCCGGAGTGCTTTCAAGTATAAACACTCCTTCAACGGACCTCACACGGGTTTCAATATTTGATATTCCCATTCCTTTTACATCTTCTTTACGGAGAGCGGAAGTATCAAATCCCCTGCCGTTATCGTAAAACTGCAAGGTAATAAATTTTTCGTGTTTGTTTAGTTCTATCTCTATCCTTGAAGCGCCTGAATGTTGTAGAGAGTTATTTATTAATTCACTGACGGCTCTGTAAATAACCACTTCCTTTTCGTTTTCGAGGCGCTGGTTTTCCATATTCGATTTAAAAACTATCTCAACAACGTTAGTCTGATTTATCTTGGTAGTAAATGCAGCTATAGCGCTGGACAGACCAAAATTTGATAAAACATGAGGGCTCAGGTTATTCGAAATGTCCTTTATTGTATTTAATGCCTCAATGACCAGGTGATTGGTATTATTGAGGATGGTGTTCCCTGAGGGGTCTTTAATTCTTTCCGTAAGGGCTGAGAGGGACATTTTTACAGTTGAAAGGATAGGTCCCAGTCCGTCGTGAAGGTCTTTTGCGAACCTTTTTCTTTCATTTTCTTCCGTATTGATAATGGCATTTATCACCCTTCTCTCAGATCGTACCCTTTCCGTATCGGCTCGTTTCAAAGAATAGAACAATTCCCGTATAAGAATGACTCCTCCTATGATCATAACAGATATAAGCACTCCGATCCATTCGTCGATCATCTGCCATGTATATGAAGGAGTCCCCTTGAAATATTCAAAAAACTGGATGATCTTACGGACCGCCATAAAAACAAATGAGAGGGAAAGCAATATCCAGGACAGCCTGTATCTGGTAAGCTTCATAAATCGCAATGCAATAATAGCAGCGATGATCTGCAATACAATTGATATAATCAGAGCTATTAGTCTTACCATTGCTATTATTCTTCGATCTTACAAAAATAGAAGTTAATTTATCTTTAATATCAACAGATTGAAATAAAATAAAGGTTCAATGGCACAACGGTGAAGCGGCTTAGCGGCAAATCGCTTTGATCTTTTGTGTGTCATTACGCCATTACGCCATTACGCCATTACTCCATTAAGCCGTTACGCCATTACGCCGTTACGCCTTTACGCCTTTACGCCATTACGCCGTTACACCTTTGCGCCCTTGCGCCTTTTTTATACCTTTGACACATTCAAAATCAGCTCAATGAAAATATTATATAACATTGGTATCCTGTTGTATGATGCACTGGCTCATCTCATTGCTCCGTTCAACTTAAAAGCTTCTTTATGGGTTGAAGGAAGAAAAAAATGGGCAGGAAAAATAAAAGACAAAATCGGCCCTGGCAGCAGGAATATCTGGGTTCATTGTGCATCTCTTGGTGAATTTGAGCAGGGACGACCGGTAATTGAGGCTATAAAAAAAGACTTTCCCCACTATAAGATCATTCTTACTTTTTTTTCTCCGTCGGGATATGAGATAAGAAAGAATTATACGCACGCCGATTGTATATGCTACCTTCCGTCAGACACACCGGGAAATGCCGTCAGGTTTATAAAACTTGTAAAGCCCGAGATGGTTATATTTGTAAAGTACGAATTCTGGTATAACTATATTTCCGTAATCCACAGGAACAAAATTCCGCTTTTTCTTATTTCCGGGATATTCAGGAATGGGCAGCATTTTTTTAAATGGTATGGTTCTTTTTTCCGGGGAATACTCAGGAAATTTGAAAAGATCTTCGTTCAGGATCAGGTATCATTCGACCTTCTTACAGGGATAGGCATACGGGATATTGTCCTGGCCGGCGATACCAGGTTCGACAGGGTGATGCAGCTTACAAAAACAGCGGGGGACATTCCGCAGATAGCGCAGTTCCGTGGCAAGGAGAAACTCTTCCTTGCCGGCAGCAGCTGGAAGCAGGATGAAGAGATCATCGCTCAATATATCAACAGATTTCCCGACAGGATGAAATGGATTTTTGCGCCCCATGAAATTGATGCTGCAAATATTGAAAGGCTTGAAAAGCTACTAAAAACAAGTTATGTTAAATTCTCAGAGTATGATGATACAATGCCTGGCGCAAGAGTATTGATTATGGATAACATGGGAATGCTTTCTTCAGCATACAGGTATGCACATATTGCAGCAATCGGAGGAGGATTCGGGAAGGGAATTCATAATGTATTGGAACCTGCATGCTGGGGAATACCGGTACTGTTCGGCCCTAATCACGGGAAATTCAGGGAAGCTGTTGATCTGATAAATGCCGGAGGGGCAAGGTCTTTTACCAGTTATGATGAGTTTAAAACCATAACTGATGAATGGCTCAACAGCGACATTACCTACAAAAAATCCTCAGAAACTGCCTCTGAATATGTTAAAGAACATATCGGCGCTACGGAACTAATTATTAATCAAATTGAATTAAAAGATATCAACAGGCAGTATTAATATCTTGTTAAAAACTATCTTTTCCAATTCTAAAAGGTTCATTCAAAGAGCCGTAAATTGTTGCGCCGGAATTAACATTATTGTAACCACGGTGTAATCAATTAATCAATTATTTACGATAATCTTGCGAAAAAATTATTAATCCTTAATCCTAATTTTATGATGAAACAAATCAAAGGAATTTTTTTGATGTTGAGTCTGTTGTTCACATCAGTTTTGATGTTTGGACAGGGGGCAACTACATCCTCTCTGAGTGGCAATATTACTGACAGCAAAGGAGAACCTCTCGCTGGTGCCAATATTGTTGCTGTTCATGTTCCGTCAGGGACACAGTATGCTACCATAGCCGATAATGCCGGCAACTATCGTATTCAGAACATGCGAATAGGGGGGCCTTATAAGGTTACGGTCTCTTTTATTGGATATTCATCCAGTACCTATACCGATATCACCCTTAAGCTTGGTGAAACTTATGTACAGAATGGCCAGCTGAAAGAGACGACCACTGCTTTGAATGAAGTTGTTGTTACAGCAGGGATGACAAACTCAATTTTAAGTTCTGAGCGATCAGGTACACAAACTAACGTAAGTTCCCGCGAACTGGCGACTCTTCCCTCGGTCAGCCGTAGTCTTCTTGACTTTTCAAAATACACACCACAATCGCAGGGTAACTCATTTAGCGGACGCGACGGACGTTTTAATACCATCACAGTTGATGGTGCAGCATTCAACAATAATTTTGGACTTAGCAGCAATCCCCTTCCCGGAGGAAATGCCCAGCCAATTGCAATGGATGCAATTGAAGAGGTATCTGTAAGGCTGGCTCCCTACGATGTGACCGTATCCCAGTTTACCGGTGCAAGCATAAATGCAGTTACACGAAGCGGAGATAACACATTTAAAGCATCTGTCTATACATACCAGCGACCCAAATCCTTTACCGGCGAGAAAGTAGACGGTAATAAGGTAGCCGGTGCAAGATCCAGCAGTCTTCAGAATTACGGCTTTCGTGTCGGCGGCCCTATCATGAAGAATAAATTATTCTTCTTCGTAAGCGGGGAATATGAGAAACAATCCGTTCCGGGTGTTAACTGGCAGCCAAGCACCGATGGTATTTCCATAACTGATCAGAATATTTCACGTACCACACAGGCAGACTTATTGAGAGTTAAGAATTTCCTCATGTCTACCTATAACTACGATCCGGGTAAATACGAAAACTTTGATCCGTTTCAGAACAAGAACCATAAGATACTGGCCCGTATAGACTGGAACATTTCACAAAAACATAAACTCACAGTGCGGTACAACGACGTGGTAGGAACATCTGACCAGCAGACCAACTTTAATAGCGGACCTCCCAATAATGCCCGTAACTCAGGCCGTATAAGCAGTCAGAGTATTGCATTCTCAAACGCTTTCTACGGGTTCAAGAATACGGTACGTTCCATAACAGGTGAGTTAAACAGTAATTTCAACCCGACTATCTCAAATAAGTTTCTCGCAAGTTATACCTACATACAGGATACACGGACCAGCCCGTCCACTCCGTTCCCCTTTGTTGATATCTGGGAAGGCGGCGATCAGTATATGTCTTTCGGTTATGAACTGTTCACATACAACAACAATGTTGTGAACAAAACCCTGAGCTTTACCGATAACCTTACTGTAAATCTTAACGGACATATTCTGACTGCAGGAGCTTCATTTGACAGACTCTTCTTCCTCAATTCGTATATCCGCGAGGGAACATCTTATTACAGGTACAACTCGGTTGATGATTTTATCGATGGTGCTGATCCTGTAGGATTCGGAGTTACCTATGGTTATAACGGCGTTGATGCTCCCGGAGCTGATGCAGCGTTCGGCCTTGGCGCTATTTATGCCCAGGATGAATGGAGTGTTATGCCTAACCTGAAAGTAACTTATGGAGTTCGTGTTGAAAGGTCATTCTACTTAAATACACTGGCTGATAATCCTGCAGTCGATGCTCTTGCATTTGCCGACGGTGAAAAAATGGACGTAGGTACATGGCCAAAAGGTAAATTTATTGTCTCTCCAAGGTTAGGTTTCAACTGGGATGTTAAAGGTGATCGTTCACTTCAGGTTCGCGGAGGTTCCGGATTTTTCACAGGGTTGCTCCCGTTTGTATGGTTTACCAACCAGCCGACAAACTCCGGTGTTATCCAGGTTCCTGAAATAGGATGGGGCCCTGGTAATACCAACCTTGTAGGACTGGAATTCAATCCTGATTTCAAGGGGTTTATTGCCAGCAGACCTGATCTCTTCCCACAGAGTCCGGGTGCATTGCCAAGCGGCTCTTCGCTTGCACAGGTTGCAAAAGACTTCAAATTCCCGCAGATATGGCGTTCAAACCTGGCTGTAGATGTTGAACTTCCATGGAATACAATATTCACCGCAGAGGCAATCTACTCAAAAGATATTAATGCCATAACACAGTTTAATATTAATGAAGCTGCTCCTACCGGTGTAATGGCTGGATCTGATGGCCGTCCTTTCTGGACAAACAGCACTGCTGCCAAGATAAATAACGGGCAGAATGGTACCGCAAATATTAGTAATGCCATGGAGCTGAGGAATTCAAAAGAAGGTTACCAGTATTCTATTACTGCCCAGCTGACAAAGAACTTCAGCAGGGGATTTTCAGGAATGCTCGCCTATACCTATACAATGGCCAAGGATGTAACCTCTAATCCCGGTTCATCTGCGTATTCCGCATTCTCATCCAATACAGCCGTTGGAAGTCTTAATGATCCCGGACTCAGCTACTCGAATTTTGCCACACCTCATAAAATTGTCGGTGCTGTCTCTTACCGGATAGAATATGCAAAAATGTTGGCAACAACATTTTCGCTTGTTTACCAGGGATATCAGCAGGGACGCTGGTCATATACTTATTCTAACGACCAGAATGGTGATGGAGTATCATCTGATCTGATGTATGTTCCATCCAGTGCAACCGATATTAATTTTGCGGATTATACAACAGGGGGCAATACTATGTCGGCGGCTCAGCAACAGGCAGCCTTCTGGGCATATGTGCAGGGTAACAAATATCTTAAAACGCGCGAAGGTAAATATGCCGAACGTTTTGGTGAAGTTAAACCATGGATCCATCGTTTCGATGCGAAAATACTTCAGGATATCTTTTCAAACTTTGGTTCCGACCATAAGTATACCCTGCAGTTGAGTATTGATATGCTTAATATTGGTAATTTCATCAATAATAAATGGGGTATATATACATTAAATCCGCTCGCCAGCTATGATAATGTTCGTCCGTTGACAGTAGTATCAAGAGGTAATGCAACCACTGCCCCTGTTTACAGGCTTAATGCTAACTCACTCGACGATTTTGCTTCAAAGACTACTCTTGGCAGCGAAGTCAGTACTGCAAGTACCTGGGGTTGCCTGCTGGGAATTCGTCTGATTTTCTAAATTTATTTTTTTATTGATTGGCTTAGTGAGGCTGCCTGATTAAGGCAGCCTCCTTTAGTTTGGCATTTAACTAGATAAATGTATTAAATTTTTGAAAAAAAAGTGTGATTAGATAGTCCTGATCGCATTTTTTGTTTTATATTTGTGTCTAGTCATATAACTAGTCAGTATAAATACTATGGGATTTCCTACAAAGATTCAGCTCATAAAGCGAGCTAAAAGTGAACAGTGGTACATCAACTTTCCTTCCGCTATTGCTCAGGCCATGGAGTTTGAACGCGGAGAGGTGGTTGAATGGATAATTGAAGACAAGCAGAGATTGATTCTCAAGCGTGACGACTCAACTTTAGGGTCCGTGAAAAAAAAACCTCAGACGGATCTTTAATTGATGAGTTTGATTTGCTGATAAATCAATGTTCTGAAGCATTTAAACAGGATAGTGCCTGGAAGACAGGACGGGATCTTGCATTTGGTGCTCTGGCCTGTATGGGTAGGCATACACTTACAGGTATGTTGACAGCAAGTGGACAACAGTTCATGGATTGGTCATCTGCATATCGGTTGTTTAGTCATCAGCGAGTAGATACCTCCAAGCTTTTTGATGTTGCCCGCTCAGGGGTTTTACAGGAGTTGGGGTCACAACAAATGATAGTTGCTCATATGGATGATACAATATTGAAAAAAACCGGGAGGAATATTCCTGGTACGGCATGGCGCAGAGATCCATTGGGACCACACTTTCAAACCAATTTTATTTGGGGCCAACGATTCCTCCAAATCTCTATAGCGCTCCCTGATCATCAGGGATGCTGTCAGTCCAGAGCTATACCAATTGATTTTCATCACTGTCCGACAGTAAAAAAGCCACGTAAAGCAGATGGAGAACCAGCTTGGAAAAGCTACAGAGAACAACAGCGGAAATTAAGATTAAGCAAACAAGGCAGCGAACGACTTAAGCAACTTCGCAGTTCGTTGGACAAACAGGGTGTTAATGAAAAACAACTTATAGTTAGCGTTGATGGGAGCTACACAAACGAAGAAGTATTAAAGAATTTACCGCAACGGGTTACCCTGATCGGACGCATCAGAAAAGATACAAGACTATATTTAGCTCCTGAAGGACAACCCGATTTAGGAAGAAAGCGTGTTTATGGAGACAGATTGCCAACACCAGAACAGGTCAGACAGTCAGACCAATACCCTTGGCAAGAAGTAAATGCCTGGGCTGCCGGGAAAGAACATCAGTTCAATGTAAAAGTAATTAAAAATACCCGGTGGCGATCAGCAGGACAAAAGCATTATTTACAACTGGTGGTAATAAGGCCTTTAGGATATAGGCTTACCAAATCATCAAAGATGCTTTATCGTGAACCGGCTTACCTTGTTTGTACAGACAATGATCTTAGTGTCGAGGAGCTTCTTCAGGCTTATCTCTGGCGTTGGGAAATTGAAGTAAACTTTAGGGAAGAAAAAACTTTGTTGGGGTGCGGACAAGCCCAGGTAAGAAATCCGGAATCAGCTGAGCGTGTTCCAGCTTTTATATCTGCTATATATGCAATGCTTCATCTTGCAGCCTACAGATCGCTTAAACTATCCAATCATATACTGCTGCCACGTCCAAAATGGTATCGAAGGAAAGAAGGAAAACGACACTCAACAGGGGATATAATCAATAACTTAAAGGCCCAGGCTTGGGCAAAAAATACAGGAATGAATTTCTCCGGCTTCGTGAATCACGAATTAAAATCACAAAGCCAGAGAAATGTAGCTAACCCTTGTACATCAGCTATGTTCTATATGAGAAACTAGCCAAAGTCGAAGAGGCTGCCTGATTAAGGCAGCCTCATCTTTTTGTTATTCCTCAGTTATGAGCAGGATAAGACTGTTGTTTTAGTTCCTTCTTTACATGTAACACTGTTATAAATTTAACATGAATAAAAATCATAAATAGCATATAATCAGCAATATATAAAATAGTTAATAACTATATTGTCAAATGTTAATAAACTTAAAATTTTCCTCTTGCATTGAGAAGGACGCTTGTTTAATTTAGCGATTACCCGCTTTATATACTGGTGGTCGTTTAATCTCATTAAAATCAGAGAGTAACAAAAACTATGGAAGAATTATTTATCCAGCAATCAGCCATTGCATCTGAAAAAACAACTAAAGAAGAAAAGACACCCGAAATGCAACAAAAAGGGGACGATAAAAATACTAAACAGCAAAAAGGGAAGGAAAAAGCTGTTTATTCGCACGATGAAGCAGTGGAGGCCAGCATTCAGTATTTTAATGGAGATGAACTGGCAGCAAGGGTATGGGCAAACAAATATGCACTAAAAGATTCCTTCGGGAACCTTTACGAAAAGACACCTGATGATATGCACCACAGGCTGGCACGCGAAATTCGCAGGATAGAACTGAAATACAAAAATCCGCTCTCAGAAGAACTTCTTTACCGCGTTCTGAAAGATTTTAAATATATTGTCCCTCAGGGGGGCCCTATGACCGGGATCGGCAACGAATACCAGATCGCTTCGTTATCCAATTGTTTTGTAATTGGCAATGACGGTTTTTCTGATTCATACGGCGGTATCATGAAAATCGACCAGGAACAGGTACAGCTTATGAAACGTCGTGGCGGTGTTGGCCATGATCTTTCTCACATCAGACCTAAAGGAACTCCTGTTCTTAATAGCGCACTCACTTCTACGGGAGTTGTCCCTTTCATGGAAAGATACTCAAATTCCACGCGCGAGGTGGCTCAGGACGGAAGACGCGGAGCTCTTATGCTATCCATATCCATAAAACATCCCGACTCAGGGAAATTTATTGATGCAAAACTAGAGAGCGGCAAGGTTACCGGGGCAAATGTGTCAGTGAAGCTTACCGACGATTTTATGAATGCGGTGGAAAATAAAACCCTGTTCAGGCAACAGTACCCTGTAAATTCCGATAATCCCAAATTTGCAAAAGATATTGACGCTTCACAACTGTGGAGTAAAATAATTCATAATGCCTGGAAATCAGCTGAACCGGGAGTGTTATTCTGGGATACAATAATCAGGGAGAGCGTGCCGGATTGTTATGCCGATCTGGGATTTGCTACAGTTTCAACAAATCCCTGCGGGGAAATCCCTCTCTGTCCTTATGACAGCTGCCGGCTCCTGGCCATAAATCTTTACAGCTATGTAAATAATCCGTTCACCAAAGAAGCAGAATTCGACTTTGAACTGTATAAAGAACATATTGGTCTTGCACAAAGAATGATGGACGACATTATTGATCTTGAGCTTGAGAAGATCGATGCCATACTAGCAAAGATAGATGCAGATCCCGAAAAAGAAGAGCTGAAACTGGTTGAAAGGAACCTCTGGAGGAACATCAGGAAAAAATCCGAAGAGGGCAGAAGAACCGGCATAGGCATAACAGCCGAGGGTGACATGCTTGCCGGTCTTGGACTCAGGTATGGCAGCGATGAAGCAATAAGTTTTTCAGTGGATGTTCACAAGACCCTGGCAATGGAGGCATATAAATCATCAACATATCTTGCCCGCGAAAGAGGCGCATTTACAATTTATGATGCCGGACGTGAAAAAAACAATCCTTTTATCCTCAGACTAAAGGAGGCAGACCCGGTTATGTACAATAACATGGTTAAATTCGGAAGAAGGAACATAGCTCTTCTGACTATTGCACCGACAGGTACTACCAGCCTTATGACCCAGACAACGTCAGGGATAGAACCGATTTTTTCAACTTTTTACAAAAGAAGGAGAAAAGTCAATCCGAATGACAAGGATGTTAAAGTTACGTTCCACGATGAGGTAGGAGATTCATGGGAAGAGTTTAATGTGTTCCACCATAAATTTGTCGACTGGCTTGAACTGAATCATTACGACCCAAATGAAGTGACCAGAATGGGTGACGCGGAAATTGAAGCGATAATAGCCAAATCACCATATCATAAGGCAACAGCCAATGATGTGGACTGGATAGCCAAGGTGAAAATGCAGGGGGCAATTCAGAAATGGGTCGATCATTCAATAAGTGTTACGATAAATCTTCCTGCAGATGCAAAAGAGGAACTTGTAAGCGACCTTTATCTGACGGCATGGAAATCGGGATGCAAAGGGGCTACCGTCTATCGCGACGGATCAAGAAGCGGTGTATTGATAGCAGGGAAGGCTGATCTTCATCCTGAAAGACCAAAACGGCCAAAAGTTCTTGACTGTGATGTCATAAGATTCAATATTAATGAAGAAAAATGGGTCGCTTTTGTTGGCCTTAAAGAGGGCAGGCCTTATGAAATATTTACCGGTATTGCCGACGAGGAAATATTCCCTATACCTAAAAGTATCATAAAAGGGAAAATCATTAAGATCAGGGATGAGGATAGCAAAACACGTTATGATTTTCAATATACTGACAAGTACGGTTATAAAAAGACCATGGGCGGACTGTCTCATATGTTTAAGCCCGAGTTCTGGAATTATGCAAAACTTATTTCAGGGGTGTTGCGGCATGAAATGCCCATACAGGATGTGGTAAACCTCATTCAGTCGCTCCGG
Organism: uncultured Bacteroidales bacterium; assembly: GCA_963815075.1. Taxonomy (GTDB): domain Bacteria; phylum Bacteroidota; class Bacteroidia; order Bacteroidales; family VadinHA17; genus LD21. The sequence goes on from CAWFFK010000014.1 coordinate 110,259, forward strand.
CTCGACAGTGAATCGATAAACAACTGGAAAAACGGAGTGGAGAGAGCCCTTAAAAAATATATTCCTAACGGTACAAAAGCTAAAGGCAAGTGCGGGGAATGTGGTTCAGAAAACCTGGTGTACGAAGAAGGATGCCTGATCTGCAAAGACTGCGGATCGTCGAAATGCGGATAAACTCACGGCCCCATATAGCTATTAACCCTCGTCTGCGATAAAGTGCCTGTTCGGATATTCAGGTGGGGAGTCAGATAAACAGCATTAAATTAAACGACAACAAACAGATATTTCAGTTTGAAACAATTTTTTGGTCCTTTTTCGCACCGGTAGGATTCTCTTCGTTTTTTCCTTTATAAATAAAGATCAGATTGTGGTAAAAATGAATAGAGATAATATTCATGTCAAAAAAGGTCGGCTGGTATCCGGGGGTTAAAAAATCTTTGAAGTTAAGACTGTCAGTCAGTTTCTTAAAAAAATTCATCGATGTACCAGGATTGTCAAAATTAGTACTGTCGCCACCATAATCCGGCCAGTAAGAAGTACATGTATCTTCTACAACATAAATTCCTCCGTCGTTCAATTTCGGGAATAATATTTTAAATGATTCAATTACATGTTCATTAATATGACTGCCATCATCGATAATAATATCAATTGAACCTATCTCTTCACACACCTTTTCCAGAAAATTTTTATCCACCTGACTTCCCTGAAAAATTTTTATCCGATCCTCCTGAAGAGCAGATTTATCATAAATATCAATAGAGTATATATTCCCAAGCTGAAAATATTTCTTCCACATTCTTAATGATTTTCCACCCGAATATGGTTTTTCATACCCGCCGACACCAATTTCAAGAAGGTTGATCTTCTTGTCTCTGAATCTATTAAAATGTAATTGATAATGGGTTGTATAAACATGGTTTCCTGCCTTATCCGTACCATAAATCTTGCCTAACTTATCCAAATCATCAGTTGAATCCTTTGCCCTGAATTCATGGATGGGATTCAGGATATGATTTTTTAATTTACGTAATCTGTCTATTGTCTTCATAAAATTGAAATTGTGGTGTAAAACTATATCTGAATCAGAGTCAAAAGGTCAAAGTCAAATTTAGCTGTGTCTCTGCATGGAAGACATTCTGTTTCATAATTTTGAATGCGACATTTTTAAAATTTACTATTTCAGTATATTCAGTTCTCTTCCAATCTTTTCAAAAGCTTTAATGGCCTTATCGAGATGCTTCTTTTCATGAGCTGCTGAAAGCTGTACCCTTATCCGTGCCTCTCCTTTCGGTACCACGGGATAATAAAATCCGATCACATAAATGCCTTCATCGAGAAGTTTCGCGGCAAAATTCTGTGAGAGTCTGGCATCGTACAGCATTACGGCACATATCGCCGATTTTGTTGGTTTAATATCAAATCCCAGTTTTTTCATGCCCCCGATGAAATACCCGGCATTGTAGTGAAGTTTATCCTGAAGGATATTAGTCCCGGTCATCATTTCAATCATTCTTATACCTGCTGCTGCAACCAGCGGTGGTATTGAATTTGAGAACAGATATGGACGCGACCTTTGTCTGAGCAATTCAATTATCTCTTTCCTGCCGGTTGTGAATCCTCCTATTGCCCCGCCAAAGGCTTTTCCGAGTGTGCCGGTTATTATTTCAACTTTCCCGGAGATATTAAATAGCTCGGTAACTCCCCTTCCTGTTTTTCCGACAACTCCTGCAGAATGGGATTCATCTACCATTACCATCGCATTATATTTTTCAGCAAGCGGTACTATTTTATCCAGAGGAGCCACGTTGCCGTCCATGGAAAAGACGCCGTCGGTGACAATTAACCTGAATCGCTGAGCCTGTGCAAGCTGAAGTTGTTTTTCGAGGTCATTCATGTCAGCATTTTCATATCTGTAGCGCTGTGCTTTGCATAAACGCACCCCGTCAATTATTGAGGCATGATTGAGTGAATCGGATATAATTGCATCCTCTTCGGTAAGAAGCGGTTCGAAGACTCCCCCGTTGGCATCAAAACAGGCAGCATAAAGAATAGTATCTTCCGTGCTGAAGAATTCAGCAATTTTTTTCTCAAGCTCTTTATGAAGGTCAGTCGTTCCACATATGAATCTCACCGACGACATCCCGTAGCCACGATCATCCATCGATGCTTTGGCAGCTTCAATAAGTGATGGATTATTCGACAGGCCAAGATAATTGTTCGCGCAGAAGTTCAGGACTTTCTGACCTGTGTTAAGCTCAATCTCAGCTCCCTGAGGGGATACAATTATTCGCTCGTTTTTGTATAAGCCGGCTTCTTTTATTTCATTAATTATTTGCCGGATAAATGTTTTTGATAATTACTATACATAATGTTTATTTTATCTTATCCTTTGTGATCCTTAGTGCTCCCTTTGTGTGCCTTTGTGGTTTATTTTTTTAAACACGAAGGAACACAAAGTACTTCACAAAGTACCACAAAGGATTATAAATTGGATTTTAGTACCAGCTTAAAATTACCTTTCCGCAATTTCCTTTTTCCATTTCATCGAATCCCTTCTGAAAGTCGTCGATTGAGAAACGATGCGTGATAACCGGATTTAAGTCTATTCCGCCAATTATCATCTGTTCCATTTTATACCATGTCTCCCACATTTCGCGGCCATAAATGCCCTTCAGGGTAATTGCCTTAAAAATGATATCGCTCCAGGGTACCTCAAAGTTCGATGGCAGTATTCCGAGTAATGAGATGCTGGAGCCATTATACATATTACCCAGCATTTCTACAAATGCTTCTGGCGAGCCAGACATTTCCAGTCCTATATCAAATCCTCTCATTCCAAGCTTTTTAACGGCATCGGAAATCTTTTCTCCTTTTGACGGATTGACTGTCAGTGTTGCCCCCATCTTCCTGGCAATTTCCAGTCGCTTATCGCTGAGATCGCTTGCAACGATGAATCTTGCGCCGGCAAATTTTGCTATAGCAACAGCCATACTGCCTATAAGCCCCGAACCCGTAATAAGAACGTCTTCTCCGATAAGCGGAAAAGAGAGTGCAGTATGTGTTGCATTTCCAAAAGGATCCATTATGGCAGCCCATTCATCCGGTATCCTCCTGTCAAGAGGGATCACATTCTGAGCAGGTATTTTGACATACTCTGCAAACGATCCGTCGGTATTAACCCCGATTCCCACTGTATTTTCGCATACATGCTCCTTTCCCCTCCTGCAATTGCGGCAGTGACCGCAGGCAATATGACCTTCTCCCGTAACTCTTTCTCCGATTTTCAGGTTTGTCACTCCATCTCCCATTTTTTCAATGTATCCCATATACTCATGGCCTATCACCATGGGAGTTTTTATGGTCCTTTGCGACCAGGTATCCCATTCATAAATATGAAGATCGGTGCCGCAGATTGCAGATTTCTTTACTTTTATTATGACATCATTAAGACCAGGTTCCGGTACAGGAACTTCCTCCATCCATAAGCCTTTCTCAGGTCTGGCTTTAACAAGGGCTTTCATCGTTTTCATAAAATCCTTATTTAATAAGAATTAAAATTGTTCCGCTAAATTAATACAAATCTGATGAGTAAAACCTGATTTTTATGCATCTCTCAGGTTAATTTAAGTTTTATAGGTTAGTATTGATAAAAACCGTAGGAGAGATATTTTTTTTATGAAATGGTTGGTATGATATTATGATTTAAATTAAATTTGTAAAAGGTGCAAATAGTCAGTGTTAAATGGTATTTTTGTTTTTGTATTTCATCACTACCCGTGATCTTATGGTTTGAGCAATTTGAATAAAGCGTAGTGAACTTATAACATTCCGGCCTGATTTTTATTAAAAAAATTATGTCATGTCAAGTTCAAAATACAAAAGATCTGTAGTTAATGTTTTCAAATTGCTTTTTGTCTGGTTTCTGAGTATTCTGCTGGGAATCATGTTCTTATTATCACTGCAGTATCTTAAAGCAGAGATCTTTTATAAAGAAAAAAACCAGCCTTTTTCAGGCGATCATTTTTATAATCCGTATAAAGATTACTCCCCGGTAACTTTAAAAGCTAACTTCCATGCACATTCAGTATCCTGGTATCATTTGACCTATGGTTCTCAGTACCCTGATGAGATATTTAAAGAGTATAAGAATCACGGATATGATATTATAAGTATTTCGAATTACCAGAAGATTACAAAAGATTTAACTTCTCCCAATTATATAAATGTCTATGAGCATGGTTATAATTTCAGGAAGAGCCACCAACTGGTCATAAATAGTGATAAAGTCACTTATATCGACTTTTCGCTTTTCCAGAATTATCATACAAAACAGCAGGTTATTAATAAGTTGAAATCGAGGGGCGGATTAGTAGCACTGGCACATCCGGAACTAAGGAAAGGTTATAAGGAAGAAGAGATGAAGTATCTCAAAGGATATGATTTCATTGAGGTATTCAACAGGTATAAAATATCTTCAGGAATATGGGATGCGGCACTTACAAGCGGCTATCCTGCCTGGATATTGGCAGACGATGATTGTCATGATATTGATGACCCCAGGCTTATTTTTGATAACTGGAACCGGATATGTTCCGGAGGCAGTACAAAGGAAGAAATACTTTCTGCACTTAAACGTGGATGTTCCTATGGCGTCAGGAATCTGAATCATGTTGAGACAAATTTCCTTGATTCATGTGTTGTAGTTGGGGATGAACTAAGGGTGTATTTCAGGAGTAAAGCTGACACTATTTTATTTATTTCAGATAATGGAGTCGTAAGAAAAGGAGTAAATAATGAAGCTTTTTCGACTTATAAAATCCCTAAAAGCGATAGCTACGTAAGGGTAGAAGCTAAAAGCAAGGGCGAGTTAATTTACCTTAATCCGGTTATCAGGTATAACGGTTACCAGATAAACCAGAATAGCGGGCTTCCCCCTGTAAATACAAAACTTACTTTACTGTTACGCATTTTTATAATCTTCCTGACCATATCAATTTTTGTCCTGATGTTGGTTTTAAACGGCAGGTTAGTTAAATCGGCCCCGGCATTAAAATCTGTCTTGCGCTTTAAAAATGGATTTTAATGATGAGAAAATAATCATAAAAACTTAACCAAAACTTAACCTGTTATAATGTTGATGTAAGCCGGATAATCAACAGCAAGTATTAAGTTTGCCTGAATTAAAGATCTAGGAAGACTCTCAGGATATGATTGACTTGAAATTTATTTTGAAGCTGTTGAAATTCGGAGTTGTCGGAATCTCAGGGATGGTTGTTGATTTTGGATTCACATATATTTTTAAAGAGATCCTAAGGGTCCCAAAGTACATTTCGAACAGCATTGGCTTCACTCTTGCGGCTACATCAAACTACCTGTTAAACAGGGCATGGACATTTAACAGCACAAATCCACATATTTTAATGCAATTCTCAAAGTTTTTTATCATTTCAATTATGGGTCTTCTTCTTAATAACCTTATTATTTATATTTTCAGTGATTATAAATTCAGACTTAACTTCTATATCTCCAAGGGAATAGCAACTCTGATAGTGTTTTTCTGGAATTTTCTGATGAACTATTTTTTTACTTTTTAAGAAACAGATTCAGGGAGGAATCACTCCTGAGATCAACCATATCGTATATATAAACATATTTAACAGGTTTGTGATTCCTCGTAATTATCAGTGTATCTTCCGGTATAATTGTTCTGAAGTATTTTTTAAATTTTTCAGGACCATGGTAATTGCGTGAGTCTGTTATATAAAAGATTCTGTCAGAGTCTTTTAGTTTTCGTGTTTTATTTATCCAGTAATATTTATGTATATTTTGAATACTGCCAAGAGCTAAAAGTCGTATACCTAACGGGTGGGCGATATAATAGTCAATGTGTGCTGCAGGAAACCAATTATCAGATATGATAGCGATCTGGCTGTGTTCATTGTCTGTTATTCCTTCTTTTCTAAGGAAATCCTCAAATTTTTCTCCGGACTGTTTCCATCCGTACATATCGAGAGTAAAGTCATTTTTGCCCGGATAGACAGATGCTGAATCAGAAGGCAATGTGATGATTCCCAGTTTTACCTGAAGTGTCCCTGTCACCAGAACAAGTAAAAACAATGCAATCGAAGCTGATAATGTCCATATAACTCTTTTACTTTTTTTATTGTAAGCATCGGCAAGATATTCGCTGCTTAAGATAAGGAGACAAATGAATGCAGGACCGGTCCAGTGAGGTAAAGTATTGTGAAAAAGTGAAGAAAGGGTGAAAACAAAGATCAGAGGTATTCCGCAATATAAGAGGAGAAGATTAATCCTTTTTATTTTGTGTTTCAGATTACTCAGAGCCTTAAGCAGCGCCAGTGTATATATTGTAAATAGTATGGGATTCTGGTAGAATATCTGTCCCAGGTTGAATTGCAGGAAGGAAAGAAAATTCAGATGGTTGTTAAATAATCCTATTCTGTTTTCATGGTATGTGAAACTTATAAAGTCATTCTTATAATTCCAGTAGAAAACAGGAATCATCAGAATAATTGTAATTAACAAACTTATATATAATGCAGGCTTTTTAAGCCATACCCGGTTATGAAAGAGAATGTACAGGCCAGCTCCAAACCATAAAAAAAGTGAATGATACTTACTCAGGAAGGCCAGTCCTGTGAAGAGTCCGAACAGGAGCATCTTGTAAATATCTTTTTTGGTCGGGCTGGAGGAAGTTATTGATGGCAACAGGAAAAACAGGGCAAGGAGTACAAAGAACACCTGTGGTGTGTCGGGAAGAATAAAAAGACCACTAATAATATTAAAATAGAATGAAGAAATATACATTAATACGGCAAACCAGGCAGATTGGCGTGAATATATCCGTTTAACAAGAAAAAACAGTATAAATATACTGGCGGAAGAAAGTACCAGTGATCCAAGTCGCATGAACAGCTCACCATGGAGTGAAAGGTTCAATGAAAACAACTGTATCAGCAGACCTACCATGGGGGGATGATCAAAATGACTCCAGTCGGGGAACAGGGCATATGTCCAGTAGTATACTTCATCATTCCCCAGTTCAAGAAGCCCTGCAGGTATAGCTTTTATCAGCAGGTTTATTACCACAAGGCCTAAAAGGAAGAGCATATCTTTTTTCCTCTTTAAACTGTTCTCTGTGAATGTATTGCTATCCATAGGGCCTCATTTTATACAAGATTTAAAGATCAGTTATTTATGTTTCTCCGTTGTTATAACAATGTAATCTGGTTGTTATACACTTATGGTAAATTGCCTGTAAAAGTAATGTGATTCTTTCACAGATGAATTCATTTTGCAAAATAAGTCCGTTTTCACTCAACTTCGCTTGCTTCAATAATTAATTACCGCGTTTGTATATCTTTACACATAATTAAACAGAATTTACCATAATATGGAACAAATCAGAGTACGTTTTGCCCCGAGTCCTACAGGGCCTTTACATATTGGTGGAGTACGAACAGCACTTTACAACTACCTGTATGCAAAAAAAGGAGGAGGGACTTTTATCTTAAGGATGGAAGATACTGACCAGGGAAGATATGTTGAAGGAGCCGAGGAATATATTATGGAAGCATTAAGGTGGTGCGGAATTATTGTGGATGAGGGGATTAAGGAAGGAGGAAAGTATGGTCCGTATCGCCAGAGCGACAGGAAAGATATCTACAGACAATATGCAGATATACTTGTAAATAAAGGTGATGCCTATTATGCTTTTGACACTCCCGAAGAGCTTGATTCTTTAAGATCTGAATCAGAAAAGTCAGGTAATACATTTATTTACAATGTTGAGATCAGAGGGAGACTTAATAATTCGCTTTCGCTTAAGGAATCGGTATGGAAAGAAAAGCTTGAAAAGGGAGTACCTTATGTAATCAGGTACAGGATGCCACTTGATGAAGAAGTTCATTCAGATGACATGATAAGGGGACATATTGTGGTGAACAGCAGTACTCTGGATGATAAGGTTCTGTTTAAAACTGACGGAATGCCTACTTATCATCTGGCAAATATTGTTGATGATCATCTGATGGAGATAAGCCATGTTATTCGTGGAGAAGAATGGCTCCCCTCTCTTCCCCTTCATATTCTGATATATCGTTCATTCGGATGGACACATCCGCTGTTTGCCCATCTCCCCCTTCTACTTAAGCCCGATGGGAAAGGTAAGCTGAGTAAACGCGACGGGGATAAACTGGGATTCCCGGTGATCCCTCTTTTCTGGCCTTACGGCGAGACTGCCAGGGGGTACCGCGAGGATGGTTATTATCCTGAGGCTTTTGTTAATATGCTTGCATTGCTGGGATGGAATCCGGGTACTGAACAGGAGATATTTTCGATGGATGAGTTAATAGAAGCTTTTACTATTGAAAGGGTAGGTAAATCGGGGTCGCGCTTTGATCCGGAGAAAGCTAAGTGGTTCAACCACCAGTACCTTCAGAAAAGAACTGACAATCAGCTGGCACTTGAATTCAGAGAATTTCTCAGGGCAAAGGGATTTCACTTCGATATTGTCAGGCTTGAGATCCTCGTGGCCATGGTCAAGGAGAGAGTGAGTTTTGTCAAGGATATATGGGACCAGACCGATTTCTTTTTCCAGGCTCCTGAAACATTTGACCAGGAGGTAGTTAAAAAACGCTGGAAAGATGATTCACCTTCAATGCTTCTGGAATTAAAGTCAGAACTGGAAAAGGTGAATGACTTTTCTGAGTCTGCTACTGAGTCGGCTGTCAGGGCATGGATAGAAACGAAAGGGTATAACACGGGCGTTGTGATGAATACACTGCGGCTTGTTATTGTTGGTGCATCCAGGGGCCCTCATATATTCGATATCATCAGTTGGATCGGTAAGGAGGAAACACTCAGAAGGATTGATAAAGGAGTTTCAGTCATAGGAAAATAAAAATCATGAACTTTCCTCTGCAAGGGGATTATATTGACATGCATACTCATAGTGGAAAGCCGGCAAAGGGTGTTTTCATTATCGAAAGTCTCATGGCTCATGAAGAAAAACTACCGGTTAATGAACCTGGAGTGGCTTATACCTTTGGGATCCACCCCTGGTTTCTTACTGAAAGCAATCACGACCGGCTGATAAGCTCAGTCGAAAATTTAGTCATTAACCCCAATGTGTTAGCTGTCGGGGAAGCAGGATTTGATAAGCTCCGGGGCCCTTCACCTGAACTTCAGCGGAAAGCATTTTTGGAACAGGTGGCCATAGCGGAGGCCCAAAAGAAACCAGTTATTATTCATTGTGTAAAGGCGTGGGATGAACTGCTTTCAGTACAAAAAAAGCTGAAACCACAAACAACCTGGATGATACATGGATTCCGCGGGAATGTAGAGCTGGCCAGACAACTTCTGGCTAAAGGTTTTTACCTTTCAATTTGGTTCAATTTTGCTGTCAGACCAGAATCTGCTGACCTTTTGCGAAACATTCCGAAAGACAGGATCTTTCTGGAAACAGATGGAGCGGATATAGATATAAAGGAAATTTACAGGAAAGTATCTGTTGACCTTGGGATAACTGTTGAAGAACTGAAATCGATGATATTTAATAATTTTAAAGAATTTTTTAAAAAGACAAAGAATGATTAACCACTAAGGATCACAAAGTGCATCACTAAGGGACACAATGTAGTAAAGCAAAAACCCTGACTTTTTCACTAGCCCCAGGGGAAGGGTTAAGAAAATAAAAAGATAACTAATGACTGATGATTGGCTTACTCGAACAGAATTACTATTGGGTGAAGAAAAATTGAAAAAGCTGAAATCTGCCAATGTCCTGGTTGTAGGGATGGGAGGCGTCGGGGCTTATGCGGCTGAAATGATCTGCAGGGCGGGGCTTGGTTCCATGACGATAGTTGACGGGGACACCATCCATTCTTCCAACCGTAACAGACAACTGGCCGCTCTGAAAAGTACGGAGGGACTTCCCAAGGCTGAAGTTGTGGGACAACGATTACGGGACATAAATCCGGACATTAAGCTTACTGTGATCCAGGAATATCTGAAAGATGAAAGAATGGTTGAGATTCTGGAAAAGGACTACGATTATGTGGTGGATGCAATAGATACCCTGTCTCCCAAAATGTTCCTCATATATCACAGTCTGCAACGAAAATATCCTGTTGTAAGCTCTATGGGCGCAGGCGGGAAGACAGATCCGTTAAGGATAATGATTTCCGATATTTCGGAAACAACCGATTGTTCTCTTGCCCGTATATTAAGAAAAAAATTGCACCGGCTTGGTATCAGGGAAGGCTTTACAGCAGTTTTTTCTCCGGAGGTCACAGATAAGAGCAAAATCATTTCCACCAAAGGGGAAAACAATAAAGCATCCGTTGTAGGTACAATTTCTTATATGCCGGCTGCCTTTGGTATCGCATGTGCATCAGTTGTTATTCGTCAACTTGCAGGTATTATCCAGGAGTAGTTATCTCTGTGCAACTCTGTGATACTCAGTGTGACTCTGTGTAAGTTCTTTTTTGTTACACAGAGAGGCACAGAGAAGACACAGAGCAAAACAGAGAATGTTATTGCCAGATTAAGCTTTATTTATCCTGATTGGCTCTCTTTTTAAAGATATAATAGGCCGGTATTCCTATAGCTACTGTAAGTGAAGCTATTGTTGATTCAAAAGGCCTTTCAAGGAAAGACAAAGCAAGAATCATGATCCCTGCTAATATATAAATGGCTTGCACTACTGGAAATCCAGGTAATCTGAGTGAAGTATGATTCTCTTTTCTCAGTTTAAAGACTCCGGCAACTGTAAGTATCGGAAAGATGCCAAGGGCAAATCCCATATATGTGAGAACCTGTTCGAATGTTCCGGAAAGGACCATAATTATTGCAATAATGCATTGTAATAATATGGAGTTTGAAGGAACCTGAAATTTCTTATGTATTTTTGCTACTGATTTAAAAAACAGTCCATCCTTAGCCATTGAGTAATAGACCCGTGGTCCAATAATTATAAAGGCACTGAGTGAAGAAAAGAGAGCGAATGAGATTAACAGCGAGAACAGAATTTCTGCCGGTCGCCCAAAAAGATTTCCCATTGCCAGTCCTGCGATTGATATTACACCTTTCATCTCAGCAGGCTCAGTGCTGTATATATACAAGACATTCAGGCCAAGATAAAGAAGGATAACAACTCCTGTCCCCAGCAGTAGCGACCGGGGGAGGGTCTTTGTGGGGTTTTTGATTTCTGAACCGAGATATGTTGAAGCATTCCAGCCACTGTATGCGAACATTATCCACATAAGTGAAAGTCCGATTGTCTTCCACCCTGCCAGCCCTGAAGCAACTGTACCGATGGAAACAAAGTTCCGCATTTCACCCTTTCCGGATAGAAATCCTGCCATAAGAAGAATGACTATAAGTGCAACCTTAAGGAGAGTAAGGATATTCTGTACTATAGCACCTGATTTCAGCCCATGGTAATGAATAAGAGTAAATATCAGTATTACACTGGCAGAAAGAAATGTCCGGGTTGAGGCAGGATTCATAATTCCATGAATTTCAAGCCAGTCAGGGATCACGGGCAATGCCCTGCAGAAGTACTCGCTGAAGCCCATAGCCGAAGCTGCTATTGGCGCTGAGAAACCTACAATAAAAGATACCCAGCCACTCAGAAATCCAAATAAAGGGTGAAATAATCTTGACAGGAAAAGATATTCTCCCCCTGCTCCGGGCATGGCAGCTCCAAGTTCACCATATGATAGAGCTCCGCAAAGTGCTATTATACCACCTGCAACCCACAAAACCAGCATCAATATTGGATTGTTCAATCCTGCCATTAACAAACCGGAGGTGGTAAAAATACCTGCTCCTATCATATTGGCAACCACAATATTGGCAGCAGGGAAAAGGCCTAGTTTTCTCTGAAGGGCATCTTCTGCCATCTTAGGGGCATTTTACTTTTCAGATTTTTTATAGCTTATTGATACTCCCCCACCCGCAGTGTTAACGGTGGTTTCATAATTTTTAAGGCTCATGATATAATCGAGGAAAACTTTCTGGCCGTCATATCCGCGTCCGGGAGGAGAAATGTTATGAGCTGTAAAACAGCCTCCCACAATAAGTTTTGGATCAACATCAAGAAAATAATTCTTATACCAGTCTTTATCAGCATCGCTGAAGACAAAATCAAAGGGCCCTTTCAATTCTTTGACCAGAGTGTGTGCATCTGCCAGCCGGGCATCTATATATTCAGATAATCCGGCTTTCTTAAAATTTTCGACAGCAATATTGTGTCTCCCCTTATCAATATCGATAGTTATCAGTTTCCCGCCGGTTTTGCTCAGAGCCCAGGCAATCCATATTCCTGATCGACCGGTTGATGTACCAATCTCAAGTGCACTCTTATAGTTGCCCTTAATTATAAGATTGTAAAGTAATTGTCCGTCAACCTCAGGAATATTTAAATCATGCCATTTACCTGAATTGTCGGAAAGGAACTTTTTTACTTTAGAGTCAAGGGCGGGGTTCTCCTTTATGCCTTGTGCAGGTAGTGGATCAGTTAAAACTAATGTTCCGATAAGCAAAAAAAACAGAAGCGCAGAAATTTTCCGTGTTTTCATGATCTTTGCGTATTAGTGGATTAATAAAACTATAATAATCTGACAAATAAGATAACAAAAATATTCCGGTTTCAGCTTTTCTTTCATTAACTTATCTTCATAAGCTTTCGTCTGCTCCTTCATTTTTAAGAAAAACATGAATACGGATACTGCTTTTATTTATTAACTTTCATGTGCAAGTATCAATATATAATAACCGCTTATAAGCATTGGTAATGAAGCCAATAGAAGAAAGAACGAGGGCGAATTTCTATATCCTGATCCTGGCCCTGGTAAATGTTTTAATACACCTGCTGGTTATTAATAACCTGGAATATCACCGTGACGAACTTCTCTATTTTTCTCTGGGAGAACATCCGGCATTCGGATTCGCTACCGTTCCACCCATGATCGGATGGATGGCCTGGCTGATGCAAAATATATTTGGATACGGCTTATTTGCAGTAAGAATTTTACCTGCGTTAATGAGCGGAGTGATGATTTTGCTGACAGCAACGATTGCAAAGGACCTGGGAGGATCGGATTATGCCAGGATCTTATCGGCAATCGGCTTTACGATTGCAGGGTTTGCCCTGAGGACATTTTCACTTTTTATGCCTGTATTTCTCGATGTCTTTTTTTGGACATTAATAATATTTCTGCTGATTCGTTATGTCAACTCGGAAAAGGGGATATACCTCCTTTATTTCGGAATTGCTGCAGGCTTTTCAATACTGAACAAATATCTTATAGGAGTGTTTTTTGCCGGCCTGCTGGTAACAATTCCTTTTACGCGTTACCGTAATGTTTTTGCAAAGAGAATGTTCTGGTTAGGAATAGCAGCAGGACTATTAATATGCTCACCGAATATTATCTGGCAAATAATGCACAAACTGCCGGTAATTAATCACATGTCGGAGCTTAAACGCACACAGCTGGTCAATGTGGACAGGGTAACCTTTCTTGCTGAACAACTTATGATGGGGGCATTTGCATCTTTTCTTTCTGTAGCCGGACTCATTTTTATCTTAATAAACAGGAACGTTGCAAAATACCGTTTTCTGGGTGTACTGGTGATCTTTGTAATTATTGTTTTAATGTTCTTACGAGGTAAAAGCTATTATACCATAGGCGTCTTCCCGTTTCTTTTTGCTGCCGGCGCAGTTTCATACGATTACAGTTTGAAAAGAAAATGGCTAAGAATTGTGTTCCCGGTTATTCTTGTAATACTTACAATACCTATTGTACCGATGGCGTTACCAATTTTTAAAAGCGACGGACTTGTCAGATATTTCCATGTTCTTGAGACAAAATATGGATTAATAATTGGCAGACGCTTTGAGGATAACTCGATACATTCGTTGCCTCAGGATTATGCCGACATGCTGGGATGGGAAGAACTGACATCCATAACTGAAAAAGCTTACAGTATGATTAAGGATAAAAAGGCCAGTTTTATTTATTGTGAAAATTACGGTCAGGCAGGTGCTATTACAATAATAGGGAAGAAATATGGACTTCCTGAAGCGATTAGTTTTAATGAGAGTTTTCGATACTGGATACCAAAAAAATTTAACCCTGATATCACATCATTAATTTATATCAATGGTGAACTCGGCAAAGACATTCAGCTGGCATTTAAAAAGATAATCCTGGTTGGTAAAATTTCCAACCCTGATGCCCGGGAATATGGCACTCAGGTTTACCTCTGTGAGGAACCAAACGGAAGTTTTAATGAATTCTGGAAGAGGAGGCTGGAGAGACTTTTTACCCCCCAAACCCACTAAAAAAAGTTTAAAACACGTTAAATTTTTGTAGGGATATTCCATGGAATGTCCCTATAATTCATAAATTTGTTTAGTATCTAAACTAAACGTATATGAACAATGAACTTCAGACCCTGATAGACCTGTTCCTTAAAATTCTTCACCTTTATTCTGTAATTGGCAGAAAACCAAAAGATTATGGGACTGGCGACCTCCTTTATGTTGCCGAAATACATACAATAACAATGGTTGGGAAAAACAGGGAAATCAATATGACTCAACTGGCAGAAATGATGGGTGTTACCAAGGGAGCAATTTCTCAGACCATACGAAAGCTGGTACATAAGAATCTGATAATAAAATCGAATACCACAAACAGAAAGGAATTCAGCCTCAGGCTGTCTGAGAAAGGTAATATTGTATATAAAGGACAGGAGGCTGTCCAGAAAGAACTTTTCACTTTTGCCGGGACTCTGTACGATGCAGCGCGTCCCGAAGACAGGGAACTGGTGAAACGTCTTTTTCTTGCGATCAGCAGTAATATGGAAACCAGGGTTAAAGCTTTATAATATTAGAATAATTGTTGTCATTATGAAAATAAAACTGTTAACTGCATTAATTCTTTTGCCATCCTTTGTTTTAGGACAGGATATCCTGAAAGAATATGTAACGTACGGACTTGACAATAACCTTGCGTTGCAACAGAAGCAATCGGGGTATGAGAAAAGTATAGAAGCTCTGAAAGAGGCCAGGGGACTTTTCTATCCTGACGTTAGTTTTATGGCAAGATACTCTGTAGCTGAAGGTGGACGTACAATTGATTTTCCTGTCGGCGATTTCCTTAATCCGGTTTATTTTACACTGAATAGCCTTCTGGCATCCAATATATTTCCTGTGGTGGATAACCAGGAGATTAAATTCCTCAGGCCACACGAACAGGAAACCAAGCTAAGACTTATTCAACCAGTTTTAAATGCCGATATTTATTACAATTCAAAAATAAAAAAGGAGCTGACAGTTTTTAATGAGGAGGATGTAAACCAGTATAAACGGGAACTTATAGCTGAGATCAAAAAAGCCTATTACAATGTTGCCACAGCGGAAAGTGTGCTTTCAATGCTTAACAACACGCGAAAACTGCTAACGGAAAATATCAGGGTAAATAAAAAACTTATAGAGAATGGTAAAGTTACACTTGATTATTTATATCGTTCTGAAACTGAACTAAGTAAATTTGACCAGGAACTTCAGAATGCCGGGAAAAACAGGAAAATTGCCTGTGCCTATTTTAACTTTTTGCTTAATAAGCCACTTACTGATAGTATTATTATTAGAGAACCTGTAGTCTATCCGACTTTGTCAGATTACACAGTTGATTTTGAACAATCAGCAGTTGATAACAGGGAGGAGCTGAAAAAACTCTCCAGCTACCGCAATGTTTCAGAGATGCAGTTGAGTTTAAATAAATCAGGAGCATTGCCGGATATGTATTTAGCTATGGATTATGGAATACAGGGGGTTGATTACAGATTTAATAAAGATCAGGATTACCTCCAGGCTTCTGCAATTCTGTCATGGAAGCTGTTTTCAGGTTTTCAGAACAGGTCAAAGATCAGACAATCGGTTCTGGACAAAGAGATGGCTGACAGGAAGCTAGAGGAAGTAAAGAAGCAGATTGAACTTCAGGTAATAAACACAATGAATGAATTGCTTACAGCAGAAAAAGGCATTATTGCTGCTGAAGCGCGTGTAAAAAGTGCCCGGGAAGGATTCAGGCTGGTAAACAGGAAATATGAGGAGGGACAGACAAGCATGCTTGAGTTTATCGATGCCCGTACAACATTAACACAGGCTGAGGAGAACCTGATAATATCAAAGTATAGCTATCTGTCATCTTTTGCCGAATTTGAAAAAGTAACTGCCATAAACAAATCAGAATAAAACAAATCCATAATGAAAACAAAAAGTATCCTGACCTTTCTAATTGTATTATTTGCGTCTGGCTGCAGAAGCGAGACACACAAAACGACCTCCACTGGTCCAACACCGGTAAAGGTTATCAGTCTGGAGCCGGAAAAGATGAGCATTCCGGTACATTCGACAGGGATTCTCATGACCAGTGAGGAGATAAAACTTTCATTCAAGACAGGAGGGATTGTATCCGAAATAATGGTAAAGGAGGGACAAAAAGTTAAAAAAGGAGATATTCTGTCTGTTCTGAATCTGTCGGAGATAAACGCCCAGGTAAGCCTGGCAGCTGATGGATACGAAAAAGCGCAAAGGGATTACAACCGGGCTAAAAACCTTTATGCCGATACAGTTGCCACTCTTGAGCAATTGCAAAATGCTGCCACAGCATTGAATGTGACAAAATCAAATCTCGAAATAGCACAGTTCAATCAGACACATTCCACAATAACAGCGCCGGACAACGGGATCATTCTTAAACAGTTTGTTAAGGAGAACGAACTTGTTTCACAGGGATACCCTGTTTTCCTTTTTGGTGCCTCAGGCAGGTACTGGAAAGTTAAAGCCGGGCTTTCTGATCGCGATATAGTGAAAATCAATCCGGGAGATTCAGCTTCTGTCACTTTTGATGTTTGGCCGGGGGTAAAATTCCCTGCAACAGTTGAACAGGTAGGAGAGATGGGAAACCCGCTTACGGGGACTTACGAAGTGGAATTCAGACTTCGTGATGAAGGTCATCGTTTTGCAGCCGGTTTTGTTGCCGGCGTAGATATTTTTCCTTCCCCGAGGGAATCGTTCTTTCTTGTTCCGGTGGGAGCCATCGTTGATGCCGACGGACAGAATGGCTACATCTATGTTGTTTCGGACTCAATGACAGTTAATAAAGTAAAAATCACCATTACTGCAATTTTAGGATCAACAGCTGCAATGAGAAGTGCTGATTATAATTTTAAAAGGGTTATCACCGAAGGGGCAGCTTATGTTAAAGAAGGTGAAAAAGTTAAAATTGTAGAATAAGTCGTGCAAAAAAAATGAAAATATCAGAATTAGCTGTAAAGAACTACCAGTTTACAATTGTAATATTCCTTATGCTTATTGCACTTGGGATATACTCTTTTATAAAAATTCCGCAGGCTGAGGATCCGGAATTTCCAATATCAAAATTCCCCATAATAGCGGTCTATCCGGGTGCATCACCAGGCGATATGGAGCAGCTTGTAGTGGATAAAGTTGAGGAAAGTCTGAATGAACTGGAGAATATAGTCAGTATTGTTACTGAGATAAAGGATGGCGTGGCGGTAATAGTGATAGAATTTAATGCTGATACTGATCCCGACAAGAAATTTGACGAGATCCAAAGGCAGTTGAACTCAATAAAATCATCACTTCCTTCCGATTTATACAGTTTGGAAGCCATTAAACTTCTTGCCGGAAACACGAATATAATCCAGACCGCTATAGTAGGAGCACATGCTGATTATTTAACTCTCAGGAAATATGCAGAGGAGCTCAAAGATGAGATTGCTTCTGTTCCCGGTGTGAGGAAGGCTGAAGCAATGGCGTACCCGGAACAGGAACTGAAAATCTCAATCAACCTGCCGAAAATGTCTCAATTGCATATCCATATCAGTCAGGTTATTGGAGCAATACAGAGTGAGAATGCCAACATACCGGGCGGGAGCATCGAAATCGGCCCCCGCAAGTTCAATATAAAGACAAGCGGCAACTACTCCAGCTTCGATGAGATCAGAATGACAATTGTCGGTTCAAATTCCGGACAGGTAGTCTTTCTTAAAGATATTGCTGACATATCATGGGGCGATGCTGATCTTACCTATTACGGAAGGTATAATGGCGAGAAAGCCATTTTTCTGATTGCCAATATGAAGGAGAAGCAGAATATTCATGAGGTCAGGAATAGTATTTACAATGTCTTCGATTCGTTTGAGAAAAAGCTTCCCGGAGGATTACGGATTGAAAGGGGCTTTGATCAGTCGCAGAATGTCAAAAGCAAGCTCGGCAGGCTTGAAAAGGATTTTATGTTTGCCTTTTTATTGGTGCTGATAACTCTCTTACCACTGGGATTCAGGGCCTCAGGTATTGTAATGATTTCCATACCTTTATCCATAATGATAGGGGTTACGGGGTTATATCTGATCGGATTCAGCATAAACCAGCTGACCATAGTAGGTGGGGTAATATCACTTGGTCTCCTTGTTGATGATTCAATTGTTGTTGTTGAGAATATTTCACGTTGGATACGAGGTGGAACAAAACCATTTGATGCTGCCATGAAAGCAACAAACCAGATCGGTACTGCTGTAATGGGATGTACGGCTACACTTATTTTTGCATTTCTGCCGTTAATGTTTCTTCCCGGAATGTCGGGCCAATACATTCGATCACTTCCGACTTCAGTCACCTTTATAGTTATTGGATCCCTTTTTGTTGCTCTTACCATAATCCCTTTTATAGCCAGCAACATTTTTAAAAGTAATGTTGATCCTCGGGGAAATATCATTCTGCGGGGACTTCATAAAGCTATAGATTTTACTTATGGCAGGGCCCTTCACTGGTCGCTGGATAATCCTGTTATAACAGTTTCGGCTGCAGCAGTATTCTTTTTCTCATCTTTATTTCTCGTTAAGCTTATTGGGGTAAGCCTGTTTCCTAAGGCAGGTATGCCACAGTTTCTTATCACAATTGAAACTCCCCGCGGCAGTAATATAAATGAAACAGATAAAGCAGTGAGGTTTGTGGAATCGGTTCTGGCTAAAAAGAAAGAAGTCAGATATTATATGTCGAATATTGGCAAGGGGAATCCTATGATTTATTATAATTCTTTCCAGAAAAGCGCTCAGGCAACACTGGGAGAAGTTATGTGTGAGATAGACCGTGAGATCCTTCCCAATATTGAGCAATTTCTTGACAATCTGAGAGATACTCTGAATACCTATGTGAATGCCAGGATTTATGTAAGGGAATTTGAAAACGGGATGCCTATTGATGCCGCAATAGCCCTGAGGCTTGTTGGCGATAATCTTGATTCAATAAAATATTATTCAAATAAGATAGAGGATGTTTATAAAAGAACAGCAGGTACAACTTATATCAGGAATCCTTTAAGTCAATCGCTTACAGATATAAAAGTCGATGTGAACTCTGAGAAAGCAGGTCTGATGGGAATTCCGACTGTCGAAATTGATAAAACGATCAGACTTGCACTGGCAGGCTTTATTGCAGGCAAATTCCGCAATGCCGAAGGAAAGGAGTATTCGATCAGGGTCAGGCTCCCAAAGGACAGTATTGATAACCTGAAAATACTTGACAAGATCTTTATTTCGTCTGTGTCAGGTGCCCAGGTGCCACTTTCGCAGCTGGCAAGGATTGAGTTCATCAATTCACCCACTCTGATTCAGCATTATAATACTAACAGATCGATGACTGTTTCTTCAGCTGTCATGACCGGCTATAATACCGACCGGGTCACAAAAAAAATACTGGCAGAGGTTGGGGGACTGAGGCTTCCGGAAGGTTTCAGACTGATTCCGGGTGGTGAAATTGAGAGCAGGAGGGAGAGTTTCGGCGGTATAGGAACAGCGATCCTTGTTGCCATATTCGGTATATTTGCCATTCTCATACTCGAATTCAGGACTTTTAAAAGTACTCTTATAGTGCTTTCAGTGATACCATTGGGAATTATAGGAGGGCTCCTTGTATTGTATTTCACAGGGTATACACTTTCTTTTGCAGCGGCAATTGGTTTTGTGGCCCTTATCGGTATAGAGATTAAAAACTCGATCCTGCTGGTTGATTTCACAAATCAGATGCGAAAAGAGGGAACTCCTCTCAATGAAGCTATTATAAAAGCAGGTGAGATAAGGTTCCTGCCTGTTATTCTTACTACTTTTACAGCCATAGGAGGATTGCTTCCTATTGCTCTTGGCGATTCCAACCTCTATTCCCCCCTTGCATGGGTTATTATAGGGGGACTGATAACATCAACTCTTCTTGCGAGGCTGGTAACACCAGTTATGTACAAGCTTCTTCCTCCGGATATAAAGTAGATATTTGGAAATAACTCAATGCAGTATAAAAGATTCTGATTTCCATATCTCTTATCTTATTAAATTTTCATAACTTGGATGGTAATTACCTGATCATTAACTTAACCTTTCTTAAAATGAGAATCCTTATTACCGGATTTGTTGTATTTGTGATCTGGTGCTTTATCTCCGCATGGCTGTACAACGATAAGTTACTGCCTGCATTGCATAAACCGGCTCCGGTACAGACAAATCCTCCAGCACTTACACATCCGGCAGATTCTCTGGCAAAAATTTATGCCTCAATGCCGAAGAAACTGATGATCTATTTTGATTTTGATAAAACAAAAATCAAAACTGATCCGCAAATCAACGACAGAATTGATGAATTCAAGGCATGGCTGAATAAATATCCCTCATCCATGCTTTCAGTTACGGGACATACCGACCTGGTAGGCACAGATACCTATAACCAGGCCCTGGGAATGAAAAGGGCCGAGGTGGTGGAAAAATTCCTTGAGACCCGGGGAATAAATGCCGGCAGAATGATAACAGAATCTAAAGGAGAAACCCAACCGGTTGCCGGATATATAACGAGTGAGGGAAGGGCAATGAACAGAAGAACAGAAATATCAATTAAAATGAAATAAAATGACACATTTATTTATACAATTAAGCCAGTCTGTTACAGGAGCAGTAATTACGATTATATCATTACTCCTTGTGGCTGCAATAATAGGATACTTCAGTGCATGGTTTTATGCCAAATCAGTTTATACTCCCATAATTAAAGGTCTGGAAGCTGATAAAGCTGATCTTATAAAACAGGTGGCAGGATTGAAAGACGACATAACCAAATTGAACAGTAAGGTGGATGATCTCAATGGGAAGATAGTTAAGCTTGAAGAGGAGATAACTCAGAGGAAAAAAGAAATTGCCGACAGAGACAAAATTATCAAAGATCTGACACCGAAGAAGAAATAGGCTTCATAAGTCATAATAATACTTTCTCTGTTGCCTGTTTGAAAAGATTCTTACAGCTGTGTGGGGGTAATATTTTATAATCTTAAGATATTTAAACATCTATTAAATTTGATATAGGTTGCATTCTGTTTTTATGTATAGATCTATAATATCGGTGATTTTTTGGAGAAAACAAATAGAAGAGGGAGATCCCTCATCCCGCATGAAGCGAGGAATCTTCTTCTCCCTTTCAGTGATTTAATCAACAGATTCTGTCATTCTGAGTCCACCGACTGGCAGACTCAGAATCTCCTTCTGAATTATTGAAATTATTTTTGAAACCCTAAAATCAAATAACCCGTAGCGATGGAATCATTCATACTAGCCGAGACTTACTGGAAAGCAATTAAGGATCAGGATATTGAATTAGCCGTATTACCCTGGGGTGCAACTGAAGCTCATAATTATCATTTGCCATTTTCAACTGACAACATAATGGTTGAGAAAATTGCCAGGGAGTCAGCGCGGAGGGCCTGGACCGAAGGTGCAAAAGTAATTGTTTTGCCCCTGATCCCCTTTGGTGTAAATACCGGCCAGATGGATATCAGGCTGAATATTAACCTGAATCCCTCCACTCAATTTGCTATTCTTAAGGATGTTGTGGAAGTACTGAACGGACATAAGATCAATAAGTTCTTAATCCTGAACGGACATGGAGGAAATGATTTCAAACAAATAATAAGGGAACTGGGCCTGATATATCCAGCAATGTTCATCTCGGGATGCAACTGGTACCAGTCATTTAATAATTCAGATTTTTTCGAAAATGACGGTGGTCATGCTGATGAGATGGAGACCAGCATTATGCAGTTTATTGCCCCTGAAATGGTCAGACCTCTGAGCGAGGCCGGAGAAGGGAAAGGCAAAAAGTTTAAAATAAAAGCCCTGAATGAAAAATGGGCCTGGGCAGAAAGGAAATGGACCAAGGTTACTTCCGATACCGGTATAGGGAACCCGGTTAATGCAACCCCGGGGAAGGGAGAAAAATGTTTTAATGAAATAATAAAAAAAGTCGGAAACCTCATGATTGAATTATCCCATGCAGATATTAATAATCTATATGAATGAAAAGATATTTCGATTACAGGAACATTTCTTATGAGTAAAAATGGCATAAAAGTATCCGGGAATTTATATTTGTTTTGAATGGTTAATTAATAACTTTGGCTTAAGATATTTCAGAGGAATTTCATTTTATTCATGCCTAATAATTCATATTGATGAAAACATCACGAAGAACATTTGTTAAAGCAAGCGCAATGGCTGCAATAGGGACAGCAATTTTCCCTTCAACTATTCTGGCTTCAGGGAAGAAAAAAGAGATGGTTGGATTGCAGTTGTATTCTGTACGCGATGATATGGATAAGGATCCCCTTGGCACGCTTACTCAGCTTGCTAATATGGGTTACGTTTATGTGGAACATGCCAATTACATTAAAGGGAAATTTTATGGCTATGCGCCGACGGAGTTCAGGAAAGTCATTGACAGTCTGGGCCTGAAAATGATAAGTGGCCATACTGTTATGAACAAGCAGGACTGGGATACCACCAAAAATGATTTCAGCGACACATGGAAAAAGACTGTTGAGGATGCTGCAACCCTTGGACAAAAATGGGTTATCAGTCCATGGATGGATGAAAGCATGAGAAAGACCTACGACGATTTCAAGGGTTATATGAATGTTTTTAACAAATGCGGGGAGTTATGTAAAAAATCGGGAATGAGATTCGGCTACCATAATCACGATTTCGAGTTCAGTGAAAGCCTGAATGGTGAAAAGGTATTCGATATTATGATGAAGAGCCTTAATCCCGACCTGGTGGCAATGCAACTGGATATAGGAAATCTCTATAATGGCGGAGCAGTGGCTCTTGATGTTATGAATCAATACCCGGGAAGGTTTGAGATCATTCATGTTAAGGATGAGGTGCCTGCTACAAGCGGAACCGAGAAATATGAAAGTACTATCCTTGGTGAAGGAATTGTTAATACAAAGAAGGTACTTGATCTTGCCAGGGAAAAAGGAGGGACAAACACCTATATTATCGAACAGGAAACCTATGGGGATAAAACCCCGATGTTCTGTGCTAAGGCCGACCTTGATATAATGAAAAAGTGGGGCTATTAAAATTTACGATATCCTGACTGATATTGTTGAAGGCTGTTTCAAAATGTTTTTGAGACAGCTTTCTTTTATTACACAGAGAGACACAGAGAACCACAGAGTTGCACAGAGAAATCACTGCTGGAGTGGATTTGTTTTCATATCTTAATTAACGTTGATTTGTAATAAGGGCTTCATTTATTCTGAAAAATCTCTGTAGTTCTCTGCGTTACTCTGTGGTACTCTGTGGTACTCTGCGGTACTCTGAGGTACTCTGTGGTTCTCTGTGGTTCTCTGTGTAAGTTTTTCATTTTTTTAATTTAATATAATGTTTTTCGCAGTTGGCAAAGGGTAAAAATGCTGCTAACGGTCTTATTCATGTTGCGAAATGGCCGCAAAGAACCATATTTAAAAAAAACTAACCAGTTATTAAAATGAAAAAAATTACAATCTTTTTAGCAATAGCAACTCCCCTTATGCTCCTCATAACCTCAACCTCCTTTTCCCGAAGAGACTCTGGGGTTTTAAACAGGCCGGTACAGGATACTGCTATAAAGTACAAAGACGGCACCTATGAAGGACAGTCCAGGGCTGCATATACAGATGAACCTTACTGGGGAATTGTACATTTTACTCTTAAAAGCGGAAAGTTCACAGATATACTTTTTATGGTAAGGGATTCCAACCTTCATGAGACATTCGATGCGAAGTACGAAAAGCATTTCGAAGATATTCCGGAGTATATAAAACAATGCCGCAACGACTGGAATGGAGTACAGACTTACCCGAAAAAGCTGGTCGAAACGCAGGACCTGAACAAGGTTGATGCAATGTCGGGAGCCACCTGGTCGCATAATATATTCAGGGCTTCGATGGAAGAAGCTTTGAAGAAGGCAAAGTAAAACAGATTATCTTCTGGCATAATAATTGATGATATTTTATTAATAATATAATCGATTATGAAAAGAAATACTTTCAGAAATATTTCCGGTGTTTTTTTATTTGGGGGTCTGTTAACAATTTCCGGTTGTGTAAAGCTGAATACAAGCGAAACAGGTTTGCTGGAAGGTGTGATCTCTATAGGACCCCTGTGTCCGGTGGAGACTGTTCCTCCGGATCCGGCTTGTCAGCCGACTGCTGAAACCTACATAGCTTATCCGGTAGGTGTATACACTTCCGACGGGACAAAAAAAATTGCCAGTATCCTTCCGAACCTCGATGGTTCATACATTCTTGAACTATATCCGGGTACCTACAAGGTCTTGCTTGAAACAAGTCAGAAAGGAGTCGGGGGCAACAATCTACCGGCCGATATCACAATCAGCAGTAACGACACAACAAACCTTGATATAAATATAGACACAGGTATCAGGTAATGAATTTAAGTGAGGCATAACCCGGGATCAATACTTTTTCCCTTAATGAATTAATTCCTGATCTTCACTTATATTTGTGCATGAAAAATCATATTCTCTTTTTTCTTTTTATACTGATATCGGTCTCAGCCGCCGGTCAGAAAGTTACCGTTAAGGTTATTAAAGATGAAAAGGCCGCTATCTCGGAGTGGCAGGTCCTTGATGATGGTTACAGGCTGGTATTTTCCGGGAATGAATATTACAGGAGCGATTCGGTCATTTTTTCTCTTGATGCAAATAAAAGATACTTTCTGCAAATATCAGTCTCAGGGATTTTAAAAAGCAATACGGGTTTTTATACATTGGTACTGAATGATGAACCGTTGATGTTTCTTAGAACGGATATTGGAACAGGCGATCACTTCTTCCCTTTCTTCACGGGAGTCAGAAATCAGAACACCAAAATCACCGGAGGCACTACCGCTCTCATTTCTGACTTTCCATACCAGGTGTATTATATATCAGGTAATTACCGATGCGGAGGTTCAATAATCGGGGATACCTGGATACTGACAGCTGCGCATTGCACACAGGACGACTTTGGAAACAATATTCCGGTAGCACAAATGTCAGTGAAAGTGGGAATGAATAACCCTGACAATCCCTTCGATGGTCAGACATATTATGTGAGAAATTTTATTGTTCACGAAGGATTTGATAATCAGACACTTCTGAATGACATAGCAATACTTCAGCTGAAGGATACGATTCGCAACCCCAATGGGAAACGCATTAAGCTGGTGACATCCACGGACGTTACGAACGGAGCCACTGATCCCGGCGTAATGGCCTGGGTAACAGGCTGGGGACTGACCAGCGTTCATCCGCAGGTACTGCCGACCAGCCTCCAGAAGGTACAGCTTCCTATCATTACCAATGCACAGGCAGAAACTGTATGGGGCAACTCCGTTCCCGCAACGGATGTTTTCGCCGGGTTTTTGAACGGTAACAAAGACGCATGCAATGGCGATAGCGGGGGACCATTGGCGGTACCCGTTTTTGGAGAGTACAAACTTGCGGGCATAATCAGTTGGGGAAGCCCTAATTGCGACACTTATGGAGCTTATACAAGGGTATCAGATTTTGAGAACTGGATAAAATCCAAAACAGGTATAAATGAATACTGGCCGCCGGTTCCTGAAGGAGATACCCTGGTATGCCAGGGTACCCAATCTACTGACTATACAATAGGAACTGTTGCAGGTGCTTCCGCTTATGAATGGAACTTATTGCCTTCAGGAGCGGGGAATGTATCTGGTACAACAGGTAATGCAACAGTATCATGGAATGCCGCATATGAGGGTTCAGTAACTTTGCTTGCAAGAGTCACTATTCATGATACAGTCTCGGAATGGTCAGCGCTTAAACTGAAGGTTGTTAAAAATACTGTGCTCCTGAGCCAGTCTGCCGATACCATAATGTGTGCTGCAAAGCCGATAACACTCGATGTTAAAGCTGATGGATATGATCTTGCCTATAAATGGTATAAGGATGAACAGCTTGTGCAGTCGGGTACCTCTGACCAGTTGACTTATTCTTCCACAACCACGGATAATTCAGGTATCTATGTCTGTGAGACAAATGGTTATTGTGGTTCAGTTATCTCCGATCCTGTAAGCCTGACAGTTTATCCGGTGACGGATATTTACCATATATCCCCTGATGTTGATATACCCTTCGGGAATAATGCTACGATTGAAGTTGACGTGGTGGGTCACGATTTGACATACCAATGGCAAAAAGATGGTGCAGATATAGATAAAAGTGATTCTTCAAGACTGTTACTGCAGAATGTGAATGTTGCCAGCATAGGTCTTTACAGGGCTAAAGTGACAGGAACATGCGGGACGGAAACCAGCGGTAATATTTATGTCTATGTTAAAAAAACAGCCAATTCTTCTGAACCTGAAGTATATCTCTGGCCATCTGTTACAACCGGCGATTTTCACATAGCCCTGAGCAATAATGAAGTCTATACTGTCCGTATTTTCGATTATACCGGCAGGCTGTTCCTTGAGCAGACTAACTGCCGGTATGAGACAACCTTTAATGTAAGTACCTTGCCACGAGGATTATGTATTGTTAATGTCTTTAACAATAATTTCCGACAGTCGCTGAAACTGATAAAGGAATAAATTATTCTGAAAGCAACACATTCTCTGTGACCCTTTGTGCCTACTCTGTGGACCTCTGTGACAGTTCTTGAATTCTTTAATTATGAGAGATTTCAAAACACTAAGGCCTATTTCCTTTTATAGACATTTTCTGCCTGAATCTCCTTCAGGAAAAGTGTCCCCGGGGATTTATAGAAATTCATAAAATCGTCGGGGAATGGCTGGTTGTTACTTCCTCCCACAGGATATTTCGCCTTGTATGGATCTCTCCATGTTAATACATAACACAAAGGATACTTACTAACAACCGGCAATAAAACAGTTGACCACCAGTCTTTCATTCCCCATCTTGCACCTGTTTCACTTAATGCAGTCAGCTTGTTCCTTTTAATAGCTTCGTTAGTAACAAAAGAAAGTGCATTGTCGAGTTCATCCCCAAACTGCGGACCACGGTCATATATATCCAGCGACAGCATATCAATAATATCATCGCCGGGATAACCTCTCATATATTGTTCAAGGCTTGTCACCCTGTCGGTATTGTAAGCATACAGTATATTGTGAATATTTTTCTGATCGCGCAAAAAATCAACCGTATACCGCCATAGAGCAATATATTCCTTTTCGGTGCAGATGTTGGTCCCCCACCAGAAAAAGGATCCTGAATGTTCGTGATATGGTCTGAATATAAATGGAATAGGAATCCCTTTCTCGTCTTTCAGAGTGAGAAAGAAGGCTGCCAGACGATCGAGCCAGGTATTAAAAAGAGCATTGTTTTTTCCTCCGGGAAGAATTGAAGCCACAACCTCCTTTGAGCTTACATCCCAAGCAGTTCCGTGCTGACGATGCGATATTGTATCTTTTATTTGCATGGTAAGGGGATTGTTGGCGTGCCAGCTGATGGTTATAACACCACCTCGTTTATAATGTTCTTTTATCTGCCCGGCTATCTGTACAAAACTTACGGAGTCGAGACTCCTTTCATCCCCGAGCTCAATGTGGCCGAGTTCAAATCCTGCCACTGCAGGATAATCGCCTGTGAAGTCTTTGGTATCTGAACGGTCCTTTTCGTACCACCATGTGCTTCCATACATAAGGTCATCCTGGTGTCCGTACATAATGCCTTTGTTTTTTAGCGAATAAAGTGACTGGAAAAGTCTGACAGTTTCTTTGGTCGCATTTTTGTCTGCCGGTACCGGTAATTTTTCTCCGAAAACAGAAACAGAAATAGAAATAAGCCAAAGCAGTAAGACTGAACTTTTCATTTTATATGATTTTTATAATACTAATTCCTGTACTAATATCTTTATTATCAGTTATATTATCATTAAAGATGGTCCTTTTCAATAATTAATTTCTGTGGATTCTGATTGTGCCTGATGAAGGCCTCAGCATATTCGCAGTTAAATTCCATTCCACGGAACTCTTCCATCTTCCTGTGAACCGTTTCATAAAAATCCTCCGGATCCTGGCTTGCATGAGCCATGCAGGAATCAGTTTTTTGTTTAATAACAGGACCAATATCCATGTATTCAGAAGGCGAAAAATTTTGTGTCTGAATACCTGTTTCGACTTCAAAATAATAGAGTGAGAACTTTTTCCCCAGGTTAAGCCAGGCATCATAAGCAAGTATTGAGCAAATCCTGTGATCGCGATGAGAGTCTATAGGCCAATGTGTAAAAACAATATCAGGATTTTCCCGTTCAAAGAATTTGTACATATCGTTATAACGCTCTTTGGTTATTTCAGTATTTCCATCTATTTGTCCAAGAAACTCAGCTCTTGCATTTAAGATTTTACATGCCGCAAGTGCCTCAGCGGTTCTTATCCTGGCCGCTTCTTCATGCGATTTACCCTGAATTCCTGCTTCTCCCCGGGTGAGATATGCTGACACCACCTCGTGACCTTCGGAGGAAAATAATGCCATTGTTCCTCCGCAGCCACTTTCCGGATCATCGGGATGAGCACCTGCAACTATTACTTTAAGCTTTTTACCGGGCAATAAGCTTCTCCCTGATGTCTTTGGAAATGACTGAACTCCGATCAGGGAACCCACAGCTGACATACCTGATAACTGTATCATGTTACGGCGGGAAATGTTTTTCATACTTAATTACAGTTTGAAATGTTCACAAATTTATTAATAATAAGTGTGAGCAGGAATTTAAATTAGTCATTAGGACAAGTAAAATTAATCATGTCCGCAATGACCGGTCATCCTGTTTGTTAAATTATTTTAAAATTAATTTAACACAATTACGGGAATATTATGGCCGGTTATCTGGTCTGAGCTATTGAATAAAAGGCATTTCTTCAATATTCAGACAATAGTTAATAAAGGCATCACAGTATTAATTATTTTACTTAAGAATGAAAAAATTAAAATTCCAGCCTTCGTTTCTTCAGATTACATATATCGTTATCTACCTGGTTCTTTTCTCTCTTATTGTATATGTGCCAACATTAATAAATGGGCCTGTACGTATAAGCAAAAAACTGATTTTTGAAGAAGAGCTGATAGAAGGATCTCTTCTGGGGATATTATTTTTTGTCAATATCCTGGTTTTGTATCTGTTTAGAAAAGAAACGACAAAGCAGAAAGAACTGATTAATAAGATTATTACCGATAAGAAATCGACAGAAGAAAGGCTGGCTGATGCATTCAAATATATTGGGCAGATAAATGTTCAGATGCAGGAGATAAAATCAATTTTCAATAATTCGAAGATAATTCCGGGGTCAAAAAACGATTTCAAGAAAACTCTTATTTTCTTTTGCGAACAAACATTTGGAATTGTAAATTCACAGTGGGTTCTGTTTAGAATAATTGACTGCAACAGTCAGAAAACCATAAGTGAGCATTTTGAAAACCGGCTGGGTTATAATCTTAAATGCCCTCGTATCAGCAACAAAATGATTATAGAAAAACAGTCGTGTTCCCCCTTTTCTGCCGTAATTTCGAATCCGGAGAATTTAAATATACTTACCTGCTGTGTCGTCCCGGTTGAAAACATCAGCAACGAAGAAATGGTATTTCTTAAAGCTATAACCAACGAAATTACCATGATGTTTGTCCTTCTGGAATCTTCGTATTATAAAAACGGCAATAAACTTTTACCCGAAAATAACTCTGAAAAAAATAATCTGATTTTAAAATAACAGCCTTATAATGGCTGTTTGATTTACATTTAACAGCGAGACTTTTTTCAGGTGGTTAAAATCTTGTTTATAAGAATTAATGGATTTTATTTATTTACAATAAGTTAAGATGTAATTTTGTTATCTGGTAATTACTTCTTTTTAATGAGTCTAAAACAATTTAGTCAGACCAACTCGCATAAACTAATATAATTCAGGATTTTACTATGCGAATTAATTTAAAAAAGATACTGTCTTTTACCATTTTGCTGATCTTCTTTTCTTTACATCTGTCTGCTCCACGCCTGGAATCATTAATAATCTTAAGTTATCCCCCAGTTAATCCTTATCAAAACTTGATTAAGGCAATTGGAATTGTTGAAACTAAAAATGACACCCTGGCTTATAACCCACTTGAAAAAGCAGCGGGATATTTTCAGATACGCCCAATCAGGCTTGAAGAATACAACAGGCGAACCGGGAACAATTATTCCATGATTGATCTGTTCAACTATGATATATCGGAAAAGATATTTCTGTACTTCGCCGACCTTATTGGTCCATACGATTTTGAGCGGATAGCCAAAAGGTGGAATGGCTCGGGACAAATGACAATCAGCTACTGGAACCGGATAAAAGAGTACCTGTAGAAATAACTTCAGTAGGGACATTCCATGGAATGTCCCTACTTGTAATACATTATATTTGTCAGACCAATCATTAGATGAAAACAAAAATAAAAACAGCAGGTTTCTTATTAATTGTAACTTTTTGTTCCTTCTTATTAATTGGTTCAGTTCAGGAGCAAACAAAATACAGGTATGTTGGTTCTGAAAAATGTGATTCCGTTCATAGGGCCGCCAGGTTTAATTTCACTGAGAGGTATGCAAAAATAGCCCACCCCCGGCCAAAAAATAATCTCAGCAAATAGGAAATATTATATACTCAGGGCATACACTGCAAAGCTTGCCAGCCAGTGCTCCCCACCATAATTTCCACTTACAACATTTGGTAAAGAATGCTCAAGGAACGTTTTTGATGTTTTTTGGAAAAGGAGCCCGATCTTATTATTTGCAGGTAATGCTTTTGCTATTCCTTTCATGCACCATGCCCTGCTGAGCGTAAGTCCGTCGAGATGTACTATCAGGTAATCGGTCCGATCGCTTATAACCGGCAATTTGATAATGTTTTCAAGACTTCTTTTTTCATAAAAACGATTAAGCCATTTAGCAAAATTTTGCTCAGTCAATATCCTGCTCATCAGATCTGCAATTTCAAGACTCGGGCTTAAGAAATCGGTTCCGTCAGGTTCAAGATAAGCAGGGGTTGCAACATTATCCAGATAGAAGTCATTTGCTTTTTTTATTATGGCTGACTCAAAAGCCGTATCCATGGCCGTCCTTGCCCAGTCGAGTGCGAAAACGAGTCCGAAGGCGGTATTTGGGTGCACCCCTGTCCGGTTAGGGTATGTCTCTTTGGTCAGGTAATCTTTCCAGAGTTCAACAATTTTATTAGTGAGAGGCTGAAGTGTTTTATGCCACTCTTTTGCAAGGGGATTATCAAATGTATACAGCTCTTCATCAAGCTTTAGCAACCATGCCCAGCCATAAGTCCTCTCGTAGGTATTGCTGTTTTTGAACCTGGTGTAATAGTCTGCCTCTGCCTCTATTTTATCTGTTTGAAAACTGTTGTTTAAAGCTTGTATAATGCTATCTTTCAGGGGAATATAAGGAAATTGCTTTAATATCTTTACCAGCATCCAGTGCCCGTGAACACTGCTATGCCAGTCGAGGCATCCATAAAATGACGGATGCAGATCCTGGGGAAGCATAGCGGCTTCTTCAGCATTATTGATAAGATGTGAGGTCTTATTGGGATATTCCGTTGATATGCAATGCAAAGGCAGCCGGGCAAGGATTACCGCCTGTTTTTCTGTTAATTCCTGGGAAAAACAGTTCAGCGAAAATGCAAAAAAGATCAGGAGCAGATGGAATTTCATGATTATAAAAATTTAGAAGTATTACCAAAGGTACAATATGTCAAAACAAGATACAACATCACAATTAGTTCATAAACCTGCCTTTATTATGATAATGATTTCTCTGTGATCCTCTGTGCTTCTCTGTGGACCTCTGTGACAGTTCTTTAATTTTTTTGTTACACAGAGTTACACAGAGAAGCACAGAGAAGCACAGAGGATTACAGAGTTATTTCACTCGCTGGCTCAGTCCCGATAGTTTTCGGGATGTAATCGGTGCCAGGATACAATAGCAAGGCGATTCTCCAGCACATGTGCTAAATTGTTGATGTCATTAATTTTTTAATAACTTTATCGTATTAAAGAAGAAAGATAACCCCATAACAACAATACCAATGAAAAAACTCACCCTGTTCATCGTTTTCAACGCCTTGTATGTTTTTCTTATTGCCCAGAATGCCGACAGCACATGGATTGTAAATAATTACATCAAAATGGAACGTCAGATAACTATGAGGGACGGGATAAAATTATTTACCTCCATTTATGTTCCAAAAGACACTGCTGAAAATCATCCCATTTTGATGTCACGTACTCCATATTCCTGTTATCCTTATGGAGAAGATAAATGGAGGGATTACTGGGACAGCTATTTAAAAACCTATTTCAAAGAAGGGTATATAATGGTTATCCAGGATGTGCGTGGCAGGTGGATGAGCGAAGGAAACTTTGTGGATGTAAGACCTTTTGTTGCTGATAAAAAGACTTCTAAAGACATTGATGAAGCCAGCGACACCTATGATGCCATTGACTGGCTGGTAAAAAATTTACCTCACAACAATGGCAGGGTCGGGGTTTTTGGTATATCATATCCGGGATTTTATTCCACCATGGCTGCGGCCAGCAATCATCCGGCACTGGTTGCGGTCAGTCCGCAGGCTCCTGTTACCAATTGGTTCATAGGCGATGATTTCCACCATAACGGTGCCTTTTTTATAATGGATGCATTCAGCTTTTATTCCCCTCTGGGTGGAGGTTTCGGACTCCCACGCCCCAAACCCACAACAGTCGGACCCAGAACTGTTGGCTTCCCCGATCACGACAGTTATAAATTCTATCTTGAAACAGGGCCTCTCTCTGCCTTTATGAAATTAACAGGCGACAGTGTTAAGTTCTGGAAAGATCTCTATGCACATCCCAACTATGATCAGTGGTGGAAGGCCCGTGATGCACGTAATGCTACCAAGAACCTTCATCCTGCCATGCTATGGGTTGGCGGGTTATATGATGCAGAAGATAACTGGGGAGCCTGGAATGCATACAAAGCTGCTGAAGAAAATAATCCGGGCAAAGATTTCAATAAGCTTGTTATGGGTCCATGGTACCACGGGCAATGGGCATCCCGCTCCGGAACTCATCTTGGGAACATAGGCTTTGGGAGCAACACCTCGATATGGTATCAGCAAAACATTGAAATTCCATTTTTCAATTATTTTCTTAAAGGAAAAGGAGATCTTTCCAAAATGCCCGAAGCTACCATTTTTATTTCAGGTGAAAATAAATGGGAACAGTTTGATAAATGGCCTCCTGCTGCAAAGACAGATGAAGTGCTCTATCTGCAGGAAAACGGGAACCTGGATTGGATAAAACCGGTTGTTCCCATTGGTTTCAGTGAATATATAAGTGATCCTGATAAACCAGTTCCTTATACCGATGGTATCCATTTTGCAAGGACAAGAAACTATATGACCGACGATCAGCGGTTTGCCGGCTGCAGACCTGATGTGCTCACATTCAAAACGGAGGTATTGTCTGAAGATATCACTGTAACCGGAACCATTACTGCTGACCTGTTTACCTCAATTTCTTCAACAGACGCTGACTTTGTTGTTAAACTGATTGATGTTTTCCCTGACACTTTATCTTATAACGATGTAGATATCTATGCTGAAAAGGACCCCGTTCTGTCATATCCCATGGGCGGTTATGAGATGCTGGTTCACGGAGAGATTTTCAGGGGACGTTACAGGAAGAGCTTTGAAAATCCGGAACCTTTTGTGCCGGGGAAAATTGAAAGAGTTAAATACAGTGTCGGCGATATAGCACATACATTCAAAAAGGGCCATCGCATTATGATCCAGATACAAAGCAGCTGGTTCCCGCTGGCAGACCGTAACCCTCAGAAATTTGTAAACATATATAAAGCAAGTCAGTCGGATTTCCAGAAAGCAACTATCCGTATTTACCATGATGCTAAGAATGCAAGCAATATTATACTGCCGGTATTAAAAAAATAGACTTCAATAATTATATTAACCTATAAAGGGAGGGATGAACATGAAAAGCAAATCAGCCAGAATATTTTGTATGATATTTACCTGTTTATTTTCTGGTATTTCTGTTTACAGTCAGTCAATTGGACTCGTCGATGCCAGACGTTCCCAACAGGTCATAACCGTCGGCGGTCCTGATGCGGATGTCCCGGGATATACATCCGGGGCAATTCAGATAGCTCTTGATGCGGTTAAGACCAGAGGGGGCGGTGTAATAAAGCTGAATCCGGCGACTTATGAGATGACAGGACCTGTCCGTTTGTCGGATAATACAACTCTTACAGGCTCGGGAAAAGAGACAATTCTTCATAAATGTGACGGGTTTAAAACAAGCTTCATTATTGACGCTGACTGGGGTATGCTGAAGGCAGTGGTAAAAGATGCAAGCGGATTTAAAAAGGGAATGGGTATTCAGCTATACGATGATGAGCATAATCAGGGATGGGCTGTGACCACTGCAATGATAACAGATATTGTGGATAATATTATTTATTTTGACAACAGAACGGTTAATGATTATATTTCCTCATTAAACGGAACTGTTTCAAACGGTTGTTCCCTCATTGAAGCTGTAGGGGTTGAGAATGTTAAAATTGCAGACCTTGTTATTGAAGGCAATAAGAATACAAACGATTATATAAATGGATGCCGTGGAGGAGGAGTTTATATACATAAGTCAAAGAACTGCATAGTTGAAAATGTGAAGATTAGTAATTTCAACGGAGATACTTTCAGCTGGCAGATTACCGAAAATATTACACTCAGAGGATGCGAGGCCGCAAATGGTAACGGTCTGGGATTTCATCCCGGGACAGGATCCGATCATTCTATTGTTGAAAATTGTATCAGCCATGATAATAAAGGCGATGGCATCTTTCTGTGCTGGAGGGTCCAGAACGGGATATTCAGGAATAACACAGTGTATGCAAATGGTGATAACGGTATTTCAATAGGGCATAAGGATACTGATAATATTTTCGAAGATAACCATGTTTATGAAAACGGTAACCAGGGAGTGCTTTTCCGGAATGAAAATGAACAAAACAGCGGTCACCGGAATACTTTCAGGAATAATGTTATTGAAAACAATGGGATGAAAAATGAATCGAGTGGCTTTTATATCGGTGGCGAAACTCATGATATTATAATTATCAGTAATATTATACGGTCAAGCGGCAGAGGGAACCAGTCAACGGCTATTCTTGTAGGGAAGAAATGCTCAAAAATAACAGCCTCGGATAATAAGATATCAGGATCAAAGGAGATTGTCTATGAGTGATCCATTTATTAAAAGCAGTTAATTTATTATTAAATAACTAAAATCCCACTAAAATGAAATCTCAGACATCAAGAAGAAAATTCATTAAGAACATCGGAGGCACTGCAGTGCTTTTATCCGCCGGATCATTATCCGCTTTTTCCCGTCAGATTATAGAAGAACATATAATAGCATATGACAGGAATTTTACTTCCAACGACAAAATAAGGATTGCCGGGATAGGAATGGGCATTATGGGCAATGTAGATATTGATACTGCCCTGAAGGTCCCCGGAGTAGAACTGGTTGCTGCATGCGACCTCTATACAGGCAGACTTGAAAGAGTTAAGGAGAAATATGGGAAGGATATTTTTACAACAAGGGATTACAGGGAAATACTTAACCGTAAAGACATTGATGCTGTTGTGATATCAACAAGTGATAACTGGCATTCGAGGATATCTGTTGATGCCATGAATGCAGGTAAAGCAGTTTATTGTGAAAAGCCAATGGTACATAAGTTAAGTGAGGGGCCGGGGGTTATAGAAATACGTAACAGGACCAAAAAAACTATGCAGGTGGGAAGTCAGCGGGTCAGCAGTATTGTTTACCGGAAAGCAAAAGAGCTGTACAATACTGGTATATTCGGAAAGCTAAACTGTATCGAAGCATCATTTGACCGTCAGGACGCTCTAGGAGCGTGGGAATATACCATGCCAACCGACGGATCGCCTCAGACAGTTGACTGGGACAGGTATATTGCAGGAACACCGGCAATTCCCTATGATGCCAAAAAATTCTTCTGGTGGAGGAATTACCGTGATTTTGGAACCGGCGTCGCCGGGGACCTTTTCGTGCACCTCTTGTCAGGTATTCATGTAATCACCGGTTCAAAAGGCCCGGACAAGATTTTTGCATCCGGTCAGCTTGCCTACTGGAAAGACGGACGCGATGTTCCCGATATAATGGTAGCTATATTAAATTATCCCGAAACAAAAGAACATCCTTGTTTCCAGGTAACGTTAAGGGTAAACTTTGTAAGCGGCAACGGAGAGAAATCATCTACAAAATTCATAGGGAGCGAGGGTGTTTTGGAAATGGTAGATAACGGCTTTGTTATCAGTAACAGCATAATGGCAAAAGCTCCCGGAATTGGTGGATGGGATGCACTGGATACTTATCCCAAAGCCATGCAGGAAGAGTTGTTGAAGCGGTACAATCAGAAATACACTAAAGCTGACCAGGAAAGACCTGTCAAACCCGACACAAAATATTCCGCTCCTGAAGGATATGATGAACATGTAGAGCATTTTGCAAATTTCTTTGAGGGAGTCAGAACAGGGAGCCCTGTTGTTGAAGACCCGGTATTCGGATACAGGGCGTGTGCTCCTTGTCTTGCATGCAATGACAGCTATTTCCAGAAAAAAATAATAAACTGGGATCCGGTTAATATGAAATTGGTTTGATTTTGTAGGGACATGCCATGGCATGTCCCTACATTATCCACGTCCCTTCATTTTGTATAATCTGGTGATTATTTATTATATGGAGCAATAACCTTCTCCACCAGTGCAATAGATGCTTTCACACCTTCATCTTCGCTCAGTTTATTGCCTTCATATTCAACATCAATATATCCTTTGAAACCTGAATCAGCAATAATCTTCATCATCTTTTCATAATCAATAACTGTCTCATTTCCATTCTGATCAAAATCGTGGGTCTTCCCGCTCACCCCTTTTGCATAAGGCATCATATCTTTGACTCCCTGATAGCGGTCATATTCATAAAAATTCCCCAGATCGGGCAGTGTTCCGCAATTGGGTCTGTTAACGGCTTTCATAATTTCAACAAGCCATTTTCCTATTGAAGAATTTCCTCCATGATTTTCTACAATGACATTGATATTATACTTTGCTGCATAGTCTGATAACCTTGTTAAGCCGTCAATAGCTGCAGCCTGCATCTGACCCATTGTTCCTCTT
>CAWFFK010000015.1:0-384688 GCA_963815075.1 uncultured Bacteroidales bacterium
CATACTCCAAATTAGTATTGTCAGGTGGTATGCATCTAATTACGACAAGCTATTTTACTTTTATTGCTATCCTGATATCCATAATAATTCCTTTTAAAACATATGCCCAGGAAGCTCCTGAATATGATGAAATATCGATATTTATAAATATTCCTCTTCTGGGAGGGAGTGAAATTGCAGCTGTTATAAAGGGGCAGGAGTTGTTTCTTCCGGTCACCGACCTCTTTGATTTCCTTAAGATCAGGAATGTTCCTTCACCTGGGCTGGGATCGATCACCGGATTTTTTATTAATCCTGATGCAAAATACGTTGTCTCAAAAACAGAAAATCAGATCCGTTATCAGGATAAGGTGTTTAATCTTGAACCAGGTGATCTTATACGCACAGAATCAAATCTTTATCTCAGGGCATCGTGGTTCGGAAAAGTATTCGGGCTTGATTGCACCTTTAATTTCAGGAGCCTGTCTGCGACAGTTAACAGTAAGCTTGAATTACCATTAATAAGGGAAATGCGCCAGGAAGAGATGAGGAAGAACATTACCCGTCTAAAGGGAGAAGTAAAAGCTGACACTACTATTGGCCGCAGTTATCCTGTGTTTAAATTCGGTATGGCCGACTGGTCAGCAATAGCAACTGAAGAGATAAATGGAATATCTGAAACGCGGCTTAATCTGGCACTCGGATCAATGATTGCAGGAGGAGAAGCAAATGCGTCATTATACTATAACAGCAATGAACCCTTTTCAGAGAAGCAGCAATATTATCTCTGGCGCTACGTAAATAATGATTTCACTCCTTTGAGGCAGGTTATGATTGGTAAGATCGCTTCAAATGCAATATCATCCATATATAATCCGGTCGTTGGTATACAGGTCACTAACACCCCGACAACGTACAGGCGCTCTTTTGGGTCTTATACTCTCAGCGACAGAACGGAGCCTGGCTGGATAGTGGAACTTTATGTCAATAATGTCCTGGTTGATTATGTCAAAGCTGATGCATCGGGATTTTTCACCTTTGAAGTTCCGCTTGTCTATGGAAATTCAATTGTGAGGCTGAAGTTTTTCGGACCCTGGGGAGAAGAACGAACCCGCGAACAAAATATTACTATCCCGTTTAATTTTCTTCCTAAAAATACGTTGGAGTATACTGTCAGCGCCGGTATTGTTGAGGATACTCTGGGTAGCAGATATTCCCGGGCAAGTTTAAATTATGGCGTTACAAAGAACCTGACACTGGGAGGAGGTATTGAATATCTCTCATCTGTATTGTCAGGTCCTGCTATGCCATACCTGAATGCTTCTCTGAGAATTACCAATAATCTTTTGCTTACGGGCGACTATGCTCATGATGTAAGAACCCGGGGAACACTTACGTACAGGTTACCGTCGAATATGCAGCTTGATCTTAATTATACATGGTATAATAAAGATCAGAAAGCCATAATTTACAACTACAGGGAGGAACGAAAAGCTACTCTTTCAATGCCCCTGAGATTCAGGAAATTCTCATCTTTCCAGCGGTTTTCAGTCTATCAGATTGTCCTTCCTTACTCTAAATATACTACTGGCGAATGGCTGTTTTCCGGTTCACTCTGCGGAATAAACACCAACCTCACTACCTATGGGCTCTTTTTAGAAAATAATAAGCCGTATGTATATAGCAATCTGTCACTATCGTTTCTCCTTCCAGGTGGTTTTGTCTTTATGCCCTCTGCTCAGTACACATATTCCCAGAATAAACTTATCTCTGTGAAACTGGCGGTTGAAAAGCATCTTCTTGATCATGCTTTTTTAAATCTCTCATACGAACAGGTTTTCAGCAGTAATCTTAAGATGGCTGAGCTGGGATTCCGTTATGATTTTTCTTTTGCTCAGACAGGAGCATCAGTAAGGCAATCCAATAGTAAGACAACCCTTGTTCAGTATGCCAGGGGAAGCCTTATAAATGACAGAACGACTAAGTACCTTGGTGCCGATAACCGTACTAATGTTGGCAAGGGAGGCATTACTATCTTACCATTCCTTGATCTGAATTCCAATGGCAGAAAAGATCCTGGTGAACCAAAAGCTAATGGCTTGAACCTGAGGGCAAACGGTGGAAGAGTTGAGAAGAGCGAACGTGACTCAACTATAAGGATACTTGGCCTGGAACCATATACAACATGTTATATAGAACTCGATCCCAATAGTTTTGATAATATTTCCTGGCGGTTACAGAAACCAACTTTAAATGTTGCAGTTGATCCAAATATTTTGAAGCTTATTGAGGTCCCGATTTCGGTGGTTGGAGAGGCAACAGGAACAATAAAAATTGAAAAGGAAGGTGAAAAGCGAGGTCTTGGACGCATCATAGTAAGTTTCTTCTATGCAAATATGAGGTCCGCCGGAAAGACGCTTTCTGAAGATGATGGCTACTTCAGTTATTTCGGATTGACCCCGGGCAGATATTCAGTGATGATAGATACTGGTCAGTTAAATAAACTGAATATGATCTCAGAGCCGAAAACTTTATCCTTTGAAGTTAAAACCGGAACAGAAGGAGAAGTCATAAACGGACTCGATTTTATTGTCAGGAGTAAGCCTGATACTTCCAGGATTAAAGCTCCCGTACCTGAAAAACCGATTGTAAAAAAAGATACCAGTGTGATGATCATACATGAGGTCACCCGGGAGCTTGTCACAATAACCGAGGACAGTTATGCTATACAACTGGGCGCATTCAAGAATAAGCCGAATGCAGAAGCTATGCGTCGTAAACTCCAGAAGCAGTTAAGTAAAAAGGTTGATATAATTATTGAGGATGGCTTCTATAAGGTACGCATAAGCGATCTGAAGGACCGCAGTGAAGTTGACGAAAATATCTCAATTTTACATAAAAACGGAATAAATGAACTCTGGGTCATAAGCCTCAAGGCGAAGAAACAACAGTGGGTTATAAATGAAAGGCAGGATACAATAAATACCATAACAGAAAAAACAATCCCTGAATATGGACCTGAAATTACCATTCAGTTAGGCGCTTTCCGCGACAGATCAAATGCTATTGCCCTTCTGCAGCATCTCAAAGCCAGATATGGAAGCAGGTTAAAAATGATCTTTGAAGATAATTTTTACAAGATCAGGCTTAAAGGAAGTCCGCTTCTAAGGCAGTCTGTTCTGGAAGAGATGAATAAACAAGCTCCTTCAATCGGCAAACTGAAATTCAAGGATATTTGGGTAGTACCCCCTGAATTGTTAAAGGAGAATGCACCTGTACCAGTTCAGCCTGAAACACCTATCTATCCGGTTGAATGGAACAGGAAAGTACCTGCTGTGGTGAAACCTGAAACATCAACCAGTCTGGTTGAAAATAAAATCGTTGGCTCTTCAATGCCTTCTGAACCCTCTATTTCTCTGCAGGTAGGAGTATTCCACAGGAAATCTGAAGCATTACGGGCACAGAGAAGGATTATATCCAAACTTAACCTGCCTGTTGAGATAGTCCAGCAGTGGGACTACTATCATGTGATTATAACCGGATTCTATACCCGGGAAGAAACATATAAATACTATCCGGAACTTGCCGGATTAGGTTTCCCTGGCGTAACTCTGATTGAAAAAAAGTAACAAAAGAATTACATTGAAAAGAGAGGAAACGATTTCATCATATCTGTTACCTTATCACCTACTCTTTTAATGACAGCTTCATTGTCAATATCTGAGATAACTTCATCAATCAGTTCAACAATTAATCCCATATGTTCTTTCCCGAGGCCCCTGGTGGTAATCGCGGGTGTTCCAACTCTTAAGCCCGAAGTCAGGAAAGGAGAGCGACTGTCAAACGGCACCATGTTCTTATTTACGGTTATATGTGAAAGTACAAGAGTATTTTCGACTTTCTTTCCTGTTATTTCAGGGAATTTAGTACGAAGATCAATCAGCATAAGATGATTATCCGTGCCATCTGAAATTACTTTATAGCCCTTATCAATAAAAGCCCTTGCCATCAGGTCC
This sequence comes from uncultured Bacteroidales bacterium, assembly GCA_963815075.1. Taxonomy (GTDB): domain Bacteria; phylum Bacteroidota; class Bacteroidia; order Bacteroidales; family VadinHA17; genus LD21. The sequence continues at coordinate 3,996 of CAWFFK010000015.1, forward strand.
GCATTTTTCTTAACTCTCGCCTGGTATTCATTGAACTCAGGAGTCAGCGCTTCTCCGAAAGAAACTGCCTTGGAGGCTATTACATGTTCAAGTGGTCCTCCCTGTATGCCCGGAAAAACTGCCGAATTGAGCAGAGAAGACATCATTCTGATCTCTCCTTTTTGTGTAGTAATTCCCCACGGATTTACAAAGTCCTTTCCCATAAGAATAATGCCGCCTCTGGGTCCCCGAAGCGTCTTATGAGTGGTTGAAGTCACAATATGTGCAAATTTCAACGGATTCTCCAGGAGTCCTGCAGCTATCAGTCCCGCCGGATGGGCCATATCCACCATAAGAATGGCTCCTGTCCTGTCGGCAATTTTTCTCATCCTTTCATAATCCCATTCGCGGGAATAGGCTGATGCCCCTCCTATTATCAATTTGGGTTTTTCACGCATTGCAGTTTCTTCCATCATGTCATAATCGACAAGTCCCGTTTCTTCCTTTACATTGTAGGCAACCGGTCTGTACCACATACCGGATGAGTTTACAGGAGAACCATGTGAGAGGTGTCCACCATGCGCCAGGTTAAGTCCCATAAATGTATCGCCCGGCTTAAGCACAGCCATAAATACTGCCATATTTGCCTGAGCACCGGAATGAGGCTGAACGTTTGCATATTCAGCATTAAATAATTTTTTGAGCCTGTCGATAGCTATCTGTTCTGACTGATCAACTATTTCGCATCCACCGTAATACCTGTGGCCGGGATACCCTTCTGCATATTTATTTGTCATCACTGACCCCATTGCCTCCAGTACCTGAGGACTTACAAAGTTCTCGGAAGCAATTAATTCAATTCCGTTTAACTGGCGCTGACACTCCTTTTCAATAAGGTCAAAAATCAAAGTATCTCTTTTCATTATATATAATTTATAATTTTTATAACCTATTACTCATTCCTGGTTCCTAATTCCTCACTCCTCACTCCTCACTCCTCACTCCTTACTCCTTACTCCTTACTCCTTCCTCTTTACTCCTTACTCCTTACTCCTTACTCCTTACTCCTTACTCCTTACTCCTCACTCCTTACTCCTTACTCCTTACTCCTCACTCCTCACTCCTTACTCCTCATTACTCGTCTGCAAACTCGGCAAGTAATTCACGATAAGCGGCATAAATTCTTGATTTGGAAAGGAAACCAACATAATACCCGTTGTCAAGTACCGGTAAGTTCCAGGCACCGGTCTTCAGGAAAGTCTCCATCACTGTTTCCATATTTTCCCGCTTATCAATATAAGATGGAGGAATGGACATAAGGTCTTTGACAAAAGTCGTTTCATACAATTCATGCTGAAACATTATCTCACGGACATCATCAAGCGACACAACTCCCTCAAAGATATTATATTCATCAACAACCGGGAACATGTTTCTTTTTGACTTTGATATGACCCTTATAAGATCTCCAAGAGTATCAGTCGACTGAACTGTTAAAAGATCAGTCTCAATTTCTTTCTTCCAGTCCATAAAAGTCAATACCGCTTTATCCTTATCATGCGTTATAAGCTCGCCACGCTGTGCCAGTCGCACGTGATAAATGGAATGTTTTTGAAATGTTCTGGTTGTTATATAAGCCACTGTGGAAGTGATAATAAGAGGAATCAGAAGGTTGTACCCTCCGGTTATTTCGGCTATAAGGAATATGGCGGTCAAAGGAGCATGCATGATACCCGCCATCATACCTGCCATGCCAACCAGAACAAATCTGTTATCAGGCAGGTTGAAGTTTACAAATTTCTTCAGCAGACTGGCAACAAAATAACCATTTACACCTCCAAGAAATAATGACGGCGCAAATATACCTCCCACCCCGCCGGCACCATTTGTTGAACTGCTGGCAAATACTTTCAGAAGCACAAGTCCGGCCATGAAAAGGGAGATCATAATGAACTGATCAGAGAACTGATGGAAAATACTACTGCTAAAGACCAGATCAGCATTTCCCTGCAGTAGTGACATTATTGTATCATAACCCTCACCATATAGTGGAGGAAACAGATAAATCAGACCTCCAAGCACTATCCCCCCCAGTGCCAGTCTCAGGTATACATTCTTTATTTTTTCATAATTTCCTTCAAGGTAAAGGGTCATCTTTGAAAAGTAAAGAGAGATTATACCTGAAATAACTCCAAGTAATAAATACCATGGGATATTAGATATATTGAATGACTCAACAACATTAAAAGAAAGGAGAACCTTGTCGCCCATCAGAAAATAAGCAACGGTCGCCGCAGTAACCGAGGAGATAAGAAGTGGCACAATAGACGATATTGTCAGGTCGAGCATTAAAACCTCAAGTGTAAACACAATACCGGTGACAGGAGCTTTAAAAATACCCGAGATAGCACCTGCGGCACCACATCCTACGAGGAGTGTAATATTTTTATAATTCAGCTTAAAAAACCTTCCTATAACCGAGCCTATTGATGAGCCTGTCAATACAATCGGGGCTTCAGCTCCCACCGAACCTCCAAAGCCGATAGTAAATGTGCTGGCAATAATAGAGCTCCAAGTGTTATGAGCCTTCAGATTACTTCGACTTTTCGAAATTGCAAAAAGAATCCTGCTGATGCCATGTCCTATCTTGTCTTTTACAATAAGCTTTACAAATAAAAGAGTCAGCAGCATTCCAATCATTGGATAAGCCAGATAAAGGAAGCTGCCTGATTCATTTGTTATCCGGCCTGTAAGTAAATGTTGCGTGTAATGAATTGTGTTTTTGAGCATTGCAGCAGCCAGAGCACTCAGCAAACCAACAACCAGGCTAAGAAAGTAAACCAGTCTGACCTGATCAATGCCAATAAGATTATGAGGTAATGTCTTCCTGAAAAACTGATTTCTGAACATAATGATGCAAATATAAAAACAATACTAATCCTTCACTGTTTTTTATTTAAGTTTGTCTTTTGGTAAATTTTCCAAAAAGGCATTTAATGTTAGTTAATGTTGAAAGCTTAAAAGAATATATATTTTTACTACAAACCTGACACCCGTGTTGCAGTTCAGAATATCGGTAACAGACTTTATGCTTTTATTTATTGATTTTTACCCCTTTTCATTTTTTATTTGATGTTTACAGTATGATTAATTACAGCAGGTTCGTTCTTGATAACGGATTAAGGGTTCTTGTACATGAAGACAGATCAACTCCACTTGTTGCAATGAATCTGCTTTATGAAGTTGGTTCAAGGGATGAAGATCCTGAAATGACTGGTTTTGCGCACCTTTTTGAACACCTGATGTTCGGTGGATCGGTGAATATTCCTGAATATGATATGCCTCTTCAGATGGTTGGAGGAGAGAATAATGCTTTCACGAACAATGATATCACAAATTATTATCTGACTATTCCCTCTCAAAATATTGAAACAGCTTTCTGGCTTGAATCAGACAGAATGCTTGAGCTCGATTTTTCTCAGAAGAATCTCGATACCCAGAAAAGTGTTGTGATTGAAGAATTTAACCAGAGATATCTTAATCAACCTTATGGTGATGCAATTCTGAAGCTAAGACCCCTTGCATATAAAGTCCATCCTTATCGCTGGCCCACAATAGGAATGGATATCTCACATATTGAAAAAGCAGAGCTGGAAGAGGTTAAAAAGTTTTACTTCTCTCATTATTGCCCCAATAATGCTGTTCTAAGCCTGACAGGAAATATAAATCACGATCAGGCCCTTGGACTGACCGGGAAATGGTTCGGCCCTATTGAAAAAAGAGAAGTAAAAGTCAGAAATCTCCCTGTTGAACCAGAACAGAATGAGGAAAGAAGGATAACGATTGAAAAAGATGTGCCTTCAGATGCCCTGTATAAAGCCTGGCATACAGGTCCACGCACAGGCAATGATTTCTACACACTCGACCTTATTACAGATCTTCTCGCCGGAGGTGAATCAGGAAGACTGCATATAAAACTTGTCAGGGAAATGAAGTTGTTCAGCAAAATAAATGCTTATATAACTTCTGACATTGATCCCGGGTTGATCATTATTCAGGGAATATTAATGAAAGATGTTGACATACCTGATGCTGAAGAAGCCGTTAATGAAGTTATCAGAAGCCTTTTAGACAGGAAAGGGCTCAAGGATGAAATCGAGAAGGTGAAAAACAAATTTGAAGCATCTACAGTCTTCTCGTATACAAGCATACTTAATAAAGCTGTTAATCTTTCCTTATACGAACTGCTGGGTAATGCTGAATTAATAAATAACGAAGTAGATGCTTACAGAAAGGTAAATGAGGAGATGGTAATTGACGCTGTAAGGAAGTACTTTCTCAGATCAAATTGCAGCACAATATATTATAAATCAACCAGAAAGAATAAATGATGGAGAATCTTAAAAGAATACAGCCACCCGTATTTCCGGTTGAAAAGGTAATTATTCCTGAAGCTGAAAAAGTCATGCTTAACAATAATATTCCTGTGTACCTAATTGAATCAGGAACTGAAGATATTATGAGACTTGAATTTACTTTCAGGGCGGGAGAGGTAAAAGAGAATTTCCCTCTTTTAGCCTCAACAACTAATATGATGCTTTCTGAGGGTTCCAGGAATTATACGCCGGAAGAGCTTAACAGGCTGCTTGATTATTACGGGACCTTCCTTAATCTCTCGTGTGAAAAAGATCGTGCCGGAATGGTAATATTCCTGCTGAATAAACATATAGAGAAAATCCTGGAACTTGGGAGGGAAATTCTTTTCCGACCTTTATTCTCTGAATCTGAATTTCTTTCTTTGATGAAAAAAAGACTTCACTGGTTCCTAGTCAACAGGGAAAAAGTACAGAACCTTGCCATGGATCAGTTTTTTGAATCAGTTTTTGGCAAAAACCATCCTTACGGACATCAGGTTACCGAGAACGACTTTGCCCACCTGACACCTGAAATGTTGCATGATTTTCATTCAAAATATTATACTGTGAATAATATGGCAGTTATTATTTCAGGTAAGAAAGCTGAAAACACGATTGAACTTCTCAATGACTATATTGGAGATATTTCTTCTGATAATACTCCTACAGAAGATTCTGTAAAAATACCCTCAGGAAGTACAGAAAAGAAAATACATATTGAAAAACCGGGATCGGTCCAATCGGCAATAAGGATAGGTTCAGCAACTATAAATAAAAGACATCCTGACTACCCCGGACTGAAGATTCTGGATTCAATTCTGGGCGGATACTTCGGATCAAGACTGATGAAAAATATAAGAGAAGAAAAGGGTTATACTTACGGAATAAGTTCAGGCGTATCCTCTCTTGACCTGTCAGGTTATAAAGTCATCTCGACTGAAGTCAGTCCTAAAAATTGCCGGAAAGTACTGAATGAGATCTATAAAGAATTAATATTATTACAAAATGAACCGGTGAAAAATTCTGAAATGGAAATTGTCCGCAATTATATGTCGGGTGAAATGTTAAGGATGTTCGATGGTCCGTTTGCACTGGCTGAGAGCTTCAGATCAGTATGGGAATTCGGACTTGATAACAGCTATTATCACAGGCTGGCCGAAAAAATAAGATCGATCGAGCCTGATGAAATAACTGAGCTGGCTCGCACGTATTATAATATTGATGAACTTTATGAAGTTACGGTCGGACTGGAGTGAAAAAATTCAATTTTTATATCATCCTGATAATTATAAGCTTGTGGACATGCAAAGGCATTTCACAGGTTAATTGCATAACCGATCCTCCCAGACCACCTGTCCTCACATCGGTTTCCGTTCAGCCCGAAACAGGTTTCACGGATCTTAACTGGTCACTTAGCCCCTCTCCTGACATAGCAGCTTACATCTTATACACCTATAAAAACGGAGACGGATTGCCACTTGATACTTTGTGGGATCCCGAAGCAACAAGTTATACTGTTACTGCCCAATATTCAAAATATTTCAGTGTATCTTATGTCGTCGCTGCAATGAGATTGCCCAGATGCACAAGTATATTGTCCAATGTTCTTACAACAATTAAAGTTTCTGCAACTATAGATACGTGCAACAGAAAAATTAATATAATATGGAATTTTTACCCTTCTGAACCAAAGAAAGTTGAAAGCTATTCAATACTTAGATCAGTTAATGGAGGGGATTTTAATGAACTGGCAAATGTGGAAGCCGACTCCGGCAGTTATTCCTTTAAAAATTTTGCAACTGATCAGAAATACTGTTTCTATATCCGGGCGAACCTCGAAGACGGATCATTCAGTACTTCAAATATTGATACCCTGATTACGAAAATGCAAAAGCCTCCCGACTGGATAAATGCTGACTATGCAACAGTTGGTGAACAAAATAATATTATACTCTCATTTAGTATAGATCAGGCAACAGATATCAGAACCTTCAGTCTTGAAAAAAAAACCGGTCTATCAGGAACGTTCCGTGAATTATCCCGATTTGACCCGGTTTCCGGATCGCTTATCTACTCCGACGATAAAGCAGATACAGGCAGAATAAATTACTACAGGCTTTCTGCTGTGAATAATTGTAACCTACCGGTAACAATTTCTAATATCTGCTCGAATATGGTGCTTTCTTTATCAAGGCAGGGGGATGAACTTGCACTTTCATGGAATTCATATAAAGAATGGCTGGGTACTGTTTCATCCTATAAGCTTTATATAAACACAGGCAAGGGATTTGAAGAAAAATCAGTGTTTTTGCCTTCCGATACATCTGCAACACTTGGATATAGAGAAATAATGTATGAAGTGTCGGGAGGAAAAGTCTGCTTTTTCGTTAAAGCTTCAGAATCAGGCAATCCCCACGGAATTGAAGGAGAAAGCAATTCTTCACAGGTCTGCACTGAACCGTCCGAAATAATTACAGTCCCAAATGTATTTACTCCCGACAACGATCTTGCAAATGATCTTTTCAGACCTGTTTTTTCATTTACACCTCTCGATTATCACCTTGTAATCGGCGACAGGAACGGATATGTACTGTTTGAGTCAAAGGATTACCTTGAAGCATGGGATGGTTCGCAGAATGGGAATGTTCAACCACAGGGAGTTTATCTGTGGTTTCTCAGAGTTACTACTCCATCAGGAAAAGTTGTTTCAAAAACAGGAACAGTGACCATAATCAGAAACAGGTGAATAATAAGTGAAATTCAGTATACCTTTTACAGGTAATCAGGTTCCTTAAACAGGCGGGCACATTTCTGGCACTTTTTGCCGGAAACCTTATCAGCAAACTTGAATTTTAGTAACAACATTAAGCGGGAAAGGTTATCTTTGTACCTTGTTTAAAAAGTTGCTGCTTAGTTGATTTATGGGGAACAAGGATATTTTTGACGAAGAGGATAAGAATCGTATTCAGGCTGCATACGATAGCCTGGTAAATAATCTTATAAGGTGTGGTAAACCCGATGACAGAGTTCTGATTGATAAGGCATTTAAGATTGCCAACGAGGCTCACTGGAACATGAGAAGAAAGTCGGGCGAACCGTATATCATTCATCCTATATCAGTTGCTAAAATAGTTAACCAGGAGATCGGACTTGGTGCCAAATCAATAGCGGTGGCGCTTCTTCATGATGTAGTGGAAGACACTGAATATTCTCTCGAGGACGTAGAAAGAGATTTCGGATCAAAGATAGCATCGCTGATCGATGGACTCACAAAAATTTCCGGTACCTATAATAAAGAGAATTCATCATCGCTGCAGGCCGAGAACTTCAGGAAGATGCTGCTTACTCTGTCGGATGATCTAAGGGTTATTCTAATTAAGATCGCCGACCGTTTGCATAATATGCGTACTCTCGATTCAATGCCTGAGCATAAGAAAATGAAAGTCGCCGGGGAAACGATCTTTCTTTACGCGCCGTTAGCACACAGGCTGGGATTGTATGCAATCAAAAGTGAACTGGAGGACCTGAGTTTTAAATTCAGGCAGCCTCAGATTTATGAAGAAATTGCTGCCAAGTTAAAGCATAGTGAGAAGAAGAATGTAGCCCTGATAAATAAATTTGCTCTTCCGATAATTGAGAAACTTACCGAGGCCGGATTTAAATTTGATATAAGTGGCAGGCCCAAATCCATTTTCTCAATCTGGAAGAAGATGCAGGCAAAGAATGTACCATTTGAAGAAATTTATGATGTCCTTGCTGTAAGGATTGTTTTTGAACCTATGGCCGGTATTCCTGAAAAAACGCAGTGCTGGAATATCTATTCAATCATTACCGATTCATACCTGCCAAAGCCCGACAGACTTCGAGATTGGGTAAGCAGGCCAAAACCAAATGGTTACGAAGCATTACATGTTACTGTAATGGGCCCTGAGGGTCAGTGGGTTGAAGTTCAGATAAGGAGCAAACGCATGGATGAAATAGCTGAAAGAGGTTATGCTGCACATTGGAAATACAAGGGAGATGAATCGCAGGAGAGCGAACTCGACAAATGGATAAAGAAGATTCGGATCATGCTTGAGAGTCCCAGGGAAGATCCTATAGAATTTCTTGACGAATTCAAAATGAACCTTTTCTCATCGGAAATAATGGTCTTCACTCCTAAAGGAACTCTTGTCAGCCTGCCTAAAGGTGCCTCTGCTCTCGATTTTGCCTACGAAATACACACGGAGATTGGCAATAAAGCCATTGGAGCTAAAATTAATTATAAGCTCAATCCTATAAACGCTATATTAATGAGTGGTGACCAGGTTGAAATAATTACATCAGATATAGCTAAGCCGGAAAAAGAGTGGCTCTCTTTTGTCAGGACCTCAAAGGCCAAAGATGCAATAAAAAACGCATTGAAAGCAGAATCGAAAGTTAGTATTCAGAAGGGAATGGATATACTGGATTCAAAACTTAAAGCTATAGAACTGACTGTAAACGCGGTAATACTTAAAAAGCTGATCCTCGCATTTGATGTAAACAATAAAGATGAATTATTCTCAGGAATCGGTCTTGGAAGAATCAATCTGGATAACCTAAAAAAAATTTTAAAGAAAAGCCCATCCAAAAATGTGATCAAATACTGGGAACTAAAATTAATAGGATCAAAAAAAGACAAAAAGGATGCCAGCCCTGCTCAGGAAAAAATTGACACCAGCGTCCCGTTCCTTCTGAGGGAAAATGTAGAGAATGCCGAACAGTCATATGAAATAGCCAAATGTTGTAACCCTATACCCGGTGATGAAGTTATCGGGTACCATTCACCAGAGGGGGCAATAATTATTCACAAACCAAAATGTCCTGTTGCCATCAGAATAATGTCAAATGAAGGCAATCGTATTATTGCCGTTAAATGGACTATACATAAACTCGTGTCATTTCTTGCAAGGATCAGCATGACAGGGATAGACAGGATAGGACTGGTGAATGATATCACAACCATTATATCAGCTGAGCTTAAAGTTAATATGACCAACATCAATATCTCAGTGAAAAATGGCATTTTTGAAGGGACAATCGATTTATACGTTCATCACACAAAAGACCTTAATAACCTTATACTCAAAATCTCAAATATAAATGGAATTGAAAATATTAAGAGGGTTGAAGATTTCTCTTAATAATTATTAGTTTGATTATTCCTGAAAATCTGAGAAAAATACATAATTTTGCTATTATTTTAAATTAGTCTGGATATGCTTAGTGATGATACCAGGATTACCGTTAAAAAGATTTTCACTGAATATCTCGAAAAGAAAGGGCATAGAAAAACACCTGAGAGATATGCAATACTTGATGAGATATACTCCCGTTCAGGTCATTTTGATATCGAATCGCTGTATATTTTCATGAAAAATAAAAACTACAGGGTAAGCAGGGCAACATTATATAATACTATTGAATTATTGCTCGACTGTAACCTTGTCATTAAACATCAGTTTGGTAAGAATATTGCCCAGTTTGAAAGAGCATATCAGTGTGGCCAGCATGACCACCTGATTGATATTGAGACAGGTAAGGTAATTGAATTCTGTGACCCGAGGATACACGAAATCATAAATACAGCCAGTGAATTATACAATTTCACTCCTCAATACCACTCCCTTTATATTTATGGTTCGGCTAAAGATGAGAAGAAATAGAATATTAAAGTCAATTGTAGATTTTGAATTATTTCCGCCTTTTCTTATCTTTCAGATTGCACTATTCAGTGCAATGACTGACAAATTCATTCTTATCATTGCCTGATCTTGTTGTTTTAGATTTTACGGGGAATAAGAATATTTTAATTACAATGAGAACAAATTGCCAGGGGACTTATCTCAAAATCTTTCTGAATTATATTAATTAAATAATCTTTAAAAGAATAATCATGAAAAGTAAAATAACTTATTTTGGAAGGATTGTAAGGTATTTTATGATTACCTTGTTATTTGTGTCTTTTATTGCGGAAAAAGTTAGCGCCCAGCAAAATATTTCTGGTGAAGTAAACAAAACATACCAGATCACTCTTAAAGATGGATCAATTATTACGGGTAAAATAATTTCCGTAACAAACAGTGAGATTGTTATTCAGTCGGGAACTATTGGTGAAGTCCGGCTTAAGAAAGAGAACATTAAAACCATGGCTCCCATAGCTTCGATCGATGAAAAGATATCCGGTATATGGTTTGCAAATCCTGATCCTTCAAAATATCTTTTGGGGGCCTCTGCCATACCGATGGAAAAAAATACAGGATATTATCAAAACACATGGATCTTCATTAACTCATTCAGTTATGCCTTTACCAATAATTTCAGTTTATCTGGTGGTTTTGAAATAATCTCACTTCTGTCAAAAGGCCAGGGACCTTATGCATTTTACTTTAATCCCAAGGTTTCATTTAAAGTGGCAGATAACTTCTATGCAGGAGGTTCTGTATTATATGCAAACACAATAAAAACAGTTGATGAATTCGGAGGCCTCGGCACAATTAATGCTTTTGGTACATATGGAAACAAAAATAATAACATTACTGTCGCTCTGGGATGGGGTTGGGCAGATGGTCAGTTCAGTTCCAAACCTTTGATTACAATCAGTGGCATGACCAGGGTATCGAAACGAATTGCATTTGTCAGTGAAAACTGGATCGTTCCCGGAGCAGGTTCTGACATTGGATTATATGGAATATTTTCTTATGGCGTAAGATTCCTGGGTGAAAAAACAGCTATCGATCTGGCTTTTCTTAATAATAAAGATATTGCCAAAGACATTATAATCGGAATCCCATGGCTGGATTTTGTGGTTAATTTTTAAAGGATATACAGACTGATGTTATAAATAGAGAACAGATAAACATTCATAAGGTCTGTTTCTGATTATTTTTTGTATATTGTTGATCATTTTTTGAATAATAGATAGCTTTATAACATGAACATTGACATATTATTAGGACTTCAGTGGGGGGATGAGGGTAAAGGGAAAATTGTTGATGCTTTAAGTCCGGGTTACGATATAATTGCGCGTTTTCAGGGCGGGCCAAATGCCGGACATTCTCTCGAGTTCAATAATATTAAACACATTTTGCATCTTATTCCTTCAGGTATTTTTCATTCTGATAAAATAAATATAATAGGTAATGGAGTTGTGGTTGATCCTGCTGTTTTCAAGAAGGAAATAGAGGAATTAGGAATTCCTGTCATTGAACTTACAAAACGACTCATAATATCGACCAGGGCAAACCTTATTCTGCCAAGCCACAGGATTCTCGATGCAGCTTACGAGTGCCAGAAAGGGATTACTAAAATAGGTTCTACACTTAAAGGTATTGGTCCTGCCTATACTGATAAAACAAGTCGTAACGGACTAAGGGTTGGAGATACTCTCCGAAAAGACTTCCGGGAGAGGTATAACGAACATCTGAATAATCATCTTGCAATACTTAATAACTACAATTTCAAATTTGACCTGAAAAAATATGAAGAAGGGTGGTTTGAGGGAGTTGAATTGCTTAAAAAATTCCCTGTTGTCAATACCGAGTATCTCCTTAATGAATTAATCTCAAAGGGTAAAAGAGTTCTCGCAGAGGGTGCACAGGGTACGATGCTTGATGTTGATTTCGGATCATATCCCTATGTGACCTCTTCAAATACTATAAGTGCCGGTGCATGTATCGGGTTGGGAATTTCTCCAAAAATGACCGGCGAAATTTTCGGCATTTTCAAAGCCTATTGCACGAGAGTTGGAAGCGGACCATTTCCAACCGAGCTTCAGAATGAAACAGGCAACACTTTGCGAAATATCGGACGTGAATTCGGATCGACAACCGGCCGGCCGCGTCGATGCGGATGGCTCGATCTTCCGGCTTTGAAATACTCCATAATGATTAATGGAATTACTAAGCTTTTTATGACAAAAGCCGATGTAATGTCAGGTTTTGAAACTATAAAAGTCTGTACATCCTACACGATCGATGGTAAAGAGTGTGTTGAAATTCCTTTTTTCAACGATTATATAATTCAACCGGTTTATGCCGATTTACCGGGCTGGAATGAAAATATTACCGGAATAAGGGACTTTAATGAATTACCACAAGCACTAAAAAATTATATTGAGTTTATAGAAAAGGAGACCAGAGTTCCCGTAACAATGGTTTCTGTAGGTCCTGATAGAAATGAAACAATTTTTCGCAGTTAAAATTAACTGTGTTATAAAATAGATCTGCCCTGAGGTGTTATCAGGATTTATCTCACCTTTTTATATACAACCACGAGTCAGCCTCAATGTTATCCTGAAACTCCTTCAGCCTTGAGAGAGCTTGTTTAAAGTTATCATATGCCTCAGCTGAAACAAGTTCAAACCTGCTGCCTTCCATTTTTATTATTCTGGTATTATAGCCCATCTTACTGAAGTTTGCAGCCAGTCTTTTTGCATATTCCGGTGTAATAAAACTGCCAACAATAATATTATATTTACTATTCATAGACTTCTGTTCTTCGCCAATTTTACGTAAAGATTCAGCTTTTGCATTTTCTTCGGCCATTAAACTTGCCTGAGCAGTTCTTATCGAATCGGCAACCCTTGCACTGTCCTGTCTGGCAATCCAAACAGCCATTGTATCGGCTTTTCTGCCAAATAATCCTCTGCCTTTAAAGTACTTACAGGATGGCAGAACAACCAGGAGAGCAACTAAAATAACAGCTGATAAATGTCTCATAATAAAATAATTAAAAGGTTAAAAGGTAAATTATTTCAATCTAAATTAGTTCTTAATTATCAAAGATACAAATAATTAAATATCTAAACAAATGATATTATTGTATCTGCCGGGGCTAAAATTATATGGATTTTGTATATTAGACTAATAAATAATAACGGTACTAACCAAAACATATTTAATGAAATCATTAATCCAGTTCTTCGAGGAAAGCGTCGAAAAGTTCAGTAGTAATGTCTATTTATGGGAGAAACCCAATGAAAAATATGAAGGCACTACTTACGGTGAAACCAGAAAACAGGTGTATGAATTCGCTGCAGGACTTATTAAGCTGGGAATAAAAAGAGGCGACAGAATAAGTCTTATATCAGAAGGCAGAAATAGTTGGGTTATTGGGGAACTTGGAATCCTTTATACCGGCGCAGTTAATGTTCCGCTTTCTGTAAAACTTAATCCTGATGAAATAAAATTCAGGATAAATCATTCAGGTTCAAGGATGATAATGGTCTCTTCACTCCAGGCCCAGAAGTTGTTAGATATAATTAAGGATTGTACTACTATTGAAAAAATCATTCACTTTGATACCCAGGAAGAGTATGCAGGTAACGAAATTCATTTTAACGAGGTCAGAAAGATCGGAAGAGAATGGCTGGAAATACCTGAAAACACAACAAGGTTCGAAGAGCTGTACAAGAGCCTTCTTCCCTCCGATTTTGCAAATATATGCTATACCTCAGGCACAACTGCCGATCCCAAAGGAATAATACTCACTCACGGAAATTATGTGACAAATGTATACCAGGCATATAGCCTGATAGATATACCTTCTTTTTATAAGACACTACTCATTCTTCCATGGGATCATTCTTTTGGCCATACTTGCGGAATATTTGCATTTATGGGAAAAGGAGCGAGTATAGCCTCAGTTAAATCAGGAAAAACCCCGATGGAGACTCTCAGGAACCTTCCTGTTTGCCTGAAAGAGATCAAACCAAATCTGCTGATGAGCGTGCCTGCCATTGCAAAAAATTTCAGAAAGAATATTGAAAAAGGGATCAAGGAAAAAGGCAGGCTGGTTGAGATGCTCTTCAACCATGCTCTTAAAATATCATATTCATATAATAAGGAAGGCTGGAATAAAGGAAGCGGTTTGCAAAAACTAAAAAAACCTCTGTTGGAATTATATGATAAGATCCTGTTCAGCAAAATCCGTGAAGGATATGGCGGAGAACTGGATTATTTTGTAGGTGGTGGAGCATTGCTTGATATTGAACTTCAGAGGTTTTTTTATGCTCTTGGCATTCCAATGTATCAGGGTTTCGGTTTAAGCGAAGCTTCTCCTGTGATTTCATCAAATTCTACAAACAGACATAAACTGGGCTCATCAGGTGTACTGGTAAATAATATGGACCTTAAGATCTGTGACGACAATGGTAATGAGGTACCAACCGGTCAAAAAGGCGAGATCGTTATAAGAGGCGGTAATGTTATGTATGGCTATTGGAAAAATGAAGCAGCCACAAAAGAAACTATCAGGGACGGATGGCTCTATACAGGTGATATGGGTTATATGTCTGAAGACGGATTTCTATACGTGCTGGGCCGTTTTAAAAGCCTTCTTATTGCTGATGACGGCGAAAAATTCAGTCCCGAGGGTATTGAAGAAGCACTTTCAGAGCAATCGAAATATATTGAACAATGCATGCTTTATAATAACCAGAAACCCTACACCGTAGCTCTTATTGTACCGAACCAGTATACTCTGAAGCTTTACCTGGAAGAAAAAAATCTTTCAGCAGATTCCGATGAAGGAAAACGCGCGGTAATCAATCTCATTGAAAATGAGGTTAACGAATACAGAACTAATGGCAAATACGGCAAAATGTTTCCGCAGCGCTGGCTGCCTGTTGCCATCGGTATACTCGAACAAAGCTTCACGGAGGATAACGGCCTGATGAATTCGACCATGAAAATTGTAAGAGGTAAGATTATGGATAAATACCAGGATCTTATTGACTATCTGTACACATCCGATGCCAAAGTAGTTACCAATGAAAGAAATATCGAGGAGGTCGAAAAAATGAAGCTTGGCTGATTTTAAATATATCATCTTTAAATCACCTTATATGAAAAAAGTATCATCCGGATTAATAATTCTGGTTTTTATTTTAAGTGTATCCTGTACACTTAATAATAAAGTGGAATGGAAGATTTCTGAAAATCCTATACTTACAAAATGGGCAAATGATGTCGATCCTTTAAAACCGTGGTTGCATTATCCTCGTCCCGATCTGGAAAGAAACAACTGGGTAAGCCTGAACGGACTATGGGATTATGCAATTACTGCAAAAGATACCAGACCTGAAAAATGGGACGGCAAAATACTTGTCCCTTATCCTGTTGAATCTGCACTTTCAGGAGTAAGAAAGAGAATCTCGGAAAACGAAAACCTGTGGTATAAGAGAACATTCAAAGTACCGAATGTCTGGCGGAAAAAACATATCCTGCTGAACTTCGAAGCCTGCGACTTTGAAACTGTTGTCCGGGTTGATGGCAAAGAGGTTGGGAAGCATCGTGGCGGATACGACCCTTTTACATTTGATATAACGGAGTCTCTCGGAAATAACAGAATGCATGAGCTTGTAGTATGCGTCTGGGATCCGACTGATAAAGGTACACAACCTAGGGGAAAACAAGTTTCTGAACCCGGCAGTATATGGTACACTCCAACAACAGGAATCTGGCAAACGGTTTGGATCGAACCTGTAAATGAATCATATATTTCATCCTTCAGAACAGTTACAAATGCGGATGAAGGGACGGTTACCTTTAAAACTGATGTCAAAAATGCAGGTTCAAACACACTCAACTTCACAATAAGAAAAGAGGGCAAAATAGTTGCTCAGGCAAGTGGCAATTGCGACAAGGAAATTTCTCTTAAGATCACCGATCCTGTGCTTTGGTCTCCTGACAACCCTTTTCTGTATGATATCAATATTGAACTTAAAAACGGGTCAAAAACTATAGACAGGGTGAATTCCTTCACAGGGATCAGAAAAATATCAGTTGGAAAGGCGAAAGACGGGTTTACCAGGATGCTTCTAAATAATAAATTCATATATCAGAGAGGACCCCTTGACCAGGGCTTCTGGCCTGATGGAATTTATACACCTCCTACCGAGGAGGCGATGGTTTATGATCTTGCAATGACAAAAAAAATGGGATTTAACATGCTTCGTAAACATGTGAAAGTTGAGAACAGGATCTTTTATTACTGGTGCGATAAACTTGGTATTCTGGTATGGCAGGATATGCCAAGCGGCGATAAATCAATCAGCGGTGATCAGCCTGATATTGAAAAGTCAAAAGAGGCAACTGATCAATACGAATTTGAATTAAAACGTATGATCGAAACAAAATATAACCACCCTTCCATAATAATGTGGGTACCCTTCAATGAAGGATGGGGCCAGTTTGAAACAGGCAGGATTACTCAGCTTATCTCAGATTTTGATCCCACCCGACTCGTCAACAGTGCTTCCGGCTGGACCGACAGAGGAACCGGAAATATTAACGATATTCACCATTACCCCGATCCGGCCTGTCCTCCGGCAGAAGAGAAAAGGGCTATTGTTCTGGGAGAATTTGGAGGGCTGGGGCTGCCACTTCAGGGTCATACATGGGAACAAAAAAACTGGGGATACAGGAACATGCAGGATACACTTCAACTGCTCACAAAATATGAATCGTACCTTGACCAGGTCCACAGGTTTGTTAAGGAAAAAGGACTGAGTGCCAGCATTTACACACAGACGACCGACGTAGAGACGGAGACCAACGGATTAATGACTTACGACAGGAAAATAAATAAAATGGGTGCAGAAAATGTGTTCAGGGCAAATAATGATATGGTGCCCCCTTCACTTTCATCGGATTCAATGACCTTCTCAGACACTTATACAGCAGAGCTGACAAATTACAGACCGGGAGGAAAAATTTTCTATACCACTGATGGCAGCGAACCAGGTGAAAATTCTGAAAAGTATTCAGTGCCTCTGATATTATCAGGCACAACTACTATCAAGGCATTTACAAAATGGGATGATGGTAAAAGCAGGGTAATTACTTATCGTATTGAAAAGGAAGAAGCTAAGAATTAAATTAAATTCTATAATATCAACCGGCTTTTAAAAGGAAGATAGGTCATAAAATCTGCATGATGAACAATATAAGCTTCGGTAGTTCTTTTTACCTGGTCGCCTTCATGTGCATGTGCCGCTATTATATGGCAAACTTCGGGAGGCACACCGCATTCTTCAGCCAGGGAAACGCCTGAAAACGGATGCCTGAGGTATTGTCCATACTTACCCTGCATCGCCCTCCCATCCTTATCGAGCTCATATTCAAGTAATTTACCAACATCGGCAAGAATAGCTCCTGATATAAGAACATCCATATTAACCGGAAGGTCCGTTGTAAAAAACTCATTCATTTTCTCTCCACTGGCCCTGGCGATATGAACCACACAACGTTTATGAGCCATGAAACTCACTTTTAGATCAGGACCACAGAGAAGTGTAAAAGGAATCTTATCCAGGTCATCCGGGTTAAGAACACTTCTTTCCAGGGCAAGTTCCCATGTTTTTGCTGTTTTATCCCTGAGCGATCTATCATTTATCCAATCCAGTTCAGGCCATAATTTATGCACCTTTTCATTCATTGCGAAGAATTTTTGTAATTACAGTTTTGCTATTATAGCATCGGTCATCTGAGAAGTTGTAGCTGCTTCATTATGAATTACATCCGGACTGCCCTGCATCTTCATCATATCATACGTTCTGACCTTTCCTTCTTCAATTACACCGGCAACTGCCTTTCTTATCTTTGATGATTTTTTTACCTCTTTCAAATAATCCAGCATCATACAGGCAGATTCTATCATTGCTATCGGGTTAACGATTGAAACTTCATAACCGGCATATTTAGGAGCTGATCCATGAGTAGGCTCAAACAATGCAACTCCATCAGATGAAAACTGTGCACTGCATGCAAACCCCAGTCCTCCAATCAGTCCTGCAAATGCATCAGAAGCGATATCTCCAAACATATTCCCCGCAACAATAACAGAATAGTCCTCGGGGTTTTTTGTAAGCCACATCATCTGCGCATCGATATTTGTGTTCATAAGTTTTATATCAGGGAAAGAGGTCCTCTGAATTTCCCTGGCCAGTCTCCACATAAGACCTGAAGTTTCCCTTATGACATTCGGTTTCTCACATACAGTAACTGATTTGTATCCATTTTCCCTCGCATGTTCGAATGCTGCATTCAGTATTCTTTTTGTCGCTTCCTTTGTAAATATCCTGGTGGAAATTGAGAGCTCATCAGCAGGAACATGTCCAAAGTTTTTAACAAACTTAGGATGGGTCATCAAAGCCTGATGGACCTGAGCCGGCGGATTGGTCCATTCAACTCCCGAATACAGCCCTTCAGTATTCTGGCGGAAAATAACCACATCTATCAAGGGTTCGTCTATTGTATCACCTTTTCCCCTTCTTACAAAATTCAAAGGGTTCCCCTTGTACGATTTACATGGTCTTACGCATATATCCAGATTGAAATGTTGTCTCAGGCCAACAATGGGACTTGAATAGGAGTATCCCTTCCCCTGCAGATCAGGGGAAAGCTCCTCCCCTGCTTCAACATTGGGCTTCGATGTAATTGCCCCAAAAAGAGCTATTTTATGCTTTTTAATAAGTTCGATTGTCCTTTGTGGTAATGGATTTCCTTCGCTGCACCAGAATTCCCAGCCAATATCTCCATGTACATACTCTCCTTCAAATCCCGCGGCATCAAGGACTTTCACAGCCTGCTGAAGTACAATTTTACCTATTCCGTCGCCTGGTAATGTTACAATTACAGGTTTTACCATAACTTGAACTTTTAAAATTTTCCGGATGAACCGGAATGTAAAAATAGTCAAATTTTGACAGTCCTTATACTGAATTAATATTTAACAATAAAGTCGTTAAGATGAAAAAAAATATTATTTTTGGAGCCTGTTAGAGACTATTTTACCATGTATGAGTGTTTTGAGTGAATTGAATCCGGCATCAATCTGGATCTACTTTGAAGAAATTTGTAAAATACCTCGTCTTTCCAAAAGTGAGGGGAAAATAAGACAATATCTGCTTGAGTTTGCCAGAAAAAACAAACTGAAATCTAAGGAAGATGAAGTTGGAAATATTTTGATCATCAAACCGGCATCACCCGGTTTGGAGAACAGGAAAACTATTGTTCTTCAGAGCCATATGGACATGGTTGGTGAAAAGAATGCTGATTATCCGCATGACTGGAATATTGATCCTATAATTCCTGTTATCAAAGGTGAATGGGTGACTGCAACAGGTACAACCCTGGGAGCTGATGATGGAATCGGTATTGCTGCACAGATGGCAATCCTTACTGATAAGGATCTTAAGGCAGGACAAATTGAGTGTCTTTTTACTGTCGATGAAGAATCGGGTATGACCGGAGCAATAAATCTTAAAACGGATTTTTTCACAGGAAAAACACTTTTGAATCTCGACTCTGAAGATGAAGGAATACTGTTTATTGGATGTGCAGGTGGTATTGATACCATAGGAACTATGAATTACTCAACACATCCGGTTATCAAAGGTTCCTGCGCCCTGGATATTTCTCTCACCGGACTTCATGGCGGTCATTCCGGAGATGAGATACACAAGGGATACGGCAATGCCGTGAAGATCATGAACAGGCTCCTGTGGAATCTTTCAAATCAGTATAATATCTCTCTGGCCAACTTTGACGGAGGTAACCTCAGAAATGCGATACCCAGAGAAGCATTTTCAACTATTGTTGTTAATATGAAGGATTGTGAACCGGTCGGTAACTTTATTAAAAATTTCCAGGATACCTTATACGATGAATTCGGAGATCTGGAAAAAGACCTGAAGTTATATGTAAAAGAGGCAGATCTTCCATCTTTTGTTATCGATAAAGAGACTCAAACCAGGTTTATAAGCGTTCTGAACTGTTGCCCTCATGGTGTTATTTCATGGTCAAAGGAAATGGCTGACCTGGTTGAGACTTCCACAAACCTTGCCTCTGCCAAATTCAGCGACAATAACACTGTAAAAATCATCACAACCCAGAGAAGCTCGGTTGAATCTGCGAAGCATGATGCGGGAGCAATGGTTGAATCATGCCTCAGGCTGGCTGGAGCAGAAGTAGTACATTCTGATGGTTATCCCGGATGGAAACCCAATCTTACCTCGGAAATACTCAAGATTACTCTTGATTCTTACAGGAAACTCTTTAATAAAGAACCACTTGTAAGGGCAATTCATGCTGGTCTTGAATGTGGATTATTATATGAAAAGGTTAAAGGCATTGATATGATATCGTTCGGTCCCACCATAAGAGGAGCTCATACTCCTGAAGAGATGATTGAGATAAAAACAGCCCTTATGTTCTGGGACCTCCTTATAGATGTTATTAAAAACATTCCTTCCAGGTAAGGAAAATATAACATTCATATAAGACTAAATAATTGCTTTTATTCGTATTCGAGAAATTCTTCTTTTCCTGCACCACATACCGGACATATAAAATCGGCAGGCAGATCAGCAAACTCTGTCCCAGCATCTATTCCGCTATCGGGATCACCCTGTTCAGGATCATATAAATAGCCGCATATAGTACACTTGTATCTTTTCATACTTAATAGTTTCAGACCCTGATTTTTCTCACAACATCGAGAACAGTACCATCGACCCACTTAATTACCGCTACAATATCTTCTTCAAACTTAGGCTTTTGTGGTTTTCCACATATCCGCTCTGCCTCATCTTTAAGCTCCTTCAGTGTTTTTAAAGGAAGATCACTTCCTTTAAGATTTTCAATCAGGTCATGACGCAAAGGGTTAATTGCTATTCCTCTTTCGGTGATTATAACATCAATTAGTTCTCCTGGACCGCACAAAGTTGTTACTTCATCTACAATAACAGGTATCCTGTCGCGAAAAAGAGGTATCGGAAGGATAACATTACGGGCATGAAGGCAGTTTTGCCAACCTCCTATCCCGTGAAGAAGATAGCCGTCAGAATGAGTGACTACATTACCATTGAAATTAAGATCAACCTCAGTAGCCCCAAGAATCATTATATCCATCATACTTGTCAGGTTCCCTTTCGAATGATAATTGTAGGCATTAAATACCGGGTATGGTATATGGTTGGCATTTCTTTCAATAGAGCTTACTGATTCCAGATCAAATGCCTGCGCATCAAGTATATATCCCATCTGACCTTCTTCCAGCATTTTAACCATATACCTGGTGCTTCCCCCAAAACCAAATTTCGATTTCCAACCCCGGTCTTTCAGTATCTGGTGCACAAATACAGCTATGGCAAGGGATGTGCCTCCGGCACCAGCCTGCATAGTTACTCCGTCTTTCAGGATACCCGATTTCTCAAGAAAAGAAGCTGTCAACTCTGCAATTAAAAGTCTGTCAGGACTTTTTGTAATCTGAGTTGTGCCTGAGACTATCTTTTCAGGTATTCCTATCTTATCCACAACAACAACATAATCAACATAGTTTCCCTCAATCTCCATGGGGAAGCATGGAACATCAACAAGATTATCAGTTACAACTATTACCTTTGATGCATACATATAATCCGCTTTAGCATATCCCAGCACACCACAGGCAGACGAACCACCAGTTCCTTTTGCATTTCCGAATGAATCGGCTGAAGGCGCTGCAAGTACGGCAATATCTATTTTCACTTCTCCATCCTGAATTGCCTGGACACGTCCTCCATGGGATCTGAGAACGGCAGTTCCTTTCATTCTGCCTTCTGAAACATACCTGCCTAGAGGGCCATTCATGCTTCCTTCTATCCTGTTCATGGTCCCGTTATCAAGATATGTTATAACCGGATCATTACATGGGAATGAAGCAGACGGGAACCACACCAGATCCTTTATTCCCATAGCTGATGCCAGCTCAAATATCTTATTACTGACAAGGTCGCCATCTCTCATATGATGATGAGTGGAGATAGTCATACCATCGCAAAGGCCACATTTACGAAGAGCCTCCTCAAGGGAACTTACTACTTTATTTCCATCTTCAGGATAATCAGAACAGGTAGATACCGGAGGGGCATATTTCCTGCCTTCCGGTCTGTGTTTCCCCACACCTTTAAACGGAATTACAGGCTGTCCGTTGATCTCAAGAGGGACCGGCCTTCCAGCCGCATTAATAACTGTTTTGTAAGCCATACTGTAACATTAAGTTCCTATTCTCTCTGCAGAGGAATATCATCTGCCCAGTTTACCGGTAAAAGTCCCATACGTACCGCAATATCAATTGATTTCTGAGCACGGGCAACAACCGGTGCATCTATCATTTTAGATCCGAGAGAAACTACACCAATACCGTTTATTTTTGCCGCTTCAAAAGCAAGCACAATTTTCTTCGATTTCTCAATTTCAGCTTCATCAGGAGCAAATCCCCGTCGTATGATGCGAATCTGCCTGGGATGGATACATCCCATTCCCTCAAATCCAAGAGACCTGGATGCCGTAACATTTGCCTTTAATGCTTCCATATCCGCAACATCTGAAAATACAGAATCTATCGGCTGTACTCCTGATGCTTTGGCTGCCACAACAAGTCGCGACCTGGCATACAATGATTCTTTGCCTTCCATTGTTCTCGGTACTCCAAGGTCGGCAGTATAATCCTCAAGCCCTATGGCTATGGCAACAACATTTTCTGACGACCGTGCAATCTCAAAAGAGTTTTCAACACCCAATGCACTCTCAATTATAGGCATCAGAAAAACCTTGTTTCTGAGTTTCAGGCTTTTGCTTATGTCCGATATTTCCTTTTCAATCGCTTTAATGTTATCAGCACTTTCACATTTTGGTATCAGTATTAGATTCACATTATGAGGAAGAACTGAACGCAGATCCGTTATCCCGGCTGGTCCCTGGTTAATTCTGACCATCCTTTCTGCCCCGCAGAAATCAATCTGCCGTAACGCGTTTCTTACAAGAATTCTCGCTTCATCTTTCTTTTCAGGCGCTACGGAATCCTCAAGATCAAGAATTATCCCATCTGCCGAATGAAGTCCTGCATTGATCATAAGAGCAGGATTGTTGCCAGGCAGGTATAATCTCGAAAACCTGAACCTGTCATGTTCGGTTGAATATCCGTTTTCACTTCTAAATTCCGGCAGATACTCAAGATCGGTATCAATCAGTTTTTTAACCGCAGCTTCAAGGCGTGCAGCTATGACAAAAGGCAGGGCTCCGCAATCATTGATCTTTACAAATGCATCTTTAATGCTATAGAAATTCAGTATATCAATTAAAAGTTTTTTTATTGAATCTCCATAAAGTGACTTTACCTTTGAAACCAGATCAGTAACGATTCCTCCCTCATTTTTAAGCTCCAGAGTTATTTCACAATCAGACCTTATCTGTGGTCCTGAATTACCTGAAGAAACAATGTGTGATTTCATTTTACAATCTGATTAATAAGGTTATACAAACCTACTGATTTTTTCAGATATGTTTGTCTTCACAAAGCTCTATTAATACACCTGCAGTGGATTTTGGATGAAAGAAAGCAATTTCAAGATTTTCAGCCCCTTTTCGGGGGTGACTATCAATCAGTTGTACACCCATTTTTGCTGCGTGGGCCAATTGTTCCTCAATCTTTTCAACAGCAAAAGCAATATGATGTATTCCTTCACCTTTTTTTTCAATGAATTTGCCAACAGGACCTTCCGGGTCAGTTGACTCCAGAAGCTCAATTTTGGTTTCTCCAATCCTGAAAAAAGCGGTTCGTACTTTCTGGTCCGGAACAACTTCAATTCTATAACAAGATAATCCCAATACCTTTTCGTAAAAATTAATTGCATCTTCAAGATCTTTTACTGCGATCCCAATGTGTTCAATATGTGATGTTTTCTTCATTGAGCTTACAAATTAGAATAACGATGACCATATGCGCTGTTTTATCATGGCAAATTTAGTTTATTGCCCGAACAGGGATGAGACAAATATCATATTTCCAGGATTTTTTCCCGCTGATTACATTTTATTCAGCTTAAATCAGAACGGGAACTCGACAGGTTTCTTTATTTCAGTCTCCTCATTTTCGGGCTTTTTAGCTGCCATATGAACCGGGTTTCCGTCAACAAATATTGCTTTATAAGGAACAGTTGGACAGGCAAATTCACAATGGCCGCAACCAATGCAGATATCTTCCGTAACCTCCGGTATTACGAGATTACCTTCGTAGGGGATCATATGAACAGCTTTTGTCGGACAGCTCTCGGAACATGCCCCGCATGCAGTCTTTTCCGTCTTGACAATGCAGTTGTCCTTAATAAATTTTGCTTTGCCAAGCTGCGTAAGTTTTTTAGCTTCCAGCACTAAAGGGTGTAACGCATTTGTAGGACACAATTCGGTGCATATCGTGCAGTTATAAGTACAGAAACTCTTGTGATAATTCATAACCGGCTGCATCATTCCGGCAAGACCGTATTGCTTAAATGCCGGCTGCAATACTCTATTAGGGCAGGCGTTTATACATAACGAGCAGGCGGTACAATCCTTATTAAAGGCTGCAATGGATACACCCCCCGGAGGGCACACGGGCGAAGTCCTGTTTTCTTTAACAGTAGAGTCTTTCTTTGGTTTAGGCACAGTTTTTCCCTGGCCGCCGGAGGTACGGGATAAACCAAATAACAACATCAGTGAGGCTATAATTATTTTACGCTTATTTTCATCCGTTTCATGAACTTTCTGTTTAATACTGACTAATCCGTACGTAATAGCATTATCCTGACATGTGTTTATACAATTAAAACAAACTACACACCTGGTCAGATCAACATCGGGTTTCAGAAAATCAATACAGGAAGATTTGCATCTTACCGCACATCGTCCGCAACGGGTGCAGGCAACCTCATCGAATTTTATACGAAGAATCGAAAATTTTGAAATAAGTCCGAGAAGCGTTCCGACGGGGCAGACAGTATTACAGTACAGCCTTCCCTTTGTAAATGACAGCACTCCCACAAGAATAAAAAAAGCTACCGGAACTGAATATACTTCCAGCGGAAAACCCTTTATAGGGATATTACTCAGAGTATAGATATCAAACCTGCCAAGTATCCCCGCCAAAAAATTATTTAACAATATAACCACCGGCTTGGCAAAATAGGTCATAAATCTGCCAAATATGCTATAAGGGTCAAGGAGAGTAACTACATAAAGACCCCATATCATGGTGAATATAAGTGTAAGAGCCAGAAGAGCATACCTGAGGATCGTAAACGGCCTTTTGTAACCGTACCTTCTGAATTTCTTTTTAAACTTTCCTCCTATCCTGCTGAACAGATCCTGTCCGATTCCCAGCGGGCATAAAAATGAGCAGTATGAACGTCCTGTTAACACAGTAAGAGCCAGAACAACGAGGAAGCCGCCTGCAGCCAGTGTTTCAAGACCATAAAACTTTATTGCTGAGGGAACAAATTGTAAATAGAGTAATATGTTGATGTATTTGGTTGGTATTATATATCTGAAATCTACAAAGACCAGGAAAAAACAGATGAAAACAATTGTTGAAAAAACGATGCGGATTGTTCGTAGAGAATGAGACCTCATCAGGAATTACATTTTAATTCTTTTAATATTAAGGGCATCCAGGTTCATGTTACCAAGCCCCATCTTATGCGCCATGGGAATATATTCAATTGTATTGATCTCAACCCCAAGCATCCTGGCCGCAGCAGCATCTCCTGCTACCCAGTCGCTTGTCAGAATCTGCGTTTTCATTTGCACAATATCCTCTTTAGATACTCCCTGAGGACCATGTTTAACCATAACATTATAACAATCGATCACGTTCAGAGCAGGCTTCTTCTCGTATAGAGCATAATCGGCAATACACTGGTTCAGGTTGTTAGAATGCCAGTATCCCCTATCCCACACAATACCCATATTATTTTTAAGACAACAGGTCATTCGCGTGGAGTTGTGATCCTTAAGAACCGGTACATTTATGAATACATCTGTTTCCAGCAATAGCTGATGCACCTTAGCTTTCCGAAGTTTTATGCCACCCGGTATTTCAATTTGGTGATAATAGCTTTCTGAATTAGCCGGGACCACTTTTGCTCCGGCTGACTTTGCAGCTTTTTCAATCCCGGAATTCTTATAGCAATTAACCCAGTTATCGCAGGTATGGTCAAATACATAAACCTCTTTTGCACCGGCTTTGAAACAATGCTCAATAATCCTTTTTACAAGCAGTGGGTTAGTATTTGCTGCAAGTTCAGGTATCACATCCCATCCTATATTCGGTTTTATAAGCACTTTCTGCCCTTTATGTATATATGTGCCCATTCCTCCCAGCTCCTGAATTCCCAGATCAAACATTGCATCAGGCTCACCTCCCATTACAGCAACCATATCATATTTACTTGCTGAAGCTGCTGAAGCCCAAAGTTTATTGTATCCTCCCAGGCTCAAAGCCGCGCCTGCAGCCAGTCCTGCTCCTGCTGATGTTTTAATAAAGTCCCTTCTTTTCATAATATTACCTTACTGGTTTATTTTACTTTTTATTAAAAGTTCCGAAAATTACAATTTTTTTTTATTATTCGGTAACGAATGTAAATAGTATATTCGCAAGTGTCAATTTTGAAAGTGCATTTCAGGGATCTTATTAACAATCTCCACTTTCAGTTGTTGAATATTTTAGATGTCTCATTATTTTATTTTTTATGAAAATTATCTCCTATGATTGTTTCTCAGGCATTAGCGGTGATATGAACCTGGGCGCTATGATTGATCTTGGTGTCGATAAAACATTTCTTATCAATGAGCTGAATAAACTTAATCTTGAAGGGTGGGAACTGATTGTACAAAAAGATCAGCGCCACGGTATCAGCGGTACAAAAGTTACAGTTAAGCAAACCAGGCACGAGCACTCTCACAGGCACCTTTCGGATATTGAAAAGATAATTGATAATTCGGGACTGGACGACCAGACCAGGCAGCTCAGCAAGAAGATCTTTATGAAGATAGCAGTTGCCGAGGCATCAGTTCATGGAGTACCTGTAGAGACCATACATTTTCATGAAGTTGGAGCGGTCGATTCAATAATTGATGTTGTTGGTGCTGCAATTTGCTTCAATGCATTGAAAGTAGACGGAGTACATGTTTCAACAATAGAGCTCGGAGGAGGTTTTGTCGATTGTGAACACGGAAATCTTCCTGTTCCTGCGCCTGCTACAGCTGAGATAATTAAAGGCCTGCCAGTTAAAAAAGGAGGCGTTGACTTTGAAGCCACAACTCCCACAGGTGCCGCAATATTGGCTGCTCTGGTTACAAATTTCGAGTCCGGACTGAAAATGAGAATTGAGAAAACAGCTTACGGAGTAGGACAAAAAGACAATCACTCAGTTCCTAATCTGCTGAGAGTCTTCCTGGGTGAAACTGAATCAAATTCAGGCTCAGGACACGATGCTATTCACCTGGAATGCAATATTGATGATATGAATCCTGAATTTTTTGAATTCATTTCCGACAAACTGTTTGAAGAAGGCGCATCAGATGTTTTTCTTTCAAATATAATAATGAAAAAAGGCAGGCCCGGGATTGTCCTGAATGTAATATGCGAGACAGGATCAGTTGATTCTCTGAAAGATATTATATTTACTGAATCTACATCACTGGGAATCAGATCTTTTCAATTTAAAAAGGACACTCTTGTCAGAAAATTCGAGACCATTAATACTATATATGGAATTGTAAAGGTGAAACGGTCATTTTTCAGGGAAAAGGAGGTATCGTTTAAACCGGAATATGACGACTGCAGAAGAATAGCATCGGAAAAGAATATTCCGATCAAGGAAGTGTATAATAATATTATGGCGGAACTGATCAGACAATAGACACCAGACAGCGTCCGGCAGATCTGGAATCCCCCCCTGTGGGGGGGTTGAGGGGTAAAAAGCCTGTTTTTAATAGTTAAAAGTGAAGAGTTTGAATAAGCTATGACAGACACAAAATCAACAAAACTAGATAGCATACTGAATGAGCTTGGCTCATTTGTAGTTGCATTCTCGGGCGGAGTAGACAGTTCGTTTCTTTTGCACAGAGCTCATAAAATAAGAAAAGCAAATATAATAGCTCTTACAATAAAAACACCGTATATTCCTGTACGAGAGGTAGATGAAGCTAAAGAATTTACGGAAAAGTATGGGATAAAGCACAGAGTACTTAATCTGAATTTTCCCGAAGCCATAAGAAATAATCCAATTGACAGATGTTATCTGTGCAAGAAAACATTGTTCACTGAGATAATGAAATTTGCCTCGGGAAGTGGATTTAAATATGTGATTGACGGCACAAATGCTGACGACACCAGGGATTTCAGACCCGGGATGAAGGCTCTGAAGGAAATGGGAGTCAGAAGCCCTCTTCTTGAATCGGGCCTGACGAAAAAGGATATAAGGGATCTGGCCAGGGCCGAGGATCTCGACATATGGGACAAGCCTGCCATGGCTTGCCTGTTAACCAGAATACCCTATAACACTGAGGTAAAGGAAGGTACGCTGAGGATGATAGAGCAGGCTGAAAATATTATGCTGGACAGAGGTTACCCCGGCACACGTGTAAGGGTACATGGGGACGTGGCACGCATAGAATGTTTACCAGGTTATTTTGAAAAAATAACTCTTAGCCCCGACAGACAACTAATTATTGAGAATCTCAAAAGAATAGGTTTCAGATATGTATCTTTGGACCTTGAAGGCTACAGAACAGGAAGTTCAAATCCGGAAACAACTGAAGAATGAATGTAAAGGAAATTGAAAATCTGCTGAAAGACGTCAAAAACGGGCAGACAACCGTTGATGAGGCTCTGGATATTCTGAAAAATTTCCCATATACTGACCTGGGGTTTGCAAAAATCGATCATCACAGGGAATTGCGTACGGGATACCCTGAAATTGTTTATTGTGCAGGAAAAACTGTAGATCAGGTTCAGGAGATTTTCAGAGCTATGACAGAGAGAGAGAATAATATTATAGGAACAAGGGCCAGCCAGGAGATGTATGAAGCTGTAAAGAGAATTGCTGCAGATGCTGTCTTCTACCCCATTGCCAGGATCATATCAGTCCGGAAGAAAAAAGAGGAAAGCCCAAAAACCCGCATTGCTGTAATAACAGCGGGTACATCAGATATGCCGGTTGCTGAAGAGGCTGCAGTTACAGCTGAGCTTCTGGGAAACAATGTGTTAAGAATTTATGATGCAGGTGTTGCAGGGATTCACAGGCTGGTTGACAAGTTACCTGATATCAAAACATGCAGGGTAATAATTGTAATAGCTGGAATGGAAGGTGCTCTGGCAAGTGTTGTCGGAGGGCTGGTGGATAAACCCGTAATAGCAGTGCCGACCAGTGTCGGTTATGGAGCTAATTTCGGAGGCATATCTGCATTACTGGCTATGCTTACCAGCTGTTCCACAGGTGTCACCGTTGTAAATATTGACAATGGTTTTGGAGCCGGATTCTCGGCAAGCATGATTAACAAGATGAAGTGAATCTATTTGTGATGTCAGGGAAAATACTACTTTCCACAGCATATCTTCCCCCGATCGAATACTTCTCCCTGATTGCCAATTCACCTGAAATATTGATTGAAAGGGAAGAAAACTACAGGAAGCAGACTTACAGAAACAGGTGTTACATACTTTCATCACACGGACCTCAAATACTGTCAGTTCCTGCTCTGCTGGGACCTTCACGTAAAACAACGGTAAAAGACGTAAGAATTGATTATTCAAAACGATGGCAACAGGTGCATCTGAGGGCTCTGACGGCAGCTTACAGCTCATCCCCGTATTACGAGTATTACTTTGATACTTTTGCAAAAATAATTTCCGGAAATCATAACTTTTTGCTTGATCTAAACACAGAGCTTACATATTCAGTTATGAAAATGCTCAGGATTCATAAAGGGTTGCAGTATACTTCTCATTTCTTACCTGTTAATATCAATTCGGAAGACTTCAGATATAATATAACACCTAAGAAAAAGTCAATGTACATATTAAAGGAATACACCCGGGTTTTTAATATAGATAGCAATTTCAGCTCTAATCTGAGTATTGTGGACCTTATTTTTAATATGGGACCCGATTCGGTTGATTATCTTTGACAAGTTGATAAAGACAAAAAGCGGCTGTTTTTTATGAAACAGCCGCTTACCTGAAAAGGAAGTCATCAAAGTATTAATAACCGAATTTATACCCAAGAGTTAATGTAAACATATTCTTCGCTGTAGTAAGATTAACTGTAGCAGGTACAAAACTGCTATCGAGAGGATAAAGGATATCTTTCTGGGAATAATTATAATTAGTGTAAGCAAAATCAATTGAAACATTTTGTGCCCTGTATCCTATACCAAATGAGACAGAATTGTAATCGAGGTTTGCATTCTCCTCATCCGGGTTGTCCTGAAAGACTTTTCCATAATAACCGTATCCTGCCCTGAGGTACAGATCATTTAACCTTACTTCCCCTCCAAGACGAATATTACTGGCTGATTTAAGGCTATTCCTTATTGCCTGGTTCTTTTCGCTATAATCATATCCGTCACCCGACTGCGAAAACTTTGCAGTGCTATAATCTACAAACTCGTAATCGGCGCTGAGAAGTGCAAATTTCTTGATCTGTACAGCAACCCCGGCTAAAGCTCTGAAAGGAGTTGTAAGATAATAGTTAAATCTTAATGGATCGTTATACGCATCGAATTTACCCCCGTCGGAGAAGCTGGAGGTTATATCATTGTAAGCATGGTCATAAATCCTGTACCATGTCGGAGAATGAAAAGCAAGTCCGATCCTGAGAGCTTCAACAGGTTTAATTATTGCTCCGATCTTAAAGGAATATCCGGTTCCTTTTTCATCATAATAATCTGTGTAATCAAAGTTCTGGAATTTTGAGGCGAGGTCCACGTCTGTTGATTCAATGTGTTCAAGACGAGATGAATATGTTATATGGTTAATTCCCAGAGTTGCGCCGAAAAACAATTTATTGGAAACGTTTCCTCCAATGGAGAATGCATGTTCACCTGTATAACCTTCATTGGTGACCATTCTTCTTACCCTTTCTCCATATACCGATGGGGGATTATCACCGTAGTTTGAATAAACTGTGCCATACGATCCTCCGCCTGAACCTGTAATTGTATCCATAACCCAGGCATCAAAGGCAATTCCGGCAGCGCCGTCAAGATTCAGATAATTGGTTCCCTCACTTATGCCTGCCCAGTAATCCGCCATTGAACTCGAATTATTTATGCCCTGAATAAGTATATTTTGAAAAAGGTTGTTTGTTTTATTAAAAGAATATCCGAAATTCAGGGTTATGAGACCGGATTCATTATTGTTTGATATTATATTAGCTACGAATCCACCCTGGTTAAGATTGAAGTTATAAATATGATCGGAAGTACTACCATTGAACCCGGCTGTGGTATTAATATTATAGAGCTGAGGTGTTATGGTCAGTTCCGATGATCTGAAAATACCAATGCCGGCAGGATTCTGACTTAAAGTTGATATATCGCCACCAAGAGCCGTGAATGCTCCTCCCATCGACATAAACCTTGCTGTCCCCCCGTAGAAAATTTGTGAATATCTCAGGGCATCGTCAACGTTCTGCCCGAATATTCCGCCTGATAAAGCTATTATCGCCAGTATAATCAAACTTATTCTCTTCATTATATTTTGTTTTTTGTAAAACATTCCCTGCACTCTGTTATCTAGAATGAAATTTATAAAATTGATTCATTATGAAATGCAATTATCTCCTTCTTGAACCACCACCACCGCCACCACCTGAAGATCTTGAAGATCCGCCTGAAGAGGATGAACTTCCGCCGCCTGATGAATAAGAGCTGCCACCTGAACTTCTGGATCCCGTACTTGTCGATCCTCCGCTATAGGTTGACCCTGAATATGAGCTTCGGGATGAACCGGAAGAAACTGAAGAACGTGTCCCGCCATTACTTCTTGAGGGTACGGAATAAGTGGGCGCACTCCTGTATGATCCTGATCTGCTGCTGTTTGAAGGAGCATAAAATACTGAAGGTGATTCAGCTCTTCTGCCAGGAGATCCGCTTACAGATGACCTGCTTCTGCTATTGTAATATGTACCCTGGTTAGCAGGAGTTCTTCCCGTACCCGTATTACTATTCATCCTGGTATTGTTATTATTGCTATTATTGCTATTATACACTCTGCTGTTATTATAGGAAGGCCTGGTGCTCATCCTGGGATTACTATAACTCGGAGTATATGTCCTGTTTACAGAATTATAAGCAGGTCTCGTATTGGCAGGTGTTCTCTGAACAGTATTGCCTGAACGGGGAGTAGCAATTCTTGTCTGATCCTGTGTTAACCTTCTGTCTGTCTGACTTACTGACTGCTGTGTTCCTGAATAAGTCCTCCTGCCGGTTCCTGAATTTCCGGCTGTCGAGATACTCGGATTTCTTCTTGAAGATCCCAGTGCCCCAGCATTTTTGTTCCAGTTTGATGAAAGCGAGCTTGGTCTTTCATATCTTCCGTAAGAAATAGAATTATTTTTTTCCCTGAAGTAACTTCCCGAATAGTAAGGATAGTATGAACCGTATCCTATATTATATAGGCCGTAGAGCCCACCATAATAGCCTCCATAATAGCCACCATATAAGCCACCATAGCCACCCCCGTATGGGTAACCATAATAGTCTCCGTAGAGGCCGCCATAACCATAATACGAATAATACGATCCAAATCCATATCCATATCCAATTCCATAATTGAACGGGTATCCGTAGCTGAAATAGAAAGGATCTCTCCAGTAAGGATAAAAATCACCGTAGAACCTGCTTAGTCTGCTTGCATAGGAAATATTATCATAATAATCATATCCATTGCCATAATAATTATTATCTGCAATCTGATTATTAATATCTACTGCATTGGAATAATCATCAGCATAAAGAGTATCGGATGCATATTTATTATCATAATACTCATCAGACTTGATATTAGCGTTAGGCATCTGATTGCTTGCAGATGGTTTCTCTTTTACTACCGGCTGATCAGATGGTGAATAATACAGATCGTCGTATTGTGCACCTGTATAAAGATTTGGTGTACACGAAGCCAGGGTAAAGAGTGCAAGGATTAATATTTGTAAAAGTGCTTTCATTTTTGTCTCCCCTTATTATTTTCTAAATAACGTGCAAATATTATACCAAATAAACGAATTTTTAAGTTTACTTTTCATATTATCATCAGATAAAGCATTTTTTTTATAAAATAAGGACATAACTGAGCATGTTCTTTATCAGTATCACCTTCTCCTCCCTGATTTAGAAGATGATGATGACTTAGAAGAGGAAGATCTCGATCCACTCCCGGAAGAGGAAGCCCTTGATCCACTCCCGGAAGAGGAAGCCCTTGATCCACTCCTGGAAGAGGAAGCCCTTGATCCACTCCTGGAGGAAGAAGATCTTGATACACTTCCTGAAGAAGAACTTCTTGCCCTTGAAACTGAGCCGGATGACCTTGTGGACGACTGGCTCCGTGGAGCACTAAAGCCTCTTGAAATCCCCGGAGATGATCTGTGGGAAACTGAATTGCTTCTCTCCCTGGTATTATTGAAAGTCTGATCCTGATTTCTGAAATTCCTGATATTACCAGGATTACTGTTCCCTCTGCTGTTTGAATTACTGAAGCTCCTTACAGGAGAAGAAGCACTCCTTCTTCCGTCATTACGAAAGCTATTGTTTGCAATATCAGCGGCTCGGCTTCTTTCAGTAACTGCCCTGCCGGAAACCGTACCTGTGGATCCTCTTCTTGAAACATTCGCAGAAGTAGATTCTGATCTGTTTGAGGAACCTCTCCTGTAGGAATAATTGTAGGAAGAATTTCTGTTTGAAGAATAGTAGCTGTGATTATAATGGTTATTGTAAAACGGTCCGTAATCATTATAATGATTGCGTCCGTGCCAGCCATAATATCCGTATGACCATCTGTTCCGTATCCCAATATTCAGGATAAACGGATTATACAAGACATTGTAATAGAAAGGATTATATCCCCAGTAATATGAACTGCCATAATAGGGATCGTACCATACATCATTGTATCCGTAGCCGTAGCTATAAAGCGGATAATTATAGGAGTATCCTATTCCGATTCCCAACCCCAGGCCAAATCCTAACCCACCGCCATAAATACTTATGCCCCATGAAAAAGGTTGGTAATTATACCAGTATGAGTCGGTGAAAATCGGTGAATAATAGTCGAAAACAGTAAAGGATCTGTGAAATCTGTTAATTCTTGATGAATAGTAATAATCATAATCATTATAATAATTATTTACCACCAATCTGGCCTCATCACTCCTGTTGTCTCCGTAATCAGCATCCTGGGCATTTACTGATAACTGGCCGAGAAGAAGGGCTGATAGTATTCCGATGCAATATTTGGCTTTCATGATGAACCTCCTATACAATTTTGAATAATAACTGAACTTTTTATTTATTTTTGCGCAATCTATTTCTTTTAAACAAAGTAAACAAATACCATACCAAAAAATGGCGAAGTTTTTAACAAACAGGGAAGAGAACTATTCACAATGGTACAACGATCTGGTTATCAAGGCAGATCTTGCTGAGAACTCAGCTGTTCGCGGATGTATGGTCATCAAGCCTTATGGTTATGCAATCTGGGAAAAAATACAGGCTGAACTCGACAGGATGTTCAAAGCCAGCGGGCATGTGAATGCATATTTTCCTCTTTTTATTCCAAAATCTTTCTTCAGTAAAGAAGCTGCACATGTCGAGGGATTTGCAAAGGAATGCGCGGTTATTACCCATTACAGGCTGAAAAATGATGAAAATGGAAAAGGAATAATTGTCGATCCTGAAGCAAAACTGGAAGAAGAACTTATTATCCGTCCCACATCAGAAACCATTATCTGGCATTCCTATAAAAACTGGATACATTCCTACAGGGATCTTCCCATACTGATTAACCAGTGGGCAAATGTGGTACGCTGGGAAATGAGGACAAGGTTATTTCTCAGGACAACTGAATTTCTCTGGCAGGAGGGTCACACTGCACACGCAACACGCGAAGAGGCTATGGAGGAGACAGAAAAGATGATAAACATCTATGCAGAATTTGCCGAAAACTCCATGGCACTACCGGTAATAAAAGGTTATAAATCTGAAAATGAACGATTTGCAGGCGCACTCGAAACTTACGCCATTGAAGCGCTGATGCAGGATGGTAAAGCCCTGCAGGCAGGTACCAGTCATTTTTTGGGACAAAACTTCGCAAAAGCTTTCGAGGTCCAGTTTACTGATAAATCAGGTAAACTTGAATATGTCTGGGCTACATCATGGGGAGTTTCTACTAGGTTAATAGGAGCGATCATTATGGGCCATGCCGACAACAACGGACTTGTTCTGCCTCCCAGGCTTGCTCCTATACAGGTTGTAATAATTCCTATCTATAAAAATATCGGACAACTCCCTGCTTTATCTGAAGCCGCCGGAAAAATCAAAGCTGATCTTGAATCAAAAGGTATTTCGGTTAAATATGACGACAGGGATAATAATAAACCAGGCTGGAAATTTGCTGATTATGAACTTAAAGGTGTCCCTGTGCGTATTGCAATAGGACCCCGCGATCTGGAGAACAGAACAGTTGAAGTTGCCAGGCGGGATACACTTACAAAAGAGACCATACCTTTTGAAAGTACCGTGGATCACATTCTGAAGTTACTGGATAAAATTCAGTTAAATATGTATAACAAAGCACTTGCTTTCAGAAAAGAGAATACTTTCTATATTGATAAATGGGATGATTTTGTCAATGTACTTGACAATCAGGGAGGGTTTATAATGGCTCACTGGGATGGAACTGTTGAAACTGAAGAAAAAATCAAAGAAGAGACAAAAGCAACAATAAGGTGCATCCCATTTGAGTCTCCGGAAGAAAACGGGAAATGCATCTATTCAGGGAAACCCTCAAAAAGAAGGGTGTTGTTCGCAAGATCTTATTAATCAGGCTTGTAATCTAAACAAACTGCTCTTACTAAACGTCCCTGTTTTAATTATTCCTTAATAATTATTATTTTCGGGGACTATATATTTTCCACTAAAAACAGCCGGTATGACACAGCAGGACGACAAAAAACAGGAAATTATTTCTACTCTTAAAGAAAAATCCCTCCTGAAACAAAAGGTTTACGACAATACATTCGACTCATTTTCCGTTTTGAAAGAAGTTCTTAAAGGTTTATCCAAAGATATAAATACAAATCTTATCGGCACTGATTCAAGAATAAGGATGGAATATACCGACAGAAGCAATTTTGATGCCCAGCTAAAGGTAGCGGGAGACATTTTGCTATTTAGCATGCACTCGAATATTTTTCAGTTCGACAGGGATCATCCGGCATGGAAAACTGCTTATATCCAGAAGAATAAATTCAATGCCTATTCAGGAATAATAAATATTTACAACTTTCTGGCCGATTCATTCAGGTATTCACGCCTGGATGATCTTGGTTACCTGATAGCCAGAATCTTCATAAACCACGAAAAGCAATATTTTGTAGAGGGAAAGAGACAAATGGGAATGCTGTTTACAAATTATGGGAATGAGGAGATAAGCAAAAATTCGATGCAGATAATTATTTCCACCGCCATTCAATATTCTCTTGAGTTTGACCTTCTGGTTCCGCCCTATGATACAGTAAAGATTGCGACGGTAGGACAGGCAGAGGCAAAAATACAGCATTCAAAAGTGATGACAGGTAAACGTCTTGGATTCCAGTTTAATTCTGATGATGTTCTGATAAGCAACCCTGACCAAACCTGATGTGCCATCTGCAGTCAAAATACAGGAGATTACCAGCTAATCTGACATTTATAGCATTTATACTATTTTGTAACATTTCATTTTCTCAGACTAAAACTGTAAGCGATACATTAATAAAAATACCCCCCGGTGCATTGGTTCATATACGGGATAGTATTTCTTTTTTTTCCAAAGATACCCTGCTGAAAATTCCTAATTCTCTTGTCAGTTCTAAAATCAAGATTGTTGACAGGAATATTATTTTTTATGATTCACTGAAAGCAAAAGCTTCCAAGAACCATTTTGTTAAAAAGCTATATAATCTGGTAGTTATCTCACCTGATACAATCCACAATAAAAGGATTATCGGGTCGAGTGATGCCAGTTATAAGATTTATTCAGGAGAGAAAATAAGAAAAATTGAAATTCAGAGACTTAATGTTTTTGGAGTTAATATTAATAATCCGGCAGTTAAAAATGATAGCAAGATTGACAATCTGCTCAACGCTACTCATATAAATACAAACGAAATAATCATAAGAAAAAACCTTCTTTTTTCAGTAGGAGACACTGTATCTCCGTTAATACTAAGCGACAATGAAAGGATACTCAGGCAGTTACCCTATATCGATGATGCAAGGATCATCGTGGTTCCGGTGTCTGACTCTGAAGCCGATATTATTGTCCTGACAAAAGATGTATATTCTCTGGGTGGTTCGTACACTTACCACGGCATTAGTAAGGGAGAAGTGTCGGTTTTTGAAAAGAATCTTTTTGGAATGGGACATGAATTTGGAATTGATGTTCCTTTCGATAATTATGCCAGGAATTCTCCCGGTTATGGTTTTCATTATACTATTGACAACATAGCAAAAACCTTTATAAATCTAAACCTTTTTTATCTGACAGGTCTTGGAGAAACAACTTACGGTTTCAGTCTCAGCCGTAAACTGATAAGCTCAACCTCAAAGTATGCCGGAGGAATTGCTGTAAGACAGATGTACACGACTGAAAACCTTGATACTCTCCCTGTTCCCCAGCCACTTAAGTATAATTTTCAGGATTACTGGCTCTCAAGGTCATTCCTTATTAACCAGGAGTCGGTTTCCAGAATCATACTTGGGGCCCGTTATACGAATAATAATGTTTTCGATCATCCTTTCATACTTCCCGATTCATTTTATAATATCCAGAAATACACAATATTTCTTGGCTCTGCTGCTTTTTCCATTCAAAAATATTATAAGACCAGTCTCATCTATAATTACGGGAGAACTGAAGATGTTCCTTATGGAGCTTTGTTCAAAGTAACAGCAGGAAGGGAATTTAACGAGTTCAAAGACAGAACTTACCTTGGAGCAGAAATATCATTTGGCCAGTCATCCAAAAAACTCGGATATTTTTACACTTACGCCGGATTATCAACTTTCCTGAACAATAACAGGACAGAACAGGGAATAGTGTCACTTGACATGAAATATTTCTCAAATCTTGTGATCCTGGGAAAAAACAAAATCAGAAACTTTGTTAACATAAATTATACCAGGGGCTTTAGCAGAAATACCGATGAATTTCTTGCCTTTTATACCACCAACGGATTTTCAGGCATCAAAAACGACACAATCATCGGGAGTCAAAGATTAACCATAAGTCTCGAATCGGTAATGTTCAGCCCACTTAACCTTTACAACTTTAAATTTGCTTTTTTCGGGTTTGCTGATTTTTCGTTGCTTTCAGGTTCAAATGAGATGATTGGTGGAGGAAGGAACTCACTTTCGAGTATAGGAATGGGCGTCAGAATAAGAAACGACAATCTTATATTCAACACGTTACAGATCAGGCTTGCTTTCTATCCAAACCTGCCTCCTTATTCTGATATAAATCATCTTACAGTTTCAGGAGAACAGCTCCTGCGACCAAATAATTTTGATCCAGGTCCTCCTTCAATTATACCTTACAGGTAGAGAACAAAACAGCGAAAAGGTATTACCTTAAACAAAAGCTTTTTCTATTTTTGCACTAATATGCCGCCGGACATGCTTAATGAGTTTATAAAATTTATTGACGAACAAAAACTGGTAGCAGGTGGAGAAAGGATCCTGGTCGCTGTCAGCGGTGGAATAGACTCGATGGTTATGACACACCTGTTCCTTGAAACACCTTACGATATAGGTATAGCTCATTGCAATTTTTCTTTACGTGGACGGGAATCGGACAAGGATGAGGAATTTGTAAATAGCTATGCCACAGACCATAACATTCCTTTTTTCTCGACCAGGTTTGATACAAAAACTTATGCCAGAAATAATGGACAATCTATTCAGATGGCAGCACGGGAACTTAGATATTCCTGGTTTGAAGAGATCAGGAAAAATAATGGTTTCAGCTGTGTTGCAGTAGCGCATAACATGAACGATAACATTGAAACACTTATAATTAACCTTGTAAGAGGGACCGGTTTAAATGGGTTAACAGGTATGAAACCAAAGAACAATAATATTATCCGGCCCCTGCTTTTTGCCACACGAAATGAGATCATTTCGTATTCTAAAAAACACCAGATCGTATACCGTGAAGATAAATCCAACGCTGATACCAAATATACAAGGAACAAAATCCGACACAGAATCATTCCTGTCCTTAAAGAGATAAATCCTTCAATTGAAACTACTCTCAGTGAGACCGCCGAAAGATTCACAGACATAAACGATATAGTCTCAGAATATATATGCAAACTCCGTGAAAAGATTACTGAAAATAAGGAAGATATTATATCATTTAATATCAGTTTATTAAGACCTCATCTTAAAAACAGGTCTGTTATATATGAGTTGTTTAAACCATTCGGAATCACTAACATGCAGCTGAATGATCTGATACAGGTTATTAACGGGAAAACCGGAGGGCAGATTTATACTGAAACACACAGGCTTCTGAAGAACAGGAAAGAAATTATTGTGTTCCGGGAACTGTCAAAAGACGAATTAGCCTATTATATAAAAAAGATAAACGGATTCGACACAGTGCCCGGAATTGTCTCGGCGGAATATATCAATATCACAGATACTTTCGAGATCCCATCAGATCAATCTGTTGCATGTATTGATGTTGAAAAATTAAAATTCCCGGTTACCATAAGAAAATGGAAACCTGGTGACAATTTCATTCCGTTGGGCATGAAACAGAAAAAAAAGCTGAGTGATTACTTTATAGACAATAAATATTCAATCCTCGAAAAGGAAAATAAAAGGATTCTTGAGTCTGATGGGAAAATTGTATGGATCATTGGCGACAGAATCGATAACAGGTTTAAAATAACCAGGTCAACTAAAAGGGCCCTTTTAATTAAAACAACTAAAAAGGCTCTCATTATTAAACCGCTGCGTTGAGTAAAAGATGTTTCAATCTGTTACTTCAACTATCTTTTCTTGCGTAAATACCCCTGTCCATCAGCATCAGGTCAGCAATTACAACTGCAGAAGCCGCTTCAACTATTACAGGCATCCTCAGAGCAATACAAGTATCATGCCTTCCCTTAACTCTAAGAGTGGTCATGGCTCCTTCCCCGAAGTTATATGTGGTCTGATCAACACCAGTTGAAGATGTGGGTTTAACGGCTACTCTGAAAATAATCTCATTCCCATTGGTAATGCCTCCGTTAATACCTCCTGCATTATTTGTAGCTGTCTTGCCGTTACTGTCAATAAAAGGATCATTATGTTCGGATCCTTTCATTGCGGCGGCTGCAAAACCTGCTCCAAATTCTATACCCTTGATGGCAGGGATGGAAAAAACAATATGGCTCAGAGCTGACTCAAATGAATAAAAAAACGGTTCTCCGATCGCAACAGGAGGGGTAGTAACTCTGCACTCTATGATGCCTCCAATAGAATCATTTAAAGCAATAGCTTCATTAACAGCTTTTTCGATGTCATCGGAACCTCCGGCAGAAATCAGCCTGGCAGAAATATTGGAAGATGCTGCGATTTTTTTTGCCATAACACCGGCGGCAACAAGACCCCAGGTTATCCTTCCTGAAAAATGCCCGCTTCCACGCATATCGGAATACCCCGAATATTTCAGCTGTGAAACAAAATCAGCATGACCCGGCCTTGGTATGTTCCTGAATTCGTCATAATCAGAAGATATTTTATTGCTGTTTCGGGTCATAAGGGTTATCGGAGCCCCGGTAGTAACTCCTTCATATACGCCACTAATCATTTCCGGAAGATCAGGTTCCTGCCTGGTTGTGGTACCTCTGCTCCCGCTCTGGCGTCTCCTCAGGTCAGGT
Organism: uncultured Bacteroidales bacterium; assembly: GCA_963815075.1. Lineage (GTDB taxonomy): Bacteria > Bacteroidota > Bacteroidia > Bacteroidales > VadinHA17 > LD21. The sequence continues at coordinate 45,405 of CAWFFK010000015.1, forward strand.
AAAAAATCATCAGGACTGACCTTTATCCCGGGAGGACATCCGTCTAAAACGACACCTATCGCCTGACCATGCGATTCACCAAAAAGAGACACTCTGAAAATAACTCCGAATGAATTCATAGCTTTATTTATTTTCTCTGAACCTTTTGTAAAAACCCGTTACTTCACCCACTGGCACTTTTTCTATAATAGCTTTTCCAATTTCCTTAATAAAAACAAAATTTATGTTGCTTCCGATTTTCTTTTTATCCTGAATTATAAGCTGTTCAAGCTTTTCAATGGGAATATAGCGATCCTTAAGTAGCTTGTATTTCTTAAGGAGATCTATTATCCGGTTCTTCAGGCAGACATCTATATATCCCTTTTCGAAAGAGAATTCTGTAGCAATCTCCATACCGCAGGCTACCGCAAAGCCGTGTTTCAGTGCCATCTGCATTTCTATTGCATGGCCATAGGTATGTCCGAAATTAAGAATTCGCCGCAGGCCTTCTTCCTTTTCATCTTCAGTAACCACCGATGCTTTGAAATTTACCGATCCTGCAACAAGAGTTGTGAGCAACTCCTTTTCTCTTGCCATAACAGGACCATGATTTGACTCAATAATTTCAAACAACTCACGGCTGCCGATAATAGCAGTTTTTATCAATTCAGCTAATCCCGATAAATATTCCTCCTCAGAAAGTGTCAGTAACATTGCCGGATCACAAATTACGAATTCCGGTTGCCTGATATTTCCAAGCATGTTCTTCAGACCACCAAGGTTAACGCCATTTTTCCCACCAATACTGGCATCCACCTGTGAAAGCAAACTGGTTGAAACATATCCGAATTTTATTCCCCTCAAATAGATGGATGCAAGAAATCCTGCTAAATCACATACTACACCTCCTCCTATCGCAAGGATAAAACCAGTCCTGTCAATTCCCTGTTCAAGAAGTTTACCGGCAAAATTTTCTACGACCTCAAGTTTTTTGCTGCCCTCTCCCGGCAATAAGGCAAATGTGGGAACATCAGGAAATCTGTCTCCGTATAAGCGTTTTACATTTTCGTCGGTAATGATAACAACACCCTTTTCAGGAATCAAACCTTTTACCGATTCCCATTTTTCTCCTATCAGTATCTCTGATCTTGCGGCAGGAGTAATAATTACAATTTTTTCCAACTATGTAAACTATTGATTGATAAAGGTAGAAATTCTAATATTATTCCATCAATTCTATTCATTAAATCGACCGTAACATTCATTTGTCACTTAATTCAAGCCATCTCATCTCCTTATCATTTAGTAACTTAGATATTTCTCCATGTCTCAATGATTTTGAATAAAGATCATCAGGATTCATCTGGCCCAGGTTCAGTTCAGCTTCAATCTGTTTTTTTTCCGATTCCAGGGCATCCAATTCTTTCGAAAGAGCCTCAAACTCCCTTTTTTCGCTGAATGTCATTCCCGGCTTCTTTTCTTTCATGGCAGTCTTGTCAGACTGGCCTGGTAGCTGGGACTTTGAAACCTTAGCAACCTGATTTTCAAGATCAGTCTGCTTATCCCTTAATTGAGTATAGTTGCCCGGAAAATCTTTTATTTCTCCTCCTTCTTTGTACTCAAAAATATGATCTACCACTTTGTCCATGAAATATCTGTCGTGTGATACGACAATTACACATCCTCTGAACCCTGCAAGGTACTCTTCAAGAACATTAAGTGTAAGGATATCAAGGTCGTTAGTAGGTTCATCAAGTATCAAAAAATTAGGATTTTTCATCAGAACTGTGAGAAGGTAGAGTCTTCTTTTCTCTCCTCCCGAAAGCTTTCTGATAAATGTATACTGTTTTTCCGGCGGGAACAGGAAATAGTTCATGAACTGTGTAACGGACAGAACATTACCATCATTTAATGTTACTCTTTCGGCAATGTCCCTTACGGCATCAATCACTGTCATATCGTCATCAAAGGTGATCCCTTCCTGCTTGTAATAGCCAAAAACGATAGTCTCTCCCCTCTCAACTGTTCCTTCATCTGGTTCAGTCAGTCCGGTCAAAATATTGAGCAGAGTAGTCTTACCCGTCCCATTGCGTCCTACAAGCCCTGCTTTCTCGAATCTTGTAAAGGCATAGGAAAAGTTATTAATGACCTTTTTGTCGCCCCAGGTTTTACTGATATTTCTGATTTCAAGGATCTTTTTACCCATCCTTGAAATATTTACGTTGATATTGATACTTTTCTCTTCTGGCCGGTTTGCTGCTTTTTCTTTTAGATCATAGAATGATTCAATTCTCGATTTGGCCTTATGCCTCCGGGCTTTTGGCATACGCCTCATCCAGTCAAGTTCTGTTTTTAAAAGGTTTTTTGCCTTTTCTGTATTCATCTTTGCAGAATACTCGCGACTTTGTTTCTTTTCAAGAAAATATTCATAATTACCCTCATATCTGTATAATCCATTATCAGCAAGTTCAAGTATTACATTGCAAATCCTGTCGAGAAAATACCTGTCATGGGTAACCATCAGGATCGATTTATTGGATTTAATAAGATAATCCTCCAGCCATTCAATCATGTCAAGATCAAGATGGTTTGTGGGTTCATCAAGAATAAGCAGATCGGAATCTTCAACAAGCACCTTTGCAAGTGCAACTCGCTTCTTCTGCCCGCCAGACAATGTTTTTACGAGGGCATTAAGATCATAAAGTTTCAGTTTAAAAAGCACCTGCTTTACCGCAACCTCATAATCCCAGGCTTTATGATCATCCATTAGCTGAATAATGGCCTGCAGCTTACCATGGTCATCTGATAAAAGACACTCTTCATATTGCCTGATGATTCTTACCATCTCGCTTTCAGTACGAAACAGTTCGTCGATTATCCTGTTAGAATCATCCAGTACAGGAGATTGACGGAGGTATGCAATCCTCAAATCGCGTTTTATACTTAGCGACCCTTCATCAGGACTTTCTTTGCCCGATAGGATATCGAGCAATGAAGATTTTCCTGCCCCGTTTACAGCAATCAGCGCAACTTTATCATCCTTATTTATATTTAAACTAATATTTTTAAAAAGAGTATTATCTCCTATGCGCCTGCCAATATTATCTGCCTGCAAATAACTTATCATAAACAATCAATATTTAACAAAGATAAAAAGTGTTACCTTAACCGCACCATTATATTCAGATAACGATGACTATCAGGGAAAGATTTAAACAGACCATCGAATATTTCCTCCTAAAATATCCTTTTGCAGAAACAGAACTCAGGTATAATAATCCGTTTGAGCTTATTGTTGCAGTAATACTATCTGCACAGTGTACAGATAAAAGAGTAAACATAATAACACCTCCTCTTCTTGAAAAATACCCGGATGCTGAGTCAATGGCAAAAGCTGAACCTGAAGAGATATTTGAATATATCAAATCCTGCTCCTACCCGAATAACAAGGCTAAACATCTTTCAGGAATGTCACGCATGCTAAAAGGAGAATTCGGTGGAATTGTACCCTCCGATCCTGAAGTATTGCAACGATTACCCGGAGTGGGAAGAAAGACTGCAAACGTTATTGCTTCGGTGGTTTTCAATAAACCGGTAATTGCTGTCGATACCCACGTTTTCAGAGTATCGAACCGTATCGGTCTGGTAAAAAATGCAAAAACCCCGCGGAATGTGGAAGATCAATTATCAAAGCATATTCCGGATGATCTTATGCCTCTCGCTCATCACTGGCTTATTTTACACGGCAGATACATCTGTAAGGCAAGGAAACCTCTTTGTGACGAATGCGGACTTAAAGATTTTTGCAAATATTATAATGAAAAAAGGAAAAGGGATAAACAGGAACATTCTAATAAATTAATAAACGTTAGAGGTTAAATAAATCATTAATTATTATTTTTAAGAGTTTTTGTAAACGCCCTGTGAATGGATTATAAAGAGAGATACCATAAGTTACTGGAAATAAACAGGCAACTTGAAAAAGAACTGTCCAATCTTCGTTTAAAGGATCAGGGAACGGGGGAGGTCAGCAGGGAAATGATATTGAAAGTATTTCATTCGGCTTCATATCTTATGGCTGTCAGCAAGCTTGATACCGGGCAGTATGTGGATGTAAATGAGGCATTTCTTAATGCACTTGGATATACAAAAGAAGAGGTTGTCGGCAGTACTTCAGATGATCTCAGGATATTTGCCGATATTAATGAAAGCAACAAGTATATTAAACTGATAGCCAAACTGAGGAAACTTAAAGATTATCCTGTAACACTTAAGAAGAAAAGCGGAGAGGAAAAGCTCTACCTGTTCTCTGCAGATACAATTACTCTTGAAGGGGAAATTTATCTTCTCACCATTTATAACGAAATTGATAAATCTAATAACAGGAAAATCAAGGACAGCCAGAGGGGTATTCTTGATGAGATCTTTGAAACAGTAAGCAGTTATCTTGCACTTTTCGGTATAGAGAATGACAACAGGTTCATAATTATTGACTTAAACAGTAAAGCAGAACAGGCTGAGTTCATTCGAAAAGATGAAGTAATCGGAAAATTCATTGATGAAACGCCTCTCGTAAAGCGCACAAAACTGGTAGAACTGCTCCATCACATTCGTATAACCGGAGATGCATACAAGCTGTCCGCATCATCCGAAGGCAACGATTCAGAAGGCTATTACATGGGCTTTCCGCTTTCCTCAGGAGATATCGTCATTACCTGGGAGCCAGGTAACATTCAAAAAACTCAGGCTGACATAAACAAACAGGATGTCATGTTCCATAAGTTTGCCGAGATGGTACCGGAAATGATCTATGAAGTTGACCTTTCAGGGAGAGTCATGTACGTAAATAAGTATGGATTAGAGTTTTTTGGATATACGAGAGAAGACCTGGCAAGAAGGTTAAAGATATCAAGTCTGTTCCCCGATAACTACCGGCAGATGACTGAAAACCTGAAATCTCTCAAATCACCGCAGGAAATCTCAAGTAATGAGTATATAGCCAGAAAAAAAGATGGTACTGCAATTTCTATCGTCACCCATTCATTTGCATCATTTCATAACGACAAAATTGTGGGATACAGAGGGGTTGTTACAGACATTAGCAAACACAAAGAGTACGAAAATCAGATTAACAGGGAAAAAGCTTTTCTCGAACATCTTTACAATTCCACGCCGACTGCAATTGCTATTACAAGTTCAACAGGAATCATATCGATGGTAAACAGGGAATTTACCAATCTTTTTGGTTTCACCTCCGAAGAAGCAATAAATAAGAACATTAATGATCTGGTTGTCCCTGAAGAACTTACAGAAGAGGCTATACAGATAGATAAGCTTGCATCTAAAAATAAAAGAGAAGTAAGGCAGACAACAAGAATAAATAAGAAGGGGAAAAAAATAAATGTTTCAATTATAGCAACAACAATAGTAATTAATAATGAAGTAGTTGCACACCTTGCGATATACAGGGACATAACCGCTGAGAAGAAGAATCAGCTTCTTCAGGAAGTGTTGTATAATATTTCTTCTGCAGCACTTAAACAATACGATATAAAAGAAATATATCCAATAATAGTACATGAGTTAAATAAAATATGGGACACCAATAATTTCTTCATTGCGCTCTATGACAAAACTTCTGAGACCCTTTCTCTTCCTTTCTTTGCTGATGAAAAAGACAATTTTTACGAGATACCTATCAAGAAAACGATTACCGGATGGGTAATAAAAAATAATAAATCCGTACTGTTAAAGGAAAATGACCTCAGGATACTTGATGAATCAGGTGATATTGATATGATTGGCACACCCTGTAAAGTATGGATGGGTGTTCCATTGAAGGTTGAAGGAAACACTATTGGCGTAATGTGTTTACAGGATTATAATGATGAAAACAAATTTTCACCTGAAGATCTGCATATCCTTGATTTTATTGCAAATCAGATAGCAATTGCACTTCAGAGAAGGATGATGCTTGATAACCTTATTATTGCACGTCAGAAGGCTGAGGAAGCCGCACAATCGAAACAGCTTTTTATGTCAACTATGAGTCATGAGATTAGGACTCCGCTCAATGAAGTGATAGGCATTACCAATTTGTTATTACAGGGAAATCCAAGGGAGGATCAGATGGATTATATCAAGACTCTCAAATTTTCCGGGAACCATCTGCTAACATTAGTAAATGATGTCCTTGATTATAACAAGATGGAATCCGGCAAAATCGTTTTTGAACAGACCCGTTTCAATCTGGGCGATTTCCTTGAGGAGATAATGAGATCGTACTCCTTCAGATCAAAAGCCAAAGAACTCAATTTTGAGATAATTAAAGCCAATGACCTGCCTGTTGAGGTTATTGGCGACCCGATACGTCTAAATCAAATCTTATCAAATTTGCTTTCCAATGCCATTAAATTTACAAACAAGGGCAGTATAAAAGTAAATATACGCGAACTGGAAAGATCAGGCAATCAGTCTAAAATGGAGTTCTCTGTTACTGATACCGGAATTGGCATCCCGGCCGATAAACACTCAATAATATTTGACAGTTTTACCCAGGCTTCATCAGATACAACACGATATTTTGGCGGTACAGGACTGGGATTGTCAATTTGCAAGAAGCTGATTGAACTCCAGGGCGGAACTATTGCAGTAAAGAGTGAACCCGGAAAAGGATCCACATTCAGTTTTGTTATATCACTGGGTATTTCGGAAAAAGATATTCAGAAGGAGATTGCCGAAGCGCCTGAGTCATTTAGCGGTCTGGAAGGTAAGAAGGTACTTGTTGCTGAAGATAACAAGATCAATTTTTTTGTAGCTAATAAGTTCCTGGTTGGATGGGGAATAAAAGTGACCCATGTTGAAAACGGACAACTGGCTCTTGATGCTCTTGAAAAGGAAGATTTTGATCTGATACTTATGGATTTACATATGCCGGTGATGGACGGAATAGAAGCTACCAGAATCATAAGAAATTCGGGGAATGAAAAGATCAGGAACATACCTATTGTCGCTCTCACAGCAGCAATAATGTCTGAAAGTCACGACAAAATTGATGACCTGAATATTAACGACTATGTCCTGAAACCTTTTAAACCACAGGACCTTTTCGACAGGATCAGGAAGCATGTTAAATAAGGCGTAAAGGCATAATGGCTCAAAGGCTCAACGGTAAGACAGGATTTACTTATACTTCTCACCTAAGCCATTACGCCATTTATGCCTTTATGCCTTTATGCCTTTACGCCTTTACGCCTTATTTTATACAGTAATGGCTGATATAATCGGTTGCCCTTTTATTACCAAGTCTGAACGATATTCTGAAGTCGTGACATGCATCCTCAGTCTTGCCGGAATTCAGCAATGATATTCCTTTGTTCAGCCAGGCGTCGGAATTGCCGGGATTAAGATCCAGCGACATACTGTAATCATTTATGGCCCAGTTCCACGACTTCGACGCAAAATATGAATTTGCCCTGTCAATATAACATTCCGGATCGTTTGGATGAAGTTTAAGATTTCTTGAAAAATAATCAAGCGCTTTAAGATTATCGCCTGAAACAGCCTCAACTTTACCTGCCAGACTTAATGCAGTACGGTTGTCGGGATAATAGCCCAGGAACTTTAAAATATCTGAGAGCGCTTTATCATTTTCACCAGTTTTCCTGTAACATTCAGCCCTTAGAAGGAGCAGATCAGCATCAGCTACTCCTGAATCCAGAAGTTTTGTGTAAGAAACTGAAGCTCCCGAGGGATTCGATGCCATGCTCTGGGCTTTAGCAAGAACACGGAGATATTTTTCATTCTCAGGGTACGTATCTGTAAGTTTCGATATATCACTCACAGCTTGAGAGTATTTGCCCGAAGAAAGGTCTACCAGTGCTTCAGCATAATTTATTTCATCGTTATCAGGATAATCCTTTTTAAGTTCCGAAAGGATGTCCTTTGATTCATCAATCCTGCCTGCTGAGGTATAAAACTCAATTTCAGATACATTCTTCTCAACTGTACTGTACCATTCTTTTTTCCAGAATTGGCGCCATTCGGACCTGTTGTCAAGAGACCCGAATGCAGGATCAAGCATGATCTCTTTTTCAGCTTTCCTGTAAGGTGAATTAAGATTTAAGGTCAGGTGATAAAGCGAAGTAGCCGCGTCACCTTTTAAAGCATAGATCCTCGAGAGTCCATATTCACCCGAAGCAGGCAGAATCTTATTTGCTTCATTAAAGTCGTATATGGCGGATGAATAATCTCCTTTAAGAATATTGGCCTCTGCTCTTTCGGTATAAAGCCTGTAATCCTTTGTCACTGCTATTGATTTGTTTAAAATACCAATGGCAAGATCAGGATTTCCGGCTTCCATCTCCGCCTTCGCTTTAAGTAAGTTATCTACTACCTGCTGCCCGAAAACATTTACAGAGAATATAAGGATCAAAATTGCGGTTAAATTCTTCTTCATACTGAATAAAAATTAAAAATCATTTTGTTACCTCATTCTTAACCTTTGAACCAGCTTCGGTAATAACATGAACGAAACCGGAAAGGTGGAATAAATCAAGTCCCGAAGTGCGTCTTTCGTACACATCGCATTGATAGAAATACACTCCGGGAGAAACAATTTTTCCTTTATATGTTCCATCCCAATTTATTCTTGGCTCAGCAGTTTTGAACAACAGCATCCCATTCCTGTTAAAAAGCCTGAAGTCGACCTTTTCAACCAGTCCTGAGGTTTTAGCTATAAGTCTGTCATTTATATCATCACCATTTGGAGTAAAGACATTGGGTATTTCATAAAAATTGCACGAATCAACACACACAGTAAGTGATTTTTCGCTTTCATTTCCTACCGAGTCGTATGCTGAAACTGCATAACAGCCCGAAACAGTCTCTCCGGGATAATGTCTGTATGAGAAAACATTCCTGTCGCCAATATCAGTCAGTAACTGAAGATCTTCCTCAGTTATCATTTTAGAATATATCCTGTATCCGGCAACATCCTGGAAACAAACAGGATCCGGAATACTCCAGGTTATAGTGTTGTATAGGCTGTCACACTGGCTGGTGACGCTAATCTGCGGCGGACACGGAGGTTCATTGTCGATGGGAGTTGTGCAGGTTATCTCTGATGAATTCTTAAGATTCTTTGGCATATTGTCAGCCAGGTAACCTCCTACAGAACGAACCCAATAGCAATATTGTTTTCCATTTACCAGGCCATTGTCAACAAAGTTCAACTGGTTTGTTGAGCCAACGGAATCGTATTCCATTGTGTTTTCATTTAATCTGAAAAAATCATACCTGGTATTAATCCATGGGACATTACGGTTGATTTCGAACCTTGCTTTTTTGTCGCCCGGAGATACAGTCAGGAAAAGAGATGATGCATAGCCGGGTTCCCCGACAAGAAACCTGTCACCCGTTGCATTATTCCATAATTCAATTTTATATATATAACCTGTCGACTGAGTATTAATAAGTGTATCCACCATTGTTGTATCATTCAGGTCAACAGTCTGTATTGATTTAATTTGCTGATAGTTTGTTCCGCTAATTCCGACAGCCCTGGAAATAATATATTCATAAGGCCCGTTAGCGGGTATCGTATCAAGTTTGTCAGGCTTCCTCCAGGAAATATAAATCGATCCTTTTGTCAGATCGGTATTTCTTACACTGACATGTTCAATAACCGGGACCCCTGAAACCAGGGTCGAGGTTATCTCGTTGGATGGTTTGCTTTCAGTTCCATTAGGATAAACGGCAACTATGCGGTATGTATATTCTTTCCCAAATTGCAGACCCTGTCCATTATCTGTGTCGGAAAATGAAGTGGTTGAACTTCCATCGATATACCCTACTTTAACGAAACCTGTTGCTGAGGGAATTCCTGCGGTACAGGAATCGGGTTTGAAGGTTGACGCGCCTTCCCTCCTGTAAATATTGAAGCCGGAAATTACTGTCGTTCCATAGTCCGCCCATGTAAGTCTTACAAGCTTCCCTTCAGGTACTGCATTCAGCAGTGTGGGAGAAGGTCCAAGAACTCTGATGTTAATATTGTCAATATCTGAAAGCTTAATATCAGAGTTAGAGTCATCAGACTTAAAAATAACATTATATGGCTGTTTTCTCACAGCCTCATGACAGGGAACCCACCGGAATCTTGAAGATGCAAATCCGGCTACCGAATCTACTTTGGTAAACTGAGCAGGACACGAAGTAATTGTGAAGACTCCGGAGGTTGATTTAAGCGAAATATAATCATTATTAGGATCAGTGGCTGTAAACAGGAAATCAATTGTATCTCCTGCCTGGACGCAGTAATCTTTTAGCGGGCCATTAATCGGAGGCTTGTTGTTCGTGTTGTATACCTCAATCTGCATATCACGGACGACAACACTTATTTTTTTCTTATTTCGCCATTCCTGGATCTCCATAGCCACATTATATTTCCCGGTATCTGCCGGAGTATCCCAGATCAGGTCGCCACTGATGGAATCGACCCTGAATGAACTGGTAGCCGGAGGAAATGTATATCCTTCAATCGGTTTCGCATCTTCGCGTGTACATGTGGTTAGTTTATAGGACAGACTGTCTCCGTCGGGATCAAAAGCTGCAGGATTATGAATAAACAGGTAGTGATAAGCAGCTTTATCGTACGGTGGATTAAGAAGCACAGGGGTACTGTTCCTGCCCATTGCAGGATTAACGATGAGGGTTGTCGAAATGGAAAAGATAACATTGACGGAATTTGGAATGTTTTTAACACCGAGGTTCCTGTTTGGATCCTGCATTACGATTTTATAAACACCAGGTCCCGGGTAAGTATGAATTGCCTTGTAAACATTTCTCCTATAGTAGTTCGGAAGTGTCTGTATATCTATTCTCGGAGCAATCGATATAGTGTTATCGCCCCATTCTACGTTCAGTGTAGGCCTGTCCGCCAAACTCAGTGTATAGGTAAAAGTTTGTATTGTGATCTCATAGGTCAGATCAGATAACTGTACGTAGGTAATTTCGCCGGCTCTGTTATGAGTAGCATTCATTTTAGTAAAAAAGAATGATACTAAAACCAGCAGAAAAAGCTTTTGAACTAAATTTTTTTTCACGACTTGGTTTATTTTGTTTTCAAAGAATCATTTTCCGGCATTTATCAATGCTTATAAGTTTAACATGTACCGGATGAATCGCGAACCATACTGAAAATAGAAGTGTTTTGAACATTTTAATTCTGTCTCAGGCCTGATAATATCAGCAAAAATCAGACCAATTTTAAGTCAATCATCAATGCTTACGCGGTCTTTCAGATACTGAACTGTGCCCACTTCAATAAATGAAAAACCCGATCCTCCGCTGAAGTTACCGGCAAGCACAACGATTATGTCATCATTCTTCATATTATGCATTTTAACCAGGTTCTGAAGGGCAATATTGATGAACTCATCTACAGATTTTTTTTTCTCCTGCCAGCTTGCATAAACACCATATGAAAGCGCGAGTTCTCTCATTGTGCGTTCAGAATAGCATTGGGCCAGAATAAGTTTAATACCTCTGTAAGAAGCCATATCCCTTATGGTACGCCCCATTGTAGTATCGGCAATAATTCCCCTTGCTCCTATCCTGAAAGCTGTTTTAACCGCCACTTTTGCAAGATATGCGGATATTTCACCGGTAACATTCATGTAAGGTATATCAAGGAACTTTTCCTTATTCTTTTCAACCTCAAGAGCCACTTTAGTCATCGTTCTGACGGATTCCACAGGATATTTTCCACTGGCAGTTTCGCCACTAAGCATTATAGCATCTGTCTGGGAATATATTGCACTGGCAATGTCGCTTACCTCAGCCCTTGTAGGCCTGGGATTGGTGATCATGGAATGAAGCATCTGCGTAGCCACTATTACCGGCTTCCTGGTTATAATACATTTATTGATGATCATTCTCTGAAGCCCCGGAATCTTTTCGTAAGGTATTTCGATAGCCAGGTCTCCCCTTGCAACCATGATACCATATACATTTTCCAGAATATCTTCAAGATTTTCAACTCCTTCCTGGTTTTCTATTTTGGCAATTATTTTGATTTCAACACCATATTGTTTTATGCATTCTTTAACATCGAGAACATCCTGTTTAGAACGGACAAATGAATGGGCAATAAAATCAACCTCATTTTCAGCTGCCATTTTAATAAATAATCTGTCCTTATCCGAAAGTGAAGGAAGGGTTATCTTTACCCCCGGTATGTTTACACTTTTTCTTGATCCCAGAATACCGTCATTTTCAATCATGCATTCGAGCGCGTTTCCTATCTTTCTGATCACTTCAAATTTCAGTTCTCCATCATCAATCAGGATATTGGATCCAAGCGGGATATCAGATGAAAATGAACTGTAACTTACACAGATTGCATCACTAGTACTTTTTTTATCAGGGTCACCAGCTATTTTTATAATATTTCCCTTTTTTAACTCAATTGGAGAATCGCAGATAGTAGTACGAATTTCAGGGCCTTTTGTATCTATAAGAATAGCAATCTTATCGGATACCTTCCGGGTATTATTAATTATACGCAAAGCTGCTTCCACCGTGAGGTGTGCGGAGTTTATTCTAATTACATCCATACCAGCTTCATAAAGCTGTTTTATGAAGTCAGGTTCACAGTTTTTATCCGAGATAGTGGCAACAATTTTTGTTCGTTTCCTGTCCATATATTAAATCTCCCCTGTTTTTTTCATTTCAATCAAAGCCTCAACTGCAAGCCTGTAGCTATCAAGTCCGAAACCCGAAATGCTGCCTGCGCAGTTTATTCCAATCAGACTGGTATGCCGGAATTCCTCACGCGCTGAAATATTAGTAATATGTACCTCAATTACAGGTGTTTTAACTGCTGCAATGGCATCGGTTATTGCAACTGAAGTATGTGTATAGCCGGCGGCGTTAAGTATTATACCATCACAGGAATTGGCTGCTTTCTGAATTTCATTTATTATTTCGCCTTCAACATTCGACTGAAAATAATCAAAACTGATATCAGGAAAACGTGTTTTCAATACCGTAAGATAGTGTTCAAATGAAGAATATCCGTATTTCTCGGGTTCCCTGGTTCCGAGAAGGTTCAGGTTAGGCCCATTTATAATTCTAATTTTCATTTGATAATCAATTTATTATAAAAACCGTACCCAATGGAATTATAACGATTCATATAACGGTAAAAATAGATAAAAAATATTTAAGGCTGAGAACTAAGTGAGGTTCTCTTACTTTGTGTTACTTTGCAGAATGCTTTGATCTCATTTGTACGATATTTTAATAACACATAATCTTTCATATTTAACTGATTCATAAATCAGGAACAAACAGAAGAATAAAGCAGAAAGGCTATGAGTTTAAGCTGGAAGCAGTCATTCAAAAATTTTGAAACTTATCTTAAGCTTGAGAAATCACTGTCTGAGAACAGCATTGAAGCTTATCTTACTGATATCGGCAAACTCGAAAAATATTTCTCGGAAAATGGAAATGAAACTGGTCCTGACGCTGTAACATATTCTGATCTTAAATCATTTCTGTTATGGTATGGGGAAAATAATAAGAACACCAGAACCCAGTCGAGAGTACTATCAGGTGTCAGGGCATTTTATAAATTTCTCCTTATTGAGGGAGAGATCGAAGAAAATCCGGCCTCTCTGATTGAATCGCCGAAAATCGGACTAAAGCTTCCTGAAGTCCTCTCAGTAAGGGAAATTGACAGCATGATAGATGTGATTGATCTTAGTAAACCGGAAGGTCACAGGAACAAAGCAATTATTGAAACACTATACGGATGTGGCCTGCGTGTATCAGAGCTTGTGAATCTGCGTCTGACCGATATTCATTACGCAGAGGGTTTTGTTATCGTTACCGGAAAAGGTAATAAGCAAAGACTTGTGCCCATCAGTGGCAAAGCTCTGAGGGAAATAGATATCTACAAAGAAGACAGAAATGCTCTTCCGTTTATTCACGATCAGAATATAGTTTTTCTCAACCGTCGCGGATCTAAGCTTACCAGAGCAATGATATTTACTATAATTAAAGATCTTGCTGGCAGAGCAGGAATAAGAAAGAACATAAGTCCCCATACATTAAGACACTCTTTTGCAACACATATGATTGAAGCAGGCGCAGATCTCCGGGCAGTGCAGGAGATGCTTGGTCATGAATCAATCCTCACAACGGAGATATATACCCATATCGACAGAAGCTATTTGCGCGATACGCTTATAATGTTCCATCCCAGGTCGTGAATTATACTAGTTTTTGAACAATATTCTTCCCTTCTGGTTATATTTGCGGGGTTTTTTTTTGATCTAATTTAATATTGAATGAACTATATAAGAGGATTCGGGAATGAGCTTTTTTTCATATTGACTGAAATGGCCCCGTATCTGATGCTTGGTTTTGCCTTTGCAGGAATACTCCATTTATTGTTTCCCAAAAAAAGGGTAAGGAAATACATGGGTCAGAATACATTTAAATCAGTATTCAATGCGGCTTTGCTGGGAGTACCCTTACCATTATGTTCATGCGGAGTAATACCTACAGGCATCTCGTTTTATAAGCATGGTGCTTCTAAAGCTTCCACGGTTTCCTTCCTGATATCCACTCCTCAGACCGGAATTGATTCAATATTTGTAACCTACTCTTTGCTGGGTCTCCCTTTTGCAATAATCCGTCCGATCGTAGCATTTATTACAGGTTTATTTGGAGGAATAGTAACAAAAAAAATTGACCCTGAAAAAACTGATCCCATCCTTAAGAATAATGAAAAAGAAGAAGAGTTACCAAATGGGTTTTTCCCAAGGATAAGAGAGATGTTCAGGTATTCTTTCATTGAATTTTTACAGGACATATCCAACTGGCTTATCATCGGACTTCTTATTGCAGCCTTTATTTCAGTTATCGTTCCGGATGATTTTTTTGCAGGCAGGATCCCCAATGATTTCATTGGCATGCTTGCTATACTGGTGGTTTCAATACCTGTTTATATATGTGCGACAGCATCAATACCTGTGGCTGCTGTCCTGATGTTAAAAGGTCTTTCTCCGGGTGCTGCCCTGGTACTTCTGATGGCAGGACCTGCAACAAATGCTGCCACAATAACCATGATAGGGAAAGTGCTCGGGAGAAAATCCCTTATCGGTTATCTTGGAGCAATAATAACTGGAGCTCTTCTTGCAGGAATGATGATAGATTATTTCCTGCCTTCAGGCTGGTTTGTTGTGTCGCAACATTTCGGCCATATTGCACATTCTCATGGTATGCTACCTGTCTGGCTCAAAACAGGATCGGCCATTCTTCTTACGGGTCTGATAATTAATGGTTATCTTCAAAAATATCTTAACAAAAGAAAAATGAATATTAAAAACACTGCTCCTGTCGGATTTTCTTCTGAAAATATAAAAACTATATGGGTTGCGGGTATGTCATGCAATCACTGCAAAGCCAATGTGGAAAACAGTATTAAATCAGCCGAAGGGGTTGAAGAGGTTTCTGTAGATCTTGTAACCGGGAAAGTAAACATAAAAGGCGAATCAATCGATCTTGAAAAAATCAGATCAGGAATAGAAAACATAGGTTATGTAATAATTGATAAATAGGGTCATTATATTTCATTATAGAAATGCAGAGACTGTCTCAAATGTCATTTTTAAACACAAAGAACACTAAGGATTCACGAAGCTCACAAAGGTAAAAACATGATATTTAATCCTTTGCGACCTTTGTGAAAGACTTTGTGCCCTTTGTGGTTTATGGATTTTGACTTTTGACACAGCCTCTACATTTTTCAAATCTCCACCAATCAGGTTAATTTATCGTTAAAAATTCTTGTAGACCTGTTCCTATTCAGAAATTCAATTTTTAATATTAACTTTGCGACTTATTTTGCAAAATCAATAATTTATACTTATCACAAATCAATAAAATTATGTCACAAATTAAAAGAGTCTACTCCTTTGGGAACAAAACAGCAGAGGGTAAAGCAGATATGAAGAACCTTCTTGGAGGAAAAGGAGCTAACCTTGCAGAAATGTGCCTGTTAGGACTACCTGTTCCGGCTGGTTTTACTATCACAACCGAAGCCTGCAATGAGTATTATGCTAATAACTGTACTCTTCCTCCTGATTTGATGCCTGAAGTATGGGCGGCAATGAAGAAGACAGAAGAGACAATGAATATGAAATACGGCGATCCTGAAAATGCATTGCTGGTTTCATGTCGCTCAGGTGCCCGCAAATCGATGCCCGGCATGATGGATACAGTACTTAATCTGGGACTTTGTTCAACTACTATTCCCGGCTTCCTGAAAAAGACCGGTAATCCTCGTTTTGTTTGGGATTCATACCGTCGTCTTATTATGATGTATGCTGATGTTGTTATGGAAAAAGCCGAAGGAATCGACCTTGGTGAAGGCAAAGGAATCCGTAAGCAACTTGACGAAAAGCTTGATGAGTTTAAGAAAGAGAAAGGGTACAGCTCTGATACTGAAATTAAAGCTGATGAATTGAAATTTTTATCTGAAGAATTCAAAAAAATTATAAAAAATGTTCTTGGAAAACCTTTCCCTGATGATGCAAAAGAACAACTTGAAGGCAGTATTAAAGCTGTATTTAAAAGCTGGAATGGTAAAAAAGCTGTTTCCTTTCGCAGGATAGAAGGTATTCCTGACGATTGGGGAACTGCAGTAAGTGTTCAGTCTATGGTATTTGGCAACATGGGAGATACATCTGCTACAGGGGTTGCATTTACACGTAATCCGGCAACCGGTGAAAACCTGTTTTACGGAGAATGGCTGGTTAATGCGCAGGGAGAGGATGTTGTTGCAGGTATCCGCACTCCCAACCCTCTGAATGACGATACAAAGAATGATCAGAATATGCATCTTCACAGTATGCAGGAAGCAATGCCGGGAACTTATAAGGAGCTGTCTGATATAAGAAATATTCTGGAGAGATCTTTCCACGATATGCTTGATATTGAATTCACTATCCAGGAAGGAACACTTTACATGTTGCAGTGCCGTACGGGAAAAAGAACCGGTACAGCAGCCCTGAATATGGCAATGGATATGCTTCATGAAAAACTTATTGATGAAAAGACAGTTGTGATGCGGGTTGACCCTACTCAGCTCGATGAACTTCTTCATCCTATCTGTGATCCGGAAGCAGAAAAGAAAGTTAAAACAGTTGTCAAAGGTTTGCCTGCAGGTCCGGGAGCAGCAGTTGGAAAGGTGGTTTTCAATGCTGAAGATGCTGTTGCATGGTTACGCAGGGGTGAAAAGGTAATCCTTCTGCGCGAAGAGACCAATCCCGAAGACGTTGAAGGTATGAGGGCAGCAGAAGGTATCCTTACTGCACGAGGCGGTATGACTTCTCATGCTGCACTGGTTGCACGCGGATGGGGCAAATGCTGTATTGTGGGTGCTGGTGCTCTTCACGTTGAAGCAGCAAAGAAAATTGCCAAAATATCAGGTTCTGACATTATTATTAAAGAGGGCGATGTTCTGACCCTTAATGGTACGAAAGGGAATGTATATACAGGAGCAATCACTCTCATGGATGCCACTGAAAATCCAAGATTTAAGGAATTCATGACCATAGTTGACAAGTACCGCAGGATGGGTGTACGTACAAATGCTGAAACGCCGGAAGATGCACTGGTTGCCCGGAATTACGGTGCTGAAGGTATAGGTCTTTTCCGTACTGAGCATATGTTTTATGGCAAAGGCTCGGAAACACCATTGTTCCTTCTCCGTAAAATGATACTCAGCGCCAATATTACCGAGCGTCGTAAGGCCCTTGATGAATTGTTCAATCATGTTAAAAAAGATATGAAGGAAACTATGGATGCAATGGACGGACTCCCTGTTACATTCAGGCTTCTTGATCCTCCTCTCCATGAGTTTGTGCCACAGGGTGCTGAAAAACAGGAAGAGCTGGCAAAATCCCTGGGAATAAAAAAAGAAGACGTGGCAAAACGTGGCGAAGCGCTGCATGAATCAAACCCAATGATGGGCCACCGTGGAGTACGTTTGGGAATAACCTTCCCTGAAATAACAGAAATGCAGGTTCGTGCTATTTTTGAATCTTCTCTTGAACTTATTAAGGAAGGTAACCATCCACATCCTGAAATAATGGTTCCTGTCACTGGAGAGGTTGCTGAGCTTGACTTTACCAAAAAAATTGTTGACAGGGTTTATTCTGAAGTTTGCAAAAAATTCGATGTAAAAGTGATTGAGTACAAGTATGGAACAATGATTGAAATACCACGTGCCTGTCTTCTCTCAGACCGTATGGCAAAAACAGCCGAGTTCTTTTCATTCGGTACCAATGACCTTACTCAGATGACTTTTGGCTTCAGCCGTGATGATACCGGTGGATTTCTTCATGATTATCTCGATAAAAAGATCCTGGCTGCTGATCCTTTCCAGACAATCGATCAGGATGGTGTTGGCCAGCTTATTAAGATGTCGGTTGAAAAAGGCCGCGCCACAAGATCTGATCTGAAGGTCGGTATCTGTGGCGAACAGGGAGGGGACCCGGCATCTGTTGAATTCTGTTTCAAAACAGGTTTGACCTATGTAAGTTGTTCTCCATTCAGAGTTCCAATCGCACGTCTTGCAGCTGCCCAGGCTTCGATTAAATTCGGTAAATAATTAATGAAATAGAAAGAAAGAAGGGCGTCCAGCGGGCCGCCCTTTTCCTTTTCATGACTGTCCTTTAAAACAATTTAACTAACCCTAAATCAATCTGACATAATAAAGACCTGCATGTAGTTATTTACCCTATTTAGATATCAAATTCCTGTTAAAAAAAATAAAGCTATATTTCGGTCTTATTCAAGTAAGTAGATTAATGATTTTGTAACCTTTTAATTAATAATTTTCTGAAGATGATCACCGCTGATGATTTAAGCAAATATGGTATAAAAGAAGTTGCTGAGATTATATATAATCCATCATATAATCTTCTTTTTGCTGAAGAGACAAAACCGGGATTAAGCAAATATGAGAAGGGTATCATAACAAGGACAGGAGCCATTTCTGTAGATACCGGAGTGTTTACAGGGCGGTCTCCCAAGGATAAATATGTAGTACTTGATGATAATACAAAAAATACAGTCTGGTGGAAATCCGACAAGGCAAAAGTTTCCGATAACAAACCAATTTCACTGGATATATGGAATCACTGCAAAAACATTTCTGCCAGACAATTATCGGGAAAGAGACTATTTGTGGTAGATTGTTTCAGTGGTGCAAATGAAAACTCCCGTCTCAAAGTCCGGTTTATCCTTGAAGTGGCATGGCAGGCCCATTTTGTGAAGAATATGTTTATCAGGCCCGAACCAGAAGAGTTAAATGATTTTGAGCCTGATTTCGTAGTGCTTAATGCCTCAAAGGCTACTAACCCTGACTGGCAGAAACAAGGGCTAAACTCTGAAAACTTTGTTCTTTTCAATCTGACAGAAGGGATGGCGGTAATAGGAGGAACATGGTACGGAGGTGAGTTGAAAAAAGGCATCTTCTCGGTGATGAATTACCACCTGCCACTCAAGGGAATAGCCTCTATGCACTGCTCTGCGAACTTGGGTAAAAAAGGAGACGTTGCGATCTTTTTCGGACTTTCGGGTACAGGTAAAACGACTCTGTCAACCGACCCTGAAAGAGCACTGGTCGGAGACGATGAACATGGATGGGATGATGAGGGTATCTTTAATTTTGAAGGGGGTTGTTATGCAAAATGCATCAAGTTAAACTCAAAAGAGGAGCCTGACATTTTCAATGCAATAAAGCGCGATGCACTGCTTGAAAATCTTGTTGTGCTGAGTGATGGGACCATCGATTTCAACGACTCATCAAAAACAGAAAATACCCGGGTTTCATATCCTATTTACCATATTAATAATATAGTAAAACCTGTATCAAAAACCGGTCATGCCAAAAAGGTGATATTCCTTTCAGCCGACACTTTCGGAGTCCTGCCTCCTGTCAGTCGTCTTACTGAAGGACAAACAAGGTATTATTTCCTTAGCGGTTACACAGCAAAAGTTGCCGGAACAGAAAGAGGTATTGTTGAACCTGTACCTTCCTTTTCAGCCTGCTTCGGTGCTGCTTTCCTTATGCTTGACCCCATTATTTATGCGAATGAACTAACGTGCAAAATGAAGATTCATGGTGCAGAAGCCTGGCTGATCAATACGGGATGGACCGGTGGTCCTTACGGGACAGGTACCAGGATAGACCTTCCTTCAACGAGAAAAATAATAAATTCCATTCTTGATGACTCAATTATGAATAGTGAATTCATTACGGTACCGATTTTTAACCTAGGCATACCTGTAAAAATAGAGGGAGTTGATGAAAATATTCTTAACCCGGGCAAGTCATGGAGCTCACTTTCAAGCTGGCGTATAGCAGCGACTGACCTTGCATTTAAATTCATAAATAATTTCAGTAAGTTCTCAGCCAGCAAAGAGACTGCCAAACTTGCTGAATTCGGCCCGAAAATCTGATCGTTCATCAGGGTTGATTTTATTATTATCTTTACAATCCAATCCAATTATTGCAGGATGAATATATTGCTTCTGACACTGGTAGTAGTATTGTCGTACCTTCTTGGATCCATACCTGCGGCTGTATGGATTGGAAAATGGTTTCATAATATTGACGTACGGCAACATGGCAGCGGAAATGCTGGTACAACAAATGTTATCAGGGTATTAGGCTGGAAAACCGGAATACCTGTACTGCTTATTGACATTTCCAAGGGATGGCTGGCAGCCATGTTGCCGGTATTCTTTCATCTAGCCGAACCAGGAAGCGCTCTGTTAACCAATCTTCAGATACTTGCAGGCATAGTGGCAATTATAGGACATATTTTTCCTGTTCTTGCAGGATTCAGGGGTGGAAAAGGAGTTGCAACGATCTTTGGTGTATTATTGGCCATTCATCCGCTTCTGACATTAAGCTGTTCAGGCGTTTTTCTGATGGTTTTGTTGCTTACAGGCATTGTTTCAGTATCTTCGATGGTTGCCGGTATTGCTTTTCCTCTGTTTCTTTTCCTGTTCTTCAGCACTCCTTCAGTAATATTTAAAATCTTTACAATATTTGTTGCCATAGCGCTGCTGATTACACACAGAAAAAACATAGGAAGATTGCTCAGAGGTGAAGAGTCCAGACTAATAAGGTTTGACAGCAAGGCAAAAGACAAAAGGTAAAAGTCGAAAGTCTAAAGTCTAAAATCAAAGCCTTTATGGACTTAACCTTATTACCCCCCAACCCCCCCACAGGGGGCTAATTCTTCCAATATTTAAATTTATTTATTATGTTGCACTTTTGAATTTTGTCTTTACCTTAATCTTATTACCCCCCAACCCCCCCACAGGGGGGGCTAATTCTTCCAATATTTAAATTTATATATAATGTTACACTTTTGTATTTTGTCTTTACCTTAACCTCAACCTTATTACCCCCCAACCCCCCTGGGGGGGCTAATTCTTCCAATATTTAAATTTATATATAATGTTACACTTTTGCATTTTGTCTTTACCTTAACCTCAACCTTATTACCCCCAACCCCCCCACAGATAATGCCAAATGACATTACAATGGGGTTGTAAAAATATTTATAGTTCTTTGACATATTTGTTAATAATTTGCAGATACTGATTAATTACATGCTTGGAGATGTTGGTTGTGTGATGAATGAAGTTAATATCCTTATTGTCATTAACCAGCGTTTTTACTCGATTAAAGTCTTTAAGATATTTATCTACAGATAGTTGAGAATGATTTGTCTCTTTTGCAACAATTGAAGGATCTTTCTTTTCAACGACATGTTTATAGATTATAATTCGTTTATGAGTTAAAGTAGTTCCCATATCATGAATAACTCCGGTAT
Organism: uncultured Bacteroidales bacterium; assembly: GCA_963815075.1. Classification (GTDB taxonomy): domain Bacteria; phylum Bacteroidota; class Bacteroidia; order Bacteroidales; family VadinHA17; genus LD21. Next base: position 67,310 of record CAWFFK010000015.1, read on the forward strand.
GAGGAAGTATTGTTTCATGTTCCTTTTCATATTCGATTCTTTGATGCGAAAGAGCTGATGCACTTGATACAAGTATGAGGCTTAAATCTCTTGTAGATAACACAGCTCCCTGTTGATATGCTTCTCTTATCATTCTGGCCATGACATTCTTTCGTGTGGTTGAGACTGAAGTTCCTTTCTCGAACATAGATACTTCATCATCAGTTACCAGAGATAGTATTACTGGTTTATACCGGCGCTTTTCACTGTCTGCTCTGGTTCTTTTGTCCAGAGCGTTCCAGACTATCTGGCCTGGTTTTAATCTGGATGATTCAGGGCAAAGAGAGTTAAAAAGATCGATAAGAGCATCAGCAATATTTTCTCTTACAATAGGACCAAAAGCACCAGAGAACTCGCGTGCAAAGAAGTTCACAATAGCAGGTTTTAAGAACCTGTCATGTGCAGAACTGTAATGTTTTATTGATGACGCTGTTGGTATCATTCCGGTTTGATGGTTTAATCGTTCTGGCGACTTTTTTTTATCAGATCATCCAATTCCTCATTCCTGTGTGGTACGGCATCGATTGAATGATATAGGTCGTAATACTCCTGGGCCAGGCTTGGAGATATTTTGACTAAGAATGCTATAGTTTTAATCTCATAGTTATTTTTCGCCAGGCAGACCACTCGTTTAAACTTGTCCACGTAGTTTGCTATTGCATCGATGCTGTGATGTGTTGCCCGGGCTATCTCTGTATATTCTTTACCCGATAGCCACTGCTTAACAATCAATGCACGATGTGTAATGGACTTACCCATATCACGTACTGTTGATCGCAGCGGGAGAACAACACCCTGATCTTTGAATGCTTTGATATCGCGACAAACAGTTCGTTCACCGCAATTAAGCAATCGGTTGGCAATGTCCTCAACAGTTAGAAGACCACCTTGCTGGAATGCTTCAGTTACTACTCTTTGCAAACGATGCCTTCGTAGTCCTTGCACACCCAGTTGTTCTCTAGCTTGAAGATCTTCTTCTCCAGCATCAAGAGTAAGAACTACACTGACCATCTTGCATTCAGAAAGCTTCTTTTGAGCGCCATTCTCAATCGACACCACTTCAAATAAAACTTGCCCGGGCTTCATTGCCCCGGAGTTATCAAAGAACGGTTGATAGGTCTCATAGACAGCATTCAGAATGGCCTTGGCTTCAAACTGTGAGCAGTTCATACCTTGAATGAGACTGTTAACAAACTGGGTGTCTAATTGCTTCTGCTTAAGACGATCCCACTTCTGGAGTGAAGAATTGTTGATCATAAGTAGTAACTTTAAGGTTCCGTTTTGTGGGATTACGCTTCGGCTACGCCTACGCTTCATCCCACAAAACATATCTACAAACTTAACAATTATGTCAAAGAACTCTTGTTCTATCCTACATTGCCAAATGGCACAAATATAGGGGGGGCTAATTCTTCCAATATTTAAATTTATATATAATGTTACACTTTTGTATTTTGTCTTTACCTTAACCTCAACCTTATTACCCCCCAACCCCCCTGGGGGGGCTAATTCTTCCAATATTTAAATTTATATATAATGTTACACTTTTGCATTTTGTCTTTACCTTAACCTCAACCTTATTACCCCCAACCCCCCCACAGGGGGGGCTAATTCTTCCAATATTTAAATTTATTTATTATGTTGCACTTTTGAATTTTGTCTTTACCTTAATCTCAACCTCAACCTCAACCTCAACCTCAACCTCAACCTTAACCTCAACCTCAGTACTGTTCCAGGAGCTTTATTCTTTTTTCTATCGGCGGATGTGTTGCGAACAGGGAAGAGAGCGAGAAAGATGATTTTTTGTCTGAAACCTGAGGATTCTCGATAAACATCTGTGCAACGTCCTTTCTTTTGACTGCTTCAATGACCGGGTCTGCTGACACTTTTCTGAGTGCCGAGGCCAGGGCTAATGGCCTTCTGGTCAGTTCTGCAGATCCGGCATCAGCCAGATACTCCCTCTTTCGCGATAATGCAAACCTGAAGAGGGTAGCAATAAGATATCCAACAAGTGCAAGCAGCATGGCAATAATTAATCCACCCCCTCCTTTTTTACTTCTTCCGATCCTTCCGAAGCGCATTGACCTGAACAGGGTCTCGGATAAAAAGGCGAATATCCCGACAAAGACTATAGATATTATTAGCAATCTGACATCCCTGTTCCTGATATGAGTCAGCTCATGTGCAATAACAGCTTCAAGTTCTTCATCCGTTAGCTTGTCAATTATACCCTTTGAAAGGGATATTGAATATGTTTTTGTATTTATCCCGCTGGCAAAAGCATTTAAAGAATCATCATCGATAATGTTTATTTTCGGCATTGTCATACCAGTTGCAATACAAAGATTTTCAACAAGGTTATAAACTCTCTTATTCTCGGTGCGTTTAAGGGGCCTTGAATCGGTTGCAGAGCTGATCATAGCTGAATGTGAGAAAAATGCTATAACAAACCATACACCAACACCAATAATAATAAAAGGTATAGTCCTGAAGAAGCTGTAATTTATCTGGTTGATTGACCATTGGTCTTCCATACCATACGCCGAAAAAAAGAAAAATAACCATGTTAACCCGAGAAAGATAACCGGGAACATGAGTAATATCAAAGTCGAATTGGTATTATTCTTCCATATCTGGCTTTGAAGTCCAAAATACTTCATATGGTCAGAACTGGATTTTAGGTGGTTCTTCAGTTTCGGCACGCTGGTCTCCCAGTTCGAACATGGTTTCCCGTTTAAAGTTAAACAGTGTGGCTACCAGGTTTGATGGGAATAATTCGGTAGCAACATTGAGTTCTTTAGTAGCTGAGTTAAAGAATCTGCGGGCAGCAGCAATCTTATTTTCAACATCTGCGATCTCATTCTGAAGATCCATAAAATTCTGGCTTGCTTTCAGATCAGGATATGCTTCCACAGAAACCTTCAATCCTTCGAGAGCCGTTGAAAGTTTGTTTTCTGCATCGATCTTTTCGTTAATAGTTGTTGCCTTCATTGCATTAGAGCGCGCTTCAGTAATTGCAGTAAGAACTCCTCTTTCGTGCCCCATATAACCCTTAACTGAATCAACCAGCTGTGGAATAAGATCATGTCGCAGTTTCAATTGAACGTCAACATCAGCAAATGCCTGCTCCCTGTTATTTCTCAGCTGGACAAGCCTGTTATAAAGAGAAATCATCATAATAACGAGAAGCACAATAATTCCGAGAAAAAATAATAAAATAATCATTGTTAAAATATTAATTATGTTTTACCATGTTCCCACCCGGGAAATTTCAGAACTTAAAGATATATAATTTTACTATATTTATGGCGTGCTCTTGATCAAATAAATTTTTACTAAAATAATTATAAATCGTTAATTCTGAATGATATGGAAAAGAGTGTAAAAGGAACCCAGACTGAAAAGAATCTGATAAAAGCTTTTGCCGGAGAATCGCAGGCAAAGAACAGGTATGAATTTGCAGCTAAAGTTGCAAAAGAAGAGGGGTATGAACAAATTGCCGGATTCTTTCTCGAGACTGCGCTTCAGGAACAGCAGCATGCAAAACGGTTCTTTAAATTTCTGGAAGGCGGAATGGTGGAAATAACTGCAAAATATCCTGGTGGTAAAATTGATACGACAAAAAAGAATCTTCTTGCAGCAGCAGAAGGAGAACATGAGGAATGGAGCGATATTTACCCGTCATTTGCAAAAATTGCCGACGAAGAGGGATTTAAAAATATCTCAACTGCATTTAAGGCAATCGCATCTGCAGAAAAAGGGCATGAAGAAAGGTACAGGAAACTTCTTGAAAATGTTATGAAAAACAAGGTATTTGAGCGTGAGGAGAAAGTATTCTGGTACTGCAGAAAATGTGGTTATATCCATTTTGGTACCAAACCTCTGAAGAATTGTCCGGCCTGTCTGCATCCTGAAAGCTATTTTGAACTCTTAGCCGCTAACTATTGAGAATGAGCAATGGTATAGAAGTGCTGGAACTTATCATTAGCAGGCAGAGTGACCGGAAATACAGTGATAAGCCGGTTGAAAAGGATAAGCTCGACAGAATACTTGAGGCAGGCCGTATGGCTCCTTCAGCATGCAATGCCCAGCCCTGGAAATTCATTGTGGTAACAAAACCCGGGCTCAGGGAAAAGATTGCAGTAGCTGCTTCTGCAAAATTACTTGGTATGAACAGCTTTGTTGGTCAGGCTCCTGTAATCCTGGTGATAGTAAGGGAACAGCCAAACTTTTCCTCTAAGGTTGGTGGCACTATAAAAAATAAGGATTACTCCCTGATCGATATAGGAATTGCATCTGAAAATATCTGCCTGCAGGCCAGGGCAGAGGGTATTGGTTCGTGTATGATCGGCTGGTTCGATGAAACCATGTTAAGAAATATACTTGACATTCCAAAAAGAAAACGGGTGGAACTTATTATTACCCTGGGATATTCACTCAGCCAACAAAGGGAGAAAAGGCGGAAGCCTGATGAACAGACTGTTTCATATAATAAATACTGAATAAGAGGCTGTCTCAAATGTCATTTTTAAACACAAAGAACACTAAGGATTCACGAAGTTCACAAAGGTAAAAACATGATATTTAATCCTTTGCGACCTTTGTGAAAAACTTTGTGCCCTTTGTGGTTTATGGATTTTAACTTATGAGACAGCCTCAATAATCATTGCAACTTTTCCAAAGCAACTTTTATTCTCCTTATGGCTTCCACCAGCAGATCATCAGAGGTGGCATAGGAGATTCTCAGACATTCCTGCGCTCCGAAAGCATTCCCTCCTACAGTAGCGACCCGGGCCTTGTCGAGCAGATATAATGCGAGTTCATCTGAAGTATTTATTTTTGTTTCACCATCCGACTTACCAAGGAAATAAGATATGTCAGGCATCACATAGAAAGCGCCCTGAGGAACCCTGACTTTTAATCCCTTTATTTCTTTCAGCATGCCACATACAAGATTCCGGCGACGAAGAAATGCTTCTTTCATAATTTTCTGCGATTCACCGGTGCCCTCGATAGCTGCCAGAGCCGCACGCTGAGCTATAGAACATACACCGGAGGTAAACTGTCCCTGTAACTTGTTGCAAGCCTTTGTGATCCACAGCGGAGCCCCTATATAACCTATTCTCCAGCCGGTCATGGCATAACCCTTCGATACGCCATTAACGGTTATTACCCTTTCGTAAATAAAATCGAATGAAGCCATGCTTACGTGCCTGCCTTCGAAAATGATATGCTCATAAATTTCGTCAGAAATAATAAACAGGCCCTCATGCTTTTCGACAATCCTTGCGATCTTTTCCATTTCATCGTGGCTATAAACCATTCCGGTCGGATTGGAAGGAGAGTTAAATATTATCAGCCGTGTTCTGGTTGTTATTGAGCTTTCAAGCTGTTCAGGACTGATCTTAAAATCGTTTTCAAGTCTGGCTTCAACAATAACCGGTTTTCCTCCGGCAATAATAATCTGATCGTAATAACTCACCCAGTAAGGAGCAAGAATTATTACTTCCTCGCCTGGATTTACAATTGACAGGATAACATTAATAAGAGAATGTTTCCCTCCTGCCGAAACAATTACCTGATCGGGAGAATAGTTAATGCCGTTCTCCCTTCTGAATTTCCCTGAAATTGCTTCACGAAGATCATTGTAACCGGGAACCGGAGGATATTTAGAATAGTTGTCATCAATTGCCTTTTTTGCAGCTTCTTTAATGTAATCAGGCGTATTGAAGTCAGGCTCACCAAGACTAAGGCTTATAATATCAATACCTTTAGCTTTCAGTTCTCTGCTCCTCTGTGCCATTGCAAGTGTTTGAGATACTGATAGCGATTTAATTCTGTCTGATAAGTATTCCATATTGTTACAGATATATTAAAAGATTAAAAGGGTTTGATCAAATGTATGAAGTTAAATTAAAAAACAAAACATCGTTTATAATCATTCTTTCCGGATTTTGCAGTTACAGGACAAAGCAGTATAACCCATTTTGAGGTAATATGAATGATGGGAAAAACAATAATAATTGAAAATAAAAAAGAAAAACTTAAGTTTGTATAATAATCTTAAATGCAGAGCTATGGAAACATTTGCAGACATTCTTAAAATAACCATTCCGGCATTGTTCGTTTTCCTTACTGCATGGATTCTGCTTAGAAACATGATCAGAAATGATCAGGACAAGAGGAGACAGGAGCTAATATTACAGAATAGCCGGACTGTGATTCCAATAAAATTGCAGGCTTACGAAAGAATAATACTATTCCTCGAAAGAATCTCACTTGAATCACTCCTTGTCAGGGTCAGTTCAACTGAGATGACGTCTGCACAGCTGCATTCTGCTCTTCTCACCACAATAAGAAGTGAATTTGAACATAACCTTTCTCAACAAATATATATGAGTCCTCAGGCGTGGGAAGTTGTAAGGAATGCCAGATCCAATATGATCAAAATAATCAACAGCGAGGCCGAAAAGCTCCCTGCAGGTTCTTCAGGCATGATGTTCAGTAAACAGCTTCTCGAAAAGATAATGGACCTCGAAAAAGAACCTACCAGGGCTGCAATTGATTATGTCAAAAGTGAAGTAGGAAGGATGATCTGAGGTTTTGCCCCCCACCGGGCTTAAAGCAACTCCACACTCCTTTTTACAAATGTACTCAGTTCTTCTCCCCTGAGCATATTATTTGCCAGTAATGCCAGATCAATAAGCTGCTTAACTATCTTGTTTTCTGAACCATATGATTCCAGAATGTCTTTCCTGGCATTTTCAGCAGCAGAAAGCTCTTTTCGAAGTTTCTCAAGATCATCCTTTTCAATCTGGCTTATTTCTTCCTCCTTCTTGTTCTTGTGCTCTTTCTCCATAAAATCAATCTCTTCTTTCAGTTTCTTGCTTTCGTTTTGATTGTCATTTAATCTGGTACCTTCTTTTGATTTCAGATCGTCGGAAATATTTAAAATAAGCGGATGGTTAGGATTAATTACCAGGTTAAAACTGTCAGGTAATTCCCCGTAAAAATTCATGCCCCCTCCCATCTGTGACATCTCTTTCATTCTGCGCATAAACTCAGACTGAGTTATTGTTACAGGCGCTTCATTCTCGTCGAGGTTTTCAAAAACCACATTATATACTTCTTTTGATTTCACCTTTACATCAAAAACACTTTTAAGATCATTCTTATCCTCTTCGGATAATTTTGATTCGCGTGTTTCTTCCTTCTGGATCAGCTTGTCAACTACATCCGAATCAACCCTTACAAATCTTGAATCCTTAAATTTCGTTTCCAGATGGTTAATAAGATGAACATCAAGCTGCCCGTCCATCAGCAGTACATCATAGCCCTTGTTTTTCGCTTTTTCAATGTATGAGTACTGGTCGGTTTTGTTGGTGGAATAAAGATAAACCAGTGTCTTATTTTTGTCAGTCTGATTTTCTTTTATAATTTTTTCATATTCTTCAAAGGTAAAGTATTTATCCTCTGTGTTTTTCAGAAGAGCAAATTTGGAGGCTTTCTCATAAAATTTTTCTTCAGTTATCATTCCATATTCGATGAAAAGCTTCAGGTTATCCCATTTTTTCTCGAACTCTTCGCGATTATTCTTGAATATATCATTTAGTCTGTCTGCTACCTTCTTGGTAATATGGCTTGATATCTTTTTTACATTTGAATCGCTTTGCAGATAACTCCTTGAAACATTAAGAGGTATATCCGGCGAGTCGATAACTCCATGCAGAAGGGTCAGGAACTCAGGAACAATGCCTTCAACAGAGTCTGTTACAAACACCTGGTTGCAATACAACTGTATTTTATTTTTCTGTATCTCAATATTGCTCTTAATCTTTGGGAAATATAGAATCCCGGTCAGTTTAAAGGGATAGTCGACATTAAGGTGTATATTAAATAATGGCTCTTCTGCAGCAGGATAAAGTTCCCTGTAAAACTTCTGATAATCCTCATCCTTAAGATCGGCGGGTTTGAGAGTCCATGCAGGCTTTGTATTGTTAATGATTTTATCTTTCCCTGTATCCACATACTTGCCATCTTTCCATTCTTTTTCTTTGCCGAATGCTATTTCCACGGGAAGAAACTTACAATATTTTTTCAGAAGCTGTTCAATTTTATTCTCCTCCAGGAAATCTTTGGAATCCTTGTCAATATATAATATAACGTCAGTTCCCCTTTCCTCCTTTTCAACCTCATCAATTGTAAATTCAGGACTTCCATCGCATGTCCATTTTACCGGCTTTGCCCCTTCCTGATATGATCTGGTTATTACTTCAACTTTGTCGGACACCATGAACGAAGAATAAAAGCCAAGTCCAAAATGTCCGATTATTGCATTTGTCTGGTCCTTGTACTTGTCAAGAAAATCATTTGCGCTTGAGAATGCAATCTGGTTCAGATATTTATCCAGCTCATCCTGCGTCATCCCTATGCCTTTATCAGAAACTGTGATAGTTTTCTTCTTTTTATCAAATGACACGCGAATCGTAGTGTCGCCCATTACTTCTTTAAAGTCGCCTGCTGAGGCCATTGTATTCAGTTTCTGTGTGGCATCAACTGCATTTGAAATAAGCTCACGGAGAAATATCTCATGATCTGAATAAAGGAATTTTTTTATTATAGGGAATATATTCTCAGTTGTTACACCAATCTTTCCGGTTTGCATATCTGATAGTTTTTAAGTTTAACATAAATGACCTGCCCTCCACTCTCAAAAGCTGTGCCGTAAGTCTGATACTGACAAATAGTCACTTTATCTGTATTGATCCGGGCAAATCTGCAAAATCAGCGGGAGATATTATTAGTTTTCTGTTCAAATCTGCGGAATCAGTGGAAAATATGTTGAGTTTCCCGCAGATCACGCAGATTATCGCTGATTAAAAAAAGGATGTTGTTAAAAATACTGCGGTAGTCTGAAAAATGCTATAAGTGTTACAAGCACTGAGAGAGCAACAAAACCAATAAGTATATACAATGATATATTTCTTCTCTTTTTGAATATTCCTATACTATGTTCGCTGATCAGTTTTTTTACGGTATTATGTATGCGAAGAATTGAATTGGAATTTCTTGGTATGTATGCATCAATATTGTACCTGATTGAATTTCTTATTTCTTCCAGCTTTTCAGACGGACATAACAGGATAAGACCTGTTCTACTATCTGCTGCTTTTATTTCATTAGCAAGTTTGTCGATCAACCTGATCTCCTCTCCGATATCGTGCATACCCAATATTGCTATCTTACAGAAATTATGTTCTTTCACCTCTCCCAGGTGCCTTATAATTTCCTCACGTGTCGGGTATGATATTACAGTATATCTTTCCGGGTCGAGGAATCTTTTTCTCACATCTTCAGTAAAACTTCTGTGGTCGTCGAAGCAGAAAAGATATGTTTTGATATTCCTGGCCATATATTGTTTATTGATTATCAAGAATAAAGATAGTTATTCTTTATTTCGCGCGTCAACATTTATATTCAATTTCCAGATTCCGTCCCCGAAAATATATGCATCAGAAGAGTAATCAGGACCATAGTACTGGTGGTTATCTGCAGAAGAAGGGGAAAATGATACCAGGTGATCAAATACGATTGATTTATTTGAACTAAAACGTAAAGATATCATGGCATTTGATGCATATTCAAGAACTACTCTGTAATTTGTTTTTCCTGCTGCGGAGAACCATTTTTTCCCCAGGACCAGTGTACTGTCTGTAGGAAAACTCAAAACATCAATTATCTTCCTTGAAATGTCAGGATTTCCATAGTCTATTCCCAGCAAAATCCAGTAGCGGATACCGTCATAATCTATTGGCCTCAGATCGTAATATAAAGCGCCATACCAGTCTGATATGGAATAGGTAGTATCAGTCAAAACGGCACCAGCTTTGTAATTTGAAGATAAACTGTATATTGCGTTCCCGGTTCCTGTTCCATGCTTCGTGATAAAATAACAAAAATACTTTCCGTTGCCGTTACTGAGAACCAGGTTCCATGTCACTATCTTTACCAGGGAATCAGGGGACATTATCTGTCCAAGGTACCGGAGATCGGTAAACTTTTGGTTGAATATGCTGTCGGATTTAACGCAGGTCCCGATAATAACCCTGATTGAATCATTAATCCTTATCCTATCGGTATCATTATAATTATTTATCAGTCTGTTAAAAAGCTTCTTAAGGGCATCGGGGGTATTTCCTGTTAAGCTCTGTCCTTCTGAAACTCCGGATGCAATGGCATAAATAATAATCAGAAATATAAGTGCCCGTCTCATTTGCTTTTTTTACTGTTCATTGCATTATTCAGAAGGTCTTTCAGCCTTGTACATGCCAATATTATTTCATCATCACTGATAATAAGCGGTGGAGCAATCCTGAAAGCATCATTGCAAAAAAGAAAATAATCGAGAATCAATCCATAGCCAGGGGCATTGGCAATTACATAATGAATTAATTCCTTATCATTAAGCTGAACTGCCAGAAGAAGACCTTCACCTCTTATTTCTGAAATAAGGGGATGCTTTAGTTCCTTTTTAAACAAAAACGATTTAGAGGCCGACGCTTCGACAAGCTTTTCATCGATAATCACATTGAGGGAGGCAAGACCTGCAGCACAGCAGACAGGATGTCCCCCGAAGGTTGTGATATGCCCCAGAGCCGGATCAGATGCAAATGAATTCATTATATCCTTTGATGAGATAAAAGCTCCTAACGGCATTCCTCCTCCGAGGGCTTTAGCAAGAAGAAGAATATCCGGCACGATGCCAAAGCGTTCAAGAGCAAACATAAATCCTGTGCGGCCAAATCCCGTTTGAATTTCATCAAATATCAGCAGTGTGCCTGTATCATTACATCTTTTTCTAAGCTTTCCGAGATAATTTTTTTCCGGATAAATAACACCTGCTTCTCCCTGAACAGGCTCAACTACCACACAGGCTGTATTTCTGTCAATTTGTTCAAGAGATATCTCATCATTAAAAGCAATAAGGTGCGTATCGGGAAGCAATGGACGAAAGGCATTCTTATAAAGTTCACTACCCTGGATACTTAAAGCACCATGTGTAGATCCGTGATATGAGTTTTTAAAAGATATTATTCTGCTCTTTCCCGTGTATCTTTTAGCCAGCTTCAGGGCACCCTCCACGGCCTCCGATCCTGAATTAACAAAATATGTGCAATCGAGATCCCGTGGAAGAATCCCGGCAAGACGTTCAGCATATTTAACCTGGGGACTTTGTATCATCTCTCCATATACCATCAGGTGCATATATGAATCTGCCTGATTTTTAATTGCTTCTATAACTTTTCTATTACCGTGACCGGTATTACTGACTGATACGCCTGAGATCAGATCGATATATTCTTTACCATCCGGACCGTACATAAAAACTCCATCAGCCCTGACGATTTCAACTAATAAAGGTGAAGATGAGGTCTGTCCAAGATGCCGCAAAAAAAGTTGACGGTTAGTAAGCATTTGAAAATGCAGAAATTACCTGGCCATTACATTAATGTCATTCAGAAGGGAGTCTCTGAATGATTTTCCAACCGGAATGCTTTTGATACTTCCCCCGACATTCAGATCCAGGGAGTTCTCTTTTATGGTTTGGATCATGCTCTTGTTAATAATATAAGACCTGTGGACCCTTATAAAGACAGCTGAAGGTAATTGACTCTCAATTGCTTTCATTGTAAAATGAATAGTAAACTTATCATTACTTGTATTCAGGGTCACGTAATTCTCAAGAGCTTCAATAAAAATAATATCTCCAAGCTTAAGTTTCACAAGAGAGGATCCTTTTTTCAGGAATATCTCTTCATCGCCTGTATTATTAACTTCTTTACGCGCAAAGTACCTGACAGTCTTATCAATAGCTTTACAAAACCTACCATAGGAGACAGGTTTAAGAAGATAATCCACAACATTGAAGTCAAATGCTTTAAGCGCATATTCTTCAGCAGACGATACTATTATAATATTAGGAGGGAAGTCGAGACTGCCTATAAAATCAAATCCGTTCAGTTCGGGCATCTGAATATCGAGAATAACAAGGTCGATATCTTTCCTCTGAGTAAGAATATTCCTTGCCGCCACCGAATCGCTGAATGTCCCGATCAGGCTAAGGGAAGTAGATTTACTCACGTATCCTTCAAGAATCTTGCAACTTAGCTGATCATCATCTACAATAATACAGTTCATGCGTTAACGTATTTGGCAAGAAATTTCACTTCCAAAAATAATAAAAAACATTCACATTTATCAACAATACCACGAAAGTTGATAATCTTTTATTTAATTATTGTTACAAATTAAATTAATTAATCGCAATAACTTTACCTGGTAACAAAAAAAAGGGGTGTTAAAACACCCCTGGGCAATCTCAATCATCAGAGATTAAAGACCTTTGTTAAGTGCTGGAGCTGCTTTGAATTTAACAACTTTCTTAGCAGGAACATTAAGTTTAGCGCCAGTACGAGGATTACGCACTACTCTTGCACTTCTTTTGTCAACTTTAAAAGTACCCATGCTGGGGAGCTGTATTCTTTCCCCTTTTTTCATTGCTTTTCCAAAAGCTCCAACAAATGAATTTAAAGCTTTTCCGGCATCTTTAATTGAAAGTCCTGCATCAGCAGCGATTGCATTAACTAATTCTTTTTTTGTCATAATGAATGATTTTATGGTTAGACCAATCTTACTAATTAAATACAAATTTATTTTTTTTTAATTCATGTGCAAATTTATTTTTCCGTTTTTCCACAATTAGTGCCACTTTTAGGTCAAAATTACTACATTTTTGCATAAAATCCAACTTTTGTTAAAAATGTCGCATAAGCTCACTAATCTTCATCTCCAGGACAATAATTTAAACATATTGTTCATATCCTGTTAAAAAAAACCTTATAATGCTGTTTTTATGCACTTTACGCAATTCTTCTTAAAAAATTCCAAAAAAACAAAAAAATATTATCTTTGCGGCGGAGAAATGGCAGAGCGGTCGAATGCGGCGGTCTTGAAAACCGTTGATCTGTTACCACGGATCCGGGGGTTCGAATCCCTCTTTCTCCGCACTTAATTTTATAATGAGCCTGTAATTCAATAGATTGCAGGCTTTTTGTTTTTAATACAGTATCACTTACATACATTTGTTGAAAACCAGTTAATGAAAAATAAATTTGTATGAATCAATTATAAGGTGCAATTTTGATATTGACAAAAAGCCGCGAACTAATGTCTAAAGTCAAATTATTAACAATACGGGGCCTTCGGGTTGATCTGGCAGTTTTGCTTCGCGGCTTCTGCCTTTTTAACTTCTTAGGCCCTTTTAATTTAAAAAGCCGCGAAAATGAAAATCTTTTTTTTGTTGCTGACTATTGTCGGCGGATTAGGTTCCCTTAGTGTCCTTGCTTGGACAATGTTATCTAAATCATTCTCCCCTGACTGCTTTAATTTGATGGTTCTCTGCATCATTGTTTCATTTACCATGCTTTCTATTGGCGTCTATGGTATTGAAGAAATTAAATGGAGGGCAAGGAAATGATAGGCTTATATGGTTTTGACATTCCGGGAAAGCATATTTTTCGGACTGAGCGTATAATTTACCGACTGCTTATTATTGTCGGATTAGTTACCTTCTTTGTTGCTTTTATCTCACTGACCAGCTGTCAGCGTCGAATCTTACCGGGTCAGACAATATTTGCTAAATCAAAACTGCAATGAAAACTCTAATAGGAACATTCCTTTTCGTGTTATGTATATTGGCAGTACTGTTTTACCCTACATTTTCATCTTTGATGAAATGGCTGTCAATAGCTCTGCTTATTATTAGCATTTTATACTGGCTCGTTTTACTGCTTATCACTATTATAAATAACTTTGAGGAGGGGCCAAATGAAAGCAATTAAAAAACCTCAAAAAAAGCTTGTTCGCATCGACAGCAAAACAGTTGTTGAGGCAGATATAAATATCCCGGATTCACTTGTTATCAAAAAGTTTAAAGAGAATCGACTGCGCAATGAAGAAAAATTAAAATTTCCTTTAAAAAGAAGTATTGATTTTTTTCGCTAAATGACAGACCCCGGCATAAACAACCGGGGTTTTTAATGGTATCATACTGCTATAGAGAGAAAGGCTCTTAGAAGGCTTTATTTGCCCTTCTTTCGCGGGTCATTGTCCCGTCTAAGTTGCGCTTGTATATGCCTGTGACATTCCGGGCACAAAGATTGAAGATTGTCCCAGTCATAACATAGTTCCATGTCAGGGTTATCTTTATCCATCGGTATTTTGTGATGAATTTCTTTTGTAGGAGTTATTCGTCCTGCCTTTAAACAATTCTCACACAATGGGTTTGCTCTCTTCTTTGCAGCCCTCAAACGTTTCCAAGTCTTTGTATTATACCATGAACGAAACATTAAAGTATTGGCAGTAACAATGTATTTTCTTTTTTTTCTGTTTAAATTGATTGTCGGCATTGCTTTATGTATTATGTAACTAATTGATTAATAATTAATAAGGGATACGCCATCTGTAAATAACTGACCATCTGCCTGATATACCCGCAAAGTCTTGCTTGCACAAAAAAACACATTGTTTGTACTTTCCCATAAAAAAAAACTGATTAATTACCAGGGTCTTCAATTTCCATTGATTCACGCCATTCTCGTTCAAATTCAATATCGTTTTCGTCCCGATTTCGGGAGGGTTTGTTATTATAAGACCGGGTCCATGTCCCCCGCTTATCCTTACTAACTGTATTCAGAGCATTTTTGATTATTGCCGGATCACTGATGTTAATATAATCGGTTCCCGCAATGTTTTCTATGGAAAAATAATCTGCTTTAATCAGTTCGTAAACCTTTAGACGGCTCAGTTTATGCAGTTTTGCAAACTGAGAAATACTTTGTAAATCTGTTCTCATTATTCTTGTCATAATATTAAATTTTTACAGGTTGTTTTAATATCATCTTGTGTTCAGGATATGTAGCCCGAAGTCGTTTTAGTGCCTGTTTCTGCTTTGCACCTGAAGATTGATAAAAGGTACATCTGTAAAATGGCAGATGTATGCTAAACATCTTTGCCGTATCAGGTGACTTCCGCAATATCCGTTTAGCTTCAGCCTTCATCTGAATCATTCGTTCATAATTACTGACAGATGCCTGGATGCGATCAGGGTTCCGACCCGAAGAATGATTGCTCATAACTATTTTATTGGTTTAATCTGAACGGCACAGGGGCGGCCGTCTCTCCCGGCAGCAGGGACAAAAGTAACTTTGTCATCCATTGAAGGAATATAGCCATTTTTTACACCTGATATGTGGTAGAAATAATCGTCCCCTGAATCATCACCGAGGAAGCCCCAGCCAGCTTCAGCACGGAAAAATATTATTTTACCGGAGTGAACTGCATTATCGCTGATTTCCATGAGTCTTTTTGTATTTAGTGTTATAACCAATTTTTTTTATTAGCTCCTGTTCTTCTTCCAGGCGTGCTTTGCTTTTCAGGTATTGAAATTCATCAAAAAGTTTTTGCTGTCCGGGGGTCATTTTTTTATATAACCCCTTCATTGTTGCCACAGGGGTAGTTTTCTTTTTAGCAGCATCAAGTCCTGCTATATATTTTAAATATTCTTCCGAATAAAACACATCACGTTTTTCCATGATTTTATCTTTTTATGCGTGGGGGAAAACAACGATCGAATACAATATATTTTAATGTTAAGTCCTGAAGAGCCTTATCATTCAAAATTTCATCAATAGTTAAGCCGGCAGATAATTTTTGAAATTCATTTTCTAAATCCTGGCGTTTAGCCTTAATTTCAGCACCCCTTTGCGCTCTCTCTTCCACCATGTCAGCGAGTGATTGTTTCTTTTCATCTTCCCTTTTTTTCACTTCTTCAGCGTCGATCAGTTGATCTTGCATAATTTCAAAAAGTCGCTCAACCTCTTCCTTCGTGCCTAATGTTCGGGCTGATCCGTCCCGGTTTTCCCAATGCCCTGCCGGGATGATCACACATTCACTAACTTTGCCCTTTTTGTCTCTTACCAGACTGAAAACGTGATAATTGACAGCCTGACCGCAAACCAGCTCGCCCCAGGCAACATTTTGAAAACTGCCAAAAATTGTTGCAGTTCCTCTGGATTCGATTCCTGGGAGAATTGATGTTGAAACCGAAAATTTACGGTCTTTGTACTCGTCTTTTCTAAAATTTGTTTCCATTTTTTTTTCTTTTTTTTAATTGTGTACTTCAAAATATTTATTTTAATAAATTTTAAGTCAAAGTTTTCAACATTTCAACACATTTTCAACACATTTTCAACAGGGTTAACTGTCTGATATTATACTATATATAGCGTTTTGTTGAAATGTTGAAAATATTTTATATATATTGTATACACGATTTTCATATATATATATGGTATTCTTATAATACCTATTATAGTATTCTAAGATTAAAAAACGCGTGTGGCGAATAGTGCTTTTTATTTTCAACATTTCAACAAATCATTTATATATTTAATATTCAGTTTATTATAGTGTCAAAAAGGTGTTGAAAGCTCATTTGAGTTTTCAACATTTTCAACAAAATCGGCTTTTTTGAATAAAAAGGGCGTCCCAACCTTACTTATTCCGGTAGTTTCCTCGAAAGGTGTATATCTATGGTTCTCCAAAGGATCCATTTCAAACTCCTTATTTAAGACACGTCTTATATAATTTACAGGTATACTATTATCGTAGCTGAAGAATTGTTTTTTTATATCAATAGCTGAAGCGCGGAAAGTAGCCATGTCGTGATTCTCAAAGAATTCTGCAACAAAGATTTCTATTTCTTTATATAGTCCGCTCCTGGATTCTTCCACCACCGCCTTAAGATTAGTATTCTTCAATTCTTCACTTGTGAATCCACTTCTGTCTATATTTTCAGATAATGGGGGTAAGCTTTTTAAATAATATAAAAATGCAGGTATCTCTTTAAGCAAATCCTTTTCAATAGTTGCATTTTTAAATTCAGGTATGCCTAATTTCCTGACAAAAAACCTCGTTTCTTCCGGGTTTACTTGTGCAAATTTGTCTTCATAATTGCTAGTTAAAATTATCTTACCAAAGAATTCAAGATTAAACTGGTCAATATTTTTCCTGTTTACAGATAGTTGTTTTTGTGTAGCAAGTGCTTTCAACTTTTCTATTGTTAATTTTTTGTCGAATAGTGTTTCTTCAATTATTACTATGTTTTTTGTTGCATAATGTCCATTGAATATGCTACCAAAGTCGGAGGAAGAAATAACTGCTGCGTTGCTGCCAAAAAGCATACAAATCCAGTTTATAAAGGTTGTTTTGCCTGTCTTCTGTATTTTCGATACAATAGCCAGTATAACAGTAGCCCATTGCGGATAACAATAAAGAATCTGCATGTAACGAATTCCCAAGTCATACTGCTCTCCAAAAACATGATTTAAAAGTCTTTCCGTCCATAACCATTCCCCAGGTGCAGGAATATGGCAGAAAGGCGCAAAATGATTATAACAGTTATTTATTATTGGCTGGTAATTCAAATTATCAGGCACCATAATAAAATCATCATACTTCGGTATATGCTGTAAATATTTTCGTTTGTGGTCAATTAATATGGTGTCCTTTGTCCATCTCTTCAGGTCGCGCCTGACAATACCATATCTGTCTTTTTTATTAATAACCTTAAAATAATCGCATCCTACTCTTATATAAGGTACGTCTTTTTTAGTTTCTGCGCTTGCAGCGATCCCAAACCATTCGATATGTGAATACCTGCTTTTTACAGTTGTTTCTATTTCTTTTATAGCAAAGCCGGCAGAAGCAAATTCTTCCATTTTCGACAAAGCTTCATTCTCTGGTATTCCAAACCTGTTGCAAGTATCAGCAAGTGCAGTTATATACTGATTGCGCTGGCCCTCTATGAAGGTTATCCTGGTATCAGTCCATTGCTTGGCAGCCTCATAACTATTTGTTTCATCAGCAACCTCTATATCGAGTTTAGGCAGGCTTTCATGTATGTCCGCAATTATACATTTAGAAATAAAGTCCTGGTCAAGAATATCGGGATTATCAAAATAAAGCAATTCAGGATCATGGCATAAAAAACATGCTCGGGCAATGTCTTTGCAGGCAGCATCAATATTTAAAGAAAACTGCGTTTTGAAGAAAGTTTCAAGAGCTGCGAAATATTGTAAATGTGTACCATTAGTGATGTCTATTGCAAATACAATTTTTAATCCATCACCTGAAGGTGAAACAAACATCAATGCAGGTGTAAAGTATTCAGAAATTTCTTTTTCAAATTTCTTTATCTCTCCATTACTTCCAATATGGTCCAGATCACAACAAATATATCCTGAGTGTGAAATGAGTTTTTCATTTGCCCGTTGTGTGAATTCGCCTGAAAATGTTACGTAAGGTAGTGAAGACTTATATTCACCTTTTTTCTTTTTATTCTGTAAGTTTCTTAATGTTGCAGTTTTGCTTTTCAGCGTTTCATCCCTATAAATTAAAGTGGCTATTTCTTTAATATTAACCGGCCTGTCAGGTATCGTCTGAGTTATTCCTGCATTGTAATATGAAAATTTCATATATTTGTAAAAAAATAGGATGCCAGCCTAACCTTCTGGTATCTTTTCGTGCCGCATCAGTTTTTAGCCAGCATCCCGGTTAATATTTAAAAAGGTAATCCGTCATTATTAAGTCCCTCCGTTGCTGGGGGGATTTTTGTTTGTGTTGCATCGGATATATGTTTTTTTTGAAAAACGCCTTCATTATTTCCTTTCGTATGTTGCAAGTTTAAAGCTTTATATTCGGGGGAAGCTTCGATATTCTTCTTTATCCAGTCAGGTTGTTTTTCAAACAATACCTGGTTCCAGCGTTGAAACAATAGCACCTTAGTTGCATTAACCTGGTCAGGGCATGTTTGATTTCGGGTTAAGCCTGTAACACTTATAACTTTTGCAGTTATTTTGTCGGGGTCGCTTACCTTAGGCCTATGCTCAATAGTTAAGGTACATGGTTTGCCTACCATAATAAGCGGATTGAATTCTTTATTTATTTTTCCGCCCGTCCAGCTCTGCATATGAATCTTGAAAGTTGATTTTTCACCAAGCACAAGATTGTAAGTGTTCGCGATACAAAAAGGCTGCTCCCCTTTCGCTTCGTCGAAAACATGCAATTCTTCCGGTAATTCCCAGCCTATTACAATTTTTGCCCGGTCTTTACCAGGTATGCTATTGTACTCCTGTTTTTGAGTACCCAATTGAATGAAAGAAACGCACCTTGCTATGTGTGTGCCAGCGGGTGCAGGTAGATAACTGGATGTTTCTTCAGCATGGATGTCGATGTCCAGATAATCATTTTCTAAGTCGTTTAAATTGTTCATTTTTAGATAAATTAATTGTTTATAATAGAAATTTATTGATATTATTTTTTATTTAATTTTGAAATGTCTTCCAGGATTTCGTCAGTCTTGAATACACATTTCCTGCCAAACTGTGAAAAGCGTATTTTGCCAGAATTTTTTAGCTTTTGAGCTGTGACGGGGGAACAGTTCAGAAAATCCGCTAAAGCATTTATACTGTACAAATACTTAACTGGTGAAGATGGCGGAGGCGTCGGGATAGGAACAAATTCATCAAGACATTCTTTCAATATCTGTTTGAGCTGTTCAGGGGTGGTAATGATTAATGAATCCATAGCGCAATTGTTAATTTATAACAATGCGAAATTATTCATTAATTTGGGATATTTAATTGACTATCAATTGTTTAATCTTGTATACAAGAAAATACAAGTTATGAGGGATCATTAAGTAAAACAGAGATTCTTTGTTCAGCTTTTTTTATATTATCCTCAACCAGGCTTTTAGAGTCAAAGATTCCCTGATAACGTCCTATATTCCAGTCAAAATAATTTGTCATTGCATTATACAGGGACATTCTTTCACGATCATTAATAATAATAATTCCCAGATTTATTAAAGCTTCAACCATATAACGGATATTCAGCCCCTTTGCCCCTTCAAATTCTTTTTTCAGTTTCTCAGCAAATACAGGTTTGTTATTATTGATGAGAAATTGTTCAAATGTCTTTTCTGGATTTTTATGCTTATCCGGGAAATAAGCTTTAAGATATTCGTTCAATATACATTCTGCATCTTCAATAAAATAAAGTATTGAAGTATGATATTCTATTTCTTTATCAAATTCTAATGTCTCTGAATAATTACCGGCTTTCTCATAAGTATCCTGAAATTGCTTAAGATAGGATTCAATTTTTCCTTTTATCCCGGAGATCTGCTTAAGTTCAGAATTAATATATTTTTTTATTGTATCACTATTACTCAATATATTTTCTTTTATAGTATTTTCTAAATCAATAAGACCAGCTTCTAATTGATCAGGAGCATCCGGAAATGCACTTTTGCGAAATCTTATCTCGCGAAGTACTTCAATAAATTTACTGTTCATTGCCGTTACCATTAAATTTATTCATCTCTTTGCGTTTCTGCTTCTCATTTATCTGAATATATTTCTCCATCATTTTATGATCTTTATGTCCTGTCCATTGCATTATGACCTCTGAAGGAATATTGAAATAAAGAGCATTACTCACAAAACTTCTTCTTCCAACATGGGTGCTCAGGTATTTCCATTTTGGGAAAGTCTCTTCCTTCCTTTCAGCACCTTTATAATATACCTTTGTTTCGGGCTGGTTGAATTCGGCTTCCTGTCCCAGTTCTTTCAGGTATTCATTAAATTTCTGGTTGCTGATTACCGGGAGACATTTGTCATTCTGAAATGGAACAGAAAGATATTTGTCCAAAATAGCCTTTGAATACTGATTTAATTGTATTGTCAGAGAATCATCAGTTTTTATTGTTGTAATCTCTATATGATCATCTGTTATATTACTTCGTTTCAGGTTATAAACGTCAGAATATCTCAGTCCGGTGAAACAACAGAAAAGGAACACATCACGGACCTGTTCAAGATAGTTTTTTTTCAGTTCAAGATTATAAAGGTGCATCAGCTCTTCCCAGTTTAGGACAATTATTTTCTTATTACCGGAAATTCCTTTAAGGTCAGGGTTGTAATCCTTATATGATAAGTTCTTATTATATCCCTTTCTGGTGGCCCAGTTCATAAACCATTTGAAAATCTTCAAATTCTTTGCTATGGTAGTGTTCCTATGTCCGAGATTATCTCGCTGGAAGGCTATGTATTTATTGAAGAAAGTTTCATCTATGTTATCAAAATCAATACTGAAATGTTTCTTCTTCTCGAAATCCTGCAAATGATTGTAATTAGTCCAGAATTTAGTATAGGTCCCGGCTGTCCAGGTATTGGCCTGGCCTTCCAGTTCAATGAAGCTACTGAACCTATCAAAGAAAGAAGAAGACTTTCTCTCCTCTCCCATTCTTATCCTGAGTTCACTTCTCAAATATTGTATTGAGGGAGTTTTCCTTATTGCCTTCTGCTCAGTGTAAATATCGGTAACGGTAGTTTTCAACAGGTCAAAGTGATCATTTATTATTGTGGCACTAATCCCATCTCTGTTAAAATTACCTTTTGTGACTCTCTGCTTTTCCGAATCCCATTTATCAAGGTCAATTCGGTAGCCGGTGTAATAAACCATCCTTCTACTGCTATAACTAAAATTTAAGAAGATAGGCACATTATCAGTTATCAATTTTCCATCCTTATTTCGTTTCTCAGGATAAAAATTTGTCTTACATTTGATTCTCATAATGTATAATTGTATGTAATAGTCTTACAAAGATACATACACTTCCTGATTAAATCAAATGAAATGAGATGAAATGTAAAAATAGTTATTAACAATTAATATGCTCTATTTATGGGGTTAAGAGCAGTTTTCTGAAATGGCATGAAATATGTTAATGTATGTCTGTGAGAGCCTCTTTCTCCGCAGAGCCACAGCAAACCCTTCGCCACCAGGCGAAGGGTTTTTGTTTTCAGAGAAGCCGTTCAAAGCTTGCTTTGATAAGGATTCGATGAAAACAAAAAAACCCGCAAAGCGGGTTTGCTGTGGCTCTGCCAGGTTCTCCCCTCAGGGATCACAGCCGAACGACGAAGGAGTGAGGCTGTAATCCCCGGGATTTTTTAACCCTCCCAAACCCGCAAAGCGGGTTGGCTGTGGCTCTGCCAGGTTCTCCCCTCAGGGATCACAGCCGAACGACGAAGGAGTGAGGCTGTAATCCCTGAGAAATTTTTTAACCTTCCCAAACCCGCAAAGCGGGTTTGCTGTGGCAATGCAGGGTGTTGATTATAAATTACAGCGTATAGTCTTCCGAACAGGTATTTTTTCACTTAAGCCTGAGGTCTTCCTCAAAGTGTTCACCGGTGAGCTTTATTGCGTTCTCATATTTGTTAATATTCAAATAGACCATATTTGCCTGGTCACTATAAAGTCCGATAAGAATCTGATTCCTGATCTTGAAATTTCTTGGCTTTTTATCTGAATGGTAAATAAGGTTCAGGCGGATTTCATAGGAGTCTGTGGAAACATTTGACATACTGCCGGAAAGCAGTTTATGATTAATGTAAATCTGAACTCTGTCGTCGAAATATTTTTTCATCAATTCATCCGGAAAATCTTCAGGTTCACTATTTTTCTCAGGTTTAAAATCGGGGTTGTATAATTTATAGTCCCTAAGAAAGTCATCATAGTACATTCTGAAAAATACTTTCAGCGTATCACTTTCCTGAGCCTGGTTAACAGTTATCAGTGTAACATGTACAGGATGAAAAAAAAGCAAACTATTTAAAATTAAGATCTTTAACATCTTACTATGATTTCAGATCAAAATGAAGGGGGCTTGTTTAAAAAGAAAGTCTCTTCGTTGTGTGCCGGAGTAAACTTTATTTCTGATTCATAATTCCTGCTCCTGATAATAACCAGATTTTCTACGTCGCTGTATAACCCGGTAAGAATGGTATTTCTTACTGTAATGCTTTTCAGCTTCTTCTCCACACGGTAGAAAAGACTGAATCTGACGTCTGTGTCATTCTCTTCCATCTTTAACAACTTCCCTATAATCAGTTTATTGTTGGCATAAATGTTTATTTTTGAATTAATATAATTGTTAGCCAGATCAGCAGGGAATGGCTTGAAAGTATGCAAAACCTCAAGATCAAGATCATCAAAAATAGTCTGTTGGTAATCGCGCAGGAAAAGTTCATAACTGAGCCTTACAGATACTTTAAGCGAATCAGTGCCCTGAATATATTCAATACCGGTAAAAGTTACAGGCATTTGCTGAAAAAGAATTAGTATGGGCAGAGTCAAAATTTTTAACATAACTCCTTAGTGAATTAATGAAAACGGATTTCTAAATAAACAGGACCAATATTTTTTCATTTTTATAGCTTAACCAAATCTTAAGTTACTAATTAAATCGAGGCCAGGGTAACCTGAACCGGATATCCTCATTAATTTTCTGAAACTCCATTCATAAGCAAACTGATGGCATGGTCAAATGACCCTGCAGGTATGATCTGCCCTGTATTGACGAAAAAAATCTCATCGGCATTCTCTATTGTGTTTAAACGATGAGCTATTATGACCCTGGTAGTCGATTCAGGAAGCTTCTTAAGTATACTGTTAAGCAGTTGCTCGGTAACAGTATCTATATTTGCTGTAGCTTCATCCAGTATTAGCAACTCAGGCTTACGAAGGACTGCGCGCATGAAAGCTATCAGCTGCCTCTGACCCAGGCTGATGCTATCTCCTGTAGTCTGCACAATGGTGTCAAGCCCATTGTCAAACCGCTCCAGCAATGTTTCCAGACCGGCTTCTGAAATAGATTCAGCAAGCTTTTCATTGGAATAGTGTAAATAATCATCATTACCATATAAAATATTATCACGTACTGTTCCAGAAAAAAGAAAAGGGTCCTGCAGGATAAATCCAATCTTTCTGCACCGTTCTTCGGGATAGTACGAACGAATATCCTTGTTATCCAATAAAATGGTCCCTTTGGTTGGATCATATAAGCGGGCAATAAGCGATGCTGTAGTCGTTTTACCACCGCCTGTGGGACCAACAAAGGCATAAGTTTTACCTCTTTCCAGGTTAAAATTTACTTTATGAAGAACCTCTTTACCATTGGGATAACTGAATGATACATCGAGAAAACTCATGAAGGAGTTGCCCGGAAGATTATTGACATTTTCCACCCGATTCAGGTTACTCTCGAGCGATAACAAATGTGAAATTCTATCCCATCCGGCCATTGCGACCTGAAAGTTGGCCCACAGGGAAGCAAGCTGACGCAGGGGATTATAGAAATTTGTCACATATGCAATAAAACTGATCAATAAGCCTATTGAAAAATGACCATTTCCGATAAGATAAATACCATACCCGAGAACAATCAACTGACCTACATTTGCAGCGAGGGTATATACAGGCATAAATACATTGTTTGCAATTCCTGCCTGTACCGATTTTTTATAATTATGTTTGTTTGCCTGCTCAAAGCGATGACGGAAATAATCACGACGATTGAAAGCAACAATAACTTTAAAATTTGCAAGGCTCTCCTGAATTTCAGCACTCAGACCGCCTGTACTCTTCATACTGGCTGCATTACGGCTCTTTACCCAGGGGGAAATGACTTTGGTAAATATCAAGACCAAAAGTGCCGGAGAAAGAGCTGCCAGTCCCAACTGCGGATTAATAGACAACAGAATAATGCCGGCTCCCGTCATGGTGAAAATACTTCCAATAAACTGCATCAGAGATTGTGAAAAGAACTGGTTGACCTTATCAGTATCGTTGTTTATACGCGAAATGAGGTCCCCTGCCTTGTTCTGATTAAAGAAGTCGACCGGTAGCTCCTGAAGCTTATTGAACACTACATTCCGTAGTTTGAACAGCATGCGCTGACCTATGCTGCCCATCAGAAGCATCTGCGCATAATTGACAATAAATGCTATAACATAAAGAGCCAGCAGTATTCCGGCAAAAACAAGTACCCCATGGTACTGTTTGGTTTGTATATATGTATCAATTGTATACCCTATTAAATAGGGTCCAAGCAGGTTAAATCCCGCATTAATGAAAATTGCAACAAAAGCTATCCTCAGATTCCTGTGCTCATCGTGGATAAGAGCAACAAGTCTCCTGAGTGATGCTAAACCAGATTTTTTCTTCCCGGTCATACCTGTAACCTGATTCAGATCATAGTTCATAATGTTGTGTGCTATGTTGTGAGCTATAAATCTGCGCATATTCAGGAGAACTCTCTTTTAATGCTTTATGTTTGCCAATTGCAATAACCTCTCCTTCCATTAACAGGACAATCTGTTCAAAATGCCTTACCGGTGCAATTTTTTGTGAAACCGAGATGAGTGTCAGATCCGGATAATTGTTTTCCAGATTACAGAGAATCTTATTTTCAGTGTTTCTATCGACACGTGAGGTAAAATCATCCAGCAGAAGAATTGCAGGATTCAATGCCAGTGCCCTTGCCAGCATAATACGCTGTTTCTGACCACCGGACAAACTGGTACCACGTTCAGAAACAATTGTATCCAGCTTATCAGGTAATGATTCAATAAAATCAGTCAGTTCGGCTGTAGCTATTGCCTTCTCAATCGATTCCGGTGTGACGTTGGCATTAAAAGCAATATTCTCACGAAGTGTCATATTGAAAATAACACTATCCTGAAAAACAAACCCTATCTGACTATGGAACACTTCCTTTTTATAGTTATCAATACTTATGCCATCAAATTCCAAAGAACCGGAATCAGGGGATATCAGGTTTGTAAGCAAATATAATAATTGACTTTTACCTGCAGCAGTAGGTCCGATAATTGCAGTTTTTGTTCCCGCTTTCACCGAAAATGAAACATCCTTTAATATAGGCTTTCCGGCAATCGACAATGACACATTCTTCAGCCCGATGTCGCCTTTTATCTTAGTGTCGTAAACCCCTTCCTCTTTAGGTTCGGGAGTATCCAGAACGTCATATATTCTTTGATACGAGGCAGTGGCCATTGCTATTAAATTACTCATAAATCCAATCATCAGAATTGGAAAAATCAGCATAAAAAGATAACTGTTAAAGGCAGCAAAATTCCCAAGTGACATCTTTCCTGCAACCACAAAATGTCCACCCAGAGCAAGAATCGTAACTACGGCCAGGTTCGAGACAAACATAATGACAGGAATAAGTGTAGCGAACAAACGCAGAATTGATAATCCCAGATCACGCGACTCAACATTTGCTTCCAGGAATTTCATACTTTCCGGTTGCTGGGAATTAAGAACTCTTATAAGGGCAGAACCAATAATGCTTTCATTAATAATTTTATTAAGCATATCTATTACTTCCCTGCTACGCCTGAATAAAACCCTTACTTTTCTCAGAACCATGAAAAATGTGACACCGATTATCGGAACGATTGATATTACTGCCAATGCCAGTTTCCAGTTAGTAAGTATCAACAGCACAGATACTCCTATAATGACAAAAGCCGACGAAATTATTGTTACGAAAGCCTGGGATACAAACATTTTAACTGAATCGACATCCGACGTAAGGTTTGTCAGCAACTTTGCAGAATTAGATTTCAAGATGAAAGAATAACTCTGTCGTGAAATCTTCTCCGAGAGTGAAGTGCGCATATCCCTGGCTACCCTTTCGGAAGCAAATGTCTGAAGCAGACTTTGTATAAAAGTGAATATAAATATTGCAGAAGCAACAACCAGAAATTCAGTAATAACAGTACCCATGTTAAAATGACCTGCGGAATAAGCATCAATCCCCTGTGCAATTATCTTAGGTATGAGCATATTTACGCCGCTACCCATCAAAGCCATTAAAATCAGCACTATTACCATCCCGAAATAGCGCTTCAGCAGACTAAAAATACTGGGCTTAACCTTCTTGTCCGTGACAATCCTGGTTTCAGCTTTATTCATTCAAAATTATTTTATCCGTCAACCATTCAACCTGGCTGGCTATCCTTTTATTAAGCCCGTAAAAGTACATCATTTACCGTCAAGTTGGTTCACTGATTATGGAAATATGTAACCAGGAAAAGTCTCCTGAAACAGAATATGAAGAATTTCAGGTTCTTCAAAAAGAATATTCTTATTTATTTTTTTTGTGCATTAACTAATAATATTAAATTTGGATACCAGTAAGAATTAAATATTATCGTTCTCACATAAAAATTAATTACATATTAACAATGAATGCAAACACCCAATCAGCTGAATCGCCTTTGCCCGGAAGGGTAACATCTGTCGATTTCTTTCGCGGATTTACAATGTTTATGTTAGCCGGAGAATCAACAGGTTTGTATGAAGAACTTGGTAAATTTCACAATGGATTCATGCAGTTTCTCGGAACCGAGCTGAGCCATCATGAGTGGCACGGACTTCATTTCTGGGATCTTATACAGCCCTTCTTCATGTTTATTGTAGGTGTTGCAATCCCGTTCGCTGTGGCAAACAGGCTTAAAAAAGGATATACACAAAAAACTATTTTCAATCATGCTCTTAAGCGTTCCTTTTTGCTCCTGTTCTTCGGTTGGGCTCTCTATTTTGTAGATTCAGGTCATCTGGTATTCAGGTTTCAGAATGTGCTGGCTCAATTGTCAGTTACTTACCTGGTTGCCTTCCTAATACGAAATAAAAGCTTCAGGTTCCAGATCATATTTACTTTTGTTATTCTCATTTTAATAGATCTTGCTTACAGGTTCTTTCCTGTTGACGGGTTTAATCATCCCTGGGTAAACTTTGAGAACCTAGGAGCCTGGTTCAATAATAAAATAGAAGGCGTCGATAAAGCCAGTGAATGGGCAACACTCAATTTTGTTTCAACAACTGCCCATACGGTCTGGGGTGTTTTATGCGGAAAGCTTCTTATGAGTGACAGACCGGCCATGAAGAAAATTCAGATTCTGCTTATCGCCGGAGTATCAGCTTTAATCATAGGATACTCTCTTGATTTACTGAATATAACACCTATTATCAAGAAGATAGCCACCTCGTCATTTGTATTCGCCAGCGGCGGATGGGCCATACTGGCTCTTACCTTCTCTTACTGGCTTATTGATGTCAGGAAACGTTTCCTGAAAGGTTCCGGAATATTCATTATTGTTGGTATGAACAGTATATTCATATATCTTTTCTTCTCCATCGGAGGTGCTCAGCTTCTAGGCAGGATTGCCGCCCCTTTCAGTCAGTTGCTGTTTTCATGGACTGGCGAACTTGGAACAGAGGTAATCGCCAGTGTGGGAGTATGGGCTGCATTATGGTACCTGTGTTACTGGTTATATAAGAATAAGATATTTATTAAAATCTAGGATTTACAGAGTAACCCATTAGCCCGCCTTTAAGGGGGTTAAAAAGATGGAGATTGAAGGAGAAGCATCACTTTATTTTTTCCTCGTTGCTTTCTCCTCTGCTTCAGGTGAACTTAGT
The DNA here is from genome assembly GCA_963815075.1 of uncultured Bacteroidales bacterium. Taxonomy (GTDB): domain Bacteria; phylum Bacteroidota; class Bacteroidia; order Bacteroidales; family VadinHA17; genus LD21. The sequence continues at coordinate 95,825 of CAWFFK010000015.1, forward strand.
ACAAATTCAGTCACTTCTCCTTTTTCATTGCTGGTGAATGACAATGAATAACCGTCCATATACTTAATTTCAAACTTATCTTTGGAAACAGGTGTCAGCTCCATATCCGGCTGTCCTTCAATAACCAGGTTAAGAGTTTTGTCATCTTTTAAAACTATTTTTACAGTGGTTCCCTCAAGATCATATTCTCCGGTATATTTATCCATGTTTTCCACAGGTATATATCTGGTTGTCTGCTTTTCCTTATTTAGAGGCAGTTTCGATTTCACATAATCCGCCTGCTCATTTAAACCCATCGACTTCTTTTCCATAATTATCCTGTTAAATATCATCCCGTTAATAAATCCCTCAATACGATAGCGATATTCCTCCGGTATTGAATCACGTAACTCTACAATCATATCTATGCCTTTTTTAAAGTTGTCCGTGTTCTTTGTTCTGATCAGCAAATCAGAAAATGGACGAAGCAACATGAATTTTTCGGAACCGAAAGGAGTTTCTTTAAACCTTGCTGCCAGTGAATCAAAATCACTTTCCCCGGCATATCTAAAGAGCACAGTTGTAACAGCCTCCGAAAGGTCGCCCCGTATATGCCGGGAAGATAAAGACTTTGACTTAGCCATTGCTGCAGATGAGTCAACTGCAGCAAGTGCAATAAGGGCTTTACCGGCAATCGTGTAAGATGAGTCATCTACCGATTTAAGAAATAATGGAATATATTTCTCATTCTTATACCGTCCCAGTGCCTCTATGGCTCCGGCTCTTACCTGAGTTTTGGGATCATTAAAGGCCATCGATGATAAAACCGGTTCGAGAACCCCCTTAACAGAATCAGTCTTAAGATCCAGTCTTTCAAGTGTCAGCAATCGCAATCCCCAATATCTGTCCTTTAATGCCGTTTTCAAAAAGTCGAATGCCTTTGGATCAATTGCCTGCTTCCCGGCAGCATATTCAATAGCCTCCCTCCTGTCGACATATAACCCGGCATTTTTATATTGGAATATATAATTATCGAGCGATTTATGATCGTTTTTCTCACAAAGAAGGATCTTGTCTCCGTCAAAATTTACCAGAGCAGGTCTGGTAACTACAGGAAAAGCAAAAGAATCAGTTCTGTTTTCAAGCCAGACTTTATAACGTTGCTTTCCGTTACCCTGGTAAACATCTATGGCAACCGGCAGCCTGAATACCTTATCGGGCTGGTTTTGTTTTACGGTAACAGTAACTGTCTTTCCGGCATCATTATAATCATAGCTGACATCAAGTTTCGGCTGACCGCTTCCATAGTACCATTGATTCCAGAACCAGTTCATATCCTCACCGGTAACCTGCTCAAAAGCCAGACGAAGATCGTGGGCCTCAGCAGAATTGAATTTTTTAGTATTGAGGTAGAGGTTCAGAGATTTATAAAAGGCGCTGTCGCCCACATAGTTCTTAAGCATGTTGAGTACTCTTCCACCCTTCTGGTAACTAACGAGATCGAACATATCTTCGCGGCTTTTATAATAAAACCTTACCAGATCTTTTTTACTACTGCCACTACCCAGATAAGTAAGCATGGCATTATAGTTGTGTTCATCACCCGCATCTCTGCCATGCATATACTCATCCCACAGGGTTTCACTCAGATCAGCAAACGATTCGTTCAGAGTAAGATTACTCCAGCTTTCCGTTGTTACGTAATCGCCAAACCACTGATGGAATAGTTCATGAGCAATAGCGTCTTCCCAGCTGTTGCCGTCAACCAGCTGACGGGCATCCTGCTGGGCGAATGAACCATGGACCGTGGCAGTTGTGTTTTCCATAGCGCCGCTAACATAGTCTCTGACTACTATTTGCGAATATTTCTGCCACGGGAACTCCACACCTGTTATATGTGAATAAAAAGCCATCATTTCAGGCGTAAGCCCAAATATTTTTCGGGCAACAGGAGCATATTCTTTTTCCACATAATAACTGACCTCTTTACCCTTATAGCTGTCCTTAATAATTGAATATTCGCCCACAGCCATCATCATAAGATAAGGTGCATGCGGCAGATCCATATTCCACGTATCGGTACGGGTCCCGTCCTTGTGTTTCTTGCTGCTCACCAGCAAACCATTTGAGAGTGTCTGATATTTATCCGGAACTGTTATGCTGATCTCATCGGTTGTTTTCTGATTTGGTTTATCAATAGTCGGAACCCAGGAGGAATTTGATTCGGTTTCTCCCTGTGTCCATATCTGTGTGGGCTTATTTTTTTCTTTTCCCAGGGGATTAATAAAATATAATCCTTTAGCCCCTGTTATTGCAGCACTTCCGCTGACTTTTGAGTCATTTGGCCTGGCAATATAATTGATAAAAACTGTATAGTTTTCACCGCCTTTGTAGGTCCTGTCAAGTGTTATATGGAGCATATTGCCGTAATAACTGTATTTAAGCGGAGTAGTTTTACCGGCTTTCATAATTGACACATCAATAATAGTCATGTTTTTTGCATCGAGAGTTAACGAATCAGAGGCATAGAAATGGGGATGCAGAGTTACCCATTCTTTCCCGTACATCCACGATTTTGAATAGTCGAAGTTCACATCCAGTTTCGTATGAACCAGATCATTTATTTTTGTAGCACTTGCCCGGTATATACTTTTCCATGCTTCCGTTTTAACAGAATCAGGCTTTTGTGAAAAACAGGCAAATGAAATGAGCAGAAGTGCTCCGGCAATAAGGTTTTTCATCTTTTATTTTTTAAAATGTGTCAAAAAAAATTTGTGCTTCTACAGTTTTCCCCGGCGAATCAATCTGTTTGTTCTTCGGCGCTGTCTTCTTACGTTTCTTGTATAAATGACAAGATACATCACCGGAATCACCACCAGAGTAAGGAATGTCGCAAAACTTAAACCAAAAATGATGGTCCATGAGAGAGGTCCGAAAAACATTACATTATCTCCTCCAAAGTGAAGCTGTGGATTAAGACTTGTCAATAAAGTTGAAAAATTAATGTTCATCCCTATGGCAAGCGGAATCAGACCAAGTATCGTAGCTGTAGCAGTAAGGATCACGGGTGTGATACGTGTTTTCCCTGCCTCAATAATAGCGTTACGGGTTTTATTTCCCTGTTCTTTCAGCCTGTCGGTGAATTCAACAAGCAATATTCCATTTCTGACAACTATTCCCGCTAGAGCGACAATTCCCATGCCGGTCATTATAATGGAAATTGTCATGCCAAAGATCATGTAACCAAGGAGAACTCCAATCAGACTGAAGATAACCTCCGATATTATTATGAGTGCCTTCCCCATTGAGTTAAACTGAGTTATCAGTATAAACATGATCAGGAACAATGAAAGTATCATAGCCTTTGAAAGAAATACCATTGATTCCTGCTGGTCCTCCTGTTCACCCGTAATACGGATATTTACGCCTGTAGGCGATGTAAACTGGGGCATAGCTTTACGTATCTGTGCATTGATGACGTTGGCATTAAAACCATCGAGAACATTCGATGATAAAGTAATTACACGTTTCAGGTTAAGTCTGTTGATCTGTCCGTAACTGTTCACATAATCTATATGCGCAACGACTGAAAGCGGAATCTGCCTTATAAGACCCGAATTCATATCCCTGTAGGTGATAGTCTGGTTGAGCAACTGTTCAATATCTTTTCGCTGATCTTCTTTAAATCTCACCATTATCGGATACTGATCCTCACCTTCCCTATACCTCGATACCTCTTTTCCAAGCTGACCAGTACGTATGGCATCACCAACCGTGCCTGCCGAGATACCCTCAAAGTTTGCTCTTTCCCTGTCAAGGTTCACTATCAGTTCCGGCTTTGAAGAGGCAAAGTCAGATTTAAGTTCCTCTATTCCGGCTATCTGCAAAGAATCGATGTATCTTTTGAATCGCTGAGTGGTCCTATCCAGCATACCCAGGTCATCTCCTGATATCTCAATGTTCACAGGTTTTCCGGTAGGCGGCCCCATCTTTGTCTTGTCCACTACTATTTCAGCACCGGGGATATTCTTCACTGCCTCTCTGAACCTGTTCATGTAGTCGCTGGTATTTTGTCCGTGCCTGTATTTGAACTCAACAAAGTTAACTCCAACCTTGGCCAGGTTTGAGGATTTGCTTGAATTATCAAAATTATTATCTGAAGCAAGAAATGCCACATTTGTTACAACTGATTCGACAATAGGATTATTTTCACCAAGAACACCCATGATTCTTTTTTCGACTATCCGGGCTACTGAATCTGTAACGGTGATGTCAGTGCCAATAGGCATTTTTATGTATGTATAAATTGAATTTGGCTGGTTATCGGGAAAAAAGACAACCTTTGGCTTGACGATATTATTAAGGACCATAGTCAGAACAAATAACCCGACCATTCCCCAGAGTATTCTGCCCGGCCTTTTCCCTTTCAAAGCCCATTTTAATAGATTTTCATACTTCCTCATCATAGCTGGCAGGAAATGCGACTGGAATTTGCGAAGGACCTTATATCCGAATATATTATGACTTACAAAAGAGAAATCAATGAACAACAGCAGATTGGCAAGGGCATGCATTCCGCCAAAATGCATCAACAAAGCTACAACTGCGCCGGCAAACGCTATTTTGTATACCCGTGGCAATGGAACGGGGCGATCCTCATCGTCATGTTTCATGAAGTCGACCGCAAATACCGGGTTGAAAATATATGCTACGATCAGAGAGGCAAAGAGAGTGATAATCAAAGTTACAGGGATGAAAACCATAAAGCTCCCAACAACACCCGGCCAGAATGCCAGCGGGAAAAAAGGTGCAAGTGTGGTCAGCGTCCCTGATAAAATCGGTTCAAATACCTGGCCTGCAGCATACTTCGCTGAAAGTTTTATGTCCATTCTCGTCTGCTTGTGAATCCTGTGCGTGTTTTCAATAACTACTATCGCGTCGTCGACAACAATACCAAGTGCAAAAATGAAAGAGAACATAACAAGCATGTTCATTGTAAATCCGATCCAGGGAAGAACAATATATGCTATTGCCATAGATAACGGTACCGAAAAGCCCACGAAAATGGCATTTACAAGACCCATGAAAAACATCAGGACAATCACAACAAAAATAAATCCCAGTATTATCGTATTATTCAGATCATTAAGGGTATTTCTGGTATATCTCGACTGATCACCTGTAACCTGTACTACAAGATTTTTCGGGAGAACCGTCTTCTGCATGTCGGTAATGATAGCTTTTATTTCATCAGATGCATTCAATAGGTTCTGCCCGCTTTTCTTTATTACATTAAGAGTAACGACATTCTTAGTATTAAAACGGGCAAAGTTCTCAGGATCATGATATCCGTCACGAACAACAGCAATATCTTTGATTTTCACCAGGGCACCGCTGGCGGTAGTGATTATTATATTTCCAATTTCATCAACATTTTTGACTTCACCCACAACCCTAATGGAACGGCTCATTCCCTGAAGATCAATATTTCCTCCTGATACTGTCATGTTATTTTGACTTACTGCCTGCTCAACATCTCTGAATGTCAGGCTTGAAGCCTGCATTTTATACATATCAATATCGATCAGTATTTCACGGTCAAGAGCGCCCCCTATCTCTACCCTTGTTATTTCCGGAAGACTCTCAATCCTGTCCTGCATGTCGTCAGCATACTTCTTAAGCCGATCCAACGGAATATCGCCCGACAGGTTTATATACTGAATGGGAATCTCAGACAGGTCTATTTCCATTACGGATGGTTCAATAAATGAAGGATCTGTAGGCAGATCATTTTTAGTTTTATCAACCGCATCCTTAACCCTCTGTTTAGCCTCTCTGATCTCGATCCCTGTATTAAACTCAACAATTATTGCACTGAAATCCTGGATTGAACGCGACGTGATTTTTTTCACATCGCTTATTGATTTCAGATTCTTCTCCAATGGACGTGTAACAAGGTTTTCCATATCCGAAGGGGATGTCCCCGGGTATATGGTATTGATATATATCGTCGGGATTACAATGTCAGGTATCTGTTCTTTCGGAATAGTTTTATAATTAATTATTCCGAAGATTGCTATAATAAATAAAAGGACATAAATACTGATCTTATTATCAATTGCCCAGCTGGTACCGAAAAATTCTTTATATTTTTTTTCCATGAAAATATTCTTTTATCCTCCAATGAATTGCATATCAGAACAATAATTAAAACCTAACATATTCACCATCAATAAGCTCCTGATAACCAACTGAAATAACCCTGTCTCCAACCTTTAAACCGTGTCTGATTTCGGCTACCCCGTTATAACTGTTACCTAATATCACAGGTTGCTTGAAAGCAGCGCTGTAAGAACCTTTTGAGCGAATGACATAGACATAACTTCCGGAAAGATCAGTCTGTATCACATTCATCGGTAACATTACAGAACTATCAGAATGATAGTCATTTATCCGAACTTCTGCCAGCATATTAGCTTTCAGATCAGATATACCATTCTTAATATTTGATTCAATAATGAAGGTACGGTTGACCGGATTAATGTACTGGCTTACAAAATCCACTTTCGTTTTTACCTGCTTTTTAATATCAGGAAAAAGAACTACGAGGGAATCACCAACCTGTACCTTTGAAGAATATGCCTCTGACACTTCAGCGGTAATCTTAAGGTTCCTGAATTCCACAACCCGGTATGCTGCCGCACGCGGATCAGGAGAAACTATACCTCCGACTTTTATGTTGCATTCTTCGATGGTTCCGTCAATCGGTGATTTGATCTTGAATTTATCGATCTGGTCATTTAATGAAGATATCTGGCGCTCGAGCGACTCCTTATTTGTTTTCGTCTGCAGGTACTGTACTTCACTTCCAATCTTCTGATCCCAAAGACGCTTCTGCTTGTCGAAAAGATCTGATGCAAGCTTGTATTGAGCCTCAAGACTTTGCATCTGGCTTCGATACTGGCTGTCATCGATCTGAGCCAGAACCTGTCCTTTGACTACCTTCTGTCCAACATCAGCATATTTGGCTATTATTGTTCCGGGGGCTTCGGCAAAGACACCGGCATTTTTGTCTCCATCCAGCTTGCCCTGAACGCGGATGAAATGATCAAAAGGTCTTTCGTTGGTTTCAGTAATTCCTACAAATTTAAATTTTTCAGAGTCAAGGGTATCCTTCTGCTCCAACCTGATCTGATCTTCGAGAGTCTTGATCTTATCTGCAATTGCAGATTGCCGGCTTTTCAATTTTGAAAGCTGGGCTTTTTTATCGCCTGAACATGAATAAACGAATAATAAAATCATTATTCCTGTTATACTTAACTTGATGTTTTTCATATTTTATGTGCTTTGGATTATTTTTGTAGCGCTATTTCTTTTATTTGCCTGTGCTTAAAATACGATCGAGTTCTGCTTTAGCATTTAACAGCGAAAGCACAGAATTATAGTAATTGGTTTCCGCAGTTAAAAACTGATTCTGGTTCTGAGTAAGCTCAAAACTTGTTGATACACCTTCCTTGTATTTTATAACTGTCCTGTCATATATAGTTTTGCTCAGGTTCATGCTTTCCTTATTGGTTACATAATTACTAAATGCAGTCTGGTAACTGCTGGTGGCTTTTTCATATTCCATAATTAAACCTTGTTTGGTATCCTCTCTGGCCAGAATTGATTTTTGCAGGTCAAACCTGGCCTGAGCGACCCTCGCACTGCGTACTCCGCTTGTGACAATCGGAAAATTCAGGGTTGCTCCTACTACATCCTTTACTGCAAAGTTAAAAGAGGGCTGATTGGTTTGTTCCTCATGTCTGTAAAAAGCGGAAATCGTAGGCAGATACTGCGTTTTAGATGATTTCAGCAACAGGTTTGATATTTGTTCCTGCGCTGCTACCATCTGATAATCAACACTATTATTAACATCATACTTCTGTGGAGCCAGATATTGTATATTGCCCTGCCTAATGATTCCGGGGAGGCTGTCAGTTAATTCAATATTGCGATCAAATCCGATGCCAAGTTGAAATTTAAGAAGTTTCAGTGATATTTCACGCTGCGACTCCATTGAGGCAATAAGTGTTTGTATATTAGATCTGTTAATCTTGATCTGGTCAACATCAGTTTCCTCATTCAGTCCCTGTTGATTCATTTTGAAAAGATCATTGTATGTCTGATCTACAGTTTTAAGACTTTCATTCAACAATCTGACATTTTCCCCCAGCACTAAAACAAGGTAATAAGTTCCTGCCACTGCTTCTTTTGTCTGATCCTCAGTCTTTTGCAGACTTTTTTGAGTAAGCTGACCAACCACTTTAGTTGCCTGGAGGCCTACAAGATACTGGCCATTAAAAATAAGCTGGGAAAGGGTAAAATCTATTGTTGTATTATTTCTCACACCAAGAGGAAAAGGGGGTGAATTAAGATACGCATTTTTAATATCATTTTTACTGATAAGTCCGTCTGGCAATGAATTCACGTCAAGATAAGGGCCCAGACTTATTTGTGGGACAACAAACTGATGAAGATAATTTGCTGCAACACTTACCTGAGGCAATCCCGTTGCCAGGTTTTCCCAGATCTTTTTATCAGCACTTTTGACATCAATCTTTGCAGACTGAATTGAACGATTATTCTGTACAGCAAATTCCTGCGCTTCAGAAACCGAAAGTTTAAGAACTTCTTTATTATCCTGTCCATAAGAGCCAATAATCGATCCAAACAGAATAATTGTAAAAAGATATTTTCGAATCCAACTCATATATTAATTATTTTATGTTACTATTTTCCAAACCTTTTATTTTTTTTTCCAATTCAATTATCCCTTTTTCAGTTGAAATACCGCGAACGTGATAAGTTAAAAGTTCCAGAAACAAATTGACTGAAGTAAATTCCTCCACGGTAAAAAGCTCATTAAAATGAATATTTTCGGACCTCGATATATAAAGTTTCGCAATAATTTCTTCATTAAGCTCATTGCGATATAATCCCTCCTTTTTCCCCTTTTTAAGATTTAAAAGGAGATAATTATACATTCCTTCTCTTCTGGCCTTTATCGTTTTTTGATATTGAACAGGATAATATTTCCTCAGATCATATTCTGTAGCAGGATTCTGATTACGCATTAATCTGTTCATGAAGATAGATATCTCAAACAGGTCTTCTATGGCATTGTATCCTTTCTTAAAGCACCTGCCTATTTCTTCATGTCTTAAACTGATCTCAAAATCCACAAACTTCTCAACCAGCTCTTCCTTATCACGAACAAACTGATAGAGAGTTTTTTTAGAAATCCCCATCTCCCTGGCAACATCATCCATCGTGATGCTCTTTATCCCATACTTCATGTACAGTTCACGTGCTTTCAACAGAATATTCTCCAGCTCTTCGTTCATGCCGCAAAAATATAATAAAAAACTTTGGAAACAAATTATATATTAAATGTTTCCATAGTTTTTATTAACATAAATTTTAATATCATTTTTAAGGATGCAAGAATTTACCGGAAGGGGTCTGGGAATTATCGCTATTTAATCGGCATAAAACTATAATCCACTGATTATCCGAGCCTTAATAGATTCATACTCTGAATCTGTAATAAGTTTATTTTCCAGCATTTGTTTTGCCTGTTGTAATTTAGTAGTAGCATCTCCCGAAAGTCCGGAAGTTGATTGACCTCCCTGTGTGTTTCCAATTGTAACGCCGCCTGATTTGGCCCTTAATTCTTCAAGCTCCCGAATCCGTCTCTTTTCCCTCCACGACTGTTCCTGTGTCTGCGCCAGACGATATACCTGTTCAGCCTGTTCTTTTCTGAATCCTTTCAGCACCAATAACTGATTGGAGTCTTCTGAAATAGCCAGGTCATTTAATTTGGATATTTGCATAGTAATATCGGCTCCAAAAATTCCCACTTTAAGTTTGGTATCACCCAGATCCTGCCATCGGAAGTCAGTCATATCAAATCCCCCTAATAACCCCCGTTTTATTTCAATGAAGCGCCCGGAAGTTGCTCCAATAAGTACCCTCCTGTTGGTTAGCGCAAATAGCCTTCGCTGCACCGCCCATGCATCCAGTGTTTCGCCGCTAACAAGAACCGAATTCAGTTGATTAAGCGCTTTTGTTAAGCGGGAATCTTCCGATGAATTATCGTCTGCTGTCATTGTCTGAAAGATTTTATTTGAACGATCATATTAAACATATAAGATTGGGCAAATGTTCAAAGTTGTTTAAAGAATAAGAGGGTAAGATAGCATCATAATATTCAACATTTTACTGTGAAGATATTCTCTTAATAATTTCCATGCACATACGTCCGTTATGGTAAGGACATATCCAGAAACCGGCCTTATCTCCGCTGGCGGTTGCTCCTGTGTCAGCAACTGTAGTGTGCCATCCGCCATTTTTATTATCGACCAGATTATTCTTAATATAGCTCCAGCAGTTAATGGAATTATCAAGATACTTTTTAGTGCCTGTAAGTTCATAAGCATTCAGATAACCAACAACTGTCTCAGCCTGAACCCACCAACTCCTCATTTTGCTTACATCACCCGTTATATAGTTTTTCTCATATATCATACTGCCATCCGGCTGAAGTCCTTCTGAGGCGGCATTGGCAATTTTAATACTTACTGACTTAACCCTGGATATCAGCGACTGGTCGCCAAGCAGTGAAGCTGCCTCATACAATAACCATGATGATTCAATATCATGACCGTAAGAATCTGTTTTTGATGTACTATTCCAGTTTTTGTCCAGAAAACAGATTAGATGTGATGTATTTTTATCAATAATTTTATTTAGAAATATCTCAACCAGATTTCTCAGGCGATCAGCCATCCTTTTATCGGGCCATACTCTGTAAAGGTTTTCATAAGCTTCCATTATATGAAGATGAGTATTCATAGTTTTTTCATCCTTAATTGAGGATTCCCCTATCAGCCTGTCATGCGATCGTTGCCAGTCCCTGGTAAAAACTTCAAAATATCCATTTGATTCCTTATCAAGCGCATATTTCTCAAATAATTCAAAAAGGTCCTTAGCCATCTTAAGAGCCTCCATATCACCTGTAGCACGATAATATTCTGTAAATCCATATATAAAAAAAGACTGAGTATAGGTCTGTTTCCTTGTATCGGAAGGCTCCCCTTGTGCAGTCACTGATCTGTAAGCACCACCATATTTTTTATCAATAAAATGAGCCATTATATAATCTTTTTCGCGCTGTGCCAGGCTCAAATAAGCTGAGTCTTTAAGTATCCTGTAAGCAGATGAATAGGTCCATAAGATCCGGGCATTAAGTATTCCTCCTTTGTCAGCGTCAGGGTAAACTTTATTATTGGCATCTACACGACCATAGAATCCTCCATTGATGGTATCAAGTACTTTTGTTGACCAGTACGGGAGAAGGTTTTTGGTAAGATTTTCTGTGATTTCGGTTTTGAGTTGATTCAACCTGGTGTCGTTGTTATCGTTACAGGTCGTTTTCCTGCTTTTAGAAGGAAGTGTTGAAGAAATAATAAGAGAAATAAACAAAAATAAAAAGCTTTTCATGTTGACATTATTCTGTATTTATTCGTATGCGAGTAGTAGAGACACAATGCATTGTGTCTCTACTACTTTTCAAATGCAAATTACAAACAAATATTGGATAATTAAACTGATTGACCAGCCATATCAGTTAAATCACGATGTTAAGAAATACACCAGGAAATTAGTAACTGATCAGAGAAAAATGTTTTACATAAAGAATCAGGTTCTTTCAAGGATTCCTTTCAGATTTTGTAACCCTGTTTCCAGGTCTCTGCCAATCATTTTTTCCATGTTCATGAAAAGCAACATAAGATTCATGGGGTATTTCATTTTTGCGCTGAATTCCCATTGAATTTTGGTCTGGTTATCTGAAACGGAAGTAGTTGTCATGGAAGCAGAACTGGTCGATTCAAATGGTTTAAGGAACCGGATCTCGTACTCCACCTTTTCACCTTCTGTTACCTTTAATATTTCCTGTTCTCCTTTCCCGACTTCTTTTTTCTTGCTGTCCCAGGCAGAAATAAAACCTGAACTTCCATCAGTGCCATTGAACTCAGTTTTCATATCAGGATCCATTGTAGCCCATTTACTGTAAGTATTCTGATTTTTCAAAAATCTGATATACTCAAAAACAACCATCCTTGGTTTATTTACTAACACTTCCCGTGAAACTGAATACTTTTTCCTGATAAACAGACCAAGTATTCCTGCCACGATAATTATACCAGCCAAAACTAGGGCTATCACAACCAGTGCTTTCATGACACTTTTTATGATATAACAACCTTGTAAATGAAATGTTTACCAAATGTTAGATATAATTAATCAGAATTTGCATCTGACCATTGATCATCGATTTATTTAATATGTCCCTAAATAATACTATTTATATTGCAAGCCTTTTAGCCATCTCCTGTGACGTTATAGTGCAACTCTCTCTTTTCCCAAACAATTTATACCTGTATCCGGCAATTAGATCATAAACCGGATCACGAAGGAATACCGGAATAATGATAAGACAATAAAACAACTTCCAAAAACCGCCCAGATCCCTTATCAAGTGAATTATTGCTGATGATCTGAGAAAATAGCCGTCGCCGGTTATATAAACCACTGTTTTAATATCTTCACTATCGGAAATGACTTTTTTGACTATCATTTTTCCTTCATCTGATTGCAATGGAATAATCAGAATTCTTTTATGGTGGTCCCGGCGAATAATAAAATTTACAAGACCATTACATAAATTACAGATCCCGTCAAATAATAGTATGTTATTGTATTCACTCATACAATTGAAACAATTTATATCAAGAATAGTTGATCCTGAGAAAAGGCGGAAGGTATTCAATGTTTAGGGTGTTTCCGTCGTGCGTCGTGAGTCGTTTTTATTCCCGGACAATAAATCTTACCCCCTCCTGATAGTTAGTGGGTGTGAAATTAAATCTTTTTTCAAACTTCGATGAATCAAAAATATAATCCCTGTCGTACTGGTACATCATTTCAGGCATTTCCTTTAGTAGCGGAATAAAAATTCCCATTATTCTTAGCAGCCACATCGGGATTACTGATATCTTGTTTTTGGCGTTCATCTCTTCTGAGAACAAACCAACAAGCTGTCGGCCTGTTAAAGCATTTTTATCAGTTGGCAAATGCCAGACCTGATTGAAGGCGTCAAAGGTATTTCCAAGCAGCGCTGTTGCTTCTGCTGCATCAGGAGTATATGTAAACGAATGTTTTTTATCTGCATTAATAAACCAGTTAGCAGCTTTCCCTTTAGCAAGGTTTTTATAAACCATCTCTGTTAAAAGACTGCTCTTGTTCGCAGGACCATAAAAATCTGCAGACCTTGCTATGATAGCCATAAGTTTACCTGCCCTTACCTCCTCCATAATCATTTCAGCCAGCTGTTTTCTCACCAATCCCTTCCTGCTCGGAGGATTCACAGGGGAATCTTCAGTCATATGAGGAATTGAGATGATATCATATGAATAGATATTATCAAAAAAAACAAGTCTTGCATTATATTTTATACATGCATCAATTACTGCCCTGATAAGTTTTGGCCATTTATCCTGCCAGACCTTAAGCTTATATTCCAGTCCGACCACAAGATATACCACCTCAGATCCCTCGATGGCTTTTTCCACTATAGCAGAATCGGTAAGATCAGCCGGGAAAAGCTCATCTGATTCGTTGATTCTTACCGGGTTCCTGCTCACCAATCTTATCTTATCTGTATATTTTTTTAATTCCTTTGCCAGAAAAGTAGCTATCGTTCCATTTGCTCCTAAAATAGTTTGCATATTGTTATTTATTGTATCACTTTTAAAAATTAAACATTCATTTTTGTTTAAAGTTCATTCTAATTAATAGTCAGATTCATGGATCAGAATCATGATTATTTTAGTATCTTTTGGAATATTTTTGGTATAGAATTTGTTCATTCTCAAGTAAACCATAAATCCTAACGAGGTTCCGGAATGCCCGTATTAAATTTACCACACCGTTTAAAACCAGGTAATTTAAGACTTCATATTATACTATTGTGTTTTATCTTACAGGTTAATACTATATGTCTTTTCTCCCAGGCAAGATATTATATTGAAGGCAAAGTCATAAATTCAACCACACATAATCCGGTACCGTTTGCAACTGTTAAGCTGAAGAATAATCAGTTAGGTGTTTATGCTAACGCAGATGGTGATTTCAGGATAATCCGTAATTCTGATTTCCAAAATGACAGTGTAATTATTACATGTATCGGGTTTAAGAGACAATCAATATCATATAAAGACCTTACCAACAGAGAAGTAAATAAAATCTATCTGACGCAGTCTATATACGGACTTGAGGAGGTTAAGGTTATAGCTTCAAGGAAGAAGCTGGGATCTGTCAGAATTATTGGAAGAGCTATAAGAAAGATAAAAGATAATTATCCTGTTAATCCCTTTAGTTACATTTCATACTACAGGGATTATCAGAAAAAGGAAGATAAGTATATTAACCTTAATGAAGCTATAGTTCAAACCCTTGATAATGGTTTCTCCACCAAATCAATATTAAACAAGTACCGGTTGATTGATTTCAGAAAGAATACCGATTTTCCAAGAATAGCTATTTCACCATATTATAATATTGATAACTCATCAGATTATAGTCATTCTGAAAAATTTATACCAAATGCAATACTTGGCGATCAAAACGGGAACGAACTCTTCATCCTGATGGTTCACGATGCGATCAGGAACTTTGACGCAAGATCATTCTCTTTCATTGAGTATTTTTCGGAAGACTTTCTGTTAAATCATACTTTTTCAGATCCCGTTCCTGTTTATAATAATGATCTTCTGCTGTATAAAATTGATTTTAAGGCGAGGCCAATAATAACCGGAGATGAGCTTGCAGCTTCAGGTTCAATTTATATTCAACCAAGAGATTATTCTATTCATAAACTGATTTATTCGTGTTTCTATAATACCGGTGGAAAAGAAAATAAGGAGATGTTTAATATTGATATTGAATATGGATACGAAAATTCTGCCAGCTCTTTAATGTGCCTGAAATATATATCATTCAACAATATTTTTGACATGGTTGACACAACCGATAAATCATACTTCAGGATCTTAAGATCATACTGGAATCCTTCTGAATATTCAAAGTCGACTTTGGTTGTTGAGTTTAATAATAAAATTGATGCTGTATCAGCAGTCAATAAAAAGAATTATGAAATAATAGTCGGGAAAAAATCAGAAAAAATCAGGAGTATTCAGGTCTCAGGATATAAGTTGCTTATAAAACTAAAAGACGAGCATATCAATAAGCTGCTTCAAAAATGCACAGTTGGAATTCAAAACATTAAGGATACAGACGGCAATATTCTGAATCATCCAAAACAAGTTGAATTATACCAGTATAGAGAATTGTTTGTCCAGGAATATAATAAATCACCACAATTTACCGATAGTTGTTATATGCAATATCTGCCACTGGAAAAAAACTGCATATCAAAAGTTAAGGGTAATGACAAATACTGGATGAACACGCCCGAAAATATAAAGCCCGATAAATAATTCATAATCAAATATACCTTTAAACTGATTATATTTGATATCGTAAAAATGATCAATAAATAAATTCCTGTTCTAATCGTAATGCCATGAGAATGAAATATGTATTACTTTTTGCCGTGCTTATGTTTTTATCCGGATTTCAATCCGGGTACTCACAAAATAAACCTGATTTTGAAAAGTACACAAATTCGATTTTCGGTGAAAATGTCTTTCTGTTTGATCCTTCCATGAATATGAATGATATCCAGATAGTGCTGGATACGCTCTTCAACAGGCAAAAAGGAAGCAAAAGTGAATTCAATAAAAACCGATATGCCATTCTTCTTAAACCGGGCAAATACAACCTTGACATACAATTAGGCTACTATATGGAAGTGATCGGACTCGGTAATTCACCGGAAGATGTAGTCATTACCGGAGCAGTAAGGTCAAATACGACTCATCACAACAGTGTTCTTACAAATTTCTGGAGATCGATTGAAAATCTTACTGTAATACCTGAAAAGGACTCCACAGATATCTGGGGTGTTTCACAAGCTGCACCCATGAGAAGGGTCCATATCAAAGGCAATCTGCAGTTATATGATAAGGGATACGCCAGTGGCGGTTTCCTCGCTGATTCAAAGATCGACGGTGTGGTATCTTCAGGTCCTCAGCAACAATGGTTTTCAAGGAATACTCAATGGGGAAAATGGGTCGGAGGAAACTGGAACATGATGTTTGTGGGTGTTTTGGGCGCACCTGCTGAAGACTGGCCTAAACTGCCATATACCACTATTGAAAAAACACCTCTGATTCGTGAAAAACCCTATATGATATCTGACGAAAAAGGATTTAGTGTTAAAATACCTGAACTAAAGCAGAATAGCGTCGGACCAGGCTGGATCAATAACAAGGACAATAACGATAAAACACTTCCTCTTAAACAGTTCTATATAGCCAAAGCCGGTGTAGATAATTCCGAATCTATAAATAAAGCTTTACAAAAAGGAAAAAACCTGCTGTTTACACCCGGAATTTATACTCTGGAAAAAAGCCTTCTTATTACAAGGCCGGGGACAATAGTTATGGGACTTGGAATGCCGTCATTAATGCCATTAAACGGAAATTCGGCCATTGAATTATCTGATGTTGACGGAATAACAGTCTGCGGGCTGACGATAGACGCCGGAAGTAAAAAATCACTGGCATTATTCCGTGCAGGGGAATCAGGGTCAGCTAAGTCACATAAAGAAGATCCGACATTCTTGTACGACATTTTTTTCAGGGTGGGTGGTCCTTCTCAGGGAACAGCTAAAAGCTGTATGGTGATAAACAGCAATGATGTTTGTGTAGATCATACCTGGTTGTGGCGGGCCGACCATGGTAACGGTGTGGGCTGGGATAAAAACAGATGTGCCAACGGGCTTATTGTAAATGGGGATAATGTGACTATTTATGGCCTGTTTAATGAGCACTTCCAGGAATACCAGACTTTGTGGAACGGGAACAATGGAAGGGTATATTTCTACCAGAGTGAGATGCCTTATGATCCTCCTTCCGTTGATGCCTGGAAACATGATGGAATATTCGGATATGCTTCTTATAAAGTATCTGATAAGGTTAAAAGCCATGAAGCCTGGGGATTGGGAATATACAACGTATTTTACGATGCTCCTGTTATTGTTGATAATGCTATTGAAACACCTCCTGCTCTCGAAAAGGATATACACCATAAAATTATTTTCTGGCTGAACGGCAACAAAGAAAGTATAGTGAAAAGCATAATTAACGGAAAAGGGGGAAGTGTCAGCTTTTCAAACAGGAAAGCAACAATGGATTGACTATGAACTCAGATTATCTGAACAGTTGAAAGACATCTGAATTGCCTCTCCTGGAAAAAACGTAAAGAGGTCCAAAAAATTAAACAGTATGAAGATAATTTATTTGAAATGAAAAATCGTATAATAATTCTTGCCGTTTTACTGATAATTGTATCATGTAATAAGAAAGACAATTGCAAGGAAGTGCTGATGTCAACCATGCAATTTGATAATGAGTATGGCTGCACAGATACAAAGTACAATCTTAAAGTTGATCTGGTTAACAGCGCTATCATAATCCGTGACAAAGCAGCTTATGATAGTGAGATTTCAGGTGATTGTCACCCAACCATAGATTTTTCAGCTTATGATCTCGTTATAGGCAAACAATCAACTGATAATATGAATGATACGATCCTTTACGATTTGCGCACAACTTGTCCTGATGATAAGCTTACACTAACAGTCAATATTGTGCAAAAGGATATTACGGGTGCCGATACAGTTGTTTATCATGCTTTGATACCTAAGCTTACAGATAATGGAACTTTGAACGTGATCGTATTTATAAAATGAAAGCAAAGAGCTCATGTTCTGAGTTTTCTGAAAGCTTCAAGTTGTTCAGCCGTTTTATACAACATCCCCTGAACAGCCAGACCATGTTCAATATCAGGGATAAAAGCTTTTTTATCATTGCCGGTAAAAAATACATAATGTGCATGAATCATTGACCTCAGCCAGCCGGGAGGTACATGAACAGAAGGGAAATTTGAAACCGGTCTGTAACTGCTGCCGGTCACCTGTCTGTTCCATACGCCTGTATCCTCAAGAAAGTATTCATAAAAATCCGGCATATCCGATGAATAGCGAAGAGATCCTTTTTCGCAGAAAAATACCAGGGAAATAATATCACCGCTTCCGGAACTTATCCTGCTTGATGATAGTGTGCCGACCGCTTTTGATGAAGTGTCATAAAGTGAGATCTGGCTATAGAGGTCTGATGCCTCATTTACATCTTTAAAATGGCCGCCCTGTAAGGCACCTGTTATCGAAAGATTGTTTCCCATAAAGGCTATTAAAAGGCTTAAGGCATGCGATCCAAGATCAGCCATAGCGCCTCCGTCAGGTGCCGGTGTCAGCCTTGTTTGTCTTCGATAGCGATACTCCTTTTTAAGGTAGTCGCTGTGGTAATATTTCAATTCAAAATGTATAGGTGTTCCCAGCACCCCTGATCTCCAGAAAGAAAGAGCTTCCCTGATCGCGGGAGCAAACAGAAACTGAAAACCGACCTGGATTTTAACATCCGGGTTATTTTTTGCCAGTTTGGCTATTGCTATCTCTTCTTCATGATTTGAGCACACAGGCTTCTCGATGTAAATTCGTTTCAGCGAAGTCATTCCCATAACGGCACTGAGATGATGAAAATGAACTTTATTGGGACTAAGGATAAAGACAGTGTCAATATTTTTATCAGCTATAAACGTATCCGGATGAGATGATCTCAAAAATCCGAATTTCTTTCCAAACGCTTCTCTGCTTTCTTTGGTTTCAGAACATACAGTTCTCAGCTCAATATCAGGAGCGTCATCATAATAATACTTTAATGAATTAAGTGAATAGGCATGAGACCTCGCTATGCCTCCAGCACCTATGAATCCGACGATTGGCTTGCCCTGGTTCATCTTTGTCATTTTCAGTTATAATTCAAAATTAAAATAATTTACTAAAGAATTACGAATTAAGAATTGAAATCAGGAATCAGGGATCAGGGATCAGGAATTAAGAATTATAATACTCAGATTGATAATAAATTCCTATGTCTTGCGTCGTACTTTGTCATCCGAAGCTTTAGCGAAGGTTGACGTCGTTATCTCATGAGAAAGCTTGCAATTTTAGTTTTGAGTTTTGTATAAGGCGGATATCTTAACCAGATATCAAAAAGATTGGACTTAACCATAACGGACCTCAAGCAGGTAATATGGACTAATACAAGGCTGCCTCCAAAGCCCGAACCGATCACAATAAAATCGTAAATCATTTACTGACAGCAAGCTTCACAAAGGGTTATTTTTCACGGCTTATCTTTGGTGTAACTTTGTGCCTTGGTGGCTTAGTGGCAAAAAATACAGTTCTTAATAACAATTGAAAAAGTTGTGCGGATTTTAGAAAAAAGATAAGCTGCTTAATTCTCAATTTAATTGACATCACTGAATTTAATGTCTTTGAATATTTTCTTATATTTTTACAGTAACCAAATAAATATAATAATTAAGGATCATGAAAATACTATCATTAATTTCATCATTGCTGTTAACGGCATTAATATCATTTCCTGTCAATGCTCAGGGGTCTTCAGCATTGAACCCTGCTTCTGCTGAATCGATAATAGAAAAGATTATCAAAAATACCGGCAGTCCCATAATCCCGAATACTGTCGATGTTATTAAAGCAGGAGATCCTGAAACCAGAATAACCGGAATAATTACCTGTATGTTTGCGACTATGAATGTACTCAAAAAGGCCGTTGAAAAAAACTGCAACCTGATAGTTGTGCATGAACCAATATACTATAATCACCTTGATGAAACAAAGCAATTGCAAAACGATCCCGTATTTCTTGAAAAAAAACAATATATAACTGATCATAAACTGGTTATATGGCGTTTTCACGATTATATACATAGTATGAAGCCCGACGGTATCATGTCAGGTATGGTTGCTAAACTGGGATGGGAGAAGTACGTTGTTAATGGCAACCTTGGCCAGTTTGTTCTCCCTGAAACAACATTGAATAACCTGTTAAAGTACCTGAAAGAGGTTTTTCCTGAAAACTCTTTCTATGTCGTTGGAGATCCTGAGCTTAAGGTGATTAATGTAAGGCTGGCTCCAGGGGCACCCGGGAGTTCATACCATATCAGGCTGCTCGAAGATAAGAATGTTGATGTTGTGCTGGCTGGTGAATCACCGCAGTGGGAAACCTACGAGTACATGCGCGATGCAGTCGATCAGGGCAGAAAGAAAGCTATAATATTCCTGGGGCATATCTCTTCAGAACAGGCTGGTATGGATTTCTGTGCACACTGGCTGAAAGGATTTATAAAAGATATCCCGGTCTGTTATATAGAAAGCGGTCCTTCATTCTGGTCTTATTAAAGCAAGAATATGAAAAAGATCCTGCTTCACTTAGCAATACTGCTTATTTCAACTTTCAGCCTCGCAGGTTTATCATCCAGGCCTGAAGCTCCGGCAAAGTTTAGGGTGATAGCCTTCTTCAGCGCTAAAGACGACAAGGCTCATATCAGTTTCGTACATGAAGCAAACAGGTGGTTTGCTCTTATGGCAAACAAGTACGATTTTGTTTATGATTCAACCAGGAACTGGGATAATATGAATCCGGAGTTTCTTTCAAGTTATCAGGTGGTAATTTTTTTGGACAGCAGACCCGATTCCTCATCCCAACGGGAAGCCTTCATGCATTATATGGAAACAGGTGGCGCCTGGTTGGGATTTCACTTTGCGGCATTTGCCCTTACTCCCTCAGCATTTCCGCAAAACTGGGACTGGTATCATAATCAGTTCCTGGGCTCAGGAGAATACAAAGGAAATACCTGGCGACCTACGTCGGCCATATTACATGTTGAAGAAAGGAATCATCCGGCAACAAGGAATCTTCCTGAAACTTTCGTGTCTGCTCCAAATGAATGGTATAGCTGGAAAAACGATCTACGAAAGAATAAAAACATCAAAATTCTGATATCAATCGATTCAACAAGCTTTCCTCTGGGCACCGGACCTAAATTATTTGAGATCTGGCACACCGGTTATTATCCTGTTGTATGGACCAATATCAATTATAGGATGATCTATATAAACATGGGGCACAATGATATAGATTACGACAATAAAACAAATAAAGAACTTTCTTATACATTCACCAACCCTGTTCAGAATAAATTGATTATTGATGCCCTTTTGTGGCTGGGGAATAAAGACTAGGTGACTAAGAGACTAAGAACAAAAGGTCATGTCCTCATTTTGTCGCCTGGCGGTTAAACTCTAATAACATTCGGCACATTTATTTGTTAAGGTATAAATTATTAAAAACATTGATCAGGAGATGAAATCACATATATTATTTTCCCATTATAAACTTGGTGATATTGAATTGAAAAACAGGATTGTGATGGCGCCAATGACAAGATCAAGGGCTTTCGGAAATATACCTAATGATCTTATGGCAGAGTATTACCAGCAGCGTTCCGGGGCAGGAATGATAGTGACAGAAGGTGTATCGCCTTCGCCTAACGGTTTAGGGTATGCACGAATACCAGGAATATTCAGCAAAACCCAGGTTGAAGGATGGAAGAAAATAACATCAGCCATACATAAAAAAGGTAGCAATGTATTTATTCAGTTTATGCATACCGGAAGGGTGGGTCATGCTCTTAACCTTCCTGAAAGCGGCAGAATTATTGCTCCGTCGGCTCTCAAGCCTGTAAGAAAGATATGGACTGATGCAAAACAACTGCAGGACAATCCCGTCCCTGAAGAAATGACAGAGAAAGATATATCAGATACAATAAAGGAATTTACAGATTCAGCAATAAACAGTATTGAAGCCGGGTTTGACGGAGTAGAGTTGCACGGAGCAAATGGTTATCTGCTTGAACAGTTCTTATCTCCATATACAAATAAAAGGACAGATACTTATGGCGGAAACATAGAGAACAGGTGCAGGTTTGTTCTTGAAGTAGTAAAAAGTATAGTTGGGTCAATTGGAAAAAATAAGACAGGTATTCGATTGTCCCCCTATGGTGTTGCTAACGATATGCCAAATTATCCGGAAATTGATGCCACATATGAATACCTGGCAGAGCAACTGAACAGAACAGGAATAGCCTATATACACCTTATAGATAATTCAGCAATGGGTTTTCCTCCTGTGCCTCTGGAGCTAAAAAAGCGAATACGCAGGATCTTTAAAAACACGGTCATCCTGGCCGGTGGTTATACTATGCAAAAGGCTGAAGCAGATCTGAACAGCGGCCTGGGTGACCTTATTGCATTCGGAAAGCCATTTATTAATAATCCTGACCTTGTGGAAAGATTCAAAAATAACTGGCCTCTGGCAACGGCACCTGATTCCAGTACTTTTTATACCGGAGGTAAAAAAGGATATACAGATTATCCGACATATCGTATGGAGCAATAAGTCAACTCCTTTCTCTGTGCTTCTCTGTGTAACTCTGTGCTTCTCTGTGTAACTCTGTGCTTCTCTGTGTAACTCTGTGCTTCTCTGTGTAACTCTGTGCTTCTCTGTGTAACTCTGTGTAAGTTCTTAAATTCTTTAGTTACACACAGAATCACAAAGAACCACAGAGCTTTTTATCAGCAATATTCTTCATGGGACTGACAATGGTAACGATTCCGCATTCAACTATGAAAAAGGGTTACCTGACTATCTGGAAATTAAAGGCACCACTGTTAAATACTCCTCTTAATCTTATCCATAATGGAACCAATGCCTCTGTTGTCCTGGCTCCTGAAATATCTCCCAGATCAAGAATGCTTTTATCTTTCCACCCAAACTCGTTAAGGATTTTTTTTACGGTTGCCTTGGCATTATCATCATTACCACATATAAAATTTACATGATCTCCCCCACCTGTCATTCCTGGGTTGATCATCAACCCGCACCACATTGTATTCAGTGTTTTAACCACCTGGGTTTCCGGAAATGTTTTCTGAATCTCTTCTGCAAGGGAATTGGTATTGTTAAGTCCTGGCAGCATGCTGGGAGGCATCCCGTTACTGAAATCCAGAGGATTTGCAATATCAACAAGTATCTTACCTGCAAGATTCTTAGTACCAGCCATTATCAATGCTGTAATGGAGGAACTTCCGTTTGCAGCATTAAAAACGATTTCTCCGAATGCGGCAGCTTCAGAAAATGAAGCCAATTTAACGTTGCTGTTTTGCTTTAGCCATTCACGGAAGGGAGGATTCCCATACTTATCTTTTGAAGAGGCTGCAAGTTTATCAGACACATTACGTGTTCCCATCATCACATCGTGATTCAGTTCCGCCAGTTTGGAACTTATAGTCCGGCCAACGGTTCCGGTTCCAATAATTGCTATTTTCATTTATTTAACTAGTTAAAAATGAAAATCGAACATAATAATTAATAGTATATTCTCTGAACTCTAATCGATATAACTGGAAAACAGCCAATTTGTTCAATGAAAAAACTTAATTCAGCAATCTGTCAATCTATTCTGAACTTTTCATATTTTTATGGAAATAATCCATAATTATGTGCGCAAAACATTTTAAACAAATTCTTGTATTTTCATTTATATTTTTTGTACTAATTGTAAAATGCCAAAACCTGATCGCGCAGGTAAAAATGCATGAAGAGGAATGGACAATACCAACCTACCCGGTGGCACCTCCTGACAAAAATCCAATGTTCTTTAAGGGAGAATCATACCAGGGGGCTTCCAGGTATATCTACCCGTATGCCATGAATGATGTTATCTCTAATGAGGAGACAAACAAGCAATGGAAAACGTTGATACTTGAAAATGAATATATTAAACTGTGTGTCATCCCTGATATCGGTGGAAAGCTATATTACGGAACAGACAAAACCGACGGTTATAACTTCATCTATAAGAACGATGCCGTCAAACCTTCAAATATAGGCATGCTCGGTGCCTGGGTGTCAGGAGGTATAGAGTGGTGTGTGATACATCATCATCGTGCATCAACAATGCTGCCAGTCGATTATGATCTGAAGGAAAACAGCGATGGCAGCAAGACCATCCGGATAGGCGAGACTGAGCTCCGCCACAGGATGAGATGGACTATCGGCATAACTGTTTATCCGGGTAAATCGTATTATTCTGCGGATGTCAGGATCCTGAATTCCACACCTTTTACAAACACATTTTTATACTGGGCAAACGTGGCAGCACATACCGACAAAGACTACCAGGTCATATTTCCTCCCAGTATATCAGTCGCGACCTATCATGCCAAGAACAGCTTTACCAACTGGCCTGTATCAACTGAGATATACAACGGATATGATTTTACCAGGGGTGTTGATCTTAGCTGGTGGATCAACTCCGTAAGCCAGGATTCATACTTCGCCTACGATATGAAGGAGGATTTCATGGGAGGTTATGATCACGGGAAAGAAGCTGGTACTGTGGAAATTGGTGATCATAACATTGTGAAAGGGGCTAAATTATGGGAATGGGGTTCAGGCCCACAGGGTCAGGCTACTGAAGCCAGATTAACAGATAATGCAGGTCCGTATGTTGAAATTATGACCGGAGCCTTCTCGGATAACCAGCCCGATTACAGCTGGATAAGACCATATGAAGTAAAAACCTTCCGGCAATACTGGTACCCGGTCAGGGATATCCAGGGATTCAAATATGCCAACCTTAATGGCGCTGTCAATATTGAAAAAAGAGAAAACAATAATGTCTTTCTGGGCTATTACTCCACTCAAAAAATCAGTAAGGCAAAAATCATCCTGAGAAAAAACGGGGTAACAGTTTTCGAAAAGACAACAGAGATCTCTCCTGAAAAAGCTTTCACAGCAACAATCAGACTTGACGGACAATTCAACAATACGGATCTTTCCACTGAAATGAAAAATACAGAAAACAATGAAGTGCTTGTTTCATACACTCCTGTGGAAAATAAACCTGCTGGTAAGCTTCCTGAAACTGTTAAAAGACCGCCCCTGCCAAAAGACATCGCCACGGTGGAAGAATTATATCTTGAAGGCAGCCGTATCCTGCAATTTTATAATCCTACTCTGAATGCCATGGACTATTTTGAAGAGGCTCTCACACGCGACCCTTCTGATATACGTACCAATACTGCTGTTGGTAACATTTATCTCAAAAATGGTGACTATAAAACTGCAAGAACTTATTTTTGCCGTGCAATAAAAAGATTAACAAAGGATTATACCAGACCGTCAAACTGCGAACCTCTCTATCTCGAAGGCCTGACTCTGAAGGCGCTCGGTATGTATGATGAAGCGATTGATACCCTTTACAGAGCAACCTGGGATTATGCCTGGCATTCTGCAGCGTATCTCGAGCTCTCAAGAATTTCATGCCTCCAGGCCAATTTTGAGAAAGCCATGGGACAGGTCAGTGAATCTCTCTCTACAAATTTTAAGAACAACAGTGCAATAGATCTTAAAGCATCTGTACAGAGAAGGCTCGGCAATATCGAAGGTGCAATTACAACTTTAAAAGATATAATTCAAAATGATCCGCTCGATTTCAGGGCAGCCAATGAAAGTTACCTGCTGGCTGTCGCATCCGGGAACACTGATCTGAGTGAAAAAATAGTCACCGACCTTAACAGGAAAATGAGAGATTTTGATCAGAACTACCTTGAACTGGCAGTCGGGTATCTTAACGACGGGCAAGCTGTTGAAGCTGAAGATGTTCTTAATCGATTCAAAGGGGAAAATCAGATGATCAGTTACTACCTGGGTTATATTCAGGATATGAAAGGCAACAGGGATGAAGCAGAAAAATTCTTTAAGAAAGCATCCTCTCAACCTGTCGATTATGGCTTCCCTTTCAGGCTGGAATCTGTTAAAGTGCTGGAACTTGCTTCTGAATATAATCCCGATGATGCGAAACCTTTTTATTATCTGGGGAATTTACTCTATGACAAGCAGCCTCAGAAAGCTATTGAAAACTGGGAAAAGGCAGTTAAGTGCGATCCCTCTCAGGCAATCGCATGGAGAAACCTTGGATGGGGTTATTACCAGCATTCACACGATATCCAAAAATCGATAAATGCCTACGAAAGAGCTCTTGCCCTTAAAAAAGATGACCCTGTATATTATGCTGAGCTCGATCCTTTATATGAAATGAATAATACTCCGATCGATATAAGGTTAAAATTATTTGACGGAGCCGATGATGTTGTTAAAAAGCGTGATGACTCTTTTGTTCGTGAGATAATAGTCCTTAACCTGGCAGGTATATATGAGAAAGCCGTTGAAGAACTGACAAACAGTAATTTTCATTTTCGGGAAGGAAGCTCGAGAGTGCGTGATATAACAGTGGATGCGCATCTGCTTTATGGAAAGAATTTCCTGTCTGAGAAGAAATATAGTCAGGCTATTGAACAATTTTTATCATTAAGAGGAGCTTCAGAAAATTCCGGTTCAGACTTTAATGATGACCCGAGAAGTCCTCAGATAAACTACTATATCGGTCTTGCTTATGAAGCGATGGGACAGAAAGCGAAAGCCAGGTCATTTTTTGAAAAGTCCTCAAAACAGGAGGTCAGGTATACCAGTTATATAAAATATTACCAGGGAATGAGCAATCTTAAACTTGGAAAAAAAGATCTGGCCGAAAAGATCTTCGGCTCTCTTATCGATGAAGGAGACAGGCTTATTAAACAGGGATCTGTAACAGACTTTTTTGCCAAATTCGGCGAAAGGGAGGCTGAGAATGTCAGGCTGTCTAATGCCTATCAGATTAAAGGGCTTGGTTACAAAGGACTTGGCGATACAAAAGCTGCTACTGAAAATCTCAAAAAAGCAGTTGATCTGTCAGCCAGTAACCTCTGGGCCAATGCAGAACTTGGAGAAAAATAATCCTTAAAGCTCTGTGTACCTCTGTGTCTTCCCTGCCTGCCGGCAGGCAGGTCTGTGCAACTCTGTTTAAGTTCTTTTTTATTACACAGAGAACCACAGAGAGCCACAGAGGTTGTTATTGTAAACTATTATATAAGATGAATAATATCACTGGTATATGACAGAACTTAAAAACTGTGCCAGCCTGGCCAGGTCTGAATTATTTCTGAAGCGACTATTCCCTTTCTCGGCAAAGAATTTCCTTATCTGATCTTTTTTATCCGGTGCCAGTGAATAAATGCTTTTATGATTCAATTTCTTCAGTCCGGCAGTTTTCTTATTCAAAAATCTGAAATAATAAACGGGTACTTCCGAATAATTAGTCTTCTGGTAATATGCGCCATTTCGCGCTGATACTTCATGCCCTTCCATCACAAAAGAGTGCAGGATAAAAAGTGATAATTTTCCTGAATATATTTCCTGTGCAAACACGTTTACAGAATCGGCATAAGAACTCTTTCTGACCCTTATTTTTCTGAACCGGACTGTCGTATCAGATTTAAATACAACATAATGGAATCGACTGATCTCTTCTTTATCAAGCTTAATGACTTTTTTAGTCACGGGCTCTAACCAGTAAAGCTCATCATCTAATCCGTTGTATTTAATATAACTGTTTCTGATAATCTCACCATTTACCAGGTATATGTCACCCTGAAGCCATCCATTATTGAACCAGGTGACGGAATCAGCCTGCATTCCTGATGTGACAATTTCACCTGCAAGAGAAAACATTGAATTAAGATCCTCCGCAATTTTACAATTACAATTCACCTGACCATTAAGCGACTGGAAAATCATTAAAAGGAAAGCTGCACCTATATAAAATAACCTGGATATCATAAACTCATTGCTGTTTAGATTTGATTGTAATAATTGAAGATCCTGTCACAGCATTGCCATCAGTAGTAATACCCTGTACATCGATCCGGTACTTACCCTGAAGATCCGAAGAATAAAAATCTATCCTCTGCCCGTCTTCAATTTTAATGGTCATATCCGGTTCCCACAATAATAGTTGCCTCAGGTCGGGGATACTCTTTTTCTCTCCGGGGTTAAAAGCTTCAGGCCTCGTATATGGCAGACTTGATAATGACTGATACATTATGGTCGGGGTTTTAAATTTAATCTTACTTATCGCATTATCCTTGCAGAAAATTGCCAGTATTCCTGAGAAAGTTAAGTTTCCGTAAAACCTGTTGACAGGTATAGATTCTATGCGATTAATCTGATCGCTTCCCAGGTTAATAATCTGATTTACATCATCTATAGGAACTCCATCGAGGAAAATAACCGGCTCTTTAACTTTTTGAGACTGATCCTGGAGAAGGAGGTAAGATGAAACGTATTTGTCCCTGTTCTTCCTGATTTTCAATGCGGGTATAATCTCTCTTGAAATCTCCACAAAATCACCAAGATCAAGATAATCTGACGGATAAATAGTAGAGTACTGATTATAAAAAATTCTTGGAATTACTACGGAAGGAAGGAATTTTTTTAAAGTATCTATAACCAGTTTCTCATTATAGATTTTCCGTATCTTAAAAATATTATTGCTTCTGAGAATATAGTCCTTCATCCCGGGTACATTGAATGCCGCGGAAGGATTAAAATAATGATTTATTATGAATTTATCATCCGTAAGAACAGATGCTTTTATATTTTCTTTAAGCCTGATAATTAAATCCCTGCCATCATAGTATGGATTTAAAAGAAATCTGAAGTTGCCAAGAGAATCTGTAGTCACTACCTGCAAATTTGCCACACTGTCTGGTGTAGAAACAAGAACAGTATAATTCTTTTTAATATTCTCACCGGTTTTAATTACCACAGAATCTGTATCCGGAACTGATTCCCATAACCGAACTATTTTCCCCTGTATAACCGGCCCCATTATTTCAGGATAATATCTGCATTGATTCAATTCAGATCCTTTTTTATCCGTCATCTTGCTGCTGTAATTGAAATATCCGGAAATATCAGGTCCGATCGGAATTCCCGGAATAATCTCACTTATTGAAACAGAAAGGTGCAAAATGGAATTTTCAGGGATAGTACCGCTCAGGATTGAAAATGATATTTTTTCCCGCGGACTGAAGATTTTTTTATCCAGGTGAATAATAAGATTTTCATTGACTGACCGCTCATCTGTATCATTAACCGAAACAAGTACAGGCAGTGCGGTATCGTTATTTGAATTGTTGAATGATTCCAGTTTATCATCAAACCGGTTGGCGATCAATATCTCTTTACTGAAATATGATGCCTCATCATCATTTCTCATGCAATTGGTATAACAGACTAACTGATAGATACCTGAGCTCAGTGTGTCTGAAAGGAAAATATTTCCAAAGGCAATCCGATTATTGATTTCCAGCCGTGCCTGAATAATATCTATATTATTATGATTGCGAATTACCAAATAAGCATATTTGCTCATTTGCTCTGAATTATCCTTCAGATATAAAGTATAGAACAAATTCTCCCCTGCCATATATACACTTCTGTCAGTATGAAGATAAATCCTGTCGGGTGCCGGTGATTCATTATTGTTCTGTGCAGAAATTGTACAAAAGCCGGCGAATAATATCAGAAGAGTATATGCTGCGTTTTTCATGAAATTTTCATTAATAGACCCAAAATGGAGGGACTTTATTTATCCAAACACCTTTGGGTTCGGGAGGAAGAATATATGGAACCATTGTCATAGAAGGCTGACCATCAACCAGGTCCCTGAAATCTACTTTATAAGAAGTATTACTTACGGACGATACTTCGAAAAATCCAAAGACTAAATTCTCAGGGTGGCTTAAGCATTTAATGTTTCCATTAAGCTGAGTCGCAATTGGATCAAAGAGTTTTCCATCTGATCTTAACAATTCATCGATATTCTTATAATATAGATAGGCTTCATTACTTAGCGTGTACTGATTTAAATAAATAATGCGGGCACTAATCATGAAAGGTTTAAAATTAATCAGCGAATAACGATATAAATCATCATCAATAAAACCAACAGCATGTTTATATACCGATGTAGAATTTATATAATAATCTCCTTCTGTAAGGTTAACATATTGATTGGGGTTTT
Source organism: uncultured Bacteroidales bacterium (assembly GCA_963815075.1). Taxonomy (GTDB): domain Bacteria; phylum Bacteroidota; class Bacteroidia; order Bacteroidales; family VadinHA17; genus LD21. The sequence continues at coordinate 125,987 of CAWFFK010000015.1, forward strand.
CCGTCTGCCAGTAATAATAAAAATCGCAGCTACTATATGGCGGACATACAACAGAAATAGACTCAATAACCAGATTTGTCGTAAACCGGTACCGTGGCATCGTATCTGACTCGTTTCGTATATCTGTAAGTATATTTGCTCCATGAGTTAAAACTTTCAATCCGCTGATTTTACTCAGAGTCTCCTGATAATCAAACTCAGCATAAACTCTGTCGGGGTATTTAACAGGAAATAATCTTTGCGGATCAGATTGATAGATTTCTCCGTCAACAGTATTTATATGAAGTGTATAAGTACTACCCGGCTTACCGGTAAATTGCAACGAGTCTGAAGCGTAATACCCGTTCCCAAGTTCATGAAAAGCATAATAATTACCTGATTCGTCCGTAACATGTACATTAGTAGCATATGCCGGCTGGCTGGCGCCACTTGAATCAAATGGCAGAGCATAGCTCAGATGTACACGGTATGAAGCATTTTCATTTGTTATCAGACCATTTACCACAAGGATTTTTTTATCTGAATCAATATGGGCATCATAGGGTTTGTAGCATGAAACCAGCATGCTTAAAGATATTATAATTATAAGGAGGACCGGTTTCATGTTAAAATGTAATATTGTAAGTCAGAGTAGGAAATGGCGTACCAATAATATATAACATATAGGTATCATATTGCTTAATTTCGTATCCTGTCATATGTTCTTCCTTTTTGTAGAAGACTGAATATGCATTTTTCCTCCCATACAGGTTTATAATGGAAAGTGTCCAGCTCCCTTTCCATTTTTTTCTGATCTTCAGCGATTCGTCAAGAGTAATGGAAATATCGAGCCTGTGATACACTGGTAATCTGTATTTATTACGATCGGAATAATAAAGAAGCTGATAATTCTGGTAATCAAATTTATATTCTGGTAAAGTAACAGGACGTCCTGTGCTGTAGGTGAATGTACTCCCGAAGCGCCACCGTCTGGAAATATGATAATTTAAATTTATGACCAGATTGTTTGGCCTGTCAAAATTTGAAGGGAAGAGCTGATTATTATTTATTTTTTCCACTTCAAAAATTCCGGATGTTCTCTGCAACGAATGTGAAAAAGTATAACTGACCCAACCCGTGAGTCTTCCCGAGTTTTTCTTTAAATAAAATTCCACACCATAATTTTTCCCCTTTACATTTAACAGGTCTGTTTCAAGATACGGGTTGAGCAGAATCTGTGCTCCATTTTTATAATCAATTCCATTGTTCAGGATTTTGTAATAAAACTCTACAGAAGTTTCAATTGAGTTATCTTTAAAATTACGAAAATACCCGATTGCCAGATGATCGCAAGTGAGAGGTTTGAGATTCGGAGAACTTAATTTCCATACATCCGAAGGTGTCATCACTGCAGTGTTAGAAACCAGATTTATATACTGGTGAATCCTGTTATAACTTATCTTCAAAGAACTATTATCAGAAATGCTGAAACGGAGAGAAAGCCTTGGCTCAAGTCCTGAATAATTGCAGATGGGTTTATAGTTGCCATACATTGTTGAATCGATTATCGATTCCGGTGTTTTTGGTAAATTGGGCTGGTAAATATATACTTTATTGGGACCCAGATAAGTATATATTGAATAACGTACACCTATATCCAATGTCAGTTTTGGAGATAATGTGAAGTTATCTGTAATATAGGCTGCATATTCAAATGCTTTTTCCTGTTGAATAACTTTATGGTCGACTGTAGTCACACTGTTTAAAGGGTCTAATTCACCTGGTTTGATAGTGTATAAAGCAGCGTTTAAACCAAAATCAAGTGAATGTTTGTCAATTGGAAACCATGAGAAATTCCACTTCATATTTTTATATTGCAACAAGTATTTAATCTTATAAGCTTCCCATGGTCTTGATGTATCAGATTCGGATACATTATAATGATAATTACTTAATCCGGCAACCAGATTAAAATAAAGTTTATTGTTGAAGGTGTGTTTCCACTTTAACGAAGCAAGCAGATTGCTATACTGATAGTTGGTTGTTTTACTGAACCCAAACCGGTCATTGCTCAGGTAAGTGAAAATATTGATTTTATTGTTACTGTTCAGATTATATGTGAGAAAAGCATTTGCATCATAAAAATGAGCTGAACTGTTCATTAAATCTATATCGGGTATACTATGGAGCAGCCAGTTTGAATAAGAACTTCTTGCGCTCACTAAAAGCGTAACTTTTTTATTCAGCAATGGTGTCTCAATATATATCCCACTTTCAATTAGACCTATACTGCCTTTTACAGTTGTTTTGTTCAGATCATCAGCTCCAAATCTTATGTCCATAACTGAAGATGCCCGTTCCCCATATTTTGCTGAAATACCTGCTTTTAATAAAGTGACGCTTGAGATACCATCTGAATTAACTACAGAGGTAAGTCCGAACAGGTGCGATGAATTAAACAATGGTACATCTTCAAGAAGTATCAGGTTCTGATCTGCACTACCACCACGCACATTGAAACCTGTTCCAAACTCTCCTATAGTCTGAACACCGGGCATGAGTGTGATACTTTTAATAACATCAGTCACTCCCAGACTAACAGGTAGTTCCTTAATTGACCGGGCATCAAACCTTACGTAGCTCATTTGAGTTCCGGAAATATTTGACTCAGGTCGTTCCGAGGTAACAATTACCTCACCGAGGTGTATTGATTTTTCATACAAATGCAAATCTAAAGTACCGTTGCTGACAAGTTTAATTTTTTGAGTGTTTTCGTCATAACCCATAAAAGTCAGCCTGATAATATATTCACCTACCGGTGCCTGAAAATGGTAATTGCCGTTTTTATCTGCTGTTATGCCAACTTTTAATTTATCAATGAATACCGAAGCTCCGGGTAAAGGATTTCCGTTCTGCCCATCCAAAATTTTACCCTGAATTGTTGCTTTTGAGTATTTTCCATAATCATCCGGATTACCTACGATAACTTCATCGGACCGTTTGGTAACTGTGGCAGGCCTGGGTGTTGGTTTCAGTGGAACAAATATATAAAGTTCAGAATCCAGTTTGACTACAGAAAGATCAGTCTCGTTTTCTATTTTTTCAAGGATTTCCTCAAATGGTAAGCTGATTATGGTTGAAAGAAAGCTTTTCATTTCAAACCATTCGGGTTTGTAAAAAAATTTTACTGAATACTTTTTTCCCAGCTGATCTGTTAATTGGTCAATTGAAATATATTTACCCTGTTTATCAGTCTGAGAATAGACTGTTTGATTAAATACAAGGATAATAAGCCCCGCCAGGAGTACATTAAATGCCAGTTTTTTAATCATCAGTGACTGGAATAATTGGTCTGACCGTAGTTGTGAAATCATAACGACAGGGCATCACCTGGTATGCAGGAAAGACAGACAGGGCAGTGCATCCAACTCCGCTTGTGGCATAATCAAAATTAAAGGTAATGCCGTCAAACGGGTGAAGCTGGAAAGTGTACAACGCCCTGGTAAGATTTTCTGTCGAATAAGGCTGAGCACTGAAATTGAATAATTTATTTCCGCTGAATTCAAGGCCTGTACCGCTGTCATCCGTCATCCTCACCCACCTGTTATCGCATCTTAAACCATAATCCTGCGGAATAAGATACGGCTCATACATGGCTGTAACCGTTGACTTGTATATGCCTGTTTTGTAACCCGATTTCCTGTCAGGATAGTTCTCCTGCGGACCACGGCCATACCATTGCACATTTTCCAGGCTTTTATCAAGTATCAAGTCCAATCCTATCCGTGGTAACCACGAAGGCATGTCCCCGTCAGGTATTACTGTATGATCTATTGTCATCTCTCCACTTCCATTAATATGGTAATTATAATGGTTTATAAATGCCCCTCTTCGCGTAGCCAACATAGCTACATTTTTAATTTCAATAATAACATTCTCATTATCAACTATCTGAACATTAAATAAATCTTTAATTACCTGCAAGCTATCCAGACCTGCCGAATACCACTCTGTTGCTGCCATACGTCCGTACCCGTCTCTCCTGTGCTTGTTATTCGACTGCCAGAATCCCCATTCATCCGTCTCATTTGCAAGTGGAGCTCTCCATACATTCAATTCAGCTCCTTTTTTTATCATCTCTTTGCCCATAACCAATATCGATACCAGGCTATTTGTTGATTTGTCAAATGCATAGGAAAAATCTTTTCCGGAAACAATCACTTTGCTGCTGTCCTCAATTACGGAAAGAGCAGCGCTTTTTGTATCAAGGAATTTCTGTGCAGGTCCGAACCATGGCAATTCAAGCTGGTCCCAGGCAATCTCATATCCGGGATCGGCCCACAGGGTTTTTCCCTTTTGTCTGAAGCTTATCAGCAAACGATATTCAACACCATCTTTAATATCAGGCTTTTTAAAAGGAACTTTTACAACAGACTTCTGTTGAGGAGGAAGGTCAACTGCAAGGGTCCCTGCTTCAAGTATCGTGCTGTCGCCCATTAATGTCCAGGTGGTCTCCAGGTTAATAAGATTTGTAAAAAGATACCTGTTGTTTATTTCGATCTCGCCTTTGTCACCTGAAATAAGTCTTGCCGTCACCGGCTGAGCCGATTTCTTCATCTGCCACATCTCAGGCTGCGGACGACGATCGGGCCAGATGGCGCCGTACGTCCTTGCCCCGATACCATAACTGAAGAAATTGCCATTTTCAGTTATATCTTCAAAGTCGAGCCACAGGGCAGCCTGTTTCTTCAGTTCATCGGAAGGGCTTTTTAATGCTTCTGCTGAAACAACTTTCTTAAAGATCCCGACCTGGTCAATAACTGCATCGCAAATATAGACTGAAGTTTCCTGTCCGTGGATTTCAGCATTACGTCCTATATTAACCGGAAAAGGAGTGTTAAGAATATTTCCTGTCACGGGTACTGGAATGCTTGATTTACCATCAATGGAAACTGTTATTGACTTACCATCATAAGTTGCCGTTACCTGGTGCCAGTTGTACTCCCAGTTCCCCGGAAGTGCAGTCTGTACCTTATGTTTCTGTTGAGTTGTAATATAGAATTCAAGGGAATCTTTTCTGATCTGATGCAAACCGAACTGCCAGTTTCCCTTTGTAATAAGGGTACCTGCCGAACTGCTGAGCGATCGAGGATAAACCATCAGAGATAAGGTAAGTTGATTACCGTTTATCTCCAGTGCATCATCTCTGTAGACCTCAACCCACTGATCGTGACCATTCAGGTCTATTCCTTTTCCCGTAACACCCGGAACAAGCTTTGCCCGGCCCATAACATCAACCTGGATATTGTTGCCGGACCCGTCTTTCAGCGACCTTACCTTTTCTGTTATTCCTGTGCTGACGAAGTCCCATATTGCTCCTCCCATGCTGCGGGGATGGCTGAAAAATATCTCCCAGTAATCATCAAGCGCTCCGCCCCCATTCCCTGTAACAGCAAGGTATTCATCAAGGAATGACGGGCGAGGGTCAACACTTTCGGGAACAAGCATTACATCTGTTATCAGGTTGAATAACCTCGGATAACGTGGACCGATTATCTCTTCACATTTGTGTGAGAAAGCATTGCCTCCATACATCCAGTAGCGGGTATTATCATACTTTTTCCCTTCATCGATAACGGCACAGATATTGTTCCCTTCACCGCTCTCATTTCCGGCGCTCCAGAAGAGCACACAAGGATGGTTCCTGTCGCGCAATACCATCTTTCTTGCTCTTTCACGGTACATACCCTCCCACTCTTTGAGATCACTGACATATTGTGTGGCATGCGATTCATCGCCTGTTTCATCAACGATATATATTCCGAACTCATCGGCAAGTTCAATATAACGGTTGACCGGTGGATAATGAGAGGTCCTTACACAATTGATATTAAATCTTTTAAGAATACTGAAATCTTTCCTTATCGTCTCTTCATTCATGGTATGGCCTAAAACCGGATGCTGCATATGACTGTTTATGCCATTCAGCTTAACTGGCACCCCGTTAAGGTAAAAGACCTGGTGCCTCACTTCGGTCTTCTTAAAACCTATCCTGCCTGAAATAATTTCAGATGTTTTTCCGGAAGGATTAATAAGCTCAAAGACAAGGGTATAAAGATTAGGAAATTCTGCCGACCACTTTTCAGGATTTGTAATGCTATCTGTAAGTTTTACGATAGTCTGACCGCTTGCAGGTATCTGGAATTTTTCTGAAGTCAGTGTTTTTACAATTTTCAAATTTTTGTCATAAAGAGTTGCTTTTACCATGTAATTGGCTTCAGGAACTGCTCTATAATCGTGAATATCTATTGAAAGATCAAGTCGTGCATCAGTATAAGTTTTATCGAGATCGGTTACAGCATGCCAGTCGAAGATATGTGTTTTAGGAGTTGCAAATAACCACACATCGTCAAATATCCCTGCCAGTCTCCAGTAATCCTGGTCCTCGAGATAATATCCGTCGGAATATTTGTAGACATTTACTGCGATACTATTTTTCCCGGAGTGCAGGTAAGTTGTAATATCATATTCAGCCGGTTCCTGCGCTCCCTCATTATATCCAACCTCTTTGCCATTGATCCAGACAAAAGAGGCAGAGGCTGTTTTCTCCATGCGAAGGAATATTTCTTTGCCCCTCCATGATGAAGGTAAATTAAAAGTTCTTCTGTATGATCCGGTAGGGTTATATTCTCTTGGCACGTGCGGAGGATTTGGAGTAAATGGTGTCGAAACATTCCTGAAAAGAGGATCGCCGAATCCCTGCATCTCCCAGTTGGAAGGCACGTGAATTGTATCCCAGGTTTTATCATTAAAATTTTCAAAAAAGAAATTATCGGGAGTACCTTCCGGTGTATCAGCAAAATGGAATTTCCAGGTCCCATTAAGAAAAAGCACGCTGGCTGATTCCCTGCGATTATTTTTCAGAGCTTCATCCACTGAAGTATATGGAACCAGCAGAGCATGTCCGGGAACCTGGGTTACTTCAAAAACGTCTGTATTTTCAAGAAAATCATAAATATGTGTAAGAAAAGGTTTTTCCTGGGCCTGAAGCATGAAAGCCGCAAGAAGCAATGCTAAAACAGAGGTTGTTCTTTTCATGGTTGAGGTAATTTATAACTGGAAATATACGTAAAATAATAAAAGGATGTGGCAGAAGATTAACTATAGCGTAATTCTTTAACCTGAAATCCCTTAGGGGACTAAAGTCCCGATAAAGTCTACTTTCCACTAACCCCGGGCTTAAGCCCGGGGTTACAAAGCAACTCCTGAAACCGGGCTTTAGCCCGACAAATCCCTTGGGGGACTAAAGTCCCGATATAGTCTACTTTCCACTAACCCCGGGCTTAAGCCCGGGGTTACAAAGCAACTCCTGAAACCGGGCTTTAGCCCGACAAATCCCTTAGGGGACTAAAGTCCCTGTACTTTTTGAGCCACAAACCGTCGGTTAAAACCGACGGTAATTGAGGCAGATAGAAGCAACATTATACCCGGGACAATCTTATTCTTCCCATTCAATTACCGTTGGCTTCAGCCAACGGATAAGGACCTCCAATAAACCCGGGCTTTAGCCCTCCATAAATCCATTTCCGACATAATATTTGTTGATCATCAGATTAACATTAACTGTTAACCTAAACCTGAAATGAGAAACTTTTATCTGACAATTTTAGGGAATGCAATATTTTTTATTTCCTCTCTGTCAGGAAGTTCCTTAAATTACAGGTGTCAATCTCCTGCTGACTCATTGAAGATAATTGAAAAGGTCTATCTTCATATCGACCGCGACAGTTATTTCCCGGGCGACGATATTTGGTTCAAAGCTTACCTCGTAGATGCTACCGACAGATTCCTCTCCAGTCACAGCTCTAACCTGCACGTTGAACTGATCTCACCTGATCTGAAAATAATTGATAGCCGCATAGTACGCCTCGATAATGGACTTGGAAAAGGTGATTTCCATTTGTCGGAAAAGCTTCAGTCAGGCAGGTACATGTTAAGGACATATACAAACTACATGCGTAACTTCGGCGACCAGCTCTTCTTCAATAAGTATATTAATATAATTAACTCAACCGACGACGTAAAAGCATATTCAGATACGGCAGATTACGGTATAAACAAGATTGAGATAAACTTTTTTCCTGAAGGTGGTTCATTAGTTGACAGTGTACCTTCAGTAGTTGCGTTCAAAGCAGAGGACGAAAATGGATTTTCTGTTAATGTATCAGGGCAGATCTATTCGTCGACCGGTGAAATGATAACTGAATTTAAGAGCACTCATAAAGGAATGGGTATGTTTTTACTTAAGCCTCTTCCCGGGCTAAGATACTATGCTTTAATAAAGAACCTGAATGGGGATCTGCTGAAATATGAAATTCCACAAAGCTTCCCGACAGGTATAGTTTTAAGTATTTCCAGGAATCAAAGCCATAAACTCTCAATCATTTTTAAAACCAATTCACTCACATTGCGCACTCTTCTTAACCGCGATCTTTCGTTTGCCATTTCAGCACGCGGAAATCCATTCAAATCATACTCTTTAAGAATTAGTTCTTTGAACAGCCTGTTCAATCTTCCGACAGATGATCTCCCCGACGGAATTGAATTGCTTACCTTTTCCGGGGTAAATAACATTCCTCTTTGTGAAAGGCTGGTATATATACAAAATGGTGATAATGGCATAGTGAATATTACTTCAGATAAAAAAGAATATAACCAGAGAGATTCTGTCAATGTAAAAATCTCATTAACAGTCAACTCCAAAGTACCTCAGGATGCATTTCTCTCATTATCAGCTACTGATGATATGTTCACTGATAAGCATTCTGAATTCCCCTCATCTATCTCCTCATGGTTCCTTCTTGAATCGGATGTGCGTGGACCCGTTGAGGAACCTTCCTCTTATTTTGACCCGTCAAATCCTGACAGGTCGAAAAATCTGGATCTTCTTCTTCTTACCCAGGGTTGGCGGGATTTTAAATGGAAATATCAAAATCCTCAATATCTTCCCGAATACGGTTTTACTGTTTCAGGGCGAATCAGGAAGAAATTTGCCAACTCCACCGTTAAGAATTCTGTTGTAAATCTTGGGATTTTCAACGGATCAAAACCGTTTATTTTTATTGTTCCTGCAGATTCTTCAGGTAAATTCAACCTTGGAGGAATAAATATTACGGGCCCGGCAAAGCTGGTAGCAACTATCACAAACGACAAAGATAATTTGAAAGGATGGCTTATCATGGACTCACTAAGGTATGTTCCTCAACCGGTCGAATCATTTAAAATGCCGTCGTGGGTTTCATCCGGTACTCAGGAACAAAAAACCAAAACATTGAGCGACAATCTATTGACGAAAGACAATTTTCAATCATTTTTAGAATATGCTGAAACCAAACTTTCAGTTCAAAGAAAATATAAGCTGTCGGATACGATTAAGCCAGGCGAGGTGATTATAACAGCAAAGCACCAGGATGCTCCTGAATCTCCCAGGGAAAGGAGCAGACGATATCTTATGGGAACTCCGGATATAGAGGTAGAAATAACTCCGACATTAGAAGCTTATCCTAACGCCTATATGCTTATTAAAAACCGGTATTGTTCACCATTTCGTGTTCGTGGAATACCCGGTATGGCAACCAGTGCGGGTCTTGACCCTAATATGCATAACCCGATGTTTCTGATTGACGGTGCTCTATCATCGGTGGAGGATGTACAGGCACTACCCTTAAAATGGGTCAAGCGGATAGATATTTTGGATAATCCAATTTCCTGGTCAGTATGGGTTAACAGGATGAGAATGAGCGAAGGTGATACAATTAATGGGCCTGTGGATGGTGTAGTTTCAATAATCTTAAAAGATGAGTCTGAGATCAAACGGGTATCTCCTTCTTACTCTGTGAACATGAATTTTTCAGGATATAATGAACCTCGCATATTTTATTCTCCAAAGCACCATACTACATTACAATCGGATTATAAGCCCGATCTGCGCACTACTCTCTTCTGGGAGCCGGATTTAAGAGTTGAAAACAATAAAGATATTTCCCTTGTCTATTACAACGCTGATAATCCGTCAACCGTTAAAATTACGGTTGAAGGGATAACAACTAACGGAATCCCGGTGACCGGAACAACAGAATATGAAGTGAAATAAATGCCCTGGTTGATGCTGAAAAAGTCCTTTGTGCCTCTTTTTGCTTCCCGATACCATCATCAAACCTCTATTTCTTGTTTTATAATTTGAAATAATAATATAGTAAAAACAGTATTATCCCTATATTAGTAAAGTCAAAACAAATCCCGGTTTTATATTGGATACAAGAATTTCTTCACAATGAAAAAAATCGTCTTACTGCTTCTTTCGTTAAACACCTGTTTAGTTGCTTATAACCAGGTAATTCAAGGAACCATCTTCGACAATAAAACAAAAGAGGTTGTTTATCCCGCGTCAGTTTATATCAGTGGGACATTTGTAGGTACCCTTTCAGATCAGAATGGTAATTTTCAGATTGACATCTCAAAATATCCTTCTATGCCATTAACTGTAAGTGCAATAGGATATTATTCAGTCACCATAAATAATATTTCAATAAAAAAACCACTATTAATTTATCTGAACCCGAAGTTATATGAATTAAATGAAGTTATTATAAATGCCAAAGCCAAACCAAGGGAAAGAAGGGAAAACATGGTCATATTCAGGAATGAGTTTTTGGGTACAACCGGAAATTCTCTTAACTGCGAAATAAGCAATGAGGATGACATCAGATTTATAAACAGTCCTGATAATGATACTGTAAAAGCCTTTGCAGTCAAACCAATAATGATCAACAACAAGGCATTAGGGTACGGGATCACTTATTACCTTGACAAATTTGAATGCTGTAAACAAAGTTCCACTTTTTCTTTTAAAGGGAATATAATCTTCAGCCAGGACATGAGTTCCGACGAAACAAAGAAAAAGTATTTCGTAAAAAAAAGGAAGAATGCCTACCTTGGATCAAGGATGCAGTTTTTCAGGGCTCTCTGGATTAATGATTTAAATGAAGCAGGATTTACAGTCAGGAACAGCGCTAATGAAGTTCTGAGTTATGACAGAATAGTAACACAAGCGGATAGCCATACAAAATATCTGGCGGCTCAGGGAAACCTGGGAATATGCTATTTTACGAAACAGCCGACCAGCTTCATTGTGTTTCTCAAAAATCTTGTGTTCTTTGATGCGAACGGATATTTCGAACCCGACGGCATAAGCTGGGAGGGTGAGATGGCAAAGCCGCGTATTGCAGACCAGTTGCCACTTGAATATTCAGCAGATTAAATGCCTTCTTTGCTTATGGGAAAGGAAGAAAAAATTGTTTAATTTTGATTAATCCGGTTTATCATGAATAAATTTAAGTCATTGGATTTATTTTTAAAAATAATACATTCTCTAACCTTAAACCAATAAATATGAATAAGCTCCATCCTATTTTGAAAATCTCCGCTGTACTGTTTATCATAACAGCCATTTCCGCATGTAAACAGATAACTAATGACAAGCTGAACATCAGCTATGAAAAGTATACACTGCCAAACGGGTTACAGGTAATACTGCATACCGACCATTCTGATCCGGTAATTTCGTATGATATTATGTACCACGTAGGGTCCAGTCGGGAAATACCCGGGAAAACCGGTTTTGCTCATCTTTTTGAACATCTTTTGTTCGGCGGATCGGAGGACGTGCCAACAGGAACATTTGACAAGGTAATTGAAGGTGTCGGAGGGTCAAATAACGGGTTCACAACAAGGGATATAACATCTTATTTCGAGATATTTCCAAAAAATGCCCTTGAAAAAATACTCTGGCTTGAATCTGATCGTATGGGATTTTTCATAAACTCGGTTACCCAGCGTTCAATGAATATTCAGCAGAATGTTGTACAGAATGAGAAAAGACAAGGGGAAGATAATTCACCTTACGGGTTTACTGATTATGTTATAAGTAAGAATCTTTATCCCCCCTCCCACCCATATAGCTGGGAGGTAATTGGTGAAATGGACGACCTTAAGAATGCAACGCTGACAGATGTAAAAAATTACTACAGTAATTATTATGGTCCGAATAATGCCACCCTGGTGCTTGCCGGTGATTTCAATCCTGATTCTGCAAAAGTGCTCATAAATAAATATTTCGGTGAAATAAAATCGCATGGTGAAGTTTCTTCACGGTCTGCCATGATTCCCACTCTTGCAAAAACAGTTAAGCTTTTTCACGAGGACAATTTTGCCAATGTGCCTGAAATAACACTGGTATGGCCAGGTCCTCAGGCTTATCAGAAAGATGCTTATGCTCTCGATTTTCTGGCCAAAATACTGGCTGATGGTAAAAAGGCGCCTCTTTACAAAGTTCTTGTGAAAGAGAAAAACCTGACCTCAAGAACAACTGCTTATAATAATTCAGGAGAACTTACCGGCGAGTTTACCATCTCCATAAGGGCGAACGAAGGGAAAAACCTGAAGGAGATCGAAGATGGAATTAATGAGGCTTTTCAGCTTTTTGAGAAAGAAGGCATAACCGAAAAGGATATCGAAAGGGTTAAGGCTTCTTCTGAAAAGAATTTTTACGATGGCATCTCAAGCGTGTTCTATAAGTCTCTGCAACTGGCTTTCTATAACACTTTCCTGAATGATCCCGGTTTCATTGAAAAAGATATTGAGAACATAAAGGCTGTTACGCTTGCCGATGTTAATAATGCTTATAACAGATATATAAAAGGAAAACCTCATATTGTCACCAGTTTTGTACCGAAAGGTCATCTTGATATGGCAGCCGACAGTTCAGTTCCTGCCGGTGTTAAGGAAGAGAATATTAAAGAAGCCAGCCAGGTTGAAATAGCGCAGACCGGCGATGAAAAGATCACAAAAACTCCCTCTTACATAGACAGGTCAGTAGAGCCGCCTCTCGGTAAAAACCCTGAAGTCAATGTCCCAGAGATATGGAAGGCAACACTCTCAAATGGCATTCAGGTATATGGTATCCAGAATAAAGAGTTACCCATTGTCGGAATGAGCATAGTCATTAATGGCGGTGTTAACCAGGATAAGATTGATTTACCAGGTGTGGCAAATATGGTGGCAAGTGTTCTTCCACAGGGGACAAAGAACAGAACCCCGGAAGAATTGGAGGAAGAGACAGAGCTTCTTGGTTCGAATATAAATATGTATGCCGGACGTGAAGAGATCACCATGAATGCAAGTGCTCTTTCCAGAAATTTTGAAAAGACCGTGGCACTCATGAAAGAGATACTCCTTGAGCCACGCTGGGATTCAACAGAGTATGCAATAGCACAGACAAGGACAAAAAACAGTATTATTCAGTCAGAAGCCCAGCCCAGAAGTGTTGCTGCAATGATGTTTTACAGGTTATTATATGGGAAAGATAATATCTTCGGGTATAATACGAGGGGAACAAAAGAATCGATTAATAAGATAACAATGGAAGACCTGAGAAAATATTACGAAGACAATTTTTCACCTTCAGTAACAAAAATTCAGGTAGCCGGAAATGTTAGCAAAGAGCAGGTTTTGGAGGCTCTCAGGCCTCTTGAAACCTCATGGAAAAGCAAAAATGTAATACTTAATAATTATCCAGTTCCGGCTGATCCCGATAGATCTCAAATTTATTTTGTCGACATTCCGGGATCGAGGCAATCGGTAATATATATTGGTTACCTGGCACTGTCACGTGATAATCCCGATTTTGTTAAAGCAGATTTTATCAATTACAGGCTGGGTGGAGCATTTACAAGTATACTTAACCAGATTCTCCGTGAGGAAAAAGGTTACACATATGGCGCTTCAAGTTATTTCCAGGAGATGAAAACCAAAGCTCCGTTTATAGCTGCCTCACAGGTTCGTTCAGATGCCACTTCTGAATCGGTGGATATCTTCAAAACGGAGATGGAGAAATTCAGGAGCGGATTATCAGATACTGATCTGCAGTTTGTCAAAGACTGCATGATAAGATCAAATGCCCTTCGCTTCGAAACCAACTGGGCATTGCTGGGAATGCTGACTACAATGTCAAAATACGGACTGCCAGATGATTATATAAAAGAAGATGAATTGGTTATTAAAAATATAACAGCAGATGAGGCAAAAGCTGTTATTGATAAATATATCATACCCGAGAAAATGGTCTACGTTGTTGTCGGAGATGCTGCAACACAGTTAAAACCACTGGAAAAGACAGGATTCGGAAAACCAGTGCTTATTAAACAATGAAAATATTTGAAGATCCACTCTAATATTTTGAAAATTATGATAAGGGAATACCTTCATAAATTCATGTCACCATATCTTATACTTTATACACTTATCTATATTAAATTGAATTTCTATGAAAAAGATGGCTTTTATTTTCATCATAAGTTTGTTCGCAGGACAAATCAGCCTTAAGGCACAGGATGAATCACGCTTAATGAGATTTCCGGCTATCTATGATAACCAGATTGTGTTTACCTATGCAGGTGATCTGTATACAGTTCCGGCTGATGGAGGGACTGCCAGAAAGCTTACCAATCATGATGGATACGAGATGTTCGCCAGGTTTTCACCTGATGGAAAAACTCTTGCTTTTACAGCTCAGTACGATGGAAATACGGAGGTATATACGATGGATTCTCAAGGCAGTGTGCCTGAGAGGATAACTTACACGGCTACCCTGGGACGCGATGATGTTGCTGACAGAATGGGACCCAACAATATTGTCTTCGGATGGAAACACGATAATAAGAGTATCGTCTTCCGGTCGAGGAAAAATTCGTTTAACGATTTCAACGGATCATTGTTTACAGTAAATATAGACGGCTCATTACCTGAAGAGCTCCCTGTTCCGAGAGGAGGTTTTTGCTCATTTTCACCCGACGATCAAAAAATGGCTTATAACCGGATATTCAGGGAGTTCAGAACATGGAAAAGGTACAGAGGAGGTATGGCTGACGATATCTGGATATTTGACTTTAATACCCATAAAATTGAAAACATAACCAATAACCCTGCACAGGATATTATTCCAATGTGGTATGGCAACAAGATATATTTTCTGTCGGACAGGGATGAGAATAAAAGGATGAACCTTTATGTTATTGACCTCACATCAAGAGAAACAAAGAAACTCACTGAATACAAAGATTTTGACATAAAATTCCCATCACTGGGGAATAATGCAATTGTGTATGAAAACGGTGGATACATATACAAAATGGATCTTACAACAGAAAAACCCGAAAAAGTAAAAATAACTATTGCCGAAGATTTCCTGTCAGGCAGGACTGTTTTGGAAGATGTCATTAAATTCATGACCAATTTTGAAATATCGCCTGATGGAAAACGAGCTTTGTTTGGTGCCCATGGTGATGTATTTACTGTTCCGGAAAAGTACGGTGCAACAAGAAACCTGACAAATTCATCAGGTGTTCACGAAAGAAATTCGAAATGGTCACCTGATGGAAAATGGATATCATATATTTCTGACAGGACCGGAGAGGATGAGATCTTTATCCAGGTCCAGGACGGTAGCCAGCCAGCCTTAGAGATTACTTCGGGTAGTGCAAACTATAAATACCAGCCATTATGGTCGCCCGACAGCAAAAAACTTCTGTGGTCCGATCGCAATCAGATATTGCATTATGTTGACATCAACACTAAAGTGATAACAGATGTGGCTGTAGATTCAATATTTGAAATAAGGGATTATGACTGGTCACCTGACAGCAAATGGGTGGTTTATACCAAAAATAGTAATAACAGGTTCGAGCAAATAAATCTTTACTCGCTCGAACAAAAAAAATCATTCCCCGTAACAGAAAACTGGTACAATGCATTCAGCGGTACCTTCAGTGAAGACGGTAAGTACCTTTTCTTCGTTTCTTCACGCGACTTTAATCCCGATTTCAGCAATATGGGGCCTACTATAAGTTATTCCGACATGAGCGGGATATATTTTTTAACTCTGAATAAAACCACACCTTCTCTTTTTAAACTAAAGAGCGACGAAGTAGAGATAAAGGCTCCTGAAACAAAACCTGCTACAAACGTTAAAAAGAAAGATACAAAAACTGATAAGAAGGAAAATACCAGCGAGCAGACAAGTGTCTCTGATTTACAGGTTGATACAGATGGTATAGTAGGCAGGATCGGAAAGCTCCCGATAAAAGCTTCAAATTATTTTAATCTTACTTCGGCAGGAAACAAACTGTATTACCAGCGAAGAGGTGAAACAGATCAGAGACCAGCACTGTGTATGTATGATTTTGATGCAAGGGAGGAAAAGAATTTAGGTTCTGTAAATGGTTATGAAATATCAGCAAACAAGAAAAAAATGATCGTCGCTCAAAACAAGTCCTATGGAATAATCAGTCTTCCTTCCTCAGAGGTGAAAATCAGTGATAACCTGGATTTATCAGGTCTCCAGATCGATCTCAATAAACACGAAGAATGGAATCAGATCTATAAAGAATCGTGGCGCCAGATGAGGGACTTTTTCTACTCTCCTACCATGAATGGCGTGGACTGGAAAGCCCAGGGAGCAAAATATGAAGTACTGGTGCCCTATGTAAATCAGAGGAACGACCTGACCTATATTATCGGTGAACTGATTGGCGAACTGAATATAGGCCATGCTTATGTCGGAGGAGGAGAAAGACCTGAACCGGAGCGTATTAAAACAGGTCTACTTGGCGCCGAAATATCTAAAGACAAAGCAAGTGGCTATTTCAGGATCAATAAAATACTAAAAGGACAAAACTGGACAGGAAGTGCCAAGTCACCTCTGACAGAGATAGGTGTTAATGCAAAAGAAGGCGATTATATTCTTGCTGTCGATGGCATTCCCACCAACAGTATGAATAATATTTATGAGGCCCTTTTAAATAAGGCAGGCAAGCAGGTCAAACTTGTCCTGAACTCGAGCCCGGTTGTACAGGGTAAACATGAAGAGACCGTTATGCCCATTGATGATGAATCTCAGCTCTATTATCTGGAATGGGTGAACGGCAATATTGAAAAAGTAAATAAGGCAACCAATGGCAGAGTCGGATATGTTCATATTCCTGATATGGGAATTGACGGACTTAACGAGTTTGTTAAGTACTATTATCCCCAGCTTGAGAAAGAGGCTCTGATAATCGATGTACGCGGAAACGGAGGAGGCTTTGTTTCTCCTATCATCATTGAAACACTGCGCCGGATTGCATCTCAGATCACTATTGCCCGCAATACTAAACCCGATGTTGATCCCGAAGGAACTCTATACGGTCCTATGGTTTTACTGTGTGATGAATTTTCGGCATCTGACGGAGATATTGTCACTTACCGGTTCAAGCATTACAATCTTGGCAAGATAATAGGTAAAAGGACCTGGGGTGGTGTGACCGGTATTCGTGGCAGCCTGCCTTTTATGGACGGAGGGTTCATGGACAGACCTGAATTTTCAAGATACAGCCTCGATGGAAAGAAATGGATCATCGAAGGTACCGGTGTAGAACCTGATATAGTTGTTGATAATGATCCGTATCTTGAATATACTGGCACCGACCAGCAGTTGAATAAAGCTATCGAAGTAATTCTTGAAGAACTGAAAACCCAGGGTAAGAAGATCCCCCCTCACCCGCCTTACCCGGTAAAATGAGGTGTGAGGTGTGAGGTGTGAGGCGTAAGGTGTAAGGTGTAAGGAGTGAGGCGTGAATTTACTCGTCTTTCACCTCACTCCTCACTCCTCTCTCCTTACTCCTATTTTCCGGTTACATTCAGTGTTGCAACATAATACCCGGGATCTACAATTATTGCTGCATTTTCGGTGTCGAGTTTTACAGTTGTCGGCCTGGTTTTAGGAAATATATCCATCTTTTTTCCGGAAATGTATATTCTAAGAGGCATATCAAACCGCGAAACACAATTGTTCCACCTGAAAGTCAGTTCGTTGCCTTTAACATAGTATTCAAATACAGGAATCCTGATATCACGAAGATATTGATTGAAGAACGAACTGAGATTTATGCCGGTTTTTTCACTCAGAAAATTCTCAATCTGCGATCCTTTAACAACCTGGTGATAAAATTCCTTATTCAGTCCCCTTAATATATCTCTCCATTTTTCATCATCGTTAACTATCTGTCGCAATGTATTAAGCATATTCCCTCCCTTGTAATACATATCACCCGAACCCTCATAATTAACATTATAAATACCCGTAATTGGCCTGTCGTTCCTTATATTGCTCCTGGTGCCAAGCACATATTCACGTCCTGCTTCCTTCCCGTAATAATACTCCACATACAGGCTTTCGGCATAGTTGGCAAAACTCTCATGTACCCACATATCTGCAATATCCCGATATGTGATGCTGTTTCCAAACCACTCATGGGCCGATTCATGGACAATAATAAAATCAAATTTCAATCCCCACCCGGAATTGCTGAGATCGGTTCCAAGGTAACCATTCCTAAAGCCATTGCCATAGGTAACAGAACTCTGATGCTCCATTCCCAGATATGGGGCCTCAACAAGCTTATAACCATCCTTATAGAAAGGATATGGTCCAAACCAATGCTCAAAAGCAGCCAGCATCATTGGAACCTGTTTAAATTGCATTTTCGCCTTGTCAAGGTCCCCCTTAAGAACATAGTAATTGCAGTCGAGTGGACCTTTTTCCCCATTAAATGACTCTGAAAAATGAGTATAATCGCCTATGTTTATATTAACCCCGTAATTATTAATGGGGTTTGCAACGAACCAGTTATATGTTTTTGTTCTGTTCTTTTCCTTCACAACGTTTCTAAGCCTTCCGTTTGAGACATCCATAAGGTTCCCCGGTACATTAACACTTATCAGCATACTGTCGGGTTCATCATACATATGGTCTTTGCATGGCCACCACAGACTGGCACCATCGCCCTGACATGTTGAAGCCACAAATGGCAATCCCCCGGAATCCTTACTCCATGTAATTCCACCGTCCCATGGCGGTCGTTTCGAAATTTTTGGTCTGCCTCCATATGATAAAACGACTGAGTAAATATTACCAGGCTCCTGTTTTTCTGAAAGCTCGATCCAGTAAACATTACCCTCCCGTCTGTAACTGAGAGGTTTATCATTTTGCGTTGCGTCTGTCAGATTCAGAGGTTCCTGCAGGTCAATCTGCATGATTCTGTCAGGATTTATAACCCTGTATACCACAGTATTTGTTCCATAAATGGTACTGTCTGAAGGTTTTACAACGATGTCAAGATGATAATAGGTAAGGTCCCACCATTCTCTTTCAGGGGTTATGGACCCGCGCAAAGTATCCTGGCGGGTAAATACTTTTTGTGCAGGCGCAATGTTCTGGGCATCAATAGACAGCGCAATAAAAACTGAGGATAGGAATACGAAAGGGAAAACAAGTGATCTGTACATTTTAACACTGATAAAAGATAAAAGACAATAGTAAAAAGAAAAAAGTAAAAAGATAAATGGTTAGTACATAAATTCAACAGTCCATAATGTCCATAAACTCTTTCGACTTTTGATTTTTAGCTTTCGGCTTTCGACTTATTATATTATTTTTACCAGTACCGGAACCTAATATTTTCATGAAGAAATCCCTCGTTTTTCTGGTCTTTATTCTAACCGTATTTCTTGCTCATGGACAGGAGCAATCGGTGAATCACTGGGAAACTGCTGTCTTTAATTATGACATATGGAGATATTTTGTTGGAAATTCAGAACCCGCTGCTGACTGGCGGTCATTATCATTTAACGATTCAATATGGGAAGAGGGCCCCGGTGGATTTGGTTATGGTGACAACGACGATAATACAACGATACAGGAATGTTATTCAGTTTATATCCGTCACAGGTTCTATATTAACGATATCTCAAAAATCACAATGGCCGTTCTTAATATGGATTATGATGACGGGTTCATTGCTTATATTAATGATGTCGAAATTGCGAGGGTTGGCATTTCGGGTATACATCCTCCATTTGATGAACTTGCCAGTGATCATGAAGCAACGGTATACAGGGGAGGATTGCCTGAATCACTTGTTATGGATAAAACCAGATTAAATACTTGTCTTCGACAGGGAGAAAATGTTCTTGCCATTGAAGTTCATAACAGTTCAATAACTTCCTCCGATCTCTCATCAAATGCATTCCTGTCATTTGGAATTACAGATAAATCAACTTATTTCCGGGCTGTGCCCCAATGGTTTGCACCGCCGCTGGAATTCACATCTTCTAATCTGCCTGTAGTTATAATAACAACTCCTTCAAACCAGACAATAATGGATGAGCCTAAAATTGAGGCAGATATGAAAATTATTTATCATGGATCATCATCCAGAAATTATGTTTCTGATTCAGGTAATGTATATACCGGGAAAATAGGAATTGAAATAAGAGGACATTATTCCGCTACTCTTCCACAAAAATCATATGGGGTGGAAACACGCGACAGTGCAGGAAACAACCTGAATGTGTCACTTTTAGGTATGCCGGAAGAGAATGACTGGGTTATGATCCCAAATTATAACGACAAAGCCTTCCTGCGAAACGTTCTTGCATTTGACCTTTTTCACAAAATGGGCTATTACGCGCCCCGAATGAGATATTGTGAGGTTATGCTGAATAATGAATACCTGGGCATTTATCTTTTGGGAGAAAAGATCAAGCGCGATAAAAACAGGGTTAATGTTTCCAAACTCACTCCTCTCGATAATGCCGGCAATGACCTGACAGGCGGCTATATTATTAAAAATGACTTTTACACTGATGTTGATAGCTGGATAAGCAACTATTCACCAATTTTTAAACCGGGGGCGGAGGTTCGTTTCGAATACGAGGATCCGAAACCTGAAGAACTTACCACACAACAAAAAAACTATCTTAAGGACTATATAAATTCTGTTGAAAAAACTATTTACAGTTATCACTTCAGAGACCCCGTAATCGGATATAAAGCTTATCTGGATGTAAATTCTTTTGTGGATTATTTCATACTTGAAGAGGTCGCAAGAAATGTTGACGCCTACAAAAAAAGCAGGTTCTATTATAAAAACAAGAACAGTAATGGCGGCCTTTTACATTCGGGTCCGGTGTGGGATTTCGACTGGGCCTTTAAAAACCTTACTGAGAATTGTGTTAATTTTAATCAGAGGGACGGATCAGGTTGGGCATACCTTATAAATCAGTGTGATGCATGGCCCGTACCTCCTGCATGGGAAGTGAGATTGCTGCAGGATGATGATTTTGCCAACCGTATCCATGAAAGATATTTTGCACTGCGCAAGACCATTTTGAGCGAGGAAAGTCTTAACTATACAATCGATTCAGCCGCAAATCTTCTTGACGAAGCTCAACAGCGGCATTATCAGAAATGGCAGATACTGGGGATCAATGTGGGAACTCCTGAACCTGATCCTCAACCTTTAACTTTCAGCGGAGAGATTGACAAATTTAAAAATTGGATAAGTACCCGTCTCACCTGGCTCGATAAAAATATGCTGGGAGCTGGTACAGCCATCGACGGAAATTATTCGAGAGAACCAGCCATATGCAGGATCTTCCCGAATCCGGTCAGCGACATCCTTTATATTGAATCAAATAAGGAGGTGAATAATATTACAATATATTCACTAAAAGGCGTTCCTGCTCAAAAAATGAACGAATGCTGCACATATACTCTAAATATTAACGTAACTCAGCTTAAGCCAGGGATATATATGTTAAGAGTAATGTTTAACGACGGGGAAATAGTAACCTCAACTATAATAAAGAGGTAATGACAGGGTGAGTATTTTGCAGATTTATTACCTTAGATAAAAAATTTTAAATCATACAATATGAAAAGAACAACTTCATCATTTCTTATGATTGCTGTAATACTTTGTATAAGCAGCTCCTTACTGGCTCAGGAGTCACCGCGATCGAGAGAATCCTTCAACCAGGGCTGGAAATTTGTCAGATATTTTAATGCATATGACGAAACAGCGACCACCAATAAGGAACCTGAAAATCTTCAGCTGCCTGCAGTTGACGACAGCAGCTGGCGTACTCTCGATCTGCCTCACGACTGGGCAATTGAGGGTCCCTTCAACGATACGCTTGAGAACAACACCGGCCTGTTGCCATGGAAGGGTATCGGCTGGTACAGGAAACATTTTGTTGTAAGTGATAATGATAAGGACAAACGTATCTATATAGATTTTGACGGAGCAATGGCCTATGCCCGGGTATGGCTGAACGGGAAATATGTGGGGGGATGGCCATATGGATACACTTCGTTCAGACTAGACCTTACACCTTATGTCAATGTCGGCAAGGAAAATATTATTGCCGTCCGTCTTGATACCAAGAACTGGGATTCACGATGGTACCCCGGGGCAGGTATTTACAGAAACGTATGGCTGGTGAAGACATCCCAGCTACATATAGCATATAATGGCGTTTTTTGTACAACGCCTGAAATTAAAAAAGAGAGAGGTATGTTAAGCGTGGAAGCCGAAGTGGAAAGTTATCTTAATAACAATGTGCCTGTTACAGTAAAAGCATCTGTTTATAAGTTAAATGAAAAATTTGAAACGGAAGGTACACCGGTTGCGAAATCGGTTGAGGTGGAGGCTTCAATTCCGGGAATGAAGAAACATGACTTCAGGCTCGATATCCCGGTTAAGGATCCTGTTCTGTGGGATGTGTACAAACCTGAACTCTACCGGGTTATTGTAACTGTATTCCAGGGAACCGCTGTAGCTGATACCTATGAAACGAATTTCGGTTTTAGAACATTAAACTTTACTCCCCGCGACGGGTTACTGGTTAATGGAAAAAGAGTTGAAATACAGGGCGTATGTGATCATCATGACCTCGGGGCACTTGGAGCAGCCATCAATACCAGGGCATTGCAGCGTCAGCTTGAAATTCTGAAGGAGATGGGTTGCAATGCTATAAGGACAAGCCATAATCCTCCTGCACCTGAGCTTGTTGATCTTTGTGATAAAATGGGATTTATGATGGAAGTTGAAGCTTTTGATACATGGAGAATCGGCAAGAAAAGGAAAGACTATAATCTTCTTTTCAATGCCTGGCATGTGGAGGACATGAAGGCTATGGTGCGTCGTGATCGTAATCATCCTTCCGTAATAATCTGGAGTATTGGCAATGAGGTTCCGGATCAGAGAAATCCATATCTTTCAACGGAACTTAATTCCATTGTTAAATCAGAAGATAATACACGCCCGGTTACATCCGGATGTAATGATGCCAACTCCGGGACAGACGGATTCCAGAAGACACTTGATCTGTTCGGCATAAACTACCATCTTAATGATTACCAGAGGTTTTTTGATCTGAAAGATAATGCCCAGGAGCCAATTCATTCGAGTGAATCTGCTTCTACAGTAAGTTCAAGAGGTGAATACTTTTTCCCGATAGTTACCGGGGACCTTATGAATAATCTTCCGGGAAAAGGCATCTGCCAGGTAACTTCATATGATGTTGCCTACCCTGCATGGGCCAGCACTCCTGATCAGCAATGGGCAGTACTTGACAAGTTTCCTGCTGTTCTGGGTGAGTTTGTATGGACAGGATTTGATTATTTAGGAGAACCCACACCCTATTCAGGAGATCTGTCAGAGATGAAACCCGGGACCAGATGGTATGACCAGACTAAAAAAATGCTTGATAAACTGGGACTTACCGAAGTTCCCTCACGCAGCAGCTATTTTGGGATTCTGGATCTTGCAGGGTTCAAAAAAGATCGTTTCTTCCTCTACCAGTCGAGATGGAGACCGGATCTGCCAATGGCTCATATTCTACCCCATTGGAACTGGCCGGAGAGAAAAGGACTGGTAACACCTGTATTTGTCTATACGTCGGGCGATGAAGCCGAATTATTCCTGAATGGAAAATCTCTCGGAAGGAAGAAGAAAGGTGAATACGAATATCGCCTGAGATGGGACGATGTTGTATATCAACCTGGGGAACTGAGGGTTATAGCTTATAAGAACGGTGAAAAATGGGCTGAAGATGTAATGCGTACAACAGGGAAAGCTTCAGCCTTGGCGATGTCGTCTGACCGGCCATCTGTGCGACCCGATGGTACCGACCTGATTTATATCACGGTGAGGATTGAAGACAGGGACAAGTTACTTGTGCCAAGGACCAATAACCCTGTAAGTTTTACAATTGATGGTCCGGGCAGGATAGTAGCTACAGATAATGGCGATGCTACAAGTCATGAATCATTTCAGGCTCATTCAAAAAATGCATTCAATGGAATGTGTCTTGTGATTGTGGCAGCAGAAAAAGGGGCATCGGGCTCATTCACCGTAAAGGCAGCTTCAAAAGGATTAAAGAGCGCTTCTGTTGCGGTGAATATTGCTGATTAAACAATTCAATGAAATGGAAATGACATTGTGGGGACGTTGCATGCAACGTCCCTACAATGTTTTTGTATAAAACAGTTTATCGTCGCCTATGGCATAAAAATCCTTTAGCCTGGCTTCAAGGATAAACCTGTTATTCTCATAAAATGCCCTGGTTGGAGAGTAATGGGGAAGTCCCGAAGTTTCGGCAATAATGATACTGCATCCCATATTTTTAGCTTCTCTGCAGGTTTCTTCAAGGAGTTTTTTACCAATACCTTTTCCCCTGTAATCGTTGTGTGTTACTATCCAATACAGGTCGAATGACGTCTTTGACATAGATATTGGTCCGAAACATGAATAGGCTACAGTTATTCCATCCGATTCAGCGAAAACAAAATAATAGCCGGTAGATTCACCCTGACTCAGACGTTCTGTTACAAGTTCAACTGCTATTTCAACTTCATGGTCGTAAAAGAATTTTGTTGATTCCACTATTTCCATCACGCGGTTTATATCGCGTTTTTCCGGCATTGTCCTGAATGTGATGTTCATAATATTATGGTTTTAGAATATTTTATTTTAGTTATATTTTTGTTATGTTATATTTTATTTTATTAATATTTAATATTAAAATATTATGATATTATAATATTAATATTTTAGAAGCCTGAAAAAGGTAATGTCGCAACGCGGGCAACAGTTTCAATAGCTATTGCTGCCAAAGCTGAACCATAATCCAGATCGATGTTTTCAAGAGTATCCTTAGTGTCGTGATAACCAGTACGATTGATATCATAGTTCTCCATAAACAATACAACAGGAACACCGGTATCAGAAAAGATCTGCCCATCGGTGTTGAAAATTGAGCTGTGCGGATTATACTGTGTGCGCACTTCTCCCTTTAACTGAAGATGTTTGGCAATAACTGGTATCTCATCAGGACCGGATACTCTTTTTCCTCTATATGCATTTAATCTGTCAGGTTTTCTGTTCCATGAATATGTACCTGCATTCCATATCATGTTGGCAAGATGAGCCTGCCAGGCAAGATGCAATGAAGCTGCACTTTTACCCGGTGAAAGCTGGAAGATATCCTTGTCATTATCCCTGTTATGACCTATCATATCCATAACATACATCCCTGAAACTTCAACATCTGACAGATCAATGTTGGCACCGGCATCAGTTTTCATACTCAGATTTCTCTCAACGAGTTTCTGGCAGAAATTACGTGCTCCCATACAATCTGACGGAAATTCCTCGCCAGTCAGATGTAATAACCATATATCGCGTTCAAGTTTGCCTTCCCTTGAGAGTTTTAAGAATATCGGTGCTGCCTGAAGCAATGTGGAACTGGCAGAATAGTTATCATCTGCCCCTTTAGCGGAAAGGCGAGCCCCGGATCCACCCCTTTCTTTTTCATAAATATCTTCCATGTAAGCTGTATCATAATGATCTCCAAGGACTACGGCCTGTTTTCTGTTTTTGCCGGGAATAATGACAAGAATATTCCGCTCATGCTTATTCCCTTTCTGGTTAGCAACCCAGCCACCATATTGTAAAAAATCAAAAAGCGTATTCCACCTGAAAGGTAGCTCTCCAACCTGAGCTTTGCCATCCATGGCTTCTTCAGTAATGATTTTCCTGTACCTCTTTATTAAATAATCCCCCAGCAACTCAAGATCGCGCTGTTGCTTCTTTACAAGAGAGAGTGTTGTCGCATCCATCATAATGTCAGCATTGTCCTTGTAAATGAACTCTCCATGTGCTAGAAATCTTATATCATTCCACCATGCTAATTCAAAGGATCTTGTCGCGGTAACTGAATAAGTCAGTGATTCGGGTAATAAAAATTCATCTTTCTCAATAATTTTTTCAATAGCTTCCCTCATTAAGGCAGTCTTCTCATTTTCAGATGCATGGATATCCAGATCCGCTAGCCATTCTTCCAAAGTCTTTTGTTTTGCTAAATTCAGAAGGTGATAAGCAAACGATCTCGACAGGAGTTTCCGGTTCTGCAATTCCCAGCTTTCAAATAACGAAATAATATTGAATGAAGTCTGATGAGCATAATGATCATGATGCGAATCGTAATCAAGCAAAGCAGATAAATAAAAATCGCGCTTCTGCATACGAGGCCATAGTTCAACCGGATGAAGCATAGTCTTATCACTGTCATGATATCCCGTAAAAAACCCATATAGCGATTCTGACTTAATCTGAACTTTATCAGCCTTTTCAGGAAGAAAAGCTACAAGAGGCTTGTGAAGATACAATTCATATTCTCCAAAACGTATCGGCGGATAAAAGAACCGGTATCCGAAAAGCCCACCTCCCGATAAAATCTTCTCAACTTCTGCAAGTTTGCTCCTGTCAGCTTTTGGTCCGTGAAGCAAAAGATTAAAATCACTGTTCCATAACTGACTATTACAAGCTAACGGCTTATCATATAACCCCATGGCATCAGGCTCTGTACTGAATAATGCTTTTACTATTTTTACTTTATGAGCCACTTCGTTGAGTTCGTCCTGATACCTGTGGACCCGTTCCCAGCGATGAGTACGGTGATAGCTGTCGTGAATGAGGTTTTCATTGATTGTCAGATTCCCGTCGTCAGGATGCGGTTCATGAAACCATCCGCATTGATTAACCCGCAACCCACCTATTCCTCTGTTTCTTGAAACAAGGTTAAGTAAGGGTATCTGAGCAGTAACAGGGTGTTCTTTTTTTAGTTTGAGGTAACCTGGCATGCCCCAGAAAACAAGACTGCCCGGAAAAGGCAAAAGAGACAGGTTTCCTGACAAATATTTACTTTTTATAAATTCGGGCAGTATACTGAAAGGTGCAAATGTAAGAAGATACTTTGTATTATGTAATGATGGATTGTCGCCAACCAGGAATCTTTTAGTCCAGAGAGGCAATATTTCATCATCCGACGTCATGATCCTGAATCCCGCTTCAAACAAAGAATCTTCATCAGCTATGCTTTCACCATATGCTTCAGACAAAAGATCTGCAAAAAATTTAATAGATACTGTGATGCTGATCTCAGTGCCGGGCGCCATAAAAAAGCTCTTCCAGAATGCCTGTCCGGGATTATATATGCTGTTACCAAAAAATGTCCATATAACCCGGCCTTTATCATCCTGTGTTCGGGAAAGCATCAACGGCAATAATGTAACATAACGTTCATGTGAAAGATATCCTGCGCGTTCAGCTATTTCAGGGGGCCAGTAAGGATTATCCCTCAGGTTTTCGCCGCCATGCCCTGTGATAAAATGTTCTGTAATTCCCTGTCCCAGTTTTATGATATTCTCCATAATCTGGTAGCCAATATGCTCAATACCAGGTTTAAGCTCATATTCCTCTTCCATTTCAGAAATCTTCCAGCCATAAGTATCCTCCTCACTTAATATCCTGTGATCATATTTACCATAGGGTTTGCAACCCAGTATCGGAGATGGCATAAATTCTGAATAGGCTGTAATAGGATAACATCCGTTGCACCTGAACCAGGGGTATCCAGCCATGAACCTTTGCCAGCCACAGGCAACACTTTCTTCCATAGTTTTAATAATTAAGCAAATTATACCATGAAGATAAGCATAAATGAAGAATCCCGCTTCTCCGCGGGATTCAGTGTTAAATTAAAACCTGGAAACTGGACCGGTCGGGTGGCCGTTTTTAAATATTACTTCTCAGCTGTAACTTCTTCGTTGATAAGCAAAGGGAAGTAAGCTGCAATCAACTGTGCATTCTCTACTTCGTCTCGCTGTCCCTGAATTAAGACTTTCTGATGAAAATATTCGTTCTTATTCATAGATTCGTCAGAGGTTGAAAAACCTTCACATTTCAGCGATTTGTCAAGTTTCTTAACACCGAAATAATCTTTGTTGCATACGTATTGTACCGAAAGTTTATCTGAGAGCACAATGTAGTCCTTGCACTTCTTCCCTTTTCTTATTGCTACTGTAACCTTCAGAGGTGAATTCTGATAGCTGATAACAAAAGCTTTGAGCGATTCACCATTTACGGTGACTGGCTTGTCAGCCGCCTCAATCTTGTAGTTGCCTAATGTCGTGTGTGTGTTTCCACTTGCAACAACCTGTGTTGAAAACGATGCAGTACTAAAAGCTACTATTAGTAATCCTGCAATTAATAATCTTTTCATGGCTTTTAAATTTAATTTTTAACTACTCATTCATTTCATAAAGCATTTTACTGTCTGTCATTATTCAATAAATTACCTTTTTCCGGGTGAAGTATTGAGAAGTAATGATCTAATTGACGCTAACGAAATTATACGATATATAAGTACCATAAAAGGATAAGTCAACAAACGGTATATCTGAGTAGACAAATGACAGGATATTGGCAATATCCTGTTTTGGGGTCTGGTACCGGGTACCGGTTACCGGTTACCGGATTTTGCATTTAATGATTACAATATGCTAAACAGGTAACGAGCTAAAAGCAACCTGTAGCCTGATAACCTCATGAAGGAAACACTTCTGCGGATGCACTGCTTCCACTCAATATATTTATTTTTAGTGAATTACGTCCATGGAATTCTTCCACCGACACCTGGCTCATTTATAAATTCCCAGCCATACAGGCTTTTAAACTCTTAGAAATGTGTGGTGAGTTCTTTTATAGATAAGCAGATACAAAAAGGCAAATAATTTTCCTTATAATCGTGCTATATCTTTTTTCTTAATGATAAGCACTAAAGAAATCTGAAAGGTGGTTCAGAGCTTATTCTTTACATTTTCCCAGTAATCAAGAGTCATTTTACCGGAACCATTCCATTTTTTGGCTATCTGTTCAAAATCATAAGGGCCGATCTCGGAAGCATAGTATAAAAATATCTTCTCGGAGATATTGTAGTTGAAAAGATCCTGCATTTTATAATGACTACCTGTTCTGGCGTTATAATCCTCAAGCCGTATTGGCCGGATCTGAAAATATCCGACTGCTTCCTCAAAAGGATTATAGGCAAGCGTATCTTGTTTAGTTTCAACCATCCCAATTGCATGGATTAGTTTTCTGAAAGGGTCAACAGGAGACATATTGAAAATTACCAATCCTGTGTTGACAGGAGCAAATACCCTGAATGCAAATAATAGCATAAAGGAAACAGAGACTATCTTTTTTACACTAGATGACATAACAAAAAAGATTAGAGATTAATTTTAGAGTTGCAAAAGGGACCAAATTTCCCCACGAAGTACATTTTTGCATTATTATACCTCCTCAAAACCTGGATATCGTTCGTATTTAGTATTAATTTATTCATTCACTGATAACAACTGTATTAATGAATTGTTTAACAGTTATTAACAGTCAACAAATAACAAACAACAGCATATTTGAATAAGATGTTGTTTATCTGCTAATTACAGAAATAAATGATGTTGGTAAATAGTTGGGGAGTTGATTATTCCTTGAATAATTTTACATTAAGCGCTGTCAGACCTTTGGGGCCTTTACCTATTTCGAATATAACTATATTATTCTCTTTTATTTGCTCCAGCAGATTATTAGCATGAACGAAAATGCTCTGTTTGTTTTCCATGTCTCTGATAAAGCCAAATCCTTTAGATTCATTAAAGAAGGTAACCACTCCCTTCCTTACAAAGTCAGGCTTATCAGATGGATCTATTTTAGTGGCGCTCAGTTCTATACTTTCTGCATCAACTTCTGTCTTTTTCCTGGGATCGGGAGGGGTGTCGGTAATCATACCAAATTCATCAACATAAGCTATCATATCATCAAAACTGCTCTTCCCAGCTTCTTTTTTCAGTAATCGTTTTTTCTCTTTTTCTTTCCTTTTTTTTTCTTGTTTGTTCTTAACTTCTTTTTTATTATATGTTTCCTGCGATCTTCCCATAGATTGATGATATATTAGTTAAAATTTAACAGATACAAGTATTGCTTAATGAACAATTCAGGATTTTAATTTACAGGTGCAAACCTGTCTATGTTTAGATCGGCAGGCTAATATGCAATATTTTAAAGCTGAATTCCCCACAAATATAGCATATTATTTTTGTTAAAGCTAATAAAAGATCAGTGTTAAACCCCGAAGGAAGCTCACCCCAGCTAGCGACAAAAGAAGAGTTGTTTTATACAATCACCCGCAAAAGAATTTTAAGTGTTGCTATTTCTCTGAAGATTTTGATTACCTGGAAAATCTTTATTCCGACAAACAGGCATGCAACGATGAAACGGAAAGAATACCAAAAACAGTAAGCAGCGAGCTCGAAAAATTGTATCCCGGATTCATATCATCAACTGAGGTCACTGATGTACTGTCTCACGTACGTAAAGGCGTAAAGGCGTAAAGGCGTAAAGGCGTAAAGGCGTAAAGGCGTAAAGGCGTAATGGCGTAATGGCGTAACGGCGTAATGGCGTAATGGCGTAATGGGATTGAATCAATTTCTTTAAAATTGCTGTATCGATCCAAATTCTGGTAATTTACTGTCAAAATATATATATTTGTTCATCCAAGTCAGAATCTGATGAAATTAAGGCATATTCTTACCGGAATAAAAAAAATTCCCTCAATAATCTGGGAATTGAAAAGCACCTTAATATCGCAGTTTGAAAAATATCTGAAACGTTTTTTAAGATATTTCCGGTCTTCCGAAACTATTTTCTTACTTATTTTCGCTAACATAATTGGAATCGGGGCAGGTTTCGGAGCTATATTTTTTAGATGGCTTATTGCATTCTTTCAGCATCTTTTCTTCGATCAGGGAGCAAATGTTCTTTCCTTTATGGGTTCTTACTATGTGATCCTCATCCCGGTTATCGGAGGTATTGTTGTGGGATTGCTTATATATTTCTTCTCTCCCGAATCAAAAGGTCATGGTGTTCCGGAGGTTATGCTTGCGGTAGCAACTGAAGGAAGCATGATAAGACCAAGGGTTGCTGCCATGAAAGCGGTGATATCATCGATCTGTATCGGCTCCGGAGGGTCCGTTGGAAGGGAGGGTCCTATTGTACAGATAAGCTCTGCTCTTGGCTCAGCGCTGGGGCAATTATTCCAATTCCCTGAAGAAAAGAAAAGAATACTCATTGCCTGTGGAGCGGCAGGAGGCATTGCCGCAACTTTTAATGCCCCTATTGCCGGAATTTTCTTTGGACTTGAAATTATTCTCCGGGAGTACGGAACCCGATATTTTTCTTCGGTGGTCCTTTCAGCAGTTACTGCGACAGTAATTTCCAGAACATTTCTTGGTTCCAAGCCAGCCTTTGCTGTAACTCCTTATGAGCTTGTAAGCAGCTGGGAATTGTTTTTTTATGTGGCACTTGGCCTGTTTGCTGCACTTATCAGCTGGATCTTTATAAAATTTCTTTATAAAACAGAAGATATCTTCGACAGAATGAAGGTACCATCGTATATAAAGCCTGCCATTGGAGGATTGCTGCTGGGAATAATAGGTCTTTATTATCCTCAGATTTTTGGAGTTGGTTACCCATCCATTGAAAAAACGCTGATTGGGAATATGGCTCCCCTTCTTATCCTTACACTTGTCGGACTAAAGCTTATCGCTACTTCACTCACTCTTGGATCAGGAGGATCAGGTGGCGTCTTTGCACCCTCATTGTTTATAGGAGTTATGCTTGGAAGCTCATTTGGCTCTTTAATTCATTTTATCTTCCCGGCAATGGAGATTTCTCCGGGAGCCTATGGACTGGTTGGTATGGCAGCAGTTTTCGCTGGCGCCGCCCAGGCGCCAATCTCAGCAATTATGATTCTTTTCGAAATGACCGGGGATTATAAGATTATCCTGCCACTCATGATCTCATGTGTTATATCCACTGTGATAATAAAAAAATTCTCCAGGGATTCAATCTATACACTTAAACTCAGAAGAAGAGGCATCGATATCCTGAAAATAAAATACCTCGATCTGATGGAAACTATCAAAGTATCCGAAGCTATGTTTGTACATGTTATTACCATAGTTGATACCATGACAGTAAGAAATGCCGGACTCATGGTTAAAAGCACCACACACCGGGGTTTCCCGGTTTTAAATAGTGAAGGGCGTCTAGCAGGTGTGGTGACGCAGCAGGACATAAACAGGGCTTTGAACGAGGGAAAAGGTGATGAGCTGGTTTCTGAGATAATGATTCGCGACCTTATTGTCTGCTACCCGGAGGAAACTCTGAAAACTGCCCTTGAAAAACTGGGAGAAAGGAATATCGGACGTATTCCTGTTGTGGAAAGAAACGATCCTACCCATCTGATAGGTATCATCACCCGTAAAGGCATAATTAATGCCTATAATATTGAACTTCATAAAGCTGAAGGCTCCTGATTTCCCAAACCAAGAATATGTTGAAACAAAACATGAAATATCCTCTGATTATCTGCCTGCTGGTCCTGCTGAATTATCAGGCAGTTGTTGCGGGACCTCCATTTGATACCGATGACCCTGAAACTGTAATGTTTAAACACTGGGAATACTATATTTCCTCGATAAACACGCGTCAGGCAGGAGTTTGGTCAGGAACATCGCCACATCTTGAATTTAATTACGGACTTGTCCCAAATGTTCAGGTTCACCTGCTTTTACCCATGAATTATGTTTCTCAGGGTCGTCAGAGTGCTGATTTTGGTTATGCGGACACAGAGTTCGGAATTAAGTTTCGTTTTATAAAGGAAACAGAAGACAGACCGCAGATTGGGGTTTTCCCACTTGTGGAAATTCCAACAATTAAAAACAGTGAATTCAGCGATGGTAAAACAAAAATATATCTTCCGGTATGGTTACAGAAAACATGGGATAAGCTGACAACTTACGGAGGAGGCGGTTATTGGATAAACCCTGGCTCAAATAATAAGAACTGGGTGTTTGCAGGATGGGAAATTCAGTACGACTTCTCAAAGGCTGTTACCCTTGGAGGAGAGATATTTTATCATTCTGCAGACAGTAAAAACAGCAAAAGCGGAACCGGATTCAATATTGGAGGATCCATTAACCCTTCAGAAAAATTTCATATAATTTTTTCTCTCGGTCACAGCATTACAAATGATAATTCTTTCAGCTCCTATTTTGGATTATTATGGACGATCTGATATTCTGAATAAGAACACACCTTAACAACATGTATCAGAAAGACTATATATTACGGATGATCGAGATGATAGGTGATTTAATAGCTGCAATCAGGGGCCTGATAAAAAAAGGGGAGTATAAGCAGGCTTCTGATCGGTTGTCAGATATCTATTATAATGTACTCAGGGAGGATGCGTCTTTTTTCAGGACGATTCCTGAATCTGATCTGACAAACAAATTGTTACAGGATCATAACTACACAAACGGACACCTGGAGATCCTCGCAGAACTTTTTAATGCAGAAGCTGAACTTTGCCTTGCCAGGGATAATAAATCCGGAAGTTTGGAATATTCAAGAAAGTCGCTGATATTATTCGATTTCATCGACTCGGAACAAAAAACCTATTCGGAGGAGAGAATTAATAAGATGGAAACAATCAGAAAAAGAATAGAGCTTCTCAAAAAATCATAAGTACTTTTAATTTATGTATACATCATAAAAAAAGAGGCTGTCTTAAAAGTCAAAATCTATAACCGCTAAGGGGCCCAAGTGTTTAGAAATAGCCCAGTGGGCCATTTTGCCGCAGTGGCCAGATTGCAGGGCTGGCAATTTACTCAAAGTTCGCAAAGATTTATATATCAATGTATTATCTTTGCACCCTTCACACTAACCTAGCGTACTTTGCGGTTAAAAAAAAAATTTGAGACAGCCCCTTCTATTTAAGTTTATTTAACCAGAGTAAAACTAATCGGCAGATTTTCAGTGCTCCCGAGAGCAATAAAGTAATTAACCTGGTCCCTCGTCAGTTTTCCGGTAATCTCAATTTCTCCCCCTTCAATCACATTCTGCACTTGAGGCCAAGAAAATACCTCATTATCAAGGACTATTGCAATTGATTTATGCATGTTGTCTTTTGTTGCCTGTGCAAAAATGAGAGCTGCTTCAGGTTTGAGTTTAATCTGAGATTTATAATTGTCTATACTATTATCAGGGGAGGCTTTTATGCTTTCAATATCCGACTTAACCAGGATAGGGTATCCATGCCTGTCGAGCTTGAGCGCAAATAAACATTTCATAGAATTTTGGGTTTCCTTACCCCAGCAAAGTTTGCAGCTGTCGGGAATTACAGAAGACCGCAGCCATTCATTAACCGCATTTGTTTTATCTGCAGATACGCATCCCATTCGGGGATCTCCTGAACTCATTACCTGTTCACTCTTCATGAGATCAAAAAGATGACCTGAATCTTTAATTATAACAGAAGCTTCCGCCCTGCTATATATTGCATAGAAACCCAATTCACCTTTGCTGCAAAGAAGTTTGTCAACTTCGGGAAAATTAGTGTCATCATTTATCTTAACTTCAACCTGCTTTTTAGCAGGTAATACGCGAACCTCATACTCAGTCAGTCCAATGAGTTTAAGCCTGGTTGAAATAATATCAGCCGATTTTGCAAGTGATTCGCTGGTTACATTAGTGTTGCCGGATCGCAAAAAATAGACTTTTGAGCTGCCATTACTTTTTTGGGCAGCCGAAGTCAGTGTTATACAAATTATAACAGTTATAATAGAAAAAAATATTGTTCTCATATTATTGATTTTAAGTTAATATAATTTATAAGAGAAAATTGTCGGAAGATTATTCCGGATATTAACTTAAAAGAGGTGGTTCATCATTATCAGAAGGGAAAAGATGATAATTAAAAATAAAAACCGGTATTGTGCCGGTTTCTTTCCGGATATTCTGATAGAATATAACTTTTTTATTTGCCTTAATGCTTTCAGACAAAGGGTTCCTGTTAAAAGCCAACAGGTTATAATGATCTTTATTTATAATCCATGTCTTTTGAAATATCTGTAACCTGACGCCAGGGCTGGAAACACCGTAACTATTATTTACTGACTCATATGATTTAACCGGCTTTCCATGGCTCGCCGAAGAAGCAACAGAGGTTTCATTGAGAATCAAAATGCCACATAGAATTATCAGCAAAAAGATCAATGAACTTATGTGGGTGAAAAGTATATTTTCTTTTCTGTCAGTCATGACACAAAACTACTACTATTTCATCTGATTTCATAGTATTTTCCACTACTCGATAGAAATCGCTCAGGTTTCTTTCAAATACTTCGTTCTGTTTGCGGAAAATTTATTTCTAATTATTTCGCCCGGTTACTGTGAATCATTAAGTCATTGTTTAACTGAGTCATTACTCGTCATCATATTATCCCTGAGAGTTTTAAATTGTGATCCGGGATTCCAGTCCGGAAAATCCTTTGAAATACTCAGATCATAGCCTATCTCAAAATAAACCTTAATGTCATCAATCATTCCGTCAAATTTCCATTTGTCGGGTTCGTAGTTATCGCCAGGTTTATGATAATTTGACATTATCCACTTTTCCGATTCAGCAAGCCCCCATTCTTTGCCATGTTCCACATTATCAATACCTTTTGAAAGGGCAAGCGATGGTACTCCTACTTTTGCAAAGCTGAAATGGTCGGACCGGAAATAACCTCCTTTTTCAGGCATTGGATCAGGCGCGACATAACGGCCATATTTTTTCAGGACCTTCTCAGCATAGCCATCGAGTTTTGAATAACCTAAACCTGTTATAGTCATATCTTTTGTTTTTCCGAAAATATTCAGACCGTCCATATTTATTTCTGCTACTGTTTTATTCAGCGGAAAAAGCGGATTTTCAGCATAGAACTGGCTACCCAGCAAGCCCTGTTCCTCGCAGGTAACAGCCAGAAAAAGTATTGAGCGGTTTTGTTTTACTGGTAATCTGGTAAACGCTTTTGCAATTTCAATGAGAGCTGCCGTACCTGTAGCATTATCGACGGCTCCGTTTAAAATTGAATCGCCTTTAAAGGTCGGGTTAACTCCAAAATGATCCCAATGCGCAGTATAAATTATATATTCGTCTGACCTGTTGCTTCCCGGCCACAAGCCAGCTACATTGTGCGATTTAGTATATTCCACATTATTTTTAAAGTCAATCGATGCTTTCAAATTCATGTCGATTGGAACAAATCCTCGTTTTGCAGCCGATTCAACTGTCGCATCATAATCCAGTCCTGCAGATTCAAATAATTTTTTTGCGCTTTCTGTTGTTATCCAGCTCTGGAACAGAAGATCTGATTTTGACAACTCATCTCCAAGCAAATAAAATCTTGCGCCTGACCAGCTGTTCTGAACTACCTCCCATGGATAAGCTGCTGCACCTGTCTCATGAATTATTATAGCGGCTTTGGCGCCCTGACGTGCAGCCTCTTCATATTTATAAGTCCACCGCCCATATATAGTCATTGCTTTCCCGCTGAAAAGTGCAGTGTCAGAAGTAGCATAACCCGGATCGTTAACAAGCATCAGCACAGTTTTGCCTTTTACATCAAGGCCTTTATAATCATTCCAGTTATATTCAGGAGAGTTTATGCCATACCCAACAAAGACTATGTCGGAATTATCGACCCTTATTCTATCTCTTAACTGTGGCGTATCACCTATAAAATCATCTGAATACTTCAGGTTAATATTCTGTTTCCTGCCGGTGATCCTAAGTTCCATGGCAGGATCCGCAGTTATTTTCACAAGTGGAACTTCCTGGAAATAGCTTCCGTTATTAGCAGGCTGCAACCCTATTTTCTTATACTGCTCAGCCAGATAAGGAATAGTCCTTTCTTCACCCAGTGTGCCTGGTGCTCTGCCAAGAAAATAATCCGAAGCCAGTACTGAGATATAGCTTTTCATATCATCGGCAGTAATACTGTCGAGAGCAGGTTTTAATCGCGTGTTTTGCATATTGCAGCCGGAAAATAGAAAAATAATTAATAAAATGAAGGTGTTTTTTTTAGTTACCATAATTGATGTATCTTTTTTTAATTAAGTAATTATTAATAATATTCAATATAGACCATTCAAAAATAATCAAAAACCCGACCAATGTTGTCCGCAGAACCATGATAAATCTGCAAATGACTTCACAGTAAAACTGCCTGGGTCAGTCGGTTTTATTCCTTTGCTGCTTTTTTACATGATAATCACGTATATTGAAATAAAGTGACAGAATCAAAGCGGCGAGAAAAGAATAAAGAGTTACCTTATCAACGAGCACACTGTTAAAATCCAGACCGGTAAGACGATCAGCCAGGTACTTTATGTAAGAATTTGGGATATTTGTTTCGCCCATTTTTGACAGAATCCTGAAATGCCAGTCTGTGAGAGGGCAATAACCCAGCGTTCCCACTATCAGTCCAAGGAAGAGCCATGATGCACCAGTTAAGAACAGAAGAGCCAGGTTCAATAACCTGGTTTTTTTCCATATCCAGCCAAAAAGATTAAAAAACACCAGGCTGGTATGAAAAACGACAAAAAATATATCCAGGATATGCCAGACCATTTCTATTGTCAGATATGATCACCTTAAAGTAGTCACATCAACATTCCATGCTTTTACCTTAACAATAGGTTTTCCTTCTCCGGAATCTCTCAGGAAATAATTTCCAGTGTAAGTGCGTTCCTCGCCCGGGAAAAGTGTTACATAGTTATCGTTCCAGTAAATTGGAAGAATCGGTTTTGCAGTGGCCGGATCAAGCAGATCAAAATATATGAAGAAAGCAATAGCATCTGACGGATTTCTGACCTTTAATTTTACTGATCCTTCTTTTGCATCCTTTTCAAAAGTATAATCATATGAAAGACTGACTTTTGGCAACCTGTTCAGTGCCGTAAAATCAGCATATTGTTTTGCAGGAGTATAGTACTCCCAGGGAAGTTTTTTACCAGCCTCGTAATCCATAATATCTTTCTTAAGTGAAAGCCAGTATACATTATTATCAACTTCACCGCCTTCGTTGTTGAGAGTAGTTAAATCAAGGAACCAGACCGGAGTCAGGTTTTTAATGGCAGGGATTTTATAAATGAATTTGGATGTATTGGCTTTTATGTCACCCTTCCACTGATCACTAAATATTTCCTTTGAGTTAATATCAAAGACCCTTATTTTCACTGTCAGGTCCTTTGCGTCCATCAGGTCTTCGTTTGAAAGATAAATATCATCAAAGCCATACCTGTAGATTGCATGCAGAGGAGTGCAAGCTTCTCTGACTCCATAAAATGCCCCATTTGGCTGCAGGTAAGTATCATACAACTGCCAGATAAGTTCCGGCCAGGCCGAGTTTAGCTTCCACTGTACAAGACCGGTGCTAACAGGTTTATTTGCAATAAATGCTTCAAACATCGGACGCATAAGTTCGTAGTTGCTTACCTGTGATTTAAAAGCAAATTCCTCTATGCCGGAAGAACTACCATACCGGGCTGACAATCCTTTAATAAATCTGTCGAGGGTGGTAAACTCGTTCCTTCCTGTGTGATATTCCCAGTATTTTTTATCTATAGGCCACAGACTTGCCGCAGGCAGCATTTTCTTCAGAGATGACAGGGGAGGTATCTCTTCACCCGGGCATGTTTCTGTATTAAATCCATAAGCACCCCCTTTTTTTGTATCTGTGAACCAGTAAACCGGAGGCGTAAAGGCGTATGGCCCAAGCATTTTCATACCTGTTGGCCCGGTAAGATCGCTTACAAGTGGGACATCCGCCACTACGTTTTCCGACTCAGTACCCACCCCGCCGGCTGAAGTTGCATAGGGACGTGAAGGATCATATTTTTTAAACATCGCGAGGTATCTTTTTTCCAGGTCAGGAGCCGGTAGTTTATCACTTCCGAGCATCCAGATATAAATAGAAGGATGATTGCGTAACCACATCATCTGGTCAAACCAGTAAGCCGAAATAAGGTTTATGTCTTCTTTTGAGACAGGTCCGCCATATTTTTCATCTACAGGTTTCAAAAGGTATTCTTCCCACTCCCAGTGACAGTTCCATCCAACCATGACCATAATGCCATATTCATCGCATAAGTTATAAAGCGTTTCATCCTTGCCCCAGAAGCCCTCACATCTTATGCTGTTCAGATTCATATGACGAACATATCTAAGCTGTGCTTCAACAGACTTCCTGGTATCCTGAAGCAATAAGTCATCAGTCCATCCTCCGCCTTTCAGCAGGACGAACTTCCCGTTTATCTTGAAGGCACGATCCTTTCTTTCATCAAGATAGCTTCTGATTTCCCTTATTCCATATTTGCTTTCGACCCTGTCGAGTATTTTGTTCCCGGCAATAAATTCAACCTTAAGATTATACAGATTGGGCTTACCCATGCCATTGGGCCACCACAGATTAACATCTTTTACGGATAATTGCGGAAAATCACCTGGTGAAAAACTGCATGTCAGAGTGTCTCCCGGTTTGATTTTGACCTCTTTCCTTACAACACCAATTTCATAGTCCGCCTGCAGAATGCCTTCCACAGGGTTTTTCGAACTGTTTATCAACTCAGCCTGTATGAACAGATCAGCATTGTTACCACCTTCTGTATTCACCTTTGAATATACAAACGGACTTCTGATTTTGAGACCATCATTAATCTCCAGGAAAACATCCCTGAAGATACCCATGTTCCTGTCGCGTGGAAGAGGATTCCAGTCGACGAAGCCGATAGAATATTCACCGTCGGCATGCTGCCACATTTTTAACGCAATTGAATTTTGTCCCTCAGTCACATAATCATTTATATTGAAGGTAAACATTCTGTAGGCTCCAGCGAATATATCCTTTCCAACAACCTTCTTTCCGTTAACCCATAAATCGGCCCGGTAATTGATCCCGTTAAACCTGAGAGAGATGTTCTTCTTCATATCTGCTCCAGTGAGACTAAAAGTTGATCTGAACCACCATGGTTGCTTAAATTGCTCAGGATCTACCTGTTGCATGTTTATCCCAAAATAAGGATCCTTTATTACACTGTCTTGCACAAGGCTACCCAGTACGGTTCCGGGAACCACAGCATTATACCATGAGGTGGCATCAAAATTGTTTTCTGAAATTGATTTTTCATCTGTACCAGCCAGCTTATTTTCAAGCTGCATTCTCCAGCCCACCGATAAGGTATCAACCGTTGATTCAATCTTCAGATTACCGGGTTTGCATGAAATAATCAATGCAAGAAGTAAGAATAATGCAATATGCTTCATGATTTTTAAAATTAAAATTCAAATAAAATGGATCGTGAACTGAAAGATATGAAATTTAAACATTTTTATTTAACCTGCACCGAAAAAAGACTCATTGAATACATTTCAATTGCAGTTAAATGCCCATAGCCGGGAATATCAGAATAGACACAACCGGTATCGATATTTATCACCATGTTTTTTTTATCAATCATCTTCTGACAATGCTCCACAGTAACCGGAGTATGACCATGAACAATTATTTTATCTTTTAAAACCGGATTGGAGTAAGTCTCTCTTCTTGTCCAAATCATATCGTAGGTGTCATAGAGAGGATCAGAGATATTATCATTAAAACCAGCATGTACGAATAGGTAATTCTTAAAAAAATAGAAATATCTAAGGCTTTTAAGAAAATCAACATATTCCCTTTTAAGTTCTTTTAATGCTTTAATTCCAAAACTATCAAGTGTAAAAGAACCTCCGTTAAATATCCAGTTTAATAAACGATCATCATTCTCATAAGCTTCAAGCATCATCCATTCATGATTCCCGATCAATGGTATTACATCAAAGTCCTTATGCTGCATGTCCAGAATATAATCAACTACCTCCCTGCTACTATTTCCTCTGTCAACATAATCGCCAAGAAATATAGTTTTATCCTCTTTCTGTATATGAAGTACAGACTCAACCAATTCATGCAACTGATCAATACAGCCATGAATATCCCCAATTGCAAAAACTCTTCCTGTCAAGGTTTATCTGAGCTGATCTTTAACAATACCATTTTTTTCAGATTGAATTCTGCTTTAGAATCTCTTAATACCCAAAATATCACGCCACTTATAAGGGCAGCGAAGAAGCACCAAAAAGATGTAAGATATTGAGTGAAAAATATTCCTCTAACAAAGCATGATAATAACATTAATATACCCAGAAGATGCGTTCTCTTTATTCTGGAAATAACTAACAGTGAGACGGTGGCCAGGTAATATATGCTAAAGGCAGGCAGGGACAAAGAGCCGGGGAAATCAGTATTATACAGGATGCGATAACCCTTAATCTGAGGCGCTCCATGGAACGATATCACACAGAACAGGTAATACGATGATAGAACCAGACCCATAACCATAACCATCAAAATCTTAAGGTTTTTTTTCTACTTGCATTATCCTCCATAAACAAGACTTAAACAGGAATCCTGGTGGGACATAACACCCGGGCCATTTATTTTCCTTTCTACCAGGGAGTAAATAAGTCTGTTATTACGAGAATCAAACACCGCTAAACTTAACCTTCCATTACTACTTTTTCCGTTTCTCCAGATTTCTCTGTATCTCCTTCCGGCCTGGCAATCTTCTTTCCCTTTTTCTGAGGATATGTTCCGGGTAAAATTACATTAATTAGCTTCTTACCCCATAAACCTAACTGAAAGCCGGCAGCCAGAGACAACACACTTAATATAATTGTCAGATAATTATAACTTTCGTCCTTTGCCACAAAAAACAAGGCGATTGATAGTAACAAAATAATTATACTGAAAATTATTTTAACTCTCAGAAGAGGTGTGGCAAGAGTTTTAAAACGGGTGAGTCCGTCAATCACACCTGTTATTATAGCAAGAACCAAAGTAAAAGGAAAGACAAACACTGCAAAAATCAAAACATTTTTCAATATTTCCGGTTGAAAACCGGGAAATAAATTAGTTATTAAGGAGATGACAGGTATAGAAATGATAAGTGCCTGCGAGAGGTGTATAGCTATTGGATGAAGATCAATATTAAGCAACATCAACCTGTTACGGGAAACTCTTTCTCTATAAGGTTCAAATGCCTTTCTGGGAAGTCCGCAAGCAGGACATACATCTCCAAGTTTATCAGCTTCAATTACAAAACCGCAAGGACGACAGCGTACAAGTTCTTTCATAAGTTTATTTAAATATGTTATTATGTAAATTTATTCTGTGCAGAAGCAAAAATAACAAAATGATGTTAATAGTTGTTAAATATATAATAAAGAATACGTAACAAGCTGTTTTTTTAATACTTTCGCGCTGGATAATTATGGATATACTGATTAGGAAAAAAGGTAAATAAGATGAAAAGGGTACTAATTCTTGCAGGTGTTGTAATTGCAATCGCAGCTTTGATAGTATTCAATAAAATGTCATCGAAGAAGAACGTTGTAAACACGTTTGCAGAAGTGAAAAAAGGGTCTTTTGAAGTTACAGTCACGGCACCGGGTGAATTAATCGCAGAGCAATCGCTTGATATTAAAGGACCGGAGATAAGCCCGGGTAGTATGGATGGCGGACATGGACACGGACACGGTATGCGTGCAATGGATCTGAAGATACAGGATATTGTGCCTGAAGGTACAATAGTAAATAAAGGTGATTATATTGCACAGCTGGACAGGTCATCATATTCCAATACCTTAAAGGATGAGGTTCAGAATCTCACAACTGCGCAGAATGATGTGGATATGAAGGTTCTTGACACTGCAGTAGCACTTACCGATCTCAGAAATGATATCAAGAACCAGGTATTTGTGGTTGAAGAAGCTGCTCTTGTTCTCGATCAGTCAAAGTATGAACCGCCTGCCACAATACGAAGGGCTGAAATGGACCTGAACAGAGAACAGCGGGCGCTTAAACAGAGGAAAATGGCCTATAAGCTGCAAGCTGCACAAACACTGGCTGACATCAAGCGTTTGAAATCCCAGCTGGAAAAACAAACTCAGCTTGTCACCGATCTGGAGGATTTCCTCGCAAAATTTACTATTACCGCACCTTCGTCAGGTATGATAATCTATAAAAAAGAGAGGAACGGCACCAAAAGAAAAGCAGGATCAAACGTCAATCCCTGGGATCGGGTTATAGCTACACTTCCTGATCTGTCTTCTATGCTGTCCAAGATCTATATTAATGAGATCGATATAAGCAGGGTTAAGACAGGCCAGCATGTAACTGTCAATGTTGATGCTTTCCCTGATAAAACTTATACAGGTAGCATAACAAGTATTGCCAATGTTGGTGAACAGTTGCCGAATTCAGATTCAAAAATGTTTGAGGTGCAAATTAAGATCGATGTTAATGATCCTTCCCTGAGACCATCTATGACTACAGGTAATAAAATACTTATCAGAAACTACGATGATGTTGTTTATGTTCCGATAGAATGCGTACACACAGGGATTGACAGCATTCCATTTGTATACACAAAAAACAAGACAAGACAAATAGTGGTACTTGGCGAAGCCAACGATAAAAGCATAATAGTCGAACAGGGGCTTACACCCGGAACTACGGTTTACCTTTTTACACCTCAGAATGCTGAAGATTTCAGGTTAACCGGTGAGAATCTTATTGCTGTTATCAAAGAGAGAATGAAAATCAGGAGGGCTGAAAATGAACCATCCGGTAAGAATGTTTAGCAAAAACAGCAGGATTAAAATGCAATGCTACATTTGTGAGGTGAATCACGGGTGAAAACAACCTTACCAGTTATCAATAATACCTGCCAATAAATTTACTCCCGACAATTACTTTTTTTAACTCAAGCGGGTCGATAATATCCTGTTTTTTGTAAATGATCTTACCCCCCGGTTCTATAACCATTGTATAAGGCAATGCTCCCT
The DNA here is from genome assembly GCA_963815075.1 of uncultured Bacteroidales bacterium. Taxonomy (GTDB): domain Bacteria; phylum Bacteroidota; class Bacteroidia; order Bacteroidales; family VadinHA17; genus LD21. The sequence continues at coordinate 170,147 of CAWFFK010000015.1, forward strand.
GCCAGTCAGGATCTACTGCTTCAATCAATTGATATACATCATCTTTATTAAATATATAGTTTTTGTTGGAGGCCTCCGCTTTTTTAAGAAATTTCAGAACATCATACTTTTTAGCCGGCTTATCAGCGCTGATCGATACAAACTCAAAAGGCCTGCCCCGGTACATACGGTCAATAATAACAAGGTCAGGAAATTCGGTTATACATGGCCCGCACCATGTTGCCCAAATATTTATAAGTCTTACCTTACCCGATGAACTGTTCTTAATCAGATCCTTAACACCTGAGACATCTATATCATCAAGTGCTACAGGTAATTGCGACCATTCTTTATACAACTTTTGCGTATATTCATCTTTCCATGACCATTTTATGGAACACCCAAATACTTTTGTAACAGGGGTCTTTACCGATTTGCCCGCAAGAACTGCTTCAATTGCTGACTTCACATCTTCTCCATTACCGGTACCGGGCTTTTCCGAATCGTCAAAGCGACCAGTGTAACACAGTATACGATTCCTGTCAAGAACAAAACAATGAGGAGTTGCAACGGGACCATAAGCTAATGCTGTTGTCTGTGTTTCACCATCATAAAGATACGGAAAAGGAAATTTTTTATCTGCTGCACGCTGTTTCATTTCGTCAAAACTGTCGCCCATATCAGTATACCCCAGCTCAGAATAGTTCAGCGCTTTGACCGAATTAGGTGAAATCACAACTACGTCAACTCCCCTGGGTTTATATTCTTCCGTCAGGGCAATTATACGGTCCTCATACGCCTGGGCTGTAGGACAGTGGTTACAACTGAAAATAATCACCAGGACAGATGCTTTGCTAAAATCCTTCAGAGAATAAGTTTTCCCATCCACTCCCGCAAGAGTGAAATCAGGGGCTTTAGCTCCAATTGCAAGAGTTTTAGGTTCAGGATGAGTAGTTTGTGAACTCATCTTTGTCGGGGTTGACAAAACCAGCAGACCAAATAGAATTATTGATATTTTCTGTTTCATAAAGTTGTTTCGGTTGAATGAAGATAATTCAACCTAAAAATACAAAAAATATTCAGTCTAGGAAAATACCTTGGCGCAGCACCCAGTACCCAGTCCGGTTTAACCAGTATGGATTATTTAGATTTTTGTGATCCCGAATTGAAATTTCCCTGAACCTGTTCCAAAAATTTCTTTTGATCTTCATTAAGGATATTAGAAATGCTCTTTTCACCGGAGTCTCTGATAGCCTGCATTTTTGCATTCATTTCATCGCTCAGTTTTATTACCTCATCCCTTTGGTGTTTAGCAATTTCTTCAATATCTTTTTTCTGCTTATCCGTAAGGTTCGGGATTCTCTCTAAAAGCCTCATACCCGGACCTATTCCCTGCATCATTCCGTATCCACTACCCGGTTGTATGCCTCCCATCATTCCATATCCCATTCCTGGTTGCATGCCTTCCATCATTCCATATCCCATTCCCGGTTGGATGCCGCTCATCATTCCATATCCCATTCCCGGTTGCATGCCGCTCATCATTCCATACCCCATTCCTGGTTGCATGCCTCCCATCATTCCATATCCCATTCCCGGTTGTATGCCTCTCATCATTCCATAACCTGAACCCCCGCGCATTGCTCCATATCCTATGCCTCTTCCTGTACCTTTTCTCATTCCATACATAAAAGGATGATTCATATATCTGCCCCTGTAAGGCATCTGTCCTTGCCCCATTCCATGTCTCATAAACCTTTTTCCCGTTGAATCTGACGTCGCATATAGTCTTTGGTTTCGTCGGAAATTATTGCTCACTCCTGTCGTATTGGAGAAATTCTTAATGCCTCTTCTGTCGTGCCGTGCATTATGACATCCATAGCCCACAAACAAAATCAGAAGCATCAACGCTGTCATCGTTACAATTCTTTTCATGATAATAATTTATTTTACACCTTCTTTTTCTTGCAATAAATGATCTCTTCGGATATAACCGATTATCTCTTTATATATTAGACAACTTACCTGATCATTTCATTCTGAAAATATGAGATTTTTACAAATAAAAAAAGGCTCCTTTGGAGCCCTTTTCCGGTTCATAATTTAACTTCAATAACTATTTTTTGTCATAGACTATTGTCATTTTTACATCACCGTTCTGACCTGTTCTTGTGCTGGTTATTGAAAGAGTCTTCGCATCGTTAAGGGTCCAGACCTCAGTTGATTTCATTTCCCTGGCCTCCCCATTGAAAGTCATTGTCGAGTTTGTAACAATCGTTAGAGATTTTCCATCTGCTGACCATGTTGCAACGGATTTACTCTCTCCTCTGGGAGAAGTATTCACACATTCTTTCCCGTCCAGTGTATATTTCATCGTAGTGGTCATTGGTTGTCCGTCACGACCTGTTCTTGTCCTTTCAACAGTAAGAGAATTTGCTGCCTGAGTAGTGACAAGATTGCCCCCTCCCATTCTGCCCTGGCCACCTTCAGGCAGTGCACTTTTATCTGCATTCATTGTCCAGGTACCTGAAAAGTTGGTTTTGCCTGCCTGTGCATTAGCCATAACAGGCACAATAAAAGCCAACATCATGGTAAGTGATAATACCTTCATCAACCATGAGCGTTTTTCTTTTTTGTTTTTCATAATTTTACATTTTAATAAAGTAATTTTTTATTAGACAACCTATCTGACAGGAATATTCCATCCAATCTAAAAAACGTTAAAATTTTTATCACCATCGATAAAAAAACACCATTTATCAGATAGAATTTTATGACATTCCTGTGTTTATTTTAGCGGCTGGAAGCCAGTTATAATTCAGCGCAGAAGTTCACAGCAGAATTAAAATATTTTTTTATCTGTAATTTAAATAATGTAAATTTGATATACTCAATCATAACAACCTAATCTTTTCCGCCATGAAAAAATTATTGTTAATTTTAATTCTATTTACGATTTCTATTCTTTCTTTGCAGGCTCAGCCTGTTTCAGCCTATGCTTATAAGTTAAATAACGGAATTGATGTGAAAATGGAACGTTGCTGGAACCAGGTCTGGATCCAGCAAAGCTATGCACCCATGACTGCCAGCGATAAGTCTCCGTTATCAGTCAATGTCAGATCCATCGGTTATCTTATATCAGGTTCAGCCTTTAATCTTCAAAGTGCCGGCAAAGAAGTGAAATTACAGAGTGCCGCATCCGGAACTTATGATCTGAAGATGACATTCAAGCTTTCCGGAAGTCCCGGAACACTTAGCTTCATTGCAGGAAACATAGTAATCAAACCTAAGACAAAGACTTCTGTATCAATAACACTTTATGACTATCAATTCATTATAGTTGAATCAGCCGGAACCAACAGTGGCCTTTGCACCTATAAATCGCTGGTGAATATTTATAAAGCTAATTCTGAACAAAACATGTATAAAGGGGTATTCTCATTTTATGCAAAAGGCAGTCACGACAAAGCAATTGCTTCTGATGAATCAACAGGTAATACTTCCGGTAAAATCAAACCCGGAAAATACGACGTCCTCATATCTGTCATTATATCAGGGGTATTGCAGAAGATCTGGCTTGAGAATTTTGAGATGAAACCTGATAAAAATTATGCTGTCAATATTAATCTCAATGCCGGGGAGGTTATCTATGGAGGTTCTAACAGGGATATTAAACAGATGCAACTATATCCTGCAGGAACGGCTGCCAGACAAACAGGTACTCCTGCTCCTGTAAGGAATCTGGAAATTATAGGTTATGATAATATTTTAAACCCAAATGCATGTGCTCCGGGTGTTTATGATGTTCTTCTCAGTATTAAAAACGGGGCGAAATATGAATGGATAAAAAATATCATTGTGAATACCGGAGCCAGAACAAGTATAAAGTAATTTATCATATCATATAGTCCAGGGCAAGCAATAAAAATGCCCAGAATTGAAAAAAGTATAAATATTCGTCCAGTCTTGAATTCAGTTTCATACAACCTGTTAAAATCCTTATCAAAAAACGAATACTGAAATGGCTGCCTGATCTGCAATAATTTTTGCTATCCGGGTAAAAGATAAAACTGGTATCTAATCTTCCAAATCATTTCTTCTCCACGGGGAATTTTTATACCTATATATGGTTCCGGACATAAAGTTGTTGAACAGCACCAGAATGCAAGCTTAAGTATTGGCTGATCGCATGTAATTCTAACCCCGGCTCCTGCTACCCGGTTTTCTATCCGGATATCGTAATCGCTTATATCGGGTCCGTATCCTGCCAGGTTAAAATAGTTTATATCTTCACCTCTCCTTACATTCCTCCTGAATAAGATCTTCTTTCCCGCGACCTCTGAGAAATCACTGGAATTATCAACTCCTTCGCTTTCTATAATATAAGGCAAGCTGACCACGTACCCCGGACCAACTGGCTGGCGGTCAATCATAAAGAAATTATGATCGTAAACATTGGTATCAATAATTTTTCTACCGGTATTTTTAAGCGAGTGGCTAAGCACAAGTTCAGGTTTCCCATTTATCAGCTGAACATTCTTCTCATATTGATATGAATACTCTTTATCTTTAAGATCATGATAAAAAGTAACCCGATCGGTTTCCTTTTTCACTTTCCATTTTCCAGGATTTACAACAGGGTAAAGCCTGGAAAATTCATAGGGTTCCTTATCAGGCTTTGTAAGAATACCAACGCCTATCTTAAGAAAGTTGTCGCCGGGTCTGGTCTCCGGAAAATCAGGTGGAGTAAAATCCTCCACCGGGCCCATTATAACATCATGAATTTCAGGACTGTAATTTGTGAACCATTGTCCAAAATAGGTATGGCCTTTATACTCCAGATTGGGCATATTGCCTGACCAGTCGAACCTTGTACCCTGATAATATCCGTTTTTTGGATCGGGAAGATATAGTTTTGCTTTAATTAACCCGTTAGTTATTTCTGCCTGTGGAAATTTCATGAGCTTTTACTTTTGGAATCTGTATATAAAATTACAATAATTCCTGAAAGACTTTGCCGGCTTTCAAAGTTAATATCTGTTAAAATCAAAATCAACCGGGGTGTTTATCGGAACATTTTATTAAGTTTGGATAGATACAAACTTTGGGAGAAAGAATTGCATATAATTTTCTTTTAAACATTTATATTATGAATAAACTATCAAGAAGACAATTCCTTGGCAAAAGTGCAATGGGAATTGGTTCCGTTGTGATTGCCTCAAAGATCCCAATGGACATAATCGCTCAAAGTTCTTCGGGACTTATTAAAATGCCTATTGGATTTCAGGTATGGACCGTCAGGGAACAACTTGTAAAAGATTTTCCCGGTACTTTAAAAATGGTTGCCGGAGAGGGATATCAAAGTGTTGAGATGTGTTCTCCTCCGGGATATGAGGATTCAGGTTTTGGGCCTCTTATGAAACTGACCGCAAAGGAGATGAAGCAAATTATCAACGATGCAGGTCTTATTTTCATGAGTACCCACTACGGAATGGATGAACTCAGGAATCATCTTGATGAACGGATACAGTTTGCACTGGAATCGGGTCAGAAACAGATGATCCTATCAAGCTTCGGTTTACCTGAAAAAGCTACTCTGGATGATTGGAGAAAAGCTGCCGATGAGTTGAATAAAATGGGATTAAAATCCAAACAATCAGGTATTCAGATGGGCTATCATAATCACGATATGGAATTTGAAAAAATTGGCGATACACTGGTATATGATGCTCTGATGAAACAGTTTGATCCTGATTATGTTAAAATGCAATTCCAGGTAGCGGTAATAAGACTGGGATATAAAGCTTCAACGTATTTTAAGAAGTACCCTGGCAGATTCATATCTGCACACCTTGCTGATATATCACCCGAAGGCAAAACTGTGCCATTGGGGAAAGGGATTGTGGACTGGAAGGAATTCTTCGCCACTATCAATACGGCAGGGATAAAAGATATCTTTGTTGAAATGGACCCGTCTACGTTTAAGGAGAGTGCAACTTACCTGCGTAATTTTGTTTCATAACTGACTTTGATAATTTTAGTTCAAGAATTAAATAACCAATTAACTCCCGAAAAATGGCAAACTCAAAAAAAATAAATCGCCGTGAATTCCTGGGATCAGCTGCTGCTGCCTCCCTGGCATTTACAATTGTACCCCGGCAGGTTCTCGGAGGTACGGGATATATAGCCCCGAGTGATAAAATGACACTTGGATATATAGGTTGCGGTACACAGGGCCTCAGGGAAATGGCCAATCTGGTTAAGAATCCTGCTTTACAGATTGTTGCAGTTTGTGACCCGAATAAATACAGTACTAATTATGTTGACTGGTCACAAAACGATATTCGCAATACCATGCGTTCAACGCTGGGTGACAGCAAATGGGGGGAGGGTATCACAGGAATACCCGGTGGAAGAGATATTGGACAGGAACTGGTTCAAAAATATTATGGAAAATCAAACGAATCAGGTACTTATAAAGGTTGTACATCATATGAGGATTTCAGGGAGCTTCTCGAAAAAGAGAAAGACATTGATGCTATTAAGATCATGACTCCGGATCATCTTCATGCAACTGTGGCTATTGCATCAATGAAAAAAGGGAAGCATGTTGTGACTCATAAGCCGATTGCCAACAGGATGTATGAAGCAAAGCTGACCATTGAGACTGCAAAAAAAACAGGACTCAGCACTCACCTGCTGGCCTGGAGCAGAAGACCGGACTATGATACTATCAAAGGTTGGATCAACGAAGGCAGAATAGGTAAACTGAAAGAGATACATAACTGGTCGAACAGACCTGTATGGCCACAGTGGCAATCAATTCCCACCGACACTCCGCCGGTACCAAAAGACTTCAACTGGGCGCTGTGGCTGGGTCCGGTTCCCGACAGGCCATACAGCCCGAATTATACTAATGCTGTTTTTCGCGGCTGGTACGACTTTGGCGCAGGAAGTATTGCTGATATGGGCCATTACAGCCTTTTCCCGCTTTTCCGGGCCCTGGGCATAGATACACCCGCAAAAAGTGCCGAAGCATACGGAACAACAACATGTACACTGAACGGTAATGTGGCGGTTGGAGTTCACAATAATGTTGCATTCCCACTATCGTGCATCATAAGGTTTAAATTCGATGCTCAGGCTGAACTCCCGCCTTTTGAACTATTCTGGTATGATGGTGGAATGCGACCTTCAAATCCCGACGAATACAGTGCTGCTGGAAAAGCCCTGTCAAGAGAAGGGATGATGTTCGTAGGTGATAAAGGTAAAATAATAGCCGGGTTCAGAGGTGAACAACCTGTAGTGATAACAGAAGACGGGAAGTTGACATCATCGGACCTTAAACCCGAACGTTCCGGGGAAGATCCAAATGATATATGGATCAATGCCTTCAAAAATAATACTCAATCACCCGGTAGTTTTCTTTACACCGGTCCTGTAACTGAAACAATATTGCTTGGAGCTGTTGCCCTGAGAGCAGGTAAGAAAGTAGAGTATGACAGCGCAGGCATGAAAGTTACCAATGTTCCTGAAGCAAATAAATACCTTGTAAGGCAATACAGGGAGGGATGGGAGCTATAGTCGTCTGCCCCCTGTCTGACAGAATATTCTTCTGATGGGTATTGCAAACAGGAAACCAAAAAGGTGAACAAAATACAGATGTTAAGAACTTCTGTTAAATTCTTCAGGCAATCCCGGTAAACTGGTTACCGGGATTGTTATTTTATTAATGTTTTTGGATGATTATATCTGACTTTAAGCTGACAAAACTGAATTGCAGCAAAATATTGATTATTGAATTTTTTTTCTGATATTGCGCAAAATCATATAGTAATTAACAAGATGCACAAAAACTAAACCTAATTAATTATGATCAGACGTATCATTCCCTTCGTATTCATTGCCGCTGTTATGATATCATGCGGTGATTCAGGTAAGAAAGTGGTAACCTCACAACCTGACCAACCTGGTGAAGCCGTGAAAGTTGAATTCGCCTCACTTGTCGAAAATCCGGATAATTATGTTGGGAAGAACATTATAACTGAAGGCACGGTAGTTCATGTCTGCACCGAGAGTGGTAAAAAACTATTTATTGTTGGGGAAAACCCTAATATCAGGTTATATGTTGCTGCCGGAGAAAATATGCCTAAATTTCCAATGGATCTCCTTGGAAGTGAAGTTTCTGTTGAAGGAGTTATTACAAGAGTTGGAGGATCTGCCATGGCTATGACAGAGGGAGAATCTCATTCTGCAGGTATGGATGGACAAAAGCCCAAAAACACGACCGGTAACAAGATGGCAGCAGATAGCTGTGAAACTGAAACTGCTCTCGCAGTACAATCATCTCTTGCCAATATAGTTATGGAATATAAGAGCCATACTGTAAAATGAAATCACAATTAATTCAGAATGAATCTGTCAAAACTCAACAGAGTCACTCACCGCGATATAGGTTATATAATTGCCGGATTGACAATTATTTATGCTATTTCCGGCATTGCCCTAAATCATAAAAATGACTGGAATCCGAATTACATTGTTGACAGCCAATATTTTACAGCATCTACAACAGTAGATAGGGAATCATTCAATAGTGAAGAGGCCATAAATATACTCAAAAATCTGGGGATTGAAGATGAATACAAAGCGTACCATTTCCCCTCAGGTAACAGAGTCACAATATTCATTACCGGAGGCTATGCATTACTCAATACAGAAACTGGGGAAGGAGTAATAGAACGAATAAGCAAAAGGCCAGTTTTTTACCAGCTTAATTTTCTGCATTACAACCCGGGAAGATGGTGGAAATATTTTAGTGATATATACTGTGTGGCGCTGATACTAGTCACAATCACGGGATTATTCCTGATTAAAGGAAGAAACGGAATAACAAGAAGAGGAGCGATTCTGACAGTCATCGGAATCATCCTCCCCTTGTTGTTTCTGATAATATATTAAAGGCGCCAGGCGTCCAGGCAGAAAATGTTATAAGCTTTTTGCCATGAAGCCTGTAGTCTTTCTTACACTTTCTTCAGAGCTTCAAGTACCCTTGCCGGCGTAAATGGCATAGTGTACAATCTTGCACCTGTTGCATCATATATAGCATTGGCAATTACAGCACCGACTGCTATAATAGCAGGTTCTCCTCCTCCCTGGGGAGGCTGATTCATTCTATCGAGTATAACAGTGTCAATTTTTGGCAGCCATGAGAACTTAGGTATCTCGTATGAATCAAATCCACGGTCTTTTATATTTCCTCCTTTGAAAAATATTTCTTCAGTAAAGGTATATCCGAGTCCCATAGTGAGACAACCCTCCATCTGAATCCTTGCCCCTTCAGGATTAACACATAATCCCATATCCTGGGCGCATGCGATCCTTACAACCTTAACCTTTCCTGTAGTTTTATCAACCTTAACTTCAGCCATATGTGCCACCCAGGCACCTGCATCTGCTCCACAGGCAATACCAATACCTCTCCCGCCCGGTGTTTTACCTGCAACATATCCGAATTTATCTGCAACAGCTTTAAGACAGTCAATAATATGTACATCTTTCAGGTTTTTCAAACGGAATTCCAGGGGGTCTATACCTGCAGCAGAGGCCATAATATCAATCTGCACCTCCCTGGCAAATGTATTTGTATTATTATTGGGTGCGCGCCAGGCTCCGGTTGCGAACGGGTGAACTGAAGGTTCGTTCCTGCCAGTACTGTGATGTGTTGTCCTGGCATTAGGGACATCATAAGTCGTTTCAGATCCTCTTGTCCCTGAAGCGTAGACATCATAATCCCATAGTTTTATTAAACCATTCTTATCAATTCCCGACTTAATTTTTATTACCCCGGCCGGATGAAAGGTGTCAAAAAAGAACTCCTCATCGCGTGACCATACAACCATCACCGGTTTACCTGTCAGTTTAGCAAGTTTAGCTGCTTCCACCCCCTGTTGTGCCGGACTCTTTCCACCAAATCCACCGCCGACAAACGGTGTAATCACCCTTGCATTGTCGGGAGTATAACCCAGTTCACGCACAAGTGTGTCCTGCAGACCGAACGGTGACTGAGTGGATGCCCAAACAGTAAGTTTATCACCTTCAATCTGTGCAAGGGCTGTATGCGTTTCAATAGGTGAATGAGCAAGGTACGGATCATGAAATTCCGATTCAAATATTTTGTCTGAAAGTTTCCGTCCCTCTTCAAGGTCACCTTCCGATCTTATTACATCCGACCCGGTACTTGATTTAATATACCATTCGTACATATTCTGGTTATTGACCGGCATTTCCTTAAATGAGTACTCAGCCTTAATCTTAGCCAGAGCCACATCTGCAAGATCGTGATTTTCATTCAGCACAGCTATCATATCACCATCGTGAATCACTTTTGTACCTGCAACTTTTTCGGCTTCAGAATAATCGACAGAGGTCATCTTAGCCCCATGAGAAGGCGGACGCAACAACCTTGCAAACAGCATTCCGGGAAGCTTAAGGTCGCCTGTATATTTTGCCTCTCCCCTCGCTTTAGCCACACCGTCGGCATGATTATATGGTTTACCGATATAAGTAAATTTTGTATAATCTTCCGGCAAAGGCTTAACATCGAGGAATTTTTCAATCCTTTTTCCTTTTGTAAGCTGAGAATAGGATACAGAGTTCCTGGCATTTTTTGTATCTGTTATTATTCCATCATTTACCTCAAGCTGAGAAACCGGAACCCCGAGTTTTGCAGATGCAAGATCCAAAAGTACCCCTCTTGCCTCAGCGGCAGCTGCCAGCATATGAGGTCCGAATGCCCTTGTGGTCAGCGAACCCCAGGTACCTGCATCCCATGGACAGAGGTCCGTGTCGCCCATAACCATTTTAACATTTTCAAGTGGTACATTTAAAGCATCTGCCATCTCCTGTGCAAGAGATGTAATTATCCCCTGTCCCATCTCAATCTTGCCCGTAAAACATTTTACTGTTCCGTCTTCAGCTATCTGCAGGAACGCATTATAGTCTGTCGGAAGAGATCTTCTCTGTTCTGCAGGGGTACCGAGCACATCAAGCATTCCCCATGGACGTAAAAAGATTATTATTCCACTGCCGAGAATTTTGAAAAAATCTCTCCTCGGTATTCCGCGACGTTTTGTGGATTCAACTGAACCGCTGGTTTTTGCATTTTCTTCCTTCATAATTACTTCCCTCCTTTCATCTCTTTTGAAGCAGTCTGAACTGCCTCAATAATTCTTTTATGCGCTCCGCAACGACAATAATTGTCTTCCATACCCTCCTTAATCTCCTGTTCTGTAGGAGAAGGATTCTTCATTAACAGGCCTGTGGCATTCATTATCATTCCCGGAGTACAGTATCCGCACTGCAAAGCATCATGCTCCACAAAAGCTTTCTGTAAGGGGTGTAATTTGCCGTTTTTTGAAAGACCTTCGATAGTAACTACCTTTTTATTAGCTACATCGCCAATAGATAACTGGCATGATCTGGCAGGTTCATTGTCGACAAGAACTGTGCATGACCCGCAGAATCCCTCTCCGCAGCCAAATTTTGTTCCTGTAAGCCCGAAATGATTCCGCAGAGTCCATAAAAGAATCTGGTCCGGATCAATAAGGGCTTCGGTTTTTTTCCCGTTTAACTCAAAACTGATCGTCTTCTCCATATTTACATAAATTTATTTATTTCCTCTTTATAGTCTTTATATGTATCGAAATCTCTGAGTATTCCCGGATCGTCAGTTTCAACTTCCAGAATATCCTCAGGATAAATATAAGTTAATGAACGCAACCCTTTACGGGCATCCAGTTTTTCAATTTCATTCCTGTATCTTTTATCGATCAGAATGGGATGACCCCGTTTTCTTCTATAAACAGGTATTATAATTCCCTTATCTGATGATCTGTATGCATTGATCACTTTATTGATTGTCGAAGTGCATATAAGCGGCTGATCACCCTGAAAGACCAGTACTGCATCGGAATCTGTCGGAACATTACGAAAACCGCACTGAACTGATGATAACATTCCTTCTTTGTAATTGTCATTATAACAATTTGTTACCTTGTATTTACGGGTCAGTTCCTCAAGTGCCTCTTTTCCTGAACCGAGGATAACTATCGTATTATAAACATCAGAACCGGTAACATTCATAATTACAGTCTCAAGCATCGGCTTGTCATGGAAAGGAAGAAGCATCTTGGGAAAACCCATTCTTTTTGATTCGCCTGCAGCCAATATTATTGCCCATATATTAGCACCCATAGCTGTTTCCTACCTATTTTTTACTAAAACAAGCTGGGCTGCAATACTTATAGCAATTTCCTCAACAGTCTGCGATTTGATCTCCAGACCTATTGGAGCATAAACTGTATTCCACTGTTCAGGAGTAGCCCATCCATTCTCAATAAAATTCAGACGCATTGACTTAATCTTATTTTTGCTTCCAATCATCCCGGTGTAAGCAAGCCCTGCACCTATACAAGGTTTAAGGGCTTCAGCATCATCCTTATGACCACGTGTGACTATTACTACATAAGTATCCCTATCCTTTTTTATATCGCGCATGGCCTCTCCAATATCCTTTACAATAATATTAGTGGCTTCGGGGAGGTTATCAGAATTAGCTAACTCCGGACGATCATCAATCACTGTAGTTTCAAAACCAAGCATGTTGCCCAGACGCATCATAGCTTTACCAATATGTCCCGCTCCTGCAATAACCAGATGTGGGGACGGGAAAACCGGTTCAAGGAAAACCGTCGAAGCAGACTCCTCTGAAGATTCTTTCACTTCAAGCTCCCGGAAACTATTTGGATTGTCTTCTTTTAGCAAGGATTTTGCAACAGGTCCGATCATCTGCATTAACTCTTCGGGCAACGATGATTTTAATTCGTTACTTATCCAGAAACGTTCAACCCGGACTTCATTTTCACCCAATCCGGTTACCTTTGTAATCATTACACCTGCTGATCTCCTTGTCAATGAATCATGTGCCTGTTCAAAAACTCCAAAATTTTCCCTGAGATTGGCATCAACAAGCACACTTATCTGTCCGCCGCAGATCGCAGCTTCCTTGTTTGATATGTCGTTAGCCAGATTAAACTGGAAATGACCTGATTTACTTGTGTTTAATGCTTCAACTGCAATTTTTTGTACTTCACCTTCAACAATTCCACCCCCGACTGTACCAAATAATAGGCCTCTTCTGCCAAATAATGCCGAACTTCCAGGTTTTTGCGGAGTAGATCCATTGGTCCTGGTCACTGTTGCAAGAACCAAACCTGAGTCCATCGAATACTGATCAGGAATATGAAAATAAATGTTCTTCATAATTAACCGTTAACATCTATCTGGGGCTGTTGAAAATGTTCTTCGTGGTAAGATCTAATTCATTGAACCACAAAGGATCACAAAGTACAACACTTAGAACACAAAGGGCTTAAATCAAAAAACTCATTTTAACAATAGTCCCACAACAAATATATCGAAATTGATTTATTATTCATAATTTTATGCTATATGTAATACTGATATCTATAAACCTTAAAGTTATGAATTATCGAATTTCAAAATTCCCATTGGTGTTTACATCGGCATTATTATTTGTTATTACCTGCAAATCGCCTGTTAACAATCAGGTGAGGAACAAACCTGATAACAGCTGGATTGAAGAACTGACAATTGAAAAACTTCAGGAGGGCTATAAGGATGGAAAGTTTAAAATTACCAATATCGTAGGTATATATCTTGACCGCATAAAAGAAATTGATAAAGCCGGACCACAATTGAACTCGATAATTATCCTTAATCCTGATGCAATGCATATAGCAGAGCAACTCGACAGTGAGCTTGCTTCCGGACATTACAGAGGTCCGTTACACGGGGTTCCGGTCATCCTTAAAGATAATATCGATACCCACGACAGGATGCCAACTACTGCAGGTGCCACCGCACTCAGTAACTCATTTCCCGTTCAGGACAGCTATGTTGCAAAAAAACTTAGGGAAGCAGGAGCCGTTATCATGGGAAAATCAAATCTCAGTGAATGGGCCAATTTTCGTGCAATGATGTCATCAAGCGGGTGGAGTGGTGTCGGGGGACAAACAAAAAATCCTTATGTTCTCGACCGTAATCCATGTGGATCAAGCTCCGGATCGGGAGTTGCTGTTTCTGCCAATTTGTGCATGATAGCAATCGGAACAGAAACTAATGGATCAATAGTATGTCCTTCAAACAATAATGGAATAGTCGGAATAAAACCTACAGTCGGGTTGATAAGCAGGTCAGGAATCATACCTATATCCTTCACACAGGATACCCCGGGCCCGATGGGACGAACAGTTGAAGATGTGGCAATTACCCTCGGTGAATTAACCGGCATTGATTCGACAGATTCAAAAACTTGCTCTTCGGCAGGAAAATACCAGACCGACTATACAAAATATCTTAAAAAAGATGGTGTAAAAGGAAAACGGATCGGCCTGCTGAAAAAGTCAATGGGATTTTCAGACAAAGTTGATACCCTGATGAATAGGGCAATTGCCTGGCTAAAAGCCAATGGAGCAGAGGTGATTGATATTGAGTTCCCAAAAGGCCAAAATTATGAAGATGCCTCATTTGACGTATTATTGTATGAATTTAAGGATGGCCTTAACAAGTACCTAAGCAGCCTTGGAGAAAATTCTCCTGTTAAAAACCTGAAGGAGCTGATTGAATTTAATAGGTCCGATACTGTTGAATTAAAATATTTCGATCAGAAAATACTTGAGATGGCTGAGAAAAAAGGCAATCTTGAGTCGGCCGAATATAAAAAGGCTCTGGCCCTTATGCTAAAGGCTACCAGGGAAGATGGTATTGACAAAGTCATGGCTGATTATAAACTCGATGCAATAATGGCTCCAACCGGGTCACCGGCCTGGAAGACAGATCTGATACTGGGTGATCATTTTGTTGGCGGAAGTTCATCCCTGGCAGCAATATCAGGTTATCCTGCCATAACCGTACCAATGGGGTTTGTTGAAGGACTACCTGTCGGCATTACGTTTTTCGGCAGAGCATGGAATGAACCTCTCCTGTTTGAAATAGCTTTTGGCTATGAACAGGGAACAAAACACAGAAAAGCACCAAAGTACTTAATATCAGATTGAATATCTATA
The DNA here is from genome assembly GCA_963815075.1 of uncultured Bacteroidales bacterium. GTDB lineage: Bacteria > Bacteroidota > Bacteroidia > Bacteroidales > VadinHA17 > LD21. The sequence continues at coordinate 185,275 of CAWFFK010000015.1, forward strand.
CGTTATGAAAGACAGGTCAACTCTCAGCGTACTGTAGAGACAACCTATTTTTTATTATTTTCGGCTTTTGGTTCGTTGGACATTTTTTCCGGTTCATCGTCCAGCGCGGAAGCTTTTTTAAACTCTTTCATACCCTGACCTATTCCCTTCATGAGTTCAGGAATTTTCCTTCCTCCAAAAAGAAGTACCACAACAAGCAAGATCAGCATAATCTCTGTAGCTCCAATCTTTCCCATCTTCGTAAATATTAATTAACGGACAAAGTTATTAATAGAAAAAATCATTACCAAAAGAAAAGAATATCGTGAAATGTTAAATTTTGGTTAAAAAAGAGGGGCTCCATTTAACCATATATTCTTTATCCGGAGATTTATATCATCTTTCTTAAATAGCATGAGATCAGCTCTTTTTCCAACTGACATATTACTTCTATCTTCTAAGTTTAATAGACGTGCAACATTGAGTGAAGCCATATTTATTGCCTGCCAGAGGGAACAGCCTGATAATTTTGCCATATTGCTGACTCCTTTTTTCAAGGGGAATGAAGCCCCTGCAAGACAATTTTGTTCAGTATTAAGCAACATTCCTTCATCAGTAAGGAGTACTTCGCTTCCAAGAAATTTGTATTTTCCCGGGGCCATACCTGACAGGTAGATAACATCCGAAACAAGAATTATTCTATCGGGACCTTTCACCTTATAAAAGACCTGCAACTCTTCAGGCAACAGGTGAAGACCATCTGCAATTACGGAAGCTGTAAGCCTGTCATCAGCCATCTGGGCCCATAACGGGTTCTTATGACGGTGTATCATATTGGCGCAGCCATTTCCAAGATGAGTCGATAACCTTGCTCCATTGTCAACTGCTTCTTTTATCTGTTCTGAAGATGCATTTGTATGACCGATAGCAACTACAATTCCTGATAGTGCACATTTTTTTATAAATTCCACTGAACCTTCAAGTTCAGGAGCAGTTGTAACCTGAATGATCTTTCCCCCTGCAGCATCCTGAAATTTCATGAATTCTTTCCAGGAAGGGTCGTGTATGTATTGAACAGGATGGCATCCCCTGTATCCTTCTTCGCCAGAAATATATGGGCCTTCGAGATGAAAACCTGGAACAGATTTGCTTATCTGATCATTGTGGTTACAGACGTTTTTAAGGATTTCAAGGTTTTTAATTAACAAATTATTGCTGTTGGTTATCAGAGTAGGAATAAAAGTAGTAACTCCCTCCCTCCAGATTGCCTTTGCAGCCTTTACAACATCTTCTTCAGTTAAATTATCGCCTGAAAAATCAACATTTGCATAACCATTGATCTGATTATCGATCAAACCCGGCGCAATAATCACCGTTTTATCTTTATCCTCCAAATCGTCAATCTCCTGAATTTCTGTTATTATACCGTCAATTACTTCCAGACTGACCGGCTTTCCTGTAATATAATGGACCGCTTTAATCTTATAATATCCTGGTTTGTCTTTTATTGCATTTGTAATCGATCCCATAAAATAATCTTTAGGTTTCAAGAATTTCAGAAGCAGAATCCTTATCAGAACAGAGCTGAAAATCAACTGTTGTTATTCCGGTTATTAATCCTTTAGTTCAGCACCGGCTTAAGAATTAATATCCGACCATATATCATATAAAATTATAATAATTAATCAGATGAATTAATATGATCAGTTTATTTTTTCAATTTCCTGTCACAGGTTTTTTAAACCTTCAAGGCATTTTAAGCATTTTTTTATTTTCTTATCATGTCATTTTTTTTACCTTGTGACCAAATTTTAATAATCTCAATGCCCAGAATATACTTTATTTTCAGCACTGCTATCCTGTTATGCTTTAACACTTTGCTTTTTGGACAGACAAAAGGAATAAACAGAGAAAAGTACCGGATAAAGATCTCAGAAACAAACAGTACCATAAACGTCGACGGAATCCTTGATGAACCCGTGTGGAAGACAGCTGATGTTGCCAGCCACTTTCAGAGAGTTTTGCCTACTGATACAGGTTATGCTGTTGCCCAGACTGAAGTAAGGGTTACCTATACTCCTACAACCCTTTACCTTGGTATAGTTTGCCTGGACCCTACACCGGGCAAGCGTCCTGTTGAATCGTTACGACGTGATTTCCTGTTCCAGAAAAACGATAATTTCATTGTCTTTATTGACACCTTCAATGACCAGACCAATGGTTTTGCTTTTGGAGTTTCAGCTGCCGGAGCTCAATGGGATGGTGTGCAGGCAAACGGAGGCCTTGTAAACCTTGACTGGGATATTAAATGGAGATCTGCGGTAAAAAATTATCCCGATCGGTGGGTCGCTGAGTTTGCCATTCCTTTTCGAAGCATACGATATAACGGGGGCACTCCGGAATGGGGAATAAATTTCAGCCGACAGGATCTCAAGACTGGTGAAAAATCGAGCTGGGCGCCTATGCCCCGTCAGTTTGCAACAGCCACTCTTGCTTATACCGGCACTCTCGTATGGGATAAACCGCTACCTGGTTCAGGGCCAAGATTTTCACTGATCCCTTATATATCGGCAAAGACCACACAGGACAAAGAGGCCGGAGGAAGATTCAAGCCATCAGCCAGTGCAGGTATTGATGCAAAGGTTATTCTTTCTACTTCGATGAACCTCGATCTGACGGTTAATCCTGACTACTCTCAGGTTGAAGTTGATCAACAGGTTACCAATCTCGACAGGTTCGAATTGTTTTTTCCTGAAAAGAGACAGTTCTATCTTGAAAACAGTGATCTTTTTGCAAATCTGGGCAGCGACAATCTTCGTCCCTTTTTTTCACGCCGAATCGGATTGACAAGCCCGGTACAGGCAGGGGCAAGACTTAGCGGGAAGATCGGAGATAACTGGAGAATAGGGATTATGAACATCCAGACCGGAGAAAAAGACGATATTCCGGCCGATAATTTCACTGTTGCTGCCCTTCAGCGCCAGGTTTTTAATCATTCAAATATTACCGCGTTTCTTGTAAACAAGCAGATGACAACCTCCACCCCGAATAACGATTCGTCATTTATAAATTATAAGTACAACAGAGTTGCAGGATTTGAATACAATCTCTCCAGCGCTGATAACAGGTGGACAGGAAAAGCATTTTACCACCAGTCATTTTACCCGGGAGCATCAGCAAAAGCTGCTGCAATTGCTGCCAGGCTAAACTTTTCATCACAATATGTTATAGCCAATCTGAATCAATCATGGGTGGGAGCTGATTATGTTGCGGAAACAGGATATATAAGGCGAAATGGCTATTATGAACTAAACCCGACATTTCAGTATAAATTCTATCCGGCTTCAAGCAAGATTGCGAATCACGGGCCGGGAATGAAACTTGATACATATTTTGACCCGTCTATGAAAATGACGGACAGGGAAACTCAACTCTTCTACCAGGTGGAATGGATGAATAAATGTTTACTCGTAGTGGATGCAAAGGATATCTTCATTAAACTTCAGAAACCTTTCGATCCAACAAATACGGGCGGTGTTCCCCTTCCTGCCAATGAAGAATTTGATTGGAAAGAGATGGGTGCTTCATTCACATCCGACATCAGAAAACTGTTCAATATCCTGATCGGTAGCAGGTATGGCGGTTATTATAACGGCACCAGGCTGGTAATTAATGGTGAGTTGCACTACCGTGTTCAGCCTTACGGAAGTCTGGCAATAATTTCATCATATAATGATATCTCATTACCTGATCCTTACAAAAGCGGAAAATATATATTGATAGGACCGAGGCTTGATTTTACTTTTACAGATAAACTCTTTTTCACAAGCCTTGTGCAATATAATAACCAGATAGACAACATAAATCTTAATCTCCGCTTCCAGTGGCGCTTTGCACCGGTTTCTGATCTGTTCATTGTGTATACCGAAAATTCATTTCCTGATGATAACAGAGTAAAAAACAGAGGCCTTGTACTTAAAATATCTTACTGGTTTAACTGATATAATTGAAGTGATAATATGAATGAGGGGTATAGGGTCTGGTTTTTTGCGGGTGGCGAAACCACCGATGACAGGTTCAATACTTTTACAGGATCCTTCATTAAACTAATGAATAAGATTTTTGAAGATCGTTTTGAATTCATCAGAGGAGTGTACTTCAGCAATTCTGTGTTTAATGTTCTGTGGGCTCTGAACAATGCACAGAATCCTATAATCAATCCTCAGAGCCGGAAAATTACCAGGACCGCCTTAAGTCAAATCATTGACCACGAACACTGTTCTGATGAGCAACTAATTATTATATCATCGAGTTACGGGAGTGTTGTGGCTGCACAAACCGCTTGTTTTCTAGTGGAACAAAACAGGAATTATGCGTATTTCAGCAAGCCTTTTCACCTCGTTCTCGGCGCCAGCATGGTTGCATCAGGCTCAGCTCTTTTCAGGCTTTTGCTTAAATACCAGAGAGAGGGTTACATTGGAACAATTATCCATGAAGAGATACAAGATGAAGGTGATAATTCCGTGGGGATTGGAGGCATTTCCCGGATGGAAGCCTACAGGAATGCTTTTGGGATAATGTTCCCATTTTTATCCTTCAGGTTCAAGGGACCCTCATTTCTCAATATTAATCCTGTAAAAGGACATATTCACAGGAAGAGATCGATGACTGTGCAGAAGGCGATTGATTACATCAATATTATCCTGGTTAAAAACAGGCTGGCTGGAAATCTTTACATGGAGAAAGCTGAGAAAGTCCTCTTTGAGGCAGCAGGGAAAGAAAGGAAGAAAGAAGAGAATAATGGTTACGCAGAGTTACACAGAGGAGACAATGAGTTACACAGAGATTGAAGTAGTAACCACCAATTACCTTAACAGATTAATATTATTTGATCATAAAATCGAGAAGCGGCTCTTTGCCAATGTAGGCAACCAGGTTATCGTTTCTTTTAAGCTGGCCTACTCCCGGTGGGGTACCGGTAAATATAAGGTCTCCTGTCTTAAGAGTAAAAAACCCTGAGACATACTCAATAATTTTATCTATGCTGAAAATCATGTCGGAAGTATTGCCTTGCTGCACCATCTTACCATTGATCTCCAACCTGAAGTCAATATCTTCAACACTCTTTACACTGTCTACAGGAATAAATGTTCCCACAGGTGCAGCACCATCAAAACTTTTGGACAATTCCCACGGCATACCTGCTTTTCCCAGACGGCTCTGGAGATCACGTGCCGTGATATCAATTCCAAGAGTCAGTTCGTCATAATACCGTGGTGCAAATCTTGAGGATATTCCTTTTCCCAGCTTGCTTATTTTAATCACCACTTCAACCTCGTAATGAATATTTTCAGAAAAGCCGGGAAGGAAGAATGGTTTGTTATTCTTCAGAAGTGAAGAGTCGGGCTTAAGAAAAACAACAGGTTCCGTCGGAATTGCCCAACCCAGTTCCAAGGCGTGCATCCTGTAGTTAAGACCTATACATATGATCTTCATCTTATTGCTGTTTTCCGAAAGATCTTAATTTGATCTCAGTAAGCACTTTTTTGGTATAAAGGGGAAATTCCCCGTTCATCATCCATGAATAATATGCCGGGTCCGCATTAAAAACAACCTCAACCTGTTTACCCTTATATTTACCAAAATTGAAAATTTCAACTCCGTTCTCATCAAGTATTATCCTTCCGGCGAAATCAACATTTGTATTGAACGAACTATAATCGGCCAGTTTATCAATATCATTTTCAAGGTCTTTATACCTGTCAAGCTGACACTTCAGAACTTCGAAAGTGGCTGCAGTATCAGCTTTCGAACTATGAGCATCCTCAAGTTCCTTTTTGCAATAGAACAGGTAAGCAGCAGATAGTGTCCGTTGTTCTTTCTTATGGAAAATAACCTGAACATCAACATATTTTCGTTTACGGAAATTGAAATCTATATTAGCCCGCAAAAATTCTTCGGCAAGGACAGGTATGTCGAATTTTATAGCGTTATAACCTGCAAGATCGCAACCTTCAAGAAATAATGTAAGATTCCTGGCTATCTCTCTGAAAACAGGAGCATTCACCACATCTTCATCCCTGATACCATGAATAGCTGTAGTTTTTGGCGGAATAGGCATCTCAGGATTTACCCTTGTGCTCATCCATTCCTCTTTGCCGTTGGGACTGATTTTAAGTGCCGACAGTTCAACAATGCGGTCATTTGTAACATTTATTCCTGTTGTCTCTAGATCGATAAAAACGATCGGACGTTTTAGATTAAGATTCAATGGTCAGGCGTTTATCATCATTGGCATCAGAAGCATTAACAGATCTTCCGAATCATTTTCTGTTATTGCCGGCAGAAACAGACCTGCTCTTGTCGGATCTGCGAGCTCTATCATGACATCCTGGGATGCTATGTTTGCCAGAATTTCAAGTAAAAAGACTGATTTGAACCCAATCTCTATCTCTTCACCTTCATAAAGACATTTTATTCTTTCATATGCTGAAATAGAAAAGTCAATATCCTGAGCTGAAACCATTACCTGGTTACCTTTAAGCTGCAGCTTCACCAGGTTGCTGGCCTGGTTTGAGAATACTGATACTCTTTTCAGGGTATTATAAAACTCAACCCTGTCAATTGTTATTTTCCGGGGATTATTCTTTGGGATAACTGAATTATAATTAGGGTAGTTTCCCTCAACGAGCCGGCAAACTACTTTATAGTCACTTAGATCAAAGAATGCATTCTTATCATCGAACTCAACAGCTACCGGACCTTCTTCCTTTGGGAGAATATTTTTAAGCAAGGAAGCCGGTTTCTTTGGAAGAATGAAGGAGGCGGCGTCATCAGCGTGAGCATCGGTACGCTGGTACCTTACCAATTTATGAGCATCTGATGCAACAAAAGTAATTTTATCGGTTGAGGCCTCAACAAAGATACCACCCATTACCGGCCGCAACTCATCATCGGCGGTCGCAAATAATGTTCTGGTAATACCGGCAAGCAAAATGTCAGCATTAATACTAAACACAAATTTTTTCTCTTTTTTTACTGCAGGTAATGCCGGGAAATCGATACCATTTTGTCCTACAACATTAAACTTACCGTTTTCAGAGCTTATTACAACGGCCAGAGTATCCATGTTGATATCAAAGGTAAGAGGCTGAACTGAAAATTCCTTAAGCGTGTCAAGCAATATTCTTGCAGGCAGGGCAATTATGCCATCTCCCTCAGTATTTTCAAGCTTCATCCGTGTTATCAGCGTTGACTCAAGGTCCGAAGCAGTAATCTCAAGGTCGTTCCCTGAAAGATTGAACAAAAAATTATCAAGTATCGGAAGAGTATTCTTCGAACTTATAACCCTGCTTATTGCCTGCAGATGACCTAGAAGTTCCGAGCTGGATACTACAAATTTCATATTGGTATCGTTTTAAGTTGATTTATTGATTTCCAAAATTTATTATATAAGTCAAAATGAATTAATTGAATCATATAGCTGGTCCAATTCTTAATTACCAATATTACAAAAAAAAACTATTTCCTCAAACAAAAATTATTCCGGATAGAAATATGACTTCTTCTTGATTAAAGGATCTATATCAAAATATCTTAAGATAAAAAGTTCATCGTTATTCTGTGTTTTTCCCAATAACCTGTCACTGTCTTTAAACCTGACGCCATTCTTGATACTCCATATCTCCCATAGCGTCAGTACGGTCTTTACTCCCTTGACAGTAGTCACACTGATCCTGTATACAGGTTGTTGAGATTTGACCATTTCCCTGTGGCTGTTACCTGATTCAAAATCCCACGATTCAAATGGTACCCGTATAAAATAGGAAAGATAACGCTTTACTCTGGATGTATCCCATCCGCTGAGATAACCATTGCTGTCAGAAAGAGTATAGATTTGGTTTTTATTTAAAATAGAAAAAGAAGAAGTTGTATCCTTAATATACTCAAAATCAACAGACTCAATTTCTGAAGGCAGAAGGTTAAATACGATGTATGGTTGCCAGTAGAGTTTATTAAGAGTGAATATTGAACCTATATTACCCTCAAAGCCCGGAACATAAACAATAAAAGGTTTTGTACCTTTCCTCATCTTCATTATGTTTCCATAAATATTGGATTGTGTTTTATATACCAGGAATGTTTTAAGGAGTTTTCTTTTTTCAAACACCTTCACTTTGACAGGTACTATTTTATTGGTTGTTATCTCCTCATTGAACAATTCGGCAGAAACCGGTGATTTGATCTTCATTTCGAGTAAAATACTCTCAATAAACAACACGGCAGATTTCCTGGTTTCACTTTTTTCGTTCAGAAGCCATTCTTCTCCTTTCTTATCCAGCGATATATGTTGTTCCCCTGATGTCAATTCAATTCCGGTTATCGCTTTTTCAGGTTTTATGGCAAATGAACTGTTTTTGCTTCCAAAAGGTGAACGATTCTTTAAAATAAACAATATTACAAATGCGGCTATAAGTGTCAATAATACACTTATAATTATCCTTTTATTCATTATCAGAATTTTGTATAATTTCTCTTCCGGAAATATCCAAACAACAAACCGGCTAAAATCACTATTATGACAGGGCCGGCGATATTAATAACCTGCCATTTGAGTTTTTCGGATTTTATTTTGGCGGTGTTCAGAAGTCTTAGCTTCAATTCACGTGATCGCAGACTCATAATACCGTAGTCATCAACAAGATAGTTCAAACAATTGATCAGGAAATCGCTGTTCCCGAATATCTGTAAGGTATATTTATCCTGTCCAAGAGTAAGGGGAATTTCTTCCATGCCTGTTCTTCTTACTTCATTTCTTATTATATCGGCATCAGCGACGACTATCATTTTTGTTTTCCTGCTTTCTGTCTTTATTCTAAGGTTTTGATCATTGGTAATGGCACTAAGCATCCTGTTTTTGAAAGCAGACGGGAAGATTCCTTCCAGTAAAACAGCAACAGGAAGATTTCCCCTATTAAACTCCTTTTCATCCGGTGAAATGGCTGCCTCTTTAAGATCTATAACGAGTGGTGGCGATAGTGTCCGGCTGAATTTTGAAGTTGACAGAAGAATCGTTTTATGAATTGCAGGATCAAGGCCTACAGTATCGATATAATTTACGAATTCCCCAAGAACCTTATTCAGGTTTCTTGTTATAGGATGAGTCGGGGAAGGATTAAGCAAAGGATAGTAAACCCAGGGAGCCGGTACATACTGCTGCTGTAAACCGGGCCCTCCCACCTTCAGCCTTATAATGTCACAGTCAAGGTCCTGTACAATTGCGGGGTTAACTCTCGCCCCATATCTGAAAAGCTGATCTTCTATATTCAAAGGACGGTAAAGACCCACAGTGCTTCCATAAATGAGACTATCAGCGTTTACCGCCACCTCATCAAAGAGCCATAATATTTTCCCCCCGTTCATTATATACTGATCAAGCACAAGCTTATCAGCCTCCGCAAACTCTTTTTCCGGACCTGCAATTATAACTGCTGCATACTTATCGAGTACTCCAGTTTTACCGCCAATGGTACCCCTGTCAATAGTAAAAAACCTGGAAAGGTTAAGAGTGATATCAGCAGTTTCGATTTCCGGGATCTCTCCCTGTCCTTCGAGAAAGGCAACTTTGTAAACGGTATCGGAACTAAGAGTAGCTATAGTCTGTATCATCTTATATTCAAGCCCTTCAACTGAATGGAGGATATTCTCTTCATATGGGATAGCCGGGTTATTCTGAAGGAAATTAATCGGCACTTCCGCTCCATTGTAATTTACCAGCATACCCGGGAATATAATCTTTTGTGTCGATCCGCCCTCCTTATCACCTGCCTGTATATTAATTGGCGTCAATCCTTTATTTACCAGAGAATGGTACCTGGCATTCCTTTGTTTTTCGTTGCTACCCTCTGAAGGATTTATGAATTCAAAATCGATTTTCCTCCGTGAAGCAATTCTGAACTCATCAAGCATTTCCCGAACAGATCTTTTCAGACGTTTAAGAGGTATTGGAATTTCACCATCGAGATAAACCTGAATATATATGTCGTTCTTTAAACCGGAAAGAATCTTTTTTGTAGGTGCAGAAAGAGTGTACCGTTTATCTTCTGTAAGGTCAAACCTCATCCTGATCAGAGATCCAGCCACAGCAACAACTATTATTGCCGCCACAGATGTCGCGAATTGTATCCAGCTCCTCAATTTGATATTGTTGTTTTTCAGGTCGTCTGACATACTTTAACTCCTTTTCTTCCATTTACGAGATAACATAACTAATCGTGTCGACTCATTGAAGATGGCAACAACAGCTATGAAATAGATGGCATCTTTAATGTCCAGAACACCCCTGCTTATCGACTTATAATGCTCGTTAATACCAAGTCGTATTACCAGCTCATCAACTTTTTTCAATCCGGGCAGGTAAGCAAATGAATCAAACCCCATGAAAAGAATGAAACAGATCAGAACAGCAATAATAAATGCAACCACCTGGTTATCTGTTATAGAAGATGCAAATATACCTGCCGAAGCATAAACTGAAGCCAGAAAGAAAAGTCCGATAAAAGCACCCAAAGTTCCTCCTTTGTCAAGGTTCCCAGGTGATGCCCCGAGATAATAAACAGAAATATAATATATGATTCCAGGAAGAAGTGCCAGCAAAACCAGTGAAACGGAAGCAAGGAACTTCCCGTAAATGATCCCTCTTTCAGTAATTGGTCTCGAGTATATCAGCTCTATTGTACCCAGCCTTTTTTCTTCGGCAATCATTCTCATTGTGACTGCAGGAACAAGAAACAGGAATAACCATGGAGACAGATAGAACAGGGTATTGAGGCTGGCATAATTACTGTCAAATATGTTCCATTCACCAGGAAAGACCCACATAAACAGACTGTTAACCAGAAGAAATACAATAATCACAATATAACCCGTAAGGCTGCTGAAAAACCCGCTTATCTCCTTTCTGAATATTGCAAACATATTTTTCAAATTATCGATTCAAACTAATGTCTCCTTTTATTTTATATTCCAGCTATAGCCCATTCCTGTTTGATGATAAGGATACTTTTTTGAAGTCTTCCTATGTGTTACTTTGTGTGGTCCTTTGTGACCCTTTGTGGTTCAATGGATTATTCTTTTACCACTAAGGACTCTAAGGCAGTCACAAAGGCGCACAAAGGATTTTTTCCTCAGGTCTCAAATGGCAGAGTTTAATTCGATGGTAAAATTACCGCATTTTTTATATCTGTAATAATAACACCTGTATAATAAAAATCGATGATCTGTTTATAGCTGAATCCCTTTTCGGCCATTACCATTGCTCCTTCCTGGCAAAGTCCGACTCCATGCCCATAGCCTCGTCCCATCAGTATAACTGAATCGCCCCGGGGAACAACTGAAAAAAATGTTGACCTCAGATTCAGATATGCCCTGATATTAAGTAAAGGCATTTTAAATGTGCCGGTCACATAGTCCAACATCCTTGTTTTCTGAGAAAAGCCTAATAGTGACGGATCATCATTACTCCCCTTATAACCAGATTTTCCAAGCATAATTAGCCAGTCGTGAACGTCTATTTTCTTTACCCATGTTGCATTTCTTGATGTAAGGCAATACGGATCAATTACTTTCTTCAGGTAAGGCTGCTTCCTTAACCAAACATCTTCCGATGATGATGTTTCTCCACCACAGTTGGAATGAAATGCAGAGATTATCAATGTGCTGTCTTTATCCAGAATGACAAGACCCCCGGTTTCAGATACAGCCCTGCCAATTACCGGATCAAAAGATAATCCGTTAAAAGCCTGGCAATGGGTATTGTCGCACACGTTAAACCGGTCAGCAATATGTCTGTCAAAATTTCTATACAAATACGTGCGGACAATAATAGCCTGAGTTTTGAAGTATTCAATGCTTTTTCCTGTTCCTCCCTCTGTCTCAACGACTCCTGAAATATAACTTTCAATATTGCAGCTGTTAATAAACAGCAGTGTTGCCATGTCGGGAAAACAGTAAAGGTCGCCTGAATAATACTTCCTTACAGGTTGAGAACCATTAATTCTGAGGGAGAAAAAATCTTTCCCGGTTCTCCCGACAAAAGAGAGTGAATCGCACAAAAATCCTTTCCTGTCCCTTATCTTGACGGCCAGCTTACCATTGTACCTGGCTATTATTATTGTTTCATCCTTATCAGCAACAAGCGAAACTCCATTATACGAGTTAAATTCATACGCACCTGTCGTAACAGTGAACACTGCTGATTCAGGAGACTGGTTTGCAAAAAGCCTTACCCTGACCTGGGCTCCGGAAATACCAGCAAAAAGAATTAATGAGGATATTGTTAAAATTAACTTTCTGAACATCAATTAATAATTTTTTTAACCACTATCTCCTTGAAAACCCACACCTGCCCCTCCCAGTTACCAGGTCAGTCAGCCTCTTCTTCTCCCCTTCTCCTCTTCTCCTCTTCTCCTCTTCTCCTCTTCACCCCTTCTCCCCTTCTCCCCTTCTCCTCTTCTCCCCCTCATCTTCTCATCTCCTTCACCATCTCTCCGGCTATTCTCGCAGACGCACCTGAGGGACCCAGCTTCTCCTTCAGAACTTTATAATCAGCTATTATCATTTCTCTCTTATCACCACCAGGCAGAATAGCTTTAAGCTCCTTGAGAAGACTCTTTTCTTTAAGGTCATATTGAACAAGTTCTTTTACCACCTCACCATTCATTATAAGGTTCACAAGCGATATATATTTAACCTTAATAACCATCCAGGCAATAATCATTGAGAAGAAATCGCCTTTGTAGCAAACTACCTGGGGAGCCCCATGCAATGCTGCTTCAAGAGTTGCAGTACCGGAAGTAACAAGGGCTGCCTGGCATATATACAGTATTTCATATGTTTTCTCTTTAATCAACCTGACAGGAATTTTTTCAATGATATCATTATAGGTTTTATCGGGGATATTTTTTACACCGGCTAGAACAAACTGATATTCTGGAAGATACTTTACAATCCTGAGCATTTCAGGCAAAATAAGTTCAATTTCATGTCTCCTGCTCCCTGCCAGCAATGCTATCGCAGGCTTTTCATCTATTCCGAGTTCTCTGCAAATATCATTTTTGGAAGGGAATGAAGCAATTCTCCTTTCTGTCTCATCAACGAGTGGATTGCCGTGATATTCAACAGTAATATTATGCTTTTTATAAAATTCGACCTCGAATGGAAAAATAATGAACATACGGTCGATATATTTCTTTATCTTATTGACCCTCTTCTCATTCCATGCCCAAAGTTTTGGTGAGATATAATAGAAGGTTTTGTACCCTGATTTTTTTGCATATTCAGCTATCCTTAGATTGAATCCCGGATAATCAATAAAAATTACTACATCCGGTTTATATTCTGAAATCTGTTGCCGGCAGAGAGACATGTTTTTTCTGATTGCTCCCAGGTTCTTAACTACAGCAACAAAACCCATGAAAGCCATTCTTTTATAATGTACTAGCAGCGTAGCCCCTGCTGCCTCCATCAGATCGCCTCCCCAGCAAAAAACCTCTGCTTTGTCGTCAGCATTAAATAGCCCTTTCACCAGGTTTGATCCATGAAGATCGCCCGATTGTTCTCCTGCAATAATGAAATACCTCATAATAAAAACTTTATGGCAAAAACCAATACTGCCCACACGATTGTAACAGCGAGAACTCCGCGCGCTGCCTTAAGCATATCAAAACGATTGAAAATCAAAAAAATAACTACGTTTGGAAAGACACACAGGCTTATGGCATGGGTAATTATATCTGAATCGATTATACGCATAAGGTATGAGGTTAAAGACTGATTGCCATGTGAAAAAATAAAAACTGCCAGACCTGTTAAAAAAGGCAGTATTAATCCGGATATTAAACCTATAATCAGCTTATCGAACTTCTCCTGGAATTTCATCTTTTGAATTGTGCTTTGAGATTATCGAGATACCAGTGTGCAGTCATGTCAACTGAAACGGGCACTACCGATACAAAATTATTGGCTATGGCCCATTCGTCAGTATCCGTGGCTTCAGGTTCATGATTTTTAAAAATACCTGTCAGCCAGTAATATGTCTTACCCATAGGATCTTTCCTCTTTTCAAACTCTTCTTTCCAGTTTCCTTTTGCCTGCCGGCAGATTTTTATCCCTTTTATCTCTTTCCTGGCAGTAGCCGGAATATTGACGTTCAGACATATACCGCGGGGAAGCGGTTGGAGGGCAAGTTTCTTCATCACCACCCGGACATATTTCTTACAAACAGAAAAATCTGCTGTTGGAGAGATATTATTTAGTGAAAATCCAACAGAGCTGATCCCGTAAAGGCATCCTTCTATCGCCGCTGCCATAGTACCTGAATAAAGAACACTAACTGAAGCATTTGAACCATGGTTTATGCCCGCAACAACCCAGTCAGGAGTTCTTTCAAGCAATTGATTGATAGCCAGCTTGATGCTATCTGTCGGAGTTCCGTTGCAGGTATATATTCTGTGTCTTTCATTCTCCTCCAGAATTTTAACCCGTAAAGGAGTCTTTACGGTGAGAGCCTGCGACATCCCTGACATACTTTCTGTTGTGGAGATCAGTACCACTTTCCCGAACTCCTCCATTACATCAAGAAGTGTTCTTAACCCGGCTGCATACAAACCGTCATCATTCGTAAGAAGGATCAGTTTATCTTCTTTTTCAATAACCATATAAATAAGCAATTTGAGTTACAAATATAAATAAATTCAAGACACGCCGATAGCGCTTATAGTGAAACCGCTCCGCGGTTTGGTATTATAAACCGTACTACTTCCAGTATTGATGAAACCGCTCCGCGGTTTAACCCGGATGAGTTTCGATAACATAAACACCGGAGTCGTTCCTACAAAATATTTGGTTGAGTAAATCTTTCCCTTTTTAAGAAATCATATTCCTGATCATATTTTAAAAATCCTTACTTTTGCAATCTTACGGATTAAAATTATAAGTCATAACCTGGTATGAAGATTTCATATAAATGGATTAAAGATTATTTAAAAATAGATCTTGAGCCTGAAAAGGTTGCAGAGATACTGACAGGCATCGGGCTTGAGATAGAGGGAACTGAGGAATGGGTTTCAGTAAAAGGGGGGCTCGCTGGTGTTGTAATTGGAGAGGTACTGACATGTAAAAAGCATCCTGACGCAGATAAACTATCTGTTACAACCGTAAATATTGGTTCTTCACAGCCTCTTCAGATAGTATGCGGAGCTCCTAATGTTGCTGCCGGCCAGAAAGTTCCTGTTGCCACTGCCGGCACTTTCGTCTTTAAAGGAGATGAGAGCATTGAGATAAAGAAATCAAAAATCAGGGGTGAGCTTTCGGAAGGTATGATATGTGCTGAAGATGAGCTCGGCCTTGGCAACTCACATGAAGGCATCATGGTGCTTGATAAAGATGCAGTACCAGGAACTCCCGCAAGCAGTTATTTCAAAATTGAAAAAGATTTTATCTTCGAGATAGGGCTTACGCCTAACAGGATAGACAGCGGATCGCATTTTGGTGTTGCCCGCGACCTTGCCGCATATCTTAACCTTAATGCAAATATGAATTACAGGGCTTCTCTTCCGTCCGTGGCAGACTTTAAGCCTGACAACCTCGATAATACATACGAGGTAATTATCGAGAATAAGGAAGATTGTCCGCGCTATACAGGGATTACAATAAGCGGAGTCACCATCGGAGACTCACCCGGATGGCTGAAGAACAAACTCAGGTCAGTAGGCCTAAATCCCATAAACAATGTTGTCGATATAACAAACTATGTTCAGTATGAGGCTGGCCAGCCTTTACACTCTTTCGATGCTGATAAAATCGATGGAAAAAAAGTCATAATAAAAAATCTTCCCGATAAAAGCAAATTCATAACTCTCGATTCAGTGGAAAGAAGTCTTTCAGGCAGAGATCTCATGATCTGCAACGTGAAAGAAGGTATGTGTATTGCCGGTGTTTTCGGAGGAATAAAATCTGGAATTACAGCTTCTACAAAAAACATTTTCCTAGAAAGCGCTTATTTCAACCCCATAGCCATCAGGAAAACATCAAAAAGGCACGGATTAAAGACAGATGCTTCATTCAGGTTTGAAAGGGGCGCAGATCCCAACATGGCACCATGGGCATTAAAAAGAACAATAATGCTCATAAAGGAACTGGCCGGCGGGAAAATTTCATCTGATATTGTTGATGTATATCCTGAACCGCTTAAAAATGCTCAGATAAAGGTTAATTACAGCAAAATTAACAGGTTGACAGGAAAAACAATTGAAAAGGCAATTGTTAAAAAAATACTTGACCTCCTGGATATTAAAATTTTAAATGAGTCTGGTGACAATATGACACTGGAAATCCCATCTTACCGTGTTGATGTAAAAAGAGAAGCTGATGTGATCGAGGAAATACTCAGGATCTACGGATACAATAATATAGATATAACCGAACATGTTAATTCTACACTTTCATATTCTGAAAAACCAAACAAGGAAAAAGTAGTAAATATAATTTCAGATATGCTTTCGGCAAATGGATTCTCTGAAATTATGTGTAACTCGCTAAACCCGGCAGCGTGGTATGAGCAAAGCAGCGACTTTGATTCAGGGCAGCTGGTATTGCTTGCAAATCCGTTAAGCTCCGACCTCAACGCGATGCGACAGTCGCTTCTTTACGGAGGGCTGAGTTCAGTTGTATGGAATATTCACAGACAGAATCCTGATCTTAAATTATATGAATTCGGTCATTGTTATTTCTTCAGGAAACCTGAAAATACGCATCCTTCGCCGGAAAATTATATTGAAAAAGCCGCTCTCGATCTTTTCATTACCGGTAATAACCATCGTCAGAGCTGGAATAATAAAACAAATCCGACCGACTTTTTCAATATTAAATCTTCAGTAGAAATGGTCCTTTCAAGACTTGGCATTAAGCCTGAAAATTTGCAAAATGGCGAAAGTGATAAAAAATATTTCGCAGAATCACTGACATATCTTAATAACAATATTATCGTTGCTGAAACAGGTCGTATATCAAAGAGTTATCTTTTAAAATTTGATATTGAACAGGATGTATATTACGGGCATATAGACTGGGATCTGGTCCTTAAAATGATAACAAATCATTCTGTTTCTTTCCGGGAGCTTCCAAAGTATCCTTCTGTAAGACGCGATCTTGCTCTTCTTCTGGACAGAGGAATAAAGTTCGGGCAAATAAGAGAAATAGCTTTCAGGACCGAAAAGAACATCCTTAATGAAGTCAGTCTCTTTGATGTATATGAAAGTGACAGTCTTGGAAAGAATAAAAAATCGTATGCTGTAAGCTTTATTCTGCGCGATGAACTTAGAACACTTACCGATAAGAATATAGATAAGGTTATGGGCAATCTGATCAGGGCTTTTGAAAAAGAAATGAATGCTCAGATAAGATAAAGTAATGAAGAATAAAAGGGTCGCGCTTATTAAAGGAGATATAACAACTCTTAAAGCAGACGCTATAGTGAATGCAGCCAATAAATCTCTGCTGGGCGGAGGAGGTGTTGACGGAGCAATACACAGAGCAGCCGGACCTGAATTGCTTGAAGAATGCAAAACTCTTAACGGTTGCGAAACAGGCGATGCAAAAATTACCCGGGGATATGGTCTTAAGGCAAAGCATGTAATACATGCTGTAGGACCAGTTTGGTTTGGAGGCTATCATGATGAGTCTTCATTACTTGCATCGTGTTATCAGAAAAGCCTTGAGCTTGCTTTAGCAAACAAATTGAAAACTGTTGCTTTTTCAGCTATTTCAACAGGAGTATACAGATTCCCCAAAGAACTTGCTGCGACGATAGCAATAAATGAAACAAAAAGATTCCTTGCCAGAAACCGTTACCCAGAAAAAGTGATCTTTGTTACATTCGATGATGATAATTATGAAATCTACAGAAAGCTTATTGATCGATGATAGCATTTTTCAGAACAGTTAAGAGCTATTTTTCACTCGTAAAGTTCAGTCATACTGTTTTTGCAATGCCTTTTGCGATCATAGGATATTCACTGGCAGTATCTGAGGATGGATATAGATTCAGTATCAGGTTACTTCTGCTTGTAATCTTATGCATGATTTTTGCCAGGAATGCTGCAATGGGTTTCAACAGGCTGGCCGACAGGAGAGTTGATGCGCTGAATCCCAGAACGAAAAACAGGGAAATCCCAGGGGGAGTTATTAATCCAAAAGCTGCTGCTGCTTTTGTAGCTATAAATGCCGCACTTTTTTTAATCACCACTTCGTTCATTAACAGGCTTACCCTTTTCCTGGCACCGGTTGCCCTCCTGATAATTCTCGGTTACAGCTTTACCAAGCGGTTTACATCATTATGCCATTTTATTCTCGGACTTGGGCTCAGCCTGGCACCTATTGGTGCATATATTTCTGTAACAGGCAGATTCAGCCTTGTTCCGCTTATCTATTCATTTATTGTTATTACCTGGGTTAGCGGGTTTGATATTATTTATGCACTTCAGGATGACGAGTTTGATAAATCGAATAATCTTCATTCTTTACCTTCAGCCAGTGGAAGAAAGAAAGCGCTTGTAATTTCCATATCAGTTCATGCACTGACAGTTTTGCTGGTTTTTCTGGCAGGTTTTCTCGCACAAAGTGGATTATTATTCTGGACAGGGGCAGCAATATTCACACTTTTGTTAGTATATCAGCATCGTATTGTCAGTCATGATGATATAAGCAGAGTAACCCTGGCATTTGGTACTACAAACGGTGTAGCTAGCATCCTTTTTGCTGTTTTTATCATCCTCGACCTGTTGTTCAGATAATAATAATTTATATTATATTTCGCCAGTTATTAAGATTTTTATTGTTTATTGCAAACAGCTAATAATAAATAGATAATTATATGGGGGAACTAGTTATTAAAGAGGTACTTACAAAAAAAGACCGACGGGTATTTATCTATCTTCCTGAAAAAGTTCATAAAGATGAACCAGATTGGCTCCCTCCTATCTATATGGATGAATGGGAGCTATTCGATAAGAAAAAAAATAAATCATACCAGTATGCTGATGCAATACTATTATTAGCTTACAGAGACGGTAAAGCGGTAGGAAGGATAATGGGGATAGTAAATAACAGGTATAATGAAATAAATAATGAAAAACACGGCCGGTTCTGCTTTTTAGAATGTTATAACGACAAAGAGGTCTTTCATGCTCTCTTAACCAAAGTTGAAGACTGGGCCAGGCAAAAAGGAATGACAAAAATTGTTGGTCCGCTGGGATTTTCAGATAAGGACCCCCAGGGGTTTCAGATAGAGGGATTTGAATATCCTCTTTTTATGACGGCGCCAAATAATTCAGAATATATGCCTGAACTTGTTGAAGCTGAAGGATATATAAAAAAAATAGACCTTGTCAATTACCTTGGGAAAATTCCCGATCAATTACCACTTGTCTATGAAAGGGTTCTTTCCCGGATGGAAAATAATAGTGAATATAAAATAATCGAATTTAAATCTAAAAAGGAGATTAAGCCATATATAATTGATGTTTTAGAACTTATGAATGAAACATTTGCAGAGATCTATGGCTTTGTTCCTCTCACAGATAAAGAGAAAACCGATTTTGCTGCCCGCTATTTGCCTATTCTCGATCCAAATTTCGTCAAAGTTGTTGAAGCTGACGGGATACTTGCCGGGTTTGCTGTTGGGATGCCGGATTTAAGCAAAGGCATAAGAGATGCCAAAGGCAGATTATTCCCCTTTGGATTGTTCAAAATATTAAGAGACTCAAAGAGATCAAAAAAATTGCTAATGATGCTTGGTGGTGTTAAAAAAGAATACAGGGGTAAAGGTCTCGATGTCCTCATGGGAGTTAAAATTCTTCAGTCGGGGATCAGACACAAAATGGATTCACTCGACAGTCATCTTGTTCTTGAAAATAATTCCAGGATGAGAAGTGAATACGAAAGAGTCGGATGTAAGGTGGTTAAGAGATTCAGGATCTATCAGAAAGAGTTATAAGGGATCAGGGATCAGGGATCAGGGATCAGAGTTTAAAATCTGAAAACCAGAGAAAATCCGATCATCTCCTTGAATTGAATCCTCGCTGTTTTCCTCTGGCTGCCATCTGGTCTCAACTCGGGTTCTCCATTCTTAATAACCACTGTTTTCGTATCATCATCAAACATCAGATGAGTATTGAACCTGACATCGGTAAACCAGTTCAGATTCGCGACAGCAATCATTTCCCAGTCAATATCTATATTTTGAGGATTGTGTATATAGTTTGTAAATAATTGCAGCCGGTTTATAACTGTAACAGCTTTAAATGGCTTTAATTCATTGGTTATCATGAAACTCGCTCCCGGCTCATGCATAGATTTTCTGTCTTTCGGTACACCATATAGTGTCTGATCAATAAGTGCTGTATCAGTAACAAAAGTCAGCCGGTACGAAAGCGGTGAAAAGTTAATGGAAGTAGTTTTATTTGGCTTAAAATCAAGCCCCAGACCTACTGTAAGAATACCAGGATTCATAAATTTAGAGACCGTAACAGCGGAATCTCCCTCAGTACTTTTCTTAAGATATATTCTCCCCGGCGCCACCTGAGTCTTAAAAAGCATAATTGCACTGAAATCAAATTTCCCGAATGCTTTGTGATTAAGTTTTGAATTTGTTTCGAGAAGGTCGAGGTTTTTCTTTACCTGATCATTTCCGGATTTAAGAAAGCCTAAGTTTAACCTTATAAAATTATTGGATGATATCTTTTCCGGTGGGTTTTTATAATCGGCATAACCGGTAATATCCATTGAGGTTGCAATACTGTTCTCACCTCCTTTTACCCAGTTCGAAAGAGCGGCCTGGCTTAACAGAAATGACGCTTCTGAATGGTACTTCCAGTATTGATATTTAATTTCTATATGATTGATATCAAGTAATTTAGATCTATCAGGTTCTTTAACGTTCACATATGCACCGGAATAATAGCTCTGTTTCCCAGGTCTTCTGAAACTGACCCCCTTTTCGAGATATAAACCGATGGTATCTCTGGCTATGGCGCCAATCCAAACAGTAACTGAATCAGAAAACTCATTTTTCAACCAGAACCTTACCATTTTATCAGCACCGGAATTCATCCATACATCGGTATATCTGTCCCCCGCCCCGGTAAAACGAATGATTGAGGAATCACGTATGTCAATATATTTCAGCAGTGATCTGACAGCCACTTTTATTGAATCGCTTTGATACGGATACCTGAAATATTTGAACGGGAACCCGGCACGTGATGATGCAACTTCATTAAGAGTATCTACAGACACCAGGATGGTAATATCTTTCATTCCATGATCAGATGAAACAGCAGACTGCTCTATTACAGTCAATTGTTTATTAATGAGAGAATCTGCGGAATTCCTCTTTAATAAGCCGGCAGAATCAGGAGGCAAATGAAGATCAGAAGCGTTAATAACAGGAATTTTCAGATTAAGGGGCTCCCATATATAAAATTTATCCCAGGGAATATTAAGTGAATCGTATGGATACTTATTAAGAAAAAATTCAACAGAGTCAAAACGCGGGTGTGAAGCTTCGTATATCAACTGATTTAAGGCATGCCTCAATATATTATGGGGCTCTTTCCAGTATTGTGGTTGAGTTTTTCGCTGAAGAAATCTGATAGCCTGATCAGTGGAAAGTGAAATTTCAGGTTTAATTCGATCCTTTTTAAACACAATGCCACTTCTGCTTACAGAATCAATAGCCGGCCATCCTGATAATGATTTTTGATTATTTTTCTGTGCAAATGCTGATTTATATGTAATTATTAAAAACATTATTAGAAATAATCTGATTATTGTTCCTTTCATGGTTAAATGTTTTTTTTGTAGTCTGTAGGCGGACAAATATCATAAAATACTATTAATTTTGCAAAACCAATTCTCAGGAATGTACACATTTCATTCTTTAACGAAAAAGTACCCGTTGGATATATATAAAAATATCAAAAACAGAGATTTCTTTTCTCTGAGCTGTTAAAATCGATTGCCTTCAGGCATCTCCTCATTCTGTTAATTTTTACTATAATCACCCCCTGCAGGGGGTCCAGGAATTAAAGACATTAATTTATTTGAGTCATGAATTTACCATATACAGAACCATTTAAGATCAAAATGGTTGAAAACATCTACAAGAGCACAAGAGATCTGAGGGAGAAATGGATCAGAGATGCGTCCTTTAATCTTTTCAATCTCAGATCTGATCAGGTCTTTATTGATCTTCTTACAGATTCAGGCACCGGAGCCATGAGCGATAAGCAATGGGCATCGATGATGGTTGGTGATGAAAGTTACGCAGGAGCATCATCTTATTATCATCTGAAAGATGCTATAAAAGAGTTGACCGGATTCAGCTATTTTCTTCCGACACACCAGGGAAGAGCTGCCGAGAACGTTCTTTTTTCTGTTCTTGTAAAGGCAGGAGATATTGTTCCGGGTAACTCTCACTTTGATACAACAAAGGGACACATAGAATTCAGAAAAGCCACGGCCATCGACTGTACGGTTGATATAGCATCTGATCCAACTTCCCTGAATCCGTTTAAAGGCAATA
Organism: uncultured Bacteroidales bacterium; assembly: GCA_963815075.1. GTDB lineage: Bacteria > Bacteroidota > Bacteroidia > Bacteroidales > VadinHA17 > LD21. Next base: position 207,896 of record CAWFFK010000015.1, read on the forward strand.
TTGACATTATTAAGCTTGAAAAAGTCCTGAAAGCAAATCCGGCAGATAAGATTTCCTTTATTATTTTAACAGTAACAAACAATACAGTTGGCGGACAGCCTGTAAGCATGGCGAATATAAGAGAGGTCAGCAGATTATCGAAAAAATATGGTATCAGATTAATTATTGATTCAGCCAGGTTCGCTGAGAATGCATACTTTATAAAGACAAGGGAAAATGGATATGCTGATAAGGAAATAAGGGATATTGCCAGGGAAATGTTCTCCTATGCGGATGGTATGACTATGAGCTCAAAAAAAGATGCAATTGTGAATATGGGTGGCTTCATTGGTTTAAGGGATGAAGAATTATTCAGAAAAGCCTCAACATATAATATTATATATGAAGGTTTTATAACCTATGGAGGTATGTCAGGAAGAGATATGAACGCTCTTGCACAGGGACTTTATGAAGGTACAGAATTCCCTTACCTCGATTCCCGAATTAAGCAGGTCGCCGGTCTTGGTCAGAAAATGAAAGAATATGGAATACCGGTTCTGGAACCATTCGGTGGACATGCAATATTTATAGATGCAAAAAGGTTTATCGCTGGTATTCCAAAAGAGGAGTTCCCTGCACAGACACTTGCAATTGAGTTTTATCTTGAAGGCGGAATCAGAGCTGCAGAGATTGGAGCACTAATGGCTGACAGGGACCCGGTTACAAGGGAAAACCGATATCCTGCCCTTGAAATGGTCCGGCTTGCCGTGCCCCGGAGGGTATATACGAACAACCATATGGATTATATTGCTGCTGTTGTCAGAAATGTTTTTGAAAAAAGGAGTGATATCAGAAATGGAGTCAGGATAGTGTGGGAGGCACCTATAATGAGACACTTTACCATTAAACTTGAAAGAATCTGATAAAAAACCGTGGTCATTTCATTCGTTGTTAAATATCTGTAGAATTTGTACCTTTCAACCAATAATACTTATATTCCAAATCAACAGACAGGATATGATAAAATCCATGACAGGCTACGGAAAAGCTATAGCCGAGACTCCGCAGAAAAAAATCTCGATCGAAATTAAATCACTTAATTCCAAGCAGCTTGATCTGAATACAAAACTTCCCTGGCTTTATAAGGAAAGAGAACCTGAAATAAGGAATCTGATAAGCCAGAAACTCGACAGGGGAAAGATCGACTTAACCATTTTCTTCGATATGTTTGATGATGAAGTCGTTACCGTAATTAACAAATCGGCGGTAAAAAATTACTATACGCAGTTCAAAGAGATTGCCGCTGAATTAAAGATAAGCCTTGATGATCAGATCTTTAGCGCCATAATGAAACTCCCTGATACCCTTAAAACAGAGAAACCTGAAATATCGGAAGAGGAATGGAACAGTGTTAAAAGTCAAATTATTGAATCCATAAAAATGCTCGACCTTTACAGGATGGAAGAGGGAAATTCAATTATGAATGATTTTGAAAAGTGTATAGGAAATATTTTATCGCTGCTTGACGATGTAGGAAATTATGAATCAGGCAGGATAACCAAGATCAGGCAGAAGCTCATGGCAATACTGGAAGAAAACCAGGTGACTGAAAAAATCGACAAGAACAGATTTGAACAGGAACTAATTTTCTACCTCGAGAAATACGATATCAATGAAGAAAAAGTAAGGTTGAAAACTCATTGCGATTACTTCGTTGAAACCCTTAATACTCAGCCTCCCAACGGAAAGATACTTAACTTCATTGCTCAGGAGATTGGCCGTGAAATAAATACTATAGGTTCAAAAGCCAACGATGCAGCCATCCAGAAACTTGTTGTAATGATGAAAGATGAGCTCGAAAAGATCAAGGAACAGACTCTGAATGTATTATAATGGCGTAAAGGCGTAAAGGCGTAAAGGCATAAAAGATTTTAAATGAAAGGAAAGTTTGTTATTATATCGGCGCCGTCGGGCGCAGGAAAAACAACAATAGTAAAGCATCTTCTTGAAAGCGGGTTGAATCTCTCTTTTTCAATATCGGCAACAACAAGACCTAAAAGAGATGTTGAAAAAGACGGCGTTGACTATTTTTTTATGACAGTACCGGAATTTAAAAAAAGAGCCGAAAATAACGAATTCGTTGAATGGGAAGAGGTTTATCACGATCTGTTTTATGGTACACTTAAAAGAGAACTTGAGCGGATTTGGGCACAGGGGAATCACGTGCTTTTTGATGTAGATGTAAGAGGCGGAATAAATCTGAAAAATATATTTGGAGAGAGGGCAGTTTCTATATTCATTATGCCACCATCAGTAGAGGAACTGGAAAAAAGATTAACGAACAGAGGCACCGACAGCCGGAAAAAAGTAAGGATAAGAGTTGAAAAAGCTCATGAGGAGTTATTGCTGGCAGACCAGTTCGATACTGTTATAATTAATGACAATCTTGAAAGAGCAAAGGAAACAGCCGTAAAAACTGTAACTTTATTTCTGCACAGTTAACTTCTTATATTATGGCCAGAGTAGGCTTATATTTCGGATCTTTTAACCCGGTTCATTTAGGGCATCTGGCAATTGCAGGTTATATGACAGAATTTGCAGGGCTCGACCAGGTGTGGCTGGTTGTCAGCCCCCATAATCCTTTGAAGAAGAAAGAGACACTTCTGGCCGATCATCATCGTCTATTTATGGCACAGCTGGCCATTGGCGATAATGACAGAATTAAAACTTCTGATATAGAATTCAGGCTTCCGGTTCCTTCCTTTACTATTGATACTCTAACTTACCTGACAGAGAAATATCCAAATAATGATTTTTGCCTGGTTATGGGTGAAGACAACCTCTGCACACTTCATAAATGGAAAAACGCCGGTGAACTTGTCAAAAAGTACCCCATTTATGTTTATCCTCGTTATGAGACTGTCAGACCGGCTTCCCGCTTGCTTGACCAGCTTCTGTCTGAGGCTGAGATACACATGGAAAAAGCACCTCTGATGGAAATCTCGGGCACATTTATCCGCAAGGGAATTAAAGAAGGAAGGGATATGTCGTATTTCCTTTCACCCGGTGTGTGGAACTATATCAGGGAAATGCATTTCTATGAGAAATAATTAAACAAAAGCTTTATGTACCTCCTCTATTATCTCCTCACCTCTTAGTAAGGCTTTCTCATTTATTGGAATAAGATTATGGTATCTTTCCGGTAACGATTTTTTCAATCCTTTGACAACGTTCTCGAACTTAATTATGGGTTTAACTTTAAGGAACCCACCCAGGACAATTGTATTAAAAATCTTCGTATTGTTCATCCTGGAAGCCTCTTCAGCAGCATCAACACGATATATTGATATATCCGTTCTCTGAGGATGCCTGGTTATTCCATTTCCGTCATAAATAAGTATACCTCCCGGTTTAACTGAATTCTCAAATTTATCAAGCGATTGCTGGTTAAGGATTATTGCAGTATCAAAATGTTTTATTATCGGAGAACTGATCCTTTCGCTGCTGATTATAACTATGACATTAGCTGTTCCGCCGCGCATCTCCGGACCATATGATGGCATCCAGCTTACCTCCATATCCTGCATCACTCCGGAATATGCCATTATTTTACCCATAGAGAGGACTCCCTGTCCTCCGAACCCGGCAATGATTATTTCTTCAGTCATGTTTCGAATTTCTTTATTAATGATGATTAACTATTCTTCAGGAGTTTTCAGATCGCCAAGAGGGTAAAAGGGGAACATATTCTCCTCCATCCATTTGTTTGACTGCACCGGGGTCATTCTCCATCCTGACGGGCAGTTCGATACAATCTCCACAAGACAGGTACCTTTGTTAAGTTTCTGATAATTAATGGCTTTCCTCAATGCTCTTTTTGTTTTTGCAACATTTGCCGGCTTATGAACACTTTGCCGTGTTACATAATATGCCCCCTGAAGTGTAGCCACTATGTCGGCCATCTTAAGAGGGTTACCCATTATCTTTACATCCCTGCCGTAAGGTGACGTAGATGATTTCATACCCGGCAGAGTTGTCGGAGCCATTTGTCCTCCTGTCATTCCATAAATACCATTATTGACAAATATTATAAGAATATTTTCACCCCTGTTACAGGCATGTATAGTCTCAGCGGTACCTATAGCTGCAAGGTCGCCATCTCCCTGGTATGTAAATACGAATTTATCCGGCAGAAGTCGTTTTATTCCTGTTGCTACAGCCGGTGCCCTTCCATGCGCGGCTTCCTGCCAGTCGATATCAATAAAATTATACAAAAATACAGAGCATCCAACTGGAGAAACACCTATTGTTTCTGACTGAAGTCCTTCTTCATCAATTAATTCTGCAAGTATCCTGTGAGCGGTACCATGCCCGCATCCCGGGCAGTACGACAGAATGCTTTCTGTCATTAAATTTGTTTTTTTATAAACCAGATTTTCCGGTTTTATTATTTCTTTAATTCCTGTAGCTAATGCCATTTCTTAACCTCCTATAAATTTAGATTTCAGAGCCTCAACAACTTCTTCAGGTGTTGTAACAATCCCTCCCATTCTTCCAAAATGGTATACAGGTACTTTGCCGTTCACTGACAAAAGTACATCTTCAACCATCTGACCTGTACTCATCTCCACCGAAAGAATCCCTTTTACGTGGTTTGCCAACTCATTTATCCTGATGGTTGGAAAAGGGAAAAGGGTAATTGGCCTTAACAGACCAACTTTCATTCCATGTTCCCTTCCTATTTGAACTGATTTCTGGCAAACCCTTGCGCTTGTGCCATAAGCAACGAGAAGATAATCGGCATCATCGCACTGGAACTCCTCGTAACGTACCTCATTCTTCTTTATCTCGTCGTATTTTGCCTGAAGCTTCTGTATAAATACTTCCTGTCTGTTGGGATCGAGGTCGAGTGATGTAATAATATTTCTTTCCCTCGAAGACGGTTTACCCGTTGTTGCCCATTCAGGAACACTCTTAGATCTTTCCTTGTGCGGACCAAGATAAACTTTCTCCATCATCTGGCCTATTGCTCCGTCAGATAGCATCATAACCGGATTACGGTATTTAAAAGCAAGCTTAAAGCTAAGATCCACAAAATCGGCCATTTCCTGAACCGATGCCGGTGCCAGCACAATGAGATGATAATCACCGTGTCCGCCGCCTTTAGTTGCCTGAAAATAATCCGATTGGGCGGGCTGAATTGTACCCAGCCCCGGACCTCCCCTGACAACATTAACAATAAGGCAAGGCAGTTCTGCACCTGCTATATAGGATATCCCTTCCTGCTTAAGACTTATACCAGGTGATGAAGACGATGTCATAACTTTTTTGCCACAGCCGGCACCCCCATATACCATATTAATTGCCGCAATTTCGCTTTCAGCCTGAAGAACCACCATTCCTGTGGTCTCATATGGCTTTGCTTCCATCAGATATTCAATAACCTCGGTCTGTGGTGTAATAGGGTAACCAAAGTAACCATCTACTCCTGCCCTTATCGCAGCTTCAGCTACTGCCTCATTACCCTTCATTAATCTCAATTCCTTTTTCATCACCTGACTTGATTTTTATTTTGTATACTGTTATTACGCCATCGGGGCAAACCATAGCACAATTTGCGCACCCATTGCACTCCTCAGGATTAAGAGGATATGCATAATGATACCCTTTCCCGTTTACCTCTTTTGACATTGCGATGGTGTCGGTGGGACATGAAACCATACATACTTCGCATCCCTTACACTTCTCAATATCAACAACTATACTTCCTTTAAACTTTGCCATAAAATTATTAGTTTATTCAATTAAGCGGATGATCATCAGAGAATTTTTTCAGCCTCATCCCAAGATCGGGAAACTGGTCTCTGGAAACCATCGATACACAAGCTCTCAGTCCTTCATGCCTGTCACTTCCCGAGATATCGAGAGATATTGAGCTTATTCCGTAACAAAGGAGTTTTTCAAGCAAATCAGTGCCAGACATCCCGGGATATGAAATAGTAAAATAGAAACCATCGGCTAATGGCTCGTCAAGATCCCTGTCATATACGATTTTGAAATTATTTGTCAAAAACATCCTTTTCATTTCGCGGGCTTTTTCACCATATTCAATTACATCATCACGAAACCTGTACTTCCCGTCATTAACCGCTTTTATCAAAGCAGCAAACCCGTACTGAACAGAGTGCGAAACACCGGCTGATAATCCATATAAAGCACCAAAGATACATGAATGTCCGAACTTATCAGTCGAATAATACCTTAAAAGGTCCGGGTATGATCTGTCAAAGAGCTTATCCGATATCGCCATTATGCCGATTCTCTGACCGGCATAACTGAAAATCTTGGAACTTGATATAAGTATCACATAATTATCCGTATAACGTGCAACGGTTGGTTGAAACGGCGGAACTCCCGGATTTAAATAATCCTTCCTGAAATCCATGCCGAAATAAGCCAGATCCTCAATAACGATAACATCGTATTGTCTGGAAAGTTCGCCAATGATTTCAAGTTCTTCCTCTGTAAGACATATCCACGAAGGATTATTAGGATTTGAAAATAAAAGTGAAGATATTCTCCCGTTTTTAAGATATGATTCAAGCTTTTGCCTGAGCTTTTTCCCTCTGAAGTTATAGACATCAAAAGAATAATAGTCATGACCAAGCATTTTGACCTGTTGCTTCTGTACAGGAAATCCGGGATCAATAAAAAGAGTCCCCTCCTTACTTCTGTCATTCCTGTTGGCTACAAGGAAACTTACCATCCCTCCCATCATCGATCCAACAGTAGGTATACATCCTCGGGGTTCCAGGTCAATATTGAGAAAAAGCTTAATAAATCTTGAGGATTCCTGCTTTAAAGAGGCGATACCGCTTATATCAGGATAAATAGCTGCGACGCCTTCCTTCAGTGCCGCTATTTCAGCTTCTGTTCCAATAGCAGGCGGAGGAAGACCGGGAACTCCCATCTCCATTCTTATATATTTCATTCCGGTAAGTACCTCCAGTTCGTTGGTAAGATGAACTATTTCCCGTATTGATGATGATCCCGGTGCCGGTATGCCAATAGCCTTTGCGAGATTATGGATTATATCAGGAGATATCGGAAATTCGGTCATTTAAATAAAATAATTAAAATTTTCGTTTGTCTATTACATGCCTGGCTTTGCCTTCGCTTCTTTCTATAGCTTTAGGTTCAACCAACATTACCCTAATGCCAAGTCCGAGTGTATTTTCAAGATTATCCTGGATTTTCTGACGAAGTGATTCCAGCTGACTTATTTTGTCCTGGAAAAATGCTTCATCTACTTCCACCTTCAGCTCTAGTGTATCGAGGTTATTTACTCTGTCAACAATCAGAAGATAATGAGGTTTTGTCTCACTCATTTCGAGCAATAGGCTTTCTACCTGCGACGGGAACAGGTTAACGCCCCTTATTATAAGCATATCATCGCTGCGCCCCAGGCATTTTTCCATCCTCACCATTGTCCTTCCGCATTCACATCTACCATAGCTAAGCCTGGTGAGATCGCGTGTACGGTAACGTATAAGGGGTAAACCCTCCTTGGTAAGAGTGGTAAATACCAGCTCTCCTATGGTGCCTTCAGGCAATAGCTCAAGAGTATCGGGATCAATAATCTCGGGATAAAAATGATCCTCATTTATGTGCAACCCGTTCTGGACAAGGCATTCGCTTGCAACACCCGGGCCAATAACCTCACTTAGCCCGTAGATATCCAATGCTTTGATCCTCAGCTTCTCTTCAATTTCACGGCGCATATTCTCAGTCCATGGCTCAGCACCAAATACACCAACCCGAAGTTTTATCTCATCGCGTTTTATACCGCTTTCATGAATGGCTTCCGCAAGAAATAACGCATATGAAGGTGTACAGGCCAGTACAGTGGTGCCAAAATCGTGCATCAACTGAATCTGCCTCATTGTATTTCCCCCCGAAATGGGGATTACCGATGCACCTATTTTTTCTCCGCCATAATGAAGACCGAGACCTCCGGTAAATAGGCCATAACCATAGGCAACCTGAATTAAATCGTTACGGTTTGCACCGGCACATGTCAACGTTCTTGCCATAACCTCCGACCATGTAGCTATATCGTTCCTGGTATACCCTACCACAGTTGGCTTGCCAGTTGTTCCGGATGAAGCGTGGACACGTACAATTTCACTCATAGGAACGGCAAACAATCCAAACGGATAATTATCTCTAAGGTCATTTTTGGTGGTAAATGGTAATCTGGACAGGTCATCAATTGAAATAATACTTTCCGGTCCCAGCCCTGCCTCCTGCATCTTATGCCTGTAATAAGGTACGTTGAAATATGCTCTTTCAACAGTTTCCCTCAGTCTTTCACTTTGAACTTGCTTAATGCCATCACGATCCATGCTTTCGAAATGGCTATTCCAGATTTCCATATTCAATATTTTATCCGGCGAATTAAATTGTTCTCACATTGTTTATACCGTAAAAGTGAAAATCAGATTTTGTATAAATCGCTGGCTTTTAATAACTCCATTTCATGACTCTTCAGCGCTTTGATGGCTTCTTCAGTGTCACTGCAACGCAGAATTATGATTGATTTATTTCCAACCGAAAAGGCATAAGTGTATTCAACACTTATATCCAAATCAGAAAGTATTCTTAATATTTTAGCATAATGTTTCGCTTCATTGGGAGCCATTACCGATATTACTTCGGTAAGATTCACCGTGAAAGTATGTTCCTTGAGAAGATCACGGGCTTTTTCAGGATCTGATACAATAAGACGCAGAATTCCGAATTCCGCGGTATCAGCGACGCTTAGTGCAGTTATCCTGATATTCTTCTCTCCAAGAACCTCAAGAACTTCTGTAAGGCGACCTGATTTATTTTCAAGAAAAATAGATAACTGGTTTATAATCATATACTTAATTCTTTTCTGGTATTTTTTGAAAGTTCGAAGATAACCATAAAAATAATTTCGTGATAAAAAAAGATCTACCAAGATTACTTTTCAATTCTAATCCTTGCATCAACTGCTGTTATGCTTTCAGTGCTTCCAATAAGAGGATTAAGATCCATTTCCTTAATCTCGGTGGCAAATCGCAATAAACTTGACAATCTTACAATTATTTCAGCATATTTTGCTTCATTAATACCTGGTTTACCTCGCGTTCCTTTTATGATCTTATAGCTTTTTAAGCTTCTTATCATCGATTCTGCTTCATTGAACGTAAGCGGTGCAAGGCCTGAGGAAACATCACCCAGAACCTCAACGAATATTCCTCCCAATCCGCATAATATAATATGTCCGAAACGTGGTTCATACTTTGCACCAATAAAAAGTTCGGTGCCGGAGAGCATCTGTTGCACAAGAACAGCTTTAACATAAGGTATCTGCATCATCCTGCTGAACTCTGCCTCAAGGTGTTTCGTTGATTTTATATTCAGTGTGACTCCACCTACATCCGATTTATGAACCGGTCCAACAACCTTTAAGGCGAGTGGAAATCCTGTTTTTTCAGCAACGGTCAGCAGTTCATCTTTTGAATTCACAACTGTTTCCATCACAACAGGTATATGTGCAGCATTCAGAAGCTGTTGAATGGTTGAAGGCTCCAGGTAACCATTTGCAGAGTTATCAATTATCTGCCTTATCCGGGGCACGTCAATATTTTTAAGGAAGATTTTCTCTTCTGCCGGGTAAGGAGTATTGGATATTTTTGTCAGCGCCCGGCCCAGAACAACTTCATCAGGGAAGTTAACATGTCCTTTATCAAGAAAATACCTGAGCTCTTCTGAAGAGCTTGTTATGGAAGGTAATATAGGGTATAACGGTTTTTCACACTCCAGTATTTTCTTATGAAGCAGATCATAAATCTCAGTCATATCATTTAGCCCGTTACTACCGAATATCACACTCATACCGTCTATCAGGGGGAGCTGTTTATCGACGTATTCAATGACCTTATCAAGCTGATCATTTGTCGCTGTGGCAATCAGATCAATGGGATTGATTGCCGATGCACCGGGGTTCATCATTTCAAGCAGCTTTGCCTGATGTTCATCAGGTATCTTTGGAATATTCATACCTCCGGCCGATAAGGCATCCGTCAGCATAACTGCCGGGCCTCCTGCATGAGTAATAATGGCTATATTCCTGCCTTTCAGGTGTTTGTGAAAGAATACCGAGGCGACTGTAGTAAGTTCCTCTCTCCCTGAACATCGTACAATACCCGCTTTGCGGAAGAGTGCTTCCACAGCTGAATCAGATGATGCCATTGCTCCCGTATGTGAAGATGCTGCCCGGCTGCCTGCTTCAGTCGTACCTGCTTTAATGGCTGCGATCCTGCAACCTTTTCTGATCAGCGATGATGCGTGGTGAAGAAGTTTGTCCGGATCGCGGATACTTTCGACATAAATAAGTTTGATTGGCGAGCTGGTTTCCCTGATATAAGTTTTATCCCAGTACTCAAGCACATCTTCAACACCGGTCAGTGCACTGTTACCTACAGAATAAACGCTTGAAAAGTTCAACCCTTTCGCCATAGCTGACTCAAAAATAAATACAGCAGTAGCCCCCGATCCGGAAACGAAATCACAACCCCCGGTATTAAGTTTTGGTACCGGTGATGTGAAAACACCCCGGTATGACTGTGTAATGACACCAATACAATTTGGTCCTATCAGGCAACCTCCCGCTTTATCAATTATACCGGCAATGTCTTTTTCAAGTTTACTACCCTCCGCTCCAGCCTCGCTGAAACCTGCTGAAATAATGATAAATGCTTTGGTGTGTTTTTTGTTGACAAGGATTTCAACTGCCGGAAGGCAAGACCTGGCTGATATCGCAATTATTGCCAGGTCGGTTTCCGGAATTTCATCCAGATCTCTGTAGGATTTAACACCCTGGACCACATCCTGTTTTGGATTGACCACGTAAAGGCTTCCCTTGTACCTTCCATCAATGATATTTTTAAGGACTTTGCCCCCTGGCTTAAAAAGATCATCAGATCCTCCGATAACAACAATGCTTCCGGGATTTATAAGTTTTTCATTTATCATGATTACAGGTAATGATGAAGGATTGAATTATTAAATTCAAATAAGTGCCGGAACAAACCTTACAAACCGGCAAATCTTTTGATAAAGCCTACATTTATAGCAACAACAAATAAATAATTTTGTGATATATAGAAACTTACATCCACTGTTCAGGATTATTATATAAAGGCAATATAATAAAAATTAACAGTATAAAATAAGATAACAATCATTCAACCCGGAGGAAATTATCAATAAAAAATTACATTTGTGAAATGAGCCTTATCCGGATACTTATAATATTAAAACTCCTATGAATAAAATTGTTTTTAACCTCCATTGTCTTGCCCTGACATTATTATCAAGCTGTTCAATACAAACCCTTGCACAGAACTCCGAGATCGATCCGGGAGGTCCTGCTTATGGTGAGAACTGTACAACCATAATGGTAGGCAGGCTGGCTTCAACTGACGGGTCAGTAATGACTTCGCACAGCTGCGACGGCAATTACAGAACGTGGCTTGAAATATATCCCCATCAGAAGAACGAAAAGGGAACAATGCATCCTGTTTATGCAGGTATGCTACATACCGAAGAAGCCTGGGACATGACAAAGGTTACAAAAAAGGGAGAGATTGCGGAAGCTGAAGAAACATACGCGTTCCTGAATACTGCATATCCGTGTCTGAATGAAAAACAGCTGGCAATTGGTGAAACCACAATATATGGAAGGAAGGAACTTGTTAATGAAGACGGTATGTTCCTAATAGAAGAACTTGAGAAGATAGCTCTTCAGAGATGTAAAACCGCAAGGGAAGCTATTGCTCTCATCGGGAAGCTGGCAGAAGAATATGGTTATGGGGACCTTGCAGAATGCATTACACTGGCAGATCCCCGTGAAGTATGGCAACTTGAAATTGCGGGCTCAGGCAAGGGCAAGCCATCAGCAATATGGTGTGCCGAAAGGATACCAGACAGTAACGTTGGCATTTGCGCCAATATTCCCAGGATCTCGGAGGTTGATTTCAATAACCCCGGTTATTTTATGTACAGTACAGATTTGCAAAATGTGGCCAGAAAACTGGGATATTGGGATGGCAGGGAGGCTTTTAAATTCTGGAAGGTAATAAATAACCGGAAACCATTTGCCATAAGGGAATTTTATGTCTTAAGCAAACTCGCACCTTCATTGAATCTTTTATTTGATGCCGAGGAACTCCCTTTTTCTGTGAAACCGGAAAAGAAAGTATCACCGCGAGATATTATGGGTTTTTTCAGGGAGACATACGAAGGTACACAGTGGGATATGACAAAGAATCTTCTTATAACAGTCAGCGAAAAAGATAAAGACGGCAATGTAACAGTAAAAAAGGTAAAAACTCCTGTCGTCAATAACTGGATGAGTAATGACCTGCGGGCTTTGCTGAATGAATTACAACCAGGCATTGTTGAACGCCAGCGAACAATAGCGATAACCGGATGCTCCTACTCCCATGTAATTCAATGCCGTTCGTGGTTGCCAGATGAGGTAGGTGCCATAGCATGGTTTTCATTTGACAATCCGGGCGAAAGTCCAAGAATTCCGATTTTCTCAGGGGTCCTGAGTCTTCCCGCTTCTTTCAATATTTGCGGTCAGCCTCGCTACAGGACAGATGCCGCAGTATGGTCTTTCCGTGCAGCCAACAGGCTGGCTACCGTTAACTGGGCAAGAGGCAGGAACCTTATTGAGCCTGCAGTCAGTGAGTTTGAAGATAAGGCATTTGATGAGATCCCCTCAGTTGAAAAGATGGTAGTTGAACTGATTAAAAATGGACAAAATGACGAGGCAAAAAACTATGTCACTGCATATACCAACAGCTTTGCCGAAACTGCAATGAAAAGATGGGAAGAAATGAAAGTTACACTTTGGGGAATGTTCGGGAGAGGGTTTTGAGGAATGAATGGGAGAATGGGAGAATGGGAGAATGGGAGAATGGGAGAATGGGAGAATGGGAGAAGGGGAGAATGGGAGAAGGGGAGAATGGGAGAATGGGAGAATGGGAGAATGGGAGAATGGGAGAATTAGTGATGTGACGGATATTATGTTGAACGGGGTTTTTGTATCTTTGCAGATTGATTTAAATAGGAAACAGGTTGACAGCAAAAGAGATACTGGATAATGAGGATTTTAGCAGAGAAAACCTAATAATTCTTCTTGAATCACAGGGAGAAGACAGGACTCTTCTGTTCAAAAAATCGGCTGAGGCAAAAGAAATATATATCGGTAACAAAGTATGGTTCAGGGGATTAATTGAATTTTCCAATGTATGTGGTAAAAACTGTCTGTATTGTGGAATAAGAAAAGGGAATAAAAACCTGACCAGGTATAACCTTTCCGATGCTGAAATCCTTGGAGCAGCCAGGTTTGCATACGAAAACAAGTATGGCTCAATTGCGCTTCAATCTGGTGAAATTGAAAGTAATTTTTTCGCATCGCGGTTAGAAAACCTTCTGTATAAAATAAAAGAGCTTTCTAATGGTGAGCTGGGAATAACACTTTCAGTCGGAGAACAGGAACCTGATATTTACAAAAGATGGTTCGATGCCGGGGCACACAGGTACCTGTTACGTATTGAAGCTACCAACCCGGAACTTTACGGAAAAATTCATCCAAAAGATTCAAAACATAATTTCAGGCGCAGGCTTGATTGTCTGAAAAGCTTGCAGGATACAGGTTATCAGACCGGGACCGGTGTAATGATCGGGTTGCCATTCCAGACCATTAACGATCTGGCCGGAGACCTTATCTTCATGAAAGAGTTCGATATTGATATGTGCGGTATGGGTCCGTATATAGAGCATGCTGATACTCCGATTATAAATACTTCTGAAAAACTGCTCTCAGTTGATGAAAGATTTGATTTGACTCTTAAGATGATAGCTGTGCTCAGGTTAATGATGAGGGATATAAATATTGTTGCTGCCACAGCTCTTCAGGCAATTGATCCTATAGGCAGGGAGAAAGCTGTTAAGATAGGTGCAAATATTATTATGCCGAATATTACGCCGGGCATGTATCGCGACAACTATAAATTATATGACAATAAACCGTGCACAGACGATTCAGCCGAAGATTGCCGGAGTTGTCTTGAGGTCAGAGTAAATCTTGCTGACTCCGAAGTCGTTTATGGTGAATGGGGCGACACAGCACATTATGAAAAGAGAAGGATGAAGAGTGAAGGCAAAATACACAGCGCAAAGTTCAGGATTTAAAAGCCTAAGTGCCTTTTTGCCGTTGAGCCCTCATGACATAATTTATCAGAACGCCATAGTTCTGACGTGCACCATATCAAGGGCTTTAAGGTCCTTTTCAAGAAGGAGCCGCTGGTCTTTATCTCCTTTTAACTCAAGAATAATCAGACCTGCCGGTTCTCCGAAAAACACTTCATTTACGCCAAGCCTGGTTCTGATATTACAGCCATAAGCTGTCAGAAGTTTCTGAACATATCGTATAACTTCCTGATTTCTTTCAACAAGAATGCCAAGTATCTCAACGGAATTATCATCTGAATGAGAATTAGGAGATTCTTTTTCGGAGGTGAAGGTCATTTCTCTCAGATCAATTCCTTCAATAGTTCCAAGATCTGATTTAAGTTTTTCAAAATGAGCCGGATCGCCATTCAAATGCAAAATGATATATGCTTCGCGGCTGCAGACCTCATCAGTAACCTCATGAAAACCCAGACGGGTTGTTATTAGAGATGCATGCATCGATAGTACATTCTGAGTCAGACCAGCTTCTTTTATCCTGTCGATGATTTTTATTCCGAGTACCTTTATCATGATGTTTAAGAATTGAATATCATCTGTTAACTGAATTTACAGGCTTCCGGCTTCCGGCTTCCGGCTTCCGGCTTCCGGCTTCCGACTCCTCACACCTCACACCTCACACCTCACACCTCACACCTAATAATAAAGGTCCCTCTCCCCCTGTTTAATCCTTTCTATCTTTTCCCGAGTACTTGCGACCACTGCCGGTTCAAGTTTAACAAGATTCTTTTCTATAACCTTCCATCCTTTGTCTACTGTTTCGCCTTGAGCATAGTCGCAAATGTACTCTGACAGAGTTAGAATGGCGTTGGGTGTGCAGAACCTTTTAATAAACCCTGGTACAGAGAACTCCATAAAGTGCTCTCCTGTACGTCCCATCCTGTAACAGGATGTGCAGAATGACGGCAGATAATCGTTCGTAAGCAGTTCATCTATCACCTCAGCCAGCGATCTGGCATCATTTATTTTGAACTGTTCACGATTAAGGTTTTGTTCTTCATTTTTTGTGTCGGAATATGAGCCAAGCTCAAGCTTTGTACCTCCGTCTATCTGCGAAACGCCATATTGTAAAACTTCCCTTCTCACATCGGGTGATTCTCTGGCCGTCAGAATAAGACCTGTATAAGGAACTGCAAGCCTGAGTATTGCAACCAGTTTCTTAAAATCTTCATCACTGGTCTGGTAATTATTTTCCATGTTCAGGGTGGTAGCATCCTTGATCCTCGGAAAAGAAATGGTATGAGGACCTACATTGTAGCAGGCTTCGAGATGATTTGTATGACGAACAAGGCCCAGAACTTCGAATCTCCAGTCGTACAATCCGAACAAAGCTCCGATACCCACATCATCTATTCCAGCCTCCTGCGCCCTGTCAAGAGAGGTCAGACGATAATTATAATCTGTCTTTTTCCCTCCCAGATGGTACCATTTATATGCCCCGGGGTGATATGTCTCCTGAAAAACCTGGTATGTACCTATTCCCGATTCACCAACAGTTCTGAATCCTTCAATATCAAGAGGCGCAGCATTTATGTTAACTCTTCTTATTTCTCCGTTTCCTTTTTTTACTCCATAGACTATTTTTACGGTATGCGCTATGTATTCAGGAGAATAGTCGGGGTGCTCGCCGTAAACGAGTATAAGTCTTTTTTGTCCATTATCCTCAAGCGCCTCAACTTCTTTAACGATCTCATCATCACTCAGCGTTTTCCGTAGTGCGTCAGCGTTTGATGCCCTGAAACCGCAGTATTTACAATTGTTAACGCATTTGTTCCCGACATATAAAGGAGCAAAGAGGACGATACGGTTTCCATAAACCCTTTTTTTAAGTTCACGGGCTCCTTCCCTGATCTCATCAACAAGATCTGTATTAACAGCATTTACCAGTACCGATGTTTCAGCAAGTGTAAGTCGTTGCTTATCAAGAGATTTTGAAATAACATCCCTTACACGGTGTTTTTCGGGCTTAGTATTATGAATAAGATCCCATATCTCTTCAGGATCAATGAAAGGTTTCATCCTGAGATCAGGTATGCTTAATTTTTCAGGAGAAAATCTCATGAACTTATTGATTTAATTTAACTCGTAAAGATAATCAATAAATAGCCGTCAGAAAATGATTCTTATCAGAAAATGAGATCAGAAATCTCAGCTCTTGCGGATGTGATTTTCGATGAAGCAGTATCTCTGTTCAGATCAACTGCGCCATATATCTTTTTATGAAATAAGACAGAAATATTTTGATTGCAGGAAAGGGGTGTCTCATCAAAAATATCCAGTAACACGTCGGATTCGTCTGCTGCTTTCATGTTAATTATAACCATACCTCTTGAATTCAGAAGGCCCGACCTTACGCTGACAGCATATATTCCAGGGGGTGGAAGAATTTTGCATTCTTCCGTTACAGGTATTCTTACAAGGTTATGAAGTGTTGAAAGCGAATCGGGCTTATAAACCTGAGGCTTGCCCATAATCAGATAATAATTATCGAGGTAAGCATTGGCCCTCTGAATATACCCTTCACTTATCGCCTGACGTATCCTCGAAGAACTTACCGTTTCGTGATACACTTCCTGTTCCGGTATCTCTTCTGCCTCAAAACTATACTTTTTCTGCCAGGCCCATAGTTGCTTATAGTCTCCCTCCTTATTAAATCCAAAATGGTGATTAAATCCGACCACTACCACCCTTGCATGCAAAACATCATGGAGGTAATCCCTCACAAATTGCTCGCTGGTAATTTTTGAAAACTCCCTGGTGAATTCTACGATGATCACATTATCCAGACCTGTTTCCTTAAGCAGTTCGAGTTTTTCTTCCTTTGAATAAATAAGTTTAAGATCTCTGCCTGTTGTCTCCGGATACAGAACCTTCCTCGGATGAGGGTCAAATGTTATAAGTACGGATTCCCCTCCTATTTTCTCAGCCAGGTTCCTAAGCCTGTTGAGAATTGTTTTATGTCCGATATGGACGCCATCGAAAGAACCTGTGGTCACAACAGGATTCTTTATACCTTTTACACTATCAAATCCATTGAAGATCTTCATATTGCACCATGTACCCTAAATTTTATTCTTTTTTACAAAATAAGCTACTTTTTCAATGGATGTGATCATGTCATATTCTTCGAGGTACACACCCGAAGGAACATTAAGCGGAATTGTAGTGAAATTAAGGATTCCTTTAATTCCAAACCGAACAAGTTCTTCTGATATTTCCCTGGCTGAATCGGGAGGTACCGTAAGTATGGCTATTTCTATATCCAATTCACTGATCATCTTTTCAATTTCACGGTAAGGGTAACATTTCACTCCGGAGATCACTTTGTTTACCTTCTGAGGGTCATTATCAAAAGATGCTACCAGGTTAAGTTTTGACCGTTTGCCTTTAAAATAACCTGCTACGGCTCTTCCAAAGTTACCGATACCTATTACCGCAACATTCATGCTCTCTTCCGAATCGATAATCTTTCCGATGGTATCGATAAGCTCACGTACATCATATCCTTTTCTGAGAACACTTGAATAACCAATAAGCATCAGGTCGCGTCTGACCTGAACGGCTGTAATATGAAGACGGGCAGCCAGATCGTGAGAAAAGATGAAGTTTCTTTTTTCAATAAGGCATTCCAGAAGGGCTCTTCTGTACTCACTAAGCCTCTCTACAGTTTTTCCTGGTAGTTTCATCATAGGAGAATTGATTTAAGTGTGATGATCCAACTTATTTTTTTGTCAGAACTCATTCAATCGGGTGTTTCAGGTAATAGTTACTGTTTTTTTCGGTAGTCTGATCGTAAATACTGAGCCAACGTCAGGTGTACTTTCTACATTTATTGTTCCATGATATAATTCTACAACTTTTCTGACAATGGACAATCCAAGTCCGCTTCCGGAAATATTCCTGGTCTTCTCATTCTTAATTCTTACAAATTCGGCAAAAAGGTTTTCGATATCATCCTTTGATATCCCTATCCCTGTATCGGATATAGTCAGTATCCCCTCATTTTCGGTACTGTCAATTATAATCTCAGCCCTGCCGCCCGTTTTATTATACTTTACTGCATTGGAAATAAGGTTATTAAATACTATTTCGATATCGTCCGGATCGGCCATAATAATCACATCCGATATTATATCCAGGTTAATACTTACATCCATCTGAATGGCAAAAGGCTGAGCTGTTATAATAGACGATGAGGCAATATCTGAGAGTCTTACCTCCTGTATTTTCTCCTCTTTCCTTTCAAGGCGGATCTTAGTAAAGTCGAGAAGATCCATGATCAGGTTTCTCATACCCTGTATCCTTTGCAGTGATCTTTCTATCGGGGTTGCATAATCATCAATCAGCTCGCCCGACTGTTTACCCTGCATCATCCTCAGGTAACCTTCCAGTGTATTCAATGGTGCCTTTAATTCATGAGAAAGGACAGAAAGGAACTGATACCTGATCTTCTTTCCTTCCTGTTTCATCTTATGGGTTATCCTCTTAAGATATTGCTGTTTGGTAATATTTTCAATACTCGATTTAAGTTCCTGCGGCGTAAATGGCTTTGGAATAAAGTCGATAGCGCCATCGCGAGTTGCTCTTATTGCGACATCAAGTGAGGCGTAAGAAGTTATCATGGCAACTACTATGTCATAGTTTCTCTTTCGAATGTACTCCAAAACTTCCACACCCTGGATACCGGGTAATTTGTTATCAAGTAAAAGTATATCGGGAAGGTCGCGTTCAAGAATCTTAATTCCCTCCTCGCCGGTAGCGGCTTCTGTGACTTCAAAGGTATAATCCTCATCCATAAAAGGATAGGTAACATGAAAATTATTCAGAATACGTGAGACTCCAGAACGGATCCCAGGTTCATCATCAATTACCAGTACTTTTAAAACAGCCATTTTAAATTTTTAAAAGTCTCATTACTTCCTGATCAAGCTGCTCGGACCTGATACCTTTTTCAAGATACACATCTGCTCTAATCCACGATTTCTCCAGTTCAGAATCAATACTGAACGACATACCTGTCTCGTGCGAAACTGCAGTGGCCAGAATAACCGGAACATCCGGATATTTCCTTTTTATTTTGTAACACAGAATGAAACCACTGTCATCGTTCTCCATCATCAGATCAAATATTGCCAGGTTCGGTTTGATGCGGTTGATAACCGATTCTGCTTCTGCCTGGCTCTCAACAGCAATAGTTTTGTAACCTGCTTTCTCAAGGTTAAATACCGTCTGATAAAGATAATCGGGATCATCATCCGCAACGAGAATTGTGAAGTCACTCTTGTTCATCTTTCTACAAATTTCTAAAAAAACTTTAAATCAAATAGTTAATATGATAAATATGATTTATTGTTAAATTGTTAACAATAGAAGTATTGTTTTTGTTTAGTGTTTAGAATTATGTGTTTAGCTATATTATTATTATGTATCCACCCACCCCTAACCCCCCGACACTTCGGTCGGGGCAGGCCTCCAGGGAGGGGAATTTTTAAATCATTCTAACTTATTTAATTTTAAAACTACCTTAATATCTCCTCTTCTCCTTCTCTCCCCCTCTCCCCCTCTCCCCCTCTCCCTTTCTCCCTTTCTCCCCTTCTCCCATTCCTAGTTCTATCCTTTCCTCCTGGGCAATACCATTTTAAAACTGGTACCTGTTGGCCCTTTCTGCGGATCATTATTTGAATCAACAGTGATCTGTCCCTTATGCATCTTAACTATTCCATATGCTGTTGCAAGCCCCAGCCCCGTACCCTGTCCGATGCTTTTCGTAGTAAAAAACGGTTCAAATATCTTTGTCCTGTCTTCCTCCTTTATGCCGGAACCTGTATCGCTTAAAGTAATAATAACATCACTCAGAGTATCTTCCATCCTGATATTTATCAATCCTCCCAAAGGCATTGCTTCAAATGCATTCTTAATCAGGTTAGTGAGTACCTGCATCATTTGTTCCGTATCTAGCATTGCCTCAGGACTGGTTGTCATATCGGCAATATTTATCTTCACCTTTTCAGGAACGATAAGGCTGGCAAGACTGTTATTCACCAGTTCTTTAATATTTACCAGCTGATGATTGACCTGGTTCTTCCTTGCAAAGTTGAGCAGTCCTGCGACAATTTTTTTGCATCGTCCTGCCTGTTCCACAATAAGCTTCAGGTCTTCGCGTACAGGGTCATCCTTGGTTGATTCCTCGAGAAGAATGTTACTGTACATGATAACAACGCCGAGCGGATTATTAAGTTCATGAGCAATACCTGCTGAGAGCTGACCCATGTGAGCAAGTTTTTCCGATTGTTTAAGGGCCTGTTTCATCGATGACAATTTCTCATTGGATAATGCCAGGTCTTTTACCGATTTATGTAGTTTTTCAATGGTATACGGAAGACACATTTCAACTTCAGCCAGCCCTTTCTTTATAGCTATTGCGTGTTCCACACAACTTTCATATCCGCAGGCACCACAATCGAGCTGATCTTTCTTAGTTATTTTTCCCATCCGGATAAGCACCTCATTGACCTCGTTAGTATCAAGTATTTCTATCCTGTGATCATCAGGCTTATATCTTATTGACAGGTCAAGGTCAGCGAACTCATCGAATGACTGTTGCCAGCTTTCGGAGTCGAGATTCTGCATCTTGCTGGCAGCATAGGAGCTTACCAGAGCCCTCCTGTTATATTGTTTACCGTTTTTTGATAAGCCGGGACCCATAATACAACCTTCACAGCAGAGCAATTCCATGTGCTGGTTTTCGATAAGCCCGGCCTCAAATTCCTTCAGTGCTCCCTGAAAATCTATTCGTCCTTCAGCTGCTATGATATTTCCTGTAATAGTACTATCGCTGATCTTAGCTGTCTGAAGTAGTCCACGGGCTACAGGGAAAATGGCACCTCTTCCCCCTTTTGGCGGATCAAAATCAAGATGTTCAGCTCTATCGGGAGTCAGTCCCCTTTCAGCAAACATTTCTCTAAGTTCAGTATAGGTAATGGCCTCATCAATTTCCGGGCTCTCTGCTTTCTTTGCAATACACGGACCAATAAAAACAATCTTTGTATCTTTTCCGTGTTTTTCCCTTACAACCCTGCCCATTGCCACCATAGGCGATACAACAGGAGCAAGATTATTAACCAGGCCAGGATGATAGAATTTTACATAATTTACAATTGAAGGGCAATCAGATGAAATGTAATAGTTCTTGTTTTCAGTTACCAGCTTCTTGTATCTGTCAGCAACAAGATCAGCTCCAAAGGAGACTTCAGAGACATATTCAAAGCCAAGAGCTTTGATCATACCAATAAGAATATGATAATCAGCAATATCAGCAAATTCGGCAGGAAAGCTCGGGGCAATTATGGCAGCAACGGTTGCATTCTCTTCAAGTAGTTTATTTACCCTGTCGGTAGTATTCAGGAAAACCTTCGCGCCCTGGCTGCAAACCTTTGTGCAGTTACCGCAGGCAATACATCTCTCATCAATAACCTCTGCCTGTCCGCCCACAATTCGGATAGCCTTTGCCGGGCATTCCCTTACACAGGTATAACAGGTACGACAAAGCTCCTTTATAGTGTATACCAGCATTTCATTTTATTTTTCTATCATAATAATACATTTCTCTTCTCAAAGTGGGTATAGAATATTTTTTTGTCTGATATCTCATTGTTTCCACAGATGAGTTTATCATATAGATTGATACAGGCTGGTGACTTGCCTGGCAGGTTAATGGCTTCGGTTTCATCAGCCTGATATACCACTTTAGCCCTGCTTTTTATATCGTTCTTAGAGCTTACGAAATGTAATCCTGCTCCATGTACACATCCTCCCTGACATGTCATCACTTCTACCAGGTGGTATTTTATTCCTGAAGCAAATGAATTTTTCAGTTTATCGAGACCGGTAAGTCCATCGACCACCGCAATATTAAGTTCGGTTTCACCTGCGTGAACTATCGCCTCCCTGAATGAACCTCCGGCTCTCAGTTTTTTAAATGCCTGTTTATCAATATCTTTTTTAACTTTTTTGAAATGAAATGTTCTGACAACTCCTTCTGCTAATCCACCTGAAACTTCAGCCAGTAATGCAGATGAGCTTCTTCCGGACAGAGGTTCGTCTGCTGGTTCCTGCCCGATACTGGAAGTGTCAATACCATACAGCCTTATAAGCCGGGCAAGCTCTCTTACAGTCAGGACGGAGTCAACGTCACTGATCCCTTTGCGCATCATTCCGTCGCGGCCGGCTTCAAACTTCATTGCTATACAGGGAGTTGCTGAAACTGAAAAAATTTCAGAAGGTTTTAATCTCATCTGTCTGGCCACAATTGTCTTTATCAGTGCTCCTGTTATCTGCTGGGGTGATTTTACGGCCGACAGATAAGGTATAACCGAAGGTATAAACTGCTCAGCATATTTTACCCAAGCGGGACATGCAGATATATAAAGAGGAGTGTCTATATTATTTTCAATATTATATGACAACTGCTCAGATATTTCTGTTATGCAAACATCTGTTCCGGTTCCAGTTTTAAAAACTTTATCAAATCCGATTTTTCTGAGAACGGCATTCAGTATCCTGTCAAATTCCCTTGTATATTTCATATCAAGTTCTTCAGCTATCCCTGCCGGTACCAGGGGAGAATACTGTATAACTTTTACAATATCAGTATTTTGAAGATATTCCTGAACTTCCGATATATTATGTTTTTCATGAAGTGCGCCGGTAGGACAAACCAGAATACATTGTCCGCAATGAATACAGCTCGAAAAATTGAAATCTTTGTCCATTGCTGCTCCCACGTGTGTCTCACGTCCTTTATTTATAAAATCGAGGGAAGTCGCAGTTATTACCTCTTCGCAGACCCTTACGCATCTGCCACAAAGAATACATTTGGAAAGTTCCCTTACTATAGCCGGACTTGACTGGTCAAGACGCGGCTTGATCTTTCTTGCACGAATACGGCGCTCCCTAATATTCAATTCTTCCGATAGGCGCTGCAGTTCACAGTTAAGGTTCCTGTCGCAATAAAGACAGTCATCGGGATGGTTTGACAGAAGAAGCTCAACAATAGTTTTTCTGGCTGTAATTACCCTGGGAGAATGAGTTTTTATTTTCATCCACTCTTCAACAAGTTGCGAACAGGCCGTAACAAGGCGATCGCGACCCTCGACCTCAACGACGCACATCCTGCATGCTCCCGTGGGAGTGAATTCCTTCATCCTGCAAAGAGTAGGTATGATGATCCCATTGCGATTTAGTGCAGAGAGGATGGTCTCCCCCTTTTCGGCTGTAATCTTTTTATTATTTACCTGAATTGTAAAAAACATAGTCCTATTTAACAATTATTGCACTAAACTTACATACATCGAAACAAATTCCGCAACCAATACATTTTTCAGTCACTATAAAATATGGCTGTAACCTGGTTCCATAAATCGCATTTACAGGACATTTGGCTGCACATGCCGTGCAACCGGTGCATTTATCAACATCAATTGAAAATGATCGTAATCCTCTGCAAATATTAGCCCGGCATTTTCTGTCGAAAATATGTTCTTCAAATTCATCCCTGAAATTTTGCAAAGCGCTTACGAAGGGATTAGGAGCTGTCTGACCCAGCCCGCATAATGATGTATCCTTCATCACCGATGCTATTGTCTCAAGTTGCATAACCCCCTTGAACCGTTCCAGTGTGGTACCTGATTCCTCATCCAGCGGTTTTCGTATCACACTCTCGAGTATTTCAAGCATGCGACCTGTTCCTTCCCGGCAGGGTATACATTTTCCGCAACTCTCATTGCGAATAAACTCCATATAATATCTGACAAGATCCACCATACAGGTGTTCTCATCAATTATCACAAATCCTCCGGCTCCCATGCCAATTCCCTTTTCTTTAAGAGCTTCATAATCGATTGGCAGGTCGAGGTTTTCCCGGGATATAAATGAGCCGGTTGCTCCGCCCAGCTGGATGGCTTTAAATTCCTTTCCTTCCTTTATTCCATCGGCTATATCATCGAGAATAGTGCGAATCTTAGTACCCATTTCAACCTCAACTACACCTGACATCCGTCCTTTGCCGGCAACAGCGAATACCTTTGTACCAGGACTATTTTCAGTTCCCAATGTACGAAACCATTCAGGGCCATTCTGCATTATCAGCGGGACATTCATCAGAGTCTCAACATTATTGATAACAGTAGGCTTGTCAAATAACCCTTCAGTTGTAGGGTAAGGAGGCTTCAGCTGTGGCATTCCCCTCTTGCCCTCAAGAGTATTTATAAGGGCAGTTTCCTCGCCACAGACAAAAGCGCCGGGTTCTTTTCTGATGGTAATATCGAGATTATAACCGCTCGAAAATATATTATGCCCGAAAAGACCATAATCCCTGGCCCTGTTTATAGCTCTCCGGAGCCTGTTAAGGGCATTCCCGGAGTCCGATCGCATAAATATGATCGCATTTGAAGATCCAATGGCATATGAAGCTATTGCGATTCCCTCAATAAGACGATGAGGATCACTCTCGAGTATTGTTCTGTCGGTGAATGCCCCGGGGTCGCTCTCTTTGGCATTGCATATAAGGTACCTGACACCGGAGGGGGTATTAAGGGCATGTTTCCATTTCAGTCCTGTCAGGTACCCCCCTCCGCTTCTGCCCCTAAGTCCGCTCTTTTCAATGATGTCGCAAACCTCTTTGAAAGTATAATGTCTGATCGCCTTAATATAAGACCGGTATCCTCCCCTGGCAACATACTCTTCAATGCTTTCCGGGTCGTAACACCCGCAGTTACCCAAAACTACTCTTTTCTGATTGGCAAAAAACGGAAGTTCATCCATAAAAGGAATTCCCGCCCACAATTCAAAGCCTTTTGTGCCGGTCTGACCGGCCAGATCTTCTTCATTTATATCATTATGAAAAACACCATTAAGCAGGGGTTCAACTTTCTCTTCCGTTATATTTCTGAAATACAATTTGTTCCTGCCCGGGATCTGGATGCATACCAGCGGCTCAAAATTTGCAGGACCTGTACACCCTACCCGGATCATTCTGGCAGAAGGAGTGTTTTCTTTTATATATGATTCTATTGCAGAACATGTCTTTTCAGACCCTGAAATAATACTGCTGGTCCCGGAGGAGGCATAAATTACGGGATAATCGGGCTTGTCACGCCTTATCTGTTGCAGCCTCTTTTCAGCTTCCGGCAACAATGTATCTGATTCAAAAAGCAGGACCTTTTCAACAAGAAATGTCTTCAGATCTTCCATACTGCAAATTTGATAGTATTATTCGTTTTCAATAATGTATTTAAGTTTCCTTATAAGTTCAGGCAACTGTTCCGCCTTAATGTGGGTATAGTAATTACCGTTGACATTTATAACAGGTCCATTGTTGCATCCGCCCATGCAGGAGGCAATCTCATAGCTTAAAACTCCGTCGCGAGTCGTCTGCCCCGGTTTTATACCGGTCTCTTCATATATTTTGTTTATTATTTCCCGCGATCCGTTCAGAAAACATGAAGTTCCGTGACAGATCCTGATGTTTATTTTTCCTGTTGGAATGAATCTGAATTTATCATAAAAGGTAGCCAGGCCATAAATCTTGGTTGTACTTAATCCCAGGAAGCTACCCGCGCTTACAATGGATTCTTCAGAAAGATAACCATGCTCTTCCTGTATCTCCTGAAGCAAAGGAATAAGATCTTCCCTTTTCCCCTGTTTGTATTTTTTTAGAATTATGTCAATATCTTTAGACATCAGCTGTTAAAAAAGTAAAAGACCAGCACAAAGATAATTTATTTTATTGTTATTAAATAAACATTGTTATTTTATTAACAATAATATCTTGATTTTGCCAGGGTTTAATATTTTTTATAATATATTGATTATCTTTTATTTGTATTATTATATAGTTTTAAAGTGGTTTTCATTGTCACGATATATACATTATTATCCAATTGATGTATTTAACTAATAAGGTGTGTTTTCGGCTAAAATAGTTTAATCTCAGTTCAAAATAAATTATTACTTTTGATGTTATTGTTTATTTATGAACAGTAAAAAGATGGATCGGAGGATAGAAATGCAAATTTGTCTAGGAAGCTCTTGTTTTTCAAGGGGTAATAAAGATGTTGTAATGTTCATAAAGGAATACCTGAGGAAAAATCATCTCGACGACAGGGTTATATTTAAAGGCGCCCGCTGTATGGGACATTGCAGCAACGGACCTAATCTCAATATAAACGGAGTTATAACTGAAGGTGTTACACTTTCTAAGATTGAGAACATACTGGAAAAAGAATTTGCCAGATTTCCTCTAACGTGAAAGCAGCTGATATGAAAGACAGAAAGCCTGTTCTTTATATAAATGATGAAAAATGCAGAAATTCCTATTCCTGCGTTCGTGTTTGCCCGGTAAACGCCATTGAGGTTAGGCCCCGGAGGGCTCATCCGTTTATACTCCCCGAAAGATGTATCGGATGCGGATTATGTTATGTGACCTGTTCTCCGCGTGCAATAGAGTTTCGTGATTCGAAATATGAGGTTAAGAAACTGTTGTCTTCCGCCAGAAAGACGGCAGCGTTAATTGCGCCCAGTATTGCTTCCGAATTTGATGATATTACTGACTACAGGAAATTTGTGGCAATGGTACGGTTACTGGGTTTCGACTATGTTCATGAAGATTCATTTGGTGTTGATCTGATAGCGTCAGCCTATGCAAAACTTTTTTCAAGGGCTGAAGGCAAGTACCTGATCACTGCCAACTGTCCTTCAGTAGTAAAGCTTATGGAGAAATTCCATCCGGATCTGGTTCCCAATCTGGCTCCCCTGGTCTCTCCCATGATAGCAACTGCCATGGTCGTAAAGGAGCTTTACGGACCGGAAGTTGCAACTGTACAGATCGGTCCATGCATTGATGCAAAAGATGAATCCCTTATCTATAAAGAAGGTAAGCTTGTTGAGGGTGTTCTTACATTTGTGGAGCTCAGGCAACTTTTTGATGAATACAGGATTCAGGAGAGGCTGGTAAAGATGTCTGATTTTGATCCTCCATACGGAAACTGGGGCGCCCTCTACCCTCTTCCTGCAGGGATAGTACAGGCCGGAGGAATTAAACGCGATATGGTTTCGAGCAGTGTCATTACTGCATCAGGGAAAGAGGAGATCCTTGAAGCAATAAATGATTTCGATAAATATATTGATACCATAAACCACCATTTTAACCTTTTCTTTTGCCATGGGTGCATGCTTGGGCCGGGGATGGAGCAACATAATGAACGTTTCAGAAGACGTGCGCTTGTTCGCAAATATGCCGAGAAGAGGGTTGGCAGACTGGACAAAACCGCATGGCAAAAAGATATGGAGAGATGGTCAAAACTTGATTTTACCAGGACATTCAAACCCGACGACCAGAGAATTCCGGAGCCTCCTGAAGAGGCAGTGGCTGAAATTCTTAAAATCATTGGAAAAGATAATCCTGATGAGGAGGTAAACTGCGGTGCATGTGGTTATTCTTCATGCAGAGAGTTTGCTTCTAGCGTGGCAAAAGGACTGGCTATACCTGAAATGTGTCATACCTTCAACCTCAGGAATAAGCAGGAGTACATTGAAACACTGAGGCAGACAAACAGGAAACTGGCTGACACTAAAAAAGCTCTCAAGGAATCGGAAGAACTTGCCAGGAAAGAAAAAGAGATTGCACAAGGCGCTTCCGACATGATGAATAATATGCTTGAAAAGCTTCCTACCGGGGTAGTGATAGTAGACAATAACCTCAGGATCCTTCATTCAAATCAGAGCTTCATCAATATTATCGGTGAGGATGCAATAGCTATTTCAGATGTGATACCGGGACTAGCGGGCGCTGACATCAAAACTCTTATCCCGTTTAATGTATATAATATGTTCACGTTCGTTCTGAAAGAAGATGAACCTGTACTGACAAAAGATGTCCATTTTGAGGGAAAAATGCTGAATATATCAATTTTCCCAATCAGAAAGAACAGGATATGCGGGGCAATAATCAGGGATCTCTATTCCCCTGAAGTACAGGGAGAAGAGGTGACCAGCAGGGTGAGCGAGGTAATTGAAAAAAATCTTGAGATGGTTCAGAAGATAGGCTTCCTTCTGGGAGAAGGGGCATCTGAAACTGAACAAATGCTTAATTCAATCATTGAATCGTACAAAAACAAACGGGGAAAAAATCAAAACAGCCATAAGTAAGCACAGGTGAACAAGGATTTTTTCATAGAGATCAACAGCCAGCAAAGGAACCACGACGGAGAAAGGATCAGCGGCGACGTATTCCTGTATCGCTATATCAAAGAAGAAGACCGGGTTATTGCAGTATTATCAGACGGGATGGGACACGGTGTAAAAGCAAATATACTTGCTACCCTTACTGCCACAATGGCCCTGAATTTTACCAGGGAGCATAAAGAGGTTGACCGGATTGCCGAGATAATAATGAACACTCTGCCGGTATGCAGTGAAAGGAAGATCAGCTATTCCACTTTCACCATAATAGATATTGAGAGCACCGGAAAGGCAACCATTCTTGAATATGATAATCCGTCAACTATTGTAATGCGTGGTAATAAGGTATTTGATCCATCATGGAAAAAGGTTGTTCTTGAAAAAGGTAAAAATGAAGGCAAGTTGCTTAAAACCTGCTCTTTCAAACCGGAAAAAGAAGACAGAATCATTTTCTGTTCCGATGGTGTATCGCAGAGCGGGATGGGAAGTGAAGCATTCCCCTTTGGCTGGGAAAGAGATAATGTGGCAACGTATGCTGCATCGCTCGTAAACAGTGAAGCCTCGATTTCAGCAATAATGCTTGCAGGAAAAATTGTCACAATGGCATATAAGAACGACAGTTATAAAGCCAGGGATGACATAAGCTGTGCCACAATATATTTCCGCGATCCGCGTAAATTACTTGTCTGTACAGGCCCGCCTTATGAAAAGGAAAAAGATAAGGAACTGGCTGCAAAAGTTGCATCGTACAAAGGGAAGGTAATTCTTTGCGGAGGAACAACCGCTGATATAGTAGCCAGGGAGTTAAACAGAAAAATTGTTGATGAGCTTATCTTTGAGGATCCTGAATTACCTCCTGAAAGCTTCCTCGACGGAATCGATCTTGTTACGGAAGGTATCCTTACTTTACAGAAGGTCAACGAAATACTTAAAACATACAATAACAGCGTGAAGCTGGGTAAGGGACCGGCAGACAAAATTGTAAGGCTGGTGATGGAAAGTGATGAGATCCACTTTGTAATCGGGACAAGGATCAATATAGCGCATCAGGACCCAAATCTTCCTGTGGAACTTGAGATCAGACGTACTGTAGTGAAAAGAATTGCAAGGCTGCTGGAAGAAAAATGGCTGAAAAAAATTAGCTTTGAATATATCTAGACTTCCCTTTTACCATTTACGTATTCAATGGTCTTGCTGAAAAGATGAGGCTGAATATCGGGATGGGTTGGTTTGTCAGGAATCTGATCGAGTAACACCACTTCTGCAATCTCAGAAATATCGGGTATGGGTCCAAGCTCAAAAACATCTGCCAGGTAAAGACGTCCGTAACCTGTTTCTCCATTTTTCAAAACAGAATATGTTGCAATACAATCAAGTTTAAATCTAATTGCACCGGTCTCTTCCATCAGTTCGCGGCCTGCCGCCGCAATTGCAGACTCCCCTTTTTCAATATGCCCCCCTGCTATCTCCCAGGTCTCACGCCGATGATGACGAACAAATATCCACTTATTGCCATACCGTGCCGATATTACAGAATAGGTCAGTTTTGTATCAGGTTCAAATTCAGGAGAATAAAACTTAACTTCTGTCATTTTTATATTATATTCATTATAAGCTAAAAGATTTGATAAAGGCTCAATATTCTTTAAAACAACAAACTTATTCATCACGAATGTAAGAATAATCAGTATAAATAATTATTAACTACATTTAGGTTTTAAAATTTAATTTATGCTATTATTTATTATTCTTATTCTGACAGAGATCTTCACTCTTATAGTTTTGCGTCAGACCTTTTACAGCAACTCAAAACCATTATACTATATCTCCCTTCTTGTTCATTTTATCCTGAGTCTATGGATCTGGATCCTCTATATTACAACAAGTTCATATGATAGTTTTTATGATAATCCACGTAATATTTGGATGCTGATGAACCTCAGGGGCATGATCTGTGCAGTTGTCGCCCCGAGGATTATACTTATAATCCTGCATTTTTCAGGAAAGTATGTAAAAAGGAGAAGCGGGGGTTACTCAAAATCTGCCACCTACACTGGAATGATTATTATGGCTTTTATATTTACAGTGGTTGCATCAGGAACGCTTTTCGAAAGATTCAATTTTAAAACTGAAAATGTGACAGTAAATATCAGGGGCTTAAATAAAGATCTTGACGGTTTGAAATTAGTCCAGATATCCGATTTGCATCTTTCTACTTTTTATCATCACAGGAAGGTACTTCAAAAAGTAATGGAAGATATTAATTCTTATAAACCAGACCTGATTCTGAATACAGGTGATTTTGTTACTATTGGCTGGAGGGAATTCGACAGGAACGACACTATCCTGGCAAAAGCCAAGAGCCGCTATGGAAATTTTGCAGTGCTGGGAAATCATGATTTCGGAACATACGACCCCTATTTCACCGAAGCCGACAGGGAAAATAATGTACTTATAATGAATCACATGGTTGAATCATCAGGATATACGGTACTAAATGACGATTTTAAAATAATCAGGATAGGAGCAGCCAAAGTCGCCCTCATCGGAATAATAACAGTGGGACGACATCCTCATATGATTCATGGAAACCTTAAAAATGCAATTTCAGGACTTGACAAGGACAGCGTCGATTTCAAGATCTTTCTCAGCCACGATCCAAATGAATGGGAGAAAGACGCGGTTGGAAAAACCGACATAGACCTTACCCTTTGTGGTCATACACATGGCATGCAAATGGGTATCATGACTAAGAATTTCAGGTGGAGTCCGGCAAAATATTTCTATCCGCACTGGAATGGTCTGTATAAGGAGGGAAAACAGTACCAGTATGTTAACCGTGGACTTGGTGTTCTTGCTGTTCCCTTCAGGTTATGGATGCCGCCGGAAATAACAATAATAACCTTAAAGCCTGAATAAAATAATTGTAAATAAATATTTAACAGATTTTATAAAAACAGGAACGGGTGGCAGAGTAAACTGTCACCCGTTAAGATTCCCCTCCCTAATGTTAACCTAACCATCTAACCTTGAAGACTTGGTTGAAAACTACCTAACCTAAAAATTCATCAAACCAATTTACGGGAGGGAGGCAATCTGAGATTTCTTTACTTATTTTACCTTCGCTGCCTGCTTTCTTCCAGTCTCTTATATTTTAAATTTCTTACTTTTCAATGTATAAGACAGATTTATGCATCATTTTATTGCATTAAACCAAAACTTTAAGAAATATTTAACATTCCGGGAATGAAAATTGTTGTTATGATTCTCAGTTTAAATAAGAGCAGGAATTAGATTTAAGAGTATTTTGTTTTTATCTTACATGTCCTAAAAATTTGAAATCCGGGGTATGAAAAATGTATTAAAATTCTTCATAATCTTTTTTCTGCTTATTGATTCTGCATCATGCACCAGGGAAAGTGAAGAATGGATAAGGATCAACCAGCTGGGCTACAGGAATAATGATATCAAAGTTGCAGTTTTTCTTAGTAAAAAACCTCTGACTCTTAATACATTTCAGTTGATTGATGCCAGATCGGGGAATGTTGTATTCACCGGGAAGGTATTGGAAAAAGCTGAGACTCTTGACCAGTTCAGCAGTTGTTACCGCTTGTCATTCACTGAATTCAGAAAAAGTGGCACTTACAGGGTAGTAGCAGATGATGATGCATCTCCGGAATTTCGTATTGATAATAATATATATGATGGCGTGGCAGATTTTCTTCTTAATTATATGCGTCAGCAAAGATGCGGATATAATCCTTATATAAGAGATTCGTGTCATATGATGGACGGGTATGAAATATATGATAAAAAAGCTGATTCAGCTCATATAGATGTAACAGGAGGCTGGCACGATGCTGCCGATTATCTTCAATATGTTGCAACATCAGCAAATGCCGTCTACCAGATGTTGTTTGCCTATTCAGAGAACCCGGCTTCATTCAGTGACATTTATCAATGTAATGGATTGCCAGGGCCAGACGGGATTCCTGACGTACTGAATGAAAGCAAATGGGGCCTTGACTGGCTCCTGAAAATGAATCCGGCACCCGGAGTTATGTATAACCAGATAGCAGACGACCGTGACCATATTGGATTCAGATATCCTGATAAGGATACCACCAATTATGGAAAAGGCCGTGAGAGACCTGTCTATTTGTGCACCGGAAAACCTCAGGGCCTGTTTAAATATAAAAACAGGACAACAGGCATTGCCTCAACAGCAGGTAAATATGCTTCAGCATTTGCAAAAGGTGCGGAAGTTTTCAGTGGAACAGATCCCGACTATGCCAGCCTTTTGCGGAATAAGGCAATAGCTGCTTTTGAATATGGACTCAGCAATCCTGGAGTGTGCCAGACTGCTCCTGGAACAGCTCCTTATTTTTACGAAGAAGAAAACTGGACAGATGATATGGAACTGGCAGCAATTGAATTATTCAACCTTACAAAAGAGGAGAGGTACCTAAACTATGCTGTCAGTTTTGGCCGAGAAGAACCCGTAACTCCCTGGATAGGAGCCGATACTGCCCGTCATTACCAGTGGTATCCCTTTGTCAACATGGGACATCCGGGAATTGCCCGGAAACAGTACGACCACATTAAAAAAGAATTTGAAGGTTACATGAAAGAAGGTCTGGAACTAACTGAACTGAAGGCAAAAAGAAATCCATTTCGTATCGGCATCCCATTTATATGGTGTTCAAATAACCTTATCGCAGCTATACTTACACAGGCACATCTGTACACTGAAATAACAGGGGACAGCTCATTTGCCCGCCTTGAAGCTGCACACAGAGACTGGCTTTTTGGCTGTAATCCATGGGGCACAAGCATGATAGTGGGGTTGCCTGCTGATGGTGACTACCCTGATAATTCACATTCATCCTATGTTGTAAAAGGAGGACAGGTTCCGGGCGGCCTTGTTGACGGACCTGTATATCCCTCGATATTCAGATCGCTGAAATATATTTCTCTGTCAAAAGAGGATGAATATGCCCCTTTCCAGACAAAACTGGCTGTTTATCATGATGATTATGCTGATTATTCTACAAATGAATGTACTATGGATGGCACTGCCAGCCTTGTCTATTACCTGTCATCGCTGAATTCAGAAACAGGCAACCTTCATGACAAAAAGAATATTTTGTTTTACAAAGGAGCAATCGTCAGGATGGATACAACAAAACAGAATATTTACCTCTGTTTCACAGCTCACGATTTCAGTGACGGATTTGCTGTTATAACAAATACCTTGAAAAAACATAATATCAGGGCTTCATTTTTTTTAACCGGTGACTTCATTAATAATCCGGAAAATGATGATATAATAAAAAGACTTATAGCTGATGGTCATTATATTGGACCACATTCTGATAAACATCTTTTGTATTGCTCATGGGAAAACAGGGATTCACTGCTTGTTTCTGAAGAAAAATTTCTGAAGGATCTGGAAGCCAACTATAATGCACTCGGAAAATTCAACATATCAAAGAGACAGGCATCTGTATTCTTACCACCATTCGAATGGTATAATGATACAATAACCAGGTGGGCTCGCAAAATTGGCATTAAAATGATCAATATCTCATCGGGTACCATCATAAACCAGGACTGGACTTTCCCCGCTAAAGGGCAACCTTATTATTCAAGTGATTCACTGATGAAAAACTTCCTTTCATATGAGGGAAAAAAGGGGCTTAACGGGTATATTTTACTTATTCATCCAGGAACTGATCCTAGAAGAAAAGATAAATTTTATCTTCACCTTGACTCATTACTGAATTACATGGAGCGTAGAAATTATAACTTTTTATCCTTTAAAGAAATCAGATAATTATACAATAGCAGAGATTGAATGATAAAAGCACAAAAAAATTACAGCATTTCAGGTATTGAATTAACTATAATATATTCCAGGAGAAGAACCATCGGCATCAGTGTCCTTCCTGATGCATCAGTCATAGTAAGGGTTCCTTATATGACCTCCCTTAAAACCATTGAGAGAATAGTGAAGGAGAAAGCCGGATGGATAACCAGGCACTCAGATAACTACAAGAAAAATAAAATAACCAGTCCCAAAATCCGCTATCGTGCAGGTGAGATCCATCTGTTCAGGGGAAATGAATCAGTATTGAGAATTGAAAAATCACCGAAGTCCTATGTAAGGTTTTTTGATAATACTATTGAGGTTGGCCTGCTTAATACTGAAGATGAAATAGCAGTAAAGAAATTGCTATATAAAGGATACAAGAACGAAGCAGCAGATGTCTTCCCTGAAATCCTGAACAAAGTGCTTGAAAAAAATGATGTTCATATGTTCAAACCTGCCGGATTTATAATCCGTACAATGAAAAGACGATGGGGAAGCTGTTCAAACAAAGGCATTATAACATTGAGCACTGAGCTTATTAAACTTCCGGACCGATACACAGAATATGTAATTGCTCATGAATTATGTCACCTGAAGCACCACAACCACGGAAAACGATATTATTATCTTTTATCAGTAGTTTTCCCGGAATGGAAAACCATAAGAAAAGAGATGAAAAAATATATCTCTAATTAGCTATCGGTTTAAGATCAAAATTGCTTACAAGCAATTCTTTCTTCATTATATTTCAAATTCCTGGCCTTTTGCAGGGATTTCAATGTTACTGAATCCATCTTCCTGAAGGTACCCTACATATTTTTTCTGCGTTTCATATTCCCCATGAACTATGAATGTCTTCGCAAGAGCATCTTTATCCTGACAATTCAAAAAGCTTATCATCTCCCTGTAATCGCCGTGTCCGCTGAAAGCTTCAATCTTTCTGATATCTGCTTTCACCTCATAAACAGTTCCGTGAATAGAGACTTCCCTGTCGCCTCTAACTATCCTTGCACCAAGAGTTGCCGGAGCACAATAACCCACAACAAGAACAGTGTTTTTTGGATTTGAAATATTGTTTGCGAGGTGGTGTTTTATACGTCCGGCTTCCATCATACCTGATGCGGAAATAATAACGCATGGCTTTTTATGATAATTGAGTTTTTTTGAATCTTCAACCTTTGTGATATAAAATAAACTTTCAAATCCGAATGGATCAGGATCATTTTCAAGCACCCTGAGAAAATTCTCATTATAGCATTCGGGATGCACCCTGAAAACCGAAGTTGCATTTACGGCAAGGGGACTATCGACAAAGATGTCAATTTTTGGTAACCTGCCTTCATTGAAAAAATTATTAAGGGCAAAAACTATTTCCTGAGTTCTTCCAACACTGAATGCAGGTATTATAAGTTTCCCGCCCTTATTTACACATGTTTCAACAACAACATCCAGTAGTTCATCCTCAGCCTTTTTAACATCGTTATGCAGCCTGTCGCCGTAAGTCGACTCAGCAATGAGGAAGTCAGCCTGCGGAAAAGGTTGCGGTGGTGCTAATATCTGGTCAACCGGGCGGCCTATATCTCCGGTGTATGATATTCTCTTTATCTGCCCATTCTCTATGATCTGAATATTAGCTACGCCACTTCCAAGCATATGGCCTGTATGTGTAAAAGTGACCCTGATATTCTCGTCAATCCTGAATTTCATATTGGAGGGCACTCCTATAAAAAGCTTCATGCATTCTTTTGCATCAACCTGCTCATAAATAGGTGTAACAAGAGGAAGCCCTTTTTTTGCCCTGCGCTTATTGAATGTAACAATATCATGTTCCTGTATAAAAGCTGAATCAGCCAGCATTATTGCGCATAAGTCGCGTGTTGCATTTGTGCATACTACAGATCCTCTGAAACCCAGCTTGTATACATAGGGTATCAGTCCGGAATGATCGATGTGGGCATGAGTGAGAATGATGTGATCAATTGTTTCAGGATCAAATCCAAGGTCCCTGTTCATTGCATCCGTTTCCAGTCCCTTTCCCTGAAACATTCCGCAGTCAAGAAGTATTTTTTTCCCGAGATCAGTTGTAATGAGATGTTTACTGCCTGTCACCTCCCTGGCAGCCCCGATAAATTTTATTTTCATAATTGAATAATATTGGTGTTTTAAAGATAGATAATTCTTTGAGAAAGGGTTACTGATTACTGATTACTGATTACTGATTACTGATTACTGCCTTAAAGCACTAGATCCTGACTCCTATCATCGTGATATCATCAACCTGATCGTGGTTACCTTTCCATTCCTCAAATACATTCTCAATAACAGTCCGTTGTTCGGCCATTGTCAGGTTATGGATTTCTGACAACAGTTTTTTCAGGTTAGATTTTTTATATTTCGATCCGTCGGATCCTCCAAACTGATCAGTTAACCCGTCGGAAAAGATATACAAAGTATCACCTTTCCTGGTATGTATCTCATAATTTGTAAATGTCTCTTTTTGTCCATAATAAATGCCAATAGGCATTCTGTCGGCTTTATATTCTTTAAACACCCCATTTCGGAATATAAACAGGGGATTATATGCTCCGGAAAACTGCATACTTTTTCTGTTTTTATTAAGCACGCAAAACGCAACATCCATCCCGTCAGAAGCTTCACCTTCTTTTCCCGTCTGATGAAGAGATGTCATTATTTTTTCACGCAAAATGTTAAGTACAGTATTTGCACGGAGGTTGATGTTATTTGTTATTATATCATTAAGTGTTGAAATACCCAGTGTACTCATAAAAGCGCCGGGAACGCCATGTCCGGTGCAATCGGCTACTGTAAAAAAAACATTCTTTTCATCTTCACCAATCCAATAAAAATCTCCGCTTACAATATCCCTTGGTTTAAAAATTATAAAGTAGTCGGAGAAAAATGTCCTGAAATGATTTTCCATTGGCAGCATGGCCATTTGTATCCTGCTGGCATATGCAATACTGGAGGTTATCTCCTCTTTCTGAGCCTCGATTTCAGCTGTCCGCTCTTTAACTTTCAATTCAAGTATCCTGTTCTCTTTCTGGAGATGGCGTTCCCTGAACCTGATTATCAGAAATATAAAAACCAGCAAAGAAGAGCCTGACAAAATATAGAAAGCCGGTGTTCTGGTAAAAGGAGCTTTCATGGTGAATTTTATTAACCGTGGATTACCAATATTACCCCACAGATCTTTAGCCCTTACTCTAAGAGTATATTCCCCTGGCACAGGGATCATCAGATTATATTTGGTCTGATCTGACCATGGAGACCAATCTGGCATCAGCTTGTTAATAATATACTGATACTGAGTTGTGTTTTTTTTAAGATAACCCGGGGCAACGATTTCAAAATTTACAATATTATCTCCCCTGTCAAATTCTATATGGGACAAATCGAAAAAAGTACCCTTATCATTATAAATACTTTTTACGAATACATCAATTTCAGGATTGATCTTTAATGGTTTATTTACATCTACCCTTAACAGTCTGTTCTCTCCATCCACCACCCATAGTTTGCCGGATTCACTATTAATAGATGTCACATCATCAAATATTTTTAGCAGCGACATCTCTTTATCAACCTGATTATCCAAAGGTTTTAAATAAAGCCAGTCATCACCAAGCCTGATCCATGGCATATTTGAAAGAGGATAAATAAACTTAACATTTGAATGAGAAAGGCTTTTATAAGTTCTTGTTTCAACAAAACTTGCCGAGATTGTATTATAAAAATAAATTCCTGATTCAGTATACAGGAAAACAGTATCGTTAGAATAATCCAGATAATAACGTTGCGGAAAATCATTCTTAATGCTCACCGGTGTATATTTGACCGAATCCTGAGCATTATTCATATCAATTCGCAGGGCAGCATTATCTGAGCCGAGCCATAATGTATTACTGTCAGTGCCAACAATAGAATAGACAGGATCAGAATATTTCGGGTCCGGAGATTCAGCAATCCATTTCCCATCATAATGCCTAACAGAGAAATAACCATCTCCGGCTGCAATAAAGTACTTTCCGTTAACGGGTTGCCAGCCAATGAAATTAATATATCGGTTACCTTCCACAATTTCTGCTTTATGACCCTTAATAACAAGAAGTCCTTTGTTGGTAGCCGCCAGAACTCCGTCGCCGGTTGTAACAAGTTGCCGGCATTTTTCGTCTAACCCTTCAACTTTCCTATATAAATAGTTAACTGATTTAAGCCTGCTGATGGTTTTTGTGGTGTATTGCGTTTGGTATGGATTCAGATTGCTGCCAGTTTTATTTTCCTCTTTAGCAGGCGATCCGACTGGTTTCTCTTTGGATATTATCTTTCCGAATATTCTCTGGAATATAGTTTTCCTGGTGCCCTCCGGTGGCTTATTGTTATCCCGAAGCTTCTCTGCCTGTGACTCGTTATTAGAAGGCTTATTTTTTATAATAACCTGTACCTTAGCATAATTTTTGACCTCTGTGAGATAAAAAACACCTTCACTCGTTGAGACATAAAGAACATTATTATACCAGACAGAACTGGTCAGGTTACCTTTAAGTCCGGGGTATACGCTGAAATTTTCAACCGGCAGGCTAAGGTCAGCCCTTGAAAGACCATATTGATGCGACAGCCAGATGCCGTTGCTTTTATCCACCCCTAGGGCAAAAACTTCATCATCGGGTAACTCATTCTGATTATTAATTGTGAACCTTATCTTACCGCTGTATTTTTCAATTACCAGGACGCCTCCATCCAAAGTGGAAAAAGCATACATACTGTCTCCTACTGTAATGCCTCCCGACAAAATATTCTCCTTAAGATAGCCATTGTCTTTTATCTGATAATCATAATATTTAATCCCGTCAAAAAGAGATAAATTTCCATTGCCAAGACCCAGTAAAACAAGATTATTGCTATAAGGCAGCGAAAAAAGAATGTCAGTGTTAACTGTTAAATAACCTGTCACTATAGGGAATAAAGTATCACTCTCAAGACGGTATAACCCTGAATACTGTTCATTAATGAAAGTATTTTTTGGAGTAACGAACATTCCCGCAAAAGGATTGGCCTCCATTGTCTTAATTCTCAGTTCAAGCCTGTTACTTTTAAGATTATGCCTGCTTATTGATTTTTCTCCATAAAACCAGACTACCGAATCGTTAAATATAATTCTGGTAATTACTCCAATATCAGAAGATTCTCCTGAAAGAGGTACGTATTTATATGATCCTATCTGATCCTTTTCGAGTAACCCATAGCTGTTTTCACCGCCAACAAAAATTTTACCGTTTTTCGGATTAGCCTTCATTGAATAAGGAATGGTGGGTAGCCTTACAGTTGTCCATGCTCCTCCATCGAAGGTCAGGATACCTTTCCTGTTTGCAAAGAGCATTACATTGTTATTATCCTGGCAAATAGCCCAGTTCTGATCTTCAATTTCCCTGCTCTCCTTAAAATTAGTTAACAATAAAGCTCCATCCTGTGCAAAAACAGAAGATCCGGTAATCAATATACAAACCAGCAGTAAAAATTTGTTCACTTTTACCAATCCAGATATTAACCTTACAGTTTTCATTTCACAAAAAGACTCAGGCACATTACACCCAGCAAACCTGTAATACCTATGGATGTTTCCATTACAACCCAGGTCCTCATTGTATCTTTGATACTCAGGTTGAAGTATTCCTTGAAAAGCCAGAAACCACCATCATTTACATGTCCGAACATAAGGCTTCCCGAACCAATAGCCAGGACCATTAATTCCGGATTTACGGATCCGCCTGTTACCAGGGGCAGAACAATTCCTGCAGCTGTCATGCCAGCTACGGTTGCAGATCCCACACAGAAGCGTAAAACCGTGGCTATCAGCCATCCCAGAAACAATGGCGAAAGGGTCGATTCGCTTAATAATTCTCCAATATATTTACTGACACCGCTGTCAATCAGCACCTGTTTCAGAGCTCCGGCGCCGGCAATGAGCAGCATGATCATCGTAATACTGGTTACCGAATGTGCAAGAGAGTCCATTATTTCAGGCATCTTTCTTCCGCGTGCCAGTCCAAGCGTATAAACTGCGACAAGAACAGACAGAAGCATGGCAAAAACAGGATGCCCTGTAAACTCAAGTATTATCCTGATGATATTGCCGGCTGGCAGGAGGAACCCTGCAACCGTCCCAAAAGTTATAAAAATAACAGGTAATAATGCTGTAAAGGTGCTTACCCAAAAACCGGGCATCTCATCTTCTGTCAGTGGTTTTGTGTTCAGAAACTCTTTAAGGGGCTTTGCATCAATTTTGCTCAGGGCTTTTGAAAGAAAAGGTCCCGAAATTACTATTGCAGGAAGAGCGACTATTATTCCGTAAATCATAGTTTTTCCAATATCTGCATGGAACATAGCGGCAATAGCCGTCGGAGCAGGATGAGGAGGGAGATAACCATGTGTTACGGAAAGAGCAGCTAACATTGGCAGACCTACATACAACAAAGGAAGACCTGTTGTTGCAGCAATAGTAAATACCAGGGGTATAAGAATGAAAAAGCCCACATCGTAAAACAACGATATACCTACAATAAAACCTGTCAGCATCAAAGCAAGCTGGATATGATTCAGCCCAAAAGCATTTACGAGCTTAGTCGTAATCCTCTGGGCTGCACCGCTTTCTGAAACAAGCTTGCCAAGCATTGCACCAAACCCCAGGATCAGAACCAGCAGCCCCATTGTACTGCCAATTCCGTTCTCAATAGAGGTAATTGTATTTTCAAGGTTCATCCCTTCGGCCAGTCCAACTGCCAGTGATACAATGACAAATGATAAGAAAGAATTGAATTTTAGGACGACAATGAAGAAAAGTAAAAGACAAATTCCAAGGATGATAATTAACAGAGGCATGAAGTGGTTGTATTAAGTTTTTTAATTTTTTAAGGTTATATATAATTCAAGGTGCTGGGTGCTGGGTGCTGTGTGCTGGGTGCTGTGTGCTGGGTGCTGGACTAAGGGCTCAGGGGAAATTTAACAGGGGCATTATTTCGCGATGAACGGTAGATAGAAGTAAAAAGCTCTACGGTTCTGCGGCCATCCTCACCACTGACACCTGGTTCCCTGTCATTACCTATAGCATCCAGAAAGTCTTCAATCTGGCACTGAATATAGTGGACAGTAGGGTCACAATTATTGAATATTTCCGTATCCATTTTTATCCATGCATTTTTCAAATTTTCTTCACCCGGGATGGTCCACAGGTCATTTACCGGAGGTTCTGCCACATTGGTCATACCTGCAATAAACATCGCTCCTCCATCAGTCTGTACGCCAACTGAAGCGCCACTTTCACCATGTACATGTACCTTCCCGTATATTCCGGGTTTTTGCGAATTACTGACAAGAATATTTCCGATCGCACCATTCCTGAATTTAACAATTGCCACAGCTGTATCATCAACTTCTATAAAAGGATGATTCAAGTTCCGCCAAACACCGTATACTTCAGCAACTTCACCCATGTACCACAACATTATGTCGAGCTGATGAGGAGCCTGGTTTACAAGAACCCCTCCACCCTCCGTTTTCCAGGTTCCCCGCCATTCATCAGAATCATAATATGCCTTATCCCTCCAGCCAAGCATAGTGATGGTAGCAAGAACCGGTTTCCCTATCCTGCCATTATCTATCGCATCTTTTACTCTTCTTACCGGCTCATACCATCTTCTCTGGCTTATCACTCCCAGCTTTACGCTATTCTCCTTACATATCCGGATCATTTCATCGCAATCGTACAGATCTGAAGCCAAAGGTTTTTCAACAAGCACATTGGCTCCGGCTTTTGCAGCTTCAACTGCA
Organism: uncultured Bacteroidales bacterium; assembly: GCA_963815075.1. Classification (GTDB taxonomy): domain Bacteria; phylum Bacteroidota; class Bacteroidia; order Bacteroidales; family VadinHA17; genus LD21. Next base: position 250,182 of record CAWFFK010000015.1, read on the forward strand.
GGTTGTTTATGAAAAGGATGAGCGGTACATACTATCACCAGATCAGATTTATTCTCAGCTACCATACTGGAAATATCGGGGTATGCGACTGTATTATAAACTGAGGCAAACTCTTCAGCTGTCTGCGATGTTCTGTTCCAAACGCCTGTTAACCTCGCATTTGGAATATTTCTGATAGCATTTGCATGAAGATGAGCCACTTTGCTGCATCCTGCTATCGAGATATTGTACATCCTTTCCGTCATTAATATTTGTCTAAGGAACTAGAATAACTTTATTCAGTTCTTCTGTTTTACGATAGAGTTTATCGAACCAGACTGCTCCTTCATCCAGAGGTGCAATGGCTGATATCTGATCATCGACGCTTATCTTGCCGGTTTCGAGCAGGTTCAAAACAGTTTCATATTCTCCTCTGATAGCACAACTTCCAAGAACGCTTAATTCGCGTGTTACAACCTTCTGAAGAGGGAAATCAACTTTTGGAGAGACATTGCCAATAAGCACAACTTTCCCCCCTTTACGTACAAGATCAATGGCTATGTTGACAGATTCGGAACGACCTACGGCTTCAAATGTTATATCAGCTCCCCTATTGCCGGTAAGTTTAAATACCTTTTCTTCAAGGTTCTCCTCAGTTGAAAGAAATGCCTGGTCAGCACCGGCTTTTTTTGCTGCAGATAGTCGATGTGAATTAATATCAATGGCAATAATCCTTGATGCACCTGATATCTTAAGAAGTTTTATAATAAAGATCCCTATCATTCCTGAACCTACAACAGCAAATGTATCACCTGTCCTCACGGCCGCAATATTTATCGAATGAAGAGCTACTGCAACTGCTTCAACCATCGCTGCATGTTCAAATGTGACATTATCAGGGATCTTATAAAGAATATGCTCCGGTATTGAAATATATTCGGCAAATGCTCCGTTCCTTCTGAAAGTGCCCGGGGAAACACCAAGTACTTCGCGATTATCGCTCAGATTATACTTTCCTCCAAGAGTGAACCAGTCATTAAGAGGGTAAACCGTTGAATCAAAAGTCACCCTGTCGCCTGTTTTCCAGTCTTTTACGAGAGCACCAGTCCTGACAATGATCCCGGAAGCCTCGTGTCCCATAATAATAGGAGGTATTCTTCTCCCTGTACTGCCATCAAATCCATGCACATCAGAACCACAAATACCACATGCCATTACCTTCACAAGCACTTCATTTTCTCCTGTTGAAGGTTCCGGCACATCCTTATAAACAAGCTTATTATATTCTTCCAGAACGAGTGCTTTCATAATGTCGCGACTGTCTATTAAGAAATGATGATGAGCAAATATAATAAAAACAATGAAAATTATGGGTGCCGGGTGCCGGGTGCTGGGTGCCGGGTGCTGGGTGCCGGGTGGTGGGTGCTGGGTGCTGGGTACCGTCTGCCGTGCGTCGTGCGTCGAGTGTTTTGCGTCTTTAATACCCCAGCCGTATTTCACTTACAGATTTAATGGCCCTGTCGGAAAAGAAGTCCGGTGCAGGAAAGATCCTGAATAATCCCCCGTCTTCTCCGGGATTTGTTCTAACAAGAAGAAATTCCTGCTGATCGTTCCTGTTAAACAGTTCTGAATATGAAACTGCACATCTGTAACCATCTTGCCCGGCAATGCACAATATGCCCGACCGCAGGTCCTCCCTGTTAACAGGATAATACCTCTGAATCAAGTCTTTCAGAAAAACTCCCGAGAAGGGAGACGTGCTGTGTATTCCTCTTCCTCTGCCATAAAAAATTGTATTATATGTTACAAAACTCACGCCTTCAGGAAGTTTATCTATGGCTCCTATCTGTTTTGAAGAGTCAAAAAGAGTTATTTTTGAAGAATACAGAGGAGATAAATTCCTGTCGACAGCGAAAGAGTGGGGAAAAGACCTGACTGAAATTTTTACGGGTGACGAGATATTTCTTTCTGTAACAAGGTCATAAGCCGAAACAATTTTACTTTCAGAAGGAAGTGGCCACAGATCCTTTGTTTTGGAAGGTATTATTCTCGCAACTCCTGAAGCTATTATTATATTATGGAGAATATTCGGATAGTATATTTCACCCCAGCTGAAAACAACCTTTTCGCCCTTGTCATTCTCAATTTCAACATAAAGATCAATTATGGGATTGAATTCGGTGCTGTTTGCTTTTTTGAGAATTCTTTTATCCAGAATATCAAAAAGTGAAAACCCGTCATACCTGTAAGCACCAACGAATCTGTCTCCTCCTGCACTGTCGAGAAGTGTTTCCTTAACAATAACAGAATGAAGCGGAAGATCCGAAAAATCCACTTTCCCAGGATTGGCAACCTCTCCATCTATGAACAGATCCTTCATTGGAAGGGAATGGGTCCTGGTATTGTCATAAAAATTATTGGTCATATCTGAGGTATCAAATGGTTGTTCTTTAGAGCTGGTTTTGTATTCCGGTGGTTTAGTATTATTTATGCATGATGCCATCCATAAGAAAATAATCAGGAAGAGATGAAATTGTTTCATTGTTTTGAAAGGGATTTAAAATTAACATACGAAGAATAAATCAAAATAAGAATTAAGGTTCACCACAAAAATAGATTATATAAATAATTGCAGGGTGATTTTTATCACCAATCAGAGGACATGTTCCTTCAATCTTTTTAATCAAATATTTAAATCATCATGAATCCAATTTGCAGGATTATGTCTGATGTATTTTTTAACATTCTGTAAGGCCTCATCATTTAAAATAATGTGGTCATAAAATCTTGGTTGCCAATTAAATGTTTTGAAATTATTTTTATTGCACCATCTCTTTACAGATGATTTATATTGATTTATTATTATAGAAACGGAATTTTTAATTGGCCTGGAAAATTGATTGATATTCTGCATAGATTTTTGAATCCGATTTTCAGGGGCCATGCCATGGTGTGGCCCTACACACGAATAATCAATAATTATAATGCCATGTATATGATTCGGCATAATTACAAAATCATCTAACAAAACATGTTTGAAATGTATTGGGATATCTGACCAATATTGTTGGGCTATTAATCCAATTTCTGAGAGGTTCATACAGGAATTAGCAATATAACCAAAATAATGTTCCCTATTCCTGGTACAGATAGTTATAAAATAAATTCCCTCCGAACTGTAATCATAATTCAAGAGCCTGAAAGGCTTTCTCCTTTTAACCATTCCCAAAATATTTATTCCAAAATAAAAATATGCAGCAAATACAATTTAGGAATTTTTCTAACGAAATGTATTATTTTTCGTGATAAAATTCAGGAAATCTATTTTTGTATTACAGGGCCATGCCATGGCATGGCCCACGAAACCCTTTGATGAAAAATGTAGGGCCATGCCATGGCATGGCCCTACGGATCCCTTTGGCAATGATTGTGGACCCACGAAACCCTTTGATGAAAAATGTAGGGCCATGCCATGGCATGGCCCTACGGATCCCTTTGGCAATGATTGTGGACCCACGAAACCCTTTGATGAAAAATGTAGGGCCATGCCATGGCATGGCCCTACGGATCCCTTTGATAATGATTGTGGACCCACGAAACCATTTGATGATGATTGCAGGCCATGCCATGGCATGGCCCTACGGATCCCTTTGGCAATGATTGTGGACCCACGAAACCCTTTGATGATGATTGTGGACCCACGAAACCATTTGATGATGATTGTGGACCCACGAAACCATTTGATGATGATTGTGGACCCACGAAACCATTTGATGATGATTGTGGACCCACGAAACCATTTGATGATGATTGTGGACCCACGAAACCATTTGATGATGATTGCAGGCCACGCCATGGCGTGGCCCTACGGATCCCTTTGGCAATGATTGTGGACACACGAAACCATTTGATGATGATTGCAGGCCACGCCATGGCGTGGCCCTACGGATCCCTTTGATAATGATGTGGACCCACGAAACCATTTGATGAAAAATGCAGGCCATGCCATGGCATGGCCCTACGGATCCCTTTGGCAATGATTGTGGACCCACGAAACCATTTGATGATGATTGCAGACCATGCCATGGCATGGGCCTGCAATCATTCAACAATTACAACAATCATATCCATTACATTGGTCATTGTTGGTCCCGTTATAACATGACCTCCTGTCTTTTTAAAAAAATTATAAGAATCGAAATCCTTGACATATTTTAAAGGATCGAGATGTTTCAAAACAGCTGATGACGAGGTAGAAGAATCAACCACAGCTCCGGCAGCATCAGTAGGGCCATCATTACCATCTGTTCCTGCCGCAAGTATAGTTATGCCAGGGTGGTTATGAAGCAGCAAAGAGCATATTAAGGCAAGATGTTGATTTCTTCCCCCCAATCCCCTGCCGGTCATCTTTACTGTGGTTTCACCGCCGAAAAGGAGACAAACAGGTTTCACTTCATTTTCATCGGACTGAAAACTTAAACATATATCCACAATGTACTCAGCCACGGAGGAAGTATCACCCTGAAGCTGATTATCAATAATAACCCCGTTAATATTATAATCAAGAGCTTTCCTGCGAGCAGATTCCAGCGCCAGGCGGTTGTTCCCAACCAGAATGTTCCATGTTCTCTTAAAAATAATGTCTGATGGCTTGGGTGTTTCAGACCTGATGCCCGCAACTCCATCTGAGAGGTATTTAAATATTCCGGCCGGAACAGATCCCATCAGGTCAAATGATTCTAAAACAGTTACTGCCTGCCTGAATGTTGTCGGATCAGGTGCAGTTGGTCCCGAAGCAATAACATCGATGCGATCTCCCGGAACATCAGAAAGGATAAGGCTGACAAGCTCAGCCGGATATACAGTTCTTGCAAGTTGTCCGCCCTTTACAGCCGAAAGGTGCTTTCGCACAGCATTAATCTCTGTAATAGAAGCTCCGCAGTTAACCAGAAGGTCACTTATCTTTACCATTTCTTCAGGCGAAGAACCCTCCGGAAAATCTGTGAAAAGCGAAGAACCTCCGCCTGATAGCAGACAAATAACAAGATCAGCAGATCCTGCTCTTTCTGCCAGTTCCATTATAGCCCTTGTTGCCATGAAGCCGTTGGAATCAGGGACCGGATGGCCTGCTTCTGTAACTTTTATATATTTCAATCTGCGTGAACATCCATATTTTACAACAATATGTCCTTCAGTTATGCGGTTACCCAGAACTTTTTCAACTTCGGCTGCCATCATGGCACTGGCTTTACCAGCTCCGATAACATAAATATTCTTAATAACATTCAGGTCGAATGGCTTATTGTTTATAAAAAGCTCATTATCCGTAAGCGATAAATGTTTTTTAATAAGCCTGTCAGGCAGAACACTCTCAACTCCTGCAATAAAAATCTGTTCAGCAATACTCCTGCTATTCATGCAGTTTGAATTTAATTACTATGGATTGAGTCAATTGTATGTTAAAATTATCACAGGACTATCAGTGAAGTGATCCAGACACAGGCAAATATGACAATTCCCATTATAAATGTTGAAGATGAATAGACTCTTAAATTTGTACCTACATCGATCTCTGAAAAATTTGAGACAACCCAGAAGTAAGAATCATTAGCATGCGATACAACCATTGAGCCCGCTCCCATTGAGAGCATCGACAACAATTTCCCCCATTCCGAATCCAGCCCCAGCATCGGTAACATTGGTGCCACAAATGATGCAGTAGTAATCATTGCCACAGTCGATGAGCCCTGTGCTGTCTTCATTACAACAGCGATAAGGAAAGGAACAACAAGCCCAATATTAGTGCCTGTCAGTAATTTCCCCATAGCCTCACCTGTACCTGTCGCTTTGATCACCATCCCGAACATTCCCCCGGCTGCCGTAACAACAAGGATAGGTCCGGCTTTTTCAATGGCTTCAGTAAATATTGAATTCATTATATCCATCGTTTTATCCCTGATAAGCAGCAATGCCAGAACAGCACCAATTGATAAGGCAAAGATCGGTTCCCCTGGCATATAAAAAATCTTTGATATGGTGTTCTGTCCGCTTTTATCATATAAAATCAATAATGACCGGAATGTAATGAGCAACAATGGAACGACAATAGGTAGAAAGGATAAGAATGCAGATGGCAATTTTTCGTGTATTACCTTTGGATCAACATCAGGCTCCTTAGCAGGAGGATAATTCCTGCCTTTTGTCATCCATTTGCTCCAGAAATATGCCGATAAAGCACCGGGTATTGCAAATACTATTCCAATGATTATGAGATAACCGATATTTACTTTAAAAAGTCCTGCCGCTGCCAGTGCTCCCGGGTGAGGAGGTATAAGACAATGAACAGAATACAATGAAGAAGCCAGCACGGTCGCCATGAATGGCATGGCAATTTTAGATTTTGAGCTAAACGATTTGGCCAGACCACTAAGTATTATAAAGGCAGAATCGCAGAAAATAGGTATTCCGGTAATAAAACCTGTTATGCCTATTGCCTGTGTACTCCGGTTTTCTCCTGTCTTTGATAATATAAATCTTGCAATACTTAATGTTGCTCCTGTTTTGTCAAGTGTTATTCCAATAATAGCCCCAAGAATGATTAAGAATCCAATTGAGGCCATGGTGTTGCCAAAACCTTCCTTCAGAGTACTTACTATTGTTCCTGCCGGGAGTGTTGTGAATGCAAGGAAAAGCGATACAAGAAACAAGGCAATGAATGCCTTTAATTTTAGCCTGGATGTAAGAATAATTATTGCCAGGATACTTACACCCACCAGAGTTGAAGTCAATAAAACACTCATAATCAATTTTTAAGAAAAGAACAGATATGCAACACATATTGCTGCTGTGAATCCTGCAAGATCGGCAAGCAGTCCGCATCCAATTGCATGTCGTGTATTCTTTATCCCGACTGAGCCGAAATATACTGCAACAATATAAAAAGTAGTATCGGTTGTTCCCTGCATTGTACAGGCCAGCCTGCCAACAAAAGAGTCGGGACCATAGGTTGTCATGGCATCGATCATTAATCCCCTGGCTCCGCTGCCCGACAACGGTTTCATGAATGCAACAGGGAGAGCGGCAGTGAACTGAGTATCAACTCCAAGCCATGTAAAGAATCTGGTTATTCCTGAAATAATAAAATCCATAGCGCCTGAAGCTCTGAATACGCCAATAGCAACCAGTATGGCAATTAAGAATGGTATGATTTTGATTGCAATATTGAATCCCTCCTTGGCGCCCTCAATAAAAGCATCATACACATTCACTTTTTTTATCATAGCAAGCACAATAAAAGAAACTATTATGGAGATAAGTATGAAATTGGCTGCAAATGTCGAGATAGTCGATATCTGGTCTTTCGGCAGGCCGCTGAAATAATATATAATGCCAATAACGATTGCTGTAAGTCCGCCCAGATAGGCAAGAATGACCTTATCGAACAGATTAATTTTCTGAACAATGGCGACACTTATCATCCCGGTAAGATTTGCAAAAAAAGTGGATATCAGTATGGGAATAAAGATATCAGCAGGATTTGCGGCGCCCAATTGCGTACGGTAAACTATTATACTTACAGGAATAATTGTAAGCCCGGCTGCATTAAGAACCATAAACATGATCTGGGCATTAGAGGCTGTATCTTTATTAGGATTGACCTCCTGCATTTCTTTCATAGCTTTTAGTCCTACCGGTGTAGCAGCATTATCGAGTCCGAGCATGTTTGCAGAAATATTAAGCATGATTGATCCGTATGCAGGATGTCCTTTGGGTAAGCCCGGAAAAAGCTTTTGGAAAAGCGGTCCCATAAATCTGCCAAGGATAGCCACGACACCACCTTTTTCTCCTATTTTAAGAAGGCCCATCCATAGCGTCAGCGCCCCTGTCAGACCCAGGGAAATCTCAAAACCTGTTTTTGCATTTGAAAATACTGCATTTACCAGGTCATTAAATATCTGTGTGTTACCTGCAAATATTAGCTGACCAAGTGCAACAAGAAATCCGATAAGGAAGAATGCGATCCAGATATAGTTAAGAGCCATCGAGTGAGTTTGAATTGCTAAGATAATTATTATAGAAGATAAAAGACAAAAGGAGAAAGTTAAAAGGGAAAAGATAAAATAGAAAGTCGGAAGCCGGAAGTCGGAAGTCCGAAGTCGGAAGTCAAAAGATTTTATGAACTTTTTTATTCACCTTTTTTTAAATACATTTGTTTACAAATCGACAATAATGGCACGTTTTACGAGAATAGATGTTATAATCAGGATGAAAGAAACCGGCATTGTACCGGTCTTTTATCATAAGGATCCGGGAATATGCAGGCATGTTATTAAAGCTGCATCAGACGGAGGAATCAAAGTTTTTGAGTTTACCAATCGTGGCGACTATGCTCATGAATTATTTTCTGACCTGAATAAGTGGGCGGAGAAAGAGGTACCGGGAATGATAATGGGTGTCGGATCGGTTGTTGATGCCGGAACTGCTTCATTATACATTCAGATGGGAGCAAATTTTATAGTCTCCCCTATTCTGGATGCCGAGATGGCAAAGGTATGTAACAGGAGAAAAATACTCTGGGCTCCGGGATGCGGATCATTATCAGAAATCAGCTATGCCGAAGAACTGGGTGCCGAAATAGTTAAGATATTCCCCGGAATATCTGTCGGGGGACCGGATTTTGTTAAAGCCATAAAAGGACCATGTCCCTGGACAAGCATAATGCCGACAGGAGGAGTGGAGCCTACTCTCGAGAATTTACGGGAGTGGTTCAATGCAGGGGTTACCTGTGTGGGAATAGGTTCAAATCTGATCACAAAAGAGATCATTCAGAAAAAAGACTGGACGGGTCTTACAAAAAGAATCTCAGCAGCCACTAAAGTAGCAAGGATGTTTCAGCTTGAGTGATTTCATTCTCCCGGTGCCCGGTACAGCTCAATGTTGGATATTACGGGACAGGCCTTTGATTTTATTATCGTTACTTTTATTTTAGACGCTTGCACGACAGGAAATTTTCGAATTACTTTGTATCCTATTGTTGTTCCTTCAATTACCGGATTCCATGACCCACTGTTATATGCAGATACCTTAAATTTCTGAACACGCTGACCGAGTTTAATATATTCCTGCAATAATATCCTGTTTACTTCTGTTTCTTTACCCAGATCGATAACAATGTCTCCGCTGGTAAGTGTATCTTTAGTAGCCCAAAAAGTTTCAGGATCCCCATCGGTCACATTTGAAGCCTCATATCCTCTGCCCCTTTTAGATGAAGATGTAACATCTTTTCCTCTTGCAATATCAGTCTTAAATTCCTCATTAAGAAGTTGTCTGAATGCCAGAAGTGATCTTACATCGTTTTCATGGAGCAAACCTCTTCTGTCGGGAGGTACATTAAGAAGGAGATTGCAATTACGTCCGACTGAAGAATAGAAAAGATCCATAAGGTTTTCGGGCGACCTTACCATGGAATCCTGACTCTGGTGATAAAACCAGCCCGGCCTTATTGACACATCAACTTCAGCAGGGACCCAGTAATTACCATTTTCCTGTCCCTCACCCAATATCCCGGCAAAATCGCCGCCCGGGTACATTTCATCCCTTTTCAGAAAACACCAGTTTGTGAGGCTTCCTTTCCCTCTCTCATTTCCAACCCAGCGAACGTCCGGTCCTGCATCGCTGAACATTACAGCGGATGGTTGCAGTTCCCTTACAATGGCTTGAGTTGCCGGCCAGTCATAATATGTTTTATTGTCTATCTTTCTTACTTCCCTGGCACCACCATAATATCCATCACCGCCATTGGCACCATCGAACCATACCTCGAATATCTTTCCATAACCTGTGAGCAACTCCCTGAGCTGATTACGATAATATACCAGATACTCGGGAGTTCCATAAACTGAACTGTTCCGGTCCCATGGCGAAAGGTAAACACCTAACTTCAGACCATATTTATCACAGGCAGTACGAAGCTCCCTGAGGACATCACCCTTACCCTCCTTCCATGGGGAATTCTTTACCGAATGCTCAGTGTATTTTGACGGCCACAGACAAAAACCATCATGATGTTTTGCTGTCAATATTATTCCCTTCATCCCTGCTTCACTGGCTACTTTTGCCCACTGATCGCAATCAAGGTCAGTCGGATTAAAGACCGATTCCTTTTCATCACCATAACCCCACTCCTTATCAGTGAAAGTATTTACAGTGAAATGGACAAACATATAATACTGCATCTCGTGCCATGCAAGCTGGCGTTCCGATGGCACAGGGCCATAAGGTTCCGGTGGTTTGACCTTTGAACAGGATGCAATAATAGCAATTGACAGCAGCAGGAAGAGGTTTCTTTTCATATTCCGGAATGTATTTTTATAATTACTCTGTGTTCCTCTGTGTCTCCTCTGTGAAACTCTGTGTAAGTTCTTTTTGTTACACAGAGAACCACAGAGAACCACAGAGTGACACAGAGGGGTAAATAATTGGGTTTATTCTTTTTGTGACAAATCTTTAATTCTTATGTTTCTGAACTTAAGTTCCGAACCGTGTCCCAGGAACCCTATATGTCCCGTTGTATTTTTCAAACCCGGGTGATCCTTATGATCCATAGTTCCGTTGTCTCTTGGACCTGCAATATCCCCATCCACAATAGTTGTACCGTTCAGCACCACTTTTATGTGAGTTCCAATTGCAGTTATCTCCTCATAATTCCACTCACCTACCGGTTTCAGATATCCTCTTTTTGCGGGTATAACACCATAAACAGAACCATGATACTGGTATGGCTGGAGATTGGCATATACCGGGGCTGTGTTGTCGAGTACCTGTATTTCCATCCCTACATAAGCTGCATCACCGGTTAGCGGAGCCCTGATGCCAATACCATTATTGGCAGCGGGTGTCAGCTGGAACTCAAACCTGAAAATAAAGTCGGAATATTCCTTTTTGGAATATAAATTTCCGCCTGAATCATCGCTTGGTTTAACGGCAATCGCTCCTTCTTCCACAACATAGGCCTTTTTATTTCCTATCCAGTTATCCAGATCTCTTCCATTAAACAATGAAACAAACCCCTGTGATTTTTCTTCAGGAGTAAGGCTATACTCTTTATCTGTTATTTCCCTTACATACAGATCTCTGAATGCCAGGTCAGTTCCATGAGCCTGTAATTCAATAGGACCGGAAGGGAATATTGGAATCTTACGATCCCAGAAATTCTCGAGGATGACATTATCAACCACCAGTTCCCCGTTAAGCCATACTGACACCTTTTCTCCCTCCATTAATATTCTGAAACTATTCCAGTCACCTACAGGATTATCGGCCACCATCAGAGGTCTGGCCATATTTATCTGGTTGTTGTAAAGCCCGCCGGAGCCCACCTGTGCTCCCACTTCTACTCTTGATGTATCCCATATCTGAACCTGGGGCGATCCTCTTAAATAAATTCCACTATCACCAGCCTTTGTTATCTTCCAATCGACAAGCATCTCAAAATCACCATATTGTTTTACCGTACACAGATTATCACCGGTTCCGTTGAACCAGATACATCCATCCCTGACACTCCAGCTACCAGCTATTTTTTTATCAGCTTCAACCTGTTTCCCTGCAAGTTCAGAAGGTGTCATCTTAGCCCTGGCTACCGGGTTTTCAACCAGTCCCTGCCATCCGGTCAGGTCCTTACCGTTAAAAATAGGTTTGAATCCTTCATCGGGAGGCATACCGGCAAGATATTTATTCACCAGCTCCTTATCATATTCACTCTCCTGTCCTTTAAGCCTGATAACAACTTTATTAAGAATCTCTTTAACCAGGTCCCCGTACATGCCGGCTTTGTTGTCGACAGAAGGAAGGGCTATATGCATTGCAGATTTGGCAGCCGTCGCTGAAGTTGACGGATCATCGAGGTACTTTGAAACAAAAAAGAGAGTCTGGTAAGTCTTGAGTTTTCCCAATTCTGAAATAATTTCATTCTTGCGTTCGGGACCCATTGCATAAGGCATTATCTTCCTGTAAAGCAGCAATTTTTCCTCATCAGGCAGATTGGCTGATATGATCTGTCTTATATATCCTTCAAAAGCCGGAGCTTCAAAAGTTTTATTGCCAGAGGCACATATTTCAAATAAAGCAGTGGAAGCAGAGTAATCCTTCCATTGAGTAAGCGTCTTAAAACAAATATCCCGAATATCTGGATTTCCGTTTTCAAACTCTTTCAAAACAACTGACAGTGCCTGTTGTCCTCCTGTTTCAGCAAGAACAGGAATGATCTTTTCTTTCTGAATGTTCCCGTTCAAAGCTTTAAGAATTAAAGCAGATCTCTTATCAGGATCTGATATCTTTTTGGCAGCAGAAGCAATAGCATCCTGAATATCAGAGATATATTCAGGTTTGTCTGTTACAGAAAGCAAATCAATCAATTTATTCTGATCGTCTGGCCGGGCAAGATTTGCGAGCGCTTTGACAGCAGCAGATTTTACCTGTTCATTATCAGACGATGCATAAGGGAGCACAGTCTCAAAATATTTGTTGTCTTTGCTCCAGGCAAATAACTCAATTGCAGTTTTTTGCGTAGCCGGGGGACCCTCTTTTAAAACCGGTACAAGATATTGCATGTTGTCGCCATTCAATACTGTCATCAGTGCTGATTTTGCAGCTTCCTGATCAGCAGCACCGCTGAAGACCAGCATATAATTAATAAGAGAATTAAGGGCCTTGTTGCCGCTTATTTTAACTATTGCCTCCGCAGCTTCCTTTCTGACATTAACGTCCGGATAGGTCAACGCTGAATTAATCAGAGGCAGGGCAATCTCATCCCCTCTTGTCCCCAACATCGTAATAAGTTCAGGCTTTGCAGCAGCGATTGCTTTCGGAAAATAATCAATCCATTTTTTTACTATCTCCGGTCCTTTTATTGACAGCGACATACGCATGGCAGCTGCTCTGTATTTGCTGTTTTCATTCGAAGCCGCCTTAATAAGGAAGGGCATTGCATCAATACCGTGAAAGCTGACATAGATGTCGAGGGCATCGGTTTTATTCTGTACGGTCAGATTATCGTCACATTTTGAAATGACAAGCTTACATATTTTGTCCATTGTTCTTATATCGCCATGCTGAGCTACAACTTTTGCGTAGGTAAGCAATGAAGAAGTTGCACCTGTGACTTCCCATCTGTAAGAAACTTCTTTGGCAGCTTTCATGAGAACAGGATATGCCAGGGGACTACCGCTTTGAGCCAGGGCATTATATGCAGAGGCTTTTATATTGATATCATTGCCTTCAGCCCATTTGATATATTCGCCAACGGCTAATTGCGATTTCATTAGAGCGAGATCATTCAATACTGCAGCAGCACATGGAAGGTCTTTATTCCTTAGTGATTCTGCCAGCACCTGCTCAGCCGTTTTCCCTCCAACAGCCGATATTACCGCCAGAGCAGGCTCACAAACATCCTTTGCATCAAGGTAGCTCTTCATTGCTTCAACAGATGCGTCTCCCCCAATCAGCTGCAACTGCTTCATAAAAAAATCCTTAACACTGAAATCTTTTTGTGAAACTGCATAATAGATACAATTTTTTTCCCACTCTTTTCTTACCTCCTCCTTGCCTTTTTGAGAAAGAAATCTTGAAAAACTTTCTACAGCAAACCTTGGGCGTGTATCATCACCTGATCCGGCAGGGATTACCTGATTACATATCAGTTTCCAGCCAGGCTCGCCAAGCAAGAGCATGTCTCCCATCAGATTATCAGTGAACCGGGTATCGTTTGCAGGCAGTCTTGCCAGAAGATCAGCCACCCTGGTTTCAAGGGTCCTGTTGTCCTGTGAATGTAATGCAACAGAAACAAGAATAAGAGATAAGCTTAGTACTATCTTGTTGATTTTCATTATTATATTATTTAAATTAAGTGATATGATTTATTTTCTACATCCGGCTTTTCAACTTTTCAACCATTTTTTTGTCATATCCATCAAATCTTCCATGGTCCCCTCATAGGTTGATTTATCAGCTTATTGGCTCCTTCATCATCAATAAATTGTTGATTAAGCGGATCATACTTAAGGTTTCTTCCCAACCGGAGTGCTATTTTCCCCAGGTTAACTAGTGAACACGATCTGTGACCATTTGATTCGTTAAGAGCAAATTTTTTCCTTGTAAGAACCGATTCCGTGAATGTTCCGATCTGAGGAGCAGGATCAGGAAGCGAATCTATAAGCTTTTCAATATCAGGAATATCAGATCTGAATCCTTTATATATCTTCCCATGCGGACCTTCAATATAGGCAGCATCTTTATCACGGTTTTCCCCATCCAGTATGATCTGGCAACCATCGGCATAGGTATAAGTTATCCTGCGCCACGATCCAACGGCATCATAATGCTGTTCAGGCGCATCAACTTCAATTGATACAGGACCTGTATCATCCTTATTTAACATATACTGAACAGGATCAAGATAATGCTGACCCATGTCACCCAGACCTCCTCCGTCATAATCCCAGTATCCACGGAATTTTGCATGCACTCTCTCAGGATTATATGGTTTGTAAGGGGCAGGTCCCAGCCAGAAGTCATAATCAAGTACAGAAGGAACAGGCATAGGCTGAAGATTGTATAAACCACTCCAGTAAAATTTCCAGTCATAGCCGGTTATGCCGCTGACTGTTACCTTTAAAGGCCAGCCAAGAGTCCCGCTGTCAATTAATTTTTTAAGCGGCTTAACAGCAGTCCCCAGTCCATAAAACTGATCTTTAAACCTGAACCAGGTATTGATCCTGAACATCACCCCGTTTCTCTGAACAGCTTCAACCACTTTTATTCCTTCTCCTATTGTTCGTGTCATTGGTTTTTCACACCATATATCTTTTCCTGCTTCGGCAGCTGTTTTCGAGATGATTCCATGCCAGTGTGGCGGAGTGGCAATATGCACAATATCAATATCCGGTCTGGCGATTAATTCACGAAAATCATGGTATCCGGTAACATCTTTCCCCGTCATGGCAATGACCTCATCGAGATGTGATTTATCAACATCACATACGGCAAGCAGCTTTGTTCCCTCATAACCAATATGTCCGCGGCCCATGCCACCGACACCGATTATACCTTTGGTCAGCTGATCGCTTGG
Organism: uncultured Bacteroidales bacterium; assembly: GCA_963815075.1. Taxonomy (GTDB): domain Bacteria; phylum Bacteroidota; class Bacteroidia; order Bacteroidales; family VadinHA17; genus LD21. The sequence goes on from CAWFFK010000015.1 coordinate 265,288, forward strand.
CGGAGTATACCCCTGTCCTCCAAGAACATATCTTGGTACCAGTGTGAAAGCAAGAGCAGCAGCTCCTGTCTTTTTAAGAAAATTGCGTCTGTCTGATCTGACTTCTTTCATAAGATGCATTTTGCTGGAATATTAATAACTATTAATTTGTAATTGAAACTTAAGAATTATGGAGTCTTACTATAGTAATCCTAATTACCTGCAATTTGCAAGTTTTACCTTCAAAATACAAATAGGATAAGTTCTATTTTTTATAAACTAAAAAGAACCCCCTTCATATTGTGATATATCCTTATTCATATTTCACAAATGAAGGGGGAAAATACGTTTCGGAATCACAGGGAAATTGGGGAATGGGGAACAACTCCGAAACTGATGGGAATTAAACCTAATACTTCATACCTTATTTTTAATATCGACTATCTTGTATTGACCTATGCTTCTTCCAAATCAATGCTAAAATACTCGGATATACCGGTAAAATTTATTGTTTTCCGGTTTTTTGTACGAAACTGCTGTTTCGTTGTATATAATAGCTGCCTGATTACATGAAATATGGTTTTCAATTTATTTCTTCAGACAGACAAGTGAAACAATAAATAGATAAATCATACAAATGATAAGGGTTGACATTCCATATACTACATTGCTAAGGTCGCTTATCCACCCTATAATTAATGGAATAACCGCTCCGCCTGATATAGCCATCATCATAAGGCCGGATATTTCATTTTTGCGCTCCGGATATTTTTCAACAGCTATTACAAATACCAGAGGCCAGATATTTGCAACAGCCAGACCGATCATGAAAACAAGTCCCCATGCAACAATAGGCGATGGAATAAGCAATATGGAAACAAGGCATATTATACCCAGAATGGAAGTCCACATGAAGAATTTGCGTGAAGATATCCTTGTAAGCATTGCAGCACCTGCAAATGTTCCGATCATACGTCCGAAGAAATAGACGCTCCTGCCCGATTCAGAAACGGTGGAATCTATGCCAAACTGTTTAACAAGGAAATGTCCTGAATTTGAGTTGAAGCCCACATCCACACCCACAACAAGAAATATTGCAACTACCATCATAAGTACAAATCCGGTACCAAGGAGCTTAAAAGCAGAACCAAAAGTAGCCTTTAATTCCATTTGTCTGGATTCATCAATTTTTACTGATCCAAGCCAGATAACAGAAATTATTGACACAATTCCGAATACCAGGAAAAGAAGCTTCCAGTCGCCGAATTTAGCAGCCAGAATTGCAGCCAGTGGAGCTCCGATCATTGACCCGACCGCTTTTACACCCTGGGAAAAACTCAGGTAGCTTGGAGCCCTGTTAGAAGGAACTACATCCACAATAAGAGGGTTGGCAGATACCTGAACTATAGTATTTCCTATTCCAAGCAGAGCAAATCCCACAAGGACCATGGAAAAGGAATATAAGAAAAATGGAACCAGTAATCCTAAAGCTGTTACTCCCATGCCGATGTTAAGCATAAATTTCTTTCCAAGTCGCGACTGCATTACTCCTACCGGTACCGAAAGAAGAAAAAACCACAGAAATGTTGCAGATGGGATTAGTTGGGAAAGAGTTGCACTAAGATTCATATCTTTACTTACACGGTCAACCCCTATTCCAACAAGGTCGACAAAACTCATTACAAAAAATGCCATGAGAACCGGTAGTATTTTATTCAGCTCTACTTTTTGTGTATTCATGATTGGGTGGATTAAAGGTTAAGGTTAAGGTTAAGGTTAAGGTTAAGGTTAAGGTTAAGGTTAAGGTTAAGGTTAAGGTTAAGGTTAAGGTTAAGGTTAAGGTTAAGGTTAAGGTTAAGGTTAAGGTTAAGGTTAAGGTTAAGGTTAAGGTTAAGGTTAAGGTTAAGGTTAAGGTTAAGGTTGGTTTGAAATTAATTATTTACATAAGAGGAAGTGCATGCTGTACCGATTTCCAGAATCCCTCATCAAGCAGGTAAGCACTTCCTATAAGTGCAGCGTCCTCCTTCAGTTTTGAAAGAGTAACCTTACATTCGCAATTTTCTATTTTAAGCCTGTCTTCAAATACCTTTCCGAAAAGATTATATGCGTGAGATATATTACCTCCGATAACAAGCATTTCAGCATCAAATCTTTTCAGCCACGGTGCAAGAAAAAGGCCAAGTTTATCTCCCAGGTCTATGAATAGTTCTGAGACCTTATTATCAGCAAGAGCGAGTTCAGCCAATTCTTTTACTCCTTCAAGCTCAATACCCGTAAGTTTCTTATATCTTCCAAGCAGGCCGCGAGTTGAGAAATAATCATCAGCTATGCCGTTATTATATGGAAGGTGATAGATGCAGCCGAGTTTTGGAACCAGCGGGCCATCGACAATAGGAATCTTATTGCTTATAAATGCAGATCCAAACCCTGTTCCAAGGGTAATGGACAGTGAACGGTTAACTTCAGAAGCGCTTCCTGCCCATGCTTCTCCAACGGCAAAAGAGGAGGCATCATTCATAAACCGGATTAAGAAACCCTCTGGTACATTAAGGCTGGCTGCTATGGCATCCCTGACGTTAAATCCAAACAGGTTCTCATATTTTGCCACCCCTTTAATATAAGATATACCTTTGACATAATCAAAAGGACCGGGCATCGCGAAACCTATTCCTTTGACATTGCCAATAGATACTTCAGACAAAGAATCAGAAAGGGCTGCAGCCCATACAGAAATTATCTCGGCAGCCTGGGCCTGATTATTAACACTTCTTTCAGCAAAAGTCTCTTTCAGTATATTACCGGTAATCAGATCAATAGCGGCACAGCTGATATGGCTTCCACCAATATCAGTGCCTATTGCAAAGTTCTTATTCATAGAAAATATATAAATGTTCCAAGTGAAAAGTGTTGTTCAAAACAGGCGTTGAAAATATCTAATTTTGTTGTTAATGCAAAATTAAATTCGATGATTCAGGACTTTTCCGTATTTAATTTCAAAATAAACTTCATGTAAGAAACCAGAACCATATGATTTATTTCATAAAATTAGTGTATGGAAAGAACTAAATTTGATCTCACTTTTATTGAATTCATTGAATATGTTAAGTAATCTGGCAACGGACTTTCTTTCAAAACCTTAATTAAAATTTCCCACCATGGCTAAAATAACAAAAGAAGATGCACTTCACTATCATAGCAGGGAACGTCGCGGTAAAGTTGAGGTAATTCCGACAAAACCTTACAGCACTCAGTATGATCTTAGTCTTGCATATACACCGGGAGTAGCATTTCCATGTCTTGAAATAGAAAAGACTCCTGAAGATGCATACGATTATACTGCGAAAGGAAACCTTGTGGCAGTTATTTCAAATGGTACAGCTGTTCTGGGACTGGGTGATATCGGAGCTTTGGCCGGCAAGCCTGTAATGGAGGGAAAAGGATTGTTATTCAAAGTGTTTGCTGATGTTGATGTTTTTGATATTGAAATTAATGAAAAAGATCCGAAGAAATTAATTCAGATATGTGCCGCTATTGCACCTACATTCGGAGGTATTAATCTTGAAGATATAAAAGCTCCTGAGTGCTTTGAAGTTGAGACAAAGCTGAAAGCAATGCTTGATATACCTGTTTTCCATGATGACCAGCATGGCACAGCTATTATAACAGGTGCTGCTCTGATGAATTGTCTTGAAATAGTTGGGAAAGATATTCACAACATTAAATTATTTGTTTGTGGCGCAGGTGCGGCTGCATGCGCTTCTTCTAAAATGTATCTTAGTATCGGTGTAAATCCTGATAATATAATTATGTGTGATATTAAAGGCATAATAACTAAAGACCGAAAAGACTTAAATGCAGGAAACAGGCAGTTTGCCACTAATAGAAATATTAATACAATAGAAGAAGGCATTAAAGGTGCCGATGTATTTTTGGGATTATCTGCATGTGGTGTCTTAAAAAAAGAAATGCTTATGACTATGGCAGATAATCCAATTGTTTTTGCAATGGCAAATCCTTATCCGGAGATCTCATATGAGGATGCGATGTCAACGAGAAACGATCTGATATTTGCTACAGGTCGATCCGATTATCCAAACCAGATTAATAATGTTCTTGGATTTCCGTTTATCTTCCGGGGCGCCCTTGACGTAAGAGCATCCACAATTAATGAGGAAATGAAACTCGCTGCCTCAAAAGCTCTTGCAGATCTGGCAAAAGAACCTGTGCCGGATTCGGTACTTAAAGCATATAATATCGATGAACTGTCCTTCGGTAAAAACTATATAATACCCAAACCCCTTGATCCAAGACTTATTTCAAGGGTGGCACCTGCAGTCGCAAAAGCTGCCATCGACAGTGGCGTGGCAAAATACCCTGTATCTGACTGGGATGCATATAGGAAGAGTCTCGACAGAAGGTTAAGTGAACATATAAGGAAAATTGCAGACTGCAGTGCGATATGACATCAACATATCTTTGTTATTTTTTTCCTTTCCGCGATCTGCCTGCAAACCTTTTTATCATACATCAGCAGTATCATATCCGCAATTTCCTGGATACTAAAGGCACTTCGATTTAATGTAGCATCGAAAAGATAGTCAAGGTTCAGTGGTTTTTTCTCAAGAAAGGACTGGATAAGATTAAATCGCTTTTCGTCCGTATTCACAACATACTCTTCTGCAACTTCCAGATCCATCGATTTCTTTTTCATCACATTTTCCACTCGCCAGTAAAAAGGAGCGACAAGTCTTATATGAAGCGCATCAAAGATGTCTCTCGCTAATACTACACCGGCACGTCCTACAAGTATAACAAAGCCCTCTTTACACATGGTAAGCACAACCTCCCTGACAGCTTTTTTAACCCTCAGATCACTTACAAAGCCCCCGGAAAAAGCCATTATCATCTCTGATAGGCTTGAAAGTTCTATTCCCTTATAAAAATTCTCAACACGCTGAGTGTCTGTGTTCAGCTCTTTTGCAATGGCATAAATGATGTCTTTATCCACCCATCTCCATTTTGTGGTTTTAAATTTCCGGTTAAGTTCTTCAGCGAGAATGGCTGCTACCTGGCGGGCGTCACAACCGGTTAACCTTGAAATAGTAATTACCGGTCCATCATCGGCCGGAGGCTTATTTAAAACAGATTCCCTGTACCGACCATCAAAATAATCAAAAAATTTTTCCATTCTATTTATTTCCTAATCTGATTACTTTATTAAGATAACGAAATAGAGAATCCTTTGTCATCTCAATTTTAATCACTTATCCCGTTGTACTAACGGATGAGATACTGCCAATCTCAAGGCAATTCATCAGGAATTAATATCGATTTAAGTTACAAAATAGAAATGAATCCTGAAAATATATTTGAAGCAATAGCACTTTATCATTCATATTACTAATTTTGCAGGGAAAAGCAATTACACTCCCGTCTGGTCCGATTTTTGAAGCTCAGGTTATTAACAGTTTCTTATGTACTATTCCATCAAAATATTGATAATTAATGTATTTGTATTCTTTTTCCTGGCAGGGTGCAATAAGCATGATGTCATAAATGATAACCAGGAAATATTATTCCAGTATAATTACATAAATTACGCATGGGGTTATCAGCATAACGGATATTTTATTGATAATGAAGGAAATATTCTTGCTTACAATAATCCTGAAGAATGGAATTTTCCGGATAATAACTACAACCTGAGTAAGGAACAGTTTATTGAAAACGTTCACCATTGTCATAAAACCGGGGAAAAAATAGAATATAATGAATTGATTAAATATACCGGTTACATAAAGAATATAGCCTCCTGTAAGGTTACAGCCAGGAAAAATATCGCTGTTGATGCAGGATCCTCAGAATATATATGCTATCAGTTATCGGGGAACAACGAATTGTATAAAGGGTATATAATAAAAATTGAAGGTAATTCTACCTGCGAAAATCTGAATTTTTATTCCAAAAAATTAGCTTCCTGGATGAAGGATATAAACAACAGGATAAATAAAAATTGAAGCTTCTCGCTTAATAATTTTTACGCCCTAATGCTTTTCATAATTATATCGGAAATACTATTTTTTTGATTTTTGTACTGTTTTTATTGTATCTTTACTTCAATCAAAACAATTCTCTCGCCAACAAATTAAACTATTCATTATGATTGACACCATTCTTTCCAGGCCAGAAATCTTTTGGTTTGTTATTGGTCTGGGTCTGTTTCTGCTTGAATTGGTCATCCCCGGCTTCGTCATTTTTTTCTTTGGGGTGGGTGCCTGGGTAACTGCTCTTGTTTGCCTTATCCTTAACCCCGGAACCAATACGCAGATAATAATTTTTGCACTTATTTCAGTGCTCTCTCTGGTAGCTCTGAGAAAGATGATTCAAAAGAAATTCTTTTTAAATAAGAATTATTTGTCAGAGGAGGTTGAAGATGAGTTCACCGGAAAGGAAGCTGTAGCTACCTCCTCATTTGGTCCCGGGAAAAAAGGAAAGGTTGAATTTAAGGGAACGACCTGGAAAGCCGATTCACGATCCGATGTCAAAGAAGGCCAGCCAGTTGTTATAGTTGAAAAAGACAATTTTACATTATTAGTTGAACCTAAAAAATAATAAAATGGAAGGATCAAGCACTACTTTTATTCTTATAGGTATAATCTTCCTGGGATTTATACTGATTGCCTCAATGATTAAAATTGTTCCTCAGAGAACAGCGATAATAGTTGAGAGGCTGGGAAAATACAGGGCAACCTTTTCAGCAGGATTCCAGATTCTGATCCCCTTCATCGATAAGGTAAGATACAGACACACACTTAAAGAACAGGCAATAGATGTTCCTTCACAGGTTTGCATAACCCGTGATAATATCTCGGTTGAGGTTGACGGTATCCTTTATCTTCAGGTTCTCGATGCACAGAAGGCCTCGTACGGTATTGACAACTACAGGTTCGCTTCTATCCAGATAGCGCAGACTACTATGAGAAGTATTATTGGCAAGCTTGAACTCGATAAAACCTTTGAAGAAAGAGAGACGATAAATGTATCAATTGTTGAGGCAGTCGATAAGGCCAGTGAGCCCTGGGGAGTTAAGGTAACCAGATATGAGGTAAAGAACATAATTCCTCCCCAGAGCATTAAGGATGCTATGGAAAAACAGATGAGGGCAGAAAGAGAGAAGAGAGCTATAATAGCCGAATCGGAAGGCGCCAAACAAGCAAAAATAAATGTTGCCGAGGGCGATAAACAAGCTCTTATAAAGAATTCAGAAGGTGAAATGCAAAAGCGTATTAACGAAGCTGCTGGCCGAGCATCTGAAATTGAACAGCTTGCCAATGCAACATCCAATGGATTAAGAGCTATCTCTCATGCAATATCAGAAGAAAACGGGCTTAATGCGGTCAACCTGAGGATTGCTGAACAATACCTGACAGCATTCGCAAATATTGCCAAAACTAATAACACTTTAATTATTCCGTCTAATCTTACTGATATTGCAGGAGCTATTGCAACGGCTACTTCAGTGTTTAATGAGATAAAGGATAAGAAAAAATAAATACGCCACCAAATGAAATGTTGGGAAAGGTCGCGATCTTTCCCTACATTTCATGTTCCGTTCTGGCGATTATTTCATTCTGAAGATCCTCTCCAAGATCGTTGAAATAATCGCTGTAACCGGCAACCCTTACAATAAGATCTCTGTATCGCTCAGGATGCTTTTGTGCATCCTTCAGTGTTTCAGCATCTATAACATTAAACTGAATGTGATGGCCATCGAGACTGAAGTAGCTTCTTATTAAGGAGGTCAGGTTGGCATAACTGTCCTCATCCTCAAAGAATGACGGTGAAAATTTCTGGTTTAGCAATGTACCTCCTGTCCTCAGATGGTCGATCTTTGAAGCCGACTTGATAACAGATGTTGGTCCGTTATGGTCAACTCCCTGAAACGGAGATATACCTTCAGAAAGAGGAAGGTATGCCTTCCTTCCATCCGGAGTAGCACCTGTTACACTGCCAAAATAAACATGGGAAGTAGTTGGAAGCATATTAATCCTGTGAATTCCGCCCCTTGAACTCGGACGACTATTGACAGCATCATAAAAGATATCAAAAACAACCACTGCATGCTGATCCGCATAATCATCGTCATTGCCATACTTGGGTGTATTATAAATCATATCATACTGAACCTGCTCATATCCTATAAAATCGGCCTCCAGTGCTTTAAGCACATCATCCCATAAAAACTTTTTATTATCATAAATATTATACCGAACAGAAGTAAGCATATCGGAGACGCTTCCAAGTCCAACTCCCTGTATATAAGAAGTGTTATATCTTGCTCCGCCGCAATTATAGTCTTTCCCATTGAGAATGCAATCTTCAACCAGCAATGACAAAAACGGGACCGGTAACCAGTCGGCAAATGTTCTCTCAATAATATTATTGCCTTTTATCTTGATGTCGATAAAATATTTTACCTGAAGCCTGAAAGCATTTAGAAGGTCCCCGAAGCTTTTGTATTCATACCCATAACCTGTTTGAAGTCCAACCTGCTTGTTTGTCCTCCGGTCAAATCCATTATTAAATGTGATCTCGAGTACTTTTGGAAGATTGAAATAACCGGTCAGCCAGTATGCTTCCGTTCCGAAAGCTCCTGATTCAACACAGCCTGAAGCACCTCCGTTTCTGGCATCAACAATGGATTTTCCCTGGCGCAGTAACTCCTGGATAATGGCTTCAGTATTAAAGCACGATGGCTGTCCGAATCCCGTTTTGATAATATCAAGGGCTTTGTAAACAAATCTGTCAGGACTTTTTCTGCTTATCTGAACCATAGAACTGGGCTGCAGTATACGCATCTCTTTTATCACATTGAGAAGAATATATGACATTTCATTTACAGCATCGCTTCCATCAGGTTTTACTCCGCCAAGGTTGATAAGACAGAAATCGGTGTAAGTATTACTTTCACTGGCTGTGACTCCCATCTTTGGAGGAGAAGGATGATTATTGAATTTAATCCAGAAGCAACCCAGAAGATCATCCAGATAATCGGAAGAAAGGGTGCCCTCTTCCATCTCCTTTCTGTAAACAGTGAAAAGGTGCTGGTCAAGTCTTCCGGGATTAAAGGAGTCCCACGGATTTAGTTCCGTGATAACCCCAAGATGAATAAACCAGTAGTGCTGAAGCATTTCATGAACAGTCTCAGGAGCATTTGCAGGCACTTTGCGGCAAACGGCAGCCATCTTAACCAGCTCATCTTTCCTGGCACTATCATTCTCCAGCGATGCAAGTCGTTCCAGCTCATCAGCATGCCTGTTTGCATACATGATAATGGTATCGCATGCAATTTCCATAGCCTTAAGTTCTTCGAGCTTTTCAGATGCATCCGGATCAATGAAAAAATCGAGCCGGGAAACAGAGTCTGTTATCTCTTTCTTCAGCTTCAGAAAACCCGTTTTGAACATCTTATATCCCAATACAGTATGTCCGGGTGCCCTTTGCTCCTGAAACTCAGTGAATATCCCGGCGTTATATGCATCAAGCCATTCAGGACTCATACGACTCATAATCCGGTCGCGGTTACTTTTTCCTCTCCAGAAGGGTATAATCTCCTTTTCATAAACACTTTTTACATCTTCATCTACCCTGAAAAAGACTTTTTCCCTGGAATTCAGGATTTCAAGATCCGTCATGGAATGAAGACTTATTTCAGGGTATGTAGGAGTCTCTTTGGGAGCGGGTCCTCTCTCCCCAACAATCAGTTCTCCATCGTTGATACATATTTTCTTATTCTTCAGAAGGTATTCAAAAGCTTTCGCTCTCTTTACCGGGGCAGATAATTCCCGGGCTTCGTCACTTTTATAGAACCTCGTGATAAGCATTGCTCTTTCTGCACTTATCTTTTCCACCGCATTAAGGCTTTGTTCCCTTAATTTCCTGACTCTTTCAGATATTATCATCTTTTAATATTTTTAAATTACTGTAACCATGCTTTTGATCTTATTGTCCTTTGTGATATTCTTTGTGTTCCCTTATGGTAATTTATTTTTAAACATAAAGTACCACTAAGGTTGACTATAAGGATCACAAAGTATGATGATAAAGTTTTAAATCTATTTTTATCCTCCAATCTTAATTTTTACTCCTGTTTCACTGAACAGTTCTTTTATTTGTTGCATTTCCTGTTTTGAGGGTGGTTTAACTGATCCCATTTTATAAGGCAGATTGAATTTTTTATATTTTGAGGACCCTGTTTTATGGTATGGCAGAAGGTTGATTTTCTTAAGCGGGCCTGTTCCTGTTGCTAAAATAAATTGCTTAAGCTTTATGATATGTTCATTATCATCATTCATCCCCGGTACGACCGGAATTCTTACCATAATATCCTTCCCGCTGTTAACTAAAAGCCTGTAATTTTCAAGGATCCTGATGTTTGAAACGCCTGTAAATTCTACATGCCGTACATCATCAAGATGTTTTATATCGAAGAGGAAAAGGTCGGTGAAAGGAATAATCGATTTGAAATTTTCATTTGAAGAATATCCTGAAGTATCGACAGCTGTGTGATACCCCATTGCCTTGCAAGCCTTCAGGGTCTCACGAAGAAATTCAATCTGCATCATCGGTTCTCCTCCCGAAAAGGTTACACCTCCATTTGACTGGTTAATGAAAACCTTCTCTTTTTCCAGAATATCTATGATATCCTCAACTGTGTAAAATTTACCGACATCCTCCATCCTGGCAAATTCCATATCTCCTACCCTGTCTGTCTGTGTTACGATATCTGGATAAGGCGATATCCCTTCCGGATTATGACACCAGATACAACTTAAAGGGCATCCTTTCATAAAGAATGTCACCCTGATCCCCGGTCCGTCGTGGATTGAATACCGTTTAACGCTGAAAATAAGTCCTTTCATTATAAAGCTTATATTTCTGAAACTAATAGATTTGGAAAAAGGAATGTAATTCTGTTCACTATCTCAGAACAGGGTGATGATCAAAGGCTGTAGAACATCAAACAGCAATAAAGTCTTCTGCCAAGACGCTGCATCAAAAAACAATGTTCCAGTTTTGAAACCATAATGTTTTTATTGAACGTGCAAGTTAGATATATTTTGTTAGTATTTAAAAGAGAATATATGAAATTAGAAGGAGATTCTTCACTTCACTTCGTTTCGCTCAGAATGACAGATACTTATGTTTTTGAGGATAGGGGAGGTTGGAGGCACAGCCTCCAACCTCCCCTATCCTCCTCTTACCTTTCTAAATGCCTGTCATTCTGAGCGAAGCGAAGAATCTCCTTCTTTTAGCCGGACATCAAATATATTTTGTGATGTTTTATTAAGAAATTGAATTTAATTGGCTGAAAAGATGATTAGTTCAATGAAAATGCCATGATATTTCCTGAAGCTATTCTCCTTAAATTCAACCAATTAAAGTGCTTTAACAAATGATTAACAAAACATTAACCAAAAATCCTGCAACATTTTTGCTTCCCAAACGTCTATGTAATAAAAGGAAGATAATAGTCGGGGGTTAGTAGAAAATAGGTAAAGAGGGGGTTTATTCAATCAGGTTCTTTAAAATATCAGACTAAAAGGAAAAAATAAGTATAAAAGACTGGACAGATCTTTATACATGTTCCCGGCAGTCATGAAAAGTATATAAGTGAATTAGTTTTAATTTCTCTCAATCGCCATTCGGCAGATTCTACGATCAGGTTTAGGTAAATCAAGGAAAGACACCTCCCCGGTGTCTTTCCTTTTTTTGTTCGCAGACTATCGTTTTCAGTAATTGAATAATATAAAATTTTTGTAACTGATGTTTTATAATCATAAGGTTAATCTTAGGACGACAGCATGATTTTAAATCTAAAAAAATTATCTTTACTTATTATTTGCCACACCTCTAAGAGATGAGAATAAGGTTTTCGCTCCTGATTTTGTTTATCGCTTCTTTCACCCAAATAATAAATGCTAAAGAGCCTTCACCTGTAGCCATTAAGGGTGTTCTTGACCTTCGGAAGATCAGCAATCCGGACCACTTCATTCTCAGACTCAACGGGGAATGGGAATTTTACTGGCGAAAAATGCTACGACCAAATGATTTTAAATCCAGAAGTTATAAACCCGACTATTATGGCAAAGTCCCGTCCTATTGGACAGATTATCCCAAAGAATATGTTCATACAGAAAAATTCGGATTTGCCACCTACCGGCTGAAAGTGTTACTCCCTGCCGGTTACCGGAATCCTCTGGGAATTGATGTTCCTGTATTTGATTCCTCTTATGATATTTATCTGGATGGCAAGTATTTAGGAGGGAACGGAGTTCCCGGTAAGTCAGCTGCAGAAACAAAACCAGAGTACAGGAGAAATTTTTTCAGGGTAGTACCGGTTTCTGATACCCTGACAATAATTATTAATGTTTCAAATTTCGATCATCGCAGGGGCGGCTTCTGGCTGCCGTTAAAACTGGGAACATTTTATGAAGTGCAGAAACGACTCGCCAATAGTTGGGCAGCTGACTGGGCAGTAATAAGCCTTCTGATAGGGTTTTCAATATACTTCCTTTTCTTTTTTGCTATTTCGCCTAAGGAAAGGATTATGGGATTTTTTAGTCTGACTACAATTGGCCTGGCATTGAGACCCCTGTTTACCTCACATTATCTTATCCTTAATCTATTCAACCTGGAGTGGGTCTGGGTTGTCAGGTTTGAATATATCAGCCTTTTTATTGTCATTCTGGGATGGTCATGGTTTGTTTCAAATCTTTATCCCTCGTTATTTATCAGGATAATCTCCTGGATTTATACGGTATTTTATTTACTGGCCTTTATTCTGACTTTATTTCTCCCTGTAAAAATCTTCAGTTTCTCAATCCTTGTATATTATCCCTCCATGCTATTGCTTTTAGGTTATTTGTTCTATAAAAGTTTTATGGGGTTATTAAAAAAGAATATTATTGATATTATCTATTTCCTAGCGTTTATCCTCCTTCTGATAGGAGGGTTGCATGATATCAAGGTTTCACTTGGCAATGCCACCAGTTCAATCAGCTATATACTGACCTATGTAATAGTAATTTTTGTTTTCATTCAGGCATCGTTGCTGCTCTATAAATGGGTAAGGGCATTTCATGATAAGGAAAAACTTCAGGGTGATCTTGCTTTCATGAATCGTAATCTCGAACTTCTGATAAGTGAGAGAACACTGGAATTAAAAACCAGGAATAAGGAGATTGAAAAACAGAACCTGATGATTGCGAAGCAGAATAAACAACTATCAGATACCATTCAACTGAAAAACAGGATCTTTTCTGTTATAGCCCACGATTTAAGAAGTCCTGTTGTTAACATTCTGTATATGCTTAACCTTCTGAAGGAGAAAGAATACAAAGAGAAATATGACACTTTTGCAAATTCAAGTATCCAGTATGCTCAACTTGTTATAAGCCTGCTTGAAAATATGCTTGTATGGGGAAGGGGACAGGAAGACAGGATAAAATTCTCTCCCGAGAAACGCGATCTTGCTGATATAATTCTTACCAATCTAAGCATCTTCAAAGAGACTGCGGATAAGAAGGAGATATCGGTCAATTTCACCCAGATAGGAAGTACCATTGCATATATAGATAAAGATCTTCTTGATATAATTATCAGAAACCTGTTATCCAATGCCGTGAAATACACTCCCCGTGGCGGAAGGATAAGCATACTGCTTAAAGATAAAACAATTACAGGAGAAGGCCTGATGCTGAAAATATGTGATAACGGAGTGGGAATACCGGAAGCAAAGCAAAAGGACCTGTTTTCATCTGCGGAAATTGAAAGCACTCCGGGAACTGAAAATGAAAAAGGCACTGGCCTTGGTCTGAAGCTTTGCCATGATCTCGTTAAAATAAATAACGGGACCATTCATGTGGAGAGCAGGATAAATGAAGGAACCTGTTTTATTATTTCCCTGGTAACCAATAAGAACCAAAAACCTATTGAATAAAAATTGTACGTAAAGAGGCTGTTGAAACAGCACCAAATAAATAATTTTCCATGTCTGTTTCCAGATTGTTTCCAGAATTGCAAATTACCTTAGCCTCTTAAATAACTATGAATGAAGATATTGATAATTGAGGATGAGAAAGAACTTCTTGGAGCAATGAAAAGCTTCCTGGAGTCAGAAAGTTACCTGTGTGAAACGGCAAATAACTATTTCGCAGCTGAAGATTCAATATCAGTTTACAATTATGATGTTATTATCCTGGACCTGACCCTTCCAGGAGGCGAAGGATTGAATCTTATAAAGCTTATTAAGGAAAGGAACAAACAAGCAGGATTGCTAATAGTATCAGCAAGAAACTCACTCGACGATAAGATAAAAGGACTCGATATGGGAGCTGATGATTATATTACAAAACCATTTCATCTGGCCGAACTAAATTCAAGAGTCAGGTCATTGCTTCGCAGAAGACAATTTGATGGAGATAATGAATTAATATTCAATGATATAATAATTAATATCGATTCGGGTGAGGTCTTTGTAAACGAATCTTTAATTGATCTCACAAGGAAAGAATATGAGATACTGGTCTACCTTATTGTTAACAGGAATAAAGTAGTTACACGTGAAGCACTTGCAGAACATGTCTGGGGCGATAATATCTCATTTGCAGATAATTTTGATTTCATTTACAGTCATATTAAGAACGTAAGAAAAAAGATAGAAAGAAAGAATAGTAAAAACTACATTCAGAATATATATGGTATAGGATATAAATTATCGGATAGATGAGACTGCTTCAGAAAACAAACCAGGCATACTTTATTATCTCATTTTCAGCTCTCATAATTGCAGCGATTGTACTCTATTTTGTTTTGTCCTGGATATTCAGGGACCAGCTCAATGAAAGCTTGTTATCTGATATTGAAGTTGTAAAAAAATCAATTGAAAAAAATAATGTTCTGCCAAATTATTATCCTTACATTGAAGTAGTTGAAGAGCCTCAAAAATCTGTCGGACCATTTGAATCAATTGACACTCTGATTTTTGATCAGGGTGAAAATGAGCTGGTCCCCTATCGTCAGATAAGCGTCGTTACTGAAATTAATGATAAAAAATATTTCATTGCAGCCAGGGATACGCTTCTTGAAAAGAGCGACCTGTTACTTACAATCATAATTGTTACCGGATTTGTATTTATTCTTATGCTAATCATTCTTTATTATGTCAACAGGAATCTTTCACTTAAAATATGGAAGCCCTTTTATAAAATGCTGGATGAACTTAAAGAATTTTCACACGAAAATCCGGATTTCAGATTGACTTCAGTAGGTGATACTGATGAATTTCGTGAACTTAATAAAACACTGGATAAACTCACAAAGAGAGTAATATCTGATTACCAATCGCTTAAGCGGTTTACTGAGGATGCGTCACATGAGATTCAGACACCGCTCGCAGTAATTCAGTCAAAGCTTGAGACCTTAATGCAGGATCCTGAACTTAAAAAAGGTCAGGCTGAACTTCTGTCATCAGCATATTCATATACCCTGAAAGTTTCCAAATTAACCCGGACACTTTTATTACTGACAAAAATTGCCAATGATCAATTTCCGGATAAAAAACAGGTAAATTTTTCACAACTCATTGAAGAAAAAGAAAGTATGCTGGCAGCCATTATTGCTGAAAAAAAACTGGAAATTAAAAAGGATATTTCCGGTGAAGTATTTATTAAAACAAATTTAGTACTGGCAGAATCGCTGGTAATAAATTTGCTCGGCAATGCCATCAGGCACTGCCTTACTTCAACCACTATTTATATTATACTTAACAAAAACAAGTTTGAAATAACAAATTCCGGCACCCCACTGAGTGTCCCTCCTGAAAAACTCTTTGAGAGGTTTTACAAAACAGATAAATCATCTGAATCTCACGGACTTGGTCTTTCAATCGTAAATGAAATTTGCTCTGTCAATAAATGGGAAATAAATTATAAATTTGAGGATGACAGGCATAAATTCATAGTAATTTTTTAAATACAAAGTCTTTACAGAATCATAAATTATGTTTGTATTAATTAATAAATTAATTACAATTATAAGAAATGAAAAATCTAATTATTCTATCTATCTTTTTACTCGGGTTCAGTATTACAGCCTGCGCTCAAAAAACAGCACCTGAAGCAGTCACAAAAGCTTTCACACAAAAGTTCGCAGTGGCAAAATCAGTTAAGTGGGCTAATGAATCGGCCAATGAATGGGAAGCAGAATTTACTATGAATGGTAAAGATATGTCATCATCGTTCGATCTGGCCGGTAAATGGCTCGAAACCGAAACTGAGATATCTTCAAAAGACCTTCCTGCAGCTGTTACAGCTACGCTGGCTAAGGAATTTGCAGGCTATAAAACAGGTGAAATGTCAATTATCGAAAATCCTGAAATGAAAGGATTTGAAATAGCGCTGAAAAAAGACAAATCAGCAGTTGAAGTGGTTATTGATGCAAACGGCAAAGTATTAAAAAATACTCCGGTAACCAAAAAAGGCGACAAAGACTAAAAGAATTAGTGACTACTAATAAAATAATGCATCTTAATTTACCAACAAATCCGGGCTGCTGTCCGGATTTGTTTTTACTGCAAAGAATAACTGATCAATCAATAGTCAGATCTGCCAGTCCTTCTTTATTCAGAATCTTAATATACTTACCTTTTGCCATTATGTAACCCTCCTCTTCCAGGTCACCAAGCGCTCTCGCCACAGATGGCCTGGTAACTCCAAAAAATTCAGCCAGTTCATTCTGTGTAATATCAAGATATATGGATATGAGTTCACTACCCGCTTTCTGAAGAATATAATTTGCAAGCTTAGCCTTGATTGTTTTGAAATTAAGGAACTTAAGTTTCTCAGAAAGGAACTGCGACCTGTTTGAAATCATATCAAGGAAATTCACAAGTATCCTGTCATACTTCGTCAGAAGTTTGAGTAGCTCATATTTATCAATAATTAATAATTCGCTATCTGTAACTGCTATTACATTTACAGGGAAAATGGTTTTCTTTCCAAAAATAAAAGCTGGCGCAATCGCACCGGGTGCAGGTATATCCTCAATCTTTATTATTCTGCCTGCATAATCAATCATCTCCCCTTTTACAATGCCATTGATAATAATAACAAGTGAATTAACCGGGTCCCCGCATTGAGAAATCATTGAGCCCGTCTGAAAATTTTTGACTTGATGAAGGGTATCTGAGAGCACCTCTTTCAGTTCTTTTTCATTCAATCCTCTGAAAAGAGGTGATTCTGTCAATTTAGTATAATCCATTATTTATCAGTATTATTTTGAGAAATATACAAAATTGTAACATTTGTTACAATTCTGTACAACTCAATTTTCCAATTTTGCTACGAAAAGATTTTAATAATTGCTTTATGAAAAGAGATATTTTAAAAATAGATGAAGAATTATGTAACGGGTGCGGTCAATGTGTCCCTAGCTGTCATGAAGGAGCATTACAGGTAATTGATGGAAAAGTAAGGCTTGTAAGTGAGCTGATGTGCGACGGACTAGGAGCCTGTATCGGTTATTGTCCTGAGGATGCCATTTCAATTGAGACCAGAGAAGCTGAGCCATATCATGAGATCCGCGTTATGGAACATGTAAATAAACATGCTCACCATCATGGCCATGAAAACGGCGCGTGCCCCGGAGCAAGAGCTATGGTTATTGATAGGCCCGAATCACTAAATAATAATCATTTACAGGATCAGCTGTCCGAGCTTAGGCAATGGCCCGTCCAGATGCATCTTATTAATCCTGACGCCTCGTATTTTACAGGTTCTGATCTGTTGCTGGCTGCCGATTGCGTCGCTTTCTCGATGGGAGGATTTCATAATAAACATCTGAAAGGCAAGTCTCTGGCAATAGCTTGTCCAAAGCTTGATCACGGATCTGAATCGTATGTACAAAAACTAACATTACTGGTGGACAATGCAAAAGTGAATACCATAACAGTTATGATGATGGAAGTTCCCTGCTGCGGGGGACTTATGCAGATGGTAAGATCTGCTCTTGTCAATGCTTCCAGGAAAGTTCCTCTTAAAAAGCTGATAGTCGGAATCAACGGAGAGGTGCTTCAGGAAGAATGGGCGTGAACCGGAAAATGGGATGATATAATCAACTTATCTGAAAATATGATAATTAACATAGGTGCATTTATTTGATTATTAACAATGAAATGTCTACTTTTGAAAAGTTTAAGTGTCCCTGAAGACTTGCTTTTATACCTGATAAGAACTTGACTATATGGTTACTAAAAACTCATTAGCTAATTTTCCTGAATCTAATTATTTTATAGGCTTTGATATTGGATCAGTTTCAATCAATACTGTATTACTGGATGATAATAATAATATTCTTGAAGATTTCTACGATTATATCCATGGAAAACCTTTCCATGTTCTGAAAGAGCGGTTATCTTATATACTTGATAAATATTCTTCTGACAGTCTAAAAGGAATTGCCCTTACAGGGTCGGGAGGAAGACTTGCAAGTAGTCTTATAGGCGGCGTATTTGTCAATGAAATCATTGCCCAGGCTGCCTCAACAGTAATAATGTACCCTGAGGCAAAGACTGTTATTGAAATTGGAGGAGAAGATTCCAAACTCATTATCCTTGAAAAAGATCCTGAGGACGAACATTCCAGGCTTGTCGATTTTGAAATGAACAGTATCTGTGCCGCTGGTACCGGTTCATTCCTCGATCAGCAGGCAAAAAGAATAGGTGTACCTATTGAAAACGAATTTGGCAACATGGCCCTCAAATCTGTCGATCCTCCGAGAATAGCAGGACGATGCAGTGTATTCGCAAAAAGCGACATGATACATCATCAGCAGATTGCAACGCCAGTTCATGATATTGTAGCTGGTCTTTGTTTTGCACTGGCAAGAAATTTCCGAAGTAATGTAGCTAAGAGCAAAGAGATCAGAAAGCCGGTAGTTTTTTCAGGAGGAGTAGCTGCAAATACCGGCATGATCAGGGCTTTCAGGGAGATACTGAATCTCATTGACGGGGAATTGATAATATCTCCGCATTATGCTTCCATGGGAGCTATAGGTGCAGTCTTTTATTCAAGGGATAATCATCTCGCTATGAACCACTTACCTGGCATTTCAAAACTCGAAAAATACCTTGCCGGGGTTACATCTGAGTTTGTAAGCCTCCCTCAACTTAAAGAATCAGGTGCAGAATATAAAAAAGAAGTCCATTTTGTTAAAAACGGGAAAGAGAAAATACCTGTTTACCTTGGTCTTGACATAGGCTCTTTAAGCACCAATGTTGTTTTAATTGATAGTGAACACAGAGTGATTGCCCGACGCTATCTCCCAACTGCCAGTAAACCCCTTGAAGCAATTCAGAAAGGAATAACTGAGATCTATGAAGAAGTCGGAGAGCATATCGTTGTTATCGGAGCCGGAACAACCGGATCAGGACGTTACCTTACAGGTGATTTTATCGGTGCCGACAAAATAGTTAATGAAATAACTGCTCAGGCAACTGCAGCAATTGATTTTGATCCTACTGTTGATACAATATTTGAGATCGGAGGACAGGATTCCAAATTTATAAGTATCGAAAATGGGGTTGTTGTTGATTTTGAGATGAATAAGGTATGTGCTGCAGGAACTGGGTCCTTTCTTGAAGAGCAGGCTGAAAAACTTAACATAAAAATTGTTGAAGAATTCGGCTGCATGGCACTGAATTCTGAATGTCCGGTAAAGCTTGGTGACCGTTGCACCGTATTCATGGAATCTGACCTGAACTCATTTATGCAAAAAGGTGCAAGCAATCAAAACCTTGTTGGCGGACTTGCATATTCCATTGTGTACAACTATCTCCAGAAAGTTGTGGGTGACAGAAAAATAGGCGATAAAATATTTTTTCAGGGAGGAGTTACCAATAATAAAGCAGTAGTGGCTGCCTTCGAACAGGTGCTTGGAAAAAAGATAATAATACCTCCGCATTTTGATGTTACCGGTGCAATAGGTGCTGCAATACTGGCTAAAGGTTCAATAAAAGAAGGACAAAAAACCAGGTTCAAGGGTTTTGACATACGAAATGCCACATACAAAGTAAGCAGATTTATTTGCCAGGGATGTACAAATCATTGTGAAATAAGTCGCGTAAAGATAACAGGTGAAAATAAATCCCTGTATTATGGTGGCCGTTGTGAAAAATATGAGACTGACGACAGGAAAAAAGTAATGAATAATATCCCTAATCTTTTCAAAAAAAGGACTGAAATGCTGATGGAAGGATTTGTGGAAAAGGAACCCTGGAAATCCACCACGATAGGGATTCCAAGAGCCCTGATGGTGTTCCACCAGCAATTTCCCTTCTGGAGGACCTTCTTTGAACAATTGGGATTTACAGTAGTTCTCTCAAAAGAATCAGATAAGTCACTGGTCACAAAATCAATAGAAACAATTACAACAGAAACATGTCTGCCAATTGAACTGATGCATGGACATGTGATGGACCTGATTGAAAAAGGTGTTGACTATATTTTCCTTCCGTTCATTGTTAACGGGAAACAGAAGGAGGGAAACAAAACATCCAATTGTAACTGCCCCTGGATTCAGACCTATCCTTTTATGATAAAGGCTGCCCTCCGTGGAAAAGTTGATGAATCAAAACTGCTTGTTCCAACGCTTCATTTCAGGTATTTCGAAAAAGCTCTTGTAGGAGAGATGACCGGCTATTTCAATGAAAAATTCGGGATAAGTAAAGCAGAAATCAGGGATGCTCTCTATAAAGCTGATGAGATACAGAGTTCCTTTGAAAAGCGACTGGTTGATTATGGAGTTGAAGTAATGAATTCTATTCCCAAGGACTGCAGGCCTGTGGTACTTTTGGGAAGACCATATAACAGTACAGATCAACATCTTAATCTTGGATTGGTAGAAAAGCTTATAAACCAGAATGTTATGCCAATCCCACTGGACATGCTTGACCTTTCTCCCTATAATATTTTTGAAAATTACCGTAATATGTACTGGCCAAACGGACAGAAAATTATTGCGGCTGCACAGCTGGTAGCAAAAAATGAAGACCTTCATGCAGTTTATATCAGCAACTTCAGGTGCGGACCTGATTCATTTATATGGCATTATGTTACTGAAGAACTGAAAGGTAAGCCATTTCTTCACCTCGAGGTGGATGAGCACTCTGCCGATGCAGGGATGATAACCCGTATTGAAGCTTTTCTTGATAGTCTGAGTGGTGCCGAAAAGAATAAAAAAAATAATCTGGAAATATTCAGACCCCGGCCGAGTCCTTCATCTCCCCAGAAGGACAGGGTTATGTATTTCCCTTACATGAATGATTCCGCTTATATGATAGCTGCCGCTGCCAGGAGTTGTGGCATACAGTCTGAAGTTCTTCCAAAACAGACTCAGGAAGTCATTGCGCTCGGAAGAAAATATACCTCTTCCAAGGAGTGTTTCCCTATGATATGCACAACAGGAAGTTTTTTAAAGAAACTTACTGAACCCGGGGCAGATCCTTCAAAAATGAGTTTCTTCATGCCCGATCATAACGGACCCTGCAGGTTTGGGCAATATAACCAGTTTCACAGGATCCTCTTTGACAGGCTTGGTTTTAAAGAAGCTGAGTTGATTACACCGTCAAACGATACATCTTATGAAGATGTTGCAGGAGAACATGGTCAGAAGTTCAGGATCAATGCATGGAAAGGATTTGTGGTTGCCGATTACCTTCATAAAATTCACAGGGAAACACGACCATATGAGATCAACAAGGGTGATTCTGACAGACTCTATGAAGATGCTCTGAGGCGACTTGAAAAGTGCGTGGAAAACGGGACAAAAGGTCTGCATAAAACGCTGGTCGGTATTGCTTCGGACTTTATGAAAATTAAAGTTGACAAGAGCAGGCGGAAGCCAGTGGTTTCCCTTATAGGTGAGATATTTATGCGTGATAATTCTGCATGCAACGGGAACCTCGCTTTTAAACTGGAAGAACTCGGGGTTGAGGTATTGGTGGCTCCATTCTCAGAATGGGTGTCTTACTCGACACATCGTTTCACCAGAGACAGTATATGGAAAAATGATAAAATGGGGATCATTAAATCGAAAATTCAGGGACTCGGTCAGGAAGTGATAGCAGAATCTTTGCTGCGTGGCATTGAGAAATTCACTGATCAGGAAAAAGATGTGTCACTCCACGAAATGCTTAGTTTGTGCAACAGATATGTGAACCAGTTTTATGATGGCGATCCTCCTATTGCCATGGGAACCTCTGCCGCTCTTGCTCAAAAAGGCATTTCAGGTATTGCAGCCATCTTACCATTTACCTGCATGCCGGGAACACTAGTTGCCTCAGTAAGTGACTCTTTCAGGAAAGACCATAACAACATACCTTTCATCAATATAGCTTATGACGGACAGGATACAGTATCGCTTGATACCAGGTTGCAGGCATTTGTCTTCCAGGTGAAGGAATATGCCATGGCAGCTGAAAACGTTCTGAATTGAAATTATTGTGAACTGGATTTTTGTTTCCCGCTGATCATGCTTAATCGTGCAGATTTCTTTATTGATCTGCGTTAATCTCTGAAATCTGCGGAAAAATAAATTAAGTTGTCCTTTCAGACTATAACTTTGAATCCCATGTCTTTAAGGGATTTTTTTGCATTAAGTGAGCAGTTTTTAAGTTGCAGCGAATAAAACACAAATTCCCTTCTAAGGGGGTATTCCCCTCTCTGCTTTTCAAAATCTCCTGGTGAAAGACGAAGCTTTATATCATCTTCCTCTATATTATACGTTTGGGAAACAGTTTCCCTAATTATTTCTTCATCAGGTTTTCCGCTGCCGTCAATCTTTATCAGCGAGCCGGCAGGTTGCGGAATGTTTTCAGGATACCAGTTTTCAAGTGGAATGCCAAAAAAACCACACAAAGCATTAACTACCATAGAAGTGCCATTAGCTTTGCCATCAGCTGAATAACCTGCAATATGAGGAGTTGCAAGAAACGCTTTTCCCATAAGAACTGTGTCAATATCCGGTTCATTCTCCCACACATCAAGTACAGCACCCCCCAGTTTTCCAGACATAAGGATTTTCCTGAGTGCAGTTGTATCGGTTACCTCCCCTCTCGATGTGTTGAAGAACCAGGCGCCTCCGCGCATCTTTCTAAATGTTTTTTCATTCAGAAGATGATAAGTTGCATCTTCTCCCACAAAATTCAGAGGCACGTGGAGAGTTATCAGATCGGATTTGTCCAGGATATCATCCAGAGATACAAAATTCCCGCCACTCTCATTTCTGGCCCGTGGAGGGTCATTCAGCAAAACATCCATCCCCAGGGCTCTGGCAATTCTATCAACCTTTGATCCGACATTCCCGACTCCTACAATCCCAATGGTTTTCCCCTTCAGCCTGAAGTTCCGATCATGCTCCAGTTTAAGCAATGCGGCTGCAATATATTGCTGAACAGAAGAGGAATTGCATCCGGGTGCATTGGTCCAGCTTATATTATGCTTTTCGCAAAACCGGGTATCAATATGGTCAATTCCAATGGTTGCAGTGCCAATAAACTTAATTCCAGTTCCCTGTAAAAGGCCTGCCGTACACTTTGTTCTTGTCCGGATCAGCATAGCATCTGCATCCTTTAATATTTTACTTGTGATCTGTTTACCAGGGATATATATAATATCTGCATAAGGTTCAAGTACTCCTTCAAGAAATGGAATTTTATCATCAGCTATAATTCTGATCATTTTAAATATTTTAGTGTAAGTTAATACTTTTTGCAAACCTTCAATGCAATGCAACAAATGATTTATACTTTCGTCTTTCAGGCATCTCTTAAAAACATGAATACTATGGCAAAGTTAAATATCATGGGAATCGGTCCGAAAATTGCAATCGTCTTTCTTCCCTGGCTGACCGTTTCGATTGTATTAAGCAGTTTCAAAAAGGACCTTTTTATTTTCACAAAGGGCGATAACACAATTCTTCTGTATGCCGGCATCTTTCTGATGACATTGGGAGCATTATTATATTTCGCAACAGCAATCCTGCTGTTACGAGGCTTAAAAGAAAACAAGCTTATTACCGGGGGAGCCTATGGCTTATGCCAGAATCCGCTTTATTCGGCAATTATACTCCTCATCGTTCCTGCTCTTGCCATGATCATGAACTCATGGCTGGTTCTTACGAGCAGTGTCGCAGGTTATATAATGTTCAGGATATTTATTAAAAGTGAATATGCTGAACTGGAAAAATTCTTTGGAGAGGAGTATCAGAAATACAGGAAAGAGACACCTGAGTTTTTTCCTGTTCCCTTGAAGAAATGGTTTCATAATTAAACGTTCAGTTCCATTTATGTATGGAACCGGAAATATAGGAGGGGATTTATCTTACTATATCCGTTATTGATATGAGCTGGGAGCCGAAGCAATCAATACCATTTAAACTTTATCTTTCTTAAAAACAAAGTCCTGCAGTTCTATATACAGTCTCTGTACAGGTAATCCAACAACATTAAAGTAAGAACCGTTGATACGACTGCATGCAATAATACCGATCCATTCCTGGATACCATATGCTCCTGCTTTGTCGAAAGGTTTAAAAGTTTTTACATAGAAACTTATTTCTTCTTCAGACAGAGTATTAAAGGTCACTTTTGTTGATTCAGAGAAATTAACTTCTTTATTTAAGGAAAATAGTGAGACACCTGTTATAACTTCATGAGTATTACCGGAAATTTCATTTAATATACGAACAGCATCCTCGTAATCAATCGGTTTACCAAGCACCTTATTATTACACCATACAACAGTATCAGCTGCAATTACAATATCGTTATCAGAAATTTCGTCTTTAAAACAGACAGCCTTTTCGTGTGCAACAAACCTGGCTATTGCTTCACCATTTAGTCCTTCAGGCCAGGTTTCGGCATAATCCTTAATAATAACATCAAATTTCAGGCCCGTCTCCTGAAGCAACTGTTGCCTTCGCGGCGATCGAGAAGCTAGTATTATCCGGTAGTTAAGCAGTTTATCAGCAATCATTTTCAGAAGAGATTCCAGGTAAGAATAACTTTTACCACAACCGAATAAAGGATACCCATAAGCATCACAAATTTCATAATATTGCTTGCTTTATGAATTTGCTCCCTGTTACTGCCGGTAACCACCTTATAAACAGAAAGCAGCAGAGGTAAAACAATAGCTGCAGAAATGTAAATAAGAGTTATTTTATCATTTATAAAAAAGTGCCAGGTGAGATAAAGCATAGCTATGGTTAAAATTATGAGGCATATGGAAACAACTTTCGCAGAAAGTACACCAATAACCACAGGTACGGTTTTTCTTCCATACGCAACATCACCCTCAAAGTCTTCTATATCTTTTATTATTTCGCGGGTAATTGTTGTCATAAAAGCAAAAAGAGCAAAACCTGCCACCCAATAGAAAATGAAGTTAATTGAAGGAAGTGATGTGGCATTTATTGCATAATACCTGAATAAAGCAGGCCATTCATAGAGTACAACCAGCAGGGGTACCGTTGCAGTCAGGACAGCCACCACTATATTTCCAATTAGGAACTGTCTTTTATAACTTGCCGAATAAAAATAAAGCAACCCGGACACTAAAAGAAAGAGTACTCCCATCATCAGGTAACCAGCTTTCCACGAGATATAGAAACCTGCAAGAATGCCTACGACATTGAGAATATTATGCCACATCATGGCTTTTCGGCGTGGTATTTTTGTGCCTACAATAACTTTCCCTTTGTTTATAAGATCCGTCTTTATATCAAAATAGTCATTGATAACATAGCCACCGGCAGCAATAAGGACTGTGGCAAACACAAGTAAAACAAAATCATACCAGGGAAACTGCAGGGTCATCGGGATTTCCTGGCCATGTCCATTTTGAAGAATAACGTCAATCCTGCTTATCAAAGGAGAGATAATAAAATACCTCATAAACACCATGGTTAAAGTAATCATGAGAAGATTTTTCCATCTGATAAGGTTAAAAAATGATTTCATAAGCTACCAGGTAAATGCATCAGTGTCCATCCAGTTATTATGCAATCTTAACACCTGTTCGATTACGTCTCTGACACAGCCTTCTCCGCCTTTCTTATCTGAAATATATGAAGCTAACTGCCTGATTTCACTATCCGCATCAGAAGGACAGACAGGAATTCCGGCAATTTTCATGACTTCAAAATCAGGGATATCATCACCCATGAATAAAACATCGGATCCGTTAAGATTATGCTTTTTTATAAAAATATTAAAATGATCTGTTTTAGAGCGGCTGTTGAGATAAATATCCGTTACGCCCAACCGTTTCAGTCTCTTTTGATACTCTTTTGACCTGCTGCCAGAGATAATGCCGATTTTATAACCTTTTTTAACTGCGAGCTGGATCGCATATCCATCGCGAAGGTTTACAGTTCTCGCAGGCACACCAAAAGCATTCAGGCCGATTGTCTGGAGTGATAAAACACCATCAATATCAAAAACAAATGCTTTTATCCTAACAAGATCTTCCTTAAAATTTGACATTCGTTATGACTTTTTATAATAATTATTTATTGACCATGTCACCTCTTTATATAACATCTGCAATTCTGGAGAGAAAGATAATAATTCCATATGTTTTTCAATTGTATTACGATCATTTCGTACAGCAGGTCCTGTCTGTGAATTTTGAGGTCCATTCTCCAGAGCTTTCGCGATAGTCTCTTTTATCAGCTGTTCAAGAACTTCTAAAGAAAATCCGGCCTTTTGTGCTATATCCTGTCCCATAGTCAGCATATAGTTTGTAAAATTGCAAACAAAAACAGCAGCAAGATGAAGCATTTTCCGCCGGTCAGTATCGACCAGATGTACCCTTCCTCCGATCGATTCTGCAAGGTTTTTAAGAGTTGCCAGGGATTCATCGTCTGAGGATTCCAGAAAAAATGGAAGGCCTGAGAAACTGATCTTCCTGTTTCTGGAAAAAGTTTGTAGAGGATAAAGAATACCTTTATGAGTGATATTTGAAGGAAAAACATCCAGCCCAAAACCACCTGCCGTATGAGCAACCAAAGTTCCGGGACTGCATTTAAGGGTCCTCAGTACACTTATTAGCTTATGGTCAGGTACAGCAACGATGATAACATTGGTTGAGTCAGGAAAATGAAGGTCGGAGGACCAAAATGCATCACATGTGGCAGCAAGTTTTCGACCATATGTTTCAGTTGCCGAAACAACTTTATCAATTTTACAGCCCGAATTAAACAATTCTTTGCATAGAGCAAATGCCACTCGCCCTGCTCCTGCAAAAGATATGTTTTTCTGAAACATTTTCCAATTTTTCAGAAATATACAAAATTGTGACAGAATTTCACATAAGTAACAGGCAAAGAAGCGATAATCTTCTTCGCGGAACGAAAGAAATTTAAAAATCCAGTAATAGAGTGGTTATTTTTTACCGTACGGGTTCACACTTATATCAGTGCCGTGTATCTGATAGATCTTCATATAAGACTGATATGAAGAACTGCTTGACTGCATCACATAAGTGCAATCCCAGTATACACTTCCGGTGACATTGAGAACATCGCCTGATTTATAATTTGCCAGGTCGGGAAACATTTCCGACGGATTGCAGAAATTATATTGAGAATACGGATCTGAAGTCAGGTAGAAGTATATGTTGGTACCTGTGTCATTAAAATAAATTGTGGCCGGCGATCCTGTAAGATTGAAGAGTACGTCGCCATTGCAACCGCATTTTGCCTGTTTCTTGCAACCCGTATAAGAAATCACAGGGGCAAAGATTATTAAAATAACTATAAGTCTTCTTATTATATATCCTCTCATGGCAGGTATTTCTTTATCCATTACAATTATCCAACGCACAAAGTAAATCTTTATTTCAGTTATTACAAAAAAATAAGCCGTCAATACAATATTATGACGGCTTATTAATATTGGAGTAAAAAGCAAAATCAAGCCTGGGCGGTAGGACCACCAAAACTTAGTGGCATTGAAGGTCCCGATCCTTTCACCTCTTTAATGATACCATGTACAGATTCATATTTGGCAATATTATCCTGCAATGCTGCCACCAGTCTTTTTGCATGCTCAGGAGTAACAATTATTCTCGATTTGACCTGTGCCTTAGGTATACCCGGCATAATACGTACAAAATCGATAACAAATTCTGAGGCGGAATGAGTTATTACAGCAAGGTTTGAATAAGTGCCCTGCGCTACCTCTTCATTCAGCTCAATGCTTATTTGTGACGGGTTTTTAGGATCTGTCATAACCTTGATTTTAAAAATTAATTTTCTGTCTC
Source organism: uncultured Bacteroidales bacterium (assembly GCA_963815075.1). Classification (GTDB taxonomy): domain Bacteria; phylum Bacteroidota; class Bacteroidia; order Bacteroidales; family VadinHA17; genus LD21. The sequence continues at coordinate 293,652 of CAWFFK010000015.1, forward strand.
TGCTTCAGCAGCAGCTTCCTGGTCTATGCCTACCAGGTTCTCATATTCCTCAAGCGAGCCGACAATAATACTATTATACTGACGCTGACCAGTTCCGGCAGGAATGAGGTGACCAACAATAACGTTTTCTTTCAAACCTTCCAGTCTGTCAACCTTACCCAGAATTGCAGCTTCGTTCAGTACCTTGGTCGTTTCCTGGAAAGAAGCGGCTGAGAAGAAGCTCTTTGTTTGCAGGGAAGCCCTTGTGATACCCTGAAGTACCTGGCTTGAAGTTGCAGGAATAGCATCCCGGGCTTCAACAATTTTAAGGTCGCGACGTTTAAGAATCGAGTTATCGTCCCTTAGTTTGCGAGCAGAAATGATCATACCCGGTCGGAGTGTTTGAGAATCGCCGCCATCAACAACAACTTTCTTTCCGTAGATCCAATCATTTTCATCCATGAACTCAAGTTTATCAACTACCTGTCGTTCAAGGAATTTTGTATCGCCCGGATCAACGATCTCAACCTTACGCATCATCTGACGAACGATTATCTCAAAATGCTTATCATTGATCTTAACACCTTGCAAACGGTAGACTTCCTGAATCTCATTTACTATATATTCCTGCACTTTGGTCGGTCCCTTTATTCCAAGAATATCAGCAGGAGTAATTGCTCCGTCTGAAAGAGGTATACCTGCCTTGACGTAATCATTTTCCTGTACAAGTATCTGTTTTGAGAGTGGAACGAGATATTTCTTAACTTCATCGGTCTTTGACCTGATACTTATTTCCCTGTTCCCTCTTTTTATCTTTCCGAAAGTAACCTCTCCGTCAATTTCGGAAACAATAGCCGGATTTGAGGGGTTACGTGCCTCGAATAATTCCGTTACACGGGGCAGACCTCCTGTAATATCACCAGATTTTCCAACTGCGCGTGGTATTTTTGCAAGTACTTCACCGGCCTCTACCATCTTGTCTGTGTCAACTACGAGGTGAGCTCCCACAGGGAGGTTGTAAAGCCTCAATTCTTCACCTTTCGGCGACAGTATCTTTATGGCAGGGTTTTTAGTCTTATCCCTGCTCTCGATAATCACTTTTTCCTTAAATCCGGTCTGCTCATCAGACTCTTCACGGAAAGTTATGCCTTCAATAAGGTAATCGTAAGCTATCTTCCCTGAGAGTTCTGAAATGATAACAGCATTAAAAGGATCCCATTCACATATAAGTTTACCCTTTTCAATTTCCTGTCCTGGTTTTATATAGAGTTTTGAACCATATGGTACTGAATGGGTTGTAAGAGCTATACCGGTTTTCTTGTCAACAATTCTCAGTTCTGCAAGACGACCAATAACAATATCAATATCTCCTTTTTCAATATCTTTTTTAGGAACGGTTCTTATCTCATCTATCTCGGCGATCCCTGCATAACGTGCTACAAGTCTCGATTCGGTAGTTATGTTAGATGCTGTACCTCCAACGTGGAAAGTACGAAGAGTAAGCTGTGTTCCCGGCTCACCTATACTCTGCGCAGCTATTACTCCAACTGCCTCACCTTTTTGAACCATGCGTCCGTTAGCCAGGTTACGTCCATAACATTTTGCACAAACACCTTTTTTTGACTCACATGTCAGTACTGAACGGATCTCAACCTGCTCAATCGGTGAATCTTCAATTTTCTTGGCAAGCTCTTCCGTAAGTTCCTCTCCTGATTCAACTATCAGCTCTCCTGTAAGAGGGTGATATACATTGTGTACAGTTGTGCGCCCAAGAATCCTCTCGTACAGCGATTCAACAACTTCCTCATTCTTTTTTATTGCAGTTGCAACAAGACCTCTCAGTGTTCCACAATCGTCTTCATTAATGATCACATCCTGCGAAACGTCAACAAGGCGCCGTGTAAGGTAACCTGCATCGGCTGTTTTAAGAGCAGTGTCGGCAAGTCCTTTTCGTGCACCGTGTGTCGAGATAAAGTACTCCAGAACTGATAAACCCTCTTTGAAGTTTGAAAGGATAGGGTTCTCAATGATCTCAGAACCTGTGGCACCCGATTTCTGAGGCTTGGCCATAAGGCCCCTCATACCAGATAACTGGCGAATCTGTTCCTTTGAACCCCTTGCACCTGAGTCGAGCATCATGTATACAGAGTTAAATCCCTGTTTATCATTCGACAACTGTTTCATCAGCGATTGGGTAAGCCTTGCATTAACATGTGTCCAGATATCGATTATCTGGTTATATCTTTCATTATTGGTAATGAATCCCATGCTATAGTTGTTGAGAACCTCCTCAACCTGTTCATATCCCTCATCAACAAATTTTGTTTTTTCTTCAGGAATAATGACATCATCGAGGTTGAAGGACAAACCACCTTTAAAAGCAGAATGGAATCCGAGATTCTTAATAGCATCAAGAAAATCAGCCGTTTTGGCTGTACCAGCCAGTTTAAGAACGCGACCTATAATGTCTCTCAACGATTTTTTGGTAAGAATCTCATTTATATAACCAACTTCTACAGGGACATACTGGTTGAATATTACTCTGCCTACTGTAGTTTCAATGATATGATTAATGTATTCGCCATCTTTTCTGTCGTTCACTTTAACCTTAATGAAAGCATGCAGATCGATCTGACCTTCATTATATGCTATGTTTACCTCCTCAGGTGAGTAGAATATGATCCCTTCTCCTCTAACTTTTTCTGCAGCAGTACTTTTTCTTCCCTTGGTGATGTAGTACAGACCGAGGACCATGTCCTGTGACGGAACAGTGATCGGTGCTCCGTTAGCAGGGTTAAGAATATTATGAGAAGCAAGCATAAGCATCTGGGCTTCAAGCACTGCCCCGTTGCCAAGAGGGAGATGAACGGCCATCTGGTCACCATCGAAGTCGGCGTTGAAAGCCGTACATACAAGCGGGTGAAGCTGAATGGCTTTTCCTTCAATGAGTTTCGGCTGGAAAGCCTGAATACCAAGCCTGTGAAGAGTAGGAGCTCTGTTAAGCAGAACAGGGTGTCCTTTAAGTACATTTTCGAGTATATCCCACACAACAGGGTCTTTCCTGTCGACGATCTTCTTTGCCGACTTTACGGTTTTTACTATACCTCGCTCAATGAGTTTACGTATAATAAATGGCTTATAGAGTTCTGCAGCCATATCTTTTGGTAAACCACATTCGTGCAGTCCCAGCTCGGGTCCAACGACAATGACCGAACGTGCCGAATAGTCAACCCTTTTTCCAAGAAGGTTCTGACGGAACCTTCCCTGTTTACCTTTCAGACTGTCGCTGAGCGACTTCAGGGGACGGTTTGCATCTGTTTTAACAGCATTAGCCTTCCTTGAATTATCGAACAATGAATCAACTGCTTCCTGGAGCATGCGTTTTTCATTACGGAGAATTACTTCAGGAGCCTTAATCTCTATAAGTCTTTTCAGGCGGTTGTTCCTGATGATAACCCTTCTGTAAAGGTCGTTCAGGTCGCTTGTTGCAAAACGTCCGCCATCGAGAGGAACTAAAGGCCTTAATTCCGGAGGAATTACAGGCACCACTTTTATGATCATCCATTCAGGTTTGTTTACCGATTTGGAATCTCTGAATGCCTCAACAACCTGAAGGCGCTTAAGTGCTTCGTTTTTACGTTGTTGCGATGTTTCCGTATTGGCCCTGTGACGAAGTGAATAAGACATCTCGTCGAGATCGATACGGCTGAGAAGCTTATAAAGAGCCTCTGCACCCATATCAGCAACAAATTTATCAGGGTGATTATCTTCCAGGTACTGGTTTTCTTTTGGAAGAGATTCGGTAATTTCGAGGTACTCCTCTTCTGTAAGGAAATCGAGATATTTTATACCATCAACCGCTTTTATTCCCGGGTTGATAACGACATATCTCTCATAATAAATAATTGAATCGAGTTTCTTCGTCGGAAGACCGAGCAGGTACCCTATTTTATTAGGCAATGAACGGAAGTACCAGATATGAGCAACAGGCACGACCAGGGAAATATGCCCCATCCTTTCGCGACGCACCTTTTTCTCCGTAACCTCCACACCGCAGCGGTCGCATACAATTCCTTTATAACGGATCCTTTTGTACTTTCCGCAATGACACTCATAGTCCTTTACCGGACCAAAAATCCTCTCGCAGAATAATCCATCGCGCTCAGGCTTATAGGTACGGTAATTTATTGTTTCGGGTTTCAGTACTTCACCACTTGAACGATCAAGAATTTCTTCAGGTGAAGCCAGACCTATCGAGATTTTTGAGTAACTGGTCTTTGTTTTGTTATCTCTTCTGAATGACATATGCTGAATATTTTTTAATACTAAAACTAAAAATTCATAAACTTGCGAATCACTTAATCAAGTATTACGCTAAGTCCGAGACCTCTAAGCTCGTGCAGGAGAACATTTAGCGATTCCGGTATACCAGGTAACGGCATTGGTTCTCCTTTTACAATAGCCTCATATGCTTTGGCGCGGCCAACAACATCATCTGACTTTATTGTAAGTATTTCCTGAAGGATGTGAGCTGCTCCGAATGCTTCGAGAGCCCAAACCTCCATTTCACCAAAACGCTGGCCTCCGAACTGAGCTTTTCCGCCCAGGGGTTGCTGCGTGATAAGTGAGTATGGTCCGATGGAACGGGCATGCATCTTATCATCAACCATATGGCCCAGCTTAAGCATATAAATTACGCCAACAGTTGCAGGCTGATCGAATCGTTCACCGGTACCACCATCGTAAAGATATGTCTTCCCGTATTTGGGCAGTTGTGCATCTTCGGTATATCCGGTAATCTGATTTATAGTCGCGCCATCGAAAATAGGTGTAGAAAAAGTAAGTCCCAGCTTCTGTCCGGCCCAGCCGAGAACGGTCTCATAAATCTGTCCCAGGTTCATCCTTGAAGGAACGCCCAGAGGATTAAGAACGATATCAACGGGAGTACCATCTTCAAGGAAAGGCATATCTTCGGCACGGACTATCCTTGCAACAATACCCTTGTTACCATGACGGCCGGCCATTTTATCTCCCACCTTAATTTTACGTTTCTTTGCAATATATACTTTAGCCAAACGGACAATACCTGCCGGCAGTTCGTCGCCAATGGTAATATTATATTTCCTGCGTTTATAAACGCCGTCTATCTCCTTAAACTTAATAATATAATTATGAAGAAGCTGCTTTATACTATCATTCTTCTTCTTATCTGTAGTCCACTTGTTAGGATTAACATTCATGAAATCTACCTCTTGAAGCTGTTTTAAGGTGAATTTGCTTCCTTTCGGAATAACATCAACATTCAGGTAATCCTTTACACCCTGAGAGGTCTTGCCATTCACAAGAATGAAAAGTTTATCCACGAGCCTTGCCTTCAGTTCATCAACGCTTCTGTTAAAGTCTGTTTCTATTTTGTCAAGCAGCGGCTTTTCGACAGCCTTGGCTTTCCTGTCCTTAATAGCTCTGGTAAACAGTTTCTTATCGATAACCACTCCTTCCAGTGACGGACCAGCTTTAAGGGATGCATCTTTTACATCGCCCGCCTTATCGCCAAATATTGCCCGGAGCAGTTTCTCTTCCGGAGAAGGGTCAGATTCTCCTTTCGGGGTGATTTTGCCAATCAGGATATCGCCCGGCCTGATATGCGCTCCAATCCTTATAAGACCATTCTCATCGAGGTTTTTGGTAGCTTCCTCGCTTACATTTGGAATATCTGAAGTAAGTTCTTCAAGACCTCGTTTTGTATCGCGAACCTCAAGCTGGTATTCATCAATATGGACTGATGTGAAGAAATCTTCCTGTACAACTTTCTCAGAAATAACGATAGCATCCTCAAAGTTATATCCTTTCCATGGCATGAAAGCCACTTTAAGGTTTCTTCCGAGTGCCAGTTCGCCATTCTTTGTCCCATAGCCTTCAGTAAGAACCTGTCCTTTTGTGACTTTTTCTCCTTTTCTTACTACCGGGATAAGGTTTATACAGGTATTCTGGTTTGTCTTTTTATACTTGGGAAGCAAATAACGCTTGATGTCATCATCGAAGCTTACGAACTTCTCTTCATCGGTACGGGTGTACCTGACCACAATTTCATTTGAATCGACGAATTCAACCACTCCGTCGCCTTCGGCTGCATAAAGTATACGACTGTCTTTGATCACCTGTGCTTCAAGGCCTGTGCCCACAATCGGAGCTTCAGGGTTTATAAGAGGAACAGCCTGCCTCATCATGTTAGAACCCATCAGAGCCCTGTTAGCATCGTCGTGTTCAAGGAACGGGATAAGCGATGCAGCTATTGAGGCGATCTGGTTTGGAGCAACGTCCATCAGATCGACCTTGTTAACCTCTTCGAATGGATAGTCGGCTTCGTATCTGCATTTTGCCCGCGGGTTTTCGAAATGTCCGTCGCTAAGCAAAGTCGCATTGGCCTGGGCTATCATTTTTTCTTCTTCTTCCTCAGCACTAAGCCACACAATGCCATTTTCACTGAAATCCACCTGGGCATCCTTAACTTTCAGATAGGGTGTCTCTATAAAACCAAGCGAATTAATTTTGGCATAAACGCACAGTGATGAGATAAGACCGATATTTGGCCCTTCCGGAGTTTCGATTGGACAAAGTCGTCCATAGTGCGTGTAATGAACGTCCCTGACCTCAAAACCTGCTCTTTCGCGTGAAAGTCCGCCAGGTCCGAGAGCTGACATACGCCGCTTATGCGTCATTTCAGCCAGCGGATTGGTCTGGTCCATAAACTGCGACAGCTGGTTTGTACCGAAGAAAGAATTAATAACCGATGAAAGAGTTTTTGAATTTATCAGGTCAACCGGTGTAAACACCTCATTATCTCTGACATTCATTCTTTCACGTATGGTACGAGCCATTCTGGCAAGACCGACACCGAACTGTGCATAAAGCTGTTCACCAACAGTACGCACTCTCCTGTTACTCAGGTGATCAATATCATCTATATCTGTTTTGGAATTAATAAGTTCAATAAGGTAGCCAATGATCTTTATTATATCTTCACGGGTGAGGATCTTGACATCCATCTCGGTATTTAGTCCCAGTTTCTTATTGATCCTGTAGCGTCCCACTTCCCCCAGATCATATCGCTTATCAGAGAAAAACAGCTTGTCAATAACATCACGGGCAGTAGCCTCATCAGGTGGTTCAGCATTACGCAGCTGGCGATAGATATAAATAACTGCCTCTTTTTCGGAGTTACAAGGATCTTTCTGAAGTGTATTATATATTATGGCATAATCCGAAAGAGAGGTATCATCCCTATGCAAGAGAATGGCTTTTGCACCTGAATCAACTATCATGTCAACGTGTTCTGATTCGATGACCGTCTCTCTGTCGAGAATTACTTCATTTCTTTCAATTGAAACAACCTCGCCTGTATCTTCATCAACAAAATCTTCGATCCATGTCTTCAGCACCCTGGCAGCCAGTTTGCGTCCGATAAGTTTCTTAATGTTTGTTTTTGAGACTTTATGTTCTTCAGCAAGGTTAAAAATCTCGAGTATCTCCTTATCGCTTTCAAATCCGATAGCTCTGAGAAGAGTTGTTACCGGCAGTTTTTTCTTCCTGTCGATATATGCATACATCACATTGTTAATATCCGTCGCAAATTCGATCCAGGAACCTTTGAAAGGAATTATCCTGGCCGAATAAAGTTTAGTTCCGTTTGCATGTACGCTTTGACCAAAGAAGACCCCCGGCGAGCGGTGCAACTGTGAAACAACCACTCGTTCAGCACCATTAATGACGAACGTAGCACGATCAGTCATATAGGGTACCGTACCAAGATACACATCCTGGATGACTGTATCAAAATCCTCATGTTCAGGATCTGTGCAGTAAAGTTTTAGTTTTGCCTTTAGCGGAACGCTGAAAGTAAGTCCGCGTTCAATGCATTCTTCTATTGTATAACGTGGAGGGTCAATATAATAATCCAGAAATTCTAAAACGAAATTGTTCCTGGTATCAGTTATTGGGAAGTTTTCTGTAAAGACCTTAAAAAGTCCTTCTCTCTTCCTGTTTTCCGGAGTTGTTCCGAGCTGGAAAAACTCACCAAAGGATTTCAACTGAATCTCCAGAAAATCAGGATAATCAATGTGATTCTTTCTGGATGCGAAACTTATTCTTTCTTTATTTTTTGAAGACATTTATTAAAAGATTAAGTGAACTTATAATTTAAAGAACGAAAAGGCTTAGTCCCGAAAAAAACGGGACTAAACCTATAACCTATCAATCAGGTATAACTTATTTAAGTTCAACTTCAGCTCCTGCTTCTACCAATTGACCTTTAATTGCTTCTGCTTCATCTTTTGATACACCCTCTTTTACGGGAGCTGGAGCAGAGTCTACAACTGCTTTAGCTTCTTTAAGACCAAGACCGGTGATATCTTTGACCAGTTTTACTATCTGAAGTTTCTGACCGCCTGCGTTTTTGAGAATAACATCGAATGATGATTTCTCTTCTGCAGCAGGTGCTTCGCCACCAGCTGCCGGTCCGGCAACGGTAACTGCAGCTGCAGCGGGTTCAATGCCATACTCTTCTTTCAGTATTTTAGCCAGTTCGTTTACTTCCTTTACAGACAAGTTAACCAGTTCTTCTGCAAATTTCTTAAGATCTGCCATTTTTATCGATTTTTAATTTAATTATATTTTACTTTTCTTCTCTTTTTGATAGTGTTTCAAGAACACCGTGAATTTTATTTCCACCTGACTGGAGTGCTGATATGACATTCTTGGCCGGTGACTGCAAAAGCATTATTATATCACCTATCAGTTCTTCTCTTGTCTTAATCGAAACAAGCGTGTCGAGCATATTATCTCCCACGTAAACTGATTCCTGAACGTATGCACCTTTAAGTACAGGTTTATCATGTTTCTTCCGGAATTCCTTGATCAGTTTTGCAGGACTATTACCGGATTGTGTGAACATGATGGACGAAGTACCTTTAAGAACCGGGTACAGTTCTTCAAAGTTCCCATTAGACTGCTCAAGTGCTCTTTTAAGGAGAGTATTCTTAACAACGACAAGTTTTATATCGTTTTCAAAACACTTTCTTCTCAGGTCACTCGTATCAGCTGCGTTAAGCTGAGCAGTATCAGTCAGATAAAAGTGGCTGAACTCTTTTAATCTCTCAGCAAGGCTGTCTATGATAGCGTTTTTTTCTTCCCGTCTCATTATTTATTCAGTTTAACTTAACCAATTAATCATCTATGCCCTTTGGATCGATCTTAACACCCGCACTCATTGTGCTGGATATGAATACGCTACGTATGTAGGTACCTTTCGCGGCCGCGGGTTTAAGTTTGTTTACAATTGAGATAAACTCTCTTGCGTTGTCAACGATCTTATTTGGTTCGAATGAGACTTTTCCTATTGAGGCATGAATGATTCCGCTTTTGTCTACTTTGAAATCAATCTTACCCTGCTTCACTTCTTTAACAGCTTTACCAATTTCCATGGTGACAGTTCCACTTTTAGGGTTAGGCATCAGTCCGCGAGGACCGAGTATTCTCCCTAACTGACCGACCTTTCCCATTACAGACGGCATGGTTATAATAACATCCATATCGGTCCAACCACCTTTGATCTTTTCGACGAAGTCGTCAAGACCAACAAAATCAGCCCCGGCTTCTTTTGCTTCAGCTTCCTTATCGGGGGTACAGAGCACGAGTACACGCGTCTCTTTACCAGTTCCGTGAGGGAGTGAAACGACACCGCGAACCATCTGATTGGATTTTCTCGGATCTATACCTAACCTTACGTCTAAATCGATTGAAGCATCAAATTTGGTTTTTGTCATTTCCTTAACCAAAGCGGAAGCTTCTTTCAATGTATAAAGTTTATTCCTGTCGAGTTTCTCAAGAGCAAACTTCTGATTTTTGGTAAGTTTAGTCATTTTTTCTCCTAATTAATTATTTTACAGGGAATTCGCCTCTTACAGTAATTCCCATACTTCTGGCGGTACCAGCAACCATTCTCATGGCAGACTCAAGAGTAAAACAGTTCAAGTCTTCCATTTTATCTTCAGCAATTGTTTTGACCTGGTCCCAGGATATTGATGCAACTTTGTCTCTGTTAGGTTCCTGAGAGCCTTTTTTAGCCTTAGAAACTTCGAGTAGCTGAACAGCTACCGGTGGTGTTTTTGTGACAAAATCGAATGATTTGTCACCATAAACAGTTATTACGACCGGTATAACCTTCCCAGCATTATCCTGAGTCCTCGCATTAAATTGCTTACAAAAATCCATTATGTTCACACCTTTCGAACCTAAAGCAGGTCCTACAGGAGGAGATGGATTAGCTGCTCCGCCACGAATCTGTAACTTGATAATTCCAGCTACTTCTTTTGCCATAATTTAAAATTTGCGTGTTTATTGCGAGAGCTTGGCAGTCATTCAGGAAGCATTATGAATATTACAACCGCCAATATCTTCTGTTAATTTTCTTTTTCTACCTGCATAAAACTCAGCTCAAGCGGTGTTTTCCGTCCGAAGATTTTAACCATCACTTTAAGCTTTTTCTTTTCATCATTCACCTCTTCAATAATTCCCGTAAAACTGTTGAACGGGCCGTCTATCACTTTAACTGATTCGCCAACGAAGAACGGAACATTCAGTTCCTCATCGCTTGCATTCAGTTCATCAACTTTTCCAAGAATCCGGTTTATTTCAGATTTCCTGAGCGGTACCGGTTCACCATCCTGGGATCCCAGGAACCCGATAACATTTGGAACATTTCTCAAAAGATGTGGGATTTCACCAACAAGAACAGCTTCTACCAGAACGTAACCAGGAAAAAATGTTCTTTCCTTGCTTATTTTCTTACCTGCTCTTATCTGATAAACCTTCTCGGTCGGAATAAGAACCTGTGAGATATACTCTTCGAGTTTCAGACGTACCACTTCACTATCGATATATTCCTTGACCTTTTTTTCCTTTCCACCGATAGCCCGAAGCACGTACCACTTCTTTATATTCTCACTCATTGGAACCGATTATAGTTTAGTATAACAAACTGTAAATGAAATGCATCGCACGGCTAAAAATAAAATCCATGCCGGCAACTAATACTGCAAATATCAGTGTAGCAACCATAACTAAAACTGCACTGTTCTGGAGTTCACTAAATGTCGGCCAGGTTACTTTGTGCACAAGTTCCGTGAATGATTCTTTGATATATCCTTTTAAATTCATAGTATTAATGTTTTCGCACGGGAGGAGAGACTCGAACTCCCGACACCTGGTTTTGGAGACCAGTGCTCTACCAACTGAGCTACACCCGTATTTGTTTGTTGAAACGCAATACATTGCGTTTCAACAACATATATCCAAAACCGTTATTCTAATATCTCAGTTACCTGTCCGGCACCCACTGTTCTGCCGCCTTCGCGGATGGCAAAACGCAGTCCGACATTAATAGCAACAGGATAGATAAGGTCAACAGTGATTGTAACATTATCGCCGGGCATTACCATTTCTGTTCCTTCGGGCAGAGTGATCTCACCGGTAATATCAAGAGTCCTAACGTAGAACTGGGGACGATATTTATTATGGAACGGAGTATGACGTCCGCCTTCTTCTTTCTTAAGAACATAAACCTCAGCCTTGATCTTTGTATGAGGAGTTATTGACCCCGGTTTGGCAAGAACCATTCCTCTTTTGATCTCTTTTTTGTCAACACCACGAAGCAGAAGACCTACATTATCGCCGGCTTCACCCCTGTCGAGGATCTTGCGGAACATTTCAACACCGGTACATACTGATTTGCGTTTGGTAGCACCAAGTCCGATAAGTTCAAGTTCATCGCCGGTAAGAACAACACCTGTTTCGATACGACCTGTTGCAACAGTACCTCTGCCAGTTATTGAAAATACGTCTTCAACAGGCATAAGGAACGGTTTTTGATTCTCACGGGGAGGAATTGGAATATAAGTATCAACTGCATCCATCAGTTCCATAACTTTTTCCTCCCATTTTGGTTCACCATGCATCGCACCAAGTGCGGAACCACGGATAACAGGGGCATTATCACCATCAAATTTATAGAAATTCAGAAGATCACGAACCTCCATTTCAACCAGTTCGAGAAGTTCTTCATCATCAACCATATCTACTTTATTCATAAAAACGAGCACCTTAGGAACGTTAACCTGATGTGCGAGAAGAATATGTTCACGTGTCTGAGGCATCGGGCCGTCATCCGCAGCAACAACAAGTATGGCACCATCCATCTGCGCAGCACCGGTGACCATGTTCTTGATATAGTCAGCGTGGCCCGGGCAGTCAACGTGCGCATAGTGACGGGTAGCTGTCTGATATTCAACGTGTGCAGTGTTAATTGTAATACCTCTCTCCTTCTCTTCCGGGGCATTATCAATTGAGTCAAAATCTCTGATTTCAGAGAGACCCCTCTTGGCAAGGACCATAGTGATCGCTGCCGTCAAAGTGGTCTTACCATGGTCAACGTGACCAATTGTACCAATATTTACGTGCGGTTTCGACCTGTCAAATTTTTCTTTTGCCATAACTCCAAGCTTATTAAATTTAGTTTATCTATAATCAATTTATATCATTTTTGCCGTTGAGCCGGAGGGGGGAATTGAACCCCCGACCCCTTCCTTACCAAGGAAGTGCTCTACCCCTGAGCTACTCTGGCCTTAAAAGTGAGCGGGAGACGGAACTCGAATCCGCGACCCTCAGCTTGGAAGGCTGATGCTCTACCAACTGAGCTACTCCCGCTTAATATCGTCCAAGAGAACCATCCCCTTTTCCATAAATGCCACCAGGTTCCGGTCTGTTTCTGTTCTAAGTGGGGAGAGCAGGATTCGAACCTACGAAGGCATTCGCCAGCAGATTTACAGTCTGCCCCAGTTGGCCGCTTTGGTATCTCCCCTTCTTAAACCAGAATCTCACTCCTAAGACACACATTTACAAATCTTTCAAGAGCCGATGAAGGGATTCGAACCCCCGACCTGCAGATTACAAATCAGCTGCTCTGACCAACTGAGCTACATCGGCAATTTAAAGAACGCCCCGCGAGAGCATAATTCACCCTCAAAAAACGGTTTGCAAATGTATGAATTAAAATTTTACTAATCAAAATAAATCAATATATTTTTGAAATTAGAATCTTCAGACTCCTCTCTTCTTTTGTTTATGCTTGGTAATCTGCTTTTTAAGAGCCTCAATAACATCATCAGTCGCCTCTTCAAATGTCTTGCTCTGCTTCTTTGCAAATAAAGGTCCACCCGGTAACTCCAGCCTAATTTCGCTAATTTTGTTCTCCCTGTCCTGATCTTTGACAAGTCTTAAAAAGACTTCCGCATTGACAATATCTTCTCCAAACTGGGTCAACTTATCCAGTTTCTGCTGAACAAAGTCGATTAGCTTTTTGTCGGCATCAAACCGAACTGAATGAATCTGAATGTTCATTGTAGTACCTCCTATTATTTGATTAATATTTAAGCCCTTGGATGAGCCTGTTTGTATATTTTTTTGAGTTTTTCAAAAGTATTGTGTGTATAGATCTGAGTCGCTGAAAGATTCGCATGTCCGAGAAACTCTTTAATTGAATTAAGATCAGCTCCCCTGTTAAGCATATGCGTGGCAAAAGTATGCCTCAGGATATGGGGGCTTTTTTTCTCAATTGTTGTGACCATGGTAAGATAATTATGTACTGTATTATAAACATATTTATCATATAACTTGTTCCCTTTATCCGTAACAAAAAACCATCCATCGTTCACTTGTTCAACATTTTCATCTCTTTTCACAATATATTGTTCCAGCCGCTGAGTAAATGATTTAACGAGAGGAATAATCCTTTGTTTGTTTCTTTTTCCCGTAACTTTTACTGTTCCTTCTGAAATGTCAATATCACTGTCGTGGAGCCCGATCAGTTCCGATCTCCTCATACCTGTCATGTATAACATCTCTATAATCGTATGATTCCTTATCCCTGCAAAACTGTCACCAAAATTATATTCATCAAGAAGCTTTTCCAGTGCTCCCTCTTCTACAAATGCGGGAAGTGTTTTTTTCCTTTTTGGCAGGACAACTTTTTCAAGCGGATCGCTCTTTATTATCCCTTCTTTTCTTAAATATCTGTAAAATACCCTTAGACATGATATTTTCCGGTGAACACTTACTGCCGCATAATTATTATCAAGCAGATTCATAATCCATCTTCTGATATCATACGAGGTAACTCCAACCGGATCATCCGGAAGACCTTGTTCCAGTAAAAAAGAATGAAACTGATCCAGATCGTTTAAATATGAACGAACAGTATGCGGAGAATACCGCTTTTCGATTTGCAGATATTGTAAGAACGATTCCTTAAGGCTCATGAAGGAACCTCCATATCTGTTTTATTAAAAAATAAAATGCCACACAGCGAATTACTCTTCGCTCTCCTGCATCTTCTGAACGTACTTAGCCTTCTTGATTTCTTCTCTCCGGCGTACTGAAGGCTTAATAAAAGCCTGACGTGAACGTAATTCACGAATCACTCCCGTCTTTTCAAATTTTCTCTTGAACTTCTTTAAAGCTCTTTCAATGTTTTCGCCTTCTTTTAATGGTACAATGATCATAATAAATAATTCAGTTTTTAAACGAGGCGCAAAGTTAGAAATAGAAAAAGTCTTTTCAAAACATTTATGGGAATAAATTATCCATGATACACTGTTTTTAAGATTTATAAATCATTTTTCAATTCTATTTACGGATTTTGTATCTAATAAAAATACTAAATTTCCCGGAGTCCTGCAAGAAATACGGTAAAAACTTGGAGGTTACCCCGGATAGCTTCATCCCTGTTAATAAGGCCTAAGTACCACATATCAAATAACCCTGATTTCTGATTGCATCATTAGTAAATGGTAGTAGGAGATCCCTCGCTGGCACTCGGGATGATAGGTCTTTTGAGGAGAATATGGGGGGTGGAGAAGTGGCGATTCGCAGATAAATATTTCTTGCCTTTTGATTTGTTTCGCGAATTGCCACTTCTTCACCCCCCATTAACCACTAAAATGTGATGTCATTCCGAGCAAAGCGAGGAATCTCCAACTCATATTATATGAGTTATCTCAAAAGAGGATCTTCATTAAGCTTCGCTTCACTCAAAACTTATATACGGCTTGATTTTAAGTGCTTTGTCAGCTGATATCAATTTATTCCCGGTAAGATCTTGCATATTCCTGATCCTTCCCTTTAACTCCCTGTACTTCAGAATGGCTGAAATTTCATATTTATCAATATACCGCAACCTTGATAATTCCTTAAAACCGGCTGAATTTATTCTGGTTTTCTGAATAACAGAGGTGTCTGCATAAACCCTACCTCTTATCAAATCAAATGTTTCCAATGGAAGCCCATAGACCTCTTTCAACTGTTCAACAGACGCGTAGCCACCAAGCAGCTTTTTGTATTTTATTATCCTCACTGATAGAACAGGACCAATCCCTGGCAGAGTAACGAGCAAAGCTGAGTCGCTATTATTAAGATCGATCATGGGCCTGTGGTAATTACGGGTAGAATCTGCCATGTACTTTCGTTTGTCGGTATCGGGTTTAAGTTCAATGAGAGGGACAAGTTCATTTGCCTTTTGTTCTCCTAAACCATATACTTTCCTGATATCTTCAGCTTTTCTGAACTTTCCTCCTTTTTTCCTGTAATTAATCAGTGTAGCTGCTGCTTTACTGTCCAGCCCTGCTTTCATAAGCGTGGCATAATCTGCCGTGTTCGGATCAAAAACGATTGCGGCTGTAACAGCAGAAATTTCACCATCAGTCAATTTGAAATTGCTATTAATATCTGCAAAGCTGGCAGTTACATCTTCAAGTTCAGCATTAGTTTCAGGAACAAAATATCTTAAGGAAATTGTAATTACAATAATCAGAACCAGTATAAAAGAGGCTCTTCTTTCCTTTCTTGAATAGCCAAACCATTTTCTGAGAGGTTCAAAATTCAGCTTCATTTTCAGAACAATACAGTGAGACTTCCTGCAATTTAGTTAATTCTTGGAAAATAACCTTAAATTGAATACTGTTTTTTCCGATGAAAGGTATTATAGCCAGACATTCATCAGGTATCAAACAAGTTATAACCGAACCAGGAAAATCAGAATGGGTAACCTATTCCCAGTACCACCACAAAGTCTTTTTTGAAGGTATATGGACCATTAAGAAAAATCCAGTTTGATCCGGCCTTGATGGAAGGATCCCGAAGCTTCATCCCCAGGTCTAATCTGCCGATAACAAATTTAAAGTCGAATCTCAGTCCGGTTCCGGTGCCAACAGCAATATCTTTATAAAAACTGCCGAATTTAAACTGTGCTCCCGGTCTTGAAGAATCATCTTTGTAAGTCCAGATATTTCCTGCATCAAGGAAAACTGCTCCCTCAAGAATCCAGAAAAGCTTAAACCTGTATTCGGCATTTGCTTCCAGCTTTATGTCAGCAGTCTGGTTATACAGGCCGTTTGATGTCTTTGGAGCAAGGTATGAACCTGGTCCAAGGGAGCGGACCTGCCAGGCACGAATATCATTTCCACCTCCTCCGAAATATTGCTTTTCAAAAGGTATTGCCTTGGAATTGCCATAGGGTATTCCAAAACCTGCAAACCCCCTGTAAACAACTGAACTCAGGTCATTTATCCTGTAATTATATCTAAGGTCCGCTTCAGCTTTTATATACTGAGCAAATGGTTGACCAAATATATTATACGCACTGTCGGTTTTGGCAGCTCCTATCAGCTTTGCAGCAGTTGCGAGAAGGTTGCCTGCTGTCTCAGCATTTATTCTCAGGAACCAGAAATGTTTTGATTTGTTGATATTCTGATTATTAAATATATATGAATATCCGCCTCCCAGAATCATTACATCCTTGTAACTATTCGCCAGGTAAGGAGATGCATCAATTTTTATCCGGAATGAATCATCAATCGACTGGAGCTTAACCAGGTTCAGCTCCAGGGGATTAACTATATGTTCCTTGTAATTGCCAGCCCTCCAGTCGTACCTGAATGTAGCTGTTGCCATAGTACGGGTATAAAATGGCATTTTCTGATAATTAAAAGCTGTAAGAAAGGTAGTCGAGGGATTGTACTTCTGGATAAAACTCTCCTTTTCAAGGAAAGGAAGCAAAAATTTCGGCAGCCTCAGGCTGGTTTCCACACCGTATTCCTCAGTACTGTTGAGCTTACTGTTCTGCTGTGAATAAGCTTCGTATGCTCCTTTTAGGGTCATACTGAAAAGATCGGCCCCGTGAAAAAGATTCTTATGCTGATACACAAGATTAAGGGCCCCTCCAAGGTTGCCGGCGGAATTAGTACCCTCAAGCTCTATACGGTAGGATTGCAGATTAAGCATGGTAAGCTCTATATTGCAGTCAAGCATAGAGGCCTGACCCTGTGAGGTTCCACTTATTTTTGAATCGTTATAGAGGATATTAACAAGACGGTAAACCTTCAAGGACAACAGATGCGCCTGTGTCTGTTCGGTATTTGTAATATTGTAAGTTTTTCCCGGCTTCAGGTACATATTCTGAATAATGAGATCATATTTAATAGCGGGGGGTTTTTCTGATGAAACGAAATTATAACCTCTGTAATTGACAGTATCAAGCTTACTCAGATAAGCTTCTCCGCCTTCAATAGCTTCCCTGGGAACAAAATCGGGATATATATAAATATTTTTTACAGTGTAAACTGAATATGGTACATAACTGATACTGCCGTTCTCATCAGCTTTTGGTGAATTCCTTATCAGATAATAAATGTCAACCTGCCTTCTCCCTACCGTACTGTCAATCCTGAAAAATATATTATCCGCCGAGAAATAATAAAATCCCCGATCTTTTATATAACGTTCAAATCTTTTCCTTTCAGCCTGCAAAACATCCACATCATAAGGTTTGCCTCTTTGTATAACACATTCAACCGAATCAAAGAAAAACAGCTTTTGTATGTTGCTGTCAGCAATCTCATAATGAATATTACGTATAGTATAAGGCCGGCTAAGCTCTACTCTGTAATAAATCGTTGATCTCCTTTTTTCCGTCTCCACCGTATCTGTCACTTTTCCGTCAAAATATCCTTTTGATTCAATATATGATTGTATCTGGTTTTTGCTTTTAACCGCCGACAATGAATCAAAAATTACAGGCTCCTCCCCTATTTCCCTTAACCATTTGTGAGGCCATCTGGTTTTATTAATATTTGACAGATTATAAAGGCCAAGATAAAATCTGGCACCAAAGATCCTCTTGTTAGGTGTCTGTTTAATATAGGGCACCAGAGCGCTTTTCTTTATACCTTCCTCATTAATCACAACATGGTTATTCTCAAGGAGTGTTTCATTCGCAGGAACATATTTTGTTGGATTACAGGATGATAACAATAAAATAAAGAGGGTAAGGACAAAAAAATACCCTGAACCGGTCAGATTTTTATAGCTTTTGGGTTTTTTCAAGAGTTAAAGTAAAATTTAAGTCAAATATATCAATAAAAATCTGAAGTTAAAGTCAAAAAAGTTGCACCCTTAAGAGGCAATTAAATGAAGTCAGTTGTTTAGGAAAGGGCTTGCTTCACATCTGATGGTCATGGCTTACGCTTAAATTATCCAACAACCGGAAATAACTGGTAGGGAAGCATACTTGTAAATTAAAAAATTCTTTGCGTGCTTTACAGTCTGAAAAATAAAAGTAATATTATGCCATATTAAGGAAAATGATACTGATTTCCGATTTGCAACTTAACCATGATCAGTAAAAACAGAATAAAATTTATTATCTCTCTTCAGAAGAAAAAGACAAGAGACGAGAAAGGCCTGTATGTAATTGAAGGAGACAAACTAGTCAGGGAGTTTCTGGGTGCAAAGATCCCAATAAAGGCTTTAATAGCCAAGCCTGAATTTATCACTTCTATCCCGGCAGATCTTCTGGAAACTGTCATGGAAATTGAAGATGCCAGTTATAAGGAACTAAAGCAGGTCAGCACATTAAAAACTCCTCATAACGTCCTTGCCCTGGTACCAATGCCTGAAAGAAACCTTGACAGGGATGCCCTGGTCAGTCAATTGAGCGTTGCTCTCGACTTTGTCCAGGATCCCGGAAATCTGGGAACCATAATCAGGGCTGCGGGATGGTTTGGTATAAGGAATATTATTTGCTCGCCTGATTGCGTCGATGTATATAATCCTAAAGTTATTCAGGCAAGTATGGGAGCCTTGCTTCATGTTAATGTATATTATTCCGATTTGGAAAAACTTTTTATTTTTGCAGCTGAAAATAATACGCCTATATTTGGAACAATGCTTGACGGAGAATCGGTTTACAATCACAGGCTTGACAATAAAGGCATTATATTGCTTGGGAATGAATCCCGGGGAATTTCTGAAAGACTGGTGTCTTATATTACCGAAAGAATAATGATACCAAGGTATAGCAAGGTAAAATTTGGAATAGACTCCCTTAATGTGGGAATGGCTGCCTCGATTGTATTTTCCGAGTTCAGGAGGAAGTCAATCCGGATACCTGAAGAACATGACAATTAATACTCAAAATTACCCTTATGCAACAATCAGGTTTTAAAGTTTATGGTGTACGGTGGCTGATGCTATGTATATATATGCTGATAGTGGCAGTAAACCAGTTACTCTGGATCACATTTGCTCCAATAACAGGCGATGCCACGGCTTATTACGGAGTAACTGATCTTCAGATAGGTATTCTGTCGATGTGCTTTATGATAGTTTACATTGTAGTGTCTGTACCTGCATCATGGATCATTGATAAATACGGAATCCGGACAGGAGTTGGTATCGGAGCGGTATTTACAGGTATATTCGGTCTGGTGCGTGGTTTTGCAGGAACCAACTATCAAATTCTCCTGATTGCACAAATCGGCATAGCAATAGGTCAGCCTTTTGTTCTTAATGCAATAACAAAACTGGCAGCACGCTGGTTCCCTCTTGAGGAACGTGCCACTGCTGCCGGACTCGGAACTCTTGCAATGTATCTCGGAATTTTACTTGGAATGACTCTTACGCCATATCTTATCATAGGATCAGGTATAGAAGGCATGTTATATATTTATGGCATTATTTCAATTGTTTCTGCAATTCTCTTTGTTGTATTAATGAAAGAGAGACCGCCGACAGCACCGTGCAGGCCTGACCAGGAAGAGAGGTCACTTGTCTTCGACGGATTCAAGAATACATTGAGGACAAGAGACTTCATATGGCTGATGATCATATTTTTTATCGGACTGGGGGTATTCAACAGTGTGACAACATGGATTGAAGATATACTAAGGCCGCGGGGTTTCTCATCCACACAGGCTGGTATGACAGGAGGAATAATGATAATGGGTGGTATTGTGGGAGCAGTTATAATTCCCCTTCTTTCCGATCGTTACAAAAAAAGAACACCATTTATTATAATAGCACTTATTGGAGCAACATTAGGCCTCACAGGTATAACCTTTGCCACAACATACTGGCTTTTACTTTTTTCAGGTATGGTATTCGGATTTTTCCTTCTGAGTGCAGGACCAGTAGGATTTCAGTATGGCGCGGAAATAACTTTTCCAACTTCTGAAGGAACATCAAATGGTATGCTACTTCTTATGGGTCAGGTTTCCGGAATAGCTTTTATTTTTGGTATGGACAGTTTTAAATCAGCTGAAACAGGTTCTATGACCACTTCTCTGGTTCTTTTAATCGGACTTATGGTGCTAAGTCTTTTAATGTCATTTACTCTTAAGGAATCAGTAATCCTTAGCAGAGAAGAAGACAGATAACTATTATTTGAGGCATTAAAAACTAAACTATTTAATGAAAATATCCGGATGGGATTCCCTTGACAGAGAGTTTGATTTCAGATCAGCTGGAAGATGGTTATTGCTGGGTTCAATTGTAGGAGTTATAAGTGGTCTGGGAGCCATCCTGTTTCAGTCTTTACTCGTTCTGCTTAAGGAATATTCGATCAACCATCTGATGGGTTTGAATCCCCTGGCACCTGGCGGGGAACGACAGGTTTTACGTTTTGTGACAGGTAATTTCAATCCTTACCTGATTGTTTTTTTGCCCGCCCTCGGAGGGCTGATCGCAGGAATACTGATTTATAAATTTGCTCCCGAAGCTGAAGGGCATGGCACTGATGAAGCTATAAAAGCGTTTCATCGTAAACGAGGCCTGATAAGGCCATCCGTACCTATTATAAAACTCATTGCATCGGTAATAACAATCGGTACAGGAGGTTCAGGCGGGCGGGAAGGTCCCATCGCGCAGATAGGTGCAGGCTTTGGAAGTTTCCTGGCAACACGTTTGAATCTTGATGTAAAAACACGCCGATGGCTTTTAGCCGCCGGAATGGGAGCAGGTATTGGCAGCATATTCAGGGCACCCCTTGCCGGTGCTATTTTTGCTGCTGAAGTGCTTTATTCCTCTGCTGAAGTTGAGGCTGAGGTTCTTCTTCCCGCTGCTGTTTCATCAATCATCGCATTCTCCGTTTATTCTTTCCGGTATGGATGGGATCATATATTTTCCAATGTGGGTCAGCATGGTTTTACGCAGCCGCTTGAACTTATCCCGTATACTATTGAAGCATTGGTGCTTGCTTTCGCGGCCCTGATATTTGTCAAATCATTTTACGGAGTCAGGAAAATTTTTACTGACTGGCATATCCCGCAATATATAAAGCCTGTTATCGGAGGATTAATGACCGGAGGACTTGTTCTTTTACTCATAACAATAACAGGAGACCGGAATTACACCATTGATGTTATGGGAGGAGGTTATGGGATCTTACAGGAGATAATGCAAACCGGAATATCCAAGATCGGCCTTGGAGTTATTTTATTGGTTGCAGTCGGGAAAATACTTGCCACTTCCTTTACCATCGGATCAGGCGGAAGTGCAGGGGTTTTTGGGCCTTCTATGGTGATAGGCGGTACGATTGGAGCGGCCTCAGGTTATTTGCTGCAATTCATTTTTCCCGGATTCACCCTTTATCCTTCCACGTTTGCCATTGTAGGTATGGCAGGCTTTTTTGCCGCCGCTGCGAATACCCCCATTTCCACAATTATTATGGTAAGCGAACTGACTGGTAATTATGAACTCCTCATGCCAAGTATGTGGGTATGTACACTTTCATTCCTGGTTGCCAGGAAATGGAGCATTTATCAAAGTCAGGTTCCGGGTAAAATATATTCCCAGGCCCATTACGGGGAATATGCACATGATATTTTCAGGACCATTACGGTGCGGAATACTTTCAACAGTGCTAAAAATAATAATACGCTTCAGGATGATATGCCTGTTGAAAATATACTTTTAACTCTAAGAAATACAAAGCAGAGAATGTTCCCGGTGATAAATAAAGAACATCAACTGGTCGGAACATTTTATATTAAAGACCTGCCAAAGCTTCTGCAGCAATCCGAGCTTAATATTAATACCGTTGCTGATATCATGCAAAGGCATATACTCAAAATAAGCCTTAATGAAACAATAGACAGGGCACAGGAAATAATGCTTCATAACCAGGTGGATGAGATCGTGGTTGTAAACGACTTCGATAATCCCTATAATGTTCTCGGTATTATTACAACTGCTGATATTATGAAAGCATATACCAGGGAAATGAACCGTCTTAAATTTGGAAGGGAAAAACCGGAAGCCCTGCCCGGGGACGAGTCGCTGCTTAAGCATATGAACCTGAACAAGGTACTCGAAAGAGGATTCCTTACTGTTGACCCAGATGCAACACTTGGAGATCTGGTGAGTATTTTTACCCGTGCAAAAAGAAATATATTCCCTGTTGTTGATAAAGGCAATCAGTACTATGGAATTGTTATGCTTAACGATATCAGAAAACTGTTATTCGATGTGAACAAGTACGAAACTGTAAGAATCAGAGATATTATGATCAAAACACCAGAAATTGTTCATATTGAGGACCGTATGGAGCAGGTCATGAACAAACTGGAAAAAACAAAAACATGGAACCTTCCGGTTATCGATGGCCGGAACCATTATGTGGGAATGGTCTCGCAATCAACACTTTTTTACTATTACCGTAATCAGCTTCTGTACCAGACTGAAACCTGATATTCAATGGACTATACAGTCTGCATCAAAAAACATACGGAATAATCTTTTTCCGTGTAGATCTGAAATTAGCATACTCTTCCCCGAATTCAGCTTCCAGCATCTTCTCTTCAATAAAGATCCGGTAATTCAATGCCAGAAATACCGGTACAATTATTATAATAAAAGAGATTAAACTGTTCATAGCCAGAGAAAGACCGGCTAATATTAATAGTAATCCCAGGTAAGATGGATGCCGTATATATTTATACAATCCTCCTGTTTCAAGAACGTGTCCCCTGTTTATTGCAACGTTTACGGTAAACCGTTTTTTCAGCTTTATAATTGACATCCACCTTATTATCAAACCTGAAATATATAACAGTATTCCTGTTAAGGCAAGAATATAATTAATTGGAATCCAGTTACTGTATTTTGCCTTGAAAAATCCTGCCGTGATACAGGATATCATAATAACCCACAACAATATCAGCGATCCTTTATCATATTTGGTTTTTACAGTACCTGATTTTGCCCTTTTAAACAGCACCAGGCCTAATTCCGATAGACCAAAAACAAATGACAGATATATTATTATATTCATTCTGTTCAAAAATTTTTTACAAACTTATCATTTGGCTATATCAACCCTGACGGCCCACCCGTAAGATGTGGGAGTTGAAATTCCTATTTCTTTCACTTTGTCGTTTAAGGGCTCAATTTCTGTTTTTGGCAATTTTGTATCTACCAGAATATAAAAATCGGGTACCCCGTCAAGGTTATAGTCTATTGTGTCCAATATTTTTACCGGTATTGTTCCCTTCCAGTCGAGTTGTACGAACCCATTCTTCCTGTCTCTGATCAATCCTTTAAAAACGGGCTTTCTCACATCCAGTGTACACCCTTCTGAGATGATCTGTTTCTCAACTTCACCGCCCGAATACCTGGGATGTATCTTCATAAAAGGAGCTTTCGCCAACGAAGCTGAAAACCCTGTCAGACCAGGAAATAAGACAATTATAAGGATGAGACAGAGAAATGCCCAGATCATACCTGCAATTATTTTTACTTTTTTCATTTTACACTTCTTTTATAATACTAATTTGATAAGGCTTTGTAACGTTGAAATTATTGATCCTGCAGAGAATATTGCCATAAAAAGAAAAGAGACGAACAGGAAAAGGTTTCTTGAAAAATTCTTCATGCTACCTGCAGGTACGCCTTTTATTCCATAATGAATAGCGTTCTTTGAACATGCATCCACACATTTACCGCATTTGCTGCAGAATATAGATACTTTGCCCTCTTTTATGTTCTCTTTTGAAAGAGCAAACATAGGACAGACCTCAACGCATTTAAAGCATTCGTTGCATGCGTTTTTGTCGATTTTGATAGTAAACGGGGTTATCTTGTTTGATATACTGTTAACGGCTCCCAGCGGGCATAAATAGCTGCACTGAGTTCTTTTTTTTGTCATTACCGGCAATACAACAACCAGCCCTGCAAACAAGCTAAAGAAAATGCCGGCTTTTGTCGCGGATTCAACGGAAGTGACCTGCTCAAATTCAGTCACTGCCTTAAAAGGACATATCCATGCACAGTATGTAGGAACAAGCGATAATGCAGCTGTAAGAGCTACCATGAAAAGGACTGCAAATGGCATCCATTTCCATATTTCGTTAATATTTCTGACAAGAGGCTTTTTTCTCATTCGCGAAAAACCATCATCCCATCCGCCATAAAAACATCCCCAGCTACAAAAACCTCTTCCCAGTACCAATGTAGCAACTGACCATAAAACTACCATCGATGAAATATTGGCAAAACCGTTAAGGATGCTTCCCGGGAAAATAATTGACTTTGAGAAGACTGCCGGCAGTATCATCATAGGAATAACCAGGTGGCAGAACGGGATCTTGCATTCCAGTATATCTGCCTGGGAAAACGACATTGAGTTCCTTACTGCAACCAGGTTTTTTATCAGAGTGAATGATAAAGTCAAAGCGAAAATAATGAAAAGCACTACCCTGTACCTATCGGTTTTTCCTGTGTAATGCATCAAAAAATAAAGAACATTGACCAGGAGAAAAGCAATCAGAACAGCAAGTGTAGAAGACGGATTTGAAAAATCAGGTCTGCCGCCTGTCATAAACATGAATGTTATTAGGAACATCGGGAGAGTATACAGCAGCGATATTCCGAATGATTTATTCATTCCCTTGATTTTTAAAGCATTATCCATTAATAATTCCTCCTATTAGATTAGTTATACCTTTTATCATAAATATTATACCTGCAAGCCCGGTAGCAAGCAAACCAATGGTCCTTAAAACTTCCCTTTTTCTAATCTTCCCGGCTAACGGCAGGGGAAGAAACCAGAGCGACGAACCAATAAAGAATGCCAGGAAGGCAAGATAGCTTTGGACTATTGTTCCCTGTGTTGCGCCTTTGGTAAGAATGATAAATAATGCAGGACAAAATCCAAAACTGTTAACTAATCCCAGGAAAAAAGGGACAAGCCTGCGATTATTTACAACCTTAGCCATTTTTGCCGGACAGGTTGGATTTCTGCTCCTGTCAATACTGTACCACACCAGCATTAATGCAAAAACTATATATAGTATTCCTGGTACGATATTCCGTATGACCGGATCACTGAAAAAAGCCTGGCCAAAATACCAGGCCAGAGTAGCCAGGATAAAATAGGCAACCAGTCGGGTAATTAAAAATACTGAAAGATCGATGCTGATTCGTCTGACCCCTGATGAACCTGACATCAGGTACGGAAACATTACCATCCCGCATGTCGCAAGGCAGGCTGAACCACTGCTTAATCCAAGTATCAATGCATCTGTCATTTGTTTTTTATGACAAATTTATCGGCGTATTTAACTACATGCAAGTGAAATGTGGGCAATTAACCGAATAAGTGGCGTACAGATAAGGAGATGGGGTGAAAAGTTAAAATTTGGGGTAAAGTGATAGATACAAGATCAGGAATTCAGATTTATAAACCTGTTTTAATACGTTTTTATATATGTTGACCGATACCCGGTTATTATTAAGTCAACGTTTTTTAATAAGCCTGTTAACCTCATTTGCCTTTGTTCGTGATACCGGTATCTCAACGCCTGTCATGAATAGTCTTATTTTCATGTTTTGATTATGTCCTGTAACCTTGTCGACAAAATCGAGGTTTACTATATAACGTTTATGGCATCGCAAAAACCTGTCATTCTTTTTTAGTTCGTCCTCAGCGGATTTAAGCGTTCCCCTTATTGTGGTTTTATTCTGAAGTTCATGAATAATTGTTACAACTGTTACATAATTATCATTGGAACACAGATATGCTATGTTTCTTGGATTTAATCTTACTTCGTTTTTGGGATTACCTGCACGAATAATAACCTCACTTTCCCAGGATATTTCTTCAGCGGGAATAGAAGCCTCCTCAAGTCTGGTCCGGTACATCCTGTTAAATGAAATTATGTAATTTGCTGTAACAGGTATAAATCCGACAAGCAAAGCGGTCCAGATTGAATACAGCATGAATTTAAATACAAACGGCTGGTGAAAAACAGTTGATATATAAAAATAATTTGCAACGCCAATGCTTGATGCAATAAGTATAACCCATAGAATGCTTTTTCCAAATGTCCAGTTATTTCTGATTACAAAAGGTTCAAGCAGGTATTTAAAAATAAATACAACGAATGTGGTGACTAAACCAAAACCCAGGGTGACAAATAACAGCTGTACCAGTTTTAGCTGAGACAGGCCAAAAGGTTTAAATAGAAAAAGGAAAAGAAAGATGAAAAGGCCAAAAGCAAGGATTGAGACAATTCTTTCCCTTGGCGTTCCGACCTCCCTGTAAGGTCTTTTGAATATATTTTTCATCACGAAGTACTTACAGACAAATCTATATAATATTTGGAAATTAATGATTAATATTATTCACATCAGCAGGGACACAAAGGTTCGCACAAAGTAGCACAAAGGACTTTTTCTACAGCCCCTACAATATTTTTTTCGCGATAGCTTCTGCCGTTCTCATGCCGTCAATAGCTGAGGATACAATTCCTCCCGTATATCCTGAGCCCTCGCCGCAAGGGTACAAACCTCTTATCTTTACATGTTCAAGAGTTTCGGGATTCCTTGGTATCCTTACCGGTGAAGAGGTTCTCGATTCCACGCCAAGAACAACAGCTTCGTTGGTAATATATCCATTCATTATTTGTCCGAAAAGCCGGAATCCTTCTCTGAGTCGTCGGCCGATAGATTTTGGCAGCCAGCTGTGAAACGGTGAAGATGTTACGCCGGGGAAATAAGACACTTTCGGCAGAGTTCCCGAAGATTCCCCGGAGACAAAATCTGCAAGTCTTTGTGCAGGAGCTCTCTGCGTATGCCCCCCATTCTTCCAGGCTTCACGTTCAAGTTCCTTCTGAAATACAATGCCTGCCATAACACCCGAATTGCTGTACTTTTTGAGATCCTCTGCTTTTATTTCAACTACAATTCCCGAGTTTGCATATGGTGAATTCCTTCCAGAGGGAGACATTCCGTTAACAACTACCTCTTCCTGCGAAGTAGCGGATGGTACTATAAATCCTCCCGGACACATACAAAATGAATACACTCCCCTTCCTTCAACCTGTTTTGCAAGGTTATATGAGGCCGCAGGTAGAAATTCGCCCCTCTTATTTCCATGATACTGGATTATATCAATCAACTCCTGCGGATGCTCAACTCTCACACCAATTGCAAAGGGTTTCATTTCAAGATCAATTTTGCGGTTACGGCATAAATCATAAATATCCCTCGCAGAATGACCCGTGGCAAGTACAACATAATCCGATTTAAATGTTTCATTATCAGAAGTAATTACTCCTCTGACGTTATCACCGTCAATAATAAAGTCAGTAACTTTTTTTTCCAGAAGAAATTCGCTTCCTGCATCAATAATCGATTTACGTATATTCGCTATGATATCAGGCAATTTATCCGTACCAAGATGAGGATGGGCCTCATACATTATATTTTCATTGGCTCCGTGGAAACAGAGCAGTTCAAGAACCCTGGTATTGTCGCCTCTTTTTTTTGATCTTGTATAGAGCTTCCCGTCGGAAAATGTCCCTGCGCCTCCTTCTCCAAAACAGTAATTGCTGTCAGGATCAACGATCTGTTCCCTGCTTATACGGGCAATGTCCTTTTTACGCGAGGAGACATCTTTTCCCCTTTCAATAATAACAGGACGAATGCCGAGCTCAATTAGCCTCAGAGCCGCAAACAGACCTGCCGGTCCGGCTCCAATAATTATCACTTCCTTCTTCAGTTTTACATCAACAGGTTTAAAAGGTTCCGCTGAAGGTGTTGAATCATCACTGTAATAAATTTCAACAGTAAGATTTACACGAATATTTTTTTTCCGTGCATCTACCGATCTTTTTATAATCCTCAATGAAGAAATCTTATCCTGTTCTATACCTGCCAGCGAAGCTGAAATTTTTCTGACAACGGCATCATCAGCCGCTGCTGAAGGGCTTAGGTTTATCTGAACCAGTTTCATCAGCTGCTATTCAAAATGGAATGCCAGTATCCAGATCTGGGACTTAATTTTTTCTATTGCGTTATAATATTCCGGATGTCCCGGGGCTGCCTCTTTAACAAGTATATCTCTGATACCATTCGACATCTTCAACTCGACAGATAGTTTAAAATACGGAAGGTAAAAATCGAGGCCCGCTCCCATCTCATAGTATAGATCGGGTCGTTTAATACGTATGTATACCGGTTTTGTGTCATCAAATTCTTTTTTTCCGGCCAGGTCGTACCGGTAATTAAGACCAGTGATAATATATGGCCTGACATTATTGAGCCTGTCTCCCTTAAATTTTAAAAGAAGCGGAAATTCCAGGTACGACGACTCAAGCTTCTGTTGATCGTTGACAAGCACCCCATTTTTATAGTATCTGATTACCCGCTGTCCAAAAGAGACACCGGGGAGAAATCTTATGTCAATGTTTTTTGCAGGTCTGAAGTCGGTCACAATCTGGATATTAATTCCGGGATTGAGCTTACTTACTTCAGGATAAAGTGAATCAGCACGCAAATATTTTTGCGATGGTGTAATATTATAATCCATCGTATTAAAGCCCAGGCTGAATCCGAAATGAAAGAGCTGGTCATCGTACCAGGATTTGTTTTTTGGCCTCTGTTTCTGCCCGCATACATTAATGTGTATCAGCAGAAACATAAGCAAAAATACTATATTGAGAGGCCTTCTTTTCAATTTTATGGTTTCTTTTTGTTTCAGAGGCACAAGATAATAAACTGCATTGAATAATAAATATTGTATTTATGATTTGATGCCGGTATAAATACTTGCAACTCCTCCTGTGAGTTTTATCTGCCGTGTTCCCGAGAAACCTGCCTGTTTAAGTAACTCAAGAAATCCCTCATTATCAGGAAATTTCGTGACTGAATCAGGAAGATACCGGTACGCATCTTTGTCTCTTGACAACAGTTTTCCGAAAAAAGGCAAAATATTTTTGAAATAGAAATTATAGACCGGCCTGAAAAGGAAAGCCGAGGGTTTTGAGAATTCCAGTACCATAACCATACCTCCGTCGCGGATTACCCGTCGCATCTCCGAAAGGCCTTTCATTGGATCGGAAAAGTTCCTGACACCAAAAGCCACCATTGCAACATCAAAAATATTATTACCAAACGGAATATTTTCAGAATCGCCCTGTATTAATTCTATTTTATCAGATAACCCTTTTCTTTTAACCTTCCCGATGCCTATATCGAGCATCTTCCGTGAGATATCAATCCCAGTTATTTTTGCCGGATTTGTCTTTAGGGCCGCTAGCGCAAGATCACCTGTGCCCGTAGCAACATCCAGAATTTGAGGATTTTCATATGATGCTGATATAACCTTAATAGCTCTTTTTCTCCACCTTCGATCAATATTGAACGATAAAAAATGGTTAAGAAAATCATACCTCCAGGCTATCGAATCAAACATCGATTCAACAGCAGCTTTCTTTTCATCCTTGAGATTGTCCCGGCTGTTTTCCATAAAATTTCAAAACGCAAATATAATATGTAGGGACGTTACATGCAACAGGGACGTTGCATGCAACGTCCCTACAACAATCCATTAATATATTTTCGTAATTTTGCATGTTTAATTAAATTATATTAAAGGATATGAACAAAATAATCATGATAACCGGTGCAACATCTGGTTTTGGGAAAGCCATTGCTGCACGATTTGCTAAAAACGGATATAACGTTGTAATTACAGGGAGAAGGAAAGACAGACTTGATGCACTGGAAAAAGAGCTTCTCTCTCCTGGAAATATCAGAGTACTCTCACTGAATTTTGACATCAGGAAACATGAAGAAGTGACCAGGGCGATCCAAAACCTTCCGGGGGAATGGAAAAACATAGATATTCTTGTAAATAATGCCGGACTGGCTGCAGGATATTCCCATATTGATGAAGGGATAACAGATGACTGGGAAAGGATGATAGACACAAACATAAAGGGATTGCTTTATATCACAAGAGAAGTTGCACCTCTTATGGTAGCCAGAAAATCAGGCTACATTTTTAATATTGGTTCAATTGCGGGAAAGGAGGTCTACGAGAATGGCAACGTATATTGCTCTTCCAAATCCGCTGTTGATGCTCTTTCAAAAGCAATGCGAATCGATCTTCTGAAGCACAACATACGGGTAACCCATATTGCCCCGGGAATGGCAGAAACAGAGTTTTCAATTGTCAGATTCAAAGGTGATAAAGAGAAAGCCGATGCGGTATATAAAGGATTTGATGCCCTTACAGCCGACGATATCGCGGATGTAATTTATTATTGTGCTTCCGTTCCGGCTCATGTATGCATCAATGACCTGGTGATCACTCCCACACAGCAGGCCAGCGCATATTATAGTTACAGAAGAGAATAAAGAATATTTTTGTAGAGGGTGTCTCAAAAGTCAAAATCCATAAACCACAAAGGGCTCAAAGTTTTTCACAAAGGTCGCAAAGGATTAAATATCATGTTTTTACCTTTGTGAACTTCGTGAATCCTTAGTGTTCTTTGTGTTTAAAAATGACTTTTGAGACACCCTCTACCATCAATAAATTTAATTATGACCCGGATTGCAAATTGGATCTGCCAATATCAGCCCCCGCTGTGGGGAGGGGGTGGGGGGATTAACATTCCATAAACCCCTGATCCTTCAATACCTGTAAAAGGATTTTTGAAAATTCAATATTATCTTCTTTTTTATATCTTATATCTGTAAAAACCTGAGCCAGTGTTTCTTTTTTATTCTCACTTACAAACTGCAGAGTTTCAATTCTTCTTTCTTTCTCTTTATAATATTCCGCTATATTTTCGTTTGTGTAATCACGATATACCTCTTTATGAATAACAGCCTTAAAGGGCAGCCTGTCTACCTGTTCCGGATTCTCAGCGGGCCATCCGATGGTTACGGTAGTTATGGGAACTACGCCCCTGGGCAGTTTGAGAACTTCAATTATCTTATGGGCCATGTAAGTTGTTGTGCCAAGATAACATATGCCCAGGCCTCCTGACTCAGCTGCAATACAGACTGTCTGGGCGACAAGTAATGCGTCTATTGCAGCGGTCATAAAAGAAAGGAAGTTATCAAAGCCCGGTTCTGCATATCTCAGCCGGCACCACTTGTTAAACCTGTTAAAATCGGCACAGAATGTCAGCACTACTGGAGCTTCGGTAACCATTTTCTGATTAAAATGGCAAGGTGCAAGTGCCCTCTTTATTTCATTATCCCTTGTAATTATAATACTGTAAACCTGCATGTTACCTGTTGTAGAAGTCCTGCACCCCATTTCCAGAATACTGTCGAGGATCTTATCATCAACTGGCTGAGAAGAGTACTTTCTTATTGTCCTTCTGTTTAATAAAATTTTTGAAAGATCAGTCATTTTTTTATGTTGTAGAATATAATACAAAGTAAACAATTTCAGGTAAAATCTGAACTCCATTTGAGAATGATTTGCTTATCTTAGCTAAATCTTTTTACCAAACCTGTTAAAAATATATAATAATGAAGAAAGGTCTATTCATCACATTTTTGCTGGGATTATTCATATGCCTTAATCCCGTTATGGCACAGAAAAAGAAAGAAGCAACCAGGGAACCTGAGAAAAAGGAAACAGGGCTTACATCTTCCACGTTCGGAGGTCTGAAATTCCGGAGCATTGGGCCTGCATGGGCATCGGGAAGGATAGCTGATTTTGCAGTTAATCCGAAAGATCATTCAGAGATTTATGTTGGTGTTGCCGCCGGTCATGTATGGAAGTCAACCAATGACGGAACCACATGGAACCCGGTTTTTGATAAATACGGAGCATATTCCATAGGATGCCTCAGTATTGATCCTGACAATCCTTCAGTTGTATGGGTGGGTACAGGTGAGCATAATTCCCAGCGACAGCTCGGTTATGGTGATGGTATTTACAAATCGGAAGATGGAGGGGCAAGCTGGAAAAATATGGGATTGAAAGATTCAAGACAGATAGGTATGATTCAGATTGATCCACGAAACACAGACGTTGTTTATGTTGCTGCAGAAGGTTCTATCTGGGGACCCGGTGGCGACCGTGGACTTTACAAAACAACAGATGGCGGCAAAACATGGAATAAGGTTCTGGATATAAGTGAAAATACCGGAGTCCATAATGTTGTTTTTGACCCGCGTAACCCGGATATTCTGTACGCAACTTCAGACCAGAGAAGAAGACATGTATATACTAAAATAGGCGGGGGACCTGAATCAGCAGTATATAAATCGAAAGACGCCGGTAAGACCTGGGAAAAGATAATGAAAGGGCTTCCGAAGGTCGACATTGGTGGCATGGGTCTTGCAATATCACCTGTCAATCCTGATGTATTATATATAATTATGGAAGCTGCCGGGGAATCAAGCGGCTTCTACCGGACAGCCGACAGGGGTGCTTCATGGGAAAAGATGAGTAGTTATGCCTCAAGCGGCCAATATTTCAATACAATTGTATGTGATCCGAAAGATGTTGATAAAGTCTACAGTCTTGAGACCGTTTCAAAGGTAACCCTTGACGGCGGAAAGACCTGGAATCCGGTAGGCAATAACCAGAGACATGTCGATGATCATGCCATGTGGATTGACCCGGGTGATACAAAGCACTTCTATATTGGAGGTGATGGCGGCATCTACGAGACATTCGACGAAGGAAAGAATTTTATTTTTAAAACAAACCTTCCGGTTACACAGTTCTACAGAGTCAGTGTGGATAATGCTCTGCCTTTCTATAATATTTATGGCGGAACACAGGATAACAACTCGATGGGTGGACCTTCACAGAATATTTGCAGGGATGGAGTCGTAAACGATGACTGGAAAGTGACAGTAGGTGGTGACGGATTCTGGGTGGCAAATGATCCGGGAAACGAAAATATTGTATACACTGAATCGCAGTATGGGAATGCTGCATTGTGGGATAAGAAGAGTCGGGAAACAATAGATATCAGGCCCTATCCAAAAGAAGGTGAAAAAACATTCAAATGGTACTGGGATTCTCCTATAGTAATCAGTCCCCATAACAGTGAAAGAATATATATGGCGGCCAATAAGGTATTCAGAAGCGATGACCGTGGAAGGAGCTGGGTCGAAATATCAGGAGATCTCTCACGCAATGAGGACCGTAACCAGTTTAAAGTGATGGGCAAATACTGGAGTATCGATGCTGTTGCCAAAGATGTCTCTACTTCGCAATGGGGGTTAATAGTGTCACTTGCAGAATCGAAGGTTAAAAAAGACCTCTTATATGCAGGCACCGACGACGGGGTTATTTCAGTCACTGAAGATGGTGGAAAGAACTGGACAAAAATAACCACTTTCCCAGGTATTCCGGAATATACATATGTCAGTGATATATTACCTGATAAATTCGACGAAAATGTTGTTTATGCCACTTTCAATAATATGCTTAGTGATGATTTTAAACCATATATTCTGAAGAGCTCTGATAAGGGAAAGACCTGGACCTCTCTTACAAATAAGCTTCCGGCCAACGGAACCATTCACACCATCGAACAGGATAATGTTAATCCGAATCTTCTCTTCGCAGGATCTGAATTCAGCTTCTATTTTTCAGTAGATGGAGGGAATGAATGGATCGAATTCAAGTCAGGGCTCCCGACAATTGCCGTTAGGGATATAGCTATCCAGGAAAGGGAATGTGACCTCGTAATTGCAACCTTTGGAAGAGGATTTTATGTACTCGACGATTACTCACCCCTGAGAAATTTTAAAAAAGAAATTCTCGATAAACCAGGTTACATATTTCCCGTGAAGGACTCAAAAATGTTCGTCCAGTCACGTGGTTTTGACAACCAGGGATCGATGTATTTCAAAGCACCTAACCCTGATTTTGGAGCCACTGTTACCTACTTCGTGAAAGATGTTCCGAAAACTGCAAAAGCCATACGCCAGGAGAAAGAGAAAGCACTCTTTGAAAAAGGAGAACCTATACCACAACCCTCCATTGCCCAACTAGATGCAGAAGAAAAAGAGGAAAAACCATACCTTGTTTTTACAATAACCGATGAAAGCAACAATGTTGTAAAGCGTCTTTACAAGTCAGCTTCAAAAGGAGTTGACAGGATTACATGGAACTTTATGTACGAAAGCCTTGCTCCAGTGACAACTACCAAATATGAACCGGTAAGTTCAGGCGGACCGAGAGGAAGAAGAGGAGGCGGTGGCGGAGGAAGAGGCATACAGGCTATGCCGGGAACCTATAAAGTTGCGCTTGCCATGGTTGCAAAAGGTGAAACGAAACAACTTTCGGAACCTGTCCCCTTTGTTTGTAAACCCCTGGGGCTTGCAACGTTCCCCTCCACGGATCTGAAAGCTAAATATGCATGGATAGACGAAGCATCACAATTAGCGAGAACTATTTATGGGACAATAAGTTATACAACAGAACTTGTTAATAAGGTCAATGCCATGATGCAGGCTATTCATCAGACACCACTGGCAACTCCCGATATGATGAAAGAAGCAGAACGCATAAATAAAGAACTTGAGGATATACAATTTAAATTTAATGGTCCCAAGGCAGAGGCAAGCTCTGAAGAACTACCTCCGATTGACGTGCCGCTGACTGAAAGGCTGGGCGGAATGGCAGCATCAACCTATGGCAGCAGTGGAGATATTACAACGACTTCCAGGCAACAACTGGACATTCTTAAAAATGAGTTCCCGCCGATACTTGAAAGAGTAAAAAAAGCCGGTGAAGATCTTCAGAAACTTGGTAGGCAGCTGGATGCAATCAAGGCACCATGGACCCCCGGAAGAATACCGGAACTATAAGAAGACCGGAGTCCGAAGTCCGGAGTCCGAAGTAATGGAGTATCTTCCGGCTTCCGGCTTCCGACTTCCGACTTCCGACTCCAGACTTAATACATAAGACTTAAATAAAACATATTACAACCAATTATTAAAATATTAAACTATGAGCAGACCAGTTACACTTTTTACGGGTCAGTGGGCTGATTTACCCTTCGAGACTCTTTGTCAGAAAGCCAAATCATTCGGTTATAATGGCCTGGAGCTTGCCTGCTGGGGTGATCACTTCGAAGTAAATAAAGCAGACGAAGCATATTGTCGCAAAAAAAGAGACACTCTTGCCAAATACGGACTAAAAGTTTATGCCATTTCATCCCATCTCGTCGGTCAGTCAGTTTGCGATCGGATTGACCAGCGGCACAAGGGTATTTTACCTGATTATATATGGGGAGACGGTGATCCGGAAGGTGTAAGGCAAAGGGCAGCAGAAGAAATGGTAAAAACCGGCGAAGCAGCTAAAAGGCTGGGAGTCGAAATTGTAAATGGTTTCACCGGAAGTTCCGTCTGGCACCTTCTATACTCTTTCCCTGCCGCCAGCCAGGAAATGCTGGACCAGGGATATGCAGATTTTTCTGCCAGATGGACCCCAATTCTTGATAAATACCATGACATGGGTATCCGTTTTGGCCTGGAAGTTCATCCTACGGAAATAGCATTCGATATCGCATCAGCCAGAAGAGCTCTCAAAGCAGTTAATAACCACCCCAGCTTCGGGTTTAACTTTGACCCGTCACACCTTGGTTATCAGGGAGTTGATTATGTAGGGTTTATATACTCCTTCGCAGAAAAGATCTTTCATGTGCATATGAAAGATGTAGGCTGGTCAAAAGTGCCTGCCGAAGCGGGTGTCTTCGGGGGCCATACTGAATTCGGAACTCTCGGACGATTCTGGGATTTCAGGAGCCTCGGACATGGCAATATCAATTTTGAAGATATTATAAGAGCCCTGAACCGGATCAACTACAATGGACCTCTGTCGGTTGAATGGGAGGATAGTGGCATGGACAGGGAATTCGGGGCTAAAGAAGCATGTGAATTTGTGCGGAAGGTTGATTTCCCGTCATCTGACATCGCTTTTGATTCAGCATTTGAAAAGAAATAAACTATCAATAATCTTAATCTTAACCTTAACCTTAACCTTAATATGGAGACTATTAAAAAGACTCAGCTATTCAATGCCAGTTGCGTTGCATTAGTTGTTACAGCACTTACTTTTGCTACAAGAGGTTCATTCGTTGAAGCATGGGCCAACGAGTTTCATCTGACCCATACTGAAATAGGATGGATTGTAGGAACTGCTTTCTGGGGCTTCACGCTTGCAATGGTGTTTGGAGGCCCGCTTGTGGATATAATAGGTCTTGGCCGTATTATAGCAATTGCCTTCATTTGCCATGTTGCAGGAATTATCCTTACCATAATTGCAACCGGATTCTGGTCACTTTTTATCTCCACACTTTTAATCGGTATTGCCAATGGCAGTGTGGAGGCTGCATGTAATCCGCTGATAACAAGCATGTATACAGAAGAAAAAACGCGACGGCTGAACAGGTTCCATGCATGGTTTCCTACCGGTATTGTAATCGGAGGACTGGTTGTGTATCTGTTCAATAATATTGGTCTCAGCGACTGGCGTTATGCAATGGGAATAATGCTTCTTCCGACTTTGGCTTACGGTTATATGTTTCTCAGGAAAGAATTTCCGCAGACAGAGCGTGTCGTTGCCGGTTTCTCCTATAATGATATGTTAAAAGCATGTGTAAGTCCTCTTTTCCTGTTCATGGCCTTCTGTATGATCCTTACAGCCGGAACGGAACTGGGTACTAACCAGTGGATTGCTGCATTACTGGCAAATGTTTCGAACAACCCCATCCTTTTGCTTGTATGGATTTCAGGTATTATGGCTTTGGCACGGCAGTTCGGAGGTACTCTTATACACAACCTTAAATCAACTGTGGTGCTGCTCTCATCAGCTGTTCTTGCATTTATAGGATGTATCCTGATGGGATATAC
Source organism: uncultured Bacteroidales bacterium (assembly GCA_963815075.1). Lineage (GTDB taxonomy): Bacteria > Bacteroidota > Bacteroidia > Bacteroidales > VadinHA17 > LD21. The sequence continues at coordinate 331,197 of CAWFFK010000015.1, forward strand.
CAGCGGAGCAATGGTATTTGCTTCAGCAGGTATTTTCGCTCTGGGAGTAGCATTTTTCTGGCCTTCAATGTTAGGATTTGTATCCGAAAATATACCGGAAAGCGGGGCGTTGGGACTTGCAATAATGGGTGGAATAGGTTTCCTCGGGGGAGCAATAGCACAACCTGTTCTCGGAGCAATTTTCGATGCGCAGACAATCGCAGCCGTACCGGCAGGACAGACAGTTGAAATACTCCGGTCCGCAGTCCAGGGAACACAGGAAGCAGCTGTATGGGCTGCAGCTCAGCTTACAGGGGGTGAACATACATTAAGATTTGTTGCCGTAGTTCCGGCAGTTCTTATAATTTTCTTCTCATTCCTTCATATTTGGAAGAGAAAACAGGTGAAATACCGGTAACCGGTAATCGGTAATCGGTAACCGGATGGCTATTTCCAAAAACCGCATACTGTATACCGCATACCGAAAATCATTTTAAAATAAATGATACAAACAGAAAAATATGAAAAAGATCAAAATGGGAATGATAGGCGGAGGCACAGGTGCATTCATTGGGGATGCTCACCGTCGTGCTTCCAGGATATGCAATGATTTCGAACTGGTGGGAGGTGTTTTTGATGCCGACTATGAGAAAAGTAAAAAGTTTGCCAAAAAGGAGGGAATAAGTGCCGACCGTTGTTATGAAAGTGTAGATAACCTTATTAAAGCGGAACTGGCTTTACCTGAGGATAAAAGGATAGAAGTGGTTGCAATAGTCACCCCAAATGCCCTGCATTTCCCGTTCGCAAAAAGTCTTCTTGTCAATGGCTTTCACCTGGTTTGTGAAAAACCGATGACGATGACTGTACAGGAGGCAATGGAACTGGAAAAGCTGGTCTCAAAGAATAAACTGACCTTTGCTCTTACCCATACCTATACAGGATATCCAATGGTGCGTCAGATGAGAGATCTCATCTCTAAAGGAGTTCTGGGTACTATTCAACGCATTGATGCACAGTATTACCAGGGCTGGATAAATTCGATTATTCATGGTACCGGCAGCAGGATAACCGGAGTCTGGAGGCTCGATCCCAAACATGCCGGTGTCAGCAGCTGCATGGGAGATATAGGTGTTCATGCTTTTAACCTTATTGAATATACCACGGGTCTTGAGGTGAAGGAGGTCTTATCGGATCTAAACCCTGTTAAAGAAGGTATAAAACTTGATCTCGATGGAACGGTGCTTGTACGTTTTGGCAAAAAATTGAAAGGAGTTATAAGGGCCAGTCAGGTTTGCGGAGGAGAGGAGAATAACCTCACCATTGCTGTTTACGGTTCAAAAGCAAGCTTTAAATGGTCACAGGAGAATCCCAATTACCTTTACTTGTTAAGCGATTCTGAACCGACTAAGATTTATAAACCGGCACATGCTTACAACGAACAGCTTGCAGAAGCCAGCCATACCATGCCGTCGGGTCATCCCGAAGGTATTTATGAGGCACTTGCCAACATTTATAAAGGTACGGCTAAATCGATAAGGGGCGAGAAATTCAATACTGCTGAGTTCCCTACTGTTCATGATGGTGTACGTGGGATGAAATTCATACATGCAGTGGTCGAATCGAATAAGACCGGTAACATCTGGGTGAAATTATGAAAAGTTCTCGCAAAGACGCAAAGACGCAAAGTTTAACTTAGCGTCTCTGCGACTTAGGGAGAAAATTTTTGAATTTATTTTTTCTTTTTAAGAAGGAAGAAGCCCACAGCACCCACTACAACTACAGCACCTACGATAATTGCAATAGTAGCAACCGGACTCTTTTTGGAACCCGATTTTTCATCTTCGGCCGCATAGTAGTACGTAGGTTTGGCATCGGTATCCATATTTACCGTATCTTTTTGTGGTTTGGGTTGCTCTTGCGCATTTAACAAATTCATACCACTCATTAGCAGAAGCATTGTCATCAAAAACACTAAAACTGATTTTTTCATTTTAAATACTTGTTATAAATTATTCAATAGATTTTGCAAGTTCGTCATATTTCCTGGCAATATCCGGGTCTGTTTTCCTGTAAGTATCAGCCAGTGCAGTTATAGCTGGTTTATATTTCGGGTTCATATCCAGACAAGTCCTGAGCAAAGAACGAGCCTTCATAATATTTCCGGGAATCAGCAGTTCAGACAGACTGACATATGCTGCGAAGTACTTCCGGTTTACTCCTATTAGTCTTTCATAATATTTCACTGCGTCACCGGTTTTATTCTGCGATCTGGCAATATTGCCGAGATACATCAGTATGGGTTCAAAATCAGGATTTAACTCCAGTCCCCTTTTTAAAACCGAATCAGCCTTCTGATATTGTCCGTCATTATAAAGAGCCGCCGCAAAATTATAAAAAATCATTTCATCGCGATTATTATTTTTCAATGCTTTTTCGAAGTATGTTATGGCATCACTGTTTCTGCCCTCTGTAAGAGCAACATAACCGTAATAGTCATCCTTTGATTTTCTTTCCAGGACGGCACATATTGGTACTTTATCCACATAAATGACATCTACAGCATTTTTTGGCGGCCAGAAATTGTGCCTTAACTTATAAGGAGATATATACCTGTTAACCACAATGGCATAGTCCCAGTCATATTCGCTTCTTTCCCCGTACCTGAAAAATGAAGTTTCAATTTCAGGATGTTTACGAAACTGCCATAACACTGAATATGTTGCTTTTACTTTTATTGTTCCATTGATATTTTTCTCAGTAAGGTAATCAATAAGCCATTTGGATGCCTGGGTCTGGCTTACAAAATAATAGTCCATTTCATAATTTGTATAAGCCCCATCTGTTCCTCCGACCAGTTGATTATAATATAAATAACAATAAGGATGATTTGAAATCATAAACCTTAAAGGGTTAAGTGAAAGCAAAGCTATCAAAATGAATACGATCCACTTTAAGTACCCGGGCCTGATTACTTTAAGCAGATTATAGAAGCCAATTGAAGCCAACAACACAATTGCCGGATATAAAAAGAGAAACTGCCTCCATGAACTGTAAAGATTTGATTTCTCATAAATAACAAATACAATTGGAAAAAGAACCGTAAAAACAATAATTCCAAAAAGAATTGATTTTTCCTTTTTGAATGAAGCCTTTGCAAATACCAAGAATAATATAAGTCCGGCCAGTACAATAATCGGAATTGTAATAGCCATCGATTTGGGAATATAATACCATGGCATAAAATCCGACCATTCGACTTTTCCTTCAAAAATCTGCCTGAAGGTATCCGGGAAGTGAGCCATCACCCTGTAGGATTCAATAACGTTCTTTACGGGGCTGCGCAGGGCAAAAGGCCATAATAATGTGCTTAATAACCACGATATTGCGACAATGCCGATTATCCATTTCAGCTTTCCGGCTATCTCCTTAAAATCAGCCTTTTTTTCTTTGAGGTATCTTACAGCATAGTACATGAAAAAAAAGAAGAATAAATAACACATTAAGATTAATCCTCCGGCCCTGATACTTAACGAAAATGCAATGCTAAGCGTCAGAAGAACAATATCTCTCATGAAATTCTTCTTTCCCGATATCAGAAACCTGAGAATGAACCATGTAGCTGAAATATAACCAAGTGCAAAAGGAATATCTTTCAGGTTATTCTGTGAATGGCCAATAAATGTTGGTGAAACCGTGTAGAGTACAAGAACTATTATACCTGCCCTGTAATCAGTGAGCCAGACCGCGAAAAGGGCTGTGACAAGAATTGTCAGCCAGCCGGCAATTGAGCTCATAAAATGCCTGAATCGATATACGTCATTAATCCCGAACCATTTGATTAAAATTGTGACAATGTTATCATAGGACTGTCCGTAATATTTAAGATGAGTAACCGGTGTATTTAATGCGGACTGGTCGGCACCATGCGATGCAAAGTAATTATAAACGGAAACCGATTGGTTGTAATGAAGCACCTCATCACAGGTGATGCCTGCATCCCTGCTTGTCAGAAGCATTATGATAAGAAGCAATGCAGAAGTGATAAAAAAGATATATTTAAGTCTTTTCTCTTTCATCATTTTTACTGACCATCGTAGAACTTCTTAACGAAATATACCGGCCGGTTCTGCGATTCCTTATAGCCCCTGTAAACATATTCTCCAAGTATCCCCAGAAAAACCAGCTGAATTGATCCCAGGAAATAAATGCTCAGTAACGTTGATGACCATCCAATTACTGCAAATCCGTAAACTTTTGCTATCAGCACATAAATGCCTGCTCCCATGAAAACAAGGGTCCCGATTGTTCCAAGGATCAGGCAGAACCGGATCGGAAACCTGGAAAATGAAAAAATGGCGTCAGCAGCAAGTATGAACAATTTGCGAAGGCTCATTTTTGGATCACCTCTGAAGCGATCTTCTCTGATAAATTCCACATATCCCTGGTTAAAGCCAATGAAAGTTCTGAGACCCGGAAGGTAACGTACCTTTTCTTTCATCGATAAAAGTGCATCAACAGCTTCTCTTTTCATCATGGAATAATTTCCGGAATTTTCCATGTTCATAATTTCACCTATATGTTTAAAGATCATATGAAATAAAACAGCATAAAGATTCCGGCTTTGCTTCCCCTTTCTCCCTGTTTTTTTCCCACTGACAATATCAAAATTTTCCTCCGTTATCTTCCTGTACATATCTGTAAGAAGTTCCGGAGGATCCTGAAGATCTCCATCCATCATTGCAACTATGTCACCTTTTGCATATTCCAAACCTGCAGTGTAAGCAGCCTGATGACCAAAATTCTTGGAGAGCGAAAGTATCTTTATTTTCCTGTTTTTCTGCTGCCACACGAGCAACTTTCCAAGACTCTGATCAGAGCTTCCGTCGTCGACAAAGATCACTTCATATTCGTTAACAAATGTTTCCAGTGATGATATGGTCCTGCCAACCAGTTCATCAATCAGGCTCTCTTCGTTAAATATCGGTATAACCAGCGAAAGCATTTATCAATTTTTCCTTATTATCCCTCTGTGTAACTCTGTGCATTCTCTGTGCACCTCTGTGTAAGTTCTTCTTTGGTTACACAGAGAACCACAGAGAAGACACAGAGGGCCACAGAGTAATTTTATTTAGTTTGCAATCTTGATAGAGCATATTCAGCTTCATCTTTAAGTTTTGGATCTGATACAAGTTCCTTAATTGCCGGTATGCAATAATCTGTCCCCATCCAGCTGAGTTCGCGAAGCATAAGTTTCTTTGAATCAGCCGTAGCTCCATTATCCTTAAGAATCATAACCATGTTTTTCTCAATATTATGCAATCCTGCCTCATCCCCTGCCAGGCTTCTTATATGACTTTGTATACAGGAAAGATACTTTGTACTTTTTGCAATCTCGTACTTTCCGATATTAGCGAAAGCCTCATCGAGTGTTATCTCTTTGAAGTCGGGACGCAGAACCACTCCTGCAGCGCTTGGGAAATCCCAGGGTACGGCCTGGGTTACGTTCCCTGTAACGGCCCATTCGGCACCTCTTTGCAGCGTTGTGATAAATCCGGCACACTGCATAGAGGGACCACCTCCCTCATCTGCATGACCCATTGTAGTATGAAATATCCGTCCTTTTCCATAGGTAATAGTCATAAGTACCGGCTCATCTCTCATAGTTCCGCCTCCTGCAGCGCTATCGGCAAATGCAGTTGCAAGAATCTGCAGGTTTTTCGCTGGTCCGCGAAGCTGGCTGTATAACTCATCAGTTCCATGAAGCCAGTTGGCAGGCAATCCTCTCATTATTGGATGATCAGGCATTCTTGTCCTTACCAGAAATTCTCTTCTTTTACCATGCGATCCCCCCGGCCCGGGTGTAGTATCTGTAACCAGAACATTGTTTTTATAATAGACGTACGGGCCATCTTTTTCATTACGGTCGCCCCATCCTCCGAGTCCGGTCATTTCGTTATATTCTTTCCAGTCGGGGAAGGAATTATCTGCGGCATGGTAAATAACAAGACCGCCTCCGTTTTTGACATATTCAACAAATGCAGTTTTGGTCCTATCCGACCAGGAATCACCGTTATAGTCAACTACAACCAGTTTATACCTTGAAAAATCGGGGTTAAATTTGTTCATATCACCACCCTTTTCAGGAGTAGTCATAATCTCGCACGAAAACAATCCAGTCTCGTCAAGTATCTGTTTAAGAACGGGAGAGCTTGCCTTCCAGTTGTGGTTATTCTGACCTGTGATGATCAGGGTATTATATGCAGTCTCATTTTTACAGGCAGGTAGAAATGTCAGGATACCTGCTAACAATATAAATAAATGTCTTTTTTTCATTTTGCTGAAAGATTAAACGGTTGGTAAATTCCAGGGCTGGCGATAGGGACGGCTAAGTAATCTGCCGGCAACAGTATTACCTATTATCTCTTCTTTATCGGGATCCCATTTTATTGTCTGACCTGTCGTCATGGCTATTTCTCCCAGCAATGCAACTGATATTGCCCTGTAAGCCACATCAACAGGAGCTATTGTCTGTTTACCCGAACGAACACAATCGACAAAATTCTGCCAGTGATTGTCGCTCTTGTACAGATGAATTTCGTTTTCACCAATGGCCTCATCAAGAATCTTAGGATCTGAGGCAGAGATTACGCCTCCACGGTCGACATGGATCCATCCCAGGTCGCCATGCCATGTGGTTCCCATCCCAAGCGGCAGACGCGAGGCATTTGCAACACGCATCTCAATGCCATTTTCATACCTGCAATGAATATCATATTCAACAGGCACATTAAATATACCATCGAAGGGATATACGCCTTTGCCTGAGATCTCAACCGGACCGGTATGCTCAAGTCCGGCTCCCCAGTTGGCTATATCAATATGGTGGCCTGCCCAGTCGGTCAGTTGTCCGCCAGAGTAGTCGAGTATCCATCGCCAGTCCCAGTGACAAACGCCTCTGTAAGGGACCTTCAGCGCCGGACCAAGCCACATTTCCCAATTCAGTTCCGGGGGTACTTCTTTTACAGGCGGAGTACCTATGCCTCTGCCACCGTCTGGCAAACCTACTTCGATATAGCTTAACTTCCCTACCCTGCCATTGATCACCAGCTCTGCTCCCCTGTGAAAATTAGGCTCCGAGCGCTGCCAGCTTCCTGTCTGCCATATAATATTGTTCCTCTTTACTGCACTGACTATAGTCTGACCATCATGTATTGTCCGGCAGATGGGTTTCTCACCATAAATATTAAGTTTTCTGTCTGCCGCTTCAGTATATATAATGCCATGCCAGTGATCCGGCAGAGCCAGTGAAACAGCATCCAGTTTTTCTTTTTCCAGAAAATCACGAAAATCACCATAGGAACGGCAATCTGAATTTTTATTTGCGTTATCAACGGTCGTTTTTGCCTGAGCTAACCTGTTGGCATCCACATCGCATACAGCTACGAACTGAACAGCATCCTTAAGTTTTAGAAAATCATTCATATTACTCATGCCCTGCGATCCGGTTCCAATCGACCCAATTACAATCCGGTCGCTTGGAGCAATCCGCCCTCCCATTCCAAAGGCTGAGGATGGTATTATCTGAGGAAGCACAAAAGCTCCTGCCATAGCAGCAGCCGATCGTTTAACAAATTGTCTTCTTGATGATTTGATTGCCATTTCAATGTTTTTTTGATATTAATAATGATAATACTTTTGTTCAAATGGGTGTTGGTGTTCCGGGAACAGGTGTTTCAAAAACCATGTCGACAGGTCCGAACTCTATTTTTTCAGGTCCCAGATCCATATCGGACCTGAAAATCTCATCCCATGTAATCAGACGACCAGTATAGGCAGCAGTTCTCCCCATGATGGCAGTCAAAGTGGAAACAGCTGTCTGCTCTGCCTCATTGACATAATTGCCTGTTCGTATAGCATAAACCAGGTGCATATGCTCCTGGACATATGGGGGTATCTTTACAGCATTCATCGAATTTCCGTTTTCATCTTTCGGATATTCAAATTTCCATTTTACTTTGCCATCCAGGTCCCATATTGTATTTACACAGTTTGTATAACCTTCGGTACCCACTACGACTTCACCGGTTCCGTTTGCACAGCTGTCAATCTGCCTGCACATACTATGCGAGCTTATACCATTGCCATAATCAAAATCGATGCTGAAAAAGTCATACTGATCACCCGTAACCCGTCGGGCACGACCACCATAACCTATTGCTTTCTCAGGGTGCTTGCCAAGAAACCAGTTTACAACATCGATGTTATGCACATTAGTATCGAGAATAAAATCACCACTCAACCAGCAGAAATTGTTCCAGTTTCGTATCATATATTCCATGTCGTTCCATCCTTTTTCGCGTTCACGGAACCATACATGGTCCTGATTCCAGAATGCCTTGGCGGAGGTCAGGGTTCCTATGGCGCCACCTGCAATCTGTTTATAAGTCTCTATATAATCTTCCTGATGACGACGCTGCGTACCTGTTACAACACACAATCCGAGAGCCTCTGCTTTTTTAGCAGTTGTAATTATCGATCTTATTCCCACAGGGTCCACAGCCATGGGTTTTTCCATAAAGACATGCTTATTCTTTGTTACAGCCTCAAGGAAATGGTCAGGACGAAATTTGCATGGAGTGGCAAGGATAACAACATCGAGGTCAGGTAATGCCATAAGCTTTTTATAAGCATCAAAACCCAGAAAACAGTTTTCGGCAGGAATAGGCAGATTGAAAGAAGCAAATCTCTCACGGCAGGCGTCAATCTTGTCCTGGAAGACATCAGCAAGCGCTATTATTTCAAGGTCAGGACCTGCGCTTATAAAGTTAATGGCCGCTCCTGTACCCCTTGCGCCGGCGCCTACCAGCCCTGCTCTTAGCTTTTTACCTTTTGGAGCGCCTTTTAAAATGGGAGGAAGTCCCAGGGCTTCAGCATCCGGTTTCCTTTTGCAGGATGATAAGAAAGCACCCGCTCCTGCCAAGCCAATTCCTGCAAGCGCTGTCTTTCCAATGAATTTTCTTCTGTTAATATTTTGCATGATTTTCCTGTTAAATTTTCATGATTATTTTTCCATGGAACTGTCAGCTTCACAGACAACCCTGAATCCGACATCAATACAATCGGAATACCACCAGATACTCTTAGGCATTTGAGGATCGGTGACAAGCCAGGCTTTGGTTTTTGTGAAGTCACGGGAAGCGCTTCTGACATCTTTTGCATCGCTCTTGAAAGACCCTCCGCGGATAACATGTTCCCGTCCACTTATGGGTCCCTTAGGATTAATGAGACTGGTTGAATCGTTTTTATATGCATCGGGGGAATAGTGATCGAGACAAAACTCGGCTACATTACCGGACATATTCTTCAACCCAAACGGATTTGCTTTCATTGATCCCGGCTCTTTTGTCTTCGAAAAGCTATTCATATTATACACTACCCTGGATGCAATCACTGAAGTGTCGGGGCGGAATAATTTCCTTAAGAATCCGGTTGAAGTGAATTTTTTTGGACTCCCCGGGAAAAAGTATGGAGTTTCGGTACCTCCCCTGCATGCATATTCCCATTCAGCTTCAGTAGGCAGCCTGTATTTTTTGCCGGTGACCTTTGACAACCACTGACAATAGACAGTTGCAGCATGCCACGACATGGTTATTGCCGGCCGAGATCCTTTTCCCCATCCCTGATCGGGAGCACCCCAGGGCGGGGTTGCCCCGCTTATTGCATCAACATTTTTTTTGGTAACTACCTGTCCTTCTGTCCTGCCCTGCGAACCTGTTGCTCTGAAAAAGGCCATGTACTCATCCCAGGTTACTTCAGTTTTTGCTATCCAGAATTTCGACAGGGTCACTTTCCTTACCGGCCCCTCATCGGCTTTTCGCATAGGTTCTGTCTCAGGACTACCCATATTAAATGTTCCTCCTGGCAGTGCAACCATATCAAACGCAACATTAGTTCCCGGTATCATCTCTGTGAAATTCGCGAAATTCTCAACTTTTGCCGGTTCGGTAAAAACAACCTTACTGGCAGTAACAGCTACGCCAAAACTTGTATCATGCGCATGAATTAAATTCTTATCATAATGACCTACCCCAAGATGACAGTTAATACAGTTCAGCGGTTCTTTACTGGTAGTATAGAAAAGGTGAGCATTTCCTCCATTTACCGATAATGTGACAGGAAAAAGATTCTGATGACAGTAAAGACACGATTTCTCATATACGTATCCTTTTGCATTTTCGAGCAATTTTTTCCCTTCCCAGTTTATTTTGGCGCTGTCTTTAAAGAAATACCCGTAAACATCCTTAAAACCGTGCTTCGCTTTTGCAAAAAGGTATCCATGCCCTCCGGGAGGAAGATGACATTCGACGCAATGAACAATATTGCCTGAGTGATTATTATAATGTGTTGACAGTTTCCAGCTCTGATCAGCCATTGGATGTATGTGGCACGAAATACAGTATTTATCTGATGAAGTGTATGATACTATTGCCTTCCCTGATTTAAAAATTATAAAGCCAATTATTAAGCCTGCAATGATATACCAGACTTTTGTCTTCCCCGCGACAGAAGTCCGATTGCGATAATTCCTGATATTCATATTTTTTGGACAAATTCTTATAAAACATGCTAAAGTTAATTTATTGTCCGACTTTAAAGCAAAAAAAAGTTACTTTTTCTCTTAAAAAATAACTTTTGCCAACAGATTTAATAACAGTGTTTATGTCACACCGCACTTTCAATCTGAATACTGAAAAATCAAATGATCCTATTTTTTCCTGTTAAAATGATTCTTCTCCCATACAGGTACAATAATCAATCATTATTGAAAAGGTGAAATCTGTTGTTCATATTATACTTTTATATATCCCATCATAAAAAACAATTTACTGGTCAAATAGTCAGAACAAAAATCTTTTTATCTTATTAATTGTTCTAATATTGAGAGAATTTCTGAACTGGATTATAGTTCATTGTTCAGATGAAATTTTATTTTTGTTGAGAAGATTGTTTTACAAATGAAAAGATTATTTTTGTGAATAATTAATTACTATCCGGTATGAAAAAATTTGCAGTTTTACTTATAGTTGCTTTTATAACGGTTCTGGTGGTCAGTTCCTGTAATAAAAAGGAATGCCCGGCATATTCCAAAGCCAATACAGAGCAGACAGGACGCAATGTCTGAATTTAAAATTGCTATTTTAATTCCTCCAAATTTATAAGTTAGCACAGAATATGAAGAAGCTGCTTATAATAGCGGTAATATTACTATTCGGTGCAGTTTTACTGCACGCGCAGGGGGAATTAAATGAGCAGCAGAAGGTATTTTTCCGTAATGAAAGATCTTTTGCAATTCTTCTTAATACCGACGGTTTAGGATTAAGCTACAGGGGGGCCAAAAGAATTGATTATCTCAATAAACGTATTTTCGAGATTGAAGCAGGAACGCTTAAAAACTCAAAAGAGTACAGACAAGCTTCTCAATATGTGCAGGGAGGCTCTTACGTCTTTGGTAAACTCAATTCAGTTATTTATCTGAGGACCGGGATAGGTCATCAGCATGAAATTTACAAGAAAGCTGACCTTGGGGGAATAGCTGTAAGGTATTTTTATTCAGCAGGTCCTGTTTTGGCAGTATACAAGCCCATATATTACAGAGTCCTTTATTTTAAGGGGCCACCAAACGATTATGATATTTTGGAGGAAAAATTTGACGGGTCACAGGCAGCAGCTCAGGATATTTACAGCAAGGCGCCTTTTACAAAAGGCCTGAACGAAATCAAAGTTTTGCCAGGGATATATGGCAAAGGAGGATTTAATTTCGAGTACAGCAAACAGGATAAGATAATACATGCCATTGAGGTTGGAGCTCAGATAAATGCATTTCCGAAGAAAATACCTATTATGGCAAATACAACGAATAAGACCATCTTTTTTTCATTATTTGTAAGTTACAGGTTCGGTGTTATACTCGATCCTCTCCACCCGGAATCAAATAAGCTTTCAAATATTTTCAGCAGAAAGAGGAAAAAAGAATAATTGATCTTAAATGTCTTTTGCCTTTTCCATAGAAAATACTAATTTTGTGTGCTTAATTTATTAACTAATTAAAGATACAAAAATGTCAAAGATTAAAGTTGCTATAAACGGATTTGGCAGAATTGGCCGTAACGTTTTTAAAATTGCTCTTGAAAATCCAGAAATAGAGATTATCGGGATAAACGATCTGACTGACACACTAACACTAGCCCATCTGCTCAAGTACGATTCAACACAGGGAAGGTTTGCCGGTGTCACCCATGATAGTGAGAACATTATCGTTAACGGGATCAAAGTAAAGGTTACCGCGGAAAAAAATCCTGCAAATATTCCCTGGAAAGAAAAACCGGATGTTGTTATTGAATCAACAGGTATCTTTACAACAAAAGAAAGTCCTAAAGGGGGCTACGGTGACCATCTTAAAAACGGTGCTAAAAAAGTTATTCTTACCGTTCCTGCTAAAGACGCCATCGATGCAATGATAGTCCTGGGAGTAAATGATAAGGACCTCAAGTCTGAACACCAGTGTGTTTCCAATGCTTCATGCACAACCAACTGTCTGGCTCCCATAGCAAAGGTTCTGAATGATGCATTCGGAATTGAAATCGGCTATATGACAACCATTCATTCATATACTAACGATCAGAGAATCCTTGACTACCCTCACAGAGACCTCAGACGTGCAAGATCAGCTGCTCTCTCGCAGATACCCACCACCACCGGCGCTGCCAAGGCAGTTGGAAAAGTAATTCCTGAACTTAAAGGAAGACTAGATGGTATTTCTGTAAGGGTCCCTACTCCAACAGGTTCACTCGTTGATCTGGTTGTTGTTCTGAAGAAAGAAGCAACAAAAGAAGAGGTCAATGCCGCAATGAAAAAAGCAGCAGAGGGTCCGATGAAGGGAATTCTTGATTATACTGAAGATCCAATTGTTTCAGTCGATATTATTCATACAACAGCATCATCCACATTTGACTCATTAAGCACCATGGTAAACGGCAAAATGGTTAAAGTTCTGGCATGGTACGATAACGAATGGGGTTACTCCTGCAGGGTAGTCGATCTGATTCCGCTGGTAGTTAAATAATATTTGATATCTCATAAAATATACAGGGACGTTGCGTGCAACGTCCCTGTATTATTTTGTAACATCCCTGAATATTTTACACAATCATATCAATTACGAGAGGGATACCTGCCGTATCGCGATAGTGTTCGCCAAGCTCCAGCATTGCTTCGTCATCTTCCTCATAAAACCATTTCAGATTTACATGTTTCCCCGAGCGGCCATATCCGGTCAGCCTTTTCAGAATCTCATAAAGATATTTTGAGGAACCGCTGTTAATATATTCAAGTTGAATATGCACATCGAGACCATTATTCTTCTCAAAATGAAGAGTGATCCAATCATCAAGACGTCTGAATATAAGTTCAGGATTCTCCGGGATTGAGCGACCAATCAGTTCCAGCTTATTTGAATCGGGATAATAAACGATACCCGGACAATTTTTTAACTCTTCCTGAATAATATGCTTTTCCATTTTCTGATGATTTATTCGTATCTTAAAGCTTCAATAGGATCAATACTAGCCGCCTTTACAGCAGGTGCATAACCCGATACCACTCCCACAATGAAACATACAACAATACCGGTAATTACCCAAACCCAGGGGATAACAAAACTTGATCCCAACATCGAAGAGACCCCATTTCCTATAAGTATTCCAAGGAAAATTCCGAATAATCCGCCCATCTGACCAATCATTATCGATTCAAACAGGAACTGATATTTAATTGTCTGGGTTTTTGCCCCTATAGCTTTTCTGACTCCTATCTCCCGTGTACGTTCAGTAACCGACACCAGCATTATATTCATAAGCCCGACAGCAGCTCCGAACAACGTAACAATACCAATTATTGTAGCAGCAAGAGTAACATAACTGATATTCTTAAGCAGCAGATTTACAATATTGTCGCTTTTTGAGATGTTAAAGTCAGATTCATCCCTTGGATTAAGATGCCTTACAATCCTGAAAACGGCTTCAGCCTCACCTGCCAGCATATCGAGATTAACGGATTTCATTGGCATCACAGTAATATTAAATGTCATATTCGGACGGGAAAAATATTGTCGTGCGGTCGAAACAGGTATAAAGCAGACCCTGTCGCTGTTTAATGCGCTTGCTCCCTTGCTTTTCAGTACGCCCGTAACCTGAAGCTTCAATCCTGCAACAGAAATTTCTTTTCCCAGAGGATCGACACCTGAAGGAAAAAGATCCCTTTCAATATCTGAACCTATAATCACATAATGCCTGTTTAATCTTATCTCATCAGCACTGAAATCCCTGCCAGACTGTATCTCATAACCCGATACATTAAGATTATTCTCATCAACACCTATCAGGCTCACATTTGGATTGGTTTCTTCCGATCCATATTTAACAGTTACTAAATTAGATGCACCAAATGATACCGAAACCCAGGCAGCTTCTTTAAACATCGATTTAAATTCCTCGGCCTGCCTGTAGGATATTTGAGAGAAATTCTTTGTCCTGGTCCTGTCATTGCCAATCTGAATATTCATTCCCCGTGATGTTATAGTAAAGGAATTTGCACCCATCATGGTAAACTGATTTGTCAGAGACGACTTTATTGCATCGATCGCAGTGAGTATCCCCACTAGTGCCATTATTCCAAAAGCAATAATACATATGGTCAGAATTGCCCTAACCCTGTTTGACCTGATTGCTTTGAATGAAATTCTTAGATTTTCCTTGAAAATACCTATTCTCAGTATACTTCTCTTCATCTGCCGCGATCTGCTGATTTCTATTTCTAAATAAAAAATAAAAGTACACTTTTTTTCCTTTTCAGCTAACAGGAGTACCAGAATTAATCTTTGTATACAAAATGATATATTTCGAATTTTCTGATTTTTTTTCAGTGTTAACCCGATAATATGTGATTAAAAGAAGGAGATTCTTCGTTTAACTCAGAATGACAATCATTTAAAGGGAAGACGGTTTATTTAATTCAAAAAGATATAATTTAAACCGAGAAATTATCGATTTATATTGAACTCGTATTTTCTTAATCAATTACCGTTGGCTTTAGCCAACGGGTAACTCACATACAAAAACATAAACATCTGTCATTCTGATCGTAACAAAGTGAAGCGAAGAACCGAGTACGCCATTTGGTGGACGAGCTCACCGAAGGTAATCCCCTTCATTTTTTTGGAAAGGAATAAAATATTATTGATTTTGATTGAAAATAATTATCCTAATTAATAGCATAACTAATTTATTCGTTGTATCTTTGGTTTAGACTTAACAATACAATTAACGGATAAGAATTCAGCAATAATTACTTTATAACTCCAAAGCAATTAGAACATTCAATTCAAGGATCAAGAATATATACCAAAAAGATAAGCTATGAGAGAACTGACAAGGGCTGAAGAACAGGTGATGCAGGTGCTGTGGAAAATAAAAAAGGGGTTTGTAAAAGATATACTCGAACATTTCAATGAACCAAAACCTGCTTATAATACAATCAGTACAATTGTCCGCATTTTGCAGGACAAGGGCTTTGTAAACCATAAAGCTTATGGAAGAACACACGAATACTTCCCTGTGGTTTCAAAAAACGAGTATTCTAAAACCCATCTCAACACCTTTGTAAATGACTATTTTTCAAACTCATTTGAAAAAATGGTCAGCTTCTTTGCAAAAGAAAAAAGTATATCGGTAAAAGAGATGGAAGAGATAATGAAAATTATGGAAGGTGAAGTAAAAAAACAAAAATCAGATAGATGAATATGCTCCTGATATATACAGTTAAAGCTGCTATCTACTTATTAGCGTTTTATCTTGTATATTGGCTCATGCTAAGCAGGGATACATCCTATGTCAGAAACCGTGCATTCATCATTATTTCATTGGCAGCATCACTTGCTTTTCCTTTAATTACCATTCAGACTTTAAAACCACATTCAATACAATTTTTCGGAAAATTCCTTTCCGAGGTCTTTATAACTGCGCACTCAAACGGAACAGGAGCAACAGACCCTGACTCATTAACGGGTAAATCGTTGCATTTGGCTTACACCATCTATATTTCCGGACTTTGCTTAGTTCTCATTAAGTTGGTTGTGGATTTTATCAACCTGGTTTTCCTGATACTGAGACAAAAAAAAGACGGAAGCAGAATTATAGTATTTCACGGTTTTAATACCTCAGGCTTCTCTGCTTTGGGATATGTCTTTATTAATTCACGCCTGAGCCGTGAAGAAGCCGGAGAGATAATCAGACATGAACAAAACCATCTTGACCAGAATCATTTTATCGATATAATCTTTATAGAATTAGTCATTGCTCTTCAATGGTTTAATCCTGTTATTTACCTTTTTAACAGGTCACTCAGGGCTGTTCATGAATACCAGGCTGATCAGGATTGCCTCAGTTCAGGTATCCCCGTGATCAGTTATCAATATCTTCTGTTAAGCCAGGTTTTTAAATCAAAAGCATTCAATCTTACAAACAGCTTTTCAAATCCTTCTCTCATTAAGAAGAGAATTGTCATGATGACAAAAAAACGTACCTCAGCAATTGCCAGTATAAAGTTAATTTTAGTTATACCTGTTACTCTTTTGATATTCCTGGCAATTTCAGCGTACAAAGAGATGCCTGCATCAAAGGAACGAAGTGTACCTCTGGCTAAAACTTCTGATTATCTGCCTTCGCATCAGGAACATCACTTAAACCTTTGGAAAAGAATGCCGGCCCAGCAAAAACAAAAGCCCGGACTGATGTTAACTCTGGAACACTTATGTCTCCACCTCCGCCTCCTCCCCCACCACCGCCACAATCATCTGTCAATAAGGAAGATGGGAATAGCGAAAAGTTAAATCTATCAGAAGACCATGAGGAGGAACCATTTGTGGTTGTTGAAGAGATGCCTCAGTACCCTGGAGGTGATGCAGCGCTTCTTAAGTACATTGGTGAACATACCAATTATCCTGAAAATGCTAAAATACAAAATATCCAGGGAAGAGTGATCGTAAAATTTTGCATAACCCCACAGGGAGGAGTGAGCCAGATAAGTGTCCTCAAAGGAGTAGCACCGGAGCTGGATAAAGAGGCTATAAGAGTCGTGTCATCTCTGACTGATTTTAAACCGGGCCGTCAGGGTGGTAAGGCTGTCCCCGTATGGTATATGGTTCCTATTACATTTACCCTGAAATAATATGCCCGGGGCTGTCGAAATAGTCGAAATCCATCAACCGCAGATATCGTAAAGTCCCGATAGCTAACGGGATTACGCAAAGACCGCAAAGGACTTAATTACAGGATTTTAACTTTGCATACTTTGCGGTTAAAAAAGACTCTTTCAACATCCCCAATATTGATTCCAAAAAATAATTTCACAAAAAATTGAATTTAATTAAGATTTTAGTTGCATAACTAATATATTAGTTTTATATTTGATTATACATTTCTTTCCAGAACTTGATTGAGGAATTAAACCGAAAAACAAGATGTTATGAAAACAAAGAAACCAATTAAACTTTCCGTGAATTTGAATCTCATACTCATGTTACCGGCGATACTGGTATTACTGTCTTTTAATTCTGGATGTTCAGCCAGTAAAAAAATGTCAGCATCAAAAACAGAAATAGCCCCTCCTCCTCCACCCCCTCCACCACCCTCTCCATCTCCTCAGGTTAAAGAAGAAGAGGTTCCGTACATAGTAGTCGAAGATATGCCGGTTTTTCCGGGAGGTGACAGTACTCTTCTCGCTTATATAACGAATAATACCAGGTATCCTGAATCAGCTAAAGCGGACGGGATTCAGGGCAGGGTAATTGTGCGCTTTTGCGTTACCAGGGCAGGTGGTATTGATCTTGTAAGCGTTATGAGAGGAGTAAGCAATGACCTCGACGAAGAGGCTATGAGAGTTGTAAAATCTCTTCCGTTGTTCAAACCCGGTAAACAGGGGGGAAAACCAGTGCCTGTATGGTATATGGTGCCAGTCAGTTTTAAATTAAATTAATTTGCCAATCCTTTAAGACGTAAAACCATGAAAACAAAAAGACAATTCAAAATGACCATTATGAATCTAAAACTATCCGTATATACGATGATGACTGCTGCAATAATAGTCTTAATGATTTCCTGCGGTAAAAATAATACCACCGAAGTAGCTCCACCGCCACCTCCACCTCCACCTCCACCGGCAACTCCTGTTACAGATTCAGTTTATACAGAAGTTGATGAAAAGCCTCAGTTTAAAGGCGGTGTGGACAGCTTACTCATCTACATTGGTAAAAACACCGTATATCCCAAGGAAGCAAAAAGAAATAATATCCAGGGAAAGGTAATTGTGAGATTTGTTGTGGAAAAGGATGGTTCTGTTTCAAATGTTGCAATTTTAAAAGGAGCCGATCCTCAATTAGATGCAGAAGCACTTAAAGTGGTCAAATCCCTGCCCAGGTTTGAAAAACCTGGTATCAAGTCAGGTCAGGCCGTTGCAGTTAATTTTATGGTACCTATTACCTTTTCATTAAAATAATTACGGTAATTATTTGTTATCAGTTATATTTAGTGTATTCCGGATCATGTTTTTTTATTATAATCCAAAACAGGTAAATTTGACCCGAAGTTAAATTTATCTCATGGACATAAAAGGAAGGATTATCTCTTTTACCAAACTGGGTGAAATTCTCCGATCATCCCTTGCTGAAAAAGATCTGAACTATTCATCAGGTATTTATAACCTGATAGAAACCCAGTTTCTTACAAATCCGTGGTTCACACCTGAAAATGTCAGGAGGGCATTAAATGCAATAGCTAATGAACTGACTGAAGAAAACCTTACCAAATGGACTGATGTTTATCCGGAGCTAAAGGAAAAAACCATCCCCCGAAGAGTGGGTGTAATAATGGCAGGAAATATACCACTCGTCGGTTTCAGCGACTACCTCTCAGTGCTAATAACCGGAAATGCCCTTGTGGCAAAAACAAGCACAAAAGATGCGGAACTAATTAAATTCATAAGCGAGATCTTATATTCGATAAATATTGAATTCAGGAATAAAATAAGTTTTACCGATGGCATTCTGGAAAATTTTGATGCTGTTATAGCCACCGGCAGCAACAACAGTTCAAGGTATTTTGAATATTATTTTGGCAAATATCCCAATATTATAAGGAAAAACAGGAACGGTGTTTCTATCCTTGACGGAAATGAATCGGAAACTGAACTGGAAGCTTTAGGTACAGATATCTTCTCATATTTTGGCCTGGGTTGCAGAAATGTATCAAAAATATACCTACCGGAGGGTTACGACCTGATGACCCTGAAAAAAAGCTGGAATAAGTTTTCAGATATTATAAGCCATAATAAATATGCAAATAATTATGATTTTAATAAAGCAGTATATCTTGTCAATAAGGAAGCTTTTTATGATTTTGGCTACCTTTTATTAAAAGAAGACACCGGAATTTCCTCCCCGGTATCAGTTCTTTTTTATGAATTTTACAATTCACAAGATGCTGTAAAAGAGCAAAAAGAATTACCAACAGAAAGTATTCAGTGCATTATCGGCAGAAATAATATTCCTTTTGGTACTTCCCAGATGCCGCATCTGTGGGATTATGCAGATGGGATAGATACTATAGAATTTATACTAAAAAAAAACATACGGGGAATATTGTAATATAAAAAATATTATATTGCACCCATTGAATTAATACTTGTTATGGTTTATAAATTTGTAGTGTTATCAGATGAAGATGAGTCGTTTGTCAGGGAATTTGAGTTTCTTGACACCCACACTTTATTGGATTTTCACAATCTGATTCAGGATGAATTGGAGTTTGATAAATCTCAGATGGCTTCATTTTTTATGGCAACAGATACCTGGGAGAAAGAAGAAGAATTTACTCTTTTTGATATGGGTACGGGTTCTTCTACCATGGAAGTAGCTATTCTGGAAGATGTTATATTCCGGAAAAACCAGAAATTACTTTATGTTTTTGATTTTTTTAATGACAGAGCCCTTTTCGTTGAATATACCGGTGAGATTAATGAAATTGACGGGCGCGAATACCCCTCCTGTACAAATTCAAAAGGAGTTCCTCCCAAACAGGTAATATTCGGCGGAACCACGCGCAAACTCTATAATACCATTGTGGTTTCCGATGACGACGATGATGATGAGCCTGAGGTTGATGATCTCTTTCTGAACGGAGATAATGAAGAAAACCTGCCTGATTTCGACAATATTGACAGCCTGACTGAGGACGAAGAATAGTCCTCAGCAGGAATTTTTTTAATGAAAAATTTCCTGATTGTACTGATTGGTCCGACCGGGGTCGGCAAAACTGATATATCCATTGATTTAGCCGAAAAGTTAAATTGTGAAATAATATCAGCAGATTCAAGGCAATTTTACAGGGAAATGACAATCGGAACAGCAGTGCCATCAGATTTCCAGCTCAGTAAAATCAGGCATCATTTTATTAAATTTTTATCCGTAAACGATTACTACAGCACAAGCCTCTTTGAGAATGATGTAATCGGGCTGCTCCCTGAATTGTTCAGCAAAAACCAATATGTTTTAATGTCGGGGGGGTCTGCAATGTACATCGACGCAGTATGCACGGGTATGGATGATATTCCTGATACGGATCCTGAAGTAAGGGATAAATTCATCTCCATGTTTAAAAAGGAAGGAGTCGAAGGATTAAGAGCTGCCCTAAAACTGGTTGATCCTGAGCATTACGCTAAGGTTGACCTGAAAAATCATAAACGAATAATGAGAGCCCTGGAGATATGCGAAACCACAGGAAGGCCCTATTCATCTTTTCTGAAGAGACAAAAAAGAAAAAGGAATTTTGGCATAATTAAAATTGGAATTGAAAGAGACCGGGCCGATCTTTATGCAAGAATTAACTCCAGGGTCGATCAGATGATAAAATCAGGACTGGAAGATGAGGCAGCAGGCCTTTACAGGTTCAGGAGCCTCAATGCTCTTAATAGTGTGGGATACAGGGAATTGTTTGATTTTTTTGATGGAAAAATTTCGCACGATAAAGCTATTGAGCTTATTAAAAGAAACAGCCGCAGGTTTGCAAAACGGCAATTAACATGGTGGGGAAAAGATGAAGATATCAGGTGGTTCAAACCGGATCAGCTTCACGAAATAATTGCATATATTTCCAACAGAGTTATTTCAGAATCTTCAGGCGGCTAATAGTTTCAACAGGATCATCAGAATTAAAAACAGAATTGCCGGCAACAAGCACATCGGCACCTGTCCGAACAAGTTCAGCAGCATTTTTAGTATCTATACCGCCGTCTACTTCAATCAGTACCTTATAACCTCCTGTATCGATCATTTTACGAAGTTCCGCAATTTTATTATAACTATCCGGAATAAATGATTGTCCGCCAAATCCCGGATTGACAGTCATTATAAGTATCATATCAACGAATGGAAGAATGTTTTTAAGAAGCAAAACCGGAGAGTGAGGATTCAAAGCTACCCCGGCTCTCATTCCAAGTCTGCGAATTTCAGTTACAGTACGGTTAAGGTGAGTGCATGCTTCATACTGGACAGTCAGATTATTGGCGCCGGCTTCGCAAAAACGTTCCAGATAACGGTCAGGATCAACGATCATTAAATGCACATCAAGTGGTTTCCCGGCAGCTTTTTTTATATATTTTATTACAGGAAAACCAAAAGAAATATTGGGAACAAAGACACCATCCATAATATCGAGATGAATCCAGTCAGCCATGCTTTTGTTTACCAATAAAACAGTCTTTTCGAGGTTTCCAAAATCAGCAGCCAGCAGCGAAGGAGAAACAAGATGGTTCATTAAAAGTTATTTTGATAAAGATGGGAAGCAATTATTATCCAAGATATGATTTCAATATCCTGCAGCGGGTTGTAAACTGAATCCTCTTTATGGCTTTTTCTTTAATCTGTCTTACACGTTCCCGGGTAAGGCTTAATTCCTCTCCAATTTCCTCGAGAGTATAGGGATGTTTCATGCCTAAACCAAAATACAGCTTCAACACTTTTGATTCGCGAGGTGAAAGAGTGCTCAATGCTCTTTCAATCTCATATGCAAGGGATTCATTTATAAGGTTCTTATCAGGACTTGGCGTATCAGGACTCTGGATCAGATCGTACATATTATTATCTTCTTCTGCGCTGATCGGTGCATCCATACTAACAGTCCTGCCGTTTGTTTTCAGCGCGTCTTTGACATCTTCGGGTATCATTTCAAGCATATCTGCAATCTCCTGAGAAGTAGGCTCTCTTTCGAATTCCTGCTCAAGTCTTGCAAAAGCCCTGTTTATACGATTAATTGATCCGATCTTGTTTACCGGAAGCCTGACAATTCTGGCCTGCTCAGCCAGGGCCTGCAGAATTGCCTGCCGAATCCACCAGACAGCATAAGAAATGAATTTGAAACCCCTGGTTTCGTCAAATCGCTGGGCGGCTTTCATAAGCCCGAGGTTACCTTCATTAATAAGATCAGGAAGGCTCATTCCCTGGTTCTGATATTGTTTAGCCACCGAAACAACGAATCGAAGATTGGCCTTAACGAGCTTTTTAAGTGCCTCAGTCTCTCCGGCTTTGATCCTCCTGGCCAGTATTACTTCTTCTTCGGGCGAAATAAGGTCCACTCTTCCAATCTCCTGAAGATATTTATCAAGTGACGGAGTATCCCGGTTAGTAACCTGTTTTGTTATCTTTAGCTGACGCATTTACAGGTCTGGTATTAGTTCTTCAAGGAATTCACGGCAATAGCTACAATTTTAGTGAAAAAATACTTTTATACAATACATTATTCAATTTTTTTTTGTTTGGTAATACTTTTTTAGTATATTGCACATAGATTTTTCATATTGAAAATCAAATTATTAATTGATTTGATAAAACCCCGTTGCATTTTAACACAATTTGTAGGATATATATTCGCAATTTTTTTTAATATTGCAGCGTTTTTCGGATATGTGAAATAATTGCAGCGTATTCATTCGGGTTAGTCATCATTTCTTGATCCGTGCTTCCAACAAAATCATTAAGATCTCTTATATTCCATTTATCATTAAAATATGTACGACATTCTTGAGTTAAGTAAGAAGCTGCTTCCTGAATTAAAGGATATAGCCAAAGAGCTAAAAATCAAAAAAGCAGAATCTTTAAAAAAACAGGATTTAATTTATAAAATCCTTGACCAGCAGGCAATTGAAGCTGCTGAAAACAAATCAGTTTCCAAACCTGAAAATGAGGAGATACAACGCTCCAGGCTGAAAAGCATCAGTGAAACCGACACACCGGTCAGAAGGGGGAAACGACCCAGGACAATAAAACCTGTTGTAAAACGAACAATTGAATCGGTGATTTCGGTTACTCCGGACGATCTTATAAGGCCTGAGACACGACAGGTTGAAAAGCAAGATCAATCTGACAAAACTGAGAAACCTGATATTATTATTAAAAACGAAACTGTTAAGGAGGAGAAAAAAACACCTGACTGGAAAACTGGAAGAAAACAGGAAGAAAAGTTTGAAAGGAAAGAGCAGCTTGACAGATTTCCGGAGAAATATGAAAAAAGAAAACCTGAGCCTGAAACAGACCAGCTTATAGACGGTACTCTCCCTCTGGTAAACGGAGATGCCACTTTTGATGAGATAGAGTCATCTTCTGCCGTTGTACCGGGTGATATAATTGTAGAACCACCATTAAAGGAGACAGTTCCTGATGTTGTTCCGATAAAAGAAGAAAAAAGAGAAAAACCATATGATTTTGAAGGTATTATTTATAATACAGGGGTACTTGAGATTATGCCGGACGGGTACGGATTCTTAAGATCACCCGATTATAATTACCTCAATTCTCCGGACGATATATATGTATCACAATCTCAGATCAAACTTTTTGGCCTTAAAACGGGAGATACAATTAAGGGTTCAATTCGTCCTCCCAAAGAGGGTGAAAAATATTTCCCTCTGATAAAAGTGGATGAGATCAACGGCCGTAGTCCCGATTTTATAAGGGACAGGGTCCCGTTTGATTTTCTGACACCCCTCTTCCCAAATGAAAAATTTACTCTTTGCCAGCCTGGAGAAGGATCATTATCGGTAAGAGTTATCGATATGTTCACTCCAATAGGGAAAGGACAGCGCGGATTGATCGTTGCTCAGCCCAAGACAGGAAAGACAATCCTGCTGCAGGAGATTGCCAATGCAATTGCTAAATTTCATCCGGAAGTTTACCTTATGATCCTGCTCATAGATGAGAGGCCGGAAGAAGTAACTGATATGGCAAGAAACGTAAAGGCAGAAGTTATTGCCTCAACATTTGATGAACCGGCTGAGCGTCATTGCCGTGTTGCCAATATCGTTCTTGAAAAAGCAAAAAGACTGGTAGAGTGCGGTCATGATGTGGTTATTCTTCTCGATTCAATAACAAGACTTGCCAGAGCATTCAACACTACGGCTCCTGCATCGGGGAAAGTATTATCAGGAGGCGTTGACTCAAATGCGCTCCATAAACCCAAGAGGTTTTTCGGAGCGGCTCGCAACATTGAAAACGGGGGCTCTCTTACAATTCTTGCCACCGCTCTTACTGATACCGGCTCAAAGATGGACGATGTTATATTTGAGGAATTTAAGGGGACCGGTAATATGGAACTTCAGCTCGATCGTAAACTTTCCAACCGGCGTATCTTTCCATCAATTGATATACCTGCTTCAAGCACCCGCCGCGAAGATCTTCTCCTTAATAAAAATATCCTTCAGAAAATATGGGTTCTTCGCAATTTCCTTACAGATATGAATTCTGTGGAAGCTATGGAATTCCTGCGCGACAGGCTCCTTCAGTCAAAATCAAATGAAGAATTTCTGGTTTCAATGAATGGCGGATAATGAACCGGTTTTTTTTTAATTTTGCACTTTCTTATCAAAATATTCTTTTAAATCAAATATTTTAAATAACAATGGGAACAAAAAAATTTATAACATGTGACGGCAACCAGGCCGCAGCACATGTTGCATATATGTTCAGCGAAGTAGCTTGCATATATCCTATCACACCTTCTTCCACAATGGCAGAATTCATTGATGAATGGGCCGCAAATGGATTAAAAAACATTTTCGGGGAACAGGTAAAAGTTGTTGAAATGCAATCAGAAGCAGGTGCTGCCGGTGCTTTGCACGGAACTCTTCAGACTGGAGCCTTATGCTCAACTTTCACAGCTTCACAGGGATTGCTGTTGATGATACCTAATATGTATAAAATTTCCGCTGAGCTTCTTCCCGGTGTATTCCATGTAAGTGCCCGCTCAGTTGCTGCGCATGCCCTTTCCATTTTTGGAGACCACAGCGATATTTATGCTACCCGTCCGACCGGATTTGCTATGATAGCCAGCGGCAGTGTTCAGGAGATTATGGACCTTGCCGGTGTGGCTCACCTCTCTGCTATCAAGTCAAGGATACCTTTTCTTCATTTTTTTGACGGGTTCAGGTCGTCTGCCGAAGTCCAGAAAATAGAATCTCTGGAAATGAATGACCTTAAAAAACTTCTTGACTCAGATGCTCTCAGAAAATTCCGTGAAAATGCTCTCAACCCTGAACATCCTGTAACAAGAGGTACGGCACAGAATCCTGACATCTTTTTCCAGGCTAAAGAGTCGATCAATAAGTTCTATGTACCCGTACCCGACATCGTTAATGAGTACATGG
The DNA here is from genome assembly GCA_963815075.1 of uncultured Bacteroidales bacterium. GTDB lineage: Bacteria > Bacteroidota > Bacteroidia > Bacteroidales > VadinHA17 > LD21. Next base: position 356,979 of record CAWFFK010000015.1, read on the forward strand.
CCGAGATTACAAAACTGACCGGAAGAGAATATAAACCCTTTACATATTATGGTGCCCCCGATGCTGAACATATTGTCATTGCCATGGGCTCTATAACTGAAACCACTAAGGAAACAATTGATTTCCTTAGATCTAAGGGTGAAAAAGTCGGTCTGATAAGTGTCCACCTCTATCGTCCCTTCTCAGCAAAATACTTTTTCAATGTCCTCCCGAAATCGGTGAAGAAAATATCTGTCCTCGACAGGACCAAAGAACCGGGAGCCAATGGCGAACCGCTTTATCTGGATATTATTGAATTGTTCTATGATAAGGAAACCAGGCCTATTATTGTCGGTGGCCGGTACGGATTAAGTTCCAAGGATACCACACCGTCAATGATTCTCTCGGTTTACGAGAATATGAAACTGAAAGAACCAAAGAACCAGTTCACGGTAGGAATCGTTGATGACGTAACGTTTACCTCACTTCCTGTGCTTCCCGAAATCAATGTCGCAGAAGCAGGCACATATTCAGCAAAATTTTATGGACTTGGTTCTGATGGTACCGTAGGAGCAAATAAAAACTCAATCAAGATAATAGGTGATTCAACCGATAAATACTGCCAGGCATATTTTGCATACGACTCAAAAAAATCAGGTGGTATAACTACATCGCATCTGCGTTTCGGAGATAAACCCATCCGTTCACCGTATCTTGTCAATACCCCTGACTTTGTAGCATGTCACGTACCTTCTTACCTCGACAAATACGATATGCTGAAGGGCCTGAAGAAAAAGGGCACCTTCCTGCTGAACTCAATCTGGGATGCAGAAGAGACTAAAAAACGGCTGCCCGATCATATGAAAAAATATATGGCTGAAAACCATATCAACTTTTATATTATCAATGCAACAATCATAGCTGAGGGAATTGGACTGGGAACCCGCACCAACACAATAATGCAGGCTGCTTTCTTTAAAGTTGCCAACGTGATACCTTATAAAAAAGCAGAATCAGAGATGAAAAAGGCAATTTATAAGAGCTACGGCAAAAAAGGAGAAGATGTCGTTAAGATGAACTATGATGCAGTAGATAAAGGAAGTGACGTTGAGAAAGTTGAAGTGCCTGCTGAATGGGCAAACATTAAAGTCTCAAAGGCTGTTGATATCCGCGAAATCCCGGAATTTATAAGAGAAGTGATGGAACCTATTAACAGTATGAAAGGAGATGATCTTCCTGTAAGCGCTTTCGCGGGTAGAGAAGATGGTACATTTCCTTCAGGTACTGCAGCTTATGAAAAACGAGGTATAGCAGTTAACGTTCCTGAATGGCAGCCGGATGAGTGTATTCAGTGTAACCAGTGTTCATATGTATGTCCTCACGCAGTCATTCGTCCTTTCCTGATGACAGAGGAAGAGGCAGCAAATGCCCCTGAGGGAACCACACATATACAGGGTATTCCCGGGGTTCTCAAAGCCTATAAATTCCGTATCCAGGTAAGTGTTCTTGATTGCACTGGTTGTGGTAACTGCGCTGATGTATGTCCGTCAAAGAACAAAGCTCTTATAATGAAACCGCTGGCAACTCAGATTGAGGAAGTTCCACGCTGGACTTATATGCACGAGAAAGTAGGATACAAAGATGCTGTTGTTGACAAGTTCGTAAATGTTAAGAACAGTCAGTTTGTACAGCCTCTGTTCGAATTTTCGGGTGCCTGCGCAGGTTGCGGTGAAACACCGTATATCAAGGCAATCACCCAGCTTTTCGGGGACAGGATGATTGTTGCCAACGCCACCGGATGTTCATCAATCTATGGCGGTTCAGCTCCTTCAACTCCCTACACCCATAACAAAAACGGAAATGGTCCTGCCTGGGCAAATTCATTGTTTGAAGACAATGCCGAATATGGCCTTGGCCTTTCTCTTGGTGCCAGTAAACTGAGAGACCGTATAGCAAGGCTCATGGATGAAGCCCTGAAAAACAGTTCGGTAAATCCTGAAACAAAAACTGCATTCGAAGAGTGGCTTAAGGAGAAAGATAATGCTGAAGCTTCAAAAATTGCATCTCAGAAAGTTACTGAAGCCTGCTCCAGAGACAAGTCAGATACTGCTAAAGATATCTTAAGCCTGAAGCAATACCTGGTAAAAAAATCTCAATGGATATTCGGAGGCGATGGATGGGCATATGATATCGGCTATGGCGGACTTGATCATGTTATAGCTTCCGGTGAAGATGTGAACATACTTGTACTCGATACCGAGGTATATTCAAATACCGGTGGTCAGGCTTCGAAAGCAACACCTGCAGGAGCTGTGGCAAAATTTGCCGCTTCCGGAAAGAAAATTCGCAAAAAAGACCTGGGACGAATGGCAATGAGTTATGGATACGTATATGTGGCCCAGGTAGCAATGGGTGCAAGTAACTCACAGTACCTTAAGGCTATCAAGGAGGCTGAAGCATACCATGGACCATCACTTATCATTGCTTATTCGCCATGTATTAACCATGGATTAAGAGAAGGAATGGGTAAAACACAGGCCCAGGAAAAAGATGCAGTTCTGGCGGGTTACTGGCATCTTTACAGGTTCAACCCTCTTCTTGAGGCAGATGGTAAAAATCCTTTCATCCTCGATTCTAAAGAGCCTGACTGGTCGAAGTTCCAGGATTTCCTTCACTCTGAAGTCCGGTATACTTCCCTTATAAAGGCTTTCCCTGAAGAAGCTGTGAAGCTATTTAAAGCTGCCGAAGAGAACTCCAAATGGAGATACAAATCGTATCAGCGACTTGCTGCTATGGAATTCACACCAGCTGAATAATACTATATTATGTATATAAAAGCCATCCCCGGGGTGGCTTTTTTTATCACCACCCCTAAATCCCCCAAGGGGGACTTTCAAATCCATTTTCTTCCTACCCCCCCTGGGGGGATGGGGGGTAAAAAACTTTGTCGTGTGTCGTGTGTCCTAAGTCGTGCATCGAGCTTTGTGTGTCGTTTAAAATTTTATTCGTATTTTTGCACCCTGATAAAGTTATGGGCAGAATACTAGCAATAGACTACGGAACCAAACGCATCGGACTTGCAGTTACTGATCCGGCAAGGATCTTTGCCTCGCCATTGGATACTGTCAGCCCTGCAAAATTTGAAGATTACATCGGAGATTATCTTAAATCTGAGGTTGTTGATGAATTTGTTATTGGTTACCCGGTACAAATGAACAACCAGCCGGGTGAAGTTGTCAGACATATTAATCCGTTTATTAAAAAACTGAAAAAGTTATATCCCGATAAACAAATTCATCTTGTAGATGAGAGGTTTACATCACAGATGGCTTTTCAGGCTATGGTCGACGGAGGAGTGAAAAAAAAGGACAGACTTAATAAAGCTTTGGTAGACAAAATAAGTGCCGCCATAATCCTTCAGTCTTTCCTTGATAAAAATTCTATAAAAAAAGAAAACATAATTTTGAAATGATTTACCCTATAGTAATTTACGGGCATCCGATATTAAGAAAAATAGCAGTTGAGATCGACAAAGATTATCCGGGACTTAAACAGTTTGTTGAAGATCTTTTTGATACACTATACCATTCCGAAGGGATAGGCCTTGCTGCACCTCAGGTTGGCAAATCTGTACGAATATTTATCGTTGATGGTAAACCTGTTTCAGACGATGAACCTGAACTTGCAGATTTCAAAATAGTATTTATCAATTCTCATATTACAGAAAAATCAGGCGACCTTCAACCTATGACTGAAGGATGTCTGAGCATCCCAAATCTGAGAGAAGAAGTTATTCGTGAATCGCGTATACGTATTAACTACTACGATGAGAACTGGGATTACCATGACGATGTTTTTACCGGATATAAAGCAAGGATAATCCAGCATGAATACGATCATCTCGATGGAATTCTTTTCACCGACAGGGTCAATCCCTTACGTAAAAGACTCCTTAAAGGCAAACTCACGGCAATCAGCAAAGGAAAATTTGAGGCTGAATATAAAACCATTCTCCAGGGGCAGAAGATCAGATAAGAAATTCCAGTGTATAGTCCCTGAATCGCCTGGAGTACTTAGAGTTATTATAGGAGTAAAAAATCGTAATTTTTTTACTTTAGCTCTCTCGGGACTCTAGCTCACTCCAAACTTTTTTATTACCTTTATATAGTCTCATCAGCTGCATGTTGTGCTACATAAGGAAATTCCTTTTCTTCGGATTGGCCTGCCTTTGTGCGCAGGAATTATCTCAGGCCTTTATATTGAACCGGATAATTGCCTGCTTTTATTATCGGTAGTTATTACTGTTTCCGGCTTTATAGTCAGCTTATTTATAAACAGGTATCCGAACAATATCGTGTTCGGACTGGCAATTAATTCTGCTCTGTTCATATGCGGATATCTTCTTTACAAAAATGAAAGGGAGAGCCTTTCAGTACTAAAACCAGAGCCGGCTATGTTCTGCTGCACTCTTTCCGACTATCCCGTGGAAAAAAATAATAGTTATATGCTAACTGTAAAATTTAATTGCAGGATCACAAATAGGGGCCCTGAAGCTTTAAAAGGAAAGATGATTGTGTATAGCAAAAAAGACTCCTCTTTCGGAACACGTCTTCCCGGCGACAGAATTATACTGAGATGCACTCCTCTTGAAATAAAAAACAGAGGTAACCCATATGAGTTCAATTACAGTTTCTATATGGAAAACCATGAGATCAGGTACTACTGTTTAACAGATGACCATGACATCATAAAATATAAAATGCCTAATGACAGAAGTTTCATTTATAAAGCCCTGATCATCCGTGAGAGAATTATTAATATGTACAGAGAACTTGGAGTAAACGGAGATAATCTGGCAATAGTCGCTGCAGTAACCCTGGGGCAGAAAAACCTTCTCGATCCGGAGCGAAAACAAGAATTCGCAAGGGCCGGAGTGATACATATAATGGCTGTTTCCGGCCTGCATGCCATGATACTCAGTTTCTTTGTACTCAATATCCTTTTCTTTCTGAAGAGCAGATATAATTTTGTCAGGGTTATTGCAGCTATCCTTATCCTTTGGACATTTGCCTTTATCACCGGGCTTACTCCCTCGGTACTGAGGGCATCGCTGATGTTTACTTTCCTCCAGGCAGGAAACCTTATGAAAAGGAAGGTCAATGCAATAAATTCTGTACTGGCATCAGCATTTGTTCTCATTCTTATTAAACCAACCGTTATATTTGAAACCGGTTTTCTTCTTTCATATGCAGCAGTAATTTTTATAATCACTTTCTATCAGGACCTGTATCAGAAGCTTCATATCAATAACCGGGCTGCCGACAAGGTCTGGCAGCTTGCAGTAATAGCTGTTGTTGCTCAGGCAGGGACTATTCCCCTTACAATAACTCTTTTTAACAGGTTCCCAACATATTTTCTCCTGTCAAATATTATTATTGTTCCACTGGCATCATTACTGATTGTAAGCGGGTGCATTATACCGGTTATTTTCCCTCTTCATTTCCTTTCAAAATTTGCAGGAATTTTTCTGAATCATCTGACTGGTCTTATCAGTATTATAACAGCTAAAACCTCTTCCCTGCCCTTTTCGTCGCTTGAAAACATTGGAATGCAGCCAGTTGAATGTATTCTTCTTACAATAACAATTTTTCTTTCGGGATACTACATTTTAAAGAAAAAGTCAGTTCCAATTTTATACCCTTTATTATCATTATTGCTTCTTATAATAACCAGTACTTCCATCGAGATTTTAACAAGGAACAGCAACGAACTTATAGTTTACAACATACCGCAATCATCGGGAATTGGAATCAGGACCGGGAAAATACTTAACCTTTATTCAGATAGTCCCGAACCCGCTCCGGAGGTTTTAAAACATTGTTCAACGATGGGTCTCAGACTAATATCCCATAGTCTGACCGACAGAACCTATTGCCTTGACGTAAACGGGAGTAAAATACTTATATGCACATCGGCAGACAAAGAAGTATTGGAGAAATTCAGACCAGAAATAATCATTCTCAGAGGATCGGCACCTTACTGGCCTTATTATTCTGAAAATGACTGGTCACCTTCAGTAATAATCGTTTCATCAAGTGCTTCAGGGGGTTTTAGGATATCCCCTAAAAACAGTGATAGAGAATCAGATAAAGTATATATAGTTGGAAAATCGGGAGCATATATTAAAAGGATATGACCAGTTTTTAAATAAAAGTTGGAAAAAACTTGAGTATTAGCCTATTTATCTCTTATTTTGTCATGTTTTTTCAATAAAAATTAAATGAGAATAATAATTGCCGGAGCAGGTGAAGTTGGGTCGCATCTTGCGAAAATGTTATCAAATGAAAATCATGAAATTATTATTATTGATCCTGAAGATGCCAGGCTCAAACCCATCGATGCTTCTCTCGATGTCTTAACCCACTGGGGTTCTGCAACTTCAGTCAAAATCCTGCAGGACTCCCTGCGCAAAAAAACAGATCTGTTTATAGCTGTAACGCATTCTGAGGATACCAATATTACCGCATCTATCCTTGCAAAGAGGTTTGGAGCTCTTAAAACAATAGCCCGTATAGATAATCTCGATTACCTGGAGAATTCCACGCAGGAATTTTTTAAGTCAATTGGCATCGATTCCCTGATTTATCCTGAACTGATTGCAGCCCGCGAAGTTCTTGGGCTGCTGCATGAGACAGGAGCAACTGATTTCATGGAATTTTCGGGCGGCAAACTGGCGATGTACGTTCAGAGGCTCGACGAAAAAGCACCTATTCTGGATAAGAGCCTTCAGGAAATATCCATGACCAACAGGACGGAAAAATACAGGGCTGTCGCCATCAAGAGATCAGGAAAGACAATTATACCTAGGGGAAATGAGCGGTTTAAGCTGGGAGACATGGTTTATGTCATTTCAACTCATGAAGGAATTGATGAAATGATGAAAAATTCAGGCAAAGAGAATTTTGAGGCAAATAGCATAATGATTCTCGGAGGAAGCAAGATTGGAAAGCATATTGCATTATATATGCAGAAGACCTGCGAGGTGAAATTAATCGATTCTGACATAAAAAAATGTGAAGATCTTGCTGAGATACTCGATAATACGCTCATCATAAACGGCGATGGACGAAATATTGAACTTCTGGAACAGGAGGGTATAACTCAGACTGATGCTTTCGTGGCAGTTACCGGTAATTCTGAGACAAATATTCTCTCTTGCCTCCTTGCAAAGAAACTGGGTGTAAAAAAGACCATCGCCGAGGTTGAGAACATGGAATATATTAACCTCGCAGAAAATACCGGCATTGATACCATAATTAACAAAAAGATAGCAGCTGCCAGCAGGATATTCCGTCATACAACCAATCCTAATGTAACTCAGGTCAAATGCATGACCGGTACCGATGCTGAAATTCTCGAGTTTGTTGTTCCGGCAAATGCAAAAATCACCAGGGGAACTCTTCGAAGCCTGGATTTTCCTAGAGAGGCTATTGTGGGTGGGGGAACACGCGACGGAGTTCCGTTTATCGCAACAGGCGATACAATGCTAAAAGCAAATGACAAGGTTATTGTTTTCACGTTGCCTTCAGCTTACGATAAACTTTCGAAATATTTTAGCTGATAATCTATGATCAACTTCAGGATTATAGCCAGGGTTTTCAGCCTCTTGCTCATTTTTGAAGGATTGTTCATGTTAGCTTCAGCCGGCATTTCACAGATTTACAATGAACATGCCGCATCATCGTTTTTGTACTCGGCACTTATTACAATTGTTACAGGAGCCATAGTATTTACTCCTCTTCGTAATGAAGAGAGGATTTATGGGAACAAAGAGGGATATATAATAGTCTCCGGTACATGGCTGATCTTTTCATTATTTGGTACCTTACCATTTATCTTAAGTGGTTCCATAAGGTCATTCGGAGATGCATTTTTTGAGTCAATGTCGGGTTTTACAACAACAGGTGCAACCATACTGACAAACATTGAATCCCTGCCTCACGGAATACTTTTCTGGAGAAGTCTTACCCAGTGGATTGGCGGATTAGGAGTAATCCTTATTTCTCTGTCGATTTTCCCTGTAGTGAAATCAATTAATATACAGCTCGCAGCAACTGAATTTTCAGGCCAGTCTCCCGATAAAATCCATCCAAGGACTATGGATTCAGCAAAACGGCTTGTAACAATTTATATTCTGATTACATTAATTGAAGCTTTCTTCCTGATTATAGGCGGTATGCCGGTTTTTGACGCTATCTGTCACTCATTCACTACTTTGTCAACCGGCGGTTTTTCAACAAGGAATGATGGCATTGCTGCATTCAGTTCACCTTACATTATGATTATACTCACCATTTTCATGTTTATTGCTGGGATAAACATGACACTGATATATTATGGACTCAAGGGCAATTTCAGGAAGTTTATTGATAATGATGAATTTATTTTATATTCATTTGTTTGCATCGGATTTATTATATTGACCTCCCTGGTACTCAGTTTTAAAGATGGGTTTTCAACCGGCGGAGCTTTTATCAACGGAGCATTTCATGTAGTTTCAATAATTACCACAACCGGTTTTTATGCGTCAGATTATAATCTGTGGGGAAGTTTTCTGATAATAATACTGTTCCTGCTCATGTTTACCGGGGGAACGTCCGGTTCTGCAAGTGGAAATATAAAGATCGTGAGACTTCTTCTGATAGCGAAAAACAACAGGCAGGAGTTAAAGAAACTTATTCATCCAAACGCATTTTCACCGGTTCGTCTGGATAAAAGGATAATTCCTCAGTCGACAATTGCGAACCTGCTGGTATTTATTACTTTATATTTTCTTGTAGTCTGCATCGGCGCATTCCTTGTTTCATTCATGGGTTATGATCTGATGACCTCCTTCAGCACGTCTGCATCAATGCTGGGAAATATAGGTCCGGGGATCGGGAAATTCGGCCCTTTTACGAACTACTCATCTTTACCCATGACAGGTAAATGGCTTCTATCGGGATTAATGCTTACAGGCCGGCTCGAACTTCTTACCATTATGGTACTTTTTACCAGAAATTTTTACAGGAGCTGATTTCAGAAGGAGTTGAAATTTCAATGATGTAATGTCACCATTCAAGTACACCAAGTCCCTGGCGCACTATCTTAATCTCCTCACCTGTACAATCAACAACCGTTGACGCTTCATTCCTGCCATAGCCCCCATCAATAACCGCATCAGCAAAATCCTGATATTTTTCATAAATAAGTTCAGGGTCAGTTGTATATTCTATTACCTCATCAGGATCGTGTATTGAGGCTGTTACAATCGGACGACCCAGTTCTTTGACCAGTTCCAGAACAATATTATTATCAGGAATTCTGATGCCGACAATCTTCTTCTTGTTTTTGAATAATTTAGGTATCTGGTTATTAGCCTGAACAATAAATGTGAATGGCCCCGGAAGGTTTCTTTTAAGAAGTTTGAAAATATTATTATCCCTTATTGTTGTATATTCAGAAAGCTGGCTCATATCATGAAAGATAAGCGATAGTTCAGGGTTCTTTGGATTCAGTCCCTTAAAACGGGCAATCTTCTCAACTGATCTGGTTGCCCTGATATCGCAACCCATTGCGTAGATGGTATCTGTCGGATATATAATAATACCATCGTTTTCAAGCAGGTCAACAATCTTCCTGACATACATGTGATTAGGATTTTCATTATATATACGAATAAGCATCAATTACGAAAATTTTGCCAAATATAGGGAAAAGTGCCTAAAGTGCCTCTGGTGACCAGAGTTATTAATAATTATTAAATCTAAGTACTTTAGGCACTCCAAACATTAAGGACTAAAAAAAGGGTAAGCTACTTATATCGCACCGCTACAACTGCCTACCCTTGCTACCTTCCGATCCTGGGGGAGTTCAGCAGGAGCTGGTCGTATAAGACTTACCCCGGTCAAAAATACCAAAATTTCAGAACCATTCAAAATAAATATTCCGTTTTTACAAACCTTATCATTCCTATTTTTAGATTATATTTGTTGCGAATCAACTTAACTGAATAAAAAATAAACAACTATTATCATGGAACAAACTGTTAATCCCTGGAAAACAAATTTAACAAATGGTCTTATACTTGGACTTGTAGGTATAGTCTACGCACTTATAATGTACTTTCTCAACCTGACTTTAAATAAAGCCCAGGGGCTTGTTTTCGTTGCAATCCAGATCGTCATGCTTTATATCCTGCTTAAATCGTATCGCGACAATTTTATGCACGGACAGATAACCTACGGGCAGTCGGTAGGTGCCGGAGTTATTATCTGTCTTTATTACGCGGTGATTATGGCAATTTTCACCTATATTCTATACGCTATTATTGATCCCGGGCTTGTTGGCAGGCAACTTGCATTTACTGAAGATGCAATGGTGAAAAGAGGATTACCACAAGCGTCAATAGATGCAGGAATGAAGATACAGGAAAAAATAATGAAACCTGCAGTAATGGCCCCGATATCTATAATCGGAAGCATGATATGGGGTACAATAATCTCGCTGGTGGTGAGTATTTTTATAAGGAAAGAAGGCAATCCGCTGATTGATACGCCTGAAAATTCATCTGAATAAACTCCTGATGGATATATCGGCTGTTATCCCTGTTTATAATGAGGAGGAATCTATCCAGGAATTAACTGAATGGATCGAAAGAGTATGTGCATCACGAAGAATATCTTATGAAATAATTTTTATTGATGATGGAAGTTCCGACTCCTCCTGGGATAAAATCATGGAGATGGCTGTGAAGAATGAGTTTGTCAGGGGGATACAGTTCAGAAGAAATTACGGAAAAGCCGCAGCTCTTTATACTGGTTTCAGTGAAGCAAAGGGAGAAATTGTAATAACAATGGATTCTGATCTGCAGGACAGTCCTGACGAGATCCCTGACCTTATCAAGATGATAAGGGAGGAAGGATACGACCTGGTATCGGGCTGGAAAAAGAAAAGATTTGACCCGTTTATCAAACGCATAACCAGCAAGTTCTATAACGGAACCGCAAGATTATCATCAGGCATTAAACTGCACGACTTTAACTGCGGACTTAAAGCTTACAGGCTGGAGGTGGTTAAGAGTATTGAGATATACGGTGAAATGCACAGGTATATTCCTATGCTGGCCAAAGAAGCAGGATTTAAAAATTTTGGAGAGAAGATCGTTGAACACAGGTCGCGTAAATACGGAAATACAAAATATGGCCTCGACAGGTTTATCAAGGGTTATCTCGACCTTCTTACAATAGGTTTTATTACCCGTTTCGGTAAGAGCCCAATGCATCTTTTTGGTTTCCTGGGAACTTTTATGTTTTTTATCGGGTTCATAATGGCGGGTTATCTTGGAATAAAAAAACTTACTTTCATTTCTCATCATCTCAGGGCACCTCTTGTGACTGACAGCCCTTATTTCTTCATTGCCCTTACCGTAATGATAATAGGTTCATTGCTTTTCCTTACAGGCTTCCTTGGTGAATTGATCAATCGCAATTCATCGGAAAGAAACAAATATCTTATTAAGGATAAAATCAATTTTTGAGATCACGTTTTCTTAGAACATTCTCATAAAGCTCAATTATTGCCCCGGTCATCTTATCCCAGGTGAATCTTTCTTTTTCTTTCTTCACCCCGGCTGTGAAAAGATCTTTTCTGTTATTATCGAAATAATCCAATATGGCTGCCGCAATATATTCTGCTTCAGGTCTAACAACATAACCACATTCGCCGTCAGCCACTATTTCACTCAGTCCACCCACATCTGTGACCAGCATTGGCTTTTCATAATGAAATGCTATCTGTGTCACTCCGCTTTGCGTGGCAGTTTTATAAGGCTGGACCACAAGATCAGCTATACTGAAAAAAAGCGGAACCTGACTATCTTTTATAAAATGGTCAAAAAATATGACATCATCTTCAAGGCTGTATTTTGATACCAGTCCCCGGTATGGGGCAGAGTTTTCGTAGAATTCTCCCGCAACAATTAGTTTTAATCCCCTGTTTCTCAACCTGCTATCTGAAAATGCCTCGATCAGAAGATCAAGTCCTTTATATGCCCTTATAAATCCAAAAAAAAGCAAATATAAATTGCCCGGATCAATTTTCAATGCGGCGGCGGCGGCTTCTCTCGGAACGGGAACTCCATAGCCGTCGAATAAAGGATGTGGAGAAAGCTTTACAGGAATATTATTGCGGAAGGATTTAAGGTCATTAGCCACTGTATTTGACATTACAATTGCCCCATCTATACCTGAAACAAAATATTTTGTGAGTGATCTGTCACCTGCCCTCTTTTCGTGGGGTATAACATTATCAAAAATGCAGATCACTGATGTATGCTTATTTGACCTGGCAATTCTTGCAATGGTCCCGAAGCATGGTGCCATAAATGGCAACCAGTATCTCACAATCAGCAGATCAGGTTTTGTCCTTTTAATCCTGCGCCCTGTAGATATCCAGTTAAACGGATTTACGGAATTTATTAATCTTTTTATGCGTATACCCTGGGGTGCAGGTCCGTCTGTAAATTGAGTTTTACCGGGGAACAGAAATCCCGGATACTGCATTCTGAATGTATATATCTCAACATCGTGACCTTCACCAGATAATTGCTGAGCAAGACGATCATTAAAAGTTGCAGGACCACCTCTGTATGGAAATGCAGGACCTGTTATTATTATCTTCATAATTCAAAGAAACAAAGATAAAGAATTAAAAAGAAGAGCTCTTTATTTCATTATATCTGGCCTGGAAACGTCGATAAAGCTGTTTATGTTTATTATCAAGGCTGATACTTCTGCCGGTTATAAAAGCATATTCGATATTGTTTGTTGACATATCAAGAATATCACCTGTTGATACAACTATATTGGCATCCTTGCCAACTTCAATAGAGCCTGTTTTATCGTCAATACCAAGAATTCTGGCACTGTTAAGAGTTATTGTCTGCAGAGCCTCTTCTTTTGTAAGACCATATGCAACAGTTTCACCAGCGGCAAAGGGCAGGTTGCCATATGCCTGATTTGAATAGGTCAGCCCTACCAGAATTCCTTCTTTGTGAAACATCGCAGCAAGTTTAAAAGGAAGTCTCGGATCGCTGTAATCATACCTGGGCAGACTTAACGGATCAGCGAGAAGTACGGGTATATTATTTTCCTTAAGAAAATCCTTTACAGTCCAGGCTGTTTCATCAGCATCTGAAAGCACAATTTTTTTCACGCCATATCTCTTTGCAAAGGATATTGCTGCGATGATACCTTTTGGTTCCGTTGAGCTGATAAACAATGTTTTAGTGCCATCAAAAAGCCCCTTCAGAGCTTCCAGCCGGAGATTTGTATTTTCCGGCTTATCAATGGCCGAATAGGCAACTGCATCGGTGAATATTTTTTCAAGTGCCTCAACATTTTTTTCATAATTATTGCTACCAACCATTGCAAGACGTGAATAATCTCCCCCACCTCGTCTGCCAGCTAAAGATTTCCTTGGCCATCCAAGCTGAATTCCATTGTCTGTCTTATAGGCAGCATCTTCCCAGTTCCAGGCATCCAGCTGAACAACACTTGAAGTTCCAGGTAAAAGAGTCCCTGCAGGCACTATCTGAGCAATCAGGATTCCATTTGATCGTATAACAGGTATAACCTGTGAATCGGTGTTATAAGCTACTATTGCACGTACATCGGGATTAAGATCACCTATTTCCCTGTTGTCAGTTGCAACATCCACCCCACTTCCTATTTCCATAAGGCCAAGACTTGTATTGGGAAAAATTAAACCAGGATAAACCTGTTTTCCTGTGACATCTATCACTTCATAGCCCGTTTTATCTTTGTTAATATCTGTTGATTTGCCAACGGCAGTTATCTTGCCATCGATAAAGACAACTGTGCCGTTTTCGATAACATCTCCATTGCCGGTATGAATTGTACCGCCAACAAGCATTACCGGTAATTTCTGTGCCGGAGCCACTACCGGATTCTGTGCTGCTGCCTGAAATAAACAGGCAATAAGCAGCAATACTGAAAGATATAATTTGTTTTTCATCGTCTTGTCCTGTTAGAAAAATTAGAAGGTGTTGCAGATGGTGTTTCTTTTAATATATTGGCAATGATCCTGTTACGATCATTGTCAACCTGCTCTTTCATCTTAGCATCCTGTTCCTCATCAAAATAGATTGTTCCGTCGATCATGGTCTTCAGCACCTGTGAATAAACAGAAAGCGGATTTCCTGTCCATAATACCAGGTCCGCATCTTTCCCGGCTTTAATGCTTCCCGTTCTGTCGCCCAGGTGGAGATTTGTTGCCGGGTTAATGGTTATAAGCCTAAGTGCCTCTGTTTCACTTATACCGCCATACTTCATTATCTTGGCAGCTTCCTGGTTCAGGCGTCTTCCCATTTCAGCATCATCGGAATTAATACATACCAGCACTCCCTGTTTTAGTAACATGGCAGCGTTGTATGCTATTCCTTCATAGACTTCATACTTATAATCCCACCAGTCTGAAAAAACTGAAGCCGACGTGCCGTTGGCCGCGATTTTATCAGCAAATTTATAACCTTCATTACAATGTATCAGAGTATTCACCCGCACTCCGAAGTCCTTTGCCAGATTCATTATCATGATACCTTCCGACTGAACGTAGGAATGACATTCGATAAAACTTCTCCTTTCAAGAACATCAACTATTGCATCGAGTTTCAGGTTCTTTCTGGGAGGAACCTTTCCTATTCTCTCTGCCGGTTTAAGTGCATTCCATTTCTTCCATCCATTATTGTAATCGACTGCTCTCTGATAGGCATCCCTGATGATCTGTTCCACACCCATCCGGGTGTTTGGGTACCTGTTGGACATGCGTTTAACATTCTCACCGAGAGCATGTTTTAAAAATCCGACCTGGTTTTCGACCTTGAGATCCTCAGCATTATGGCCCCAGCGTTCTTTAATGATTATCGATTGTCCGCCTATCGGATTAGCAGAACCATGCAGTATCTGAGACATTGTGACCCCTCCGGCAAGTTGCCTGTAGATAGTCTCATCCTCAGGATCAATAATGTCACCAACCCTTACTTCAGATGTAATAGCCTGGCCCATCTCATTTGACCCGTCCATTGCTATATGCGAATGCTGGTCGATAATGCCCGGAGTAAGATGTTTTCCTGTAGCATCTATGATCATAACACCATCCGGTGCAACAAGGTTTTTTCCGATTTTTGCGATTTTGCCTTTCTGGACCAGTACGTCTGTATTCAGCAGGTTGCCCTCTTTTTCGCTTGTCCACACTGTGGCATTTTTAAAGAGAACATCTTCCTGTTTTGGCAATTCCTGTCTCCCATAAGCT
Organism: uncultured Bacteroidales bacterium; assembly: GCA_963815075.1. GTDB lineage: Bacteria > Bacteroidota > Bacteroidia > Bacteroidales > VadinHA17 > LD21. Next base: position 372,330 of record CAWFFK010000015.1, read on the forward strand.
GTAAAAGGGTATATTACCTCTCCAAGTTTGGTGACAGGCATTTCGCGCTTTCTCTGGGTGTTACTTTTTTCTGTGCTATCGCTCATGAAAGAAGCTTTCCAGTTTATCCATTGACCGTTTTCAAGCTGACCCTTTCCTTCAACGTTCTTTTCCGCGATATAGCCTGAAAGTCTGTACTTATGATGTGATTTGTCAAAGTTAATGCTTACCAGGTCCTTTTCAAGCGTAAATGTTGCGCCTTTCACTTCCGCGGTATCATAAGTCAGCTTTATTGCAGGTTTGTCCAGACTACCCGACAAAACCATCTTGTACTTAGCTGTATCGACATCCAAAGAGTAAGTACCTCTGAGATCCCTGATCCGAAGATCTACAAACCTGTAAGGTGTTCCCTGTACCCAGTTCTCATAAACAACGCAGTCATCCTTGAATATATCACCGGAAGTTATCAGGAGATTAGCGATCATGTTCTTTTTAATTGCACCCACAATGTCAGAAGCTCCCACCAGATTCGCGGGAGTATAGGTAAGCGCTTTAAGTGCCTCTGTTTCAGATAATCCATACTTTACGGCTTTCCGAAGGTTTGTCAGAAATGAAGATCGTTGCTTAAGATCTGAGGAGGTAATAGAAAAGGTAAGGCCTGCGGCTGATACTCTTGAAAGGTTAGCCGGTGCCAATTCATAATTCTTTAATGCTGTATAAGTAACTGAAGCTGCGTCGTAAGGGTCTTTTACATCAGGAGCGTCAGGAAAACTGACAGGTATTATAAGTTTATCCCCTGTCTTCTTAATGTCGTTAATTGTCTGGTATTCATCTCCGCCACCTTTTATGATATAGTCTATTCCGAATTCTTTGCCTATTTTATCAGCTCTCAGCACTTCCAGCTTATTTGATACTTCGAAAATCTGTGGGAGGTGAAGCTCAGCAGTGTATGCTTCAAGGCCGTCATCCTGAAAATAGCCCGGGGGAACCTGTTTATACCATTGTGCATCGTAATTTAACTGTCTTAGCAAGGCAATGACTCCAAACTGTGCTGCAGGATATAGGTCTGATGAATGACCCCTGGATAATGAATAATTGGCTGATGCCTTATTTTTCAGAATGACATTATTGGCTTTCCCGTCGCCGGTGCTTACCAGGGCAGATGTTCCCCGTGCAATACCGTCGGCTTTGAAGGTAACAACAGCCCCAAAGCCAATCTTGCGAAATTCGTCAGCAACTTTTTCATCAGGTATAAACTCCGAAGAGATGTCATAGGATGCATGAATTCCATCATTCCAGTAATCAGCAATTCTTGGTTCAGGAGTTGCTTCCCTGGCTCCGAATCTTCCGGCCGGTGCGGGATTCATGAAAGCCGCATATGGATTTGCGCCTGTTGAGGATGTTTCAGCCTTTATTCCATAATTACCGGCATATACATCCACAAATGAAGGATATACGGTTTTCCCCGTAAGGTCGTAGACAATTGTGCCTTTTGGAAAAGTTAGGCCGGTACCAACAGCTACAATCCTTCCGTCAGAGATCAGAATATCAGTTTTTTCAAGGGTAGTCTTATAATCAACCAACACACGGGCATTTCTCAGTCCGTAAACATCTGCTCTTTTATCACTAACTCCAATAACCGGAGCATCGTCCTGTTGAGCCTGGATTTGAAATGAAAAACAAAGCAGTAGCAGAATCAGGGTTTTTCGCATAGTTATTTAAGGTTAAGGTTAAGGTTAAGGTTAAGGTTAAGGTTAAGGTTAAGGTTAAGACAAAATTATAACATTAGATTTTAACTTTAATAGTTGAAGAATTAGCCCCCCCTGTGGGGGGGTTGGGGGGTAATAAGGTTAAGGTTAAGGCTGTGGACGCTGGACGCTGGACGCTAGGGTTCAATCCTTTGCCAGGGCTTCGGACTTCGTCCGACAAAGTCGGCTGACAAAGTTGAATGCTTGATTCCGTTTGCCGGATGTTGCGTGCCGAATGCCTAGTGTCCTGAGTCGAGAGTCGAGAGTCTTTATTAATCATTCAGATAATCATTCAGGTAATCGAATCCGGAAGTCAGCCTGCCTTCATTAAGAATCATAGCTCCGCTTATGGTCCGGCTATTTGTTCCAGTCAGCAAGTCGTGCAATACATTGCTCATCAGCTGCCTGCCAAAATCAAGTGATGCATCGCGTGGCAACTCACCTGGCAGGTTATCTATTGACATAACAGTGATATTTGATTGACGCTCGAATGCAGGCTCTTCAAGTTCAAGTTGAGGGTTATAGCCATAAAATGGGTCAGATATTGTTGTTGCTCTGATAGTTGAAGGGATAGGCCCATTAATATCGCAACTGATATCCGCTATTACTGAAATCCTGAAGTCGGGCTTTTTCATATCTTCTTTTGTAAAGAAAACGGGCGCCCTGGGGTCCCAGAAATGACCTGTAATCAAAATATCTGTCACTTTAGCAAAGGGAAGAAATGATGATTCAAACTCATCAGGATTCAACACGAAATATTTGAAATTGAATTTCCGGCCAGTCTTATGTCTTGTGTAATGTTGCGGATCGATCTGGCAAAAAACAGGTACATCAAACTCTCTTGTCAGGTATTCCTCAGGCTTTACCTGTTCAATATTTCCGGTTCGAAGAGTTTCGATGGCGCCATGTGCCACACGACCATCTCCGGTAACAAGAATTTTAAGGCCCGGGTTAAGATCGATAAGCCTGAGACCTGCCCACATCTCATCGAGATCGTGACACTGGTAAGCAGGTTTAAGTCTGAACTTATTGGTTCTTAATCCCCTGGCCCTTAATCCGTTATATGCGCCAACAATTCCTGCCCAACGCCCAAATGCCACTACTCTTTGTCCGGTATCAGTTGTAAGATATTCAAAATCTATCAGCGAGATTTTCTTTTCAGCCATATCCCTGAGCATATTACGGTTATACGGTTGCTTCTTAGCTACATGCGCAAAGAACAGGTAAGTTTTCCCCTCAAGAAAAGTTCTTCTGTCAACCTCTTTGACGCCAAGCAATATGTCACAATCGCTAAGATCCTCTTTCAGTGGTATATCGAGGTATTCATACTCCTCATTTGAATAGCACCTCAGATCGCTTGGCTGGACAAAGAATTCCACATAAGGGTAAAGTTCTTCAAGAGCAATGATCTGTGGGGGAGTAAGAGGGACCCTTCTGTCGGGAGGGTTCTTGGTCTCACGGAGTATACCCACTTTCAGAGGCTTATTCATGAAAAATAATTATTGTCGAAGTTGTAAAGATAATAATAACGATAATTTTTAATTATTCAGGAAAGTTAAATAGCATTAAGAATACAGAGTTATTTATTTAGCTCGTCCATAAATTCAAGCTGTTTCCTATACGGAAGAGGTACTTTTTTAACCTCATCGCCTAATTCAATAACCTCAGGAGACTTTATATTGAAAGCAGGCCATTCCGGAAGACCTTTTCCGTTAGGATCACCTGTTTTTGCAAAATTTACCCAATAGGATGACATTATCTCTGACAGGTCATAATCAGTCTTTGTAAAAGGTCTGTTCCAGAATTTAAGGGTTTTCAAAGCATATCCAAATTCAGCTGAATGAAATGCTCCATAATTTGGTTCGCCGGGAGGAACCCGTCTGAAGTAATAAAGGTAAGCTTTTGCTTTTCCTGTTGTGCTTTGTGCTTTAGCCCAAAAATAGTTTTGCCAGCCAAAGGATAATTGTGAAAGGAGTTTTTGCGATTTCCCGGCCTCTTCATCGCTGTTTGCAGGGAACAGTTTAAGAAACTCTCCGGCTTTTTTTCCATAGTTTTTCTCAGCATTACTCATGAAATTCTTTGCAGTCGGCGGCTGGCCCATGGAAATTCCGTCATCAGCATTCCAGCCGGTAATCAGAGGCACGTCATTCTGTTTTCCATCAGCAAATGTTTTGGAAGCCGGCATAACAACAAAATTATCGACGGTTATTCCCCATCTTCCCGGTGCTTTCTGAAGCGTTTCTGCAGGCACACTCCTGAGTTCATTAATTGAAGCAACTTTCAACTGCTGAACATATTTCGAACCTGCTGCTTCAGCGGTTTTAAGATCATTAACTATTCCAAAGCCACCTGTGAACATACCTCCGCTCTGTCCAATGGCTCTCTGGAAATATCCCTTAGCCAAAGGAGAGACCATCAATGCATTCACACTGAATGAACCAGCTGACTGTCCATCTATTGTTACATTATCAGGATCACCTCCAAAAGCATTAATATTCTCTTTTACCCACCTGAGAGCGGCAATCTGGTCAAGAATGCCATAGTTGCCAGATACCTTATCGGGCGACTCCGCTGACAGTTCAGGATGCGCAAGAAAACCAAACACTCCCAGGCGGTAATTAATTGTTACAAACACTACACCTTTCTTTGCCATTTCTTCTCCGTTATAAAGGGGTACTGTTCCTGAGCCACCGGTAAAAGCACCGCCATGTATCCACACGATAACAGGTCGCTTTTCATCTGTATTTCGGGCAGCGGTCCAGATATTAAGATACAGGCAATCTTCACTAAGGGGTTCTTCCGGCGCCATGAACTCTTTTGACCACATCATAAATGGAACCGGTTTGTTCTGATAAGCGCTTGGCGGTAAAGTGATACATTCCTTAATGCCATCCCACTTTTCTGTGGGTTGAGGGGCTCTCCAGCGTAGAGGACCGACAGGTGGAGCAGCAAATGGTACTCCCATGAAAACAGATACTTCACCACTGGCATCGGTCTTCCCCTTCACGAATCCGTATTTGGTGGGGACCTTTGAGATATCTATATTTTTTCCCCCGGGATTCTCTGATACGAATCCACCAGTTGCAAGTAATATAACTGCAAGTAAAACAAGAGATTTTGACATATCTGACAGTTATTGGGATAATTAATTTAATCGTTTACTATTTAAAGAGCATGGGAGCAAACTCTGAAAGATAGATCCTCCAGTTAGCCCACGTATGCCCGCCTGTGCTTTCGCGGTAAACATATTTAAAATTATGTTTATCCAGAGTATTGCGAAGGTTTATGACGCTCTGGTAAACAAAATCATCTTTCCCAACGCCGATCCAGTAAAGTTTATATCCGCTGCTCTTTAACGCTTCTATTTTTGCATCTCTTTCCTTTTCAAGCTTGGCAACTTCATCGGCTGACTGCTGCCGCATATTCATAATTCCCATGCTGAATACGCCGATATAACTGAACATTCCCGGATTGTCATTTGTAATAGTCTGGGTTTGAGCACCTCCCATAGATAAGCCTGCTATTGCACGATTGTCTTTCCCGGTCTGGGTACGAAAATTCTTTTCAATAAAAGGAACCAGGTCTTTAACGAGGTGAGCTTCGAACTTCCCTGCCAAACGCTGGTACATTGCCATACCCTGCTCGCCCTGACTCGGAATTGGGGGCACTTCATTCTGGGCACCTGCCTGGTTTGCATTACCGTTGGGCATTACCACAATCATTGGCTTTGCCTTTCCCCCGGCTATCAGGTTGTCCATTATCTGGGCTGCGCGTCCCATATTAGTCCATGCATCCTCATCACCTCCCGCACCATGAAGCAGGTAAAAAACCGGGTACTTTCCGGTACTTCCTTCATAGCCCGGCGGAGTGTACACGTATACTCTCCGGTCCATATCAAGCACATCTGATCTGTACCACACTTTTGATATTGTACCGTGGGGAACTCCTATCTTCTGCATATACAAATCCGATTCCGGACCCGCGATAATAAAGAAACTCTGGTATCGTGTTCCATCCCGGCGGACCTGCACATTATTAGGGTCTATCGCATTAACCCCATCGACTGTGAAAGTATAACCGTAAAGCTCCGGTTTCAACGGACCAACAGTTAGTGAAAACATTCCGGTATCATTTTTCACAAGCTCTTCGCTTGCTCCGAATCCGGACAGCCATTCACCTGATACTGTAACCTTTTCCGCATCTTTCGAATAGACCCTGAATGTCACTTTGTTATCCGGCAGGATCTCGGGGGAGATTATTCGCGGCGGCATCCTGAAAGCAGGTCTTACCGGTGGCTGACGCCTGACAGTATCCTGTGCCGAAAGAGGGCGTGCCAGAATAAATAATAATATTACTGCTATTCCCTTAATCAAAATGAACATGTAACTTTTTTTCATGATTGATTTTATTTTACTTTTTAATACTACGTTGTTTAAATTCATAATAGTCATTTTCATACCTGCGAAGGTATTGATTTTCTAGCTTCCCTGTCAGGATCATTCTTTACCTCGGATATATCATCCAGCACCATGGTTTCACCATTTTCAGAAGTATATCGCGGCCATTGAGGAAGGGTTCCACCGTCAGGATTACCAGTTTTCATAAACTGCAGTAATGCCTGGTTCATTTTCTCCGATAAATTCCGGGGTCTTTCACCGCCTCCGGTATGAGTCAGCATAAGATCAGTGTTATAGAACCAGAAGCATATATCGGAACAATGGAAAGCCCTCATCCTGCCATCAAAAAGTGGTGGTTGCCAGCAAAACCATGCTATATAAACAGGTGCAGGCAGTTTGACTTTTGAATCTGCCAGGGTAATCACACCCTGCCTGTTCCCCATTATCATCGACCATATCTCAACAGGCTTTTTGTCGGGGAACGCTTTTGCATAAGCATCAACCACCTCTCCTGCCTTATCGCCAAAACCGCCGCTGAACCCGGCCCTTTCTTTTACAGATTCTTTTACTTTATCAAATGTTATGTTTTCCAGTTCGGCATTATTCCTGCTTGGAGATATCTCATTCATGGTGGAGCAGATAATCATTGGTACATCTGCTGCCAGAGGTGTAGGTCCGGGATAATATGGATGCTGCGGCAATACAACACCATCCACAACAGGGTTGAAACCGCGACGAAGACCGCCTCCCGAAGCTGCCTCTTCCTTTGAAAGAGCTGCTGCTGCGCGATTTGCTATAGCATAGTACTCCATCCACGGCAGTTCCTGCAACTTATCAACCTGGGTTTTGCCCAATCCGGCTTCTTTTAATATATAAAGCCCCAGCTTTTCTGAATAATCTTTATCGCCCGACTTCACTCCTGCCCCACTCAGTACCACTGCTTTATGGAACAGGCCCTTACCTGACGGCATTGCTGTCAGTGTGGTAACCTTTGCACCGCCTCCGGATTGTCCGATGATAGTTACATTTCCCGGATCTCCGCCAAAATTGGAAATATTATCTCTAACCCATTCAAGGGCTGCCACAATATCCAGCATACCGACATTTCCGGAGGAAGAATATTTTTCTCCCCCTGCTGCTGCCAGGTTAGAAAATCCCAGAGGTCCCAGCCTGTGGTTAAGAGAAACGAAAACGATATCCCCTCTTCGGGCAAAATTCTCACCATTGTAACCATCCTGCTCTATACCGTTCCCATTGGTGAATCCTCCTCCGTGTAACCAGACAAGAACAGGTCTCTTTTTTCCATCATTGACAGCAGGGGTAAAGACATTCAGACGAAGACAGTCTTCGCTTACATCATCATAGTTCCAGTGATCACAGAATGACTGGTAAAGGTTGGCATATCTTTTATCCATATTCTGTGGTGCTGAGTTTCCCCACCATACAGCAGGGAAAACATCCTGCCAGGGTTTCGGTTTCTGCGGAGGCATAAACCTGTTTGGTCCCGAGGTATCAGCACCGTAAGGTATTCCGAGGAAATAATTGATTCCCCGGAGGATATATCCCTTGACTTTACCATATTGAGTATCAGCAAGAGCTATATTGTCACCTATAAAGAGGATCTGATCATTGTTTTCCCTGCTTCCCGCTACCGGAGAAGCGCATGAAGTCAATGAAAGGGAGGCTGATCCCAGAGCCAGTCCCGTGGCACCGGTACCCATTGTCTTAATAAAATTTCGTCTGTTGGATCTCATGATTAATAGGTTTAATATCCCTTAAATTTATTTTCTTAATATTTAAATTCAGTAATTATAGCAGGTATAGAAAATATAAGCTATATCAAAAATAACATTTTATCGTAAGAGTTTTGCATAATGATTTGTATTACTACCACAGAATTTCATGTTAATAAATTTATTGGCCTGAATTTTGTGATATATTTTCCTGATGTTTTACAATATAGTATCTTTGTAATCCACTTTTACCGGGGCTGACCTGGTTTTGACAGCATGAGTGGTGTTATGTAAGCATGCAGTGTGTGGTGACGCGTCACTTTTACAGAGTCACAAAACAACAAAAGGCGAATCTAATTACGCTCTCGCAGCATAAGCGAATAACAGTAGCTTAAGCAAGCCCGCCAAAAGCGGGATCTCCCGGCACATGTGCCGGGACGAGACGTCTCCCGGGCGGTAAGGCCCTGTTCCAACCCGATAAGGAGGCGCACGCAATCCGGGGCTAGTCTGAAGGTTTTTCCGACCAGAGGGCGAAACAAACAGGAAATAAGGGCAGGTTAGGTTGTTCTGCAGCTGACAGGTCACGAAAATCAAGCAGGAATAAGCATGTAGAAAGCATATGACTTCCATGTTTGGACCGGGGTTCGACTCCCCGCAGCTCCACGATCAAGCAAGCGCTGCCGCTTCCGCAAGGAAGCGGCTTTTATTTTACTGTGGAACGTTGAGGGCTTGCCCTCATAAGTGAAACAGTAAAATAAAAGAACCATTTGCCGACAGGCAAATGGCAGCGCTTATTTGCAGGACTGAAGCTCAGGGATCACTGAACGAAGTGAGGTACCCCCGCCTCTGTGAGGGGGAGATTGGGTGATGGGGAGAAGAGGTGATGGGGAGAATGGGTGAAAATAAAAAACCATGCGAAGCATGGTGGTTGTTTTCTTTTTTGCAGGACTGAAGCTCAGGGATCACCGAAGGAGCAAAGCGATTGAGGTACCCCCGCCTCTGTGACGGGGAGAAAGGGTGAGGGGGAGAAAGGGAGACTAAGAGACTAAGAGACTAAGAGACCGAGAGACATCAGCATTTTGCTTTCTTCAACCCCTACACTCACACTCACACTTACACTTAAACATTATCATCTGTTCCTCAGATCAACATATTAAGATCAGTTTTTAATACTATAAAGAAGGTGCAAGGAACAAGGTGTAAAGCACAGGTTACCAGGGTTTAAAGTACGATCTTAAATTTTCCACCCTTATGCCCTTGTGTGGACGGTTATTCAGGAGGCAATCATACTTTGTTATACTTTATTCATACCGCAACGCTTCCACCGGATTTTTGGACGCTGCTTTCCAGCTTTGCCAACTCACCGTAAGTAATGCGATTCCCAGTGCCATCACCCCTGCTAAAGCAAATATCCACAAACTCAGGTTGGTTTTGCAGGCAAAGTTTTCGAGCCATTTATTCATTACCAACCAGGTGACAGGACATGCAATAATAAAGGCAATAATTACCCAGCGAATAAAGTCTTTGTTGAGCAGGAATATTACTTCGCCAACTTTCGCGCCGTTAATTTTTCGTATACCGATTTCTTTTCTTTTAAGTTCGATCACAAAAAGTGATAGCCCAAACAAACCAATACAGGAAATAAAAATGGCAATAAAAGAAAAGTATTTGAACAATTCTGAAATTTTAACTTCTGAATTATACATAGATTCCAACTGGTCATTGAAAAACCGAATTTCACAATCAGATTGCGGTAATATTTTTGCCCATAGATCTTTTATTTTGTCAAGGGTTTGCGAAAAACCTGCAGGGTCAATCCTTGCAATAATAAAACCCGGGGCATTTATAAGAGGTGTTATTAACATCGGCTCAACATCAACATGTAATGACTCAAAATGAAAATCCGTTGCCACTCCTCTAATTACTGCTTTAACATCTCCATCACTGGTTCCAAAATATTTTCCTATCGGATCGATAATCTGCATTCTTTTAATGGCCGCCTGATTTAAAATAACCTTTAGCGAGTTTTTTACATCCTCGAAATTCAGAACCTCTGAATAATTTTCCGGGAAGTTATTACCTTCAGCCAGTTCTATTCCCATAGTTTCGAAATAATTCCTGTCTGCCTGCATAGAACAAATAAGTACCTTGTTTTCCGGATCTTTCCCTTGCCAATCAAATCCCCATGATGAATTTCCACCATAAAAAGGAACCCTGTCGGTACGTGTAAAATTCACAATTCCGGAAATTCTGTTGAATTCCTGTCTCAAAGCTTCCTGTTTATTTTTTGCCTCTCCGTTTAACGGAATGTAAATCAAATTGGCCTGATTGTAACCCAAATCATAATTATTGAGGAAATTCAACTGGCGGGAAACAATAAGCGTACTGCTGATTAATATGACAGACAATACAAACTGGATGACAACCAGTAAATTTTTCAATCCTATTTTGTGGTGCTTTCCAGTCAATGTCTTTTTAATAGCCTGTAAAGTATTAAACTTTGATACATAAAAGGAGGGATAAATGACTGATAATCCCAAAACTGTAATTACAACTCCTCCCAACAAATAAATCATGTATTTATTCTGAATAAGGCTAAAAGTTACCTGTTTCCCTGAAATGGAGCTAAAGACAGGAATAAAAAGGAATACAAGAATTATACTAAGTAAAATACTTAATAGGATCATTAACCCATTTTCCAGTAAAAACTGATTTAATATGGAAAATTTACTGGCCCCCATCACTTTTCTTATCCCAACTTCAGGACGTCTCTGTTCAGCTTTGGCGGTTGATAAATTTATGAAATTGATAGATGCAATAAGAAGAATAATGAAGGCAATTGCCAGAAACTGATATACATACTGAATCCGGTTATTTTTACCGGAATAGGAATAAAGTCGTTCCTTTTGAAAGGGAAATAAATAAATGGTGGTGTTTTCCTGCCCCTTGTCTTTTATAACATTTACTATCTTTTCATCCAGACTTTTAACATCTGTTTTTTCAGAAAGAACAATACTTGTTCGCGGCCAGTTATTTCCCCAGCTTTCAAGGTTGGAACCGAATGCTTTCTCCATTAAAGTAATCGGAGCCAGAATATTAAATCCCACATTGGTATTTTTGCCTTCGGTTCTCACAACCGCTCCAATTGTAAATGTATATTCATCGTTTAATATAATACTTTTACCAAGTGCTGATTGATCGCCAAAAAGATGGTTTGCTGTTTTTTCATTAATAATAATTCTGTCGGGAGAGAGAAGAGCATTTTTATCTCCATCGACAATTTCAAATGTAAATACATTTAGAAATTCATTATCCGCACAAACAATGGAACTAATTTTAAATTCTTTGTCTTCAACACGAATTAATTGGTCTCCAACATTACAAAATGTAGTCGCATTTTTAATTTCACTATATTTTTCAAGAAGTTCTTTACCTAAGGGAAAAGTTGTACAATAGGTATATAATTCCTGTCCATCTGAATACTGCTGGTGTTCATAAACCGAATAGATCTGATCGATGTTTTTATGAAATTTATCGTAATTCAGTTCATCAACCACCCAGAAAAGGATAAGAGTTACAATAGCAATACCAATGGATAGTCCGGCGATATTTATAATCGAGAGAATCGCTTTTTTTCTGATGTTTCTCCATGCGATTAGTAAATTTCTGAAGATCATGATTGAAGTATTTGAAGTTTAATTTTATCCATAATTCTAAATCATATCATAAAGACGTCAAAAATTTAATTATGCTTCAGTTACCGGGTGTTTTTTTAATCGTTTTGGAAATTTTTCATATTTCAAATGTTAATGATATTTAGAAGTGTACCGGGAAGGATATTCAAAAGTGTAGCACCCGAAAAGATAAAAAACTTATCATTTTCATCAATAAAAAAATAAAATCCAGGAAAAACCGAAGAAATGCAAAACCATGCGAAGCATGGTGGTTGTTTTCTATTTGCAGCCAACAGTTTTATTCTACTTTCTTTGCCTCCACTCCGTTTAAGAAGAAACCCGTCACTTTACCATCGGGGGAAAATCTGAACCTTGCCATCCCCTTGGACTCCTTAACAAAGAAATCCGAATCGGTCGTGAAATAAAGTGTCCAGGGAACGCCGTTCCCTGATTTTATACCCAGATAGTTCCCCTGAGACACTATCTCAAATTTCCGTCCCTGCATTTTATACCTGCCTGTATATTGATTCATCAGTATATCGGTAATTGTTTATGGGGCTTTTTATTTCAGGCAGGTAAAAATCCTTCCAGCCATAGACGATGGCCACACTATTCACTATCTCATCAATGATGGTCCAGTCTTCTGAGTTGATCATCACTGCAACTCCGTCACCACTGTCGCGACATCCGTAATATGTGCTTAAAAAGCCTTCGTTGCCGCCATTATGGTTGAAATACTTGTATGATCCTGTCACCCTTGAATTGACAAACACTCCAAGCGCAGCATCATCAGCAACCGGCGTTAGCCTGAATCTTGTCATCTCAGGC
>CAWFFK010000016.1:0-42079 GCA_963815075.1 uncultured Bacteroidales bacterium
CCAATGAGAATATTGCTTCAAATTTGATCATCATCAATAGACCTGACACAATCGAAATAGTTATAAATATTAATTGCAACCTGCATAAAACTGATTGTGCCAGACCTGCTTTTCTCATGCTTAACCATGTATAAATACCTGCAAATAGTGCCACCAATGATAGCATGAAATGGTTTTTATCGAACCACATCCGTTCAGGTAAAATATAGGAATGTAAGTCCGGTTTCAGGTAAATCATTGCAAATCCAATTGTCAGGATACCATAAACTACCCATAAGTATTTTGAAGAAAAAGGAAAATAATATTGTGTTTTGTTAATGTAAAAAACAATTGACACTATAATTATTATTAAGAGAAACAATATAGCCGGATATTCAATGGTCTTTATCCATTGCTCCCTTACTTCTGAAAGCCAGACAAAGAATGCACTTATCCCCAACCTTTTATATTGAGGCTCATAAACCGGATTTCCATCAAGGTCAAAAGGATACTTCACAGTCTGTGCGTAGAAAATATCTGATGAATTCGAATGACAATCTGTGCACCCATTAGCTCCTAAACCAGCTTTTGCAGGAAATACATCATGACTGTATTTATAAACCGAAGCATATGGTGATGATTCATAGGCCTCTTTTTCAAGTATCTTATAATCGTTCCCGTTTAAATACATCCGGTCGTCATTTACCCAGACAATTTTTTTGCCAGTTAAATCATACCCGTTATCCTGCATATATGTGGTTACAGAATTTATTAAAGCATCGATCTCTTCCGGATTATTAACTTCCGGTATGGCGTCGGAGTTATTGTCCTTTATCTTGTCGAGTTCGGAATATTTTGTTCTGTCTTTTCTGTGTGTTGTCCACATAGTATAAATATCCTTCATTTTAGGCTGATCCAAACCTTTTTTCCCTTCAGTGTAGATGGCTGGCCACGCGCTATGAACGGGATTAACAGGAAATATTTTCCCCTTGTACTTTGCATATTGGGGAACAAACGGATCTGATGGCTGATCTTTTGCCGTAAACATTGAAAGTTCACCGTAATGGTTCCAGTAATTCATATTCTGATCGTAGAATGTCCAGACATATTTTGCCGGTGGCGAAATTTTTGTTCCAGGATTATATATATCGCTAACCTGCACCAAGGCAGATTTTACCATGCGTTCAGGTATATGACAAGTTTGACATGCAAGTTTTTTGAGATGAAGGTCTGGTAACCATGTGTGTTTTGCAATCGGAGCATTAAGGTAACCTGTAAGATGGCAGTCGGTACAGGTACGCATGGTATTATCGAGGTCGTTACGCACATTGCCCGATGGGTCATCTCCTTTGCCAAACTGATGAACCTCTTTTCCTTTAATACGGTTATCCGTTGCCATTGAGCCTGATACGTGACAATCGACACATTTCATTCCTTTTGCAATATGAACATCAGTGAACTCAGTGAATGAAGCACCCCGCTTTTTCCATTGAGGTTTTGCATGGCAGTTTAAACACGTTTCATTTCTTGGTTCTCTTACCAGGTGCATAGAGACTTTACCGTCAGCAGAAAATTTTGAAAGATCGTATGTCACTTTTACATCAATTGTATCTTTAACCGAACCTTCAACTTTAGCCAGACCCGATCCGGCTGTGGCAAGCCAGCGAAAGTTGTAGTTTGCCATCTGTGCGTTCCTTCCTTTATAGTCATATTCCGGAAGGTGGCACAAATTACAATCAGCTTCAATAACACCTGAACGATTCCAATGAGCCATGAAATAATCACCATCAAAATTATTTGTTCCTCCTGCGGTGTATTTAACAGAATCCATGAACTTGTCATAACGAAAACCTGCCCTATCATATTCAAGAGGGCCACCTCCAGGATGGCATGTAGCACAACCATTTGTGATGAAGGTAAATGAAGTCATATCTATCTCTTTGGCTGAACTGTTTGACTTCTTTGAGAGGTAACTGTAAAGCGGTGCAGGAGAGCACCAGTTACCACCATAATTTCCAGGAGTAGATACCCATTTATAACGGTCGGCAAATGTTCCGGCAGCTTTTTCATCTTTCCCCTGTTGAAAATGGTAGCCCTGCGTTATTTTGTCATAGTCGTGACATTTACCACAGGTTTGTTTGGGTGAAAAAGGTTTGTCGGCATTAATATTATTTACCGGGTTAATCACTGAGCCATTTTCATCATAAAGATTAAAAGGAGGACAAACACCCGACTGAGTAACAAGGTCACGACTTATAAGATGATCTTTTTTACTCTCATTCCGTGCGCCTGTTATTGTAACAATAATCAGCATTACAATAACGAAAAGGATCAGGATAAGGAGTTTATTGCGTTTCATATTTCATTGGTTTAAGGTTTCTTACCAGACTTAGCGTTCTTAACGATCAGTTTTTCAGCTTGCTCATAAATTTCTTTTATAGGCCGCTGATTTATCATTTTCCCAAGTTCTATCGCTTTTGCTGTCATGCGCCGTGCGACTTCATCGGTATATTTTTCGGTATTACTTGCTCCTGAACATGATACTATTGTAATTTTGTTTTCTTCCATTTCATACTTTTTAAAAAATCATATTGAATAAATATCCCACAATCATTATTCCGAATCCTACCACACCAATAAATGTAAAGATTAGCGGAAGCTTCAATACTTTACGCAGGATAATCATTTCAGGTAATGATAAACCAATTACCGACATCATAAACGCCAAAGATGTTCCCAGAGATGCTCCCTTTTCAATAAGGACAGATACAACAGGCACAATACCTGCCGCATTTGAATAAAGCGGAATACCTATTAATATAGACAGCGGGACTGAATACCATGCAGATTTACCCATGAGGGCAGCCATAAAATCTTCAGGAACATAACCATGTGCACCAGCTCCGACAGCGATACCTAAAGCTACATAGATCCATACTTTACCTACGATATCTTTTATGGCATCATATCCGAGGCTGATTCTGCTACCGAATGTTATTTTTTCTTCTTCCTCCCCACTATTACCCAGATGAGTTTCATAGACCCAGGGTTCCACCCATTTTTCAAGTTTCAATAAACCAATTACCCAACCGGCAACGATTGCTATAACCAGACCTGTTCCAACATAAATCGCAGCTACCTTCCATCCAAACATTCCATATAAAAGAACAACAGCAACTTCATTAATCATTGGGGAGGAAATAAGAAATGAAAACGTGACCCCAAGTGGAACCCCGGATTCCACAAAACCCAGAAATAAAGGGATAGCCGAACATGAACAAAATGGAGTTACGATGCCCAGGGCTGATGCCATAACATTTCCCGTGAAAGTCTTTTTCCCCTCAAGTGCTTTGCGGGTTCGCTCAGGGGTAAAATATGTCCTGATAATTCCAACAAGGAAGATAATAAGAGTGAGAAGCATCATGACCTTTGGAAATTCAAAAACAAAAAACCGTAGTGCTTCAGTGAGATGCGCCCCTTTAGACATACCGAAAACCGAATCAATTAACCAGTTGGTTACTGGTTGAAGGTTATGATAAATAATGTACCAAACAGGTAATAATGCAACAGGTAACCAGATATTTGTTTTAATGTTTTTCATTTGATAATTATCGGCATTTCGTCATTCTACGAAATAATTTTGTAAAATTTTTTTATAAGTAAATTCTGATTATATAATAAACACCAACAAGGATAAAGATTACAGCAACGATTCTTCTGAACCACAGTTCGAATATTTTTATTTTATTGTAAAAATCCCCTAATCCTGATACTGTATATGCCAGCACCCATGCAAAAATGATTACAGGAATCCCTGTTGCGACAGCAAATATAACTGGAAGATATAGTCCGGAAGCACTAGATACGGTTAAGGGAACAAGCATACCGAAATACAACACTCCGCTATAAGGGCAAAAAGCAAGTGCAAAAACCATCCCCAGCAACGCTGCATCAATAAACCTCCATGACTTTCTCTTTTCCATCTTTTCTGAAAATTTTCCAAAACCCGGGAAATTTATCCTTATGATATCAAGCATGAATATGCCAATTAACAATAAAAGAGGTCCGATGATTTTCTCACCGTATCGCTGGAAGAATCCTGAGAATTTAAACTGATCAGCTCCAAGAAAAATAATAAGTGGGATTAATGTATATGTAGCCGCTCTTCCAAGAGTATAAAACAGTCCATTGAAAAATACTCTGTTGCGATTTTCCAAATCTTTACTTATAAATCCAACAGCTGTAATGTTCGTTGCCAGTGGACATGGACTGATAGCTGTCATTATGCCAAGTAAAAAGGCTGTAACCCATGGGATGGAACTACTATCAAGAAGATTCGTAAGAAAATCCATAAGAGATAAATTGGATTGGGTGACGAAAAAAAAGATAAACTTTATGAGCCTGATTACTGATTTATAAGAGGATCTATCTTCGATTTCATAACCTCAGTAAATTTCTGTGGTTGTGAAACAGCATAAAGGAAACCTTCATTCGTAATATTGATCTTCTGGTCACCTTTTACAATCAGGAGTGTCTGACTGTTCACACCCAGTTTTTCACCCATTGATTTACCAGTTGCCTCCTCAAGATTTAAAGCAGTAAAACTTATTTTACCTGCTTTAAGCTGATCAGCATAAAGCATCTCAATGTTCTTTCTGGCTTCTGCTTCCACTGTTTTGCAGGTTACACAACGGGTTGTCATGTGAAAATAATAAACCTCAATATCTCCATTCTTTGAAACAGATGAAGCAGGTTTCTGAATTGTCTGGGAATTGCATGAAATACCAGCCAGAGTGATCAATAGGAAACTTATTAAAAATAATTTTCTCATGGGGTTTGTTTATTAATTGGTCAGAAATTGTTTTATCTCATCAGCGGAAGGAATACGCCCTTTTGCGACAACCTTATTATTTATCACCAGAGCCGGAGTAATCATTATGTTGAATTTCATTATTTCAACAATGTCTTCAACCTTGGTAATGGTAGCATCAATTCCATTATTTTTTACCACTTTCCGGGTAATTTCCTCAAGGGTTTTGCATTTTGAACAACCAGTGCCTAATATTTTTATTTCCATAATAGAATGATTTACTATTTTCTGTTAAAAAAAGTGCCAAGCAACTCTTTAGCTTCTGACCAACCGGTCTTATTTATACAATATTTAATATAAGGGGGATTTATTTCACCCTGAATCAAACCAGCTTCTTTTAATTCCTTCAGGTGCTGAGAGAGTGTTGAACGGGCAATTGGGAGTACTTCTGCCATATCACCACTATAACAACATTTATCTGCATTTTTAAGAAGGAAATCCATTATAAATACCCTGACAGGATGCCCTATGGCTTTTGAGTATCTTGCAATCTTTTCTTGTTTATCAGTGTACACATTCACCTTTTCCTTTATCTCCATTTCATTTAGTGTTTCGTCTAATTACGAAACAAAGTTAGATAAAATTATAATTTTGCAAAACAAAATGTTATAAAAATATTCCATTTGGACTTTCACTGAGCATTAATGTGCTCACGGTTGGACATGTAATGCTCACATCAGGTCTTCAGAATATTCAGATTTTACTGAAGGCGTCGATGTATTTATTTATATATATCTGTTTCTGTTTTGACTTATATTGCATTACATACCTGGGATGTTCAAGAGGCACAATCTTTTTGAAGATTTTTAAATCATCGTTAAGCTTTGAGATGAATTTATAATTCTTTCCTGTGCCAAGGCAAAAACAGATATCTCTCTCAATACCAAATTCAAGTTGTTTTTTCAGGCTCTCAACAATAAAATCATAAACATCTTCAATAAGTTTTCTGCTGTCATAATAATTATAGTTGACAGCTTTCCCACCTGAATTCAGAGCAGTAAAGCCGAGCGGACTTACAGCGCTGATAAAAAATCCCGAATAAAACTTATCGACACCTCCGAATACATCTATCATATTGTAAATGAAGGCCGAAGAGGTCTCGAAAGTTTCCAGATCCGGAACAGAGAAGCCACACTTTTCATTCAGCCGATGGGTATCGGTAAACGGGATTCCAGTTACACCTGCTCCAAATCTACCGGGATTGATCCCCAGAATAAGATGGCGAAGGTTATGATCATTGTAAAACCTTCTGTAGAATCTTGTTATCAATGGGAGGATATCAGGATTATCCCTGAAAGGATTCATAATAGAAATGCCCTCAGGCAAAGATCCCGAATATGTCAGTTCTTTAAGAAACGATATTACTTTTTCAGCAAATGTTGGTATCAAAATAAAAAAATCAATCAAAGATAATTTACAAACAGAATGTATTCAGACAGCCGGCAGTCAGTATAATAATATATTTTAAAAACCGTATACCATAGTTCCTCCCATATATCCTGTATACGTTATAGTAATAATGGCAAGAAGGAAAAAACCAAACACAAACCACTTAAGCCGGGTTTCTTCTTTCTTTTTAATTACCAGCCAGGTTCTGAGACCTGCGCCTAAAATCATAAGTATCATGGTAATTGTTGCCCAGGTCCGGTGCCTGACAAATACGCTGACGAACTCACCTTCAGTGGGATGTTCCGTAAACAAATGACCAGATGACCATGCTGCTATTGCTGCCAGTGCTCCCAGCAACATGAGGTAAAAACCGGTTTTTGAAAGACATTTTTCATCTTTGAAAAAGAGTGAAACAACATCTGCCAGAAAACCAATAATAATAAGTGCAATTGGAAAGTGAATAATAATCGGGTGTAGGTGAGCTGTAGTGAACATTTGATAAAATGGTTAGTCTCAAATAACATTAATTACAGTCTGCAGGAAAACCATGTTAAGTCATTCAAATATAGTTTTTTTCAATTGTTTTTCCGAAAAAATTTAATTCTGCAGGGAAAAGAACAAAAAAAATGCGTCTCGTTGTTTTTGGAGACGCACTTTTTTTTAGATTATTAGTTATTACGAAAGTTTTTTGAAAAATGACACTTCATTTTCTTCATTAACTTTGACAATTATTTTCTCAGTACCTTTTGTAAGTTCAACAAAATAAAGATCTTCGTCGTTAAACTGTGTGGCCCACAATATCATATCCGTATCATTTGCTGCATTATCATCAAAAAAGACCACCGGACCGATGGTATAACCAGCGTATTTTTCTTTTATTTCCTTCTGGGCTTTAGGAGAAATATCAGCAAATGTTTTTCTCTGGGTTGTACCAACCAGAACCCCGTCGTCACCATAAAAAGCCTTCATTTTTGCTCCTTTCATAATAAATGATGCTTCATCGTAGTTGGCAGATCTTTTCCACTGTACATCCGAAACATCTTTAAAGTCAGTATTAAAATTGTTTTTAGCAAGTTCGCTTACCACATTACCTTTTAGCTTTTTCAATGGTACCATCTCAGTTTTCATTTCTTGCTTCGTTCCTTTTACCATTGGTTTTTCTGTTTGCTCGGGTTGGCCGAATGCCACTCCTGCAACTAACAGAAAAGACATTGTTAATAATGCTAATCTTTTCATAATCAATAAATTTAAAATTAATAATTTTCCAATTTCTTTTTTAATTCTGTTAATAATCATATTTTTAAACAGTTTCCCTTTGCACTGTATTTCTTTAAATGCGTTTGAATTTTACATTGTTGTGAAAAATCATTTCAAACCTCATATTAAAGAATTACAAAATTTCATGAACAAAATTATTTCAGAGAATTGTACAGTGAATTAAAATGAGATTAATCTGGGATTAAGAAATGATTAAGAGCATTAAAGATTTCCTTTCACTCTCCTTTTTGGTAAAACAATTATAAATTCATTAACTTTGAACCCTTTTCAAATTTATTAATAGTCACAGCTACAATGTCAGATAACAAAAATCTGAAACCGTATGGCGACAAACAGATTGCGTTTGACAAGCGATATCTTCAAATGGCTCTTATCTGGGCTCAGAATTCATATTGCAGAAGAAGGCAGGTCGGAGCATTGATAGTTAAAGGTAAAATGATTATATCCGATGGCTATAATGGCACACCTGCCGGTTTTGAAAATGTATGTGAAGATGATAACAATGTCACAAAGCCATATGTACTTCATGCAGAAGCGAATGCCATTACAAAGGTTGCCAAATCGCATAATTCAAGTGAGGACGCAACGCTATATGTGACAACCTCGCCATGTATGGAATGTTCAAAACTTATAATCCAGGCAGGTATTAAAAGAGTGGTTTACTGTAACCGTTATCATAAAAATGACGGGCTGGAACTTCTCAAACGTGCAGGAATAGAAATAGTATTTATTGATCCCGAAAAAAATATTTATGAACCACAATAATACCAGAAGGAGTATTTTTCTCCCGTTACTGCTTGGAATAGCACTTGCAGCAGGTGTGCTGTTAGGGAAATATCTTCCAGGTGAAAATTCGGCACCCTCAGGCTCAAAATTAAATCAGAGAAATGACAAATTGAACAGTATTCTCAATATTATCCAATCCAGTTATGTGGATTCGGTTAACCGTAATGCTCTGGAGGAAGCTGCTATCCCGGCTATACTTAAGAAACTCGATCCTCACTCTGTTTATATCCCTGCCAAGGACCTGGTTCGTGCCAATGAGTCTCTGCAAGGCAATTTTGAAGGTATAGGTATTTCATTCAGTATGCTTACTGATACTATAATGGTTATTAGCACAATACCAGGAGGCCCCTCCGAGAAACTCGGATTGTTACCCGGTGATAAAATACTTTATGTAAATGATTCACTGGTTGCGGGCAGACATATCAGCGATGAGAAAGTGATGGGATTACTAAAGGGACCGAGCAGGACAGTTGTAAGAATTAAAGTTCTTCGTCCCGGTCATCACGATCTGATACCTTTTGAAATTACCCGCGACAAAATACCAATGTACAGTGTAGATGTTGCTTACATGGTCAATGATCATATCGGGTATATAAAGATTAATAATTTTGCAATGACTACCTACGATGAATTTATGAAAGGACTCCGCGAGTTAAAAAGTCAGGGTATGACAAGCCTTATACTTGATCTCCGTGGTAATCCGGGAGGTATAATGGAAGCTGCCGTACAGATTGCAAACCAGTTCCTGAAGGAAGGTCAGCTGATTGTTTATACAAAGGGGCGTGCACAACCCCGAAATGAAGCAAGGGCAACCGGTAAAGGTGAATTTGAAACAGGAGATCTTGTTGTTCTGATTGATGAATGGAGTGCTTCGGCAAGTGAGATTCTTGCCGGTGCTATTCAGGATAACGACCGGGGGACAATAATCGGACGGCGTTCATTCGGTAAGGGGTTGGTTCAGGAACCCATTTCTTTTGCAGATGGGTCAGGCATCCGGCTGACTATTGCCCGTTACTATACTCCTACAGGTAGATCAATACAAAAATCCTATAAAGACGGCTTTGAAAAATACTACAACGATCTGAATACCAGGTACACTCACGGTGAATTTGAAGACGCCGACAGCATACATTTCTCTGATTCTCTTAAGTTTACAACCCCCGGCGGGAAGGTGGTATATGGTGGCGGCGGAATCATGCCTGATAAATTTGTTCCTGCCGATACTTCAGGTATATCACCATATTTTCTAAAAGTGAGGTCGCTGATTTACAGGTTTGCCCTTCAGTATACAGAGACCAAAAGGGAATTATTAAAGAAATATACCGAGGCAGGAGAAATGGAAAAATATCTTGATAAACAGGCTTTACTGGATCAGTTTGTAAAATATGCTGCAGCTAATGGTGTTAAAAAAGATCCGGCCGGTTTAAAAATTTCGGGCGATATTATTAATATCCAGCTGGAAGCTTACATAGCACGCAATATATTGGATAATAAAGGGTTCTATCCAATCTGGGAAAAAATTGATACTACGCTTAAGTATGCTATTGAGTTTCTGATGAATAATCCCCGACTAACTTCTCAATAAAAGCTTTTACAATCTGCAGTGATTTTTCCTGCTCCTCGATAAAGCCCATATGTCCCGAGTTTTTCAGAACTACTACGGAAGCGTTTTCAGGCAGTTTTACCTTTGCCTGAATCTGATGCCGGGGTATATAATTATCTGCTTCACCCAGAATCCATAAACAAGGGACCCTCCCTTCTTCCATATATGATAACCTTGATGGCCGCTGCATCATCCCCTTTAAAACGGCTATTATGCCATCACCGGGTATTTGTGCAGCAATATCTTTTGATCTCCGGAGAGCCTCAGAAAATTTTTCAAGATTCAGCGCTGAATACATTCTTGTTACATTTTCAGGATACATTAATTCCTTTTTACCAGCTTTTACAATTAGAATTTCTCTCTTTCTCTTTTCTACAGCCTCTTGTGTATCTGCCAACGGCTGTGAATGAAACAGACAATATCCTGACAGATAAACAGGGTAAAGTTCAAGAAATGCGAGAGCTACGTATCCTCCAAGTGAATGGCCGATGAGAAAAGTCTTCTTTATGTTTAAGCTCTCGAGCAGGTCTTTGACAACAGTTGCCATAAACTCCATTGTATGAGTATGGCTGAATATAGAAGAAAGTCCATGACCCGGGAGATCGATTGATATGACCCTGAAGCTCCCTGCAAGTTTTTCTTCAAATCCATTCCAGGTTTCAGACGATTCAAGATAACCATGAAGAAGTATTACCGGATATCCTCTCCCCGAATCAGAATAACTTATTCTGCCACCTTTATATATTTGAAACATAAGCTTTAATTATTAGTTTTGTAAAGTTAGATAATTATAGGATCATTTGTTTTCCCGGAAATTCCCGGTAGTTTTGTGATAATTAGCATTATGTCATAATTGCAAATATTATATAATTGAAGTATTTTTGATAAACTTCCTTTCCCTGGCAATAAGATAATTTATTAACAATTTAATTCCAATGAGTAAAGTTTTATTTTCCTCAATTTCCAAAAAATTTGTTATGGCTCTGGCAGGATTGTTCCTGTTGACTTTTTTACCGCTGCACCTGTATATTAACCTTATGTTATTAAGGAGCAATCCTCAGCCATTTAATGATGCAGCCCATTTCATGGCAACATTCCCTGTGGTAAGAATCCTGGAAGTAGTACTGATCGGGGCAATACTTATCCATATCGGGTGGGGTATTTACCTTCAGATACAAAACTGGCTTGCTCGTCCGGTTGGTTATGCCAGCGGCAGCAAGTCGGAGACTTCATTTTTTTCACGTTTTATGATATGGACAGGGGCAATAGTATTAACATTTATTGTGCTCCATTTCTTCAATTTCTTCTTCATCAAACTGGGCCTGGTAAAGGGTAATGCGGAAGATTTTTACTCAATCGCTCACAGTCTTTTCAAGATTTCCGCATATGATTACATTTACCTTACTTGCTTCACTCTGCTTGGTTTTCATCTTTACCACGCTTTATCGTCGGCATTCCAGACTCTGGGCCTTAACCACAGACTTTGGACACCGGTTGTAAAAGTGGTTGCCCTGATTTATGCAATCGTACTCCCTGCCGGTTTTGCCTTTATAGCAATCAGTCTATGGCTTTTCAGGTAGATCGAAAAGAAAAAATATATATAATTATGGGAAAATTAAATTCAAAGATACCCGGTGGTCCACTTGCACGAAAATGGACAGATTACAAAGCAACCGTAAAGCTGGTCAGCCCGGCTAATAAAAAGAAACTGGAAATAATTGTCGTGGGAACAGGATTATCGGGAGCAAGCGCTGCATCATCTCTTGGCGAGCTCGGTTATATAGTCAAGAACTTTTGTTACCAGGATTCGCCCCGCCGAGCACATTCCGTTGCTGCACAGGGCGGTATAAATGCTGCAAAAAACTATCAGAGTGATGGAGACAGCGTATATCGTCTCTTCTATGACATGATCAAAGGAGGCGACTTCAGGGCCCGTGAAGCAAATGTATACAGGGCATCGGAGGTAAGCAATGAAGTTATCGATCATTATACCGCTCTGGGTGTTCCTTTTGCCCGAGATTACGGTGGTTCACTCGATACACGCTCATTCGGGGGAGTACAGGTCTCAAGGACATTCTATTCAAAAGGACAGACAGGGCAGCAATGTCTGCTAGGGGTCTATTCTTCTCTTAACCGGCAAATAAAAAAAGGAACCGTAAAAATGTTTCCCCGGCGCGAGATGCTCGATCTTGTTGTCATAGACGGAAAAGCCCGTGGCATTATTACCCGTAACCTGCTTACCGGCGAAATTGAACGTCATGGTGCGCATGCAGTTGTGCTTGCAACAGGCGGTTACGGTACAATATACTATTTGTCTACTCTGGCGGTAAATTCAAATGCCTCTGCTGCCTGGAAAGCGCATAAGAAAGGAGCTTTGTTTGCCAATCCCAGTTTTGTGCAGATCCATCCCACCTGTGTGCCACAGCTTAATGAGTTCCAGTCGAAGCTGACCCTTATGTCGGAATCACTTAGAAATGACGGCCGCATATGGGTCCCAAAAACTAAAGGAGATAAGAGGCCTGCCAACGAAATACCTGAAGATGAGAGGGATTATTACCTAGAGCGCCGATACCCCGCTTTTGGAAACCTGGTGCCCAGGGATGTTGCATCAAGGGCAGCCAAAGAGCGCTGTGATGCAGGTTTTGGTGTAGGGGAAACAGGTCTTGCGGTCAATCTTGATTTCAGGGACTCAATTAAAAAACTTGGTAAAAAAGTCATTGAGGACAGGTACGGAAACCTCTTCGAGATGTATAAAACAATAACGGGAATCGATCCATATGAAAAACCGATGCGCATATATCCCGCAGGACATTACACAATGGGAGGCTTATGGGTTGATTATGAACTGATGACAACTATTCCGGGATTATATTCCATAGGTGAATCCAACTTCTCCGATCATGGAGCAAACCGTTTGGGAGCCAGCTCACTCATGCAGGCTTCAGGCGATGGCTATTTCATTCTTCCCAACACTATAAGCAACTACCTTGCTGACGAAATAAGGACTCCGAAGATATCAACCGATGCTCCTGAATTCATTGATACTGAGAAAGCAGCTGTAGAAAGGCTGAATAAGCTTATTTCAATAAAGGGCAAACAGACCGCATCTTCATTTCATAAACGGCTGGGCAAGATAATGTGGGATCATTGTGGCATGATCAGGAATGAAAAAGGACTTAAAGAAGCTCTTGTACTTATCAATGATCTGAAAGAAGAATTCTGGAAAGATCTGAATATTCCCGGTACCATCGGGGAACTCAGCATGGAGCTTGAAAAAGCGGGAAGAGTGGCAGACTATTTTGAACTGGCAACACTGCTTGTAACTGATGCCCTTAACAGAAGAGAGTCGTGCGGAGCCCATTTCAGGGAGGAGTTTCAGACTCCGGACGGCGAAGCCCTTAGAAATGATAAAGAATTCGCATACGTTGCTGCCTGGGAGTATGCCGGGGAAGGGAAACCTCCTATTCTTCATAAGGAAGAACTTAAGTTTGAGGAAGTTGAATTGAAGGTAAGAAGTTATAAATAATGGCACAAAGGCACTACGGCGTTAAGGCGCAAAGGAATAACTAAATAACAACACAACAAAATAACGACATAACATAAAATCGTATGAAGCTCACATTAAAGATATGGCGCCAGAAGAATGCAAAATCCAGGGGTGGGTTTGTCACTTACCAGATGGACAGTGTTTCTCCTGAAATGGCATTCCTTGAGATGCTCGATGCTCTTAATAAAAAACTTGTTGAAGAGGATAAAGATCCGGTAGCTTTCGACCACGATTGCCGCGAGGGAATATGCGGATCTTGCGGCATGTACATAAACGGTCATCCTCACGGACCGGTACCGGCAGTAACCACCTGTCATCTCTCCATGAGGTTTTTCAAAGATGGGGAAACTGTGTGGATTGAACCCTGGCGGGCAAAGTCGTTTCCTGTGATAAAGGACCTTATTGTTGACAGAACAGCATTTGATAAGATCCAGATTGCCGGCGGTTTTATCTCTATAAATACAGGAGCCGCACCTGAAGCCAATTCAATACCCATACCTAAAAAAAATGCGGATGATGCGTTCGATTCCTCTATTTGCATAGGATGCGGAGCCTGCGTGGCTGCATGTAAAAATGCCTCAGCAATGTTGTTCGTCTCAGCCAAGATATCACAGTTTGCCCTGTTACCACAGGGTCGTGTCGAGGCTAAAGATAGAGTAAGAGCTATGGTTGAGAAGATGGATGAACTGGGATTCGGAAACTGCTCTAATACCGGAGCCTGTGAAGCAGAATGCCCAAAACAGATCAAACTGGTCAATATTGCACGTCTGAACAGGGAATACTATAAAGCATTCTGATATAACATTGATTTTCTCTGTGTAACAAAAAAAAGAACTTACGCAGAGAACCACAGAGATGCACAGAGGGCCACAGAGGTTATTTAGGAACAGACTGATTCGATCTCTTTTACGGTTTTTGGAATTGGTTTCCCCAGCAATTTATGACCATTATCTGTAATAAGGACATTATCCTCTATCCTTACCCCTCCTATCGACATATATTTACCTATTTTATCATAATTAATGAAGTCCCTGAACTTCCCTTCTGTTTTCCATTTTTCAATGAGCTCGGGAATGAAATAACATCCCGGTTCTACCGTGAAGACGTGCCCGGCTTTATACGGGAGGGCAAACCTGAGGAAAGCGAGTCCGAACTGATCACTTCTCTTTACTTCATCATTATAGCCAATAAAATCTTCGCCAAGCCCTTCCATATCATGAACGTCCAGTCCCATCATATGGCCCAGTCCGTGAGGCATGAACAGTGCATGTGCCCCTGCAACTACTGCCTCATCAACATCTCCTTTCATAAGCCCCAGATCTTTTAATCCCGAAGCGAGAATCTTACATGCCTTGAAGTGCAGATCGCGGTTGGAAAGGCCCGGACGTGTCGCATCAATAGCATCAGAGTTAGCTTTAAGTACAATCTCATATATATCCTTCTGAACCTGGCTGAACCTGCCGCCAACCGGGGTAGTACGTGTAATATCGGATGCGTAGTGAAGATCCGTCTCGGCACCGGCATCGGTAACCATCATTTTCCCGGTCCTAAGAATATTGATGTGTTTATGATTGTGTAAGGTCTGACCATTGATGCTGAGAATAACTGGGAATGATGTACCACTTCCTTTTGAAAGAGCTATACCCTCTATTGTACCAAATATATCCTGCTCGCTCACTCCCTCCCTGCACATCTTCATGGCAGTAACATGCATTTCATAAGCAATGGCGACAGCTTTCTCTATTTCATTAATTTCTTCGGCTGCTTTGATCGACCTCATCGAGATAACAGCTTTTATCAGTTCAACGGAAGCCCGGGTTTTCATCTGGCATGGATTTTCCTTTAGCAGGGCACCCAGGCTCATCTTGGTCTCTCCCCTGTACGGAGGAAGAAAATGAATTTTTCTATTTTTAGCCAGAGCCTCGTGAATAGTATCTTCAAGTGATGACATTGGCGCAGTATCTGTAATCCCGCACTTGAGGGCAAGGTCATTTACTGTCGGCTGTGGCCCCATCCATATTATATCATCCATGTCAACATCATTACCAAACAGCTTGTCCTTCCCGGAATCAAAATCCATTACACCGGCAAACCCGGGCAGGTCAAGTCCGAAGAAATAGAGAAAATCACTATCCTGCCTGAAATGATAAGTGTTGTCAGGGTAATTCATTGATGCCTCAACATTGGCTATGAATAGACCCAAACCTGATCTGATAGTTTTATGGAGTTCCTCTCTCCTCTTTGTATATACTTCGCTTTTAAACATATCGTGATAAATTAATCATTTTGAATCTACTAAGTTAATATCCTTATACGGATAAAGCAATACGACAATAAATATAATTCGGGCCGGTCAAAATAAACAGGTCGTAATATATATAATTAAACGCAATTGAATTATATGAAACTCTTTTCATGTTTTCAGAATTTTATCCTTCAGAACAAAACAATCCAGGACCCAAATATATTATGTGGCGAATACCCTTTGTTATTAATAAATATTTTTTATATTCGCAGCTGTTATCAACACTTTATTAACAAATCCCACCCGTTATGCCATACAGAAGATTGCCGAATACCGACACAGCTCGTATTAAAGCAATGAGGATAGCACTCGAAAAAGGGAAAGAGCTCCCACCTCATAAACTTGCATTTTCATCAAAGACTGTTGTCAGGCTTCAGAAATTTCTTCCTCAATTTGAGCATAACATTCAATTGTACAGACAGGCGCTTGCTTCGCAGAATAAAAAAAGCAAAGATTATGGCGAAACATTGAAAAAGGCAAGGATCTATCTCACTCACTTTGTAAGAGTAATGAATATGGCAATATTCCGTGGTGATCTGCCTGCTGAAACAAGGGCATATTTCGGACTGGCTACGGATGATGCCACGGTACCTTCACTCAGTACTGAAAACGAACTGATGAGCTGGGGAAGAAGGATAATTGAAGGAGAGGAATTCCGTATCCGGAAAGGAGGCAGTCCAATCACCAACCCGACAATTGCTGTTGTGAAGGTCAGATTTGAAAATTTCCTTGAGGCCTGGACTTTTAACAGCAATCTTACCAAAAGAAGTGTCAGTTTCGCGGAAAAAAATTATTCTCTTCGCAAAGAGGCTGATGAAATTATTCTCCGGTTGTGGAATGAAGTTGAAAGTTCGCACGCGACTCACCCCGAAGATATCAGAAAAAGCTACAATGAAGATTATGGCCTGGTATATTTTTACAGAAAAGGGGAGCTCGAAAAGGAAAAAGTTACCGAAATGCAGGAATAAGCATATTGCTAATAAAATAAGAACATTCAGCTTTGATTCATATTTACCTGTTGTCCCTTTTTGTATCTGTCCCTTATATATAAAAGTATTCCCAGACAGACAATAACAGGTATTGCTAATTCTGCCAGTTGTTTCCACAATGATAAGCCTGATGAAGAACCTGAAATATCAATGGCATGAAAATATGTTCCTACAACAGGAACTGCGTTGTTTACAAAATGAGCAGTTACAGGCAGCCATAAAGTTCCGCTCCATAAATAAAGATAGCCAAAAACCAGCCCAAGGATAAATCTCGGAAGAAATCCTAAAAACTGGAAATGAACCGCACTGAAGATAAAGGCAATTAACCAAACTGCAGGATGACCTGATTTAAACACTTTATAAAAGATCTTCTGAAATACTCCCCTGAAGATCAGTTCTTCTCCGATTGCAGGTAAAACAGCAATAACTGCAATGTTCAGCAACATTACGCCGAATGTATTGGAGGAGATCAACAAACTAATTAGCCCGTCTGCCTGATCCTCCTTTTCAACCATCCATTTTTGTACACCCGACATCCAGCCTGGCAAATGCATTTCCGAATTTAGCTGACCGGTGAAGTTGGTGATTGGAAACAGGAAGAATGCAAGTATTATAACAAGTACAACTTCTTTTAAATGAGGAATTTTATAATCCGGTATTACATTCCGGTTTACAGGTCTCATCAGGTATATGATAATCAATGCCGGTACGATAAATATTGCAACATCCTGTACTACCACTATGTACCTTAGGAAAGCCAACTCATTAGAACTGACAGCAGTAGAGCGAGTTGTGATCATGGAAATGTCAGCGCCAAATAACAGGAAACCCGGAATAAGCAATACTACAAGAAGCAAAAAACCAATTCCAAAAATGATCAGAAGCGATACAATTATCTGAATCAGAGGCGAGTAGTCAAACAGTCTCAGTGTTCTTAAGTTATCGCTCATTTTATTAATTTTGCAGCTAAAGTTTCACAGGGTTATAAATACAAAATGTCAAAATTAATATTTAAGTCGGTAAAATCATAAATTCTTGACAATAGGCAACATATCGTTGGGTGATTATCCTTTGTTTCTTGCACCTATGGAAGATATAACTGATCCTTCTTTCAGGATGATATGTAAGAAATATGGTGCAGATGTAATGTATACCGAGTTCATTTCATCTGACGGACTCATTCGCGAAGGACATAAGAGTGTTAAAAAACTCGATATATTCAGCTATGAGCGCCCCATAGGCATTCAGCTGTACGGACACCTGATACCAGCGATGGTTGAAGCAGCTCTGATTGCAGAAGAAGCCAGTCCTGAAATTATCGATATTAATTTCGGTTGCCCGGTAAAAAAAATTGCCAATCGTGGAGCCGGCGCAGGCATGCTGAGAAACATATCCATGATGGTTGAAATGACAGAAGCTATTGTCAAAGCTATAAAACTTCCGGTAACGGTAAAAACCAGACTGGGTTGGGATGATGAAAATAAAAATATAGTTGAAATTGCCGAAAGGTTGCAGGATGCAGGAATAAAGGCCATTACTATTCATGGACGAACGAGGGTTCAGTTATATAAAGGTACATCTGACTGGACGTTAATAGGAGAAGTTAAGAATAATCAACGGATGAAAATCCCTGTAATAGGAAACGGTGATATTGACGGGCCAGTCAAAGCAAGGGATATGTTTGAAAAGTATGGAGTTGACGGTATTATGATTGGACGTGCCGCTGTCGGACGTCCATGGATATTTCGTGATATAAGGCATTACCTTAGTACCGGTGAGCTGTTACCTGAACCAACTGTGAGAGAGAAAGCGGATACTGCTCTGTTACATCTTGACAAATCGATAGAGTTCAAAGAGGGAAAAAGAGCTATATTGGAAATGAGACGCCACCTTTCCAATTATTTTAAAGGATTGCCTCATTTTAAAGAAACCCGTCTGAAACTGCTTACTGAAACTGATACCGATAAAATTAAAACGATAATAAATGAGATCCGCGAAAAATGGGGAGATTTCAGAACTGAGGATAAAACATCGGTTTATAATATATAAAATTTACCCCTGTGGTGATTGTCGAAGCAGGTCTGAGACCTGTCTCGACAATGTAATTTTTTTGAACAAAATCGAAAAATCATCCCATTTGAAGATAATTTTCAGGATAAAAATAAAGACTGTTCCCGAGATCACTAATCCGGAAAATTCAGTCCAGGGATATACATTTTGTTGGATATAAAGTGCCTGAGTCTGAAGGGCTGAAGACGGGTTTGTTACCATGATACAAAGAAAGACATTGTTGGCAGCATGTGCTCCCATTGCTGCTTCTATTCCATCGTCGAGTATAGTTGCAATTCCAAAAATCAGTCCGAAAACAATGTATTGCGGCATCATTGCAAGAAACCCGTATTCTTTTACCTCAGGATTAAGGGCATGCATAATTCCAAACATTATTGAAGTCATGATAAGCGGAAACCATCTGTTTCCGAGCATAGCTGCAAATCCCTGCATAAGGTATCCCCTGAAAAGGACCTCTTCAAAAGTTGCCTGGAATGGAATGAACAACAATGAGATAACTGATAGTGCTATTAACGAGGTTGTTTTATTATTAAGGGAGAAATTTCCCGGGTCAGCTTTGAGGTAAAGGAATAAATAAATGAATGATAGTATAAGCCATACAAATGCCGAAATAAAGAAATGGCTCCATCTTATGACAGATGTCCCGTTTATGGTTGTTTTAAAGGTCCGGCCGTTAAGTGGCTTTACAAGGAGAATGAAGGCGATCAGTCCTGCAATGAAAGGGAAAAGCATCATCACCAGTATTATGTTTGAGTTCAGTCCCAGTAAACTGAAATCATTCGGGTGAGCTGTAAAATGCGATAACAAATCAGGATCGGATAAAGACTTCAGCAAAGCACCAATGAATAAAGGAATTGCTCCGATGCTGTTAGATACCAAAAAGACAACTGCAAACATAACAACATATCTCCAGAAGCTGTTTTTGCCTGTAAATGATGATTCAAGATGATTCATAACTACATATTAATCAGAATTCCGAAAAGCCGCGTTTCGGATGGTCAATTGAGTAATGCAGACCTATGCTTTCATTCCTGTTCGCAGCCATTTTAATTATAAGATATCCGACATTGATAAGATTTCTTAACTCAACAATTTTTTTTGAAATAAGTGAACGTTTATAAAGACTCTCGTTCTCTTTATATATAATCTCCAGACGCACAAGAGCCCTTTCGAGACGAAGGTCAGACCTTACTATTCCCACATAATTACTCATAATCATCTGAACTTCCCTGTAGTTCTGGGTAACGAGTACCATTTCCTCGAGATGGGTCGTTCCTTTATAGTCCCAGTCAGGTATCTTCTCTTCAAATACGAGATCTTTCAGGAGGCCGCCGGAATGCATTGCAGCCCTGTAAGAAAATACGGCAGCTTCGATCAACGAATTTGAAGCCAGCCTGTTAGCTCCATGAAGGCCTGTGGAGGATGCTTCGCCAAGAGCATACAGACGCTGGATATTGCTCTGTCCGTTCATATCGACTTTTATTCCGCCACAGGAGTAATGAGCAGCCGGGACCACAGGTATCATATCTTTTGTAATATCAATACCCCGGGCCATACAGTGTTCATAAACATTTGGGAAATGGTCTGTCAGTCCCTCTCTGTCGAGATGGGTGCAGTCAAGCCACACATGATCATCTCCCCAAATTTTCATTTCATTGTCAATTGCCCTGGCAACAATGTCTCTTGGTGCAAGAGATCCCCGGCTATCATATCTGTTCATGAATTTTTCACCTGACATATTTTTCAGGACAGCTCCATAACCGCGTAAAGCTTCAGTGATAAGGAAAGATGGCCTGGTATTGGGATCCCATAAAGATGTAGGGTGAAACTGAACAAATTCCATATTTTCAATAGTCCCTTTTGCCCTGTAAACCATAGCCACCCCATCGCCTGTTGCAACCTCAGGGTTTGTTGTTGTCATGTAAACATTGCCCATGCCTCCGGTTGCTATCACTGTTATTTTTGAAAGAAATGTGACGACTTTCTGGTTTTTCAGGTCAGCAACATAAGCACCAAAACATTTTATATCGGGCCAATTTTTTTTTAATACTTCACCCAGGTGGTGTTGTGTAAGTATATCAATTGCAAAGTAATGTTCAAAAACTTCTATATTAGCCTCTTTTCTTACCTGTTCTATAAGGATTTTCTGGATGGCCTCGCCAGTCCTGTCTTTGTGATGCAATATCCTGTATTCAGTATGTCCTCCCTCTTTTGCAAGGTCGTAGGTTCCATCTTCCTTTTTATCGAATGAGACACCCAGATCAATCAGGTCTTTAATTCTCTCAGGAGCCTCCTGGACCACCATTCTGACAACTTTTTCGTTGCATATTCCGCCACCGGCAACAAGGGTATCCTTAATATGTTTCTCAAAATTATCGGGTTCGCTGAATACTGCTGCAATTCCACCCTGAGCATAACGGGTATTTGTATCATCAAGATTTGCTTTTGTTACTACAGTTACTTTCCCGAATTTTGCAGCCTTAAGGGCAAAGGTCAGGCCCGCTATTCCTGATCCTATTACAAGAAAATCAGTTCTTTTTTTCATTTTTATATTTTCAAACAGGAGGATAAAGATACAAATAGATTTGTATGTATACCCCCCATCCCCTCAAATGGGGGGTTAAAAATCTTATTATATATATACCAGGCTTTTGAATGTACTCGCGTTGTAAAACAGAACTTTTTGAATTACTTTTGCCTTCCGCTAAAGTAATTTAAAATAGTTATGGCTCAGGAAGATGTTTTTAAGAAACTGGTTGCTCATTGTAAGGAATATGGTTATGTCTTTCCGTCAAGTGAGATATATGATGGTTTGAGTGCAGTATACGACTATGGCCAATATGGCGTTGAACTGAAAAACAATATCAAGAAATACTGGTGGGACAGCATGGTGCTTCTCAATGATAATATTGTCGGTATCGACTCGGCAATATTCATGCATCCTACTATATGGAAGGCATCAGGGCATGTTGATGCGTTTAATGATCCTCTCATCGATAACAAGGATTCAAAAAAGAGATACAGGGCTGATATCCTTATAGAAGAGCACCTTGCCAGGCTGGAAGACAAAATCACCAGAGAGCTTGAAAAAGCAAGAGAAAGATTCGGTGTTGCATTCGATGAGAAAAAATTCAGGGAGACAAATCCAAGGGTCCTTGCAAACCAGGTAAAGATTGATGAGCTCAATGTCAGATTTTCAAAGGCACTTAATGAAACGAACCTTGCCGAACTAAAACAGATAATACTTGATAATGAGATTGTTTGTCCTGTTTCAGGTACACGTAACTGGACAGATGTTAGGCAATTTAACCTTATGTTCTCAACTGAAATTGGAGCTGCTTCCGAGGGAGCCAACAAAATTTATCTTCGCCCGGAGACAGCCCAGGGTATATTTGTGAATTTTCTGAATGTTCAGAAAACAGGAAGAATGAAAATTCCTTTCGGGATAGCACAGATCGGGAAGGCTTTCCGTAATGAAATAGTTGCAAGACAGTTCATCTTCAGGATGAGAGAGTTCGAACAGATGGAAATGCAGTTCTTTGTTCAGCCGGGCACGGAACTGGAATGGTTTGCCAGATGGAAAGAGATAAGGATGAAATGGCATCAGGCACTGGGCTTTGGAAGTGAGAATTACCGCTTCCACGATCATGTCAAGCTTGCACATTATGCTAACGCAGCAACAGATATTGAATTCAAATTTCCATTCGGGTTCAAAGAGGTTGAAGGTATCCATTCACGAACTGATTATGACCTTCTGCAACATCAGAAATACAGCGGAAAAAAGATGCAGTATTTCGATCCTGAAAAAGGAGAATCATATGTACCCTTTGTTATCGAAACATCGATCGGCGTCGACAGGATGTTCCTGCAGGTCATCTCTGCCGCATATAACGAAGAAGAATTGAAAAAAGATGACGGGACCTCCGATACAAGGATTGTCCTAAGGCTCCCTTCGTTTCTTGCTCCTGTTAAACTGGCAGTAATGCCTCTTGTTAAAAAGGATGGGTTACCTGAGATTGCGGAAAAGATCGTTCACGATCTGAAATTCGATTTTAACTGCCAGTACGACGACAAGGATTCTATTGGCCGCCGGTACAGGCGACAGGATGCTATCGGTACTCCCTATTGCATAACCATCGATCACCAGACTCCTGAGGATAACACTGTTACAATAAGGTATCGCGACACGATGGCCCAGGAGAGAACGCGAATCGAGCAATTGACAGGCATTATTAAAGAAAAAGTATCAATTCAAAGCCTATTGAAGATGCTTTAGAATGAATAAGGTTCTAATAATTACATACTATTGGCCTCCCAGCGGAGGAGCAGGTGTTCAGCGATGGCTCAAATTCTCAAAATATCTTCCGGAGTTTGGCTGGGAACCTGTCATACTTACTATCGACAAAAATTATGCTGCATATCCGGTGACCGACAACTCGCTGGTTGATGATATTCCTGAATCTTTGAAGGTTTATACAACACCGGCTACGGATTATTTCAGCATATATAGTAAAAACAGGTCTAAAATACCGGCAGCCGGATTTGCCAGCAACTCCGGAAATTCAGTTAAGGAGAAAATATTCCGCTTTATCAGAGGTAATTTTTTTATCCCGGATCCAAGAAAAGGATGGAACAGATATGCTTTTAAAAAAGCCTGCGAAATAATAGAAACCGAAGGTATTAAACGTGTTATTACAACCAGCCCGCCTCATTCAACCCAGCTTATTGGCTTAAAAATCAGAAAGAAATATAAAGACATTAAATGGATTGCAGATCTGCGCGATCCATGGACAGACATATATTATTATAATCAGTTCTATCATACCCCAATTGCAAAATATTTAGATTCACATCTGGAAATAAAAGTGCTTAAGAATGCTGACAGGATCATTACTGTTGGAGAATCGCTTAAAACAACAATTTCACAGAAAGCAAATGGCATTGAAGACAAAACAGAAGTGATAACCAATGGTTATGATGAGGCTGACTTCCTGCAGGTTAACCATTACCCGGCTGATATCTTTACAATTTCCTATATAGGCACTTTATCTGATATATATCCTGTTCAGGGATTCCTTGATTCACTGAAACAGTTTATTGAAAAGGGAAATGATTGCAGGATAAGATTCATCGGAACAGTCTCTCCGAAGCAGAAGAACCTGATCATGTCAAAACTTGCTGACCACGTTGTTGAGTTCCTCCCTTATGTTGACCATGCTATGGCAATAAAGTACATGGTTGAATCCACCGCGCTCTTACTAATTATACCTGATCATAAAAGCAACCGGAGTATCATCACGGGAAAAATTTTTGAATATATTGCTGCAGGAAGACCGATATTATGCCTTGGACCATTAAACGGAGATGCATCGCAAATAATTGAAAGTTCAGGATCCGGCAAATGCTTTTCTTATGAAGATGTAAAAGGGATGGCAGGGTTCCTTCTTGATTTTATATATAACCATCATGAAGAAAGTAAAATTCCACCGGCGGAGTTTTCACGAAAGAATCTTGCAGGGAAGCTGGTTTCTCTTCTTTAATTCAGATATTCAATTTTAGTCCCGGATAATGATATGTTAAAAATCTTTATCTAAATTTGGAAAATGACATAAAGAAGATCCAAAATATCGATCAAAATTATTCTCGTTCCCAACCAACATTAATAACCAACAATTTAAATGATCTTATTATCACTCATTTAACAAATCAATTTTATTAATGTAAAAGATATTTAATACTGATGAACATTTTAATGATCCTCGATGGAGAGTTTCCAACAGATGATCGTGTCGAAAAAGAGGCTTTGTCACTTTTATCTGAAGGCAATAAGGTTTATCTCTTCTGCCTGAATTGGGGTAAATTTGCAAAGTCCGAAAATTATAAAGGCATTGAAATTGTACGTATCAGCATTAGCAAATTTTTGAGAAATAAGCTTCAGGCTACATATTTGATACTGCCATTCTACAGGATAATATGGGAAAAAGCCATTAAAGACTACATAATCAGGTATTCTGTTAATGTAATTCATGTTCACGATTTGCCATTATCAGATATAGCTATAAAGCTGCGTAAAAAATATCCGGTGAAAGTTGTTTGTGACCAGCATGAGTTCTACAGCAACTGGATTGTCAATACTTCCCACTATAACACTATTATCGGAAAAATCGTTAAATTATTCAGTAACTGGGCTGCGTATGAAAAGAGGAATCTGCTTCAGGCAGACATGGTTATAACCGTGGAGGAACCCTTAAAAGAGATTTACATATCAAAAGTGGGATTAGACCGGAAGAAAGTAGTTGCGCTTCCAAATACGCCTGTATCTTCTGTTTTTAATCCGCAAATGACCGATTTAAGTATAAGTGAAAAATACAAGAATAATTATGTGATCCTTTATGCCGGACACATAGATATTCTCAGAGGGATAAACACTATTATCGAATGTCTGCCTCTGTTAAGAGATTCCATTCCAAACCTGAAATTTGTCTTTGCTGGCAAGTTTACAAAAAAATATTATGACCCATTAAAATATATTGAAACCCTCGGTGTAACTGATCTGGCGGATTACCTTGGGTGGGTTCCTTTGTCCAGGCTTCCTTATTATATTGCAGCCAGCAATATCTGCCTCCATGTACCTCCGGCCATCTCAACAGAAGTCAACAGTTCCATTGCAACGAAGATCTATCAGTATGTTCTTATGAATAAGCCAATGATTGTAGGACAGGCAAAACTAATGAAGGATTTTGTTGAAATGAACAGGATTGGCTTGGTTATCAATGATTCCGATCCTCACGATCTGGCCGAAAAGATATTAATGATGCATTCTTCTCCTTCCCTGGTTAATGAGTTCACTGCCAATACAAAGAAAATTGCTGCGAGGTATTCGTGGGAAGCAACTTCAAGACCATTTATTCAATATTATCAAAATTTAAGCCGATGAACTTACAATTTTCCAAGATTCTGATACTGGCACCGCATACCGATGATGGAGAATTTGGATGCGGTGGGAGCATTGCCAAATTTGCAGCCTCCGGAACAGAAATTTATTATGCGGCCTTTTCGCTTGCCGAAGAGTCTGTTCCGTCTCCCTTTCCCAAAAACATTCTTGAGACAGAAGTAAAGGCTGCCACCCGTGTTCTGGGAATTGACCCTGATCATCTTCTACTCTTCCATTACCAGGTTCGTCATTTTGCAACCAACAGACAGAGCATTCTGGAAGATCTGGTGAAGCTGAACCAGGATCTTAAACCTGATCTTGTATTTATGCCCAGTCTGCATGATCTTCACCAGGATCATAGTACAATTGCAATCGAAGGGTTGAGAGCCTTTAAGATGACATCAATTCTGGCCTATGAAATGCCATGGAACAATCTCAATTTTGCCACACAGTCGTTCATAAAATTGTCTGACTCAAATATGGAGAAAAAAGTCCAGGCCCTTGAATGTTATCATTCACAGGCATCAAAAAGTTATGCTTCAAAAGAATTCATTATGAGCCTTGCCAGAACCAGGGGGGCACAAATAGGTGTAACTTATGCTGAAACATTTGAAGTGGTAAGATGGATATTTTAGTTAAACGTTTTTTTGATTATACGAAAGATCCCTCGTTCCTGGACAAAATCTGTCAGCTGGACTCAGAGGTGTTTGGGGAAGGAAATAACTGGAATGATTTAAATTTTTACAGTGAACTTCCTCTTAAGAAGGAGTTAAGTTGTATTGCAACAGCTGGCAAAAAGATCATCGGATTTTTAATTGGCAGTGCTTACCCGACAGATAAAGGGCTAACTGCACATATTAACAGGGTCGCTGTGGATCAGAATTTCAGGAATAAAGGTGTTGGTCGGGAAATGATCCGGCACTTTGAAGATCTGGCAATTGTCAGCAAATGTGCATATATTTCACTTGAGTTCGACAAAAAACTAAATGTTGACAGCTTTTATGTAAAATCAGGATATTTACCCATGGACCAGGCAGATGATATTCTGAATTACCTGAAAGCAAAAGGGAAGCTGGAATTGCATGATATATACATAACTTTCGAACGCAGGATATTTGTAAAGAACCTTACAAAATGAAAATTATCGTATTTGGAGGAGCAGGTTTCATCGGCAGTTCTTTAATGAAATTGCTGCATTCAGGAGGACATTCCGTTGCATGTGCTGATAATTTTATTACAGGAATCAAAGACAACCTGCTACCTGAATTCCCTTCTTTTTATGTAGATATATGTGACCCTTCTTCATTTACAAAGATTGATTTTAAACCCGATGTGGTAATTCACCTGGCATTCCCGACCTCTCTGTGTGATCGTAATATAAAAAACCAGTTCGAGATTGTCGCTTCCTCAGGGATGCTAAACATCTTGGAATTTACCAGACAAACCTGTAATAAGCTTATTTACGGCTCCTCGATCTCTGTATACGGAATATCACATGACATTATCATAACAGAAGAGACTCCTGTTAATCCTGTTCTGCTTTATGGTGCTAATAAATATCTGGGTGAATTGTACACAAGATCCTTTCATCAACAATTTGGCTTGCAATTTAATATTCTGAGGATTTCAGACACTTTTGGTGAAAGAGATTTGCGTAAAAATGCCATCAATAATTTCATAAGAGCATTCATAGAAAATACTCCAATAATTGTAAACGGTGATGGCAATCAACTCAGGACCTATACATATGTTGACGATATGGCAAATGCAATCGCTTTGTCTTTGACCAGACTTACTAACAGCACATATAATATAGCTGCTGAAAATGCAATTTCCGTTAATGCTCTTCTGGAAAAGCTGAAGTATCTGTTTAAAACGGATAAGCTGATTCACTTTAAACCTGATAAGAAAGATGAAAGAAACTATGTTTTTGATTGTTCAAGGTTCATAAGGGATTTTGGGAATTTTGAACTAACAGGATTAGATGAAGGACTGAAAAAAACCATTGAATTTATAAGAGTAACCTACTGAACCCAATCTGACATTAGTTTATTCAGGAATAATATTTCAGATGCTCCTGAGGATCTCCATACTTTCCCTGCCACAATTAAAAAGCAGATCAATAATCGACAGATCGGGTATAAAAGGACCCCAAAGCTGTGGATAAGCCGGAGATTTATATTTCTGCCATTCTATTTCGATACGTTCATTTCGGAATCTTTCTTCATCAATGTACCTAACAGAACCTGCTCCGCTTCCTGTTACATACCCGGTTACACTGAGGCTTTTTAAGATTGAGATTATCTTATCCTCTGCATTATTTGTCTGGTCCATAACAATTTCAGAAGATAAATGCAGAGTAACGTTGATTCCCAACTGGCTGATAACATACTCAATTAAATCAATGTTAAGATTAATCAGTCGTTCATATGGCCTTAAAAAAACATCTGAAAAACTTTTATGATACTCCTCAAAATATTTTGCCCTGGAATACGCAAGTTCGATGGTTTTAAGGATCTTTCGTTGCCAGGGGACAGTGTTATTAATTAGAATAGCATTAAAGGCCGGGAATTCTCCTTTTGAAAGTACAGGAACTGTGAGCCATAATTCACCGCTATTTGTTTTGATTTTTACTCTGTTACCGAAAGTTTTCCCCCGGGGAAACTGGACATCATCAAAAAAAACAAAATCATTAACAAGACTTATCTTATGAAAATAACCAATCCATGGCAGGAAGTTCGGTTGGTGAATAGCTGCTTTTTTCATTTTTTGAGTTCCACAGGTAATAAAGACGCAAATTAACCAATAATTGTAAATCTTTATTACATTTAAGTTAGTAAATGAGGATTAGCCAGATGCACTATCTAAAAAGGAATAGAGGGTAACTTAACAAATCATTTGTTGCTTTTTATGGAAGGCAATCTTTAACGAAAGATTACCTGTAACAGAATTCAAATTATTGACAAAAGTTTAATAATGTGGTAAATACTCTTGTTTTAATAACTTCAAATTTCCCTTTCGGTGCGGGAGAGTCTTTTCTTGATACTGAATTCCCTTTTCTGACAGAAGAGTTCCGAAAAATATTAATCATATCATGTAATACAACTGACAAACAAGCACGGATAACTCAGGAGCATGTCCGCATATTCAGATACAGAACATCTACTTCAATTACCGGTTGGATATCTATGCCCTTTTTGATTCTGAAGGAAATTTCTGTTATAAAAGGAATGATCAGGGAAGAAATGAATTACAGAAAAGATATTGGATTCCCCGTCTCAGTCAGGCAAAGATTGTTTCTGCTGAAAAAGGTTATTAAAGCTATTCAGTTCAGGAATTTTATTTCAGATAAGCTAAATGATGAAAACATTACATCTGATATTGTTTTTTATTCATACTGGCTAAAAAGTGGAGCCCATGCTCTTTGTTTACTCAATTATGGTAATAGCATAAAAATATCCAGAGCCCATGGAAGCGACCTGTATGAAGAAAAAAGCAAATATTGCTTCCTTCCGCTTTTAAAATTTACTGCTGACAGGCTGAACGCAATTTTTTTTATTTCCGAAGATGGAAGAGAATACTTTAAAAAGAAAACGGTTTCAAATGACTCAAATTTATTTGTATCACGCCTGGGAGTCATTGCACCTTATAAATATAAGGAGATTATAAACAAGGGAATTTTTACCATTGTCTCCTGTTCAAATCTAATCAGGCTTAAAAGAGTTGATCTCATAATTGAAGCCTTAAGTCTGATGGAGCCTGAAAAAGAAGTTAAATGGATTCATATCGGTGATGGTATGCTCAGAAATAATCTGGAAAGAACTGCAATTGATTTACTCGGTAAAAAACCAATGATAAGTTTTGAATTCAGAGGTCAGATTCCCAACAATGAAGTGCTTGAGTTCTACAGCAGAAATATGGTAAATTTATTTATTAATACAAGTTCGACTGAGGGAGTACCCGTAAGCATTATGGAAGCTCAAAGTTATGGGATCCCGGTTATCGCTACCGATGTAGGAGGTGTGCATGAAATTATTTCTGAGAAGACAGGATTCCTTTTACCAGTTGATTTCAGTGCTCAGTATCTTGCAGAGAAAATAAATGTTTTTCTTACCATGGACCCTGCGACAGAGAACGTATACAGAAAAAACTGTTTCGTTAATTGGAACGACAATTTTAATGCTCCTTCCAACTACCAGGATTTTATTAAAAAGGTAAATCGTATCTTCACGACGTTAATCAAATGAGTCGGCAAAATAGATGAGGTTTGACGAGGAAATATTAAAGTACCTTAAAGGTGAAAAGTTTTCAAATAGTCTTACTGTTGAGCTGAGATCCATAAAGCATGAAGCAAAAACCAGGGAATCTGTAATAACAGATCTTATCAAAGACAGGGATGTTGTTCATATCGGATGTTCAGACCATGTTCAATTAATTGCTGAAAAAATAGCCATGAACAGGTGGCTACATAAACTGATAACCGACAACTCAAAAAGCTGCCTGGGAATTGATATCAACAAGGACAGCATTGATTTCCTTACTAACGAATTAGGCTATACCAATGTCATTTATGGAAATATAATTACCGATACTATTGCTGAAATTTATGAAAAAGAATGGGATTTTGCTGTATTCGGAGAAATAATAGAACACCTTGATAATCCGGTTGATTTTCTCAGATCGTTCAGAGAAAAATATCATACAAATATAAGTAACTTCATTATTACGGTTCCAAACATTTATTGTAAAATAAGCCTGAATAATATGTTTAACTTTAATGAAACGATTAATTCAGACCACAGGTTCTGGTTTACACCTTATACTATAAGCAAAGTACTTGTATCTGCCGGCTATAAACCGGAAAGAATTAACTATGCTAATTTACAGCCCCTTAATATTCCGGAATTAATAGTAAGAAAGTTCAGGCAAATGCTTGGCGTAAGTATTAAATTCCCATTTTACTATTTTAAAACAATGATAATCTCGGGCAAAATCAGTTAAAAGCTCAAATCTCCGGTAAAATGTTGAACTCCATCAAAATATCATTGAAAGACACCATTGTATACGGTCTTGGGAATATCGCTGTTAAAATTGTCGGTCTGATTCTTATACCTATATATACTAATCCAAAATATTTTACTACAAATGAATTCGGCGTTTTGGGAATACTTGAAATTTCAGGTCTGGTGCTGACGGCTTTTCTGGCTTCAGGTTTGCCACAGAGTCTTACAAGATGGTTCTGGGATAAAGATCATGTAGATAACCAGAAAGGTATTTTCTTCATGTCCATTTCCACGCAACTGTTTATTTCCACAATTTTCTGCCTGTTGCTT
Source organism: uncultured Bacteroidales bacterium (assembly GCA_963815075.1). Taxonomy (GTDB): domain Bacteria; phylum Bacteroidota; class Bacteroidia; order Bacteroidales; family VadinHA17; genus LD21. The sequence goes on from CAWFFK010000016.1 coordinate 31,084, forward strand.
ATCCCGCTGTCGAGGAATTTATCTCAGATGATATTCTCAAAACCTGACTTTTCAAAGGTTCTGACACTTGTTATTCTTGCCTCGGGAATCCAGTCTGTCAATAACATTATAAATACGCTCATGAGACTACAGTCAAGGTCTCTTCTCTATACAATTACAAATCTTTTTAAACTGATAATTGTCCTGTCCATGACACTCTATCTTATTCTTTACAAAAAGATGGGGCTTGAAGGTATTTATCTTGCTCAGGTAATCGGTAACTCACTAACCGTTTTATTGCTTTTGGGTTACACTGTGAGAAATTCCATTGTTTTCTTCAATAGATTCATCTTCAAGTCTATGAATGTATATGGTTTCCCTCTTCTCCTGGCCAATATATCAGCTGCCGCGCTAAATGTAATCGACAGGTTTTCTCTTAACTCACTGACTATTCTGAAATCCGTGGCATTGTATACACTTGCCTATAAAATATCCAGTGTACTGAAACTTGTCCTTTCTGATTCAATGAAGCTGGCATTGGGTCCCATGATGATCAAAAAGATAGATACTCCGAACAATGGCAGATTTTACTCAAAGGTTCTTCTCTATTCTTCATTCGTAATGATGTTTGGTATAATAGGTGTTTCGCTTTTTTCTTTTGAAATAGTTAAAGTCATTGCAACTTCAAAAGATTTCTGGGGCGCAGTGGCTATAATCCCGGTTTTGTCTATGTCAATTTTCTTTGTCAATATGAAGGAGGTAACGGTTTATGGCTTACATATTGCAAAAAAGACTAAAATAATAGGAATTATAGTTGTGTTCTCAACTATTCTCAGTCTTGCTTTTAACTTACTTCTAATTCCTGTCTGGGATATTACAGGAGCGGCTGTTGCAACACTGCTATCGCAGTTCATATACTGGCTGGCATGTTATTACTACTCACAGAAAGCATTTTTCGTACCATACGAAATCAGGAAGATTTTATTGATGCTGATTGTCGGCGCAATATTTTCATTTGCCGGCTTGTTGGTAAATGGCATGCACCTCCTTCCAAGGTTACTGATTAAAACCGGTTGTTTTCTCAGCTTCCCATTCATCCTATACCTGTTCAATTTTTATGAACCGGTTGAGTTGCAATCTATCAGGGGTTTCATAGTAAAGTGGTCGGATCTTAAAAATATTAAAAACAATCTGAATTCACTCAGGGGGCTTACTGACGATGAGTGAAATACCCAAAATTATGCATAGGATTTTTTATAGAATTTTAACATAAATATTATTGATGAGAATTTGGTTTTACCCCCTGCAATAATTATCTTTAGAAGATACCACTTTGATGTGAAGGTATGACTAAATCAATAACCTGAGCTATATTAGAATTCTCATTAAAAGCCTTCAAAACTTATCATGTTAAATACAATCCATCTCTAACCTTAAATTACAATATCTATGAATCCAGTTTCATCACCTTTAAAGTATTACGCCCTGATTTTAATAATCATATTATTATCGTGTCAAAAAAAGGATATCCCTCCTACTATTCATGATCAGACTTTTTCAATTGATGAAAACAGTGCACCCGGTACTATTGTGGGAAATGTTGTGGCCTCTGATGAAGATGGCCGGGTAGTATCGTATGCGATTAAAAGTGGAAATACTAATGATGCATTTATTATCTCAGAAACAGACGGTAAAGTAACTGTCAATAATAAAACTGCACTTGACTATGAGACCACGACGAGTTTCAATCTATTAATTGAAGTGAAAGATAATAAATGCAAAAGTTCATTCGCCAATATTATCATTAACCTGAATAACATTGAAATACCATTCAACGATCAGGCATTCGCAATAGATGAGAACAGCGACTCCGGGACCTTTGTAGGACAAATTGTTGCTACAGGTCAGTCACTCAAATATTCAATTGTCAGCGGTAATACCAATGATGCTTTTATTATATCAGAAAATGATGGCACTTTAACTGTTAATAATGAAGATGCACTAGATTACGAAACCACACCAGGCTTTACTTTGTTAGTTGAAGTTAAAGATGAAAATAACGAAAAGGCTGACGCACATATTACTATTAATCTTAATAATATAGAGGCACCAACAACAGGATTATTGTTATATATGCCTTTTGATGGAAATACAAATGATTATAGTGTAAACAATAATAATGGCATCGATTATACTGCTCATAATTTTGTTACAGGAGTGAGGTCGCAGGCTCTGGATTTCAATGGCACATCAGATTATGTCACTCTGAGCAATACAATTAATTCCCAGAACGGACTTTCATTTTCATTCTGGGTTAAAACAAGAGGTGCCGTTGGAGTGGAAAATAACGGTGCTTTAATCTGCAAATACAGTAAGATAAACAATACAAGGTGCTTTATGGTTTATTCATTTGGTGCCAACGATACAAGATCTGATAACCGTTTGTCAGCTGCATTTTATGCCTATGGCTATTCTTCTGCCTTACATGATATGACAAAGTCTTACCTCGAACCTTCTGAATTGCTGGTCTTTCCAAATTCGACTCTATGGACCATTACAAATCCTGAACGACTGGTACTGGATGAGTGGACACATTGTGTGGTAAATGTTACGCCGACAGCAATTGAGGTATGGTTAAACGATAAGTTTTGCACAAAGAAGACAAGGGAATATACTGTATATGCTAACAGCGATACGGAGCCGGTATATATAGGCAATAATTTTGATGGTGGCGATGGCACAACCAATCATTTTAACGGAACTCTTGATGAATTAAGGATTTATAACAGGGCCTTGACATCTGTTGAGATAAAAACCTTATTCAAGGAATAAGTAAATATATGCCAGACTAAATTAATTCTTAAAACTTTAATCAGGTTTTGAATTTTTCGATCCGTTCGAATCCCTTGATGCTAATATTAAGGATAAATGCTTATATTCTATCAATTAAGCATCTGATATTATACAATCAAGAAAAAAATATGGCCATACAAACTGGTACCTGATTAACATATAAAAATAAGATTTACAGTTACTAATTGGAGCTAAATACATATTTTTGCTCAGTATTCGAGTAAGAATCATAAAAACATAATAATGGACATTAAAAATAAAATCCAACCCTACCTGCCGCATCTTTTAGCAGTTGTTGTATTCATTGTGATCTCATTTGCATACTTCTATCCTGTTCTTGAAGGTAAAATCCTTAAGGCCAATGACTCAACGGTTTCAAATATCAATTCTAAAGAGATCAGGGATTACAGGGCTAAATTTGGAAAAGAGCCGCTATGGACCAATTCGATATTCAGCGGAATGCCTGCGTACCTTATTTCTACAAGATACCCGGGGAATCTTATCAAATACGCAGATGCGTTTCTCAGAATGTTCCCGATGCCTGTATCAGTTTTATTCCTTTCGATGCTTGGGTTTTATATTTTACTTCTTGTCTTTGGCTTAAATCCATGGCTCGCCATAACAGGATCGCTTGCCTATGGTCTTTCTTCTTTTTTCTTTCAGGTCCTCGCAGCTGGTCACAATACCCAGGCTATAGCGCTGGCATACATGGCGCCTATGATTGCCGGAATTTATTATGCCTATAAACGTGATGCTGTAAAAGGAGCCTTGTTAACAGCCTTTTTCCTGGCACTTGAGATACAGGCTAATCATCCTCAGATCACCTATTATGCCCTGCTCTGCCTCATTGTTTTCGGGATTGTGGAATTCATATATTCCTTTAAAAACAATACTGTGGTTAAATTTCTTAAAACCACTGCAATTCTGATTATCCCCTTCCTGATAGCTATCGGTATAAATTTCGCCAGTTTGTACACAACCTATGAGTACGGTAAATATTCGATCAGGGGGAAATCGGATCTAACTACAAATGACAGGAATATTACTTCAGGTCTGAATAAAGATTATATTACCTACTGGAGTTACGGAGTTGATGAGACCTTAAACCTGCTTATCCCGAATTACAAGGGAGGTTCAAGTCAGCCATTCGATCGCAATTCTGAAACAGTTAAAGTCCTGACCAGTAACAACAACGCCGCAGCGGTCAGTCAGATTCATAAATACTGGGGAACTCAGCCTGGAACAGACGGACCGCATTATGTAGGAGCAATCGTTTTATTCCTTTTTATTCTCGGGCTGATCCTGGTAAAGGGTCCTGAAAAATGGTGGCTCCTGTCCGCAACAATTCTATCGGTTATGCTGGCCTGGGGTAAAAATTTCATGCCGCTCTCAAATCTTTTCATTGATTATTTCCCCGGCTATAATAAATTCAGAGCCGTAACCATGATCCTGGTTATTTCTGAATTTTCCATTCCCCTTTTAGGCTTTCTGGCACTCAGGGATATTTTTAACGGCGCCCTTTCAAGAAGTGAAATCTTAAAAGGCCTGAAAATAGCAGCGGGGATAACCGGGGGTTTCATTCTCCTTGTATTGATAATACCGGGTATTGCAGGTTCTTTTATCGGGCCGTATGAAAGTGATTATCCGGGATGGCTTAAAAGTGCCATGATAGATGACCGTAAAGCATTACTCAAAAATGATGCCTTCAGATCACTGCTCTTTATTCTGCTTTCTGCCGGAGTAATACTTGCCTTTCTTTTTGACAAACTTAAAAAAGGACCGGCTATTTTCGTACTTGCAGTATTGATATTATTTGATTTATGGACTATCGACAAGAGGTATCTTAATGCTGACAGGTTCGAGATGCAGTCGACATATAAAAAAACATTTAAACCAACGGTTGCTGATTCATATATTATGAAGGACAAATCAATATTCAGGGTCCTTAACCTGTCCTCGACATTCAACGATAATTCCCCTACTTCATACTTTTTCCATTCGATAGGCGGATACCACGGAGCAAAACTGCAGAGATACCAGGAGCTTATTGACTCCTCACTTATAAATAATTTAAGTCATATAAGTACTGTTGGTTCAAAAGCCAGGACCCTCGCAGAGTTCCAGACTGCTTTTGACAGCACATATGCTCTTAATATGCTGAATGCAAAATATGTAATTTACAATCCCGATGCTCCCCCGGTTGAAAATCCCAGGGCCCTCGGGAACGTATGGTTTGCTGACAAGCCCTATATGGTAAATAATGCCAATGAAGCACTTTCTGCAATTAATCATGTTGACCCCTCAAAAGTGGCTGTGGTTGACAATACTTTCAGGGATCAGATAAAAGAAACAGGTTACCCTGTAAACAGTAGCGACACAATTGAACTTGTTACTTATGAACCCAATGAGCTTGTATACAAATACCATGCTTCAGGTGAGAAGCTTGCGGTTTTCTCAGAAATATATTATCCGGCAGGCTGGAAATGCTATATTGATGGGAAAGAGAGCAAATACTTCCGCACAGATTTCGTACTCAGGGGAATGGTTGTTCCGGCCGGTGATCACGAAATAAAATTTGTTTTCAGACCTTCATCATATTATGCTGGGAACAAAGTTTCACTGGCGAGCTCAGTACTACTTATTCTGATGCTGGCAGGATATTTTGTGGCTAAATTTGTAACCAAATCCCAGTCAGAATAAAATTATGGTGCATCACCAGGAATGCCCTCTCTGCCGGTCCAGGAACATCTGTTTAAATTTCAGCTGTACTGATAATTTCATCAGCAAAGAGGTCTTTCAAATATACGAATGCAAGGAATGCGGTTTCGGTTTTACGCAGGATTATCCCGACAAAGGTGAAATCGGCAATTATTACGAATCGGAAGATTATATATCGCATAGCGATACATCAAAAGGTCTGTCCAATAAGCTTTACAGGATAGTCCGGAACATTATGTTAATTAGGAAAAGAGAAATTATCAAAAAGGTTACTGGCTTGGTTAAGGGTAATATTCTTGATATAGGCAGCGGGACAGGATATTTTGCATTGATTATGAAGAAAGCCGGCTGGAAAGTGAAGGCTATAGAGATTAACGATAAGGCCCGCAGTTTTTCTGAGACACAATTTGGAATTGATGTTTCGGGTCCTGATAAAATCCATGATCTCGATGCAGGAAGCTTCGACTGTGTTACTCTATGGCATGTCCTTGAACATTTTCACGATCCTTTCAGATATGCTGCAGAAATAATCCGGATATTAAAACCTGAAGGTATATGCGTGGTTGCATTACCAAACAGCAGGTCATATGATGCAGAATATTACGGACCATTCTGGGCTGCCTATGATGTACCACGCCATTTATGGCATTTCAATCCCGAGTCCTTCAGAACATTTTCTGAAAAAACCGGGTTTGAACTGGAAACTATGAAGATACTTCCTATGGATGTATTTTATATTTCACTGCTCAGTGAAAAATATAAGGGATCCTCGCTGGCTTTTTTTAAAGGAATGGTAAAAGCAATAGCATTTTCATTACTTTCTGCTTTCAATAAGAAGAAAAGCAGTTCTTTGATCTATATCCTTCACAAATAGAGTGTTTCCTCAGTTTTGTTTCTTTAATAATATAAGAACTTACACAGAGTTACTCAGAGAAGCACAGAGTTACACAGAGAGGATAAGAATGTATTTCCTTTGTTGTTCTCTGTGGTCCTCTGTGTTACTCAGTGTAACTAAAAAATTATATCCTGAATTTATCAATAACGATCGAGCCAGCGGTATCTCCTGGAATTATCTCCAAACTTAAGAGCAATCGTTATTTCATGGGTCCCATAAGTAATTCTCTGAATTTCCTGAAGAGTATAATCGAAAGCATATCCAAAGAATATATTCTGGTATTTTACTCCAATATTTGCTATTAAAGCCCCGCTTGTCCGGTAAGCCAGTCCGGCCCAGAAACCCTGATCATAGATATAGGTTAGTCCTATATCGGCCTGTGGTTTAAGCTGTTCTGACATTTTAACCAGAAAGGACGGCTGTATTGTGTTATAGGTACCCTGGCTAAAATCATAGGATCCGAATAAATAATATTGTCTGCTCATTGTATAGTTCTTATATGCAGGCCCTCCAATTTTTGCCGAGGCTTGAGATAACTGATCAGCAGAGAATCCAAAACTGTAATTCGCATTAAGAAGATATACACCAAATGTAACATCAGGGACAAATATACCTCTTCGAAGGTTATTATTCAACCAAGGTTCATTAGGGTCTTCAAAGTTTATCTGTTTTTCATCAATTTTATAATAATACCCTGTCAGACCCAGTCCAAATGACAGCTGGGTGCTCTTCTCGAGCCACATATGATATGCATAGGATGCCTGAAAACCTGTTCTTTGAATCAACCCGTTCCTGTCACTGAAAATATACCCTCCGAAACCTACCCTCCCGTCGGATTTTGGTCTGAAAATTTCCCGTTTCAGCCGCGTCTGCTTAAGAATAAACCTTTTCTTAAGCATTCTTGTCTGCCAGCTGAAGGAAAAGGTTCTGGGTGCACCTGAATAGCCAACCCATTGCTCTCTGGCAGTAAGGCTTACGCTTGTATAACCATCGCTTCCGGCCACAGCCGGATTAATCAGAAACTTATTATAAAGATACTGGCTGAATAAAGGTAGTTGCTGTCCGAAAGCCAGGTTGCCTAGCAGTAGCAAAAACAATATGAAAGCCGGTTTTCTCACAAGGTTCTAAATTAGTTAAATTCTATTTTACTATTGTTATGGTACCTATCAATGGTCTTTCGCCGTTATGCAAATCAATAACATAATGATAAGAGTCGATTGGAAGCCGGACTCCATGACTGGTCCCGTCCCATGGTCTGGGATATCCTTTGTCCGATTTCCATATCAGCTCACCCCACCGGTTAAATATCTTAACTTCCATTTCAGGATACAGATCGGTCATTCCAATATTCCAGACATCATTTATCAGGTCATCATTTGGAGAAATTGCATTTGGAATCACAAGACATGTTTCATGAACTGGCTCAATATTAACAGAATCTGTTACAGAACATCCATTTAAGTCCTCTACTGTCACCCTGTATAATCCTTTAAGAATATTGGAAATATTTCTTCCGGAAGAATTGTCAGACCAGTGGTAGTAGTAATCGGTGGCGATTACTCCTCCGGTAACAGTTAATCTGATTTCTCCGTCAGGCATATCCGGACATAATGGCTGGGTGATATCGAAATTAAGTTTAATCGAATCAGGTTCAGTAAGCGTAACTGAGGAACTGGTCTGGCAATTATTTGCATCTATTATGATAACGTGGTAATCGCCAGCAGGCAGGTTATTGCGTGTCTTACCAAATACCCCGTCAGCCCAGAGGTAATCAACTGTTTTAACCTGGTTGACTGGTTCAACACTTATTGTACCAGTGCTCTCTCCCGAACAATTGATATTATAGCCTCCCGCTATGCTGGATGACAGAGTAAATGAAATATCGAGTACACCGGGTTCAGTAAGATTTACTGTTTCAGTTGCGGTGCAGAAATTGCTGTCGGTAATTAACAAATGATAATCTCCGGCTTTCAGATTCGAAATATCTTTCGTAGTAGCAACAAATCCGTCAGGTCCTGTCCATGAATAGGAAAACGGTGCCAGTCCACTGGTAGGATCTATTTGGATTGAACCATTTGCCAGACCATTACAGCTTATGTTGTAACCATTATAATCTGAAAGAGTTTTTGTATACTCCAATGGCGGAGGAAGGTTTACCGTAGCCGAATCGAAGCTGGTACAAACACCATTGTAGGTTACAGTAACATAATATGTACCCTGTGTAAGTCCCGAAATATCCTGGGTTGTTTCACCATTTGACCATAAATAAACATATGGTCCCACTCCTCCGGTGACAGTAAGGTCTATTGATCCATTATCAAAATTCGATACCTGACATGTAATATTTGTTGTTGCCATACCTGTGACCAGGGCAGGAGGCTGGGTAAGGGTTATATCAGCAGATATCCCACAATTATTTAAATCTGTTACTTCAAGATGGTATGTGCCGGCTGTAAGAGCACTCTGATCTTTCTGGTCCTGGACAATACCTGATCCGTCTGTTGTGCTCCAGGTATAATTATAATTTCCTTCACTCCCTCCCGTAACCGTTATTGCAATTGACCCCGTACCTCCATTACAATTGATATTATATCCACCGTCATTGGAAGTTGAACTTGTACTAACCAGACCAAGGGCATTTGGTTCAGTAAGGGTGAATGAAGGCGAGGGTGTAAGAATACATCCGTTCACGTCACTTACAGTGCAGGTATACTGGCCGGCATATAATCCTGAGATATCTTTCGTGGTGGCACTAAAACCGTTCGGACCAGTCCAGGAGTAGAGGTAATTACCGGAACCACCGGAAATAGTCAATGCAACTGATCCATCATTTCCTCCATTACAGGAAATATTGTAATTACCATCTGCTGAGTGAGACAACTGTGAGGCTGTAAGGACCATTCCGTCCGGTTCAGTAATTACGACACTTTTAACAGTTAAACAGCCTAAAACATCTCTTACTTCCAGATAATATGTCCCGGCAGTTATATTATCAATTCTGTTGGTATTTACAGGACCAGGGATATTACCATCTGGAGTATACCAATTATATGTATACCCTCCCCTGCCACCAGAAATTGACTGGACCCAGGCCGAGCCATCATTATACCCCTTGCATGATATATTATAACCACCTGAATAAGTTGACGTGCCAAATCCTACAATAACCGGTGGAGGCACCCGGAATATGACTGATGACGTTTCACCCGGACAACCATATATATCTGCAATAATCAGTGTATAAGTTCCAGCTCCCAGTCCGGTATAAATTTTAAAGGTACTCGGATCCGACGGGTTATAATTATTAGTAAACAAACCGGTAAATAAAATCTGTGTATCATTTTTAATAACAGTATAAGTATATGGCGGAGTGGTTCCTCCTATAACTGAAACGGTTATTTGACCATCCGTTGAGCCAATACAACTAATATTATAATTGCCTGGAGGTATAGGAGTGACATAAATATAAGCCCTGGCACGTGGAGGATAAAAGCCGATAGAATCGTTACGTGAACATAAAAGATTATCTGTCACCTTTACATAATATTTCCCACTTGAAAGGTTTGCAATTTTAACAGAATCAGTCTTATGATATCCTATAGGACCATCCCAGACAATCTGGTACGGACTGGCTCCTTTGGAAATTACTGCCTCCAATGCACCATTACTGGTTCCTTCCTCGTCGCACTTCAGTGGTTTTGTAACCTCAATACTCTGAAGAGGAAGTGCATGAACTTTTACTTCGCTGATAATTCTCTTTCCGGGAACACATATGGCATTATCGACTTTTGGTAAAATTGAATAATACACCGATTGTATTGTATCCGACTTATTCTTATATTGGAAATTGATTGTATAACCAGGAATACGATTCACTTCCGGAGCAGTACTGCCTTCAATTACCCCGGGACTTCCTGTGACTGCAACAGTATAATCAAACCTTATATTGCCCGATGTCATTAATGTAGGAGATGTAAGAACTATGTGGTCATTAGTTCCATAACAAATTGAAGTATCGGGCTTAAGATTAGGATTCACAGGAATTACTCTAGGAGTGGGGTTAACAGTAACTGTAATTTCCTTCACAGGTCCGTCAAGGCAACCAACTGGGCTTTTCGGGACAACCCTGTAAGTGACTAGCCTGAATGTATCCGTATGGTTAACAAGCATATCAGCTATAATATGATTATTGCTTAATCCGGTTTCAGGTGATGTATATCCTGTGACCGGACCGTCGGTTGTCACAGTATAATCAAAGGATATTAGACCTAAAGTAAAAGTACTCGGGCTTTGCAGAAGTATGGCAGTATTGGTGCTGTCACATTGTATTTTGTTTGGATAGACTGGGTAGATCCTGGGTTGTGGGTTAATCTGAATATTGAGTATTACTGAAACTCCGTTCTGACATTCAGGACCATTATCTCCCGGTCGTATGTGAGGAATGAAGGTATAAGTTACAGTTTGCACATTATCCGTGCTATTGACAATGTTATCCGTAATGACAGAGATGCCTACAGTTGTCTGATCGGTAAGACCCGAGGCCAGGACACC
>CAWFFK010000017.1:0-62681 GCA_963815075.1 uncultured Bacteroidales bacterium
GCAAGCCCCGCAAAACCCGATGAGAAATCATCGGGTTTTTGTTTTCCTGAACTCGTTGAAAACTTGTTTTCATTAGAGTGAAGGAAAACAAATAATCCAGGCTGCGCCAGCAGCCTGGATTTTGCGGGCTTGCAAGGTAACCCGTGGAGGAAAGGGTCCGGCGAAGCCAATCCCGTCCGCACCTCTCATTAACCTCATAACCTCTTGATAATATATGGGTTTTGTGCTTCCTGCCACAGAATTTTCCTCCCTTTTAGCTGAAAATTATTATCACCACAATTTATTCGAGATAATCCTAAAATTGATTGTATTTCAACTTCTTAATTGGTAGATTTTACAAATTCTTAAAGCCACTTTTCGCCTGATTATTATAATATATTCCCCAACTGAAAGAAGATAGATTTTGCATAAAAACAAATAAGAATGTATTTATTTATACATTACAAATCACTATTGCATAATTTCATATATATAAATATTAAAACAGGCCAGACTATTTTTCAAATGAAAAGACATCCTGAACAATAGTCTGAAGTGCTTCAATTTCATCATCCTTTAGCATATGGAAGGTGTTTCTTTTCCTTTTTGGAAAGATTCCGTTATTCTGATGAGTAAATCGGATAAATAAATCAATCAGCTTATCTGGCATATCGATCTTCTGCTTCATAAATTCTTTAGCCTCATCATAATTTTGTAAGAAATCTAATTCATTTGGAAGGTCCTGGGATATAGCTGTTTCAATAACTTTACATAAATATTCAGTTTGCGTGGTCAGATCTGGGAATCTATAATATCCTTCAACCTCAGAAGCATTTAATACGATTAATTTTTGTTTTTCATTTTTCGTGTACTTGATTATATGCATAAGTGGTTTAGAATAGGCTTCAAGAGCATCATCGTAAAGTTTTAAATTAGTTACCATATGAGCAGAAACTGGTATTATCATTCCAGTAGGCAAGAAATTGTCCCTCGATAAAAATTCATGAATTAAAAATCTGTGAATTCTTCCATTTCCATCTTCAAATGGGTGAATAAAAACAAATCCAAAAGCTATGGCAGTTGCCCTGACAATTGGATTTACACCTTCCATTTTAACGGCAGTATTTGAAAGATCTTTCATTAAATCTGAGAGAAATTCCGGTGGTGGGCAAACGTAATGAATGATCTCATCATAATTCCATGTTGTCTGGCCTATATAATTTTGAAAATCCCGGAATCCTGTCTCTGCAAAACGTGGATCAACAATTTGATCCTGTAACATTACCAAAGATTCCTCACAAAGCAGATCTGGAATTTCTTTCTTACCAGCATTACTTAATAAACTAACAAATCTCTCAATACGTTCTGGCGTTGGCTCTTCCTTTTCGATTTGATAAGATGAACGTGTTTCTTTCCTATATAAATAATTATTGGCACGGTTTAATATCTCAGCCGAATAGTTTTTTGAGAGTTCCCTGAGCATCTCAGGATAATCAAGTTCAAGCGCTTTCATTATAACATTCGTTCTCTTTATAGCAGGACAAAAACCCACATCCCCTAATAAATTATTGTTTATGCGCCATCTGCTGTTTTTAACTACCACACCAGTAAAAAATCGTTTAGAATCTATCAAGTCAACATAGTTAATGTTTGGTCTATCTTCAATGGGGAGACGTTCTCCAATTAGGAATTCGTACCAAAATCCAATCTTTCTGGAATATTTAAAGTTTGGAGCAGATTCTATAAATTCAACTATATCTTTTACAGGGATACATTTTAAAACAGCCTGATAAAAGCTTAATTGAACATCATCATATTTGAGAGCAAACTCAAAATGGTTTAAAGGATTGTCTGCTTTAAGAGTATATTGCGCCTTCTGATAAGTTTCTATTATTGTCCCATCTTGCAGTATTTCAACTTTTGATCTTGTACCAAGATAAGATTCATGAGACAATTTAATATTTGGAAGTTGATAGTTTTGTTTTAGCCATGTACTCCCTATTGGTTTTTCCGACATACGCCAAATATTTTAAAATTAAAGCCTTTTGCATAAAACTATATTTTATTGCATAAATATAGTTATATTTTGGACATATTGCATAAAAACAAATATAATTAAATAGAAGAAAATTCATGCTTAACAATCTAAGATGTCAATCCCATGCGAAAGAGACAGATTCCCTTTTGTATAAATATAAGCATACCCCACCAAAATGAGCTAACACCTTTTTAGTATTTAAAAAGATCAATTGGAAGAGGAAACAGAAATATTTGGGCTTAGGTATTTTTTAAGAAGGTAAAATATCTTTTCCGGATAAATCGGTTTTAAAACATATTCATTACATCCTGCAAAAAAAGCTTCAGTTTTAGCCTGCTCAGAATAATATGCAGTGATCATTATAACCGGAGTGTTTTTTCTCTCTTTCCGAAATATTTTTATACAATCAATTCCATTTATCAGCGGAACAAGAAAATCCATAATGACCAGATCAATATTTTTATTTTCCCGGCTTAGATAATCAACAAATTCTTTACCCGTATGAAAGATTTTAAAATCAGCTCCGGTATTTATCAGTAAAGCTTCATAATACTTGCTAGATGACTCATCATCCTCAACAATGATTATATTTTTATCTTTAAGTTCCAAATCGATGGTATTCACCTTTAGTCATAATTTTACATATTAAAAGTAATGCACAAAAATAATCCTGTCAAGGCGATAATGGGCAGTCAGAAGGAATATGCGTGAGTTTTGAGAGTACATTATCCATTAAAAAGGAATGAGTACTTACAAAAACAAGTAACTGACCACCGAAATAAAGCAATTCGTCAAATTCACTAAAATATTTATCAGAAATCTTTAAGAAACAGGGATTTTTGAGTCATATTATATCCTATATCGTTAGTTATCTGAAGAATAGGAAGGCATTAAATATAATATTAAGAAAATCGTAATTTTGACAAACGGAAGGTTTCTTAGGATAAAATTTCATCCTAAAGGCATAATTATGAGCCTTCTATGACTTAAATATTTATATTGGACGTCTTAAAAGTCATTTTTTTAAGCCAAAATCGAATTTTTCTTAATAAAGAACCCGACCTGTTAAAGCCGGGCTCTTGTGTTTCATTGCAATTGAAGGATCTCAGTGTAGGTTTTTATCAAATTTACAAACCTTAAGTGTCCGGAAATTTATTGTTCATGAATTTATAATGCCTGATAGATATTCCCTTGCAAGTGCCACCTGCTCATGAACAAAGTCTATACCGGCAATACTATGATCTTTATTCAATAACTGGTGACAAAGTTCGAAAGTAAAATAACCATTATAGCCTATTTCATTCATTAACTGTATATAATGACTATAATCGGGCATTATTCCTCCTGCATAATAATAAAGCAGTTTTGGCTTTATCACATTGTTTTCGTCACGATAATATTCTCCACCGAAATGTGAATGTACCTGCAGGTCACCAATTGTACGAACTGCATTCGCAATGTATTCCTTATCCTGTTTATCAAATATGGGAAGATCGAGGCATATTTTAAGCCCCGGCGAATTCACCTCGCTTACCAGATCGAATGTGTCCCTCCAGTTCCTGATAAGGGGAGCATGATTCTGAAGAGCCATTACGATGCCATTTTCTTCTCCTATTTTTGCAGCTTCAGCAAGACATTCTTTAACATAGTTATACCTGTCGAGCCAGGTCGCATAAGGATACTGCCTGAGGAAAGTGTAAAAGCCCTCATCACGTACTAACTCATAGGTACCAATTCCATTGTGTATCGGAACTCCGGGCCAGGCTGCAAACAGGCGAACGACCTTTGCACCCATTTCTTTAGCCAGCCTGGCCGTTTCGCGGACCATAAGAAGCTGGCATTCCCTGTGTTCCGGAACCGGACTTGAAAAATCGTTATTCGCCGCCACACATGGCATTTCAAGACCATATTTTGCCAGTGAATTACGCATATCATCTCTTTTGCGTTGGTCAAGATCCATCGGGTTTCCCATAGGGCGTTTGTTATCGAGTTCAACGCCATCAAATCCGTATTCCTTTGCATATTTACATAACTCATCAAAAGAAAGGGCCTTTCCCTTATACCAGATACCTCCATATGATATGGAATACAAACCAAGCTTTATCCTGGCATTCTTTCCGGGTTTTTGTTTCATAACAAATGTGCTCTCGGGATTTGCAGAAGATTTGACGTTGCCAAGTATAGCAGCTCCGGCAGCAATGCCTGATGTTTCAATAAATTTTCTACGGTTCATTGTCATCTGTATTAAATTATAAAATTATCAATCAGTAAGTTAGCAAATTTTTAACAAATATTTCTTTTCTGTTCAAATTAAATACAGGTTTGTTTTTAGCTCTAAGTTTTTAGTTTTAAATAGGGTTAATTAAAAGAACGCTTTTCAAAGAAGGCTGCAATTTACGTTTATATTACCCAGTTGGAGTTGACAGCTCAGATATTAACACTATAACCTCTCTTTTGGAAGTTTGTTTAACAACTACTTACGTAAATAAAGATCTGCAAAATCAAGATATTGCCTCCAGTCGTATAATTTTATGTCATGCCCTCCAGTCCTGATATGATAACCTATAGTACCAACAACAGGCGAATTAACAGGAGGCATCTCAGTGGCAGGAAACCCTTTTTCGCCCAGCAAAACATAAACCGGTGATGCCCCGACACAGGAAAGAAACTCTCCTTTGGGATCAGCCCACTGGTCCTCCTCTGCACTGGCCACGTATAAGGGTCGCGGTGCAATTAATGAGAGCAGTTCATGCTGATCAACAGGCAATAAGGCTTCTTTCTGGTTGTATTTATTGAAATTTTTGCAGAACCAGTGCGGGAATGCTGCATTAATACTTCCAACAGTTTCTCCAAAGGCTCTTTTCGAAAGCGCAGCCCCACCGCATCCTGAATTGTTTGATATCACCACTGCAAATCTTTGATCGGTTGCTCCTGCCCACAGGGCAGCTTTTCCAAGCCTTGAATGACCTATGACAACAACTCTTTTTGAATCAATTGAAGAAACAGTTCCGATGTAGTCCATTGCACGGGATAATCCCCATGCCCAGGCTGCAATAGCTCCCCATGAAGTACTATCACGCTTCTGGTCGTACAATCCATGCACGCCATTCTTAAATCCGTCATCGAAATCAGGATCAACGTCACCATAGTAAATTGTTACAAGTCCATAACCCCTTGAAATAATTTCCCGGACAGGCCATCTGGATGCAGCTTTACCTCTCCCTGCTTCTGAGGCTCTGTTATCCGATACGCCTGTAGCCGAATCGTTACGCATCCATGAATTTGTTATGGAAATATCCTTTTCCTCAGTAACAGAATGATTTCCACCAAAATTATATCCTAAAAACACAGGAACCGGTTTTGATGACTTTGGAAGGTAAAGAAGCATCACCATGGATAGTTCCTTAGAGCCGTTCTGAAGGCTAAGTTTTATCTCTTTACGTATTGCAACACCATTTAATGCATTCAGGTTCGACGATAACTCGGTGGGAATAATATCTCCTTTCCAAACGGGGCTGATACCATATACCTCATTTTCAAAAAGTTTAAATATTTCAAGACGCCTTTTGACCCAGTCAGTATTATTTTGCACTTTAACTCCACTATTAAAGACCAGCGGGTCTGGCAAAGTGTATGCAAGAACTTTTACTTCATCATAATTGGCAACTAATTGTTGGGCAGATAATGTAGTTACATTAAGAATTATTAAAAAATTTATGAAAATAAATGCTGATTTATTCATGGCGAGTAACATTTAATGTTCTATATCATACAAAGTAAGTCAATTCAATATTTTCAAATGAATTGCACGACTAAAATATCATAATTATCCGATAAATAAATCAATAAACTTTTTTCTTGAAGGCAAAATCAAAGCCATTCTCAATTCTAAATTGATCAACCATTTTATACAATGGGCTGACATAAAGTATTATAAATCTGTTGTTGTTGAAAAAATTATCAAGCCGCACCTTTGTGAACCATATTAAAAAATACATTCTTGAAGTTCTTATCCGAAGATGGTCTTATTATAATTCATGCAGAAATTATTCAAAAATTTTAAGCAAAGTCATTAAAATATTTGACGAGATGCCTGAATCCATTGATGTAAATATTCGCAATTACTTGACTTAAACAATATAATTACCGACCTTTGATTCAGCACTAATGATGAAATCAGAAACATCTAAAGATGCTATAAAGCCCTCTGCCTCAAACACGCCGGGGGCTTTGTTATTAATTAAAACCAATGGTCCGGGCTTTGCATCCTTTTGAGGGAATCTGTTTTAAATATAAACCTCAGGACCAGATTTTGGGCGGCTGGAAAATTTCATTTTTTATTCCAATGACATATATTTTTTAACCACTTCATTTGCCGCTTCAGCAATCGTTCTATCTTTAATTCTACCCTGATATCTTTTAACCACTTCTAATAATTCTTTTATCAAATCTTGTTTCAAAGAATATTCATATGCTTTTTCAAATGGAGATTCGTCTGAAATCCATTCTCCTTTCCAATTAAAATGTCCCATACTAATCAGGTATATTACTACTTGTTATGTTACCAGTCCCAAGGAGATATTTCATGCTTGAGGGGTAAAATGTTGCATTACAAATTTAGGATATTGTCGATTCCGAGTCAATTTTATTTTGACGTAAGATTAATATACCTGGAATTCCAGTGAATACTTTCAATATATCCGCACTTATGATCATTCAATATAAAGTGATATAAGGTGACATAATTTAATTTTAACAAACAAGATAATATTTGACTTTAGATATTTCCTGTAGTAATTTTATGGAACAAATCTTTATTTCATATTGAAGTGACTAATAAAGCGTGTATTTATGAAAAAGACAATTTATTTGAGTCTGGTTATATTAATATTAACCGGTAGTTGCACTCAGAAAAAGAAATTATCGGTTGAGGGTACCTGGCAATTAATAGGAACTCAAAGCGTAACAAACGGCAAGGTTGAAACTACCTATCCCGGGGTTCTTGTTGGCAGCGAATTTAAATCGTGGTCGCAAAAATATTTTATGTTTGTAGGAAGATGGACCGAAGATTCTATAACCACCGATAATTATGGTTTCGGGACCTATACTCTTGACGGGGACAAATACGCAGAAACGATACTTTATCATTTCAACAGGCCATACGAAGGCCAGACAATCAAAATGAAGCTTGAATTGAGGAATGACACACTTTTCCAGATTTATCATCGCCTCGATTCAACCGGGAAACCGGATGAAATGGTTTATTCAGTTGAAAAATATATAAGATTGAAATAATTCGGCCCGAAAATTTGTTTTTTCGTCTTGGTCCGGGCAAAATAGGATTTCGCCTTTTTGTATTTATTTGTTTTATCTATCTGAATTTATAACTTTATCTGTAATTAATTTTCATTGAACTTAAAATTTTTATTTCGACTAATAATTCATTCCAATGAAAACGTCAAGAAGAACATTTGTTAAATCCGGCGCCATGATTGCCCTTGGTGCAACGATTCTTCCCCGATCACTCTTTGCTGCAGCTGCAGATAAGGTAAAGGTTGGATTGCAGTTGTATTCAGTACGTGCTGATATGGAAAATGACCCGAAAGGGTCGCTGAAGAAGGTAGCCGGCATGGGTTATAAGGTGGTTGAACATGCCGGGTATAGTAATGGGAAATTTTATGGCTTTGAACCTTCAGAATTTAAAAAAATACTTGAAGACCTGGACCTGAAGATGTACAGCGGTCATGTTGATTTCGGCATGCAGTCATGGGATGCTTCTAAAAATGATTTTAATGATGCATGGAAACAAACGGTTGAAGATGCCGCGTTTATGGGGCAGAAATTTGTGATCACACCCGAACTGGCCGAAAATGCCCAAAAGGATTATGATGCTCTTTTAAAAGTGATTGATCTCTGGAACAAAAGTGGAGAACTTTGCCAGAAATACGGAATGAAATTCGGATATCATGATGATTTCAACGAAAATGCAATCCTGCATGATATGAAAATATACGATATCATCATGAAATATTCAGATCCGAAACTTACCATTCAGCAATTTGATATTGCCAATCTTTACAATGCTGCAGGTACAAACCCAATGGACGTAATTAAAGAATACCCCGGAAGATTTGAATCACTGCACGTTAAAGATGTATTGAAAGAGAAGAACAAAAATAACAGTCATGACAGTACAATTCTCGGGAAAGGAGTTCTCGATGTAAAAGATGTTCTGGCACTTGCTGTAAAAAATGGGTCATGGTTAATGATAATTGAACAGGAGGCTTACCAGAACGAAAGCCCTATGGATTGTGTTAAAGACGACCTTGCTGCAATGAAAGAATGGGGATATTGATTATTTGAAACTCCATATAACAGATCTCTGTTAAAAGATCTCATTTCAGGGGCGGATTTTATTGACGCTTTATGTCCAATTTCTGAACTTTTCCTTTCTGTCAGACACTATTAATTATTAAGGGGAATCTATATCACCGGCAGTATTTTTGTATGGCTTCATCAGCCTGCGAAAATCCTAAATCTGCGGATTTTTTTAAGTCAAGGCATCCTCTATCTTTCTGTCCCAAATTAATTTTAGCCATACCCCGCCAATAAAAGGCTTCACTTTTTTGCACTTTTTCACCGGTCCACGACTTGATGACATTATTAAAATCAGCTATTGCTCCCTTATAGTCCTGAAGATTGTATTTTGCCTGTCCCCTGATATTACGGTAATGAGTATCATTCACAGTTCCTTCAGAAGCTTTTGTAAAGTCTGCTATTGCTTCTTTATACTCCTTAAGATTGAACTCAGCCCATCCTCTTCTGCCATGTGTATTATAATCATTAGGGTTAATTTTAAGAGCTTTGTTATAGTCATCAACTGCTCCCCTGAAGTCCAATAGATGGAACTTAGCCACGCCCCTGTTCTCATAAGCCTGAATGAAACCGGAATCAAGATTTATCGCTTCAGTAAAGTCGGCAATTGCCCCGGCGAAATCTTTCGCGGAAACCTTATCACGTCCATTATTATAGTATTCCTTTGCTTTTACATTTCTTGTCTGGCTGTATACCGCAAAGGACATGAATAAGAATGCAACAAAAAATAATTTCCTTTTCATAAAGAAAGGTTATATATCAAATTTAATATACAACACATAACAAATCAAATTTGTTCTCATAAACCATCTTATTTCAAATGGTTATAAGTTTTTGAATCTGTTATATCGTAGTCTTGCGGGAGGTATTATTAATTAATAAGGAAAATAATCAGATTTTCATTATTTACCCGAAAGCAATGAACACACGGAGATACTGATTACTTTGTTCTTCATTTCATTATCTGTCATTTGCACAGGCGATAAGTTTATCAGACCTATTTCATATTGAGCAGATATCAGTATCCCTTTGATATTTACTCCTGCTCCAAAATTTAACCCTGTATCAATAGGTTTCAAATCGTTGTATTCGTGCGATCCGTAACTTATATCTTTCATATAACCCCCTGGATCTATCTTATAACCAGATATACCCCAGGCCAGGTAAGGGCCCGCAAACAGAGATATTTTGAACTTATCAGATCCGATACTATAAACCGTAAAAAAGGATACTTCAACGTAAACAGGAGATAATGAAAAATCAGTAGAATCGGTTTTGTAAATTGATCCTTTTGCGGAAAATAAAAGGTTTGGACGCAAAGAAAGGTTTTCAGTTACGGGTACCTCCAGATATCCGCCGTAATGAATAGCAGCCAGTATCTTTGGATTGTAGCTTATCCCATTTGTTTTCAATGTCATAGTTGACAGATTCATGCCAAATATGTAACCAGGTTTAACCTGTGCATGCAAGTCTGTAAATGAAACAATAAAGTAAATTGCAAGTGCCGGTTTGAGAAAGCCTTTCATTTACTTATCAATTTAATATATAAACCATCACAAAAATGATTTATTCCTCTTTCAGGGTAGTTTAAAATCTTTGGTAAACACTAACTCAAAGTTACACCATGTTAATGACCAAGTCAATTATTTTATTCGAACGATTTCCCCTGCCATTTCTAATACAGGTCGGAGAAAATTTATAATTAACCGATCACTATTTACTGATGTGAATTATCGGAGACATGTTCTTTAAGTGATGTTGTCAGAATTTTAATCAGAAAATAGAGGCAGATAATTATGCCGGCAATTATAAGAACAAACAAAAAATCCAATATTGCGGCATGTTTCAGAATAACTTCACCAAGAGGAAGAATGCCAATACATAATATTAGTATGATCGCGGACAAAACAGAAAAATTAATGGTCCTTTTAATAAGTGTCTGAAGAAAATTATAAGCATCCGCATAACTTTTAATTAAAAGGTCAGTGGAATCATTAAAAGCATATTGAATGCTTAGCATCTTATCTACAACGGATTTCAGTCCCTTCGTGTTTTTCCTTTTGTAATAGCTGTTCAGTTCTGTAATCATTTCTGTCGTTACGCCTATTGTTCCGTCAAAGATGCTTTGGTCCAGATGAGGTGGGGAAACTTCTAATTTTTCGGCTGCATCTATGATGTCAGTTGCGATTCCAAGCAAATCAGAATTAAGGCCATGAATTTTAAAAACCACTAATACTCCAAATAATACCAGTATAGCAGCCAGCACCTGGGGTACGGTACTGAAAAAATAATAGAATGAGTCGGTCATACACGTCACTATTAAAAACCGGCATTTCTTTATTCAACAGGTGCAAAATTCACAACTATTGAAATTGTCTGTGCCTGATTGAAGAAAATACTACAAATCAAGTTAAATTGAAAAATAATTGGATAAAAATAATTATTAATTTATCAATAACAATAAATATATGGTTTTCATGGGCACGGATAACAGAATGAGTTGGGGCTATACAGATAATAAATTACATGTGCAGAATCATTTGCAACTGTGGGAAATCACTGGAACTGACATGTAATTCCGGAAAAGCCTTAATAAATATATGTTCATTATATTTGGACCTAGGAAACTTGTTTATTGTAATTTGAACCAAATCAGGATTATAATTGTTTTATCAAACATCAGAAAGAAAATTATAAGTATATTCAATCTTGTTTTTAAATATACCCGATGATAAAGTTACTTTTGAAAGAGACTGACTACGGCAACATAACCAACCTTTTGCTTTTAATATTAAGGCTCATTTTTGCTACACTTATGCTTACCCATGGAATACCCAAATTAGGGAAAATCATAGCGGGGGATTTCAATTTTCCAAACCCGGTTGGCCTTGGATCGGCAGGGTCTTTAATATTGACAACGTTTGCAGAATTTATTTGTTCTCTGTTTATTGCCGCAGGCCTTGGGACAAAACTGGCTGCGATTCCTTTAATTATTACCATGGGGGTAATATTGTTTATCGTTCATGTAGATGAACCATTAATGCGTCATTATAATGTGTTGATCTATTTTATTGGGTATATTATCCTTTTGATTGCCGGTGGAGGCAAATACTCCTTCGGATATTATTTCCAGCAAAGGAATCGTAGATAAAAACCTTTAACACAAGTTGAAATTCAAATGCAGTTTTAAATGACATCGCTATGAGAAATATAATTATCGCTTACAGTTTAAAAACGTTATAAAGCTTGTGTTATTTACAAAACTTTCACAATAAACAAATTGAATCAGATATTGTTAATTAATAAGTTAAACACTAAAAATCAGTAATCATGAAAAAGCTTTTGCTGTTGTTTCTGGTCAGTCTCTTCTCTTTATCACAATTAGTTGCCCAGCAGTCTACTTTTGAAAAGGGGAGCAAAGTTCTGAATCTTGGTATCGGGTTTGGATCTACGTATTATAGTAGTTTTTATTCTTCCCAAATGCCTTCCTTATCTGCTTCTTTTGAAGCTGGTGCAATTGATGGTATTCTCGATAAAGGGTCAATTGGTATTGGCGGATACCTGGGATATTCTTCTGCCAAATGGACAAACTATTACAAAACCACAAACATTATCATTGGAGCCAGAGGTAGTTTCCATTACCCACTCGTTGATAAGCTCGACACTTATACCGGCCTCTTACTCGGGTATAATATTTACAGCTATAAATATTATGACACCTATTTTGGAGCACATGCATCAGCAGGTGGAGTGATTCTGGCCTGGTATGCCGGTGCCAGATATTATTTCAGCAACAATTTTGCAGCTATGGCTGAAATCGGCTATGGAATTTCTTACCTGACTGTTGGTGTGGCTTTTAAGATATAAAAAGTCAGTTCATTCTAAATTTATATAAGAGGGTGTCTCACAAGTCATTTTTAAACACAAAAAACACTAAGGATTCACGAAGTTCACAAAGGTAAAAACATGATAATTAATCCTTTGTGACCTTTGTGAAATACTTTATGCCCTTTGTGGTTTATGGATTTTGACTTTTGAGACACCCTCTTTTGGTTAATAGTTCCTTATACTTTTTTTATTTAGTAACCGGTTAACCCAGTTCTGCTCTTAAAGTTATTAATACATCCACTATGCCCGGATCAGCAAGAGTAGTTACATCTCCCAGGTCCTCAGTCTCATTTGAAGCAATCTTCCTGAGAATTCGACGCATGATTTTGCCGGAACGTGTTTTTGGAAGACCAGGCGCTATAAGGATCTGATCGGGTGTTGAAAAAGCTCCGATGTGCCGCCTTACCTCATTCCTTAATTCACCTACCAGTTCTTCGTCTGCTTCATAGCCTTCTTTAAGGATCACATACGCAAATATCCCTTCACCCTTAACTTCATGAGGATATCCGACGACAGCTGCTTCTGAACAGAATGGGTGTGATACAAGTGCACTTTCAATCTCAGCAGATCCAATGCGGTGTCCTGATACATTCATTACGTCATCCACACGTCCGGTTAACCAGTAATAGCCATCAGCATCCCGTGTAGCACCGTCGCCGGTGAGGTAATAACCTTTAAACTGCTTCAAATATGTTTCATAGAAACGGAGATGATCGCCCTGAATGGTTCGGGCCATGCTTGGCCATGCCCCTTTTATGGCCAGTAGACCGGATGACTCAACAGGCTCCAGCTCAACTCCTTCTGGACTCAAAAGTACAGGTTGAATTCCAAAAAATGGCAGAGTCGCTGAACCCGGTTTTGTAGGAATAGCACCCGGCAGAGGAGAAATAAGTATCCCTCCTGTTTCTGTCTGCCACCATGTATCCACAATAGAACATCTTCCTTCTCCAACCACATTATAGTACCATAACCATGTATCAGGGTTAATGGGTTCTCCAACAGTACCCAGGATGCGAAGACTTGATCTGTCATATTTTTTTACATAGTCATCTCCTTCCCTCTGGATAGCACGCAGAGCGGTAGGCGCAGTATAGAACTGATTAATCTTCAGCCTTTCAACCATCTCCCAATATCTGCCGGCATCGGGATAATTTGGAACACTTTCGAAAAGCACTGATGTGGCTCCATTTAGCAATGGTCCGTATACAACATATGAATGACCCGTAATCCATCCAATATCTGCCACACATGCAAAAATCTCACCATCTTTGTAATCAAAGATATACTTATGAGTCATTGCTGCAAATAAAAGGTATCCGGCAGTCGTATGTGATACTCCTTTTGGTTTGCCGGTACTTCCGGAGGTATATAGAAGGAAAAGAGTATCTTCTGAATCCATATGCTCAATAGGGCAATAAGGTCGTTCTCCTTCCATAGCTTCATCAAGCCATATGTCACGAGGCGGATAAAAAGGAATTTTGACATTAGTACGTCTGGCTATAAATACATGCTCGACACTGGGGCAGGCCATTACAGCTTCATCTGTCATTCTTTTAAGCGGAATGGTTTTTTTTCCGCGTATACCTTCATCAGCAGTAATAACAGCCTTACATTTTGCATCGTTGATTCTGTCGCGCAAAGATTCTGCGCTGAACCCGGCAAAGACTACCGAGTGAACCGCACCGATTCGCGCACAGGCAAGCATGGCATAAACAGCTTCCGGAATCATTGGCATATATATGGCAACACGATCCCTTTTTCTGATACCATTATGCCTAAGTACATTTGCAAGACGTGAAACATTCCTTTGAAGCTCCCTGTAGGTAATAACCAGTTGTTTTCCGGGTTCATCAGGTTCCCAGATAATTGCTGCCTGATCACCTTTCCCGTTAACATGTCTGTCTACACAATTTTCACAGGCATTTAACTTTCCTCCAAGAAACCAGGAAATAAGACCTTCTGAGAAATCACAGTCACTAACCATTTGAAAATCGTGCTGCCAATGCAATAATTCACGCGCATTTCTTTCCCAGAATTCTGTATTATTCTCAATACTGTCGGCATATACCTTTCTGTATTGATCCATTGAAGAAACATATGAATTCCTAAAAAGGTCTTCATCGGGTAAAAAGACACCGGAAGCATTTTTCGGCATAGTTGTAATTTTTATTAATAACCAGGCTTAAAAGTACTCCCTTAAATCACCATATCTTTAAAATATGATATATATGCAATCCAGGTGACCCTTTTACTTAATAATATCAATCATTTTATTTTATTGAAAACAGAATTCACCTTATCGTGACTTGCTAAATCTCATTCCACTGACAATATATTATTTGATTTTATTAAAGTTTCAGAAAACCAAAATAATGACATAAATTTATGAAAACATTAAAAGCATTGCTATGAGTACAAATAAGATTAACCGCCGGTTATTTATTAAGAACTCCACACTGGCAGCCGCTGCTGTTACACTAACAGGAAATAGTGTCTTTGCCGGAGAAAAACCTTTTCCGAGAAATCCACTTCCACGATGGAAAGGTTTCAACCTTCTTGATTATTTTTCGCCGACACCTCCGGTGAATCCTGAAGCCAACAGGACAACAGCAGAAGATATAAAATGGATGTCAGACTGGGGATTCGATTTTGTCAGGCTGCCCATGGCCTACCCGCGTTATCTGTCTTTTGACAGGTCGAAAGACATTACAAAAGAAGATATGTACAAACTAGATGATAAAGTGCTGGATGAAATAGATAATCTGGTCTTTATGGCCCAGAAGCATGGTCTGCATGTGAGCCTCAATCTTCACAGAGCACCGGGGTACTGTATTAATGCCGGATTCCATGAACCATTTAACCTCTGGAAAGATAAAGACGCACAGGATGCTTTTGATTTCCACTGGAAAATGTGGGCGGAACGTTACAAAAACATATCCGCCGATAAACTGAGTTTCGATCTTCTTAATGAACCTGCATATATAGAAGATATGAATGACCAGTTCGCAAAAAAAGGTCCCGTCCCCGGTGAGATTTACCGCAAGGTTGCCGAAGGTGCTGTCAATGTGATCAGGGCTGCCAGTCCTGACCGTTTAATTATAGCAGATGGGAACGGTGGGGGAAACAGTGTGATACCTGAATTATTTGACCTTAAAATTGCTCAGAGTTGCCGGGGTTACTGGCCCGGTCTTATCTCTCATTATCAGGCACCGTGGGTTTGGAAAGATCCGTCCAAAGCACCTGTACCTGTATGGCCTGGTACCATCGATGGCAAATATTACGGAAAGGAACAGCTGGAAGAATTCTACAAACCATGGGTTGACATTCTGGATAAAGGCATAGGTGTCCATTGCGGAGAAGGCGGCTGCTGGAAAAAAACACCTCATAATGTTTTCCTGGCATGGTTCGGTGACGTTCTGGATATCCTTACTAAAAATAGTATTGGGTACGCCCTCTGGAACTTCAGAGGTGATTTCGGTATCCTCGACTCGGGAAGAGAGGATGTTAATTACACCGACTGGTATGGTCATAAACTGGACAGCAAATTGTTGGATCTGCTGAAGAAATACTAATAGGTATGCGGTATGCGGCGCGCGGTATGCGGTGAAAAATAATTTCTGCCGTGAACCGATAACCGAGTGCCGGTTGCCGTTTTTTTACTTACACGCCATCACCCCCCTGAAATATCCTATAGATTCTGCTATACCGGGAAGAGGATCGTTCATATCCTTTTCGAACTCCAGACTGCAGGAACCGGTATAATTTATCTTACGCAAGGTTTCCACAACTTCAGGGATGTTAATTATACCCCTGCCCATTTCTATAGTTTTACCTTCCTTAGATGCCTTATCCACATCCTTTACGTGCATATCGAATATCCTTGATTTATATCTCAATAAATCTGAAGCAGGATCCTGACCATCGCGTATGGTATGTCCTATATCGAGACATATCCCAATCCTGCCATCAAGATCCTTTACATTATTCCATATATCAGTCGCATTCGGATAAAGTGGATTGTCAGGTCCGTGATTATGGATAGCTACTCTGAAATTGTATGTTTTTACTTTTTTCTCCACATAGGGAAGAAGTTCATAATTAGGAGCTCCCACTATCATATTGACTCCAGCCATTCTTGCATATTCAAATGCCTGATCTACCTCATCCTGTGTCTTCATATACACAACTCCGACGGTATAAACATTGATGCCTGCATTTTTAAATTTGCCAATTACCGAAGTGATCTGATCCTGGGTGCTATTCATGGGCATATGAAAATCTTTCAGTGAAAGTTTTGTTACACCTATTCTTTTCATCATTTCAATAGTCTGTTCCACACTGAACTTAAGAAATGTGTACCCGGCCATTCCTACAGTAAATGGATTAACGGCTTCATTAACGGCTGAAGGCATATTCGGATAAGCTTGTAATTTGACAGCACCAGCTGCAAGCACACCTGTCCCTGCTAATTTTATGAACTGACGACGTGATCTCATAATCTGATATTTAGTTATTGTTATTTTTATTGTTATTTTTAATATAAATGTCCGAATAAATGCTTGTCATTCTGAGCGAAACGAAGATAAGCGAAGAATCTCCTTCTGTTTTCACGTATTCTACGAATAATACTGATTTTAAAAGTATCATATTTAAAACAATTATCAGCAGAAATGAAATACTCCCTTAATTGTCGGGTTTGTCTTTTCTGGCTACCATATTATTATCAATCATCCTGCTGTTATAAGTCTGGATAATAGCTTTCTGTTTATCTTCCATCTGCTTCTCCAGACCGGGTTCTTTTCCAAGAAGATTATTTTCAAGAAAATGATCTGTCTTATAATCGAATAATCCTACAGGCTTATTATCAACCATCTCGAGTATATGATCTTTCATATAGAGATTATATGTGGTTCCATTAGTATTGAAAGCAAATGACTCATAGGAATCATCAAGCAGGTTATTTCCGAATGCTATATATTCACCGTCGAAGTTAAGATAATTTAAAATTGTCGGCATAATGTCTATTTGCTGGGCAATCCTGTGTTTCATCCCTTTCAGATCGCTTCCGGGCTTATAGAAAATTATAGGAACGCAATATGCACCAAAATTATTCTGGAATTCCTTATGAACAGACTCATTGGTGTGATCGGCTGTTAAAACAAAAAGGGTATTTGTAAACCACGGACTTAAAGACATTTGATGAAACATCTCCTTAAGTGCAAAATCAGAATAGCCTATTACTTCAAGTATCGGCGCAGGACCTTTTTTAAATCTTCCTGTGTATTTTTCAGGTACTTTAAACGGATGATGCGATGAAACTGAGAATATTGCAGCCATAAATGGTTGTCTGAAAGTACTTAGCTTTTCCGCGAAAAATTTAAAAAAGGGTTCATCCCATACTCCCCACATTCCATCAAAATCGGATTTGTCAGGATACTGGTTCAGCCCGAAATAATCATCAAATCCTGCCATTTTGGTGAATGAATCAAAGCCCATTGATCCGTTTGGTGCACCATGAAAAAATGCAGAATAATATCCCTTTTTCTTCAGAAGTTCCGGTAATCCGTTAATCTGGTTGTTGGCGTAATGGGATATAATATAAGGTGTTTCAAGCGAAGGTACAGAAGCCAGAACCGAGGGTATTGCGTCAATAGATTTCTTACCGTTTGCCAGTGATACATCAAAGGTAAGGCTCACTTTGATCAGCGAATCTATAAACGGAGTATAACCCTTATATTTTCCTTCCTCAAGATCGGGGTTAAGCGATCCTATATATTCCCTGGCAAAGCTTTCGAGGATAATTACAACCACATTATCATATCGAAAAGGTTTTTTGCCATCAGGAATATAATGGGGATTATAAAGAGCTTTAAGTTCTTCATTATCAAAGAATTTATAATTCACAAGGGGTTTTTTGTCAAATGTCCTTAATATGCTGAAAGGAGTATTAAGTACAATGGCCACATCGCGGGGCGTTTCCACATAGCGTGTAGCATTACTGATAGTTATCGGGCGTGTAGAGTGTTTATAACCGCCGCGGGCAGCACCAATAACCAGTGCAATTACCAGCGGGATCATAAGGATATTTACTGCCCAGTATCTGATTTTGTTCACATTTTCAGGTCTCCCTGGTTTGACTTTATTATATAACCAGACCATAAGGAACCATATAAAAACAGTAAAAAGCGTCGCCGGCCAGTAATCATATAAAAACCTGAAGAAAAGTTTCACAAGGTTTGTTTCGTTTTCGAATGTCTGAAACACATCGGCGGTTGCCCTTTTATCAACAAATTTGTAGTACACGAAATCCATCCCGTTCATTGCCAGAGCAATACCATTGGTAATGAAGTATATATACTTAACTACTGATTCATATACCTTATTATACCGTGCTTCCACAGGAATAATTTCCATGAGTATAAACAGCATATTCACATACACCACCGCTGATATATCGAATACCAGTCCTCCTTTCAAAATATTAATAAACTGGGTGAATGTCACTCCCGGAAACATTTTGAAATTGAACAGGAAGAAACCTATCCTGCACATAGAAAATAATAGCATCACAAGTAATATTCTGTAAGCCAGTACAACAAAAATATTACCTGAAAACAGCTGTTTTTTCATAGAATTTTATTTTTCAGTTACCTCGTTTCAAATTTATCTGTTTGAGGCGGGTATGAAATACTCAGGACAGAAAATATAAGTATTATCTACATTCCTGAAGCAAGTTTAATATTCTTTACCCAGACTATAACCGGTGGATTAATTCCGGAATTGAAATTTGTTCTGACAGGAGGTTCATTGTTTCCTGACATGCCTCCGGGCCTGCCTCCACCATGAGAGCTATTGCCACGGGATCCGCCACCTGTTCCTGATGAAGCCTGGCTATACTGCGAAGGTGGCGGCGCAGATCTATGAGCATTAAAATCCTCCGGCGGCGCTCCATATTCAATCCCGAATTCAAAAGGCATGGCCCCATTTCCATCTTTAGAATTTCTTAAAGGCAGTTTGGCAAATGGTATGGTAAGATCATAATGTAAGGTACCTTCCTTATCATACTCGACTGAACCTCTGAATGTATCTGCATTGTCAGATGGAAATCGTCTTGTGTCTTCTCCCGAAAATCCGACAAGTTCTATTGTATTTGCCATCGTCAAGGGAGTGACAAGGCTGCCATCCGGCAATAATTCACCTTCATGCAGACCGCTTTTGTTATGGTCCGAAGCATATTCAGAACCGATGGGGAAACGGACACCCATCTTTTTTACAGGCTTATTGTCCATATCTATCCAGATTGTAAGCCCTTCCTTTAAAATCCTGTTCTGAACAGATGGCTCATCAGTCTTTATATCAACATATAAGTTCTCATTATCATTTGATAGGAAATAATAAAGTTTCCCTTTCTCATAATAAGAATATTTGTCCGAAGGAATATTCATTTTATTATCAGCGGACCGGTGCCAGCTGTTCATGTAAAATCTGCCCTTCTGAGCACTAAGGTTTGCACTTATAAATAAACTCAACAACACAACAAATGTCTTCATAATATTATCAGATTTATTTAATCATTATAACCTGCCAAGATAGACAATTATTTTTTAATTTTTACAACAAAAGAAGCCAGGCCCCGTGACAAAATGAATTGCTAATGACCTGGCCTTTCGTGATTGAAGTTTTATCAGTTCGTCCGGATATCTTTTAATTGTTCTTTAAAATCGGAACTACTGAAATCTTTCATATAATGATTAAGATTTCTCCTTGCTCCGAAACCTGCCAGCATTATCAATACGAGCAGGGCAATCAAAACATACATTACAATTTTTGTTGACTCCTTTTTTGTTTTAAGTGTTTCAAC
This sequence comes from uncultured Bacteroidales bacterium, assembly GCA_963815075.1. Taxonomy (GTDB): domain Bacteria; phylum Bacteroidota; class Bacteroidia; order Bacteroidales; family VadinHA17; genus LD21. The sequence continues at coordinate 20,142 of CAWFFK010000017.1, forward strand.
AAGCCCGTTATACAAAAGCCATAACAAAAGAAGGCTGACAGCCAGGTTTATGATCACACCAATATAGATATTTATCCCGCCTGCAAAACTTAGTAAGGCACTGACAGGCATTATAACCATGGCAGCAGCAGTCACTCTAATATTGGATTCGAAATCGGTGCTGCCTTTACAAATCGAAGAAATGACAAGTAATATCACTGCCCCGATGAATAATGCTATTATAGCCCCGATGATTGTCCAGATAAATGCCATTATCCCTAAAGCTCCTCCCAGAAGGCCGCCGGCCATCGGACCTATTTTTAGAAGACTCCAGAGTACGTGAAGGATACCCGCTATTGCACCATAGATCACAGCCTTGATCAACGGTTCAGTCATACCTCCAGAAGTTTTCATCGTGGAGAAATAGGATTTCGGATTTACAAGGACATCTTTTGATTCCTTAATAAATTCATTAAAATCGAAGGTTCCATTGCTCATAATTCAAATAATTAATAGGGTTATTATTTTATTACCGTTAATTAAGAATTTAAGAACCTAATTTAAAAAAATATTCCATTTAATTGTAATAAAGAGATATATATAATTATCCCGGTGAATTTATTTACTCGAGGTATGTGTACCCATAGAGGCCGGAACGGTAATTTGAGAGGAACTCTTTGCCCTCTTCAAGAGTGATAATTCCTGCTTTGACTGAGGAAGTCACCCATGTTTCAACGGTTCGCACCATTTTTTTGGAGTTATACTGCACATAGTCAAGAACTTCAGCAACAGTCTCACCGTCAATTACCTGGTCAATCTTATAGCCATCACTGTCAACGGATACATGCACTGCATTTGTGTCACCAAACAGGTTGTGAAGGTCTCCCAGTATCTCCTGGTATGCGCCAATGAGGAATACACCCAGGTAATACGGATCTTTCCCCTTCAGCGAATGAACCGGAAGGTGATAGGAAGAATTGGTGGTGGCAATAAAATTGTCAATTTTCCCGTCACTATCGCAGGTCATGTCCTGAATGGTTGCGGTGCGTAAAGGTTCCTCATTTAACCTGTGTATAGGCATTATGGGAAATATCTGATCAATAGCCCATGCATCCGGCAGTGACTGGAACAGTGAGAAATTACAGAAATATTTATCAGACAGTATTCTCGATATTTGCCGGAGTTCCTCAGGGACATGCTTTGTTATACTGGCCATCTGGTAGACTTTCCGGGCAATAGACCAGAAAAGGCGTTCTATTTGTGCCCGTGTCTTAAGATCAATCAGTCCGAAACTGAACCTATCAAGGGCCTCTTCTCTTATTTGCTGCGCATCATGCCAGGTCTCAAGCATCCTGGGCTGAGTGAAATTATCCCATAAAAGAAATAGCTCTCTGACCAGCTCATGCTCCTGTTCGCTAACATTTTTTTCCGGATCCCAGGAAGGCAGTGTAGTGGTTTCAAGTACTTCAAATATCAGGACTGAGTGGTGAGCCGTAAGCGACCTGCCTGATTCTGTAATCACATTAGGATGGGGAATATTATTTTTATTACTCGCATCGACAAAAGTACTGATAGAGTCATTTACATACTCCTGGATCGTATAATTTACACTGCTTTCGCTGTTAGAAGAGCCAGTCCCGTCGTAGTCAACACCCAATCCGCCTCCAATATCCACAAACTCGACATTAAAGCCCAGCTTTCGCAACTCTACATAAAACTGAGATGCCTCACGCAAAGCTATTTTTATCCTGCGGATTTTTGTGACCTGACTGCCTATATGAAAATGAATCAGCTTTACACAATCCCTCATCTTATTCCTTTCAAGAAAATCAATTGCTTCAAGTAATTCGCTCGAGGTCAGGCCGAATTTACTTATGTCACCTCCCGAATCCTCCCACTTTCCACTACCAACACTCGCAAGCTTAATACGGATACCCAGATTTGGCTTGATCTTAAGTCTTTTTGCGATTGTTGTTATAAGCTTAAGCTCATTGAGCTTTTCGACGACCAGAAAAATCCTTTTTCCCATCTTCTGAGCAAGAAGAGCCAGCTCTATGTAATCCTCATCCTTATATCCGTTGCAAATTATTAACGACCCGGGATCAGTATTGATGGCAATAACAGCATGCAATTCAGGTTTGGATCCGGCTTCCAGACCAATGTTGAATTTTTTCCCATGACTGACAATTTCCTCGACTACCGGACGCATCTGGTTTACCTTTATTGGATAAATAATAAAGTTCTGTGCCTTATAACCATATTCTTCGGATGCCGATTTAAAGCAATTGGATATGCTTATGATCCTGTCATCCAAAATGTCAGGGAAACGTATCAGTACCGGGGTAGAAACATCCGACAGGATAAGTTCATCCAGAAGATCTTTCAGGTCAACTGAAGCACAATTTTTCTTGGGAGTTACAATTACATTGCCTTTTTCGTTAATGGCAAAATAATCAACACCCCATCCGTTAATATTATATAATTCAGCTGAATCTTCAACTCTCCATTTTCTCATGATCGGTCATTTTGCTTTGTTTATTAAGACCGTAAAGGTTAGAAAAAAATGTGTGTTTTACAATGTTATTAAATTTGCATGAATTCATATCAGAAAAATCAATAATGTTGCAGGATGGATGATTAAGGTTGCATTTAGTTTTTTATATAGATTTGTATTGATAACTAAAACTTGAAAAATGAAAACCAGATTTCCCCTAGCAATCCTGTTTTTTATTATGATGCTTCAGTTCATAACCACAGATTTGTCGGGGCAGGAGTATGCCATAGGTGCGGATCTATCGTTTCTGAAGGATGCAGAAGACAGGGGTTTTTCTTTCAGGGAGAACGATATCGCTAAACCCGGACTGCAAATTTTTAAGGATCATGGTTATAACTGGATAAGACTCAGACTGTTTCATACTCCGACAAGTCTTCCCAACGGTCTTGACTATACTGTTGCACTGGCAAAAAAAGCAAAGGAGAATGGTTTCAGGTTTCTGCTCGATTATCATTATTCCGATACCTGGGCCGACCCTGGTAAACAGTACATACCAAAAGCCTGGACAGGGATGTCACATCATCAGCTGGTCAATGCAGTCTTTGAGTATACACGCGCTACAATAAAATCATTCAGGGAGGCAGGAGTACTGCCTGATATGGTACAGATTGGCAATGAAGTTATTAATGGAATGCTGTGGCCCGACGGAAAGCTGCCTGCTAACTGGGATCATTTTGCTGAGCTTGTTCAGGCCGGCATTAACGGGGTATCGGCAGGCTGCGATAGTATGAACAGACCAAAAATTATGATACATATTGACCAGGGAGGGAACAGTGAAAGGACAAAATATTTTTTTGACAAACTCATATCTTACGGAATTGATTTCGATTATATCGGGCAGTCATATTACCCATGGTGGCATGGCAGTCTTCTCGACCTGAGAAATAACATGATATTTATGGCAAAAGCTTATAAGAAACCTGTTATTCTTGTTGAGGTTGCTTATTGTTCTTCTCCTACCGAATACAAGAATAAACCTGCTCCGTTTGAAGAAACACCTGAAGGGCAGAGAGAGTTCCTTGAAGAGGTAAACAGAATAGTAATGAATACACCTGATAACCTGGGTGCAGGTCTCTTCTGGTGGGAACCGGCAACAATGGGAGGTCGCTCAACACGTGATTTTTTTGATGAAAACGGGAATGTGTTACCGGTAATTACGGTTTATGATAAATTCACAAGGCACTGAATGAGCTTGAAATGGAGAGGGGGAGAAAAATGTCTACTATCTCCCTTTCTCCTCTTCTCCTCTTCTCCCCTTCTCCCCTTCTCCCATTCTCCCATTCCTTTTATTTAAGGTTCATAGTATTCAGGTTAACCTTTTTAATGACCTTATACACCGGATACTGGTTATATCCCCTGCCCCATTGAGGAACAAGACAGCGGTCAAAAAGGTTCCATGTTACCATACCATCATTCGATTCCGGTTCGAGAAGATATGTTGCAACGTTTGCCAGCGGCTGCGCTGTTCTGATCACTATGGTTCCGGCAGGGAAAGAAATTGTGTCATTAACATATTTCCCTGTTATGGTATTGGTATAGTGCCCCTGGTTAAGCCTCTCGGCATCTGTTAAGCCGCTGACATCAAAACGCTCAACAACCGTTTTCGTTTCGCCTGCAAGCATTTCGAGCCTGATACCATGCATTTTTAACAGGTCAACAATTGCAGGGTCTTTCAGCGTAAGCAGATAGGCATAAGGGAATTTAACGTTTTTTGTCGGATAGAAGTCAATAAGATATGGTACTGTAACGTCCACCTGCCTGTCGCTTCTTTTATAACTTTTCCTGCCGTTTGGCAGAGTGACCATATCGGCTTCATAGGTCCTGATCTTTACCTTATCAGGAAGCGGCCTCACCTTATATTCTACTGCAAACGAGTCAGTTACAGCAGGATTTTCTCCCCGCGCAACTGTCTTTTTATCAACATCATGCAGCATGTTTTTAATTTCCAGATTATGCGCCGAACTGTAATCAAGCATTGAACGAATAAGGGAATAACAACCAAGAACCCGCGATTTGAAGTCAGCATATACATAATTTTCATCAAGGATTCCAAGCCTGTTCCTGATGCCAAACAGGTTAACTATGTAGCGAGGTTCTGAAGCATCCTGGATCCATCCCTTATCAGGGTTCATCATATCAACAAATTCACCATAATAACAATTTTCAACGTTATACTTTCCTGACAGGGTGTTCGATATTTCAGGCATCATCTTTGTTCGCATATATTCAATTAATGAATTGTCCCCGGCAGGGTTGACCATCCATGTAAATGTTACAGGCTCAACATGATACGAACCATCGGTTGTGTGACAGTCCATGAATACCGAAGGGTCCCAGCGGTTGAAGACGTTTTTGAGAAGGCCTCTTACCTCAGGCGATTCTGCTTTCATGCCATCGCGGTTAAGGTCAAGAAACTCCCCGTTATACCTTACACCTACCCCGTTAACCGGACCATTCTGATTTGTCCTGTTAAGGGTACTGATCTTTTCATTGCCATCGGGATTAAACAGCGGACATATTAAAATAACCAAATTTTTAAGCAGTTCAGGGTTTTTATCTGTCAGAAGGTCCCTCGCGAACATCAGTGAAGCTTCTTTCCCTTCAACCTCCCCCGCATGAATATTCGCCTGTATATATACAACAATCCTTTTATCATTCAGCAGGTCGTTTGGCGACTTTGGGAGGGGATTACCCAATATTAAAAAAGGAACATCCCGCCCCTCAACTGTTGTGGCAATCTTTTCAACCCTAATATAGGGGGATAATTTTTTAAGCTGATCAATAAAGGATATGACATCCGCATAGTTTGCAGTTGATTTAAAATCGGACTTTTCTGCAACAGTCAGAAATTTTGGCTGACTGAACACGCTTGTAACGGAAAAGATTATTACAGGCAAAACAATTACAATTTTTTTCATAATTCCACTCCCTTTTTTTAACCCGTAAAAGTAGAAATATTTTGATAACTTATCACAACCCGGATATTTACAGATGATTAATTGCGTCTAAAAGTTCTCCAAAGAAATATCTTAAATATCAGAATATTATAAAATAGTTTAGATTTTCTCAAAATAATTACTTAAATTGCGCCACTAATTTAAAAACAGAATAAAATGAACAAAGGAACAGTGAAATTTTTTAATGTATCAAAAGGTTTTGGTTTCATTAAAGATGCAGATTCGGATAATGAATATTTTGTACACGTATCTGGTCTGAAAGATCAGATTAAAGAGAATGATGAAGTTACTTTTGAACTTCAGGAAGGTAAAAAAGGAATTAATGCAGTGGACGTAAGACTAGCTTAGTTATCTATACAAAGATTTATTATTCAAAGGGACATGCCAGGGCATGTCCCTTTTTGCGTGGCATCTCTCTTTACATTCTGTTTTTTTCTTCCTTCTTAGCTTTTTTTGCAGCCCTTTTTTCTTTCAGACTCTTGGTCGGTTCTTTTTTGTTCTTTGTCTGTTCTTTTGCTTTTTCGTGTGACATGGCTATAAATTTAAAGTTAATAAAAGGTAATCCAAATATAGAAAAAATCAATCAATAGCCCATAGTTTTCTTAATTCATGTGCCCTTTAAAAGTTACAGTAAGCTACCGGCATCCGCATCTATAAACCAGGCCAGCTCCCCATAAACAGGAACAATATTTGAAGCAGGAAAGTTTATGGCTGCCATCTCTTTTTTAAATATTTCCCGTACAATCTCAGCTTTCTTTTTCCCTGTTGCAAGGAAAGTTACCGCATTGGCATTATTAATTACCCTGCCAGTAATTGTTATTCTTTTTTGTCCGGTATCCGGATGAACCACTGCTTCACATATCCTGTCGGAAAAAAGTAAATTCATATTATCCGGGAATATCGATGCAGTGTGACCATCCTCTCCTACTCCCAGCATTATAAGATCAAATACGGGTAACCCATCCCGTTGCGTGGTATTAACCAGTATTTCTTCAGAATACCTTACTGCTTCCACAACAGGATCGTTTTCTCCCTTTATTCTGTGAACATTAGAATATGGGAGACTTAAGTTATCAAATAATTTCCTCCTCGCCATTCCAAAATTGCTTTCAGGATCTTCCGGTGGCACACATCTCTCATCACCCCAGAAAAAATGGACATATTTCCATGAAACTGATTTTGAGTACTTTTCTCCAAGCAGGCTAAAGAGCTGTTCAGGTGTTGATCCGCCGGATAAGGCAATTGTCAGTGATCTTTTCTTTTTCTCCGACTCTCCGATCATTTCAATAAGATAGCCAGCATACTCCCGGGCAAGTTCATATGGTGATGGAAATATTTTCAGAACTCTGTTCAATCTAATATTATTTACTGGTTATTTATTTTTTTAAAATCATGAAGTTCAATGAGATTCAAACGTTAAACATGCAGTCTCCCGGACCCTTTGTCTCTAAGTCATCAGACATCACCCATTCTCCCTCTTTGTCCTTCTCCCTCTTTTGGCTCACAGTTCACAATATAGCTCTTCATCAGCCAGGTTCTTGCAAGGATATCGCCACGTAATTCCGTCACCTTCAATAAGATCATTGGCGTGTTCCGGGCCCCATGTTCCAGCCGGATATCCAAAGACCTTGATAGACGTATCATGTGCCCATGCCTGCTGAATGGGTTCAAGAAATCTCCATGCAGTCTCAACTTCATCATCACGCGAAAAAAGTGTTGAGTCACCCAGCATCGCATCATGCAACAATCTTTCATAAGCTGACGGAACCCTTACATTAGCAAGATCCTTATAATGAAAATCCATATCTACGTTCTTCACGTTAAATCCGGCGCCCGGTTCCTTCATACCGAATCTAAGAAGCATACCTTCGTCGGGTTGAATCCTTATTATTAACTGATTGCCTTGTGATTTTCCCGTTGTTTGCTGAAAAAGGTGGTGCGGCGTCTGCTTAAAATGAATCACTATTTCTGTTACGCGGGTAGGAAGTCTTTTTCCTGTACGCATATAAAAGGGAATACCTCCCCATCTCCAGTTATTTATAAAGAACTTGATTGCGACATAAGTCTCTGTTCGTGAATCAGCAGCAACTCCTTTCTCGTATCGGTACCCGGTGATACATTCTCCCCTGACAAGTGAGCCGGTATACTGCCCTCTTATAACAAATTTTGGTACATCCTCCTCCTTTATAGGCTGCAATGACTGAAAAACTTTAAGTACCTCATTTCGTATGGCATCCGGAGCAAGTGAAGAAGGAGGCTCCATGGCAGTGAGTCCTACCATCTGAAGCAGGTGATTCTGAACCATATCACGCAGGGCACCGGCAGAATCGTAGTACCCTCCTCTCTCCTCAACGCCTATGCTTTCTGACGATGTAATCTCAATGCGATGAATATAATTTCTGTTCCAGAGAGGTTCAAACATTCCATTTGCAAACCTAGTAACAAGGAGATTTTGAACAGTTTCCTTGCCCAGGTAATGATCTATCCTGAAAATCTGATCCTCAGAAATGAGATCATGCAATGTTTTGTTAAGCTTTCTCCCCGATCCAAGATCGTAACCGAAAGGTTTTTCAATAACCACACGTCTGAAACCATTCTCCGTGGAAGTTAATCCTTCTTTGGAAAGACTAACTGCTATAGTCTCGTACATACTTGGTGGAGTAGCGAAATAAAAAATATAATTTCCCCCTATGCTGTATCTTTTATCCAATTCAAGCAGGACCTCCTTCAATTCCGAATATTGTCCATCTGAATAATTGTCCAGTGAATAATAATACAGATCTCTGGTAAAATCTGAAACCACAATTTTATCAGAAACCTTTTCCTCTGAGAAGGACACAATGGCTTCATTCATTTTTGTTCTGAATTCCTCATCAGATAATTTTGTTCTTCCAACTCCAAGAATTGCATATTTCCTGGGCATGATTTTCTGACTTTTAAGTGAAAATATTGCCGGTATCAGCTTTCTGGAAGCCAGATCACCAGAAGCTCCAAAAATCACAATTATAAGATTTTCAGGACTTTCCATATATATAATAAATAAAACAAATTTAAAAGATCAAAACAAAACTTTTCAAGAACAACAAGGTAACAATTTAATGTTACAAAGAGTTCCTATAATAATTAACAATTTGTAGATTTTAATCATAAATGACCTAATTGTCATTTAATTCCGAATGAAGTTGAATTGGCAAACCATCCTTTAATTGGAATCTGGCTGCACACCTCGCCTGCTACTATGAAATTATTTTTCAGGCCACGAGTGGCTAAATATGTCATAATCCCTGATGTACGAAAAAATTGTATGGGGACTCGGAATGACATAACAATCTGATGGCGATTGCATCATTGAGGTGATCAGCAAGGGTTCTCCTCAGAATAAACTGAAATTAAAAACAAATCACCGATAATTCAATATTGCTTTTGTTAATTAATAGGTTTATAACTTTTTAAATATTTAGCAATATTTATTAATTTTTTTATTGTTATTTACGATAAATTGAAAGAATAAATAGTATATTTGTCCGCAAATGTTAATATCAATGTGTTTTATTAGATCCATATTCTCAATACTCCTCATTAAAAGGTTAATTGGAACTGAATGAGAATGGTGTATGGTATCGGATTAGGGATGACCGTTCTCTCAAAAACAGAGGACGGTTTTTTTTGTAAATAATTGAATAGAAACAGAGGAAAGCACTATGAAAAAAGAAAGGCCACAACAGCAGGGATTATACCGGCATGAATTTGAGCATGGAAGTTGCGGGATAGGATTTGTTGCCCATCTGAAAGGGAAAAAATCACATTCAATTATTAAACAGGGTCTGGATATCCTCACTAATATGACGCACAGGGGGGCTGAAGGAGCTGATAGCAAAACAGGCGACGGGGCAGGCGTACTGATACAGGTTCCCCGCGACTTTTATCTGATACAGGGTTATTCCATACCACCTGAAGGACAATTTGGGACAGGACTGGTTTTTTTCCCTCAGGAAAAATCTGATGCAGGCAGGTGCCGTGATTTATTTATTAACATTATAAAAGAAGAAGGTGTTGATCTTATAGGATTTCGCGATGTTCCTCGAAACAATTCCGTAATCGGAGATATTTCTCGCACTGCAGAACCGGAAATAGTCCAGATTCTCCTTGGAGCTGATATACCCCAGGAAGATCTTGAGCGCAAATTGTATATTATCAGGAAGCGAACTGAAAATGCTATAAGGAAATCAGATATTAAGCAAAAGAATTTCTTTTATGTGCCCAGTTTGTCGACAAAAGTTTTAATTTACAAAGGGATGCTCACATCCGCTCAGCTTGGTGAATATTTCCTCGATCTTAATGATGAAAGGATGCAGAGTGCAATTGCCCTGGTACATTCACGTTTCAGCACCAATACCTTTCCCAGTTGGGACCTGGCTCAGCCATTCAGGCTGCTTGGACATAATGGTGAAATAAATACAATAAAAGGTAATCGCTTCTGGATGGAAGCAAGAGAATCAATACTAAAATCAGAAAAACTTGGTGATCTTTCCAGGCTATATCCCATTATTGAACCAGACAAAAGCGATTCAGCTTCTCTTGACAATGTTCTTGAATTTCTTATAATGAGCGGGAAATCGTTGCCATACGCTATGTCAATCCTTATACCCGAATCAATTAATGATAAGAATCCAATATCTCCCGAATTAAGAGCATTCTTTAAATATCATTCCACCTTCATGGAACCGTGGGACGGTCCGGCTTCTCTTATTTTCTCCGATGGAAGGTATATAGGGGGAATGCTCGACAGGAACGGACTTAGACCTTCCAGGTATATAATAACTGAGCATGATCTGATAGTACTGGGATCGGAGACCGGGGTGCAGACGTTTCCGCCTGAAGAGATCAGGGAGAAAGGAAGACTTAAACCCGGCAAGATGCTCCTGGTTGACACAGAAGCCGGGAAGATATTTTATGATCATGAATTGAAGGCAGGTCTGGCTAATGAATATCCTTACGGCCAATGGATCCAGCAGAATATGGTTAAGCTCGAAAAGATTGAAGTTGGTCATACAGAATCAAGTGACATGGGTGACGAATACAACAGGTATATCACTTCGTTTAATTACTCGCTGGAAGATACTGACAGAATAATAAAAGAGATGGCAGCTACCGGGAAAGAGCCGATCGGTTCGATGGGAAATGATGTGCCAATCGCTGTTCTTTCAAAAAAACCGTACAGGCTATTCAACTATTTCAAACAGATGTTTGCCCAGGTCACCAACCCTCCTATCGATCCTATCAGGGAGGATCTTGTTATGACATTATCGGGCTATCTGGGATCGCTTCAGCAAAACCTGCTGGAGACATCGCCCGATCATGTTAAAATGGTAAGATTCAGAAATCCGGTAATCAGCAACACCTACTTCCAGATTGTTAAAAATCTGAGATACAAAGGCTTTTCCGCTGCAAATCTTAATCTGCATTTTGATGCCGTTCGGGGAGCCGAAGGATTGAAGGAGGCTGTCGATAAATTATGCAGTGATGCCGAAAAAGCAGTTGATGAAGGAAAAAATTACATTATACTATCCGATCGCGGGATAAATGAGAACCTTGCACCTATCCCTTCCCTGCTTGCAGTATCCGCTGTGCACCATTATCTCATCAAAAAACGCAAAAGGATGCAGATAGATATTGTTGTCGAATCAGCTGAACCACGTGAGGTAATGCATTTTGCACTTCTTTTCGGTTATGGCGCAAGCCTGATTAATCCATATTTGAGTCTTGCAGTGATTGACAGACTGGTTAAAGTAAAAGCAATTCAGCTTGATTACCAGAAAGCGGAAGAAAATTATATCAACTCCATTAACAAGGGCATAATGAAGATCATGTCCAAAATGGGAATAAGCACCCTTCGGAGCTATCGTTCATCGCAGATATTTGAAGCATTAGGCATTCACCCTGAAGTGATAAATAAATATTTTGAAGGAACAGTCTCAAGACTTGGTGGAATCGGAATGGATGAAATTGCCGAAGAAGTTCTTATACCACACAGGAAGGCATTTCTGGATGAACAGCAAACTGAAGTACTCACGGAAGGTGTCTATTCTTACAGAAAGAACGGGGAACATCATGCCTGGAACCCTGAGACTATCTCCCTTCTTCAATGGAGCACAAATACAGGTGATTACAGCAAGTTTAAGGAATACAGTCAGAAAGTTAATGCAGATACTTCAAGACCAGGATTTATAAGGGGTTTATTCAGAATGAAGAAAAACCCAATCCCGATAGATGAAGTTGAACCTTCTGAAAATATCATGAAGCGGTTTGTAACCGGAGCAATGTCATATGGTTCTATAAGCCGTGAAGCGCATGAAACACTTGCTATCGCAATGAACAGGATTGGAGGAAGAAGCAACACAGGTGAGGGAGGAGAAGATCCTGCACGTTTTAAGCCGCTCGAAAACGGCGACAGGGTGAGAAGTGCCATTAAACAGGTTGCAAGCGGACGATTTGGGGTTACAACGGAATATCTTGTAAATGCGGATGAGATCCAGATCAAAATTGCCCAGGGAGCCAAGCCCGGTGAAGGAGGACAGCTTCCCGGACACAAAGTCGATAATATAATTGCAAAGACCAGGTATTCAATACCCGGAATTACGCTTATATCTCCACCGCCTCATCACGACATCTATTCTATTGAAGATCTGGCGCAGCTTATCTTCGACCTGAAGAATGTCAATCCAAAAGCCAGGATAAGTGTCAAGCTGGTCTCGGAGAGCGGCGTGGGGACAATTGCCGCAGGTGTTACGAAAGCAGGAGCCGACCTCATCACAATAAGTGGTTTTGAAGGAGGTACCGGAGCAAGCCCGTCATCGTCAATCAAACACGCCGGATTGCCATTGGAAATTGGACTGGCAGAATCACAACAGACACTTGTAATGAATAACCTCCGTAAAAAAGTGACACTCCAGGCAGACGGCCAGTTAAAAACCGGAAGAGATATTGTAATGGCTGCTCTTCTGGGTGCCGAGGAATTTGGGTTTTCTACATCGGCTCTGATAGTTCTGGGGTGCGTTATGATGCGCAAATGTCATCTTAATACATGTCCAGTCGGTGTTGCCACACAGAATCCTGAACTGAGAAAAAGGTTTATGGGGAAAGCCGATAACCTTGTTAACTTTTTCAAGTTCCTGGCGGAAGAGGTAAGGGAGCACCTTGCTGAACTTGGCTACAGAAGCATGGATGAGATCATAGGAAGGTCCGACCTTCTTGAAAGAGATCCTGAAGTCAATCACTGGAAGATTAAAAATCTTGATCTGAGCAGCCTGCTCTCCTTACCTGACGAATCGGCTGTAAACGCAATGCATTGCTGCGACGTACAGGATCATAAAATAGATTTCGTTCTTGACAGGGAACTGATCATCGAAGCTGAAAAAGCAATTTCAGAAAAACAACCTGTGGTCATTGAAAGAATAATCCGAAATACCAACCGGACTGTCGGAGCAATGTTATCGGGAAGAATTGCATCACTTTATGGATCTGAGGGACTTCCTGACGGCACAATCAAATGCAGGTTCAGCGGATCAGCCGGACAAAGTTTCGGCGCTTTTCTTTCTCCAGGTGTAGAACTCTATCTTGAAGGCGACTCGAATGACTACCTTGGAAAAGGTCTGTCAGGAGGACGAATTGTTGTTGTTCCACCTCCGGGGTCCACATTTGAATCTGATAAAAACATAATAATTGGCAATACATCCCTTTATGGCGCTACCAGGGGAGAAGTCTATATATCGGGAGTTGCAGGAGAAAGATTCGGAGTAAGGAACAGTGGCGCCATAGCTGTTGTTGAAGGTGTTGGTAATCATTGCTGCGAATATATGACAGGCGGGCGTGTTGTGGTTCTCGGAGCTACCGGTAATAATTTCGCTGCCGGTATGAGCGGCGGTGTGGCATATGTACTGAACGAAAACGGCGATTTTGACTATTTCTGCAATATGGGGATGGTTGAACTGTCACTCGTAGAGGACTATGGTGATATCTATGAGCTCACCAGGCTTATTTCAATTCATTATGAACATACCCGGAGTAAAAAGGCAAAGATGATCCTTGATAATCCCAAGGAATATCTTCCTATGTTCATAAAGGTAATTCCGTACGATTACAAGAAAGTGCTTCAGGAGATGAAACTTGAGGAGATAAGGAAGAAAATTGCCGATGTAGAAATAGATCTTGAGATAAGTGCAAGTTAAGAAGATCAGGTACTGGGTGCTGGGTGCTGGGTGCTGGGTGCTGGGAACATAACCAACAAGCAACCGGCAACAAGAAAATAGAAATTAGAAATTAGAAACAAGCAATTAGAAACCAATTATTTAAATATAAGATGGCAGATATAAACGGATTCTTAAAGATAAAGAGAAAGGAAGCAGGTAACAGGCCGATAAATGAACGAATCCACGATCACAGTGAAGTTGAACAGGTTTTAAACAGCGAAGACCGTATGTTGCAGGCATCCAGGTGTATGGATTGTGGAATACCTTTCTGCCACTGGGGATGTCCCGTTGACAATTTAATACCGGAGTGGAACGACTTGCTGTACAAAGGTGACTGGAAAGGGGCCAGTCAGCGACTTGAACTGACAAATAATTTTCCGGAATTTACCGGAAGGATATGTCCTGCTCCCTGTGAACATTCCTGTGTATTGAATATCGACCAGGAACCGGTCACAATAAGGGAAAATGAAGTTGCAATAGTTGAAAAAGCATTTACTGAAGGATATATAAAACCCAATCCTCCGGCTTCACGGACCGGGAAAAAAGTGGCAGTGATAGGAAGCGGGCCTGCAGGTATGGCAGCCGCTGACCTTCTCAATAAATCAGGCCATACCGTAACAATATTTGAAAAAGACGATAAACCAGGCGGCTTGTTAAGATATGGCATACCCGACTTTAAACTGAGTAAAGAAGTCATTGACAGACGATTTGACATGTTGATCAAAGAAGGATTGATCATAAAGACAGGTGTAACGATAGGAACAGACATTAAGGGAAAAGAATTGTCAGAACAGTTTGATGCCGTTTGTATTGCAATTGGAGCAGGTCATCCACGAAACCTTCCTGTGCCAGGCAGTGAATTTGAAGGAATTCATCTCGCAATGGATTTTCTTACTGAACAAAATAAGGTCAATGCCGGACTTATTACAGCCTCGGATAAAAAGATAACTGCCGAAGGGAAAAGAGTGCTGGTAATTGGTGGAGGAGACACCGGCTCTGATTGTGTGGGAACTGCAATAAGGCAAAAAGCAGTGAGCGTAACTCAGATTGAAATTTTACCGAAACCACCTGAGCGGAGAAAAGCTGAAAACCCATGGCCTTACTTCAGCAAAACGCTTAAAACAACAACTTCACATGAAGAAGGATGTGAAAGGTTTTGGAACATATCAACACTGAGGTTTGTTGGTGACGGGAAGATAACCAGGGGAGCAGAGGTGGAAGATGTCATCTGGCAATCGCAAAACGGGAAGAGTGCTATGCTGCCCGTTCCTGACTCCAGGCGAGTTATTGAATGTGACCTGGTCCTTCTGGCTCTTGGCTTTGCACACCCAGTGCTTGACGGTTTGCTCACCGAGCTTGGCGTCGATCTTGATAACAGGAAAAATGTGAAGATCAATAACAAAATGGCAACCAGTGTTTCAAAAATTTTTGCAGCCGGTGATACGGTGAACGGTGCAAGCCTTGTTGTAAATGCAATAGCTTCAGGAAGAAAAGTTGCTATTGAGATCGACAGATTTTTGAGGACAACCTGATATTTACATTCCGCTGATTTTACCTGCCTGAGTCAAGTTAAAAATCAGGATAAATTTTTAGCTTCTCCGTGAAACTCTGTGCTCCTCTGTGAACCTCTGTGCAAGTTCTTTTTTTGTTACACAGAGAAAAACAGAGAAGCACAGAGAGTTACAAAAGAGAATATCATTATTCTTTCTCAGAAAGGACTTTCATATCCTTTACGGTATTGATTAGTCTTATCAGTTCCGACCTGTATCCGTCTTCATCCTCACCCCTGGCTGACCTTGCAAGCTTCGCTGCGCTTTCAAGTGTTGCAGTACCTTTAAATCCGGAGTTTCTGAGGATCATACCGAACTCGGAAACTGCAGCCGCAAATCTCATATTATCAGATGTATCGTCAAGGTCATTAACATATCCTGCTACCGGTTTTTCAAAGAGCATGCTTGTCTTTCCATCAGGTTTTTTGTATCTGAGCTTAACCAGCAGGCATTCATCACGGAAATCATTTTCCTTAATTTCTTTACCCCTGTTAACCTGGTACCTTAACGGATCTATGGAAGGTATATTCTCATCAGAACCGGCTGGTACGAGTTCATATAAAGCAGTTACATTATGACCTGCTCCCATATCACCGGCATCCTTTCTGTCATCATTGAAATCCTCATCGTTAAGCAATCTGTTTTCATAACCTATAAGTCTGTATGACTGTACTCTTGCAGGATTAAACTCTATCTGGAATTTTACATCTTTTGCGATAGTAAAAAGTGTCCCGCCAAATTCACGAACCAGCACTTTTCTTGCTTCCTGAAGATTATCAATATATGAATAGTTGCCGTTACCCTTATCAGCTATCAGCTCCATCTTATCATCCTTCACATTTCCCATTCCGAATCCCAGTACTGTTATAAACACTCCCAGTTCGCGCTTCTCTTCAACCAGTCTTTCCATTCCTCCATTGCTTGATTCACCCACATTGAAATCACCATCGGTTGCAAGAATGATCCGGTTGTTTCCTCCTTTAACAAAGTTTCTCTCAGCTTCAGTGTATGCAAGCTTCAGTCCGGCGCCTCCGGCAGTGGACCCACCTGCTTCAAGATTGTCAATTGCTGACATAATTGCTTCCTTCCTGTTTCCCGGTGTTGACTCAAGGACCAGTCCTGCAGCACCCGCGTACACTACAATGGCAACCCTGTCCTGTGGTCTCAGTTCGTTGACCAGTAAACCGAATGCCGACTTGAGTAACGGTAATTTGTTAGGGGCATTCATCGAACCGGAGACATCAATCAGGAAAACCAGGTTTGAAGGTGGCAGGCTCGACTTGTCGATATTTTTACCCCGCAATCCTACCTGCAGCAGCTGATGATTTCTATTCCACGGACACACTGCCAGTTCGGTATAAACAGAGAAAGGATGTGCCCCTTCCGGCTCCGGATAATCATATTTGAAATAGTTTATCATCTCTTCAATCCTGACGGCATCTGCCGGCGGAAGTACTCCGTTATTGATAAACCTTCGAATATTGGAATATGATGCATTGTCAACATCTATTGAAAATGTTGATAAGGGGTTGTTTTTTACACTTTTAAAACCATTTTCATTGACAGGCGCATAACCTTCGGTATTAAAATTATTATTATAACGCTGGAATGACCTCTGAGAATCGTAACTCATCATTGATGCCGGAGCTGCCATGGCTTTCAACCGGGAGGGCCGGTCTCTCTTCGCTCCGTATCCAATGGTAACAACTTCTTGCAGCGCTGTTATTTCAGGCTTCATCTTTACATCGATAATTGCCCTGTTACCGATCTTTTCTTCCACGTTTGAGTACCCTATAAAAGAAAAGACGAGAGTATTAACCTTAGTACTGATTGCAATACTGTATTTACCTCTCATGTCCGTAACTGCTACCTGTGAACTGCCTTTAGCAGATACTGATACTCCCGGAAGTGGCTGACTATTTTCATCCGTAACCTTTCCCGTGATTGTTCTGGATTCCATAAAAGCCATCATTATGGCTCCGAGAATCACTATTGCAATAATTGAAAGACTGTTTTTCATGACAATAAATTTTTGGTTAAACATTTATTTCATGATGCAGAGTTTCCAGAAATTCCATAAAAATTATTTCTTTTTTACAATTATTATAACTTTATGGAGTAATGAAGATGATATCTGTAATTTTAGATTTATCCGGAGCTATTAAAAAAGTCTTTTGTGCAACTTTGTGTATACCTATAAAGTATATTAAATATAATCTCAGGTAAACCGGCTAATGAGTTTTATCAGACCAGGCAGGAAACAAGAATTGAAATCAGACGAAGAACTTTTAAAATCTTACACAGCAACCGGGGATCTTGAAATTCTTGGTGATCTCTATTCAGGATATATGCCCCTTGTATATGGCGTTTGCCTTAAGTATCTGAAGGACAGGGATGACTCAATGGATGCGGTAATGCAGATCTTTGAGAAGTTAATAGTTGAAGTGCCGCGCCATTCAATTGATAATTTCCGAAGCTGGCTGCATGTAGTCACAAAAAATTACTGTCTCATGCATTTAAGGTCGCAGAAATCAAGGTACGAAAAGCTGAATGAATGGATTAACGACACCACTGTTTTTATGGAAAACGATGTCAGTCTGCATCCTATTGATGAAGATGGAGGTAAAATGGAGCCAGCCCTTACAGATTGTATAGAAAGACTGAAAAAGGAACAAAAAGAGTGCATCAGGCTTTTCTATTATGAGGGCAGGTGTTACAACGAGATTGCCAGGAGTATGGGCCTCGATGAAAAAAAAGTGAAGAGTCATCTTCAGAATGCTAAAAGAAATCTGAAACTTTGTATTGAAGAAAAACATGTCAGATAAGAAGAAAAATAAGAGAAATAAGGTTCGGGATTTTCTTCGCTACCGGCGGGATGAAATGACCGGGGAAGAGAAAAATGCATTTGAAAGAGAACTGCAGAGGGATCATTTTGCTGAAGAAGCAGCAGAAGGATTTGATTTAATTTCACCCGCGGAAATCAAAAATGACCTGACCGATCTTCAAAAAAGAATCAGGTCAAGGAGTGGCAGGCAAAACAGGTTTGTGGTCTACCGTATTGCAGCATCTGTTGCCATACTAATGATAATATCATCAATATTTATTGTTGTTGAAAGAGACAGGCCGGTCAAACAGCTTTCTGCAATACAGGCCGAACCTAAAATCCTGGAAATTCCCCTGAATAAACCGATAATAAAAGAAACTCCAAAAAACAAGGTAGCTGAAAAACTTCCGTTGATATCTGAAAAAAAATCCGTAAAACCAGCGGTTGCAAAAGTTGCAGTCGCAGAAGAAAAGGCCTCCGCTAAGGATGAGGCTCTGAATATTGCCGAGCCGGAAAAAATTCCTGAATTCCAGAATGATAATATGAAAGCCGCGAAACCTGCTACCAAAAGGGCATTACCCCAGCCTGTTGCAATCAGAGTCGTCGGGGAAAATACTAAAGAAACATCACTTGAAGGTAAGGTGATTTCTGCCGATGATAACCTGCCTGTTGCCGGAGCGACCATATCAGTTAAAGGAATGAAGAATATAGTGGTTACTGATACAGGAGGAAATTTTAGTATCACTCTGCCTGATTCCTTAAACCATACATTTGTGGCAAATTATATTGGCATGAAATCAAAAGAGTTTGAAGCAAAAGCTGACTCCCGGGTGCAGGTAAAACTCCAGCCTGATATTACTTCACTGAGTGAAGTGGTTGTGACAGGTTACGGTGAAAACAGATCACAGGATATTTATAACGGGTATATCCCCCCGCAACCCATCATCGGGAAATCAGGTTTCAATAAATACATAAGGGAAAATATACACAGACCTGATTCAACAACTACAGGACAAAGAATTGTTGTAATACTCAGCTTTGTCGTCCATGCTGACGGAAATCTGGATAGCATGAAAGTAATAAAGAGTCCGGGAAAACTGTTTTCAGATGAGGCATTCAGGTTAATTAAGTCTGGTCCGGAGTGGAAGCCAGCACTGGATAATGGTAAACCGGTTAGAGATGTGGTGACAATAAGGATCGTGTTCAGATAACAGCATTTCCGTAAATATTAAAAGAACTCGCAGATGGGCTCTTTCTCAAACAAATTCCTGCATAATTATTTTAGCTATTTTCAGATATCTTATTACTAATTATCATAAGTAATACTTAATTTTGTCACGAATTCACTTTAAAAAACATATTATGAAAAATAGTCGATCCAATTCATTTTCGTCGGGAAATACCGGTTACAGCCTGCTTTCCTTTGTTCTTGTGATTTTCTTATCATTATGGAGCATTAAAACAGTTGCCCAGGTTGGTACTTCTCCGATTATCGGACACTGGGACCTGACGGTGAATCTGGGAAATCATTCAGCTCCTTCGTGGCTTGAGGTCAAACTATCCGGGTTCAAAACACTGGTAGGTCATTTTGTTGGTGATGCAGGAAGTGCACGTCCTGTATCGAAAATAAATTTTGAAAACGGGAAAATAACTTTTGCCATTCCTCCGCAATGGGAAACAGGAAGCAAAGACATGATCTTTGAAGGAACTCTGGAGAATGACAAGCTTTCAGGTATAATAACCGACAGCTATGGCAAAACCCATCCGTTTACAGGAGTCAGGGCACCTTCATTAAAAAGAGACAAAGCTCCGGAATGGGGAGAAACGATAAAGATATTCAATGGTAAAAACCTTGATGGATGGGTTACCCAAAGACCTGAAAATCAGTGGGTAGTAGAAAATGATGTTCTTAAGAGCCCTAAATCAGGATCAAATATTATGACTACCAGAAAATTTGAAGATTTCAAATTGCACATTGAGTTCCGTTATCCGGCCGAAAGTAACAGCGGTGTCTACCTCAGAGGCAGGTATGAAGTACAGATTATCGACAGCAAGGGACAAGAACCATCTTCTGTGTTATTGGGTGGAATCTACGGATTTCTTACACCCAATGATGATGTAGCAATGTCTCCAGGTGAATGGCAGTCTTATGATATAACACTGGTCGGAAGGCGTGTAACTGTTGTGGCAAATGGGAAAACTATAATATGTGACACAATTATACCAGGTATCACAGGCGGAGCTATCGACAGTAATGAAGCTGAACCGGGACCGATCTTACTCCAGGGTGATCATGGTCCCATAGAATTCAGGAATATTACAATTTCAACCACGAAATAATATACTAATATTCTGCAATTATCACAAGTTCAACAATTAGCCTCTCATACCACTTTCAGGCTATCTTTTCCTGAATAGCTCATAATTTTTAGTATTCAGTTTAACAATCTCATAGTTGCGATTAAGAGTATCCGAATAATACTCATTTTTTATTAATAAATATTCCCGATTATTCTTAACATCAGGGTCTAAACTTATGTTTTTAAAACGAGCAAAATATCCGTGCAGACTCCAGTCTACATACATGTCAGGATTTATATTAATTATGCTTCCCCATGAAATTTCAGGAATTATTGTATATACATCTTTAATTTTGCCCTTATCCCTGCTGTATTTATCAGAAAAACCAAGTGAAAGTATGATCCCCAAAAAAATAAAGCCATATCCAATCCATCTGAAAACTAAAAATCCTTTTGATTCATAATTTAAATTCTCTGCAAAATACTTAAAAATAGAATTCAGGAAAATACCCGCTCCGATAGCAAAAAACGGGAAGGTTGGTAAATTGTAGAAACCGCTCTGCTTCATACTTATCATAATAGGTAACACTCCTGACAGTCCCAAAAGAAAAAATACCATAGCTGCCTTGCTATTATATTTAAATGAATTAAACGGCAGCTTCCTTATCGAAACCCACACTAGAATTACAAGACAGAAACATATAAGTGGTATTAAATCAGAAATGAGTCTTTTTAGTATATAAAATCGTGAACCAACTGTAACAACATTTTTTATACTGTTAACAACCTGTCTATCAATGTATGTATTAAGACTCAGCCGCGCAACAGGAGAGAACAGAATTAAAATGAGTAATGGAACCAGAGTAAAAATTATTATTTCAGTACTATAGATTAACATTTTGCCCAATGAATATTTTCTTAAAGCCAGCCACATTAAAAATGGTAAAGTCCATGGGAAAAATGCAACAAATCCCTTTGTCAGAAATCCAAGCGAAAGCATGATACCTGAAAATAGAATATAAAAGTATTTTTTTCCATCCAGGTATTTCAAATAAAACAAAACTGACAAAGAAGTAAAAATTGTCAGAGTGTTCTCTAATACGTTGTTAGAAGAAGACCATATAACAGAAGGAGTTATAAGCCAAAAAAACAATGGAACCCATCCATGTTTATAACCTAAACATCTCCATATTTTAAGAATAACAAATCCCGTAATAACTATTGTAAGGAAGGAATACAATTTATCTATATACCGGCTCTCTCCAAAAACCATATAAAATAAACTTTGAATTCCTAATGCAAGCGGAGGATGATCATGAAAATCAGGCATCATAGTTGCAGAAAAATGAGGATTCCAGAATGTACCACTCCCGTCAGCCAGGTTTCTTGATATTGTGGAATAAATTACTCCGTCCATAAACATCCCGTTTGAGAGAAGATCCTTGCTCACAATTATCAGAAAAACACCTGCAACAAAAAAGTAAAATGGCAGTTCGCGAGAAAATTCAGAGAGTTTTTTCATACATAATTCTCAAATATGGAATCCAAAATAACAAATGCAGGACATTTCTCTTGCTCCGGGTAATAAATCACATAATTTTAGAATGAAAACTAATTTGTCATATCTTATTTTAAGACCTGAACCTAAAATCATAATGAATCTGAATATTAAAGATATATTCTTTAATTTCTGCCTTTTAAAGGAATTGAAAAACTAAAAATACTTCCTTTACCTTCTTCACTCTCAACCCATATTTTTCCTCCATGTTTTTCAACAAATTCCTTGCACAAAAATAACCCTAGTCCGGTTCCTTTTTCATTTTCCGTACCACGGGTGGAAAGATCAGCATCAATTCTGAAGAGTTTATTTATAGTTTCTTTTGTCATCCCTATTCCATTATCCGCAACCGATACAATAATATTATTGTTGTCAATTTTGGTACCTACATTCACGTTACCATATTTATGAGTGAATTTTATTGCATTTGAAATCAGGTTTCTAAGCACTGTTTTAATCATGTTTTTATCAGCAACTATTATTAAAGCTTCAGAGATTGACCACTGAAGATCAATATTTTTTTCTATGGCCATATCATTTAATATCCTGAATTCTTCTTTAAAAAGTGCCTGTAATTTAATTGGAACGGGATTGAATACCACTTTCCCTCGCTGTGAATTCGCCCATTCCAGAAGATTTTCCAGCAGTCTCATTGTCTGCACAGCTGAAGTATTTATCATTTCGGCATATTTTGCCATAGCAACAATATTGCCCGAATTGATTTCGTCTATCAGCATGTCACTGAAACCTATAATGGTATTAAAAGGGTTTTTGAGATCATGCGCAATTATGGAAAAAAATTTATCTTTTGAAGCATTGAGCTCATTTAATTCCTTCGTTTTTAACTCTACCATTTTTTCAAGCCTCTCTTTCTGGCTCCTTAAATGTCTCACACGTGAAATAAAAAGATAGACTATAATTAATATAACTGACAGTATTACAATAAGTCTGAACCAAAAGGTCATCCAGAACGGAGGTAGAATTAATATTTTCAATCCAACTCCGTTTTCGTTCCACACTCCGTCGTTGTTTGTTGCTTTTACCCTGAAAGTATATTCCCCCGGGTCGAGATTTGTATAAGTAACATATCGCCGGGTTGCATCAGTATAATTCCAGTTTTTTTCAAAACCATGCAAAATATAGGCATATTGATTTTTCTCAGGATATGTATAATTAATGGCAACAAATGAAAATGAAAATACCCGTTGATTCCAATTAAGTTTAATTTCTTTTGCTTCACTGATATGGGTCTGAAACTGAGCTCCTGGGACAGCGTAGGATACAGGCTTATTAAATATCTGAAAATCTGTAATATAAACTGGTGGAATAAAAGTATTATCCTTAAGACTGTCAGGATAGAAGGAATTGAATCCATTGTATCCGCCAAAATATAACTGACCATCGCGTGTTTTCAGGAATGATTGCTGGTAAAACTGGTCTCCCTGCAGTCCATCCCCCTTGTTATAATTCCTTATATTTTTAGCCTTGAGATTAAGGCAACTTAGGCCGGAGTTACTTGATATCCAGATATTACCGCGATTATCTTCTGTTATTGCGTGAATCCGGTTGTTTGGCAATCCGTTCGAAGTGTTAAATATTTTAATTATTGTGCCGTCGCGATTACACTGATATAATCCTTTTGTATTACTGCCAACCCATATATTACCTGATTTATCTTTATAAAAAGAGCCCACATCGTTATCAGGAAAATTGATTACCTTAAATCCAGAGGTTTTACTATTATACAGATCAAGTCCATTCTGTGTACATATCCACATATTATTCTCAGAATCTTCAAAAAAGAACCAGCTATTAATGCCGCTTATGGCGCCGGGGTTCTTATCATCGGGCCGAAATCTTCTGATCACCCCTTTTTTAATATCAAACAGATCTATCCCCACGTTATAGACACTGATCCATAATGTATTATTATGGTCGACAAAGAGCCCCCAGATAGTTTTATTTGATATACTTGAGGGATCATTTTTACGGGGCATATAATGTTGAAACCGACCCGTTTTCCTGTCAAATCTGTTAAGTCCGGCATCCCAGGTTCCGACCCATACGTTGTGTTCTTTATCTTCGGCAATACCCCTTATTACATTCCCGCTTATACTGTATGGATCATCCGGATCATGTTTATAAACCGTAAAATTGCCCGATACTGGATTATAGACATTAAGTCCGCCTCCGTCAGTTCCTATCCATATCAGACCATTATGATCTTCATAAAAATTACCGGTGAAACTGTAAGACAACGATTTAGGGTTGCTCCCATTATGCCTGAACAATTTGAATCTTTCTTCCCTGGGGTTAAAATAATTTATACCACCTCCTGCAGTGCCAACCCATAATATCCCATCTTTATCTTTATGAAAACACCATATTCCGTTATTGTTCAATCCTCCCTCAATTGTCGGATCGAACATTATATATTCGAATGTCCCGGTCTTTTTATCAAAACGGTTTATCCCTCCCTGGTCAACTGCAAGCAGTAAATATCGATCGCTTTCAGGAAGAATATCAAGAACAAAATTCAGGTTGGTTCCTTTACCATTGCCGTTTATCCCAAAATGTCTGAATTTATTTGTTAATGGATCAAATGAAAGAAAGCCTACGCCATCAGTCGCAATCCATATCTTATCTTCATTATCAATATATATGCTCTTATAACTGAACTTACCAAAATCGACCGTAGGATCATTAAATTTAGTGAAAGCTCCCGATTCCGGATCAAAACGGGTAATGCCCGGGCTCAATGAAGCAACCCAGATGAATCCTTTTGAATCGACAGCTGCCATCTTGGAAGGTCGAACAGATAAAGCATGCTCCTCATTCTCAAATTGATACCTTATAAAACTATGACTTTCAGGAATCCACTTATTCAGGCATGTCCCATTTGATACAATCCAAATGCTTCCTTTTTTATCTTCAACAATTCCTGTAATACAATTGCTGTTAATACTTCTTATATCAGAGGGATTATTCCTGAATACCTCAAAATTATCTTTATTCGGATCATAGAGATTTAACCCGTCATATGTACCAAACCAAAGATTTTTTTCATGATCTTCATAAATACATGTCAGTATATCACTGCTTATTGTACCAGGCTGATCATCTGAATGCCGGTATTTTTTTACCTCGTAGCTGTCATACCTGTCAAGACCCACATCAGTTCCCATCCAAAGGTAGTCTTTACTATCTTTGAACAGGCATCTAATGCGGTTGCTCGATAACCCGTTATCGATTGTAAGATATTCAAATTTATAATCAGGATGTTGAGAAAATAAATTACCAATTGCTGATATGAGGAAACAAAAAATCAACAGGTACCTGCGCAGATATTGAGTGCCGAATAATTTAAGACCAAATAAATAAATCATTTTTTCTGAAAATGAAAAAGAACAGATCAAACAGATATCGAAGCATTAAAGATAATTTTTTAATACGACGAATCTGAACTTTTAAACAAAATCATTTAATTTGTTGTTTTGGACCAGCTTAGGAATCCATTTCCTTAATCTCCTTGTCGTGAAATGTTATATTCAGAATCAATAATAATAATTTTTTTGCTAAACATAAAAGTCACTACATTTATCTCATATTTTTTCAGAAATTCTTTGTGAAGCACTGGTACCTTTGTGTCTTTGTGGCAAAATAAATATATCCGCACAGACATTCAGAAAGTAAATTTCACTGAATTTATATAATTTTATAAAACTCTGTTTAACATTTATTTAGAATATGCATAGAAAGCTAATTTCACTATTCATTATAATCACCCTTAATTCATTCAGCCAAATTATTTTTTGTCAAGCAATTGATACGACATACTTTAAAATATACCCCCGATACAGTTTTTATTCTTATGAAAAAGACGGTGAATTTCTGCTCCATGTTCCTCAGGGATTGTCGACCAGTAACCTGTCAATCGATGTTCTGGTTAATGGAGAAGTTCTTACCTCACTGAAAGGCAGACCTGGTAAAACACTTTTCAGGATACCATTTAATATACATTTTCCACCTTCTGTTTATAAAGTGATTGCAAATATCGCTATCTCATGGAGACCCGGGGTGGTTTACCAGGCAAAAACAGATCTTCCGGTTCTTGCCTATAAACCGAATGAGGTAAAAACAGACAGGCTCACGGGCGGATTAATTGTGAACATGAGGCAGTTTTTTCCTTTCGGATTCTATTGTTATTCTCCGCTGTTCCCTACCATGCCGGAAGAAGAAGCAGTAAGAGGATTTAATTTTCTGTCTCCATACCAGAAGATACTGCCAGAAACGCTCGATGAAAGAAAGACCTATATGGACAGGTGTGCTCAACTTGGAATGAAAGTCAATTATAACCTGCTTTCAGTTTCAGGAGGAGGAGGCGTTGGTTCTAAGGTAGATGGACTTACGGATGAAGAAAAAAAGATACGGCTCATTTCTGAAATTAAAACATTTATGGATCACCCTGCTCTTCTTGGCTGGTATATTTCAGATGAGCCGAACGGAACCAATATATCGCCTGAGAAACTTGAAGATATTTACAGAACTGTAAAAGAGGTTGATCCCTGGCACCCCGTTTCAATAGTATTTATGTCCCCTTTTATATCATCAAAAGCCTATATCAATTCTCTTGATATTGTTATGGCCGATCCCTACCCTGTACCTCATCTTCCTGTATCAGTGGTGGCTGATATTACCGGTCAGCTTAAAGATGAATTCGCTGGCAAAAGACCGTTGTGGATAGTCCCCCAGGCATTTGGAGGAGGAGAGTTATGGGAGCGTGAGCCAACGTTCCAGGAAGTTAGATCAATGACATGGCAATCCATTATAAAAGGGGCAACAGGCATTGAATATTTCGTTCGGCAGGGACCTAATTATTTCCCAAAATCAACTGCCACATGGAGCGAATGTGGCCGCATTGCGATGGAAGTTGCCGAACTTACTCCCTGGATTCTTTCAGATGAAGAGACACTGCCTGCAGAATCATATTCTTCAAATATCCTTGTCTCCTCAAAGCTTCATAACGGACAGCTTATTGTAATGGCGGTAAACAAAATAAATACTCCTGTTTCAACAGGTATAAGGATTAAAGGAGTCAGGAATGGTAAAGCATTGGTGCTGTTCGAAAACAGAACTGTAAATGTCAATGGCGGGGTTATTTCAGTCCAGATTGCTCCTTTTGGTTCAGAGGTATATCTGATAAACATGAAAACTGAGCCGGGGACTTTGGGCCTGCAGTTCCCAAATCTTATTCAAGATCCTGGTTTTGAGGATTTATCGAACCCGGGTATACCATCTGCCTGCTATGTACGACCTGGCGGGGACAGAGGCGCAACCTATTTTCTGGATTCAAGGGAGCATTATGAAGGGAATCACTCCCTGAGACTGAGAACACCTGTACAGGACAAAGGTGTATCAATCAGGCTATTCCCCTTTTATGTCAGGGCCGGGGCATCTTATGTTATTTCGCTCCGGGCAAAATCTGATCCTGAACAAAGGTTTCCTGATGTAACAAATCAGGAAGCCAGGCGTCTAAATTATGAAAAAGAGTTGCCTCAGTATGTTGAAGTGTTGCTTGGTGACTTTGGAAGGGCAAGGTTTGTCCCGGGTAAAGAGTGGCGGGAATTTGTAACATTTGTTACAATTCCCGTTGATACTGTGCCCCGGTTTAAAACAAACATCATTCTGAGAATGCCAGGACAGGGAGTTGCATGGTTTGATGAGATAAAAGTCTTTGAAGAAAAAAAGTAATGTTAATCTACTGTTAAAGGCCAGATAATTTAAAGATTGAAAACCAATAAGTCTTATTTTTGATTTTAACTTAAAAATAGTTTTATGCTCAAAAACCTGATCAAAACTGCATTCAGACATATCTATAAACATTTTGGATACAGCATTCTGAATATACTGGGACTTACCCTTGGTATCACCAGTGCATTATTTCTGATTATCTACGTCTCTGACGAAGTAAGCTACGACCGTTATCATGAAAAAGCAGACAGGATCTACCGTGTCTCCACCAAAATTACGGAGCCGGACGATCAGTTCACCTGGATTGTGGCACAGATTCCATTTGGTCCGCAGGTTGTACACGATTATCCTGAAGTTGAGGCATATGTAAGATTTATCAATATGCCGCGGGCACTTTACAAGTATGAAGACAAGGAATTCTACGAGGAGAACTTCAATTTTGTCGATTCGACCCTTTTTGACATATTTACTTATAAGGTAATTAAAGGTGAGGTAAGATCAGCCTTGCTGGAACCGAATAAAATAGTCCTTACTGAAAGGATAGCAAACAAATATTTTGGTAAGACAGACCCTATCGGAAAAACACTTACAACAGGGTCAGATACTTATGAGGTCACAGGTGTAATACAGAATGTCCCTGCAAACTCGCATTTCCGGTTTGATGCAGTCGCTTCTAGGAATAATCTCCCAAAACAGCTTGGGAGCTGGGGAAATTTCGGGGTTTTCACATACCTCCTGTTTCCCAGGAATTTCGATGTAAAAGCATTCGAGACAAAAATTCATGAGATGTATGACACATATATGAAGCCGATTTTTGGAGGTATGCATATAACAACAGAATACATCCTTGAACCGATAACCAGGATTCATCTTTATTCAACAAATGCCGGAGAGCCAGAGCCAACAGGCAGCATCACATATGTTTATATCTTCGGAATAGTTGCCATATTCCTTATACTAATTGCTGCCATGAATTATATGAACCTTGCAACAGCCCGGTCCACAAGAAGGGCCCGCGAGGTCGGACTTAGAAAAGTTGTAGGTTCACGTCGCGGAGCGCTGGTTACGCAATTCCTGTCAGAATCTGTACTTTTTACGCTTGTTTCCCTGATTCTTAGCATTATACTGGTGATAGTACTCCTCCCAAAATTTAACCTGCTGGCAGGAAAATCATTCGACCTTCACGTAATTCACAGCCCTGTTGTACTTCTCAGCCTTCTGAGCATAATAATTATAGTAGGTATTTTAGGAGGCAGCTATCCAGCATTCTTCCTTTCCCGATTTAGTCCCGTGACGGTTCTGAAAGGTGAAATAACCCAGGGATCTGCAGGAAGCCTTTTCCGGAAAATACTTGTTGTTATCCAATTCTCCATTTCGGTAATAATGATTATCTGTACGCTGGTGGCTTTCAAACAATTAAATTACCTGAAAACAATGGACCAGGGATTTGACCAGAAGAATGTAATCGGACTTCAGCTGAACCAGGAAATGGTAAGAAAATACCCTGTGCTTAAGCAGGCTCTTCTTGATAATCCAAATATTAAATATGTAACCTCAACAAACACACCCATTGGTGAGGGATCAGGAAAGCTGATCTTCAACGTGGAAACTGACCAGGGAATGGCTCAGAAAGGAATCAATTTTGCTATTGTGGATCACGACTTTGTGGATGCCCTGGGAATTAAGATGGTCAAAGGACGTGATTTTGAAAAGGACATGCCATCAGACACACTTTCAGGAGTGGTTGTAAATGAAACATTTGTGAAGAGAATGGGATGGACCGAACCTATCGGAAAGAAAATTGAAGCAGGCAATGCCAACCAACTGCGGGCAAGAGTTATTGGTGTGATGCACGACTATCACCAGACAGGAATGTACAATGGAATTGAATCGCTGCTGCTGGCATACCGTACGAATAATAATATTATATATATAAAGCTGAGTGGAAGTGAAATGAAGCAAACACTAAGTTTTATTGAATCAAAGTGGAAAGAGATCTTTCCTGATCAGCCTTATAATTACACTTTCCTGTCGGAACGTTTTAACCGGCAGTTTGAGGCAGATGAAAACAGAGGTCTAATCTTTACAATTTTCACAATACTGGCAATACTTATCGCCTGTCTGGGCCTGTTCGGACTGGCTTCATATATGGTTGAACAGCGAACAAAAGAGATTGGCATAAGGAAAGTATTCGGAGCCAATGAAAAAACAGTTCTCGGGTTAATATCAAAGGACTTTCTGATACTTGTTACGATAGGTATCGTAATAGCCATACCGGTAGCATATTACTTCATGAATCACTGGTTGCAAAACTATGTATACAAGACCAATATCGGAGTTGCTTTATTAATTTTATCGGCACTGATGACCATACTGATCACATTCCTGACCGTCAGCTATAAGGCATATCAGGCAGCCATTATGAACCCGGCCAATTCAATAAGAACGGAATAGAGATACTATACCTCACCCCCTCGGTTCCTAATTCCGCTTTGCTCCATCCGGAATGACAGAAAAGGATATCTCACTCAACCTCGTTATGTTAATTCGAAGGAGATCCCTCATCCCGCAAGAAGCGGGATTCGGGATGACAGGGCCATTAGGGAGCATATGCATAAAAGGTCTTTTGGATAAAAGATAAGTGGTTTATAATGTTTATTTTGTAAAATGTTGTCATTAGCAGGTGAAGCCGAGGAAAATCCTTCACCCATTGAAAAGAAGACATGAAAATAAAACTCCGGCATTTTTGTTACCATAATTCTGAAGTATTATATAGCTATCGGAAAGAGGGATGAGGTAAAAATGCATAAAAGGTCGCCAGGGGAATGAGGCAAAAAATACTTTATAAATAGCCAAACCATTAAAGTTTTATATTTTTATAAAAATTATAATTGTCCAGTTGATTAAAAAGGTTTGATAATGAAAAAATACCTGTTTCCGGTTTTTATCCTCTTCGCCGTGCTATTCACTTCCTGCATTAAAAATGATGTAAATGTGAACTATAAGGGCAATCCTCCACCACTGCTTAAAAACGCTTTTATTAAACTTCCCCTCGGAACAGTCAGACCCTTGGGTTGGCTCAAATCGCAACTAGAGGACCAGGCTGCCGGGTTGACCGGTAACCTTGATAATTTCTGGCCCGATCTTGTCAACTCATCATGGCGTGGCGGGAATGGAGAAGCATGGGAACGAGGTCCTTATTACCTCGATGGTCTTGTACCTCTTGCATATATACTAAATAACGATACTCTTATCAGGAAAGTTAAAAGGTGGTTAGAGCCCATCCTTTCCAGCAGCATAGACAGCGGATGGTACGGGCCTTCAAAAAACCGGGATCGCTGGCCTCTGGCAGTGGCAAATAAGGTTTTGATGCAGTACTACGAGGCAAGTGATGATAAGAGGGCGCTTAATGTTCTGGTGAAATACTTCAGATATCTTCACGATACGCCACCAGACTGGCCCGACAAAGAATGGCGCGGAGTACGGGCCATGGAGAATGCTGTCACCGGATACTGGCTTTACCGACAGACAGGAGAACCGTGGATACTTGAAACTATTCAGTCGATACAAAAAAACAGCTATGACTGGACTTCATATTATGAAAAGTTCCCATGGGACTCGGCAGCAGTGGCTGATAAAAAGGTCCCTCTGAACTGGGGTCCTGAAGGACTTACGGCACATGTCGTAAATAATGCCATGGCAATTAAATATCCCGGACTATGGTACCAGCAATCAAAGGATGAAAGATTTAAAAAGGCTGTATTTGCGGGAATTGAAAAATATGACCTTAACCATGGACAAGCTGGCGGAAGATTTTCAGGAGATGAACATCTTTCAGGGAAAAGTCCTGCCCGTGGCTCAGAACTATGTTCCGTCGTGGAATATATGTTTTCACTTGAAGAACTTTATGAAATACTGGGCGACAACAGGCTGGCTGACAGGCTCGAGCTGCTTACATTCAATTCTTTGCCAGGCACCACCACACCCGACATGTGGGCACACCAGTATGATCAGCAGTCGAACCAGGTACTCGTATCAGCAGCAAAAAGAGACTGGACAACCAACGGTGATTACTCGAACATTTACGGTTTGATGCCGGATTTTGCATGCTGCCTTGCTAATATGCACCAGGGATGGCCAAAATTTGTTGAAAGCATGTGGATGGCAACAAATGATAATGGTCTTGCACTGGTAACATACGGACCATCAGTTGTTAAAGCTAAAGTCGCTGATGGAAAAGTTGTTACCATAACAGAAGAGACAGGTTACCCTTTTAACGGGTCCGTTAAACTTACAATGAGTATGGAAAGGCCGGTAAGATTTCCGGTCTATCTGAGAATACCGGGATGGGCAGACTCTGTTACCCTAAAATATAAAAATAAGACCATAATAGTAAAGGGAGATTCGGAATATAAAATAAAGGCAAGATGGAAAAACGGGGAGCAGATCTCTATCGAGGTCCCCATGGATATAAGAGTTGAGCAGAGGTACAACAAGTCGTTGGCCATGTTGCGCGGGCCCCTCTATTTTTCGTTAAGAATTGACAAGGAATACAAAAGCGTCAAAATCAATTATGACAACTTCGGATATAAAGGGAGTGTAGACTGGCAGATAACACCAACGAGCCAATGGAACTATGGGCTGTTGATAGACAAAGGGAATATAATGAGAGGAATAGAAATAGCTGAGAATCCCATAGGGAAATATCCGTTTGCCGATAAAGGTGATATGGTATGGTCATCCGACTCGGGTAAATATGTGATGATCATAAAAGATGCACCTCTTGTAATTACCACCAGAGGGATAAGAATCCCGGAATGGACCATGAAAGATAACTCGGCTGATGTACCTCCTGTCAGCCCTGTAAAACCTGAAGGTGATCCCGAAATAATCAGGCTTGTTCCCTACGGCTGTGCAAAACTGAGGATAACTGAATTCCCGGTAATGAATGTCACCCTCATGGAAGATATGATGAAACCAGGGAAATAAATATTAAGAACTGACACAGAGCTACACAGAGAAGCACAGAGTTAAACAGAGTTAAACAGAGTTAAACAGAGGTTCAAAGGGGATATATGGAGTTACACACAGGCAGCAACTGAACATCTTTGTGAAACATTGTGCTTTTTAGCGTTACTCTGTGTAACAAAAAAGTCGCCAATAAAGAAAATATCGGCTATTTAGATTTTTTCAGTCTTTTCCCTGAGCCAAAGATTCTCATCCCTGCTCAGATAAGGACTGAGTTTTTCATACACCTCTTCGTGATAGCGATTTAGCCAGTCAATTTCTTTTGTATCGAGTAAAGAGATATCTATCAGCGATTTATCAATATAGCAAAGCGAAACTGTATCAAATTTCAGGAATCTCCCGAATTCTGTCACTTCATCTTCATAACAAAGTACCAGGTTCTCAGTTCTGATACCATATTCCCCCTCTCTGTATATGCCAGGTTCATCTGATATCAGCATTCCGGGTTCAATAACCGTTTTTGATGTAGCTGTCACACCAGGACTTATCCCCTGTGGTCCTTCGTGAACATTAAGGCAGAAACCGACTCCGTGACCTGTACCATGACCATAATTCAAACCATTATCCCACAAAGCTTTACGTGCTGTCATATCGAGCTGGCAACCATTTGTTCCGTATGGAAATTTTACTATGGCCAGGTCTATTGTTCCCTTAAGCACCAGTGTAAAATCCCGTTTTTGTTGCTGAGTAGGTCGCCCGAAAGATATTGTCCTGGTTATATCTGTTGTTCCATCGAGGTACTGGCCTCCGGAGTCTATTAAAAATATTCCATCGGTACCGATAACCGAATCAGTGTCTGAGGTAGCTGAATAATGTGGTAACGCAGCGTGTTCATTATATGCAATTATTGTTGAGAAGCCTGGTCCCAGGTTATTTTCCTGATCTGCTCTTAAATGGTTGATCTTTTCTGTCAGCGAAATTTCTGACATGGGTACAGATCCCAAGTTTTGTTCAACCCAGTAAAAAAATTTTGTCAGGGCCACACCATCCTTTACCATAACTTTATCGATATTCCCGATTTCAATCATATTCTTAACTGCTTTCATACGGGTTGGGATACTGATATCTTCCATGATCTTTGTCCCCCTCAATATTGATTTAAACAGCGATGCAGAGGTTGTTCCGGGATTCAGTAAAATCGTAGAATCTTCCGTAAGCGTCGACAGCATACCGGCTGTCTCTTCATATGGAAGCATGACAATATCAAGCTTGTCAAATTCATCTGCTAATTTCAGTGGAATCTTCATTTCGTCTGCAAAAAGAAGGATCTGTTTTTCTCCGATTATTGCAAATGATGTCAGCAAAGGACAGTACTTAATGTCATTTCCCCTGATATTAAGCAACCACATTATGTCATCAAGGGATGTAAGAAGCTGATAATTTACTTTAAGCCTCTTCATCTCCTCCCTTACCTCAGCAATTTTGACAGATCTCTCTTTCCCGGCAAAAATTACAGGATGATCAAAGGCTGGCGCAGAAGGCATAGGAGGACGGTCGGTCCAGATCTCTGAGATAAGGTCGCAGTCAGTTATCCAAAAGTCGGGATTCTCCTTAGTGATCATTTCAATTTTTCTCAGCAGCCCAACAGATAAAGTACGACCATCAAAACCTATAATGTTGCCAGGCAACCGGTTTTCAGCAAGCCAGGCTATAAAATCATTCCGGTCAGATTGAAATGACCTCATAAGAGTAAAACCTGAAGAACGGAGCTGGTATTCAGCCTGAATAAAATATCTTGAATCGGTCCATAATCCGGCAAAAGATTGAGTCACAATGACTGTGGCTGCAGAGCCTGTGAAGCCTGTCAGCCAGGCTATTATCCTCCAGTGATCAGGTACATATTCTCCGAGATGCGGATCAGCAGACGGAATAATATAGAAGTCAATATTATTCTCTTTAAGTAATTTTCTGAGAACCGATAATCTTTCTACGCGTGGACTCATAAGCTCTTTACTTCGTTGACGAGGTTCTGAAGCGTTGTTTTTGCGTCACCGAACAACATCCTGGTTTTGTCATTAAAGAAAAGCATATTCTCTATGGCAGCATAACCTTTACCCATCCCCCGCTTCATAACAATAATATTCTTAGCGTCTCTGGCTTTAATGATAGGCATTCCGTAAATGGGACTGGAAGGATCATCTTCTGCAGCAGGGTTAACAACATCATTTGCACCTATAACAACAACAACATCGGTATTGGGGAGATCAGGGTTTATCTCATCACTCTCAACAAGTTGTTCATAAGGAACATCCGCTTCTGCCAGCAATACATTCATATGACCGGGCATTCGTCCGGCCACAGGGTGAATAGCATATTTAACTTCAACTCCTTTTTCTTCGAGGAGCTTATCAAGTTCATGACATATATGCTGAGCCTGGGCAACTGCAAGTCCGTATCCCGGTACAATAACCACCTTCTTTGAATAACTGAGAAGAACCGCAGCATCAGAAATAGAGATTTCCTTCACTGTGCCTCCTGCATCGGCATGTACTTCACCGCCTCCGCCAAATACGCCAATGATCACATTAAACAACGAACGGTTCATCGCTTTGCACATAAGCACTGTCAGTATGGTTCCTGCAGAACCGACGAGGATTCCTCCGGTCAGCATAGCCTGATTTTTGTACAGAAATCCTCCCATGGCCGCAGCCACTCCTGTGAAAGAGTTTAACAGGGAGATCACAACCGGCATATCAGCGCCACCGATAGGCATAACAAACAATACACCATAAATAACAGCAACAACGAACATTATATAGATAAGTGGCGTCAGCTCGCTGCTGGCCTGAACATGCCTGGTCATTATAAAAACTATGAAGCCAATAAGTACAGCAAGAAGTGTCAGGTTCACATATCTCATGGCTTTTATCCGCATATCACCGATTCTGCCATCAAGTTTGCCGAATGCAATCATACTGCCAGCCCACGAAACAGTACCAATCATCATTCCCAAGAGGATGGCAAGAACATGTCCGTTTGCCATGCCGCTTTTTGCTATCAGTTCAGGACTGACATGGGGAAATTCCATCATTGAGATAAGAGCAGCAGCGGCACCGCCCATTCCATTGAAGAATGAAACCAGCTGAGGCATTGCGGTCATCTTTACCCTCTTCGCAATTACCCACCCGATTATGGTACCAATTACTATAGCAACCATTATAAGTCCAAGATTTCCAATAGGCTTTCCATCCTTATGATGAAAAAGGATTGTGGCTATTATTGCCATAACCATGCCAACTGCAGCAAAGAAATTACCGCGACGGGCTGTTAGCGGATGACTCAGCATCTTCAATCCTATTATGAAAAGGACAGAAGCAATAACATAAGTTATTTCCAGAATAGCATCTCCCGTGTATAATTGAGGTAAAGGATTCATATAACTGATCTTATTTATTATTAACCAGGTTAACTATTTCTTCTTTTTAAACATCTCCAGCATTCTGTCGGTCACAACGAAACCACCTACAACATTCAGTGTGCCAAGCACAACCGCCACGAAACCAAGTATCAGCGACCCGGTTGTTTCTGCATGACCCATAACAATAATGGCACCGATTATTACCACACCATGGATAGCATTTGCTCCCGACATAAGCGGGGTGTGAAGTATTGCCGGAACGTGACTGATCACTTCAATACCAAGAAATATTGAAAGGATCACTATAAAAATAGTCTCCCTGTGCAACAGAAAGAATTCTAAAACATTTCCCATGATATATCCTATTTAATATTCAGCATTTGTTTTACTCTTTGACTAATATACTCTCCGGAATGAACCGCAGTGGTCCCGTTGATGATATCGTCATCTATGTTAAATGCAAGATTGCCCTCTTTATCGACCATGATCCTGAGAAGGTTGATAATGTTGTTGCCAAACATCTTTGATGCATCTGTTGGCATAGCAGACGGATAATCTGATTTACCAATAATATTTACGCCGTTAACCACGATCGTTTTTCCGTTCTCGGTCAGTTCACAGTTGCCTCCGGTTGAAGCTGCAAGGTCGATGATCACTGATCCCGGTTTCATTGAATAAACGGTTTCTTTCAGAACGAGGACAGGTGCTTTCTTACCGGGTATCTGGGCCGTAGCAATGATTACATCTGCAGCAATTGCACGTTGTTGTATCAGTGCCTGTTGCTTCTTCCTGAACTCTTCAGTCTGTTCCACGGCATATCCTCCGGCTGCTGCATCCTCCTTAGCTCCGGCGACCTCAATAAACTTTCCTCCCAGACTTTTAACCTCCTCTTTTACTGCAGATCGTACATCAAACACTTCGACAACAGCTCCAAGTTTGCGGGCAATTGCAATGGCCTGTAATCCGGCTACACCGGCACCCAGTATCAACACGCGCGCCGGCTTGATAGTTCCGGCAGCCGACATGAACATGGGGAAGAACCGTGGCAACAACGCAGCAGCATCTATAACTGCTTTATAACCTGAAACAGTAGCCATCGAAGATAAGATATCCATTGACTGTGCTCTCGTTGTCCTTGGAATAAGATCCAGGGCCAGAACAGTCAATCCCTTCTGCCTTACCTTCTCGAGCCATTCACTGTTTTCAACCGGGTTAAGAACGGAACAAAGTATTTGTCCGTCGTTGAAAGAATTAAGGTTATCGTCAAGTGGAGGATTGACGGAAAATAAAATTGCAGCCTTCGAGATCACCTCTTTTCGTTCAGCCAGAGATGCGCCTGCTTTTCTGAATTCATCATCAGAAGCAAATGCACGTTGTCCTGCATTTATTTCAGTTATTACATCAATGCCCATCTTTTTAAGAACTGAAACCTCACCTGGCAGAATAGCTACCCTGTTCTCATTCCCAGTTTCTTTAAGGATGCCTATTATCATAACCGTCGGATTTGGATTTTGAAATTTAGAATTTAAAGTTGAATAATATTATTCTTTGCCAAAAAAGTTACGTAACCAGAAGTTATTGGCCTCATTTCTGGAGTGTATCGCTTTTGCTCCTCCCCAACCATGACGTCCACCGGGGTAAAGCATAAATTCGAAAATCTTCCCTTCATCTTCCATCCTTGAGATGAGATAGATGGAATTCTGAAAATGGACATTATCATCCATGTCGCCATGAGTCATATATAATTTCCCCGTATAATTTTTTACAAAGGGAAGAGTCGAACTCTCTTTGTAACCTTCAGGGTTATCCTGCGGTGTATCCATATAGCGCTCCGTATATACATCGTCGTACAAACGCCAGTCAGTAACTGAGGATCCCGCAAATCCATGGGTCCAGAAACCAGCGCCTTTGGTCAGAGAAAGGCATGTCATATATCCTCCGTATGAGCTTCCGGTAATCCCGATCCTGGTTGAATCAACATATGATTTTGTGCGGAGCCACCTCACAGCATCCTCGTAATCAAGTATTTCCCATTTTCCAAGGTTGCGGTAAAGATAATCAAGACCTTTCCTCCCAAACTGACCCGAACCGCGATGATCAACTGCAAATGTTATTATGCCATGCTGTGCATACCACGAAGGATTAATACCCTGCCACCTGTTGTAAACATTTTTTGAATCAGGCCCGCCATATATGGTAAAAACGACAGGGTATTGTTCTGAGGGATCGAAATCAGGCGGATATGTAATAATTGCAGGCATATTGAACAACCCGTCGGATGTCATGATCTTTACCATTTCAGATTTTGAATTACTGGCGGGATTGTACACAGGCTGGTCAAACTTGTATATCTGCGTTATCGTCTTGCCTTTTTTATTATAAGCATCAATAGCTCCTGAGCTTGTAATGCTATTCCATGTGTCGATATAATACGAACCTTTTGGTGAAATACTTATGTTATGCGTCCCATCACCTGTCGTAAGCTGCATCAGGTTTTTGCCATCAAGTCCAACCCTGAAAGCATGACTGTCAGTTGATTCCGGGCCAGTGGCATTAAAATATACAATTTTAAGCGCTTCATCAACTTTCTCAATGCCTGTTACCCTGAAATTAAGATTTGTGAGCTGTGCTATCAGCTTCCCGTCCCATCCGTAATAATAAAGGTTTTCCCAGTCATTCCTGTCACTTCTTACAATGAAGCCGGAACCATCTTTCATCACATAAATATCCTCATGAATCTCAACCCAGCTTTTTCTTGTTTCATCGTAAATTTGTGAATAATCACCGGTAACAGGGTCCGTAAGAATAATCTTCAAATCATTCTGATCGCGATTAAGAACCTGTACAGCAAGCTTCTTACTGTCGGGAGTCCAGAATGGCCAGGCTATGTACTGGTCAACATTATAATCGGTTTTTACCCAGACTGTTTTGGCTGTCTCAATATCTGCAATTCCCATTTTAACCTTTGGATTCGGATCCCCAGGGTTTGGATAAGGGGTTGCTTCAATCTTGCCATGAATCCCATCTGCCTCATCGAGCCTGTTGAGAATAAAGACGGGGACATCTGTTTCGTCAGTTCTCAGGTATGCAATTTTTGTTCCGTCAGGCGACCACCAGAATGCTGCATAGTGACTTGGCCTTTCAAGTATCTCCTCCATATAAACCCATGAAGAGTAACCATTATAAATCTTATCTGATGCATCAAAGGTCAGTCTTATTTCCTTATTTTTCAACAGGTCAAATACATACAGATCCTTGTTCCTGGTATATGCTATTTTATTTCCTTCAGGTGAAAAACGGACATTGACTTCCGGTGTTTCATCATTTGTGAGTCTTAACAGCTCTTTATCACCAATCCTGAAATAAAAGAGATCGTTATCTTTATTAATAACCACACTCTTATTATCAGGACTCATAACATCATTCATGGAAAGAGAAGTTCCCTCAGGAAGGGACTCAGAAATAATTTCCCTGTCAGATTTCACGGCAGGAACTACGACTTCTTTCCCGCTTCTGATATCAACACTTTTGATCACAGGATTCTTATTGTCATCAAATGTCCTGATCAGATAATGGGTATCATCTGTCCATCCCGTAATTGCCACCTGGTTTTCTCCCCTTCGCCTCATTTGAGCTCCTGCCTGGTTGGTTTGTGCAATCAGCATGAGCAGGCAAATCAGGGTAAGCAGAAATCTTAATCTTTTCATATGCAATGCATTTTAATTGAACTATCTTTTAACAGGATAGCAAAAATAAGAATTTTAAATTTGAATTCAAGTCTTATGTTTAACAACATCTGCCTGATAATGGGCATGCTATGCCTGACCCAATCAGCTTATTTCAGAATCCGGAAGATATTATTAAGAATTTTACCCTGTTTAAAAGCAGATTGAAATCGTTTAGGAGAGATTTGAAAAAAGATTATATTTATCCCACTCAAAGTTAAATATTCCAAAAAATGAAAAGGACTCTCCTGCCAGCCATGATTCTGGCGATGATTTTTACAACTTTAAATTCTCAGACAATCAAGTCACCTGACGAGTTTCTCGGATATAATCTGGGTACGCAGTTTACATTCCAGGACAAGGCCATCGATTATTTCAGATACATAGCAGATAATTCTCCCCTCGCCTTGTTTCGTGAATACGGAAAGACTTACGAAGGACGCCGGCTCGGTGTATGTATCGTCTCGAGTGAAGAAAATCTTTCAAAACTGGAAGAGTACAGAAAAAATAACCTGATAAAAGCCGGATTGCTCAAAGGTGAATTTAGAGGCAGGCAGATACCTATAATATGGCTGAGCTATAATGTACATGGTAGTGAAGCGGTTGGAATGGAAGCTGCCATGAAAACCCTGTATACACTGATTACAGGTTCATATCCGAAAGTTACAGATTATCTTAAAGAGTGCATCGTTGTTATTGATCCATGCCAGAATCCTGATGGACATGATCTATACACTGAAAGATACAGGACTGCCAGGAATTCAGGTGAAAATCCGGATAAGAACTCATGGGAACATAATGAAGGATGGCCCCCTTCGAGGACAAATCATTATTTGTTCGACCTCAACCGCGACTGGGTATGGCAGACACAGGTTGAAACGCAGAAACGTCTCGCACTTTACCGGCAGTTTATGCCGCAGGTTCACGCCGACTTTCACGAGATGGGGCCTGAATCCACCTACTTCTTTGCTCCTGCTGCCGATCCATGGAATACGGTATTCACACCATGGCAGCATGAATTTCACAAGCTCATGGGAGAAGGCAATGCAGCTTTATTCAATGAAAAGTTCAGGCTTTATTTCACCAGGGAGAATTTTGATTTCTTCTACCCTGCCTATGGAGATTCATGGCCCTCATTAAACGGAGCCATAGGTTTTACTTATGAACAGGGAGGCGGAGGTTCGGCAGGTGTGGCCTTTAAACAGGAGTCAGGTGATACACTTATCTTAAAGGAAAGAATCGACGGCCATTTCACTTCTTCAATGGCAACAATAAAAGTATCGTATGAAAACAGGGAAAAACTGCTGAACGAATTCAATAAATTTTTTGACGAGAGTATTAAAAATCCTCAGTTCAAATATAAATCAATAATTATAAAAGGATCAAATGAAAGGTCGGATCTTGCTGATCTTTTGAAGTTACTTGACAGGAATCAGATTCAGTACAGTTATGCAGGAAACAGGGGCAAAAAATTCAAAGGATTCGATTATATCTCCCACAAAAACGGGGAGATTACAATAGAGAAGGGAGACATTCTTGTAAGTGCATACCAGCCGCAGTCACACATGGTGCAGGTCCTGTTCGAACCAGAGAATAAAATTTCTGATTCACTCAGCTATGATATCACTTCCTGGGCTCTTCCATATGCTTATGCCCTTAAAGCATTTGCTATAAATGACAGGATTGCAGCAGATACAGGAAAAGTTGAACTGCCGAAAATAGCAAATGAACCTGGTGAAAAATCGACCTATGCATATATTGTTGATTTCACCGGTTTCAATGAACTAAAATTTGTCGCAGCATTGTACAAAAAGAACATTAAGCTCAGGTATTCACTCTATCCGCTTACCCTTGAAGGCAAGAACTTCAACAGGGGAAGCATTATAGTAGCGCGCGGCGACAATAATAACTTCAGGGGTGATTTTGATTCAGTTGTTGCGAAAACTGCAAACGATTGCCAGGTAAGCCTTGCCGGAACATTCACCGGAATGGTGGATACCGGGAAAGATTTTGGATCTCAATATTCGCCTTTGATGAAAAAAAGAGATGTGGCATTGCTTTGCGGTGAGGGAACTTCTTCAACCTCTGTAGGAGAATTGTGGTATTTCTTCGAAAGAGAACTTAATTATCCAGTCACTCTTATAAATACTGGAATAACAAAAATCCCGGACCTTCGCAACTATGAAATTCTTATTCTCAGTTCAGGCAATTATTCAAAATTAAAAGATACGATTGTCGATTATATAAAAAGAGGCGGAAGGGTTATTGCTATGGAAAATGCAATTTCAACCTTTTCAGGCATAAAGACCACTGCCCTGGCCAAAGCCGTTGAGACGCGTACTGCCGAACAGAAAGCCGCAGAGAAAAAGGCCAGGAGTGATGATAGTACTCTTCTTAAAAAATATGAGTATGAGAATGAGGGAAGATACAGGCTCTCAGAAAAATCTGAAGGAAGTATTTATAAAGTAAAGCTCGACGAGACACATCCGTATGCTTTCGGATTAGGAAAGGAATGGCTGATAATAAAACGATCATCAGGATATCCTTATCTTGATAAAGGCAGCAACATTGGTTATGTCACTGACAAAGAACCAATTGCCGGGTTTGCAGGCTATAAATTTAAAGACAAGATCAGGAATACCATGGTTATAGGTTCCGAAAAAATTGGCAAAGGTCAGGTAATTTATATTACCGATGATCCATATTT